>CAYQRE010000028.1:0-69298 GCA_964420075.1 uncultured Thermoanaerobaculia bacterium | reverse complement strand
AGAGCATGGCGTCGACCAGCGTGGTCTTGCCGTGGTCGACGTGGGCGATGATCGCCAGGTTGCGGACTTGCTCGCGCTGGGCAAGCGTGCCGCCGGCGGTGGTCTCGGGGGTTGCCGTCTGCATGATGGTCTCCGGTCCCTTCCCGGGCGGGTAGAGGGTGCTCTGCTCGCCGATGGTGCGCGTCGGTGCAGGCTCTCGCGTGCGGGTGCGCTGCGGAAGGGGAAGATGAAAAAGCCGGAGCGTCGCTCCGGCGGGAGGCACCATAGCAGGAAGGCGGGGAGGCCGGCAAACGGGCTAGGACTTGGCGTCGAGCCCCTGAGCGCGAGTGCCCTGCGGCCGGACGTGCTGGTGGAAGTACCAGGCAGCACCTGCCAGGTGTGTTAGTGCTACCGCGACGAGCCAGCGACTTGCCTTCTGCGGCTCGCGCTGCCACCAACGCCAGCAGTCTACGAGCATCCACAGCCAGAACATCGTGGCGAGGAGGAAGAACAGCCAGGCCGTCGCCAACCCTAGGACGATCAGCCCCTCGGGCACTCCCAGGTGTTTGATCACGGCTTTGCTCCTTCCGAGAGTTCCGCTACGTACACTCTGGTGGCCACTCGTCGTCGCACGTGAACTCGTCCCCGGCCGTACAGGACTGGCCACGTCGTGAGCAGACGCAACCGTAGGTACCGAAGACACAGTAGTAGTCGCACTCGAGGAGTCTGCAGCAGCCGAAGCAATGCTCGTTGGAGCAAACCACCTTTACTCCCTGTGTCGCTTGCTCACAGCTGAGTGCCCGACCTGAGTTCGCATAGACACCGGAGACCAGTATCGACCCTCCGCAGCTGGGAGGGCAAACCAAGTTGAGGGCATCCGGTCGCTTCTCCTCCACCTTGGCCGCGAGTTGAGGTGCTTCTTCCAGGGCTAGTGGCATCGTGGTGCGGCCCTGGAAGAGCCCAAGATTGATCAGGGTTTGGTGCATTACGACAAATGCGAGCTCGGCATTCGCCCTCTGGCGTTGTAGGACGCCTGGGTCTCCCCCCAGGGCGAACCCCAACCCTTGGTCCAGAGTTGGTCTGCCTCGGACCGTTTGCCCTTCACCTTCCTCTGTTACGGTGAACTGCCCTTGTTGTGGGTTCCAGGTCAGCCTGATGTCCGCCAAGGTGGTCTGGAGCATCACAACGATGCCATCAGGGGTATCGAACTCGATCCTCGCTTTCCCGAAGGCTACCTTCTCGGAGCTGAAGAGGGTCACTGCCAGGACCTTGCCTTCGCGCTCGACATGGTACCCGGAGATTCCATGGGCGAGGCTCTCCGGGTCGGCTAGGAAGTCTGCCTGATTGGCCCCCGCAGCGCCGATCAGCACTAGGCTGAGACCACACACGATCGTGCGTACGAGTGGCAGCCCCGTCTGCGACCAAGAGCGGTTTTGGCGTCTAATATAGTAATGCTGTTAAAATGATGTTGCGTTGTTAATGTGAGTCGTAAGCCTGGACCATCTGGAATCCATTCCGCCCCCTGCCCTGGATCCAGGCCGCGAGGCAACATTCGATATGCTGGCCACAGTCATCGCGACGCCATCGTTTGGGAGGACCTTGGATGCCCGGACAACCCCGGAACTCTCGACGCCCGTGGATCGGGCTGCGAACCACCCCGTGGCTAGGGGCCTTCTCGCTGGCGCTTCTGGCCCTCGGCATGCCGCGGGTGGCGGCCAGCCCGGCGCCTGCCTCGCCTGCCAGCTCGCAAGCCGCCTTCCACGAGATCGCCCGCGTGCTGCGCCACCCGCGCTGCATCAACTGCCACACGCATACCGATTTCCCACGCCAGGGTGACGAGGGCCGGCCGCACGCCATGCGGGTGCGCCGTGGGCCCGACAACCATGGCGTCGCCGGCATGGAGTGCGGTTCCTGCCACCAGAGCAGCAACCAGGCGGAGGGCGGCATCCCGGGCGCCCCGGGCTGGGCCCTGGCACCCCTCTCGATGGGCTGGGAGCGCCTCGACGACCACCAGCTGGCCGAGTCGCTCAAGGACCGGGCGAGCAACGGTGGCCGTGACCTCGAGGGCCTCTACCACCACTTCGTCGACGACCCGCTCGTCGGCTGGGCCTGGGAGCCGGGTGCCGACCGGCAGCCGCCGCCCATCTCGCGCCAGGAGCTCGCTCAGCTGGTCCGTACCTGGATCGACGGCGGTGCGGTATCACCGCCGGCGAAGGAGGCGCCATGAAGCTACAACTGACGGTCAACGGCCAACGCCGTGAGGTCGAGGTCGACGCGGCGATGCCGCTGCTCTGGGTGCTGCGGGACGAGCTGGGCCTCAAGGGCACCAAGTTCGGCTGCGGGCGTGCGCTCTGCGGCGCCTGCAGCGTCCACGTCGACGGCAAGGTGGTGCGCTCCTGCTCGCTGCCGGCGGCCAAGGCACAGGGCAAGGACGTGAAGACCATCGAGGGGCTCGAGCTCCTTGCCGTCGGCCGGGCGATCGAGCGCGCCTGGATCGAGCTCGACGTCGTCCAGTGCGGCTATTGCCAGCCGGGCCAGGTGATGGCGGCGGCCGGCTTGCTGGCGGCGATGCCCAAACCCGCGGACCGCGAGATCGACGAGGCCATGGGCGGCAACGCCTGTCGTTGCGGCACCTACCAGCGGATCCGCGCCGCGATCCACCGGGCGAGCGAGCTGCTCGCCGAGGAGGGCAAGCGATGAGCAGCCTACGCCCGACCCGCCGCGAGCTCCTCGGCGGTGCTGCCGTGATGGGTGGCTCGCTCCTCTTGGGCTTCGGGCTCGGCGAGCGCTTGCTGGCCGAGGTCGAGGAGAGGACTGCCGCCTTCGGCCCCAACCCCTTCTTGCGCCTCGACCGCGACGGCAAGGTCACCGTCATCGCCAAACACGACGAGATGGGGCAGGGCGTCTACACCTCGCTCGCGATGTGCGTCGCCGAGGAGCTGGACTGCGCGTGGGAGTCGGTGCGGGTCGAGCCGGCGCCGGCCGACCCGGCCTACAACCACGCCGCTTTCGGCATCCAGCTCACCGGTGGCAGCTCCAGCACTTGGAGCTCCTTCGACCAGATGCGCAAGGCGGGCGCCGCCGCCCGCGAGATGCTGGTGGCCGCCGCGGCCGCTCGCTGGGGAGTCGAGGTGGCGACCTGCCAGGCCGCAGAGGGTGTGGTGAGCCACTCCGCGAGCGGCCGGCGGGCTAGCTTTGGCGAGCTGGTCGCCGACGCCGCGCGGCAGCCGGTGCCCCAGGAGCCGAAGCTCAAGGACCCCGCCGCCTTCAAGCTGATCGGCAAGCCGCTGCATCGCGTGGACAGCGCCCCCAAGGTGCGCGGCCAGGCCGCTTTCAGCCTCGATACGGAGGTCGCGGGCATGCTGGTGGCCGTGGTCGCCCGCTCGCCCTACTTCGGCGGCAAGCTGAGGAGCGTCGAGAGCAGCAAGGCGCTGACGATGCCCGGTGTCAAGGCGGTGGTCGAGGTGCCCTCCGGCGTCGCCGTGGTGGCCGAGCGGTTCTGGCTCGCCAAGCAGGCACGGGCGGCCCTCACCCTCGATTGGGACGGCGGGCCCGGCGCCGGCCTCGACAGCGAGGCGCTGCGGGCCGAGTACGCCGCGCTCGCTGCCAAGCCGGGCAATGTGGCGCGCAAGGACGGCGACCCCGAAGCGGCGCTGGCGGCCGGCGCCAAGCGGCTCGAGGCCACCTACGAGGTGCCCTTCCTCGCCCACGCGCCGATGGAGCCGCTTTCCTGCCTGGTGACCCTGGGCGACGGCGAAGCGGAGGTGCTCTGCGGCTCGCAGATGCTAGGCGGCGACCGCCAGGCCGCGGCCGCGGTGCTCGGCCTTCCCGTCGAACGGGTGCACTTCCGCAACACCTACCTCGGTGGCGGTTTCGGGCGCCGCGCCAACCCGCGCAGCGACTTCGTGGCCGAGGCCGCGGCGGTGGCCAAGGCGGCCCGCCACCTCGGCCGGCCGATCAAGACCGTGTGGACCCGCGAGGACGACGTCCGCGGCGGCAACTATCGGCCGATGTGGCTCAACGCCCTGAGCGCGTGCCTCGACGCCGAGGGCCGGCCCACCGCCTGGCGGCATCGCATCGTCGGCCAGTCGATCGTCGCCGGCACGCCCTTCGAGGCGTTCATGGTCCAGAACGGCATCGACCGCGCCTCGATCGAGGGCGCCTCCGACCTGCCCTACACCATCCCCAACGTCGCCGTCGAGCTGCACACGCCGGCCTCGCCGATCACCACCCAATGGTGGCGCTCGGTGGGCCACTCGAACACCTCCTTCGCCGTCGAGGGCTTCCTCGACGAGCTGGCGCACGCCGCCGGCAAGGACCCCTACGCCTTCCGCCGCGAGCTGCTCGCCAAGCACCCGCGGCATCAGAAGCTGCTCGACCTGGTGGCCGACAAGGCTGGCTGGGGCAAGCCGCTCCCGGCTGGTCGGGGGCGGGGCATCGCCATCCATGAGTCGTTCGGCAGCCTGGTCGCCGAGGTCGCCGAGGTCTCGCTCGATGCCGAGAGCGGTGGGCCGCGGGTCCACCGCGTGGTGGTCGCCGTCGACTGCGGCCCGGTGGTCAACCCCGACCTCGTGCGGGCGCAGATGGAGGGCGGTGTGGTCTTCGCCCTCTCGGCCGTGCTCTACGGCGAGATCACCCTGCGCGACGGCAAGGTGCGGCAGTCGAACTTCCATGACTACCCAGTGGTGCGCATGCACGACGCCCCCGTCGTCGAGGTGGTGATCGCCGAGAGCACGGAGAAGATGGGGGGCATCGGCGAGGTGGCGGTGCCGCCGCTTGCCGCCGCCGTCACCAACGCCCTCTTCGCCGCCACCGGCCAGCGCGTCCGCCGCTTGCCGATCCGGCTCGGCTGAGCCGGGCGCTCCCCGCCAGGCGGTCCCTCCGCGAGCGCTCCCCGGCGAGGCCGGGAAGCGCCGGAACGGGTTCGTCACGCGCATGCCGATCCTTTGATGGCCAAATGCGGATAAGATCGCCCGACAATCCCCTGCTCTGGAGGTAGTGATGGCTGCCAGAACCCTCTTGCGCCTTCGCCTCGCGATCCCGACCCTGCTCACGGCCCTGGCCCTGCTGCCGCTCCCTGCCAGCGCCGCCGGGCCGGATGACGAGTACTGGGACTGGCCGGCCGGCCAGTGCGTCGACCGCCGGTTCGTGCCGGGATATGGCTTCACGGTCCAGCAGGACTACGCGAACCTGCGGCCTTTCGAGAGCCGCTGCACGCAGCAGCCGATGACGAACTTCTGCTACCACGCCGGGCTCGACATCTACCGCAACGACCAGAACTCGTTTGGCGAGCCGGTCTTCGCGGCGGCCGACGGCCGGGTGGTGGCGATCATCGACTGGGGGACGCAGGGTCTGGGAGTGCTGGTTCAGCACCAGGCGATCTACAGCCAATACCTCCACCTGCTGCCGGCTTCCGTCGCCGTCCAACAAGGCGAGCCGGTCCGCCGGGGTCAGTTCGTGGGATCGATCATGAACTACCCGGACGGCCCCGATCACGTGCACTTCGAGGTACGGCCCGACCTGCGGGTGCGCTATTGCCCGAACCCGGGCGACGTCCCGGACAAGCGCTGCCCGCTAGAGCCAGAAAATAACCCGGAAAGCTGTCGAGGTAACGGCTACAGCCTCAGCCCCACGCGAGCGGACAATGGAGAGCGCAACCTCGCCGACTGGGGTTTCACCGATCCGGCGGACGCCTATTTCAGGAACCGACCACCCTATCCCACCCAGATCATCGCCGACCAGCAGGTCAACATCCGGGATGCCGCCAGCACCTCGGGCGCCGACATCGGCGATTTGCTGCCGGGAAACTGGTTGACTGCCACGCGCCCGACACTGATCCGCAGCGGCGGCCTGGTGAGCGAGGCGTGGTATCCGGTCACCTTCGGCGGCGTCTCCGGCTACTCGCGTGCCTTCGGCTACACGGGCTGGGGTGCCGACATGCTGATCAGCGAGGCGGTGCGCGAGGGGCGTGAGTGGCAGCCGCCCAGGTCCTCGCCCATCGTCGATGCACGCTTCGGCGACGATTGTCCGCAGGTTGGCAACGACCAGACGCCGGTCTGCCAGCGCTCCAACACCGCCGTCAGCAACTACGCGCCGGGCGGCGGCGCGGGTTTCCTCCACGGCACCTTCAACCTGCCGCCGGCCTACTCCGGGATGCATAGCTACTTCTGCGATCTCGTCGCGGCGCCCACCGCAGGGTCCTACGCCACCTTCGACATGCCGGCCGGCATCAACTTCCGCAACGGCATCGCCGTCGAGCTGTCTGTGGAAGTGGGGGACCTGGGTGCCGGTGGTCGCGAGGTGATCGCGGCCCAAGGTCCGGCCGGGAGCGAGACCTGGACCCTCAGCCTCGAGCCGGGCGTCGTCGGCCAACGGCAGCTGCGCTTCGAGGTACGGCTGGCGGACGCGAGCACCCGCCGCGTGTCGATGCTCCTCCCCGAGCCCTCCTGCGACCCCTTCCCGGCGGACCAGTGCGACAGGACCGAGGACGGCCGGAAGAGCGAGACGATCTACAAGCCGGAGTGCTCCGCCGTTCCCCCGGCCTGCAATCCCGACCTGGTGGCGGCCGGCTGTGTGAGCGATTTCGGCTACCGCGGCTGGCACCACATCGCCGCCCGCGCCGACCGCCGCAGCGGAGTGCTGGAGCTGTTCTGGGACGGCCGGCGGGTGGCGAGCGACGCCCTCCCGCTGTCGCTCACCGCCGCGGCCGGCCCGATCCGCGCCGGCGAGGGCCTCAACGGCAAGCTCGACAACCTCCTCGTCTGGGCCACCAGCGGGGTCGTCGAGCTCGATCCCGACCCGGTGGGCGTGCCTAGCCCCACGGTCGTCGAGGGGACGCCGGTCACCTTCACTACGGCCATCCACAACCGCGGCAACGCCGACAGCGGCCCCTTCCTCGTCGGTTGGTGGCTGGACGGCGCCGCCGTGGCGAGCGGGCTCCATCCCAACGTGCCGCCGGGTGGTGCCGTGCAGGCGGCGGTGGACCTGCTGCCCTGGACGGCCACCCAGCCGCCGACGCACCATACGGTCTTCTTCTATGCGGACACCGACGGCCGCGTCGCGGAGCGCAACGAGCGCAACAACGACGCCAGCGGCGCCATCGACGTCGATCCCGCCGTGCCGTGCACTGGCATCCGGGGCGTGTGCGAGCCGACACCGACCCTTCGTACCCACCCGGACCTCCATCCCGTCTCGATCGTGATCGACCAGGGCGAGCTCCTCGAAGGCCGCCAGCTGGTCCTCGGCTCGGTGGTCGAGAACCGCGGCTACGTGGTCGCCGGGCCGTTCTCGGCGATCTGGCAGGTCGACGGCGTCACCGCGACGCCGCTCCTGCCGCACGTCGGGATCGCGCCGCGCTCGAGCACCCGTGACCACGCGATCGATTTCACCTGGAAAGCGCTGGCCGGCCGGCATCGCCTGCTGGTCTGGCTCGATCCCTCGGGGGCGATCACGGAGGCCAACGAGAACAACAACCGGCGGGCCTTGAGCGTCGACGTGGTGCCGGCCCCCGATCTCCATCCGACTCCCATCGTCTTCGACCAGGAAGCCGCGGCGGCGGGCGAGCCGGTCTTCCTCGACGTCGCGGTGGAGAACCTCGGCAGCGTCGCCTCGGGTGGCTTCAACGTTCGCTGGCTGATCGACGGCGTCGAGGTGGCGGCGGGCTTCCATGCCAGCGTGCCGGCCCACGCGACGGTCGCCAACGGCAACAGCCAGCTCACCTGGACCTTCCCTCCGGGGCCCCACGAGGTGGCCTTCGAGGTCGATTACAGCGGCTTCGTGGAGGAAGGTGACGAGACGAACAACGTCGCCGAGGCGAGCGTCGGCGGTGGGCTCGCCATCGTTCGCGTCGACACCGACCCGGTGGCGATCGCCGGCCAGAAGGAGCTCGACAAGCTCTTCGACGGCCTCACCTGGTGGCCGCACACGGCGATCATCCACTTCGTCCAGAACACCCCTGTGGGGGTGCAGATGGAGTTCGCGGCACCGCAGACCCTCGAGGCCTTCCGCGTCTCGGTGGCCGGCGTCGACTTCGGCGGCAGCGGCGTCGGCACCTACCGTTTCGACGTCGACACGGCGGCGAGCTGGGACGGGCCGTTCAGCCGGGTGCTCACCGGCTACGAGATCGACGACCGCATCGAGATCGCGACGGTCCGCCTACCGGCGCCGACCACCGCCCGGGTGTTCAAGGTGACGGCCACCCGCGCCAACGGTGACGGTGTGGTGCACTGGCTGGAGCTCGAGCCGATCCCGTCGCTTGCCGCGGCGGGCTACCCCTACGGCCTCACCCGGGTCGACACCGAGCCGGTGGCGATCAGCGGCCAGAAGGACCTGCCGAAGCTGCTCGACGGTGTCGTCAACTGGCCGAACACGGCGATCGTCCACTTCGTGGCCAACGCCGACGTCGCCGTGCGCCTGGAGTTCCCCGAACCAACCTTGCTGAGCGGCTTCTGGACCTCGGTCGCCGGCACTGACTTCGGCAGTGGCGGCGCCGGCACCTACGCTTGGAAGGTGGAGGCCGGAAACGCCTGGGACGGACCGTTCACGACGCTCCTCGACGGCTTTACGACCGATTCGCGAGACGGCCTGGTGGAGCTGCCGTTCTCGGCCTCGGTCCTCGCCAAGGTCTACCGGGTGACGGCCAACCGCACCAATGGCGACGGCGTGGTGCACTGGCTGGAGCTGGGGCCGCAGATCCTGCATCCGTAGGCGTGGTCGCTGCCCGGCGGGTGGCGCTCCGGCGCCGCCCGCTATACTCCCCCGTCGAGACCGACGCGCCATGGCGGACGCTTCCGACGCGCCTCCCGGCGGGGCCTTCCCCCCGACGGGGTATTCCGTGGTGCTCGCCGCCGCGAGCACGGACCGCGACGAGCGCGCTCGCGCCTACGACGTGCTGGTGGCGAGCTATTGGAAGCCGGTCTACAAGTACCTGCGGGTGAAGTGGCGGGCCTTGGGGGAGGAGGCTGAAGACCTCACCCAGGAGTTCTTCCTGCGCGCCCTGGAGAAGGGCTTCTTCACCAGCTTCGACCCGGCGCAGGCCCGCTTCCGCACCTTTCTCCGCCTCTGCCTCGACCGCTTCGCCGCCAATCAGCTGCGGGCCACCGGCCGCCTGAAGCGCGGTGGCGGCGCCACCCACCTCTCGCTCGACTTCGCGGCGGCCGAGCAAGAGCTCGCCAACCTGGCGGTGAGCGACGAGCTCGACGCCGAGGCCTTCCTCGAGCGGGAGTGGGCGCGAAGCTTCTTCGAGCAAGTGGTGGCCGGCCTCGCCGCGCGCTGCCGCGAACGCGGCAAGGAGGTCTGTTTCCACCTCTTCCAGCGCTACGACGTCGAGCCGGCGAGCGCCGAGGAACGGCCGACCTACGCCGAGCTCGCGGCCGAGACCGGCCTCCCCGTCACTCAGGTGACCAACTACCTGCACTGGGCGCGGCGCGAGATGCGGCGCCTGGCGCTCGAACGGCTGCGGGAGCTGACCGTCTCGGACGAGGAGCTGCGGGCGGAGGCCCGCTCGCTGCTGGGGATCGAGCTGCCGTGACGGCGCTCTCGGACGCTGCCCTCGCGCACCTGCGCTCTGTGGCTGCCGGCGAGGGCGACGAGGCCGACCAGGAGCGCTATCGGCTCGTGGAGCTTCTCGATCGTGGCGGGATGGGGCTCGTCTATCGCGCCTACGACCGCCAGTTGGGCCGCGAGGTGGCCCTCAAGGTGGTGGCCGCACCACGACCCACCGAGGCCGCCGCTGGTCGGCTCGGCCAGGAGGCCCGGATCATGGCCCGCCTCGAGCATCCGGCGATCGTGCCGGTGCACGATGCCGGCGAGCTCGCCGACGGCCGGACCTACTACGCCATGCGGCTGGTGCATGGCGAGCGCCTGGATGCCTATCTCGCCACCGAGCGCCCCTTGGGCGAGCGCCTGCGGATCTTCGAACGAGTGCTCGAAGCGGTGGCCTACGCCCACTCCCACGGCGTGATCCACCGCGACCTCAAGCCGGCGAACGTCATGGTGGGGCCCTTTGGTGAGGTGTTGGTGATGGATTGGGGGGTGGCCAAGCTCAGGGGGGACGACGGCCCGCCCAGCGAAGCTCGCTCCCCATCGGCTGACGGGCCTCCGGGTTGGACGGCGCACGGCACGGTGCTCGGCACTCCCGGCTACATGGCCCCCGAGCAGGAGCGTGGCGAGGCGGCGCTCGCCGACGAGCGGGCGGACGTCTATTCGCTGGGAGCGCTGCTCGCCACCATGCTCGGCCCGGCGCCGCCCCGCGCGCTGGCGGCCGTCGCCACCAAGGCCCTAGCGAGCGAGCCGGCGGCGCGCTATCCGACGGTCGCCGAGCTCGCCGCCGAGGTCGCCCAGTTCCGTGCCGGGCTCGCCGTCGCCGCCTACCGGGAGAGTGCCTGGGAGTGGCTCTGGCGCTTCACGCTCCGCCATCGGGTGGCGATCCTGATGCTGCTGGCGTATCTGTTGATGCGGGCCGGCCTGCTCTTCTGGCGTGGTCACTGAGGACCGCTCAAAGGGGACGCCGGCGGAGGGTAATGGCCTTGTGGACCGAACGCGCTGCGGCGCGAGGAGGGGGATGATGAGCAAGCCACTGTTGGGAATTCTGTTGGGGGGCATCCTGGGGATCTTCGACGGCCTGTCGGCGCTCGTCTCGGCGCCGGCCGGGCTCATCCTCGGCGGCCTGGTGGGGCTCTTCTTCGCCTTCCTCGTCTGCCTGGGCAACCGCAGCGCTGGCTTGCCGCCCTATTGGGTGGAGGTCATGCTGCCGGGGAGCCTGGTGGGCTTGATCGTCGGCTATGCGACCCAGCGCTACGGCAGGAGCGGTCCGGCGACGGCCTGAAGTGCCGGTGCTCTCGAAGAGGCCGCGACGGCCGCCGGAGCGCGGGCTCCGGCGGGCTCGCCGGAGCCTCAGAGCGGCCGGACCTCCTGGTGGATGACGATCTGGCGCTGTCGCAGCTCGGCCAGGAACTCCTGGTAGAGGTCGCCGGTGATGGCGTCCTCCGGCGCCACGATGCCGCTGCCGCTGATCTTCTTGCTCGCCACCATGCGGGCGGCGATGGCGGCGGGGAAGGCCGTGGTGCGCATCATCGCCGAGAGGCCCGCTTTGGGGTCCGCGGGCTGCCACATGTACTGCTCCACCTTGACCGCCTCGCCGTCCTTGGTGCCGGTCACCGTGTTGTACATCACGCAGACATCGGTTTCCCCCGGCTGCGGCAGGAGCTTGGGAGTGAGGAGAGCGCTCAGGAACTTGCGCGGCACCACCGCGGTACCACCGAGGTCGATCGGCTCGAGCTCGAGCAGGCCGCATTCCTTGAGCGTGGCGACGCTCTGCCAGTGGCCAGGCCAGCGCACCGTCTTCTCGGCGAAGTAGCGCAGCTCCGGCCGGGTGTAGATGAAGCTCGGCATGCCGGGGGTGACGGCGCACTCCAGCACATCGTCCTGGCCCAGGCGGTCGAAGTGGAAGGACTCCAGCTCGCTGCCCGCCTCGACCTCGGTGATCTGTCCGTCCTTCAAGATGTTGAGGCGGATGACGTACTCCCGCAGCACGTGCTCGAAGGCCCAGGTGATCATGTAGGAGAGCGGATGGCGCTCGGCGGCTGCCTTCTCCGGCACGCCTCCCACCCGGGCGACCGCGGTGTCGGCGCTGTCGAGCAGGCGGATCGCCTCCCCGACGGTGACGTTGGTAAGGCCCGGAGCGAGGCCCATGCCGTCGAGGACGAGCACGCCACGGGCGAGCGCCCGGCGGTGCAGCTGCTCGCCGTACTCGGCGAGGGAGAGGCCCTCGGGTAGCTTCAGGCCCTCGATCTCGTAGGTGTCGGGGCGGCGGTGGTACTCCTCGAGGACGTCGACCAAGGGTAGGCCGCCGTCGATCGCCAGCTCGAGGAGGGTGTAGCTCACCCGGCGGTTCGGCAGGGTGACGACCCCGGCGTCGTAGCCGTTCATCAGGGACAGCATCACCTCGCGGTCCGTAACATCGGCAACATGGATCTGGATCCGTGGGTCGCCGATCCAGCTCCGCGCCGCAGCCAGCTCCTCGGCGTGCATGCTGACCAGGCCGATCTTCTCGACGGCAGGATCGCGGGCCAGGTCCTTGGCGACGGCACGGCCGATCCTCCCCCCTCCACCAAAAACGACGATGCGCATAGGAAGCTCCTCATCACGACGGCCGCCGGGGAGCTCACGGGGCTGCCGGGAAAGTCTGTGGGGGAACCATCATAATGGACGAGCGGAGGCGGGAGCCACTGGCCGAGGGGGCTGCCATGGTCGAGAAGCAAGCGCTCAAGTCCCGATGCAAGTCAGCTCCTGGGCCGGCGAGCCTGCTCGCCCTGGTGCTGCTTGTCGCTGCCTGCCAGTCGCCCAACCGGGGCAGCTGGGCCGGGACCTTCGACGGTAGCGTGGCCGGCACCGTCGAGTTCCGCATCAATGCCCGGGGTACCCGGCTAACCGGCGAGCTCTCCGGGGAGACCCAGGACCGCCAGCCCTTCGCGGCCGAGATGGAGGGCCGGCTGAGCGGCGACCGCTTCTACGCCAAGTTCGCCGGCAAGAGCCGCGCGGGGATGCTGCCGGTGGCCTTCGAGGGCCTGATGGAGGGCGAGCTCAAGGCCGGGCACGGCGAAGGCGAATGGTCTTGCGAGCTGCGCTTCAACCAACACCGGCTGAAGGGGCATTGGCGAGTCGAGCAGGTCTCGACGGACTGAGCTCGGCCGGCCCGCCTGCGGGTATGCTCGCCGGGTGAGCGATCGCCATCCTGCCGCCGATCCCGGCCTCGACCGCCGCCGTCCCCTCGAGCCCTCGGCGGCCGAGATGCACCGCCGCCTCGCCCTCGCCGCCGACAAGCTCGTCGCCCATCTGGCGAGCCTCGGCGAACAGCCGGCCGCCTTCCTCGGGGACGGCAGTGCCGTTGCCCGTGACCTCCGCGAGCCCTTGCCCGAGGCCGGGAGCGACTTCGGGCCCCTGCTCGACCTCGTCGTCGACCGCCTGGCGCCCTTGAGCTTCAACTGCGCCGGCCCCGGCTACCTGGCCTACATCCCCGGGGGTGGCCTCTTCGACTCGGCCCTGGCCGCCCTGCTCGCCGACGGCCTCAACCGCTACGTCGGGGTGTGGATGGCGGCCCCCGGCTTCGCCGAGCTGGAAGCCAACGTGATCCGTTGGCTGGCCGCGATCGTCGGCTATCCCGCCACCGCCCGTGGCTATCTGTCGAGCGGCGGCTCACTCGCCAACTTCACGGCCCTCTACACCGCTCGCTGCGAGAAGCTCGGCGAGAGGTTCTCCGACGGCATCCTCTACGCCTCGGACCAGGTGCACCATTCGGTGGCCAAGGCAGCCTCGCTGGTGGGTTTTCCGGCCGCCAACGTGCGCGCGGTGGCGAGCGATCAGCACTACCGGCTGCGGGCGGCGGCCGTCGCCACCGCGATCGCCGAGGACCGCCGTGCCGGTCGGCGGCCGTTCCTGATCGTCGCCAGCGCCGGCACCACCAACACCGGTGCCGTCGACGAGCTGGCTGCGCTCGCTGACCTGGCGGCCCGTGAAGGCCTTTGGCTCCACGTCGATGCGGCCTACGGGGGCTTCTTCGCGATGACCGAGCGCGGCGGGTCTGCGATGCGGGGCCTCGACCGCGCCGACTCCATCACCCTCGACCCCCACAAGGGCCTCTTCTTGCCCTACGGTGTCGGCTGCCTCCTGGTCCGCGACGGCGCGGCCCTCGCCCGTGCGCACGGCGCGAGCGCCGGCTACATGCGGAACCTGCAGGCCGCAGGGGAGGAGGAGTGGACCGACTTCTGCCAGATCTCCCCCGAGCTGTCCCGCGGCTTCCGCGGCCTCAAGGTGTGGTTGCCGCTCAAGCTCCATGGCGCCGGCGCCTTCCGGCGCGAGCTGGACGAGAAGCTCGACCTCACCCGGTGGTTGACCGCGGAGCTCGCGGGGCTGCCGGGCGTCGAGATAGTGGCCCCGCCGCAGCTCTCAATCCTTGCCTTCCGCCTCAGGGTCGCCGGCCTCGACGGGGCCGCGCTCGACGCGCTCAACCAGGCCTTCCTCGACCGCATCAACGCGCGCCAGCGGGTCTTCCTCAGCGGGACGTTGCTTCCCGCGGGCTTCGTGCTGCGCGTCTGCGTGCTCTCTTTCCGCACCCACCGGGAGCGCCTGGAGGCCGGCCTCGAGGACATCCGGCTGGCGGCGGCCGAGACGCTGGCCGGCGTGAGCATCACCTGAGCCTTCACGCGGCTGGCCGGAGGGTGTGACGAGGAGAGGGCTTCGGCCGTATGCTCTCAGAGCATATCAAATCCTCCCGGAGGTCCGCATGAACGCCCAGCGGTGGTTCAACCTCGAACGCGCCCGCGCGGCCTATCAGCAGCAGAGCCCCACCGTGGCCGCCTGGCCCCATGAGGCGATCCTCGAGATCTCGGCGCGCTGCAACCTGCGTTGCCAGATGTGCGCGATCAACTACGACACCCGCCATCGCAACGGCAGCGGCCGGCCGGCCACTTTCGAGCCAGCCCTCTTCGAGCGCCTGCGCCCCCTCTTCCCGACCCTGCTGCGGGCCCACCTCTACGGCCTCGGCGAACCGGTGCTCAACCCCCATCTCGCCGACTACATCCGCGCGCTCTCGGCGGCGGGGATCGAGACCTGGTTCACCACCAACGCGACGCTGATCGACGAGGCCAAGGCCAGGGAGCTCGCCGAGGCCGGCGCCAGCCGCATCTCGGTGTCGATCGACGGGGCGACGGCAGAGACCTACGAAACGATCCGCCGCGGCGCCCGCTTCGCCAGCATGCTGCGCGGCCTCCACGCCCTGACCGCGATGCGGCGCACCCTCGGCCGGCCGCAGGTGACGGTGAACTTCGTGGCCATGGACTGCAACCTCCACGAGTTGCCGGCCCTGGTCGATCTCTGCGCCGAAGCGGGGGTGGAGGCGATCAACGTCGAGCCCCTCTTTGACTGGGGGGACCAGAGCGCCGAGCTCGCCGTGCACTACCAGCGCGAGGCCCTCGGCAGCATGGCCGAAGCGGCGGGCACCGATCTCCTGGCAACGGCGCGCGAGCGGGCTGGCGAGGCCGGGATCCACTTCAGCAGCCGTTTCCTCAGCGACAGCGGGACGCTCGACTACCGCGAGCGGGTGCGACGGCGCCGGGCCGGCGACGGCTGGCTGTGTAGCGAGCCGTGGTCGACGGTGTTCATCACCGCCGCCGGCGAGGTGCGCACCTGCTGCCTCAACGACACGGTGTTCGGCAACCTCTTCGAGCAGAGCTTCGAGGAGATCTGGAACGGCGAACCGTACCGGCGCTTCCGCACCGAGCACACCTTGCCGGACGGCAAGCCCCGTGGCTGCGGCAGCTGCCGGGCGAACGGCCGCCAGCGCCACTCGCCGATGCTTGCCGCCCTCGAGCCGGTGAGCTATCGGCCCCTCCTGCCTCTTGCCGGCGCCGAGCCGGCGCCGGCACCGTGGCACCTCGAGTGGCCGCTCGACGGCCAGTCGGTGACCGACCCGCTGATCGTGGTGGGCCGCCGAGCCCCGGGGCGGCGCTGGCCCTGGTCCAACGGCGCTGCTGGTGTGCGCCTGATGATCGACCACACGCCGGTCCACGACCTTGCCGAGGCGGTGGTCGACGGCGACCGCTTCGTGGCTTTCGTGCCGGCGCCGTACCTCACGGAAGGGGCGCACGTGCTCTCCTTGCAGCACGGCGACGGCACCGGGCTGGGTTGGGACCGCCGCACGATCCAGGTCTGGCGGCCGCCTCTCGACGCTGCTGCGGCGAGCGAGGGCGAGCCGCTCTGCGCCACGCGCTGGACGGCCGCCCTGCGGCCCCTGGGCCGGCGGGTGCGCTCAGCCCGCATCCGGGTCGATCACCGGCCGTGGGAAGCCGCCAACTGGCTCTGCGGCAAGACCCGCTACGGCTGGGTAGGGGCCGCTCTCCTCGATCTCGAGGCCTTACCGCCGGGCCGGCATCGGCTGGAGATCGCGCCCGAGGGGGAGCCGGTGGTGGTGCACCCCCTGGAGCGGCTGGCCGAGGCGGCGAGCCTCGACGGGCGCTGAGGGCACGCCCCGGGGCTGCTAGACTCTTCACCGCATGTGCACGGTCTCCTGGCTGTTCTCCCCGGACGGCTTCGACCTCCTCTCCAACCGCGACGAGTCGCACCAGCGCTCGCCGGCCCTGCCGCCGCGGCGCTGGGAGCGCGCGGGGGTGGCGTTCCTCGCTCCCGTTGACGGCGACGCCGGCGGCAGCTGGGTGACGGTCAACGAGCACGGTCTGGCGCTCTGCCTGCTCAACCTCTACGGCATCGAGCCGCCACCGCGGCCAGCCGGAAGCGCGGTGGCGAGCCGCGGAGAGCTGGTCGTGGGCCTCGCCGTCGAGCCGGCGGTGGAGGCTGTGGCGGCACGCCTCGAGGGGCAGGAGCTTGGCCGCTTCCGGCCCTTCACGCTGCTCGCTCTCGCGCCGCCCGCCGCGGCGCTCGCCTGGCGATGGGATGGCCGCCGCCTGGTGCGGCTCACCGCGGGTAGCGGCCTCGAGATGCCGCTCGTCTCCTCCGGCTACGACGTGGCGGCCGCCCGCCGCGCCCGCCAGGCGCTGCTCGCCGAGATGGAGGCAGAGAGCGGCGGGCTCAGTGGGGAGCTCCTCTACGAGTTCCACCGCAGCCATCGCCCGGAGCGCGGGCCGGCCTCGCCGTGCATGCACCGCCACGACGCCGAGACAGTGAGCCTCAGCTGGGTGCGGGTGAGGCGGGACGAGGTCTCGCTTGCCTACGCCGCTGGCTCGCCCTGCGTGACGCCCCTGGGGCCGGCGCTGCGGTTGGCCCGTACCGGCGTGGCGCCGGCCCTCTGCTGCTAGAACGATGGGCAGCGACGAGCAGCATTCGCCGCGGGGGCGCCGCGGTTGCCTCGGCTGGTTGGCGATCGTCTGGCTGCTGCTACTCGCCGCCTCCCATCTCGTCCGCTGGCTGCATCCCTGGCGGCCGCCCAGCGACCCGGAAGTCCGCACGGTCGAAGTCGCGCCGGTCGTCGGCACCGAGGTGCGGACCGGCGCGGTACGCCTCGCCTATCGCGAGTGGAGGCCGGCTGGCGATGCCTCCGCCCCCGTCCTCTTGCTGCTCCATGGCAGCCCCGGGAGCAGCCGCGACTTCCTCCACCTAGGGCCCGAGCTGGCAGCCCGGTTTCGGGTGATCGCCCCGGACCTCCCGGGCTTCGGCGCCTCCGGCCGCGACGTGCCGGACTACTCGATCCGCGCCCATGCCGCCTACTGCCGGGAGCTCCTCGACCGCCTGGGAGTGCCGGCCGTGCACGTCCTCGGCTACAGCATGGGGGGAGGGGTCGCGATCGAGCTCGCTGGCGAGAGCCCGGGGCGCGTGCGCTCGCTGATCCTGCTCTCGGGGTTGGGCACCCAGGAGCTCGAGCTCCTCGGCAACTACGGCGCCAACCACGCCGTCCACGCCCTGCAGCTCGCCGGGCTCTGGCTCCTCCAGGAGCTGGTGCCGCACTTCGGCCTCTTCGACGGCGGCATGCTCTCGGTGGCCTACGCTCGCAACTTCTTCGACACCGACCAGCGGCCGCTGCGGCAGCTGCTGCTCCAGCTGCCGATGCCGACCTTTCTCCTGCACGGCTCCCGCGACGTGCTGGTGCCCATCGAGGCGGCCCACGAGACCCACCGGCTGGTGCCGCAGAGCGAGCTGGTCGAGCTGGATGACAACCACTTCATGGTCTTCGCCGGCGGCGAGCGGCTGTGGCGGCCGATCGCGGAGTTCGTGGCACGGGTCGAGGCGGGCACGGCGACGAGCCGCGCCCAGGCTCCCGCCGATCGCCTAGCGGCGGCCGCCGAGCCCTTCAACCCGCGCCTGGTGACCAAGGCCGAGGCGGTGACCCTGCTAGTGCTGATGGCCCTCCTGGCGCTCTCGACGCTGGTCTCGGAAGACCTCGCCTGCATCGCCGGCGGGGTCTTGGCAGCCCAGGGCCGGGTGAGCCTGCTGGCGGCGACCTTCGCCTGTGGCTTCGGCATCTTCGCCGGCGATCTGCTCCTCTACCTGGTGGGCCGCACCCTGGGGCGGCCTTGGCTGCGCCGGGCGCCGCTGCGCTGGTGGATCAAGCCCGAGTCGGTCGAGCGCGGCACCCGCTGGTTCGCCGAGCGGGGCCCGATGATCGCCTTCATCAGCCGCTTCACGCCGGGCACCCGCCTGGCCACCTACGTCGCGGCGGGCGTGCTGCGCGCTCCGTTCTGGCCGTTCACCCTCGCCCTGCTGCTCGCCGTCGCGCTGTGGACGCCGATCCTCGTCGGGCTCGCCGCCTGGTTGGGGCAGGGGGCGCTGTCGCTCTTCGAGGGCTTCGAGCGCTACGCCTGGATCGGCGTCGTGGCGATCGCCGTGCTCGTTCTGGTGATCAGCCGGCTGGTGGTGCCGCTCTTCACCTGGAAGGGGCGGCGGCGGCTCTACGGTGCCTGGGGCCGGCTCACCCGCTGGGAGTTCTGGCCGCCGTGGGCCTTCTATCCGCCGGTGGTGCTCTATCTCGCCTGCCTGGCGCTGCGCCATCGTTCGGCGACGCTTTTCACCGCCGCCAACCCGGCGATGCCGGCCTCTGGCTTCATCGGCGAGTCGAAGGGCGAGATCCTCGATGGCCTGGGCCCCGAGTGGGTCGCTCGCTACCGCCGCCTGCCGGCGGGGGCGAGCCCCGAGGAGAAGCTCGCCGCCGCGCGCGCCTTCCTCGCCGAGCACGGCTTGGACCTGCCGCTCGTCGTCAAGCCCGACGCCGGCCAGCGGGGCCTCGGCGTGGTGGTGGCACGCAGCTGGGAGGAGGTCCACACCACGCTCGCGACTGCCAGTGGAGACCTGGTGGTGCAGGAGCACGTCGAAGGCCTGGAGTTCGGGGTCTTCTATCTGCGGCAGCCCGGTGAGGAGACGGGGACGATCTTCTCGATCACCGAAAAGCAGCTCCCGAGCGTCGTGGGCGACGGCGAGCGCACCCTCGAAGAGCTGATCCTCGCCGACCGCCGGGCGGTGTTCGCCGCGCGCTCCTACTTCGAACGCTTCGCCGGCCGCCTGGACGAGGTGCCGGCGGCGGGCGAGGCGGTGCGCCTCACCGACCTCGGCACCCATTGCCGCGGTGCCGTCTTTCTCGACGGCGCGGCGCACCATACCCCCGAGCTGGCGGCGGCGATCGAGCGGATCAGCCGCAGCTACGAGGGCTTCTTCTTCGGCCGCTACGACCTGCGGGTGCCGTCGGTCGACGACCTACGGGCCGGCCGCGGCCTGCGCGTCCTCGAGCTCAACGGCGTCACCTCCGAGGCGACGCACATCTACGACCCCAGACACAGCCTCTTCGCCGCCTACCGGGTACTCTTCCGCCAGTGGAGCGCCGCCTACCAGATCGGCCGTCGCAACCGCGAGGCGGGGCATGCCGTCGAAGGCCCGTTGGGTCTCCTGCGCCGCTGGTGGGCCTTCCAGCGGGCGCGGCGGCGCTGAAGCGTCCCGTCGCCGGCACCGCTGGCGAGCGCGCCGCCTTCCTGGTATCATCTGGCGCTTCTTGCGGCGCGGCCGGACTGCAGGGCCCTGGACACCGGGCGCAGTCAGCGCGGCACACGCATCTCCGAGCAATCAGGCAGGCAATCTGGAGGTTCTGAGCAACATGGTCAAGATCAGGCTGCGGCGGATGGGCGCTGCCCACCGGCCCTTCTTCCGGGTGGTGGTCTCCGACAGCCGCCGCACTCCCACGGCGCGCGCGGTCGAGGAACTGGGACACTACGATCCGGGCAAGAGCCCGGCCGAGGTAAAGATCAACCGCGAGCGCTACGACTACTGGGTGGCCAACGGCGCCCAGGTGTCCGAGACGGTCAAGAGCATCGTCGCCCGTGGATAAGCAGGTCGCCCAGGACCTTGCCGGTGCCCTGCGCTGGCTGGTCGATCGTCCCGAGGACCTCCGCCTGGCGATCGTTCCCATGCGCCGGGCGACGGTCTTCGAGGTCGGTACGGCGCCGGACGACCTTGGCAAGGTGATCGGCCGACAAGGCCGCACGGCTCGCGCCCTTCGCACCCTGCTCGATGCACGCGGGGACGCCGATGGCGCGCAGTATGGGCTCGACCTCCTCGACCAGTAGACAACTGCCGGACACCGTGGTGGTGGGCCGCGCCCATCACCCGCACGGCATCCGGGGTGAGGTGGCGGTGGAAGTCCTGAGCGACGTTCCAGGGCGCTTCGCCGCTGGCAGCTCGCTGTGGGCGCTCGGCCCGCGCGGCAAGCGCCGGCTCACCGTGCGGGCGAGCCGGCCTCATCGGGGTGGCTTGCTGGTCACCTTCGAGGGCATCGAGGACCGTGACGCCGCGGCGGCGCTACGCGGCCAGTCGCTCGAGATTGACCGCAGCGAGGTGCCGCCACCAGCCGCCGGCGAGGTCTACCACTACCAGTTGATCGGCTGCCGCTGCTCTGACCTCGAGGCCGGGGAGCTGGGCGAGGTGACGGACGTTATCGAGGACGGTGGCGGCCTCCTGTTGCTGGTGGTCGGCCCCCACGGCGAGGTGCCGGTGCCGTTCGTTCGCCAGTTCCTGCGCCGGCTCGACGTCGAGGCGGGAGAGCTCGAGCTGGCACTGCCGCCGGGGCTTCTCGAAACATGCGCATCGAAGTCGTAACCATCTTTCCCGAGCTGTTCTCGACCTTCCTCGAGACCAGCCTGGTGGGACGGGGGATCGACAAGGGGATCCTCGGGATCCACCTGCACGACCTCAGGGCCTACACCGAGGACCGTCATCGCAGCGTCGACGACGAGCCCTACGGCGGCGGCGGCGGGATGGTGATGATGGCGCCGCCCTGGCTCAAGGCGGTGCGCGAGATCGCGGACGCGGCCCGGCCCTGGCGGGTGCTGCTGTCGCCCCAGGGGCGGCGGCTGGACGACGCCAAGGTGCGCGAGCTCGCCGGCCGCGGGCACCTGATGCTGCTCTGCGGGCGCTACGAGGGCCTCGACGAGCGGGTGATCGAAAGCGTCGTCGACGAGGAGGTCTCGATCGGCGACTATGTGTTGTCGGGAGGGGAGCTGCCGGCGATGGTGCTGATCGAGGCCATCTCGCGGCAGGTACCAGGGGTCGTGGGTCTGGCGGACTCCGTCGAGCGGGACAGCTTTCGCGCCGGCCTGCTCGACCACCCGCACTACACCCGGCCGCCGTGGGTCGAGGGCAAGCCGGTGCCCGAGGTGCTGCTTTCCGGCGACCACGCCGAGATCGAGCGCTGGCGCCGGCGCCAGGCGATCCTTGCCACCTGGCGTAAGCGTCCCGATCTGCTGGCGACGGCCGCGCTCAGCGCAGCCGAGCGGGCTTGGTTGGCGACGCTCGCCGCCGGACCGGAAGGACCGCCGCAAGTCGAATCGCCATCGGCACTTGCCGAGCCTGCACTTGCCAACGACGGGCCACTTGGGAAATGATCCAGGGTCCGAGATTTTCTGAACAAGGATGCAAAGATGAGCCAGCTAGCGCAGATTGAGTCCGCCTACTTGAAGCCCGAGGTGCCCGAGTTCCGCCCCGGCGACACCGTCAAGGTGCACGTCCGGGTCGTCGAAGGCAACAAGGAGCGCATCCAGGTCTTCCAGGGCGTGGTGATCGGTCGTCGCGGTGGTGGTACCCGCGAGAGCTTCACCGTCCGCAAGGTGTCGGGCGGCGTCGGTGTGGAGCGCATCTTCCCCCTCCACTCGCCGGTGGTCGACAAGATCGAAGTGGTGCGGCGCGGCAAGGTGCGGCGGGCGAAGCTGTACTATCTGCGCGATCTCAGGGGCCGTGCGGCGCGCATCGAAGAGCGCCGCGACGAGCGGCTCGACGCGTCGGCCGGCGCCTAGCTCGAGCGAGCTAGCTCGCGCCAGCCTGGGAGGCGAGCGACGAAGTGGTCGATCTTTTCGCCGAAGCCTATCGACTAAGGCTCCTCTGTGGCCTCGAAAGATGGCTGGCTGAGATCGGCTACGCGCGCATTGCGGGCGTCGACGAGGTCGGCCGGGGCGCCCTCGCCGGGCCGGTCGTCGCCGCCGCGGTGATCCCCGACCCGCAACGCCTCGTCCCCGGCGTCGACGACAGCAAGCGCCTCTCGGCCGCCGAGCGCGAGGGCCTTGCGGCGTTGATCCGCTCGTCTTGCCTCGCCTGGTCGGTCGCCGCCGTCGAGCCGGCGGAGATCGACCGCATCAACATCCTCGAAGCGACCCGGCTCGCCATGCGGCGGGCCCTCCTTGCCCTCGCGCCGCAACCGGACATCGCGGTGATCGACGCTGTGTCGCTTTCCGGGCTTCCCTTTGCGTTCTTGCCGGTGATTCGCGGCGATGCGGTGTGCTACGCCACCGCCTGCGCCTCGATCCTCGCCAAGGTCGAGCGCGACGGCATGATGGTCGAGCTCGATCGTTCCCATCCTCATTTTGGATTCGCCTCCCACAAGGGGTACGGCTCGCCGGAACACCTGGCGTCGCTCGCCGCCTACGGGCCGTCGGCGTCGCACCGGCTGACCTTCCGTTCGGTGCTGCCCCGAGTGAGTGAGGCGGGAGCCCTGCGCTGATGGCCACGGTGCGAGAGAAGGTCATCCAGTCCGCCGAGCGGCTGGTCGCTCGCGGCAAGGTGGAGGCGGCGATCCGCGAGTACCGCAAGGTGCTCGCCGACAACCCGCGGGACACCAACACCCTCAACCGGGTTGGCGACCTCTATGCTCGAATCGAGCGCATCGACGAGGCCGTGGGCCTTTTCGTACGCATCGCCGAGCACTACACCGAGGATGGCTTCTTCGTCAAGGCGATCGCCATCTACAAGAAGATCATCAAGCTGGACCCCACCCGGCTCGAGATCTACGAGCGGCTGGCCGAGCTCTACCACAAGCAGGGGCTGGTCAACGAGGCGCGCACCCAGTACCAGGTGCTCGTCGACTACTACCAGAAGCACGGCGAGGGCGACGCCGCGATCGGCATCTGCCAACGCATGGTGACCCTCGAACCCTCGAACCCCTCGCACCGAGCGCGGCTGGCCGACCTGCTGCAGGAGGCCGAGCGGCTCGAGGAAGCGATGGCCGAGTACCGCGCCATCGCCGAGCAGCTGATCGCCTCCGGCCAGGCCGACGGCGCGGTGCGGGTCTACGAGAAGGCCCTCGACGTTCACGCCGGCGACCTCGGCTTCCTGACCGACGCGGTGCTCAAGCTGCGCCAGTCCGGCCAGGCCGGGGCGGCAGCGCGCCTGCTCGCCTCGGCGGTACGGCGCAACCCCCAGGCCGAGCAGGTGGCGCGTCTGGTGGGCCAGGGAGAGGCGCCGGCCGCCGCGTCGCCGTCGGCCCCAGCGCCGCCCGGCGCCCCGGTGCGGCCCAGCACCCCGGCGCCGCCGCGGCCCGCCGCCGCCCCCAAGGCAGAGGCACCGCCGCGGCGGCCGGCGCCGCCCGCCCCACCGCCGGTCGAGCCCGGCCCGCCGATGGCGGCGGATATCGAGCTGGTCATCGAGGACGAGGCGCCCGTCGCCGAGCCCGCCGCCGCTCCGGCGCCCCCGTCCGCCGCCGATGCGGCGGCGGAGAGCGTCGAGTTCGACCTCGAGATGGACGATGTCTTCGTCTTCGACCTCGAAGACGACGGCGCTCCGTCGAGCCAGGTGGCACCGCCGCCCGACATGGTGGGGGCGCCGCCGCGGCGCCCCGCCGAGCTCTCCGTGGCACCGGTCGAGCCGGTGGCGCCGCCGCCCGCGGCTTCGCAAGCCGCGACGGCCGAGGACGACGAGATGGTGCTCGATCTCGACGCCATGCAGGCCCTCGAGGCGAGCCGTGTCGTCGAGCCCGAGCCGGCCGAGGTGCCGGCCGACGAGGTGCTGGCCGACGAGGTGCTGGCTGACGAGGCGCTGATCGACGGCGAGGCGCTTGCCGCGAGCGAGATGCCGGGGCTCGACGCCTTCGACCGCGAGTCCGAGGTGGCGGCGCTGTTCGACGCCGAGGACGAGCTGGACCTCGACGCCGACCTCCTCGAGCGCACCGCTTCCGAGCTCGAGCCCGAGAAGATCGCCCAGCAGGAGGACCTGGTCACCGAGGCGGAGGTGCTCGCCAAGTACGGCCTGATCGACAAGGCGCACGAGCGGCTCGGCGAGGTCTTCCGCATCAACCCGCGCAATCTCGGCGCCTATGCGCTGCAGATTGGCCTCTACCTCGAAGCCGGCCGCCACGAGCGGGTGGTGATCCTCGCCAACGAGATGGCGGCGATCGCCGCCGAAGCGCAGCACCTGGAGCCCTGGGAGCGGGTCCGTCAACGCCTGCTCGAAGCCGGCTACCGCCTCGAAGGCAAGGGCCGGGTGATCGCCGGGCCGGCCAGCCTCGAGGTCATCGAGGCGGCCGAGGCCTCCGCCGAGCTGGCGCTCTCTGAGCTGCCCGCTGCCGAGGAGCTGGACCTCGAACCTGTGGCCGAGAGCGAGCCGGAGGCCGCGGAGGCGCCGGCGCCCTTCACTCTCGACCTCGGCGACGAGCTGGGCGCCGAGATCGATGCGGCGGTGCTACCGGCCGCCACCGGTGAGGATATCGAGCTGGTCCTGTCGCCGGGGGCGGCGGCCCTCGAGGAGCCAGAGCTGGTCCTGCCCACGGAGGAGGACCTCGAGCTGAGCTTCCTCACGGACGAGGGGGCCGACGAGGCCCCGTCGCCGGCCGCGGAAGCGGTGGCCGAGCCGGGCGAGCCCGTGCTCCCGGCGGTCGAGGAGGTCCTCGGCGAGGCGGCGAGCCCGCCGGCGGCGAAGCGCAAGCGGACCCCGGCGCTCGATCTCGACGCCACGCTCGCGCAGCTCTCCCGCGAGGCCCGCAGCGGCCACGCGACGCCGCTCCGGCCGCAGCCGAGGCCGCCGGCCCGGCCCGCCGCGCCGCCTGCGAAGCCGGAGAAGGCGGCAGGGCCGCCGCCGGCACCGCCGACACCGCGCACGATGCGTGGCGGCAAGCTCGACCTCGGCGACGAGCTGCGGGCAGAGATCGAGGGGGAACTCGCGGCGCCGGCGCCGCCCGGACCGCCAGCGAGCCAGGAGGGCGAGCTCGCCGACGTCGAGATCTACGACGCCCCAGTCCCGCCACCAGCCGCCCCGGCGCCGGGCGCGGACCTCGACGACAGCATGGTGAGCTGGCTCGACGAGGTGGTGGCCGATCCCAAGGCCGCGCAGGCCGATGCACGGATGATGAAGCGCGAGGACGACTTCTTCGACCTCGCCGCCGAGCTCGAGGCAGAGCTGCAGGAGGAAGAGGCCCTGCGTGGCGACAGCCTGTTCGCGCAGCCGCACGAGCAGTCGCTCGAGGAGATCGTGGAGGGCTTCAAGCGCGGGGTGGCCGAACACCTCTCCGCCGAGGACTACGAGACGCACTACAACCTCGGCCTCGCCTACCGCGAGATGGGCCTGATCGACGAAGCGATCGGCGAGTTCCAGCTAGCGGCGAAGAGCCAGGAGCACCTCGTCGACTGCTGCTCGATGCTCGGCCTCTGCTTCCTCGACAAGGGCCTGCCGGAGCTGGCGATCAAGTGGTACCGCCGCGGTCTCGACTCTCCAGGCCTCTCCGAGCAGGAGTCGCTGGGGCTGCTCTACGACCTCGGCAGCGCCTACGTGAGCATGGGCGAGCAGGAGCAGGCCTACCGTACCTTCGTCGAGATCTACGGCATCAACACCAACTATCGCGACGTCGTGGCGCGGCTCGAAGAGCTGGCGCCTTAGCGGCGGCCGGCAGCCCCGAGCCCGCCGCCGCGCCGTGATACCCTCCGCGGTCCTATGGCAACGACGACAGTGACCCTGATCCCGGGCGACGGCATCGGCCCGGAGGTGACGGAAGCGACGCAGCGGGTGTTGGCGGCAGCGGGTGCCGAGATCGAGTGGGACCCGCAGGTGGCGGGCCAGGCAGCCATCGACCGTGGCGAGCCCTCCCTGCCGCAGGCGACGATCGACTCGGTCCTGCGCACCAAGGTGGCGCTCAAGGGCCCGGTCACCACCCCCGTCGGCCGCGGCTTCACCTCGGTCAACGTCGGGCTGCGCCAGGCCCTCGACCTCTACGCCAACCTGCGGCCGGCGCGCACCCTGCCTGGCCTGCCCACCAAGTTCGAGAACGTCGATCTGATCATCGTGCGGGAGAACACCGAGGGCCTCTACCGCGGCCTCGAGCACGAGGTGGTGCCGGGGGTGGTCGAGAGCCTCAAGATCATCACCGAGGTCGCCTCCCTGCGCATCGCCCGCTTCGCCTTCGAGTACGCCCGCCGCGAAGGCCGTAAGCGGGTGACGGCGGTCCACAAGGCCAACATCATGAAGCGGTCGGACGGCCTCTTCCTCGACTGCTGCCGGCGGGTCGCGGCGGAGTATCCCGACATCCAGTTCGACGACCGCATCATCGACAACCTCTGCATGCAGCTGGTCGTCCGCCCCGAGACCTACGACGTGCTGGTGCTCGAGAACCTCTACGGCGACATCGTGTCGGACCTCGCAGCCGGCCTGGTGGGCGGGCTCGGCGTGGTGCCGGGCGCCAACATCGGGGACCGTGCCGCGGTCTTCGAGGCGGTACACGGCAGCGCTCCGGACATCGCCGGGCAAAACCTCGCCAACCCCCTCGCGTTGATCCGTTCGGCGATCTTGATGCTGCGCCACCTGGGCTGGATCGAGATCGTCGACCGTCTGCGCGGCGGCCTCTACGACGCCATCCTCAACAAGCACGTGCGGACCCGCGACCTCGGTGGCACGGCGACCACTAGAGAGTTCGCCGACGCCGTCATCGCCTCGATGGAGGCCGGGGCCGTCAGGCCCTAGCCCGCCGTCGGCACGGTGCCAAGCCCCGGTAGCGGGGCGTCGGCGCGGCCGATGCGCTCCCAGGCGAAGCCCACGATCAGCTCTTCCGGGCGGCAGGGTTCGGGTCTCGCGAGGAGCCCCAGCGAGGCGGCGAGCACCCCTACGACCTCCTCGGGCCGCCAGCCGGCCGAGCGCAGGGCACGCAGGGTGAGGCCGCCGTCCCGCTTCGAGAGCTTCTTCCCCTCGGCGTTGACCACCAACGGTAGGTGGGCGTAGGCCGGCGGCGTGCCGCCGAGGGCCGCGATCAGCTGCAGCTGGCGCGCCGTGGAGTCAAGAAGGTCGCGGCCGCGCACCACCTCGGTGATCCCCATCGCGAGGTCGTCCACCACCACCGCCAGCTGGTAGGCGTAGAGGCCGTCGCGCCGCTTGAGGACGAAGTCACCCACCGTCTCACTCACGTTCTCCTCGACCGTGCCGAAGACGGCGTCGACGAAACGGACGGGCGCCGCCTCCACCTGAAAACGCAACGCCGCCTCGGGTTGGCGGCTGGCCCGCAGGCGCTCGAACCAGCCGGCCGGAAGCTCGCGGGGGCGGAGAGCCGCCGGATAGGGCGGCAGGCCACCATCACCGTGCGGCGCCGAGGCGAGGCCGGCGAGATCGGCCCGCGACAGCCGGCAGGGGAAGAGGCGGCCGGCGCGGTGGAGCGTGTCGAGGGCGGCCTCGTAGAGCGCGCTGCGCTCCGCTTGGCGGTAGGGGCCGAAGGGTCCGCCGCGCCCTGGCCCCTCGTCCCAGTCGAGGCCCAGCCAGCGCAGGTCGTCCTCGGCGGCCTCGGCGAGGCCGGCAACCACCCGCGGGCCGTCCAGGTCTTCGAGTCGCCAGACGAAGCTGCCGCCCTGGCTGCGGATGGACAACCACGCCGCCAGGGCGGTGCGGGCGTTGCCGACATGGATCAGCCCGGAGGGCGTTGGCGCGTAGCGGCCCCGCGGGGCCTTCGGAGCGACGGGCACGGCGCCGAGAATCTACCGCGATCGCGCCTGTGGGAGCGGCGGCGGTCGCGCCGCCCCTGCGCTATCGTCCGTGCCGACCATGCGGCACCGGAACTCGCCTGGCCTCCGCCTGCGGAGCGCAGCGCTCTTGGTTTGGCTCGGCGCCGGGCTCCTTGCCCAAGGGGTCCGGGCCGCCGGCGAGCCCAGGTCGCTGCTGCCAGGCGGCGCGACGACGCTTAGGGCGGCGGTGGTTGAGGGGCACGCCTACTGGGTGAGCGCCGAGCAAGGGGGGGTCGACGTCGAGCTGGCGGTGGTCCTTCCCGGCGGTGGCCTGCTAGAGGCCGATCGACCGCTCGATCGCCAGGGGAGCGAGGCGCTGCTGGTCGAGCCGGCGAGGGACGGCACGCTCGAGATCACGGCGCGGGGCCGTGAACAGGGGGCGCCTGCCGGGACGGTACGGCTGGCCGTGGACGACCTCGGGCCGCTCGCGGCGATCGACCCGCGGGAGCTGACCGCCCGCCGTGCCACCTCCGCTGTCGGTGAGCGCTATCGCGAGGGGACGAGCGAGGCCTACCGCCGGGCCCTCGACGCTGCGCAGACCGCCCGCGACGCCTGGACGGTCCTCGGCGCCGCCCGGCCGGCGGCGAGCGCGGCCTACGAGGCAGCGGTGCTCGCCCGGCTGAGCGACGACCCCCGCGCGGCGGAGCTGGCGAAGGCGGCGCGCGAGGCCTGGCTGGCGCTCGGCGAACCCGTGTGGGCGGCGGCCGCCGCCAACGAGGCGGGCCTCGACGCGCTCGCCGCCGGGGACCTGGCCGCCGCCGAAGCGAGCTTCCGGCGTGCGCAGGGGGCGCAGCAAGCGGCGGGGGACGCCTACGGCGCGGCGGTCTCGGCGAGCAATCTCTGCCTCGTCGCCCTG
The DNA here is from genome assembly GCA_964420075.1 of uncultured Thermoanaerobaculia bacterium. Lineage (GTDB taxonomy): Bacteria > Acidobacteriota > Thermoanaerobaculia > Multivoradales > SZUA-115 > CAYQRE01. The sequence goes on along the minus strand of CAYQRE010000028.1, from coordinate 40,738 downwards.
CGCCAGGGGCGGCTCTCCGAGGGGGCTCGCTGCTACCGCGAAGCCCTGCCATCGCTCGCGGCGGTGGGAGCGCCGGCGCTGGAGGCCGCGGCGTTGACGAGCATGGGGCGCGCCTACGACGTGCTCGGCGACCCGGAGGCGGCGAGCGCGGCCTACCAGCGGGCGCTCGCCCGCTTCGAAGCGGCGGCGGACGAGCTGGGGGCTGCCCGCAGCCTGGCGAACCTCGGCGTCCTCCACCAGCGGATGGGCGAGCTCGACCTGGCGCTCGCCGACCACGGCCGCGCCCTGCGGGTCTTCGCCGAGGTCGGGGACCGCCGCTGGCAGGCGCGGGCCCTCCACAACCTCGGCCTTCTCTACCTCGGCCTCGGCGACCTCGCCCAGGCCGAGCTCCAGGCCGGCGAAGCGTTGCCGCTCTGGCGCGAGGTCGCCGACCGCGGTGGTGAGGCCGCCAGCCTGACCACGCTGGGGCTGGTAGCCCTGCGCCGGCAGCAGGCGGACGCCGCCCGCCTGCGCTTCGAGCAGGCCCTCCGGCTGCGGCGAGCGACGGGCGATCGCCGCGGTGAGGCCGAGGTGCTCGACCAGCTGGCGCGCACTGACCTCGAAGCCGGCGAGCCCGCCCGCGCCGTCGCCGGCTTCTCGGCCGCCCTCAGCCTGCTCACGGCGATCGGCGATCGGGTGGAGGCGAGCGAGGCCCGGCGGGGGCGCGGCGAGGCGCGCCTCGCAACGGGAGACGCGGTGGCGGCGCAGGCTGATCTCGCAGCGGCGGTGGCCGAGATGGCGGCCATCGGCTACCGGCCGGGTGAGGCCCAGGCGCTCTACTGGCTGGCCCTCGCCGAGCGGCGGCTGGGCCACGGCGCGGCGGCTCTCGCCGCCGTCGAGAGGTCGGCCGAGCTCAGCGAGGGCCTGCGTGGGGGCGTGGGGGGGCCCGACCTGCGGGCCGAGTACTCCGAGCTCAAGGCGCCGGTCTACGAGCTGTGGGTCGATGTGCTGATGGCGGCCCACCGGCAGTCACCCGACGCCGGCCTCGACCGCCGAGCGCTCGCGGTGAGCGAGCGGGCGAAGGCCCGCACCCTCCTCGAGTTGATCACGACGGCAGGGGCGGCGCCGCCGGCTGCGGAGCTGCCGCCGGCGCTGGTGGCGCGCCAGCGCTCGCTCGCTCGCCAGCTCGCCGCCCATCTCGAAGGCCTCTGGCGCTCGCCTCCCGAGGGCGACGCGGCCCGCGAAGCGGCCAATCAACACCAGCACCGGCTGCTCGCCGAGCTCGACCGGACCGAGGCCGAGCTGCGGGCAGCCAACCCGAGCTACGCCGCCCTGCTGCCGGCTGCGACCCTCGACGCCAGCGAGATCCAGTCCCTGCTCGGCGATGGCACGCTCCTCCTGGTCTATGCCTTGGGAGAGGAGCGCAGCACGCTGTGGGCGGTCTCCGCTGGAGCCATCGCGAGCTTCGAGCTGCCACGGCGCGCCGTCATCGACGCGGCCGTCGGCCGCTGCCTCGCGGCGCTGACCCGCTTCGACCCCGCCACCCGGTTGCAGCAGCAAGAGGCGCTCGCGGCCCTCGCCGAGCTCGTGCTCGGCCCTTTGACCGCGGGCCCCCAGGCGGCCCCCTTGCCGCAGCGCCTGGCGGTGGTGCCGGATGGCGCCCTCGCCTACGTGCCCTTCGCGGCGCTGCCGGAGCCGGTGGGGAGCGGCGGCCGTCCGCCGCTCCTCGTCGACCACGAGGTGGTGAGTCTCGCCTCGGCCAGCACCCTCGCGGAGGAGCGCCGGCTGCTCGTACGGCGACAGGCCCTGCCACCGCGGATCGCCGTGCTGGCGGACCCCGTCTTCTCGGCCGCCGACCCTCGCCTCCCGGCCGACTTGGCGACGGGTGAGGCCGGCGAGCCGGCCCCGGCGCTGCCGCGCCTGGCGGGTTCCCGGGCCGAGGCGGCGGCGATCGTCGCTCTCGCCACCCCTGGCTCAGCGACCGTGTGGACCGATTTCGCCGCCAGCCGCAGCCGGGTGCTGGCCGGCGAGCTCGCAGGCTATCGCTACCTCCACTTCGCGACCCACGGCTGGGTCGACGACGCCCATCCCGAGGCGACCGCCCTCGCCCTTTCGCTCTTCGATGACTCCGGGGCTCGGGTGGCGGGCCTCCTCCATCTGCGCGACCTCGCCGGCCTGCGCTTGGATGCCGAGGTCGCCGTTCTCTCGGGCTGCCGCACGGCGTGGGGCCGGGAGATCCGTGGCGAGGGCCTGGTCGGCCTGGGTCGCGCCTTCCTCGCTGCCGGCGTGCCGCGGGTGGTCGCCAGCCTCTGGCCGGTGGACGACCGGGCCACGGCGCGGCTGATGGAGCACTTCTACCGCGGCCTGTGGCGGGACGGTCTGCCACCCGCCGCGGCCTTGCGCGCGGCCCAGCGCGAGCTGGCCACCGAGCGACGTTACCGCGACCCGTTCTTCTGGGGGAGCTTCATCCTCCTCGGGCCCTGGTGAAGGGCGGCCGAGTGCGATAGGAAGAGTGCTCAACCCACTGCTAGAGGCGAAGCCCGCGCGTGACCTCGGAGCACGAGAGTCAGCGCAAAGTGAAGGTCGTCCTGGAAGGGAGATGGCGATGGCGGAGAGTGTGAAGAGCTTCCTCGGTACCTGGCGGATCAACCTGGTGGCCAGCGCGGAACCGCCTTGGGAGGTGGGCTACCTCCTGGAGGTGGGCACCGGGCAGAATGGCGCCCAGGAGCCCTTTCTCAACGAGGAGTCGCAGATCTGCGTCGGCTTTGCCATCCTGGCGCCGAACAGCGACGGCTCCTACAGCCCGGTCCTCAGCAGCGCGGACAGCCAGCAGCAGCCGCTGGTGCTGATGTTCGTCAATGGCGTGCTGCGCTGGCAGGGCTACTACCAGACGAAGCCGCTCCAGGTGTTCATCTCGGCGGCCGACGTGAGCGCACCGCTCGGGTCGTCGACCTGGGTTCTCTACGGCACCACGGCGGCGGGCGATCCGCAGCAGGTGGGGATCTGGGGCGCCGAGGCCTCGCCACCGCCGCCGCCGTAGGCCGCGCGTCTCGCCCGGGCTGCGTGCCGGGGGCCGGGGCGAGGGAGCGGGTTAGAATCGGCGCTTCTCGTGCTCGGCAACCAGACGGAGACGGCGCCCCGGTGATCGACGAACAGCAGGCTCCCGCAGCGGCTGCGTCGTCGGCGGAGCTGGTGGCCCGCATCCGCGCCGGCGAGGCGGCGGCCGAGAGCGAGCTCGTCGCTCGCTTCGCCCGCCCCCTGCGCCTCCTCCTCGAACGCCAGACCAATCGTCGCCCCGAAGCTGCGGACCTCTTTCAGGAGGTCTGCCGGCTGGTGCTCACCAAGCTGCGCGCCGGCGAGCTGCGCGACGCGGAGAAGCTGCCGGGTTTCGTCGCCCAGATCGGTCGCAGCCTGGCGATCGAGCACTACCGCAAGGCGGCCCGCCGCAAGACCGAGCCGGACAGCGACGCCCTCGGCGCCGCCATCGACCCGGCCGCGAGCCCGCTCGCCGAGCTGCTGGCATCCGAGCGGGCGAGCCTGGTCCGGCGATTGATCGCCGAGCTCGGCACCTCGCGGGACCGCGAGCTCCTCTTGCGCTTCTACGTCGCCGAGGAGGACCGCGAGCAGATCGCAGCCGACTTCGGCCTCACCAGCTTGCAGCTCAACCGGGTGCTGCACCGCGCCCGCCAGCGCCTGCGGGCGCTGGCGGAGGAGCGGGCGCCGAGCCTGCTTGCCGTCGGTGGCTGGCTCGCCCCTGCGATCCTCGGGCGCCTCGTCACACTGTTCTCGTGGGTTCTGATTCTCGGTCCTGGCACGGCCGCCCTCGCCGGAGGGGGGCGCGGCGGGACCTGGGGGCAAGGATGAGGTCGAGGAGAACGCCAGCGGAGCCAGGGCGGCGAGCGGCCCGCCCCGCCGCCGCCTCGGCGAGCTGAGCGATGCGACACGACGAGATCGAAGCCGAAGGGCTCGTGGCCCTCTACCGGCGGGGCGAGCTCGCTCCCGAGCTCGAGGCTGCCTTCGAGGAGCACTACTTCGCCTGCGCCGCCTGCCAGGCGGAGCTCGAGCTCGACCGCGGCCTCGAGCAGGGGCTCAAAGCGGTCGTGGCCCGTGAGGTGACCGGCGTCCAGCTCGGTCTCCTCGCCTGGTTGGGGCGCCGCTCGCGTTGGGCGCAGTGGGCGATTGCTGGCCTGGCGCTCGCCGCGGCCGCCTTGGTGCCGCTCGCCTGGTGGCTGCCGGCGCGCGAGCGGGCGGCTCGCCACGCCGACGAGCTTGCCGCCCGGCTCAGCGAGTCCGAACGCCAGGCCGCCGACCGCCTGGCGGCGACGGAGGTGGCGCGAACGGCCGAGCGCCAGGCCCTCGAGGCGCAGATCGCCGAGCTCAGCGCGGCAGCGAGCTCGCCCGTGCTCGCTCCGCTGGCGAACGCTCCCACCCTCCTGCTGTCGACGCTGCGCAGCGGCGGTGAGGCCGTCCCGGTGCTGCACCCCGACCCGGCGAGCCGGTGGCTGACCCTCGCCTTCGACACCGATGTCGACAACGCCTTCGCCACCTACCGGGCCAGCCTGCGGGATGCCCGGGGGCGGCAGCTCTGGCACGGCGAGGGGCTGCGGCCGACTCCTCTCGAAGCGGTGCTGGTGAGCTTCCCCCGCGAGCTGCTTCCGGGCGGGGCCTACACCCTCGCGGTGGCGGGGGAGGAGGCGGGCGGCGGCGTCCGTGAGCTGGCGACCTACCGCTTCGAGGTCCGGCCGTGACGGGAGAGAGATGAGCGACGCCCCGCGCGCCGCGCCCCACGGTGAGCTCTCGGGTGCCCAGCAGGGCTGGCACCAACGCTGGCCGGCCGGTGGTCTGCGGACGGCCCGCCTGCACCTCGACCGCTTCACGCACGCCGACGCCGCGTTCCTCGTCGAGCTGCTCAATGAGCCGGCGTTTCACCAGCACATCGGCGATCGTGGCGTGCGCACCCTGGAGGATGCCCACAGCTACCTCGAGAAGGGGCCGCTCGCGAGCTATGCGGAGCACGGCATCGGCCTCTGGCGGGTGAGCCTGCAGGAGAGCGGTGAGACGATCGGCATGTGCGGCCTGCTGCGCCGCGACACCCTACCGGCGATCGATCTGGGCTATGCGTTTCTCGCCCGCCATTGGGGGCACGGCTACGCCTTGGAGGCAGCGGCGGCGAGCCTCGACTTCGCCCGCCGCGAGCTCGCCGCCAACCGCGTGCTGGCGATCGTGGCGCCCGCCAACTCAGCGTCGTTGCGCCTGCTGGCGAAGCTCGGCTTCCGGCATGCCGAACGGCGCGGCCTCGGCGGCGACGGGGCGCTCGTCGAGGTCCTGGAGCATGTCGCGGGACCGGAGGAAGAAGCCCCGGCCGGCGGCGACGGGGCCGCCGACCGGGGTGATAGCGGCATCACTCGGCCTTGAGGGCCGCGAACGCCTTGCCCATGTACTCGAACATCGCCTGATCGGGCACCGGGCCCAGGTGGCGTTCGAGGGTGGGCCCTTCGTGGGTGTACATCTGGGTGAGCGCCTTGTTGATCCCGGCGTTGCCCCCGGTGAAGGCCTCGACGAGCGCCTTCCAGCGCCGCGCCAGGGCGAGGACCTCCGGGCTGGAGGGATCGGTGCCGGCGTCCATCGCGGCCCGCACGGCGGGGATGATCTCGGCCCAGTCACGGCCGGCCTCGTGCATCGCCCCCTCACCCAGCTGCTCGCCGCGCTGGCGGATCTCGGCCAGCTGGTCGGCGGTGAAGTAGCGGTCCATCTTGCTCATGTCTTCGATCATCTGACACAGCTCCTCGGCGGAGACGGACTCCGCGCGTTCAAAGTGGCGCGCCAAGACCAGCAGGCGGTCGACCAGGCGGTTCTCGAGCGCGATGCGCTCACGCAGGCGGCCGAGCTGCAGGTAGAGGACGCGTTGGGGCGAGACGCCGGGGTCGAGCAGCAACCGCCGGATCTCCTCCAGGGGAAACCCCATCGAGCGCAGCGACTGGATCTGTTGCAGGCGAGAGACGTCCGCCTGCCCGTAGAGCCGATGCCCCGCTGCCGAGCGGTGGGAAGGCGAGAGCAGACCGATCTCGTCGTAATGGTGCAGGGCGCGCACCGTGAGGCCGGTTCGCTTCGCCAGCTCGCCGACCCGCCAGGGCAAGGGCCGCGGGGTCGTCTTCCGTTCGTTCATCGCTCAGCGCCTCCAGGGTCGCGGACGGTGGTGTGGCCACGGAGGAGATCGTAGAACCTCACGTTGCGTGAGGTGCAAGGACCTTCTTGGACTTTTTTCTTTGGCCGCGGGCGCTATCATCCGAGGCACTCTTTGGGGGATCGAACGATGGGGCGTGGCGGGCGCGAGCCGCGGACGGGCGAGGAACCGGTCTGGAGCGAGGAGATCTCCGCCCGGCCGCCGCTGGTCGGCCCAGACGAGGTGCCGCCCCTTGCCGAGACCCTTCTCTACGCCTGGCAACACACCCTGGTCGACGTTTCACCCTACGTGCTGCCTCTCATCGTCGGCCAGGCGGTGGGCTACTCGGCCGAGCAGATCGCGGCGATGATCTCGGCCTGCCTGCTGATGATGGGGCTCGCCACCTTCGTCAACGTCACCTGGGGCAACCGGCTGCCGTCGGTGCTCGGCCCCTCCGCCACCGACACCGGCGCGATGGCAACGGCCGGCGCGCTCTACGGGGCGCCGGCGATGTGGGCGGCCGGCTTCGTCGGCGGTTTGGCCGAGGCGGCGATCGGGGCCTCGGGCCTCTTGGGGCCGCTGCGCCGCCTCTGGCCTCCCTACGTCTGCGGCATCGTGGTGCTCGCCATCGCCCTCTCGCTCGCCCGGGTGGCGGGCAGCTGGATCTTCGCGGCGCCCTCGCCCACCCTCGTCGGCCTCGCCGTCGCCGCCGTCGTCGCCATCCTCGCGCTCACCGTGCTCGGTGAGCGGCTTCGCCTCTCCTGGCTCGCCCGCGGCGCCATCCTCCTCAGTCTCCTTGGCTGCGGCCTCGCCGGTGGCCTGCTGAGCGGCACGGTCGACCTCGCGGCCCTGCGCCAGGCGCCATGGCTGGGGCTGCCGCGGCCGTTCGCCTTCGGCGGCCCGGGCCTCGGCTGGGAGCTCGCGGCCGGCGCGGTCGCCGGTGTGCTGCTCGGCTACCTGGGCTCGATCGCCGAGTCGATCGGCGACTACGCCGGTACCTGCGCCGTGGCGGGGATCCCCTACCGCCTGCACCACATCCGCCGTGGCATCACGGTCGAGGGCATCGCCTCGGCCGTGGCCCCGCTCGTCGGCGGCCTCCCGCTCACCACCTACAGCCAGAACACCGGGGTGATCGCCACCACCCGGGTGGCCAGCCGGCGGGTGATCCAGGTGGCGGCCCTGCTGCTCGCCGCCTACGGCCTCTGCCCCAAGCTCGGTGCCCTGCTGGTGCTGCTCCCCCGGCCGGTGGTGGGAGCGGTCTTCCTCGTCATCTGCGGCATGATCGCCACCGTCGGCCTGCGCCTGCTGGCGAGCGCTGCGCACTCCGACGCCCACCAGTTGACCATCGCCATCGCGCTGGCGGCGGCCGTCACCCTGCCGGTCGCCGCGGCCGCCTCGGCCGCGCCCTGGCTGCGCGAGCTACCCACCTTCCTCCGCTTCTTCCTCGGCAACGGCGTGGTGATCGCCGTCACCTTCGGCATCGGCCTCAACGCGCTGCTCGGTTGGCTGCTACCCGAGTAGCCAGCGGCGTCAGCGCCAGCGCAGCCGCGAGCGGCGGCCGGGTTGGAGGGCCACGAGCTCGGGGGCGGCGCGGAGCCAACCCTCTCGATCGATGGCGGCCTGCGAGGCAGAGGAAAGGTGGAGTACCTCGGCCAAGGTCGCCGCGTCCTCGACCAGCCCCAGCGCGACCAGCCAGGGACCGTCGTCGCGGACCGGGTGGCGGGGAAAGTCGTTGGGCGCGTCGAGAGTGACGAGGAGGCCGGCGTCGCGGGCCCCGGCCCGCCGCTGGTCGGCGAGGTCGCTCGCCAGCCGCTCGGCAAGGGCATCGAGCCGCTCGGGGCAGACGGCGAAGAGCTGGAGGACGGCGAGGCCCTGGGCCCCGCCGGGCTCGGCCAACGGGTCGACGGCGGGCAGCACGGGCGGCCTGGTCGCGGGGGAGACGGGCCGCAGCAAACGCACGTCCGCCCAGTCGAGCAGCCGCTCGTTCATGGTGTCGCAGTGCTCGCGCCACAGCGGGCCGTCGTAGAAGGCCGTCTTCGCCCGCAGCCGTGCCGCCATGCTCGGGTAGCCGCGGAGCCAGGTGAAACGGTCCGGCTCGCCGCGCTCGCCGAAGTGGCCGTGGACGAGAGCGCTCAGGGCCTGGAAGGCCTCCGGGAAGTAGCTCTCGAAATAGGTGACGAAGCTCGCCTCGGCACCCTCGCGGAGGCGATAGCGGCCGAGCTCGAAGACGTCGAAGGGGCCGAGGTGGTCGAGGTTGCTCACCGTGCCTCCCCGGCGCCGGCGAGGCGCTCGAACTCCATCTCCCAGTTGGTCTCCCAGGTGGCACCGCCGTCGGCGGAGAAGGCCTGCTCCCAACGCGGCCGCGCAGAGCGGGTACGGGTCCACTGGAAGCGCACGCGGATGGGCCGGCCGGCGAGCTCGTCGTCGCTTTCGAAGACGCCCGTCTCGCCCTCGAAACGGCCCAGGACCGGCGGGTCGAGCCGCCGGCGGTGGCTGTCGATCCAGTAGATCGACCACTGCCCGCTCTCGGCGTCGAAGAAGCGGAAGGAGAGTCCGATGACCTCACCGCTGCCGGCGGCGAAGCGCACCTCGTCCTGGTTGCCGAGCCCGGCGGGACACTCCCAGGCGCGGCACTCGCCCAGGAACTCCTCCCACTGATCACTGCCGACCAGGCGCTCGCGCAACCGCCGATGGCGCACGCGCCAGCTGCCGAAGAAGAAGTCGAAGTCGTGCCTGCCGTCCCGCGTCGTCGCCTCAGCGTCCATCGTGGCCTCCAGGTTGGTCCTGCGTAGGCCGCGAGACTAGGAGGCAATGAGGGCGGATTCGTTCCTAATTCTGGTTAGGATCTCGCCATGGCCCGCCCGACGACCCGCATCCTCGCCGTCCTCGAGCTGCTGCAGGCCCACGGGCGCCTGAGCGGCAGCGAGATCGCCTGCCGGCTGGCCGTCGACCGGCGCACGGTGCGGCGCTACATCGCCGGCCTTGAGGAGCTGGGGATCCCGATCACCGCCGAGCGCGGGCGCGACGGCGCCTATTCCCTGGTGGCCGGCTTCAAGCTGCCGCCGATGCTGTTCTCGGAGACCGAGGCGCTGGCCCTGGTGGTGGGTCTGCGGGCAGCGCGCAGCCTCGGCCTCGCCGAGGCCGCGCCGGCCGTCGAGAGCGCGCAGGCGAAGCTCGAGCGGGTGCTCCCCGAGAGCGTGCGGCAGCGCATGCGGGCGGTGGGCGAGAGCGTGCAGCTCGACCTCGCCCGCCCCGCGCCGCCGGCGAGCAACGCCGCCCTGAGCGCGCTGGCCGCCGCCTGCGAGGCGCGGCAGCGGGTGCATCTCGTCTACGCCGCGCGCGGCGGGGCGGGCAGCGAGCGGCAGCTCGACCCCTACGGTCTCTGCTATCTGGGTGGCTGCTGGTACGTGCTCGGCCACTGCCACCTGCGGCGCGGCCTGCGCACCTTCCGGCTCGATCGCGTGCAGGCGGTCGAGCCTTTGGCGGCACGCTTCGAGCGCCCGGCAGATTTCGACGGCCTCGCCATCCTCAAGCGCTCGCTGGCGAGCCTGCCGCGGCGCCACGCCATCGCGGTCACGCTGGCGACCGACCTCGACACCGCCCGCCGCGAGCTGCCCTTTGCCCTTGGTCTCCTCGAGCCGGGCGCCGGTGGCGTGCTGCTGCGCTCGCAGGCGGACGACCTCGGCTGGTTCGCCCGCGAGCTGGCGCGCTTGCCGTTCGCCTTTGCCGTGGTGGGACCGCCGGCCCTGGCGGCGGAGCTCGCCGCCCACGCCAGGGCGCTCCTCGCGCTCAGTGCTCGCGGCCCGGGACCGTCAGCCAGGGTGCCAGCCAGAAGACCACGGCCATGATGGCGTAGCCGGCGGCCCACGGCCAGGCCGGGGAGAGCGAGACGGCCGTGTCGGCGGGAGTGAAAGTGTAGGAGTGGAGCAGGCCGAGCGCCGAGAGGGCGGCGGCGGCGAGGGCCCAGAGAGAGGCCTGCCGGGGCTTTCTCTCGAGGATTGCCACCGTCATCGCCGAGAGCAGCATGGCGGTCAGGATGAAGCCCTGCTCGAGGGCGAAGATGCCGTGCACCCAGGTGTCCGAGGCGACGAACTTGGGGATCAGCTCGGCCGAGAAGGGTGGTCCGCCGGGACCGCCGTAGCCGCCCACCCGCAGGCCGTTCTTGAGCATCAGCGCGCCCCAGGCGGCGATCCCGGGCAGCAGCCCCACCACCACTGCCGGGGCGTGCTCGCGGGGCGTCGCCTGGAAGGCCTGGGCGGTGATCACCAGGCCGATCCACAGCACGATCGCCATCCCGGCGTCGATCGGCACTGCCCAGGCGAGATAGGAGAGGGTGCCGGTCAACCCGACGAGGGCGAAGAAGAGGGCGTTCGCCGTCGAGTAGCCGGCGCGGGCGCCGAGGTTCTTCCAACCCGGATGGCCAATGTAGATGGTGGTCGGGAAGCAGGAGCCGAAGGCGGCGGCCGCCAGCGTGCCGAGGCCGTTGGCGGCGAGTGAGGAGCGCGTCTCGTAGCAGTCGCCGGCCGCCTCGGCCGACTCCAGGTTCTGCAGCGAGCCGATGACGTTGAAGAGGCCCATCGGCAGGATGATCGAGAGGTAGGTCGCGAGGTCGCCGCGGCCGAGCGCCGCCCACAGGTCGCTGAGCACGGGGATGGGCGGGAAGAAGCCGCCGCCGCTCGGCGGTGGGCCGGCGGGCGCGATGCCGGTGAGCCAGGCGAGGGCCGTGCCGAGGGCGACGGCGACCAGGCCGCCGGGCAGGCCGGCGCGGAAGCGCACGCCCCCGAAGTAGACGAGCAGGATCACGGCCAGGGTGGTGAAGCCGACCACCGGTCGGGCGTAGGTGCGGAAGAGGAAGCCGATCGAGATGAAGGTGACGGCGATGCCGGCGAGGGTCGAGAGCAGCGCGGCGCGGGGGGCGGCGCGGCGCAGGCGCTCGGCCACGAAGGCGCCGCCCAGCTCGATCAGCCCAGAGCCGAAGCAGGCGGCGAGCCCGGCCTGCCAGGCGATCCGCGCCGGGTCGGCGGCGCCGGCCGCCTCGGCGGCGAGCTTCGCCGGCAGCATCACGAGAAAGACGTAGGCGAAGAGGGAGACGGTGTTGATGCCGTAGGGCAAGGCGCAGACGTCCGTGCGGCCGCTCGCCCGCCCCAGGCGTAGGGCCTGGCGGGCGTAGTAGAGGTTGCCCACCACCAGAGAGAGGGCCGCCGCCGGCAGCACCCGGGTGTAGATCAGCTCGCTCGAGAAGCCCAGCACGAACCGGCACAGCGAGTCGATGAGAAGAAACTGCACCAGATTGTCGAGGGCCAACCCGAAGAAGCCGTCGATGTCCCCGCGTACGAAAGCCCGCATCTCCCTGCCTCCGCTCTGAGCCCGCCGGATCCAGCGGCCCATTCTAGTCCGGCCCCGCGGCCTCGCCTGCCCTGCGATCGAAGGCCGCGCCGTCCCACTACCCCAGCGTCCGCCTCAGCTCACCGTCGTCGGGAGGTCGTCGCATGGTGCTGTTCCAGCGTCGCACGCTGCTCGTCTTTGTCGTCGTCCTCGCGGCCTGCCGCCCCGAGCCGCGGCCCCTGGCGCCGTCGCCGGTGCCGCCGCTCGCCACGCCGGCCCGCTTCGTGGGCCGCGCCGTCTGCGCCGGCTGTCATCCGAGCGAGGCCTGGCGGTGGCAAGGCTCGCACCACGACCTCGCGATGCAGGTGGCGACGCCGGAGACGGTGCTCGCCCGCTCGCAGGCGACGCCGGCGGGGCCGGGCCTCGCCCGCTTCGTGCGCCGCGGCGACGCCTGGGTGGCCGACGCCGATGGCCCCGACGGCCGCTGGAGCACCTTCCCGGTGCGCTACACCTTCGGGCTCGAGCCGCTCCAGCAATACCTCCTCGAGCTGCCCAACGGTGAGCTCCGGGCCTCGACCGTCGCCTGGGACGCCCGGCCGGCGGCGGCGGGCGGCCAGCGCTTCTACGATCTGAACGCCGGCGAGGTGCGGCCGGGGCACCGCGTGGTCGCCGGTGATCCGCTGCACTGGACGGGCCTCAACCAGCGCTGGAGCTCGATGTGCGCCGAGTGCCATTCGACGCAGGTCGAGAAGGGCTACCTGCCGGCCGAGGACCGCTTTGAGACTCGTTTCGCCGAGCTCGACGTGGCCTGCGAGGCCTGCCACGGCCCGGGCTCGCGGCACGCCGAGTCGGCCCGCCACGGGCGCCCCGAGCCGCTCTGGACGCGGCCGGCCGCCGGCGCCGCCGGGGGCCTGGCCGAGGTCGAGGTCTGCGGCCGCTGCCATGCCCGGCGCACACCGCTGCGCCCCACGCCGGCCTACGACAGCCCCCTGGTCGACTCGTACCTCCCCGCCCTCCTCGACGCCGACCTCTACTTCGCCGACGGCCAGATCGAGGGCGAGGTCTTCGAGGTCGGCTCGTTCCTGCAGAGCAAGATGCACCACCGCGGCGTCAGCTGCGCGGACTGCCACGAGCCGCACGCCGGCACCCTGCGGGCGGCCGGCAATGCCCTCTGCCTGCGCTGCCACGACGCCGCTCGCTTCGACCGCGGCGAGCACCACCAGCACGCTGCCGGCAGCGCCGGCGCCGCCTGCGTGGCCTGCCACATGCCGGAACGCACGTACATGGGGGTCGACCGCCGGCGCGACCACAGCCTGCGGGTGCCGCGGCCCGACTTGAGCGCCGCGACCGGCGCCCCGGACGCCTGCACCGCCTGCCACACGGATCGCTCACCGGCTTGGGCGGCGGCAGCAATCGCGCGCCACCGCGGTGGGCCGCCGCCGGCGCGTCGCTGGGGCGATTGGGGGCCGGCGCTCGCCGCCGGCCGCGCCCGGCAGCCGGGCGCCGAGACGGCCCTCCAGGTGCTGGTGGACGATGGCGAGGTGCCGGCGATCGTGCGCGGCACGGCGCTCGGCCTCCTCGGCGCCCAGGCAACGCCGCCGCCAGCGGCCCTGCTCACGGCAGCCGTGGCCGACCGCGAGGCGCTCGTCCGCCTCGGCGCCGTGCGAGCGGCCGAGGGCCTGCCCGCCGGCGAACGCTGGCCGCTGCTCGGCGGGTTGCTCGACGACCCGCTCCTCGCCGTGCGCGTGGAGGCGGCGCGGGCGCTCGCCGCAACCCCCCGCGAGGCCCTCGCGCCGCCCGATCGCCGGCGCCTGGAGCGCGCCGTCGGTGAGCTTCGGAGCGGCCTCGGGACCACTGCGGAGCGACCGGAGTCGCAGACGGCGCTGGGCCTGCTGGCCCTCGCCGAAGGGGACCTTGCCGCCGCCGAGACGGCCTTCGACCGCGCCTTGCGAGCCGATCCTTCGTTTCTCGCCGCCGCCGTCGACCTCGCCGAGGTCTACCGGCTGAGTGGTCGCGACGCCGCCGGCGAGCCGCTGCTGCGGGCCGCCCTCGCGCGCTCCCCCGAGGCACCGCCGGCGACGCGGGCCGCCACGCACCACGCGCTCGGGCTCCTGCTGGTGCGCCGCGGTGACCTCGCCGGCGCCCACGAGCCGCTGTCTCGGGCCGTCGAGCTGGCTCCCGCGGAGGTCCGCTACGCCACGGTCCTCGCCGCCCTCGGTGCCGCTCTCGGCGGCGAGAGCGGCCCACGTTCACACCGCGATCCCACGGGCGCCCGGCGCTGAAGCCGGTGCGTCTACCCATGCACTGCCAAGGAGGATGATCGGATGAGAAGAGCTTCTTTCCACCCCCGACCGGCGGCCGCGCTGCTCGCCGCCCTGGCCCTCGCGGGCCTCGCCGGCCCGGCGCGCGGCCAGGACCTGCGACCGGAGGCGCTCGGCTACCGCGCCGCCGCCGAGCAGAACCGCTACCTGGTGAAGGCCAAGGAGATGGTGGCCCCGGCCCCCTACATGGAGCCGCGGATGGTCCACCAAGAGCAGATCCAGGCGACCATCGACCGCCTGCAGGGCGGTGGCTACTGCGTGGCGCCACTCGTCCGCAGCTGCCCGAGCTGCCGCCACGACGCCGCCCGTGAGGCGAAGTGCAAGCGGCCGAACATCCTCGTCTTCCTCGTCGACGACATGGGTTGGGGGGACTTCCAGCCCTACGGTGGCGGCGTCGCCTACGGCGCTGCGACACCGGTGGTGCAGCAGCTCGCCGAGCAGGGCCTGATGCTGACCTCGACTTACGCCCAGCCGTCCTGCTCGCCCACCCGCGCCACCATCCACACCGGCCAGCTGCCGATCCACCACGGCGTGCTCTACCCGCCGATGTACGGCGACCCGGGCGGCATCACCGAAGGCTCGCTGCCGCTGCCGATGCTGCTCAAGCTGGCCGGCTACACCACCCAGGGCGTCGGCAAATGGCATATGGGCGAGAACCTGCCGAACCTGCCGCAGAACGTCGGCTACGACGACTACCTGGGCTTCCTTTCGGTCTCCGACATGTACACCGAGTGGCGGGACCAGTACTACAACCCCGAGGTGGTGCGCGACCAGGAGCGCACCAAGTACATGAACGAGAACGCCTTCAGCCACTGGATGGTGCACGCCACCGTCGACCCCAGCGCGGAGGCCAAGGCGTTGGCCGAGAGGCAGACGGCGGCAAGCGGGGTCAACAAGTCACCGGGCTGCGAGGCGCTGGGCGAGATCACCCTGCCATGGGAGGCCAAGGCCGAGAACGCCTACGACCGCCACAACCCCGACGATCCGCTCGAGGCCCACGGCAACACCAACCACTGCTATGTGAAGCCGGAGAACGCCAACCAGCGGGTGAGCATCAACGAGCTCGACCCGATCTGGACCGACTACTCGGCCAACTTCATCCGCAAGCAGCAGGGGGCGGCCAAGCCCTGGTTCCTCTACCACGCCACCCGTGGCTGCCACTTCGACAACTACCCGAACCCCGGCGACCACCGCAACTCCTACGCTCGCACGATCTACTCTGACTGCACGGTCGAGATGGACCAGGTGCTCGGCAAGCTGCTGACGGCCCTGCGCGAGACCGGCCAGGACCAGAGCACCCTTGTCTTCCTGACCTCCGACAACGGTCCCGAAGAAGAGATCCCGCCGCACGGCCACACCCCGTTCCGCGGCGGCAAGGGCAGCACCTGGGAAGGTGGCGTGCGGGTGCCCGGCATCGCCTTCTGGCCGGGAATGATCGCGCCGAGCCAGATCTCGGACGGCCTCTTCGACCTGGCCGACATCTATCCCACCGCCCTCGCGCTGGCCGGCCTCGACCTCGCCCATCCGAACCTCGACCCGGTGCTCTCCAAAGACCCGGCCCTGGTGCGGAAGATCGAGAACCACTACGTCGACGGCGTTGACCAGGCCTCTTTCCTGCTCGCCCCGCAGGCCGCCTCCAACCGCCGCAGCGTGCTCAACTGGTACCTCACCAACTTTTCGGCAGCGCGCATGGACGAGTTCAAGGCCTACGTCAAGACGACGCAGTCGATCGGCCTCAGCCGCGGCTACCCGGGCGGCTTCTCGGGGGCCAACCTGCCGTCCTCCTACATGCTGATGTTCAACCTGCAGGAGAGCCCGCAGGAGAACGACAACATCGCCATCCGCCACCTCTGGGCCCAGCACCTGTTCAGCGCCGAGTTCCAGCGCTATTTCTGCGTGCTGACACGCTACCCGCCCCACCTGCCCACGCAGCCGATGAAGGAGATCGACGCGATGAACCAGATCAACGAGCTCATCGCCCACCCCGAGAAGTACCGCGAGACCTGCCAGTAGGAGTTCCGCGCTCGCGCGCCGTGGCCTCGGCCGCGGCGCCGCGGCTCGGCTCAATGCCCGAGGACGAAGCCGGTCCCCTCGGCCTCGGACTCGGGCTCGACATGGATCAGCACCTGGCAGCCCGGCAAGCGCTCGCGCACAGCTGCCTCCAGGCGGTCGCAGAGGCGGTGGGCGTCGTGGACGGACATGGCGCCGTCGACCACCAGGTGGAACTGCACGAAGGTGAGGTTGCCGGCCCGGCGGGTGCGCAGGTCGTGGACCTCGAGCACGCCGGGCCGTGGCGAGGTGAGGAGCGTCTCGAGCGCCGCCAGCTCGTCGGCTGGCAGGGCGGCGTCCATCAGGCCGGACATCGAGTCCTGGATCAGCTTCCAGCCGGCCCACAGGATGTTGAGGGCGACGGCGACGGCGAGCAGCGGATCGAGCACCCACCAGCCGGTCGCCCAGGCGAGGCCGACGCCGAGGAGCACGCCCGCCGAGGTCGCGACGTCGGTCGTCAGGTGAATGCCGTCGGCGACCAGGGCCGGCGAGTGCCGGCGGCGGCCGAGGCGGATGAGATAGAAGCCGAGGAAACCGTTGCCGATCGCGGCCGCGGCCGACACCAGACCACCCTCCAGGAGCTCGGCGAGGGGCTCCGGGTTGGTGAAGCGGCCCCACGCGGCGTGGATGATCGCCGCCGCCGCCACCACGATGAGGATCCCTTCGAGGACGGCCGAGAAGTACTCCGCCTTGGTGTGACCGAAGGCGTGGTTGGCGTCCGGTGGGCGGTCGGCGACGGCGAGGGCACCCAGGGCGACGGCGGCGGCCACCACGTTGACCACCGATTCGAGGGCGTCCGAATAGAGCGCGACCGAGCCGGTGAGCCGCCAGGCGAGCCACTTGAGAGCGAGGATGAGCACTCCGGCGACGAGGCTCAGGCGGGCGGCGTTGACGGGGCGCATGGTTGGAGGCGCGGGCGGCAGCCCGCCCGAAGCTGGCATTATGATGCAGCGCCGTGAGACCCACGCTTTCGACCAGCGACCCTGGCGCCGCAACCGACCTGCAAGCGGCCCTCGACGCGGCGGTCGAGGCGGCCCGTGGGCTCGGCGACGGCGCCCCGGCCAGCTACATCCCCGAGCTCGCCCAGGTCGATCTCGAGCCGACGAGCGCCGCCGTCACCCAGGTCGACGGCCGTTTGTACGCTGCCGGGGACGCCGCCACGCACCGCTTCACCTTGCAGAGCTCGGCCAAGCTGGTGCTCCTCGCCGGCTTGCTGGAAGAGCTGGGGGAGGAGCGGGTTTTCGCGACGGTGGGCGCCGAGCCCTCGGGTGCCTCCTTCGCCTCGATCGCCCGCCTCGAGACCCACGGCCCGCGGCCGGCCAACCCGCTGGTCAATGCCGGGGCGATTGCCCTCTGCGCCTTGATCCCGGGCGACCTGCCGGCACGCCTCGCCTGGCTCGAGGCCTGGGCGGCGCGGCTCTACGGCGAGCGGCCGCCCGTCAACATGCGGGTGATGGCCTCCGAGCGGCGCACGGGTGACCGTAACCGGGCCATCGCCTGGCTGCTCAAGGCCTCGGGGGCCCTGGCCGGCGACGTCGACGAGGTCCTCGACGCCTACTTCGCCCTTTGCTCGCTCGAGGCCGGGGTTGGCGCCGTCTCCCACCTCGGGGCGGTGCTCGCCGGCGGCGGCACCCTCCCCGGCAGCAGCGAACGGGTGCTCTCGCGACGCACGGCGGGCGCCGTGGTGGCCCTGATGGCTACCTGCGGCATGTACGACGAGTCCGGCAGCCACCTGCTGGCGACCGGCCTGCCGGCGAAGAGCGGTGTCTCCGGGGTGATCGTGGCCGTCGCCCCCGGCCGCGCCGGGATCGCCGTCGCCAGCCCGCGGGTCAACGCCAAGGGCGGCAGCGTCCGTGGCCATTTCATCCTGCGCCGGCTCTCCGCCGAGCTCGGCTGGCATTTCGCCGTCTGAGGCCGGTCCGGCGGGCCACCCGCCTGGACGGTGCCACGCCGCGAGACTCTCGCTACCGTGAGCACTGAGCCCGGCGGGCGGGAGGTCGCAGATGAGCGCGATGAGAGTCAAAGACCTGATGAGCGACAAGGTGCTGGCCGCGCTGCCCGGCGACAGCGTGGAGGTGCTCTTCAACCTGATGGAGGACCACCGGATCCGCCACGTGCCGGTGGTCGACGAGGATGGCGACCTGGTGGGCCTGGTCACCCACCGTGATCTGCTGCGCGGCGCGGTGGTCGAGCAGCCCGATCTTCCCCGCTACGTGGAGAGGGCGGTGCGCCAGCGGTTGCGGGTGCGCGACCTGATGGTGGCCGAGCCGCTCTCCGTGGGCCCCGACACCGACCTGCGCGAGGCTGCCCAGGTGCTCCTCGACAACAAGTTCGGCTGCCTGCCGGTGGTCGAGGGGAGCCGCCTCGTCGGCATCCTCACCGAGGCGGACTTCGTGCGCCTGATGGCGAGCGGTCACTGACGCGGCGGGGGGCTGGCCCGCCGGTGCCGACGGTAGTAGACCGCCTTGGTGGCCTCGGCGGCGAGGACGTAGGCCGCCGTCGTCGCCAGGACCAGGACGAGGACGCTCCCCGGCAGGGCCACGAGGCCGAAGAGCTCCCGGCCCGGTAGGTAAGGAGCCGCGACAGCGATCACAGCGACCACCAAAGTCGAGACCACCAACAAGGGAGACGGCCGGCTGCGGACCGCCGGGCGGCGAGTGCGCACCACCAGCGCCACGGCGAGCTCGGAGAGCAAGGACTCGACGAACCAGGCGCTGCGGAAGAGGTCGGCCGAGGCCCGCACCACCCACAGCAACAAAGCGAAAGTCAGCAGGTCGAAGAGGGAGCTCACCAGCCCGAAGACGAGCATGAAGCTGCGCACCTCGTGGAGGTCCCAGCGGCGGGGGCGGCGCACGGCCTCGGGATCGACGCGGTCACCGGCGATGGCGAGGGCGGGGAAGTCCGAGAGGAAGTTGTTGAGCAGCACCTGCTTGGCGAGGAGCGGCAGGAAGGGCAGGAAGGCCGAGGCGGCGGCCATGCTGACCATGTTGCCGAAGTTCGCCGAGCTCGTCGTGTAGATGTACTTGAGGGTGTTGGCGAAGGTGCGCCGGCCCTCGGCGATGCCGTGCCGCAGCGAGTCGAGATCGCGGCGCAGCAGCACGAGGTCGGCGGCGTCTTTCGCCACGTCGACGGCGCGGTCCACCGAGATCCCGACGTCGGCGGCGTGGAGGGCCGGCGCGTCGTTGATGCCGTCGCCGAGGAAGCCGACCACGTGCTGCCGGCGTTGCAGGGCGAGGATCAGGCCTTCCTTCTGGTTGGGGTCGACCTCGGCGAAGAGGTCGGTGTGCTCGGCACGGTGCTGCAGGGCTTCGTCGCTCAACCGCGCGATCTCGGCGCCGGTGAGCACGCTCTCGGTGGTGAGCCCCACCGCCTTCGCCAGATGGCGCACGACGCGCCGGTTGTCGCCCGAGATCACTTTCAGGCGCACGCCCAGCCGCTGCAGCTCGGCGATGCTCTCGCTGATCCCGGCCTTGGGCGGGTCGGCGAAGCGGAGGAAGCCCTCGAGGGTGAGGCCCTCTTCACACTCGCGGCCGTAGCGGCTGGCCGGTGGCAGCTCACGGCTGGCCACGGCGAGCACCCGCAGGCCGCTCTCGGACCAGCCCTCGGCGCGTTCCCGCACGCTGGCGGCGAGCTCCGCCTCGAGCGGCAGGGAGGCGCCTTCCCGGCGGGCGTGGCTGCAGATCGCGAGCACTTCGGCGAGGGCGCCCTTGGTGATCAGCTGGCGGCGACCGTCGGCGAGCTCGACTGCCACGCTCAGGCGGCGGCGCAGAAAGTCGTAGGGCACCTCGTCGAGCTTGCGGGGTAGGGGAGGCGTGCCGCCGTCGCCCGCGGCGAGGATCGCCTCGTCGAGGGGGTTCTCGAGCCCTTCCTGCAAGGCGGCGTTCCAGCGCGCCAGCTCGTAGACCCGCGTCGCCGGTGCGCCCTCGGCATCGACGGCGGCTTCGAGGGTGAGGCTGCCCTCGGTGAGAGTGCCCGTCTTGTCGGCACAGAGCACGTCCATGCTGCCGAGGTTCTCGATCGCCCCCAGATGGCGGACGATCACCCCCTGCGCCGCCATCCGCTTGGCCCCCTCGGCGAGGGTGACGCCGAGGATCGCTGGTAAGAGCTCGGGGGAGATGCCCACGGCGAGCGCGATGGCGAAGAGCAGCGAGTCGATGGCAGGCTTCTCGTCGAGCACGTTGGCGGCGAAAACGACCAGCATCAGCCAGAGCATCAGCTGGGTGAGCAGGTAGCCGAAGTGCCGCAGACCGCGTTCGAAGTCGGTCTCCGGCGGCCGCTCGGCGAGGCGCGCCGCGATCGCACCGTAGGCCGTGGCGCGGCCCGTGTGCACGAGGACGGCGCGGCCCACGCCGCTGCGCACCGAGGTGCCCATCCACACGCAGTTGACGCGCTCGCCCACCGGCGCGTCGGCCGCCACTTCGGCGCAGCGTTTCTCGGTGGGGAAGGTCTCGCCGGTGAGCGCCGCCTCGCTGACGAAGAGGTCGCGGGCCTCGAGCAGCACGCCGTCGGCGGGGATCAGGCTGCCGGCGCTCAGCAGCACCACGTCGCCGGAGACCAGCCGCTCGACGGCCAGGTCCACGGCCGTGCCGTCGCGTAACACCTTGGCGCGGACGCTGAGCTGGCGGCGCAGGGCCTCGATGGCCGCCGCCGCGCCGGCCTCCCGCCAACCGGTGAGCAGAGCGCTGCCGAGCACGATGGCGAGGATGACGGTGGCGTCCGTCCATTCACCGACGGCGGCAGCCACGGCGCTGGCGACGACGAGGATGAGGACCAGGGGCGAACGCAGCTGCGCCAGGAAGAGGCGGACGAGCGTGGCGCGGCGCCGGGCGACGAGCAGGTTGGGGCCGTGGCGTTCGAGGCGATGCTGCGCCTCCTCGGCGGAGAGGCCCGCCGGCGTCGCCCCGAGCTGGGGAAGCAGGGCCGCGAGCGGCCAGCTCCAGTAGGAGCCCTCCACACGCACCGGCGACAGCCTACCGCCGGCGAGGCCGCCGAGCGCCACCCCCGGAGGTGGACGGCAGCCATCAGCGAGAGCGGAACGATCTGCCGCCGCTCTGCGTAGTGCCCTCCATGAACATCCCCCTGCTGAGTCTCCTCGATCCGGCGGTCGAGCGCACGCGGACGCTCCTCTTCCGCCCCTTCGACCTGGTGAAGTGGCTGGTCATCGGTTTCGCCTGCTGGCTCGCCCGCCTGGCGCAGTTCGGCAGCTACAGCAGCTTTGAGACCAAGGTGCCGCGGCTCCCGAGCAACCCGCAGGACGGCGCCGCGGCAGCGAGCGAGATCTGGCACTCGACCTTGGGCGCGTTGGGCCTGGTCGCCATCCTGATCATCGCCGTCATCGGTCTCGCCCTGCTGGTGCTGTTCCTCTGGCTGGGCGCCATGGGCCAGTTCATCTTCCTCGACAACGTGGTGCGCAACCGCGGCGCCATCGTCGAGCCCTGGAACCGCTACCGCCGGGAAGGTTGGTCCCTTTTCTTGTGGCGCCTGGCTTTTGCGGCGATCGTGTTGGGTTCCGTGGTCCTCGTCCTGCTGGCGCTGCTGAGCCAGGTGAGCTGGGCCTGGCTCGAAGGCGCCGAGTGGATCGACCTGCCGTTCAGCCTGTGGTTCTACGCCTGCGTGCTGCTCGCCGGCGCCGTCCTCCTGGCCTACGTCGATCTCTTTCTCAACTCTTTCGTGGTACCCATCATGTATCGCGAAGGCTTGACGGTGACCGCGGCCTGGCGGCGCTTCCTGCCGCTGCTGCGCGAGAACCTCGGCGGGCTCGCCCTCTATGGCCTGGTGATCCTCGCGCTGGGGGTCGGCCTCGGGATGTTGGTGATGGCCGTGGGCTGCTTCACCTGCTGCCTGGGCTTCCTCCTCCTCCTCCTGCCCTACGTGGGGACCGTCCTGCTGTTGCCGGCGTGGGTCTTCCTGCGCAGCTACAGCCTCGGCGTGCTGGCGGTCCTCGATCCCACGCTCGACCTCTTCGCGCTGCCTCCGGTGCCGCCCGAGCCGGGCCTTCCCGCCTTGCCGCAGGCGACGGAGGACGACGAGGTTGCGCCGGAGTCACCAGCCCCGCCGGGGACGGAGCCCGCCGCCGGCCCTGGTGACCGATGAACAAGAGCCCCGCCGTCCGCCCGTCGCGTGGCCTCGCCGCCCTCGCCGCTGTGGTCAGCGGCCTCCTCTGGTTCGCCTCCCTGGGGGTGCATCACGCCTGGTACCTCGCCTGGCTGATGCCCCTGCCCCTTCTCGTCGTGCTCCCGGCCGTGTCGGGCCGGTTCGCCGCGTTCCTCGCGGGCCTGGCGGCGGCGATCGGCATGTTGAACTTCGTCGTCGCCTACCCGGCGATGCCGCTTGCCATCCGCCTGAGCACCGACCTGGAAGTGGCCGCCTACTTCGCCCTCGTCCTCGGGCTGTGGCGCGTGGTCGCCAGGAGGTCGGGGCCTCTCCTTGCGCTCCTCGCCTATCCACTCTTGTTGGTGGCCTTTGACTACCTGCTCTCCCTGCTCTCGCCCCACGGCTCGGCTGGCAACTTCGCCTACTCGCAGGCCGACGTCCTGCCGCTGATTCAGCTGGCCTCGCTCACCGGGCCCTGGGGGATCGATTTCCTGCTCGCCCTGGTACCTTCGGCGCTGGCCCTCGCCTGGCGATATCGAAGCTCGCCTCGCCTGCGGACGGCAAGCCTGCTCGCAGCCCTGTTGCCGCTCGCTCTGGCCTTGAGCTTCGGCGCCTGGCGCCTGGGCCAGCCCGCCCGCGGCGCGCCGCTCAACGTTGGCCTGGCCGCCTCCGACGACCTCGTTCCCCACTTCGCTGCCACCTCGGAGGAGGAGGCCCTCGGCGTGCTCTCCGCCTACGGTGCGATGGTCGAGCGGCTGGCTGGCGAGGGCGCCACCTGGATCGTCCTCCCCGAGAAGCTCGTGGGGGTGACGCCGGCCTACGAGGGGGCGGTGCGCGCCAAGCTGGGGACGCTGGCGCGGGACCGGGGCCTGACACTGGTCGCCGGGATCAACCGCTTGAGCCCCCCACCCCTCGGCAACCAGGCATGGGTGTTCGGCCCGCAGGGCGACACCCTCCTCACCTACGACAAGCAGCACCTCCTGCCAGCCTTCGAGTCCCGCTATCGAACGGGCTCCTCGCTCGGCCTGATCGACACCCCAGCCGGCCGCCTCGGCGTCGCCATCTGCAAGGATCTCGACTTCCCCGCGCTCGGGCGCGCCTACGCCCGCGCCGGGGCCGTGGCCCTGCTCGTGCCAGCTTGGGACTTTGGCCCCGACGGCTGGCTGCACAGCCGCATGGCGGTCCTGCGGGGGGTCGAGAGCGGTTTCGCCGTCGTGCGCGCCGCCGCCGAGGGCCTGCTGACCGTTACGGATGCCAAGGGGAGAGTGATGGGCGAGGCAAGGACGGGCGACGGCCCGGTGACGCTGGCGAGCCACGTCACGGTGGGAACCGGCCCCACCCTCTACGCCCGCCTGGGCGACTGGTTCGCCTGGCTCTGCCTGCTGGGTGCTGCCGGGACGTTGCTTCGCGTGGTCCTGGGCCGCGCGGCCGCCGCTTCCACTCTCGCGCCCGCAGCCGCGTTCCCGCCCAGCCCCGGGTAGGAGAAGGCGCCTAGGCGCCTTCGCTCTTCTTGCGCTCGCGGACCAGCGCGCCGTCTTTGAGGTCGCGCAGCTGCTGGAACGGGCCGGCGACCACCCGCGTGCCCTCGGCGAGGCCCTTCACCTCGACGTCGAGGCCGCCGATCACCCCCATCTCGACCGGGGTAAGGCGCACGGCTTTGCCGGCGAGGACGAAGACCCCGGTCTGCTCGCCGCCGGTCGGGCCCGGGCGCAGCACGACCGCCTGCAGCGGCACGGTGAGGACGTCGTTCGCTTCCCTCGCCAGGATGCGCACATCGCAGGTCAGGCCGGGGCGCAGGGCCGGGTCCGCCGCATCGAGGCGGATCACCACCCGGAACTCGCGAGCGGCGGCCCCGGAACCGGTGATCGGCAGGGCGCTGGCGCCGATCTCCACTACCTTGCCGGGCAGCTCACGGCCGGGGGCGGCGTCGAGGGTGACGAAGGCCTTCTGGTCGAGGGCCAGCCGCAGCACGTCGGCCTCGGCGACCTTCACCTCGGCGTTGATCGCCGAGAGGTCCGAGAGGGTCATCAGGATGGTGCCCGGCTGGTTCTGCACCCCGATCACCACCATCTCGCCCTCGCGCACCGCGAGGCGGCTCACGGTGCCGGCCATCGGTGCCGTGATCTCCGTCTTGGCCAGGCCGTCGCGGGCCTGGGAGAGCTGGGCGCGCCCCTGGGCCACCCGCCGGCTGGCCGCCTCGACGCTGGCCCGCCCGCTCTCGGTGGCGGCCTCGGCGCTGTCGAGGTCGGCGCGCGGCACGAGGCCCTGGCCGTAGAGGGCGTGGGTCCGCTCGAAGCTCTTCTGGGTCTCGTCGTAGCGCGCCTGGGCAGCGGCGAGCTCGGCTTCGAGGGCGGCCAGGGAAGCGGTCGTCGCCGCCACCTGGCTCGCCGCCTGCACCGGGTCGATCCGCGCCAGCACCTGGCCGGCCGCGACGGCTTGCCCTTCCGCCACGCTGAGGTCGACGAGGCGGCCCATGACGCTCGAGCCGATGTCGGCGTAGCGGCTGGCGACGATCTCGCCGGAGGCGGTGACGAAGGACTGGAAGGTGGCGCGGCGGGTGACGGTGTCGAGGTCGACGACGGCGGCCTGGTCGCCCCGGCCGCGGACGAAGAACCAGACGAGGGCGGCAGCGGCGACGACGGCGAAAGCGATGATCCAGCGTTTCACGCGGCGGGACTCTAGCACGCCGCTCGGGGCCTCCAGCCCGCCCCGCCGGAGGGCCTTTTCAATGGTAACGTGGCGCCGCGATGGGGCCCTTCGTTGCGCTTCGGCGCCTGCGTGAGCTGGTGGGGCAAGCCGCCGCCACGGTGGTCGCCCATCCCCTGCGCTCGGGCCTGGGAGCGGTGGCGATCGCCGTTGCTGTGGCCACCTTGACGCTGGTCGAGACAGTGCTCGGGGGCCTCAGCCTCTACGCCGAGCGCTCGGCCACCCGCGCCTTCGGCAGCGACACCTTCATCCTCGCCCAGGTGGCCTCGCCGGGGCAGATCCCCCGCCGCGAGCTCGCCCGCAAGCTCGAGCGCAACCTGCCGCTGCGCGACGCCGATCTGCGCAGCCTGCGCGAGTTCGCCGGCGACCGCGCCCTCTACGCCGCCACGGCGCAGCGCGCCGCCGAGGTCATCGCCGGGCCGCGCAAGTTCGAAGGGGCAAGCGTCAGCGGCACCAACTACACCCTGGTCGAGATCCGTGACCTCGCCGTCGAGCAAGGGCGCTTCTTCGTCGCCGAGGAAGACCGCAGCGGAGCGCAGGTCGCCGTCCTTGGCCATGACGTCGCTGCGGAGCTCTTCCCGGCCGAGGACCCCCTGGGCAAGACGGTGCGCATCGGGGGTCGCGGGTTCGAGGTGATCGGCCTGCAGGCGAAGCAGGGCACGGTCGCCGGGGTCTCTCTGGACCGCTACGCCTGGGTACCGCTTCTCGCCTATGAGCGCATCTTCGGGTCCGCCACCAACCTGCAGATCTCCGGACGGCCGCCGGCCGGCGGGCTGGTCGAGCTCGCCGAGGACCGCGCGCGGGCCACCCTGAGGGCGCGCCGGCAGCTCGCTCCCGGCGAGGAGGACACTTTCGACATTCTGAGCCCCGAGGCGGCGCGCAGCTTCGTGAGCAGCCTCCTGGGACGCATCGGCGCCGCCGCGCCCCTGCTGTCCGTGATGGCCCTCCTGACGGCCGTGGTGGTGGTCACCAACACCACGTTGGTCTCGGTGGCGCAGCGCACCTGGGAGATCGGCGTCCGGCGGGCCCTCGGTGCCTCCCGCGGCCAGATCCTCAGCGAGGTGCTGGTCGAAGCCGTCCTCGTGGCCCTCGCCGGTGGCCTTGCCGGCAGCCTGGCCGTCGCCGGCCTGGCGCGGCTGGCGGCCGGGCCGCTGGGGATCGAGCTGAGCGTGGACGCTGCGACGCTCGCTCGCGCGCTCCTAGCCGCCGCCGCCGCCGGCCTCGTCGCCGGCCTCTATCCGGCGCGCAAGGCGGCGACGGTGGACGTGATCGCGGCTCTGCGCAGCGAATGAGCGAGGGGAATGCTCGCCTGGGCCCACCGATGAGCGTGCAGCCGGCGCGCCGCAGCTACCTCGACCTCGTGGTCGAGGCGATGGGCCTCGCCGTCAAGGCGATCGCCGCGCAGCCCCTGCGCTCGGCGTTGGCGGTGGTCGGCGTCGTGATCGGCATCGTCACCGTGGTCTTCGTCACCGGCGTGCTCACCGGCCTACGCAACCAGGTGGCGCTGCTCTTCCGCGAGTTCGGCACCGACAACATCTTCGCCTACCACCGCATGGGCGACCCCTACTCGCCGCCACGGACCCAGGAGGCCAACCGCAAGCCGCTCGACCCGGCCTTTGCGCCGCAGCTCGCCGCGCTCGGCGACCACATCCGCGATGTCGGGGTGCAGCTGATCGTGCCGTCGGTGAGCAACGGGCGGGCGTTGGTGGCGCGGGGCGGCGGCCGGGAGTCCGACACGGTGATCGTCGAGGGAGTTTCGGCCAACTTCTTCGACGTCACGGCGGCCGAGCTGGTGGCCGGTCGGCCCTTCACCGAGCTCGAGGACCGTGCCGGCGCCAAGGTGGTGGTGATCGGCGCCAACGTCGCGCGGGCGCTCTGGGCCCGCGGCGAGAGCGTTGGCAAGGCGCTGCAGCTCGGCGGCGAGATCTACACGGTGGTGGGTGAGGCGGAGCCGCGCAAGGGCGGCTTCTTCGGCGAGAACCGCCAGGACAACCTGGTGGCACTGCCCCTGGGGACCGCGCGCCGCAGCTTTCCGCAGGCCGAGATGACGGTGTTCTACATCCGCGCCGAGCCCGGTCGCCGCGACCTGGCCCGGGCCGAGGCGGAGGCCATCCTGCGCCGCCTGCGCCACCTCGAGCCGCGGCAGGAGAACGACTTCAACCTGTCGACAGCGGACCAGATCATCGCCCAGTTCGATCGTCTCTCGGCGGTGATCGGCCTGGTCACGGTTGCCCTCGCCGGCCTCTCGCTGGTCATCGGCGGCATCGGCATCGCCAACGTCATGATCATCTCGGTGACCGAGCGAACCCGTGAGATCGGCGTGCGGCGGGCCGTCGGGGCGCAGCGCGAGGAGGTGCTGCGGCAGTTCCTCTACGAGGCCGCCTTCCTCGCCCTCCTCGGTGGTGTGCTGGGGGTGGCGGTGGCGTCCGGCCTGGGTTTCTTGCTCTCCCTCGCCTTTCCCGCGGTGCCGGCGGTGCCGGCGTTGCCGGTGGTTGCCGCCGGGCTGGTGGCGGCGGTGGTCACCGGGGTGGTCGCCGGCTACTTCCCTGCCCGCCGGGCCGCCGCCCTCGACCCCGTCGAGGCACTGCGTTACGAGTAGGGCCGGCCGGCTGGCCCCTACGGGGGGCTCGCGCGGTCGATCAGCTTCAGGGCGTGGAGCTCGTTGCGCAGGCGGGTGGCCTCGGCCTCGCGCTCGGCGAGCTGCTTTTTCAGGCGCTCGAGCTGCTCGCGGGTGCGGGCGAGCTGGCCCCTGAGCAGGCGGCTGCTGTCCTCCTGCTGCGCTGCCTGGTCGGCGCTCGAGCCCAGCTGGGCCTCGAGGGCGCGCAGCTCCTCACCGACCGCGGTGACCTCGGCGCGGCTGGCGGCGAGCTCGGAGTTGCGCTGGTCGAGCGCCTCGAGGCTCAGCAGCAGGGCGCGGGCCGCCGGCCGGTAGGGGCTCTGCGGGTGCTGGAGAATGAGCTGCTCGAGGCGGCGGCGGGGCAGCTCGCTGGCGTCGGCGCCCTCGCCGAGAAGGCTCGCCAGCGCCAGCTGGAAGAGGACGCGGTCCTTCTCGACCCCCCGCTGGCGCTCCATCAGCACGCGCTCGTAGGCCCGCTGCGAGGCACGGTAGTCACCGCCGGCGAACAGCCGATCGGCGTTGCGGGTGGGCGTCGAGCAGGCGGCGAGCAGCGAGAGCGCGACGACGCCCGCTGCCAGCTGGTCGTTCAAGCCGTGGTCTCCAGCGGGCGCAGGGGAGCGGCGGCACGCGGTGCCGGTCCAGGTGGCGAGGCAGCGGGCAGGAGCACGTGGAAGATGCTACCGCCTCCGGCGCGATCCGTCATCCAGATCTGCCCTTCGTGGGCCTGGACGATCTCGCGGCAGATGGCCAGGCCGAGGCCGACGCCGCCGCCGTGCGTCCGCGGCTTGCGGGCCACCTGGTGGAACTTGCGGAAGATCGCTTCCTGGTGTGCGGCGGGCACCCCCGGGCCGCGATCGGCCACGCCGACCATCACCGCGCTGCCGCGGTGCTCGGCGGCGAAGCGCTTGCGCACCGCGGCAGGCAGGCCCTCCGCCGTGGGGTCGACGAGCCGGATCTCCACCTCGACGGCCTGACCGGCCGGCGACAGCTTGATGGCGTTGTCGAGCAGGTTCTCGAGCACCTGGATCATGCGGTCGCGGTCGCAGCGCGACGGCGCGCCGGCCGGGCTGGTCGGCGCCGTGAGCCGTAGCTCGAGGCCACGTTCACGGGCCCGTGCCTCGAACTCCTGGATGGCGAAGCGGGCGAGGCCCACGAGGTCGACGGGTTTGAGGTCGTAGGTCATCGCCCCGGCCTCGAGGCTCGAGACGTCGAGCAGGTTCGAGAGCATCGCCGACAACCGCCGGCCGCTCTCGATGTTGAGCTCGAGGAGGCGACGCTGCTTGTCGGTCAACGGGCCGGCGAGCTCGTCGACCAGCAGCTGGTTGGTCTCCTGCATGGCGACCAGGGGGTTCTTGAGCTCGTGGGAGACGTGGGCCACGAACTCCTTTTTCATCTGGTCGAGCTCCGAGAGGCTGGTGGCCATGGCGTTGAAGGAGGCGGCGAGGCGCGAGAACTCGTCCTCGTTGTCGAGCTCCACGCGGTGCGAGAGCTGGCCGCCGGCCACCGCCTGCATGGCCCGCGACAGCCGGCGCAGCGGCTCCTGGATCGACCGCACGGTGACCAGGATGACCAGCGCGCAGAGGGCGAGCGCCATGCCGAGCACCAGCCAGGAGACGCGCTTGGCGGCGCTGCCGGCCTCCTCGGGGCCGGCGAGGTCGTCTCGGATCGCCGCCTCGAGGGCCTGCGAGAGGGCGGCGACGCCCTCCTGGGCCCGGCGTTCCTCGGCGTTCGGCTTGCCCACGCTGGAGGTGTCGAGAAAGGCGGCGGGCACCGGCGGGCCGGCGATCTCGAGCCAGGCGAACAGCCGTTCCCACTGGCCGTCGAGGTCGGCGACGCGCTCGCGCAGCGAGCCCGGCAGGCGCAGGGCGGTGAGCGACGCGAGGTCGGTCTCGACGCGCGCTTCCACCTCCTGGAGCTTCTCCCAGTAGAGCGGGTCCTGGTTCGAGGCGAGGAACTTGTGGCGGTACTCGGTGAAGTTCGCCAGGCTGCGTTGGAGGGCGAGCAGCAGGGTCAGCGCCTCGTATTTGTGGGTGGCCTCGCGGCTCGCCTTGGCGGCGTCCTGCATCAAGAGGACGTGGTAAGCGAGGACGCCCACCAGGAGCACCACCAGCAGCGCCGAGCCGGCGGCGATCCGGCTGCCGACCCTCATGCGCGGTCGCCCGGCGAGCCCCAGCTAGCCAGCTTGTTGCGGATCGTCTTGACGTCGATCCCCAGCTGGCGGGCCGCCTCGGCCTTGTTGTTGCCGACTCTCTCGAGGGTCGAGAGGATGAGGATGCGTTCCGCCTCGGCGGCCGTCACGCCGGCCGGCAGCACGATCTCGGTGCGGTGGTTGCCACTCGGCTTGCGGATGTAGGGCGGCAGGTGGACGATCTCGACCCAACCGCGGCCGGCGAGGATCACGCCGCGCTCGAGCACGTTGCGCAGCTCGCGGACGTTGCCCGGCCAGGGATAGCTGCGCAGCAGCTCGAGAGCGTCGCTGCGCACTCCTTCGACGGCCGTGCTGTGCTTGTGGTTGGCGCTACGGATGACGTGCTGGGCGAGCAGGGGGATGTCGTCGGTGCGGTCGCGCAGCGCCGGCATGTGCACGGTGAAGACGTTCAGCCGGTAGAAGAGGTCCTGGCGCAAGCGGCTCTCGCTGACGGCGGTCTGCGGATCGCGGTTGGTGGCGGTCAGCACGCGGACGTTGAAACGCACCTCGCTGGCGCCGCCCAGGCGGCGGACCCGGCCGTCCTCGAGGATGCGCAGCAGCTTGGGTTGCAGGGCGAGGGGCATCTCGCCGATCTCGTCGAGGAAGAGCGTGCCGCCGTTGGCGAGCTCGAAACAACCCGGGCGCGAGGAGACGGCACCCGTGAAGGCGCCCTTCTCGTGGCCGAAGATCTCGCTTTCGATCAGGCCTTCGGGGATCGCCGCCGTGTTGACCGCCACGAAGGGGCCACGGTTGCGGCGCGAGAGCTCGTGGAGAGTGCGGGCGGCGAGCTCCTTGCCGGTGCCGCTCTCGCCGGTGATGATCGCCGAGGTGTCGGTGGCGGCCAGCGTCTTGAGCAGCTTGTAGACCTGCCGCATCGGCTTCGACATCCCCACCAGCTGACCCAGGCCGGCGCCGCGGTCGAGGTAGCTCGACAGCTCGGCGATCCCGGCCCGAGTGCGCGCTTCCTCCTCGAGCCCCTCGAGCAGCGCCTGCAGCTTGCCGTAGTCGAGGGGCTTGGTGAGGAAGTCGAGGGCGCCGAGCTTCATCGCCTCGACGGCCCGGTCGATGTTGCCGTAGGCGGTCATCAGGATGACGGCGCGATCCGGCCTGCCGCGCCGCAGCCGGCTCAGCAGCTCGAGGCCGGAGGTCTTGGGGAGCACGACGTCGGAGAGGACCACGGCCGGATCGAGCTTCTCGGCCAGCTCCTCGGCCTCGTCGGCGTCGGCGGCGACGAACACTTCGTGGCCCCATTGGCGGAGGCGGATCTCCAGGACCTCGCGGATCGCTGCCTCGTCGTCGACGACGAGGACCTTGTTGGCGCCCGTCATCGGGCGAGGTCCATCACGAGGGGCCGTCTGCGGGAGTGTCCTGGCGGGGGAAGGCGGGCGTCCAAGCTCATGCCTGAATGTTAATGCTAGGCATATGTCTATGGCCAGATGTCGCAGCCGGCGCCGGCCCGGAGCGCCGTTTCGGCAGCCGCCCGCAGGGCCGAAGCGCGGCTGTCAGTTGACTTCGGCCCCCGCTGCCCAGGCGAAGCCCGCCGCTCCCTGGGCCTGCCGCTCGCCAGCCCGCGGCAGGTCGCCTGCCGGGGCGCCGCGTAAGAAGTGCCAGAGGCGCTGTGAGAGCTCCACGAGAGTTGGGCGGGAGAACAGCAGGACCGGCAGGCCCGCGGGGTCGGGCAGGTCTTCGCAGAGGATGCGCTGACCGTGAGGCCCGGCGAAGAGCAGGCGCTCGACCGCCGCGTCCTCGTCCTCCTCGCAGCCCTCGCCGTCCGCCAGGCTGCGCCGCTCCAGCTCCACCACGTGGCCGCTCCACACCAGCCGTAGCCAGGGGCGCAGCTCGGTGTGCAGCCAAAGGGGGGCCTCGTCGCCCGCCAGGTGCTCGCCGGCCCCTTCGAGCAGGCGTGCCGCGGTCATCGCGGTCAACAGGTCGGAGGCTTCGTCGTCGAGGTCGGGCCGCGAGCCGAGCAGCGCCTTCACCTCGCTCCTGGTGATCGGCTCGTCGGCGTCGCGCTCGAGGCGGCGCCACAGCGTGGTGGCCAGCTCGAAGACTTCCGGCACCAGGCAGCGGGCTTCGAGCTCGCCAGGGAGGTCGGGGCTCGCGACCTGCTCGAGCAGGTAGCTGGCGAGGGTCGCGGTGCGGAACGGCTCACCGATCCGCAGCCCCTCGGGGTCGACGAAGGCCGCCACTGCGAGAGAGCCGCGGACGAAGATCTGGCGGACGTCCGGCGCCCTGCCGGGCCGCGAGACGGCGAGGCGCAGGCGCGCAGTCGGCGACTCGAGGATCCGTAGGGCATGGCCGAGCGGTGTGATGGCGAGGCGCTGACAGTCCAGCCGGCGGTGGGGATACCACGGGTCGCTCTCCATCAACGTGCCGCCGGCCCGGGTGCGCCGGGCCTCCGAGGTGCGTCGCAGGGGGAGGCGGAGGAAGGCGAGGGGAGATGCCGGCCCGGGATGGAAGTGGCCCTGATCGGCCAGCCATTCGAGCTGGGCGAGCGACAGGAAGGCGATGCGGCTCTCGAGGGGGTCGCCGGTCCCGCGGGCCGGGGTCGGGCGTGCGTGGTCGGTGTACGGGTCCGGGGTTGCGCTCTGCTGATCTGCCACGGTTCCTCCCTCGGACGGAGCCTCGTCCCGGGCACTCTGCCCCGGGCGGCATGTGGAGGTCCCTGAAGCAACCCGCGTACCACGCCGCCGAGATGACCCCAAGTCTCGCCGTGCGAGTCAGTTGGCGACCGTCTGCCGAGATCAGCCGGTGGCCTGGGCGGGAGGGATCGGGAAAATCTTCCCTGTTTGCTGTTGAAAGAGCAAGTCAAGGCGCTTTCAATATTCACATTGACATGTAGCTATTTTTCGGCTAGAGTTCCACTCGGTCTAGAACGGTGGTGTCCCAACCGGTGGTCGGCGAGGGTCGTCCCGGTGGATCGGGTGCAGCGGCGCCGAGGTCTTGCCTCGGCGGGCAGCAGCCCGGGCCGCGGTCCTCGACGCCACCCAGCCCGTCCCCGCAGCTCCTGCCAGCCTCCTTCCAGCTCGGGGGAGCGACCGGCCATCCACGGTCGCTCCCTGGCCCGCCTCTCCCCGCCGTCCGCGGTCGAGTTGTCACTGGACTCCCACCGGAGCTGAGGCTAGGATTCGTCCAACTTCTTCGCTGTTCAGACGCAGGTCTCTGCACGTCCTTCTTTGCTTTCTAGGAGGTTGCCCATGTCGAGACGTTTCCTTGGCCTTGGAATGCTCCTCGCCGTGCTGCTCGCTCCGTCGGCTGCCTGGGCCCAGTCCCAGGCGACCACGGGCGTCATCGAGGGTACGGTGATGGATGAGGAGGGCGCCGTGCTGCCGGGAGTCACCGTGACCCTGCAGAACACGGCCACCAACTTCGAGCAGGTGCAGATCACCGATGGGCGTGGCCGTTTCCGGGGCGTCCTGCTGCCCCTCGGTCCCTACACCGTCACGGCGAGCCTCGAGGGCTTCTCGACCCTCGTGCAGCGGGGCATCGAGCTCGGCGTCGGGCAGACGGTCACCCTCACCCTGATGATGAAGGTCTCGGCCGTGGCCGAGGAGATCACAGTGACGGCGGAGCGGCCGCTGGTCGAGGTGGCGAAGACGGAGAACTCGACGACGGTGTCGCGCGAGCAGCTGGCCAGCCTGCCCAACAACGGCCGCAACTTCCTCGAGCTGACCAAGCTCACTCCGGGTGTGTCGACCGTGCAGGGGCCGGACGGCGATGAGCTGTCGATCAATGGCCAGAAAGGCATCCAGAACAACATCTCGGTCGACGGCGCCGACTTCAACAACCCCTTCTTCGGCGAGCAGCGCGGCGGCCAGCGGCCCCCCTTCACCTTCAACCTCGACGCCGTGCAGGAGTTCGTCGTGGTGCCGGACGGCGCGCCCGCCGAGTTCGGCCGTTCGTCCTCCGGCTTCGTCAACGTGGTGACCAAGTCGGGTACCAACCAGCTCGCCGGCACGGCCCACCTCTATTTCAAGAACGACTCGCTGTCGAGCCGCGCCGAGCGGCCGGATGGCAAGCTGGAGCCGGAGTTCGACTCCGAGCAGACCCAGGCGGGCTTCACCCTCGGCGGCCCGCTGAAGACGGATCGCCTCTTCTTCTTCACCGCCGTCGACTATCAGGACGGCTCCACCACCAAGCAGAAGGACCCGAGCCGTATCGAGCAGCGGGTGGTCGACGCCCTGGCGTCGGTCGGCAGCCCAAACGAGAACGGCCCGATCGACCGCTCGAACGACGCCCTGGTCTTCCTCGGCAAGATCGACTGGACGGCCTCGGCGAGCAACCTTCTGACGCTGCGCTACAACTACACGGACTCCGAGCAGAAGAATGGCACCTTTGATGTCGATTCCTGGGGCCGCAGCGCCAACGCCACGGAGAAGGACTCCTCCTACGCCTTCACCGGGGCGCTGGTCTCGAACTTCTCCTCGGAGCTGATCAACGAGCTGCGGGTGCAGTACGCCTACGAGGAGCGGCCGCGGCCCTACGACGGCGCGATCAACCCGGCGACCGGCCGTCCTCTGCCGGACACCGCCTTCGACTTCGTGCGCCAGTACCGCTTCGGTGAGCCCTTCTTCATCCCGGTCATCTACCACGACAAGCGCTACCAGCTGAACGAGAACTTGACCTGGCTCAAGGGCAGCCACACGATCAAGGGCGGCATCGAGTACAACCGCACCGAGGCCTTCCAGACCTTCGTCGGCTTCGCCAACGGCCGCTTCATCTTCAACTCGACGGACGGCTTCCTCAACTACCTGGCCAACCCCCGCTATGTCGAGTGCTCGGACGGCAGCTCCTCGCAGACGGGCGCCTGCCCGGCCGGCACCACCATCACCGGTCCGGTGCTGCTCTACCTGCAACAGGCGGGCGTCGGCGGCCTGACCGCCGCCCAGGCCGGTACCCAGACGATCACCCAGGAGGAGCCGGCCGTCTTCCTGCAGGACACCTGGCAGCCGCTCGCCAACCTGACCGTGCAATACGGCCTGCGCTGGGAGGCGCAGATCCAGCCCGACCCGATCACGCCGCCGAGCCAGGTCTTCTACGCCGACTTCATCGGCCAGACCAAGAACGGCCAGAGCTTCCCCTCGGACGGCAAGATCCCCTCTGACTACGCCATGTGGCAGCCACGTCTGGGGATCTCCTGGGACCCGGCCAACGACGGCAAGACGGTGGTGCGCGCCAACACCGGCCTCTACTACGCACGTGTTCCCGGCCTCGTCCTCGCCTCGTCGCGCTCAACCAATGGCAGCCGCGGCCAGACCCTCTTCCGCAACAGCGAGCTGACGCCCATTCTCGGCGCGCCGCCGGCCTACGGCGAGCTCATCCCCGAAAGCCAGGTGGGCGACCCCTTCCGCCCCGACGTCTTCGTCTTCGACAAGGATTTCCAGAACCCGCGCACCTGGGCCAGCGCCGTCGCCGTCGAGCGCCAGCTCACCCCCACGCTCGCCGGTCTCGTCAAGTTCAACTACGCGAAGACCGATCACAACACCCGCTTCATCAACGGCAACGACCCGCTCCTGGGCTCGCCGTGGTCGACCGGCCTCGGCGCCGACGGCAGCAACGGCATCGGCACCTTGACGGTCGTCCAGTCGAGCGGCCGTAGCCTCTACCGTGGCTACACCCTTGGCTTGACCGGCCGCTACGAACGCCTGCAGTTCCAGGGCTTCTACACCTGGTCGAAGGACAAGTCGAACGACGACAACGAGCGCGATCCCTTCTCCTTCCGCTATGCGCGGATCACCGACCTCGACCAGGAGTGGGGCTATTCGGACCGCGACCAACGCCACCGCATCAATGCCTGGGTGCTGTGGCACGGGCCCTGGGGCGTCGACGTCAACGCCCGCTACGCCTACCGCTCGGCGCAGCCGAAGTCGATCACCGCGAGCGGCGCCGACGCCAACACCCCGCAGGACCGCATCAACGCCGACGGCACGGTGACCCGCCGCAACCTCGGCCGCAAGGACAACCAGTTCTCCTCGCTCGACCTGCGGCTGTCGAAGGTCTTCCACTGGGGCGACGTCGAGATCGAGGGCATCCTCGACGCCTTCAATGTCCTCAACAGTCGCAACCTGAAGCGCCCCGAGGTGACCAGCCTGGTGTTCAACTTCGACGGCACCGTGACCAGCGGCCTGGGTGACCCCCGCCAGGTCCAGCTCGGTCTGCGGGTGAGCTTCTAGGTCCCTTCCTCGGTCCGGCGCTCCCTCGGGGCGCCGGACCCTGCCTGCCGCAACCGTTCCAGGTCCCAGATCTCGATCGACCCCAAGCGCTGGTCCGGCTCGCCCCAGGCGAGGTGGAGGGCGGCTGCCCAACGTACCGCGTCAGCCGCGAGACGGCGGGCGCCCGGCCGTGCCTGGTCTTCGCGGCGGGCGCCAAGGCAGGCCGGGACCTGCAGCTGCCTCTCCTCGGCGAGCGGTTCGCGGTGGAGGAGGAGGTAGCGGGCCGGGCTCGCCAGCAGACGCCCGGGCTCGAGCGGCAAGACGCGGGCGAGGCGCAGCCGGGAGTCGGCGAGCAATGCCTCGCTGGTGCCCACGAGCACGGCGCGGCCGTGCTGCGCCTGGTAGGCGTAGAAGGCGCGGTTGAAGCGCCAGGTCGTGGGCCAGGGGGCCTCGAGCAAGGCGCCCGGCTCGCCCTGCGCCGCGAGCCAACCATAGGCTGCTGGCAGCTCGACCGCGCTGGCGCGCGGGCAGGAGAAGTCGACGAAGTCGTTGTGGTGAGCGAATGAGGTGGCGAGCGAGGCGGGCTCCAGGAGGGGGCCACTCGCGGTCCAGATCGCCAGCAGGCCCGCCGCCACGAAGCCGCCCCGGCGCAGCCGGGCGGTGAGCGTCGCCAGCCCTGCGGCCACCCAGCAGAGCAGGAAGGGCAGGGCCATCAGGCTGTAGCGGTTGAACAGCAGGGGCTGCTCGGCGCCCACCGGGGAGAGCACCACGACACCGGCGAGCTGGGCGACGGCGACCGTGCCGCTCAGCAGGGCCAGGGAGCGGTGGCGCCGCCAGAGCGACCAGCCGCCGAGCAGGGCGAGGGCCCAGAAGGCCAGCGCGGCGAGGGGTTGGCTGGTGCCGGCCTCGAGCATCGCCACGCGCTGGACGGTCGCCAGCGTGTAGAGCGGCGGCTGGCGGCGAGTGGCGGCCAGCTCGCGAAGGCTCGGTAGGGCCGGGCCGACGAGGAGGCCGACGGCGAGGGCGGCGAGCAGGGCGAGCTGCGACACCTCGACGATACGGCGAGGCTCCTCGCGCCAGCGCCGGGCGGCGCGCCCGGCGGCGACGGCGAGGGGGGCCGCCGCGCTCGGTGCCGCCACCGGGTGGGTGAAGACGGCCAGGGCTGCCGGCACGGCATAGGCGAGCGCCCAGCGGCGGCCGGGCCTCGCCAGCCAGTGCACCACCGCCAGGCCGGCCACGCTGGTCAGCACCAAGAGGGGTGAGTAGGCGCGGACGATGCGGCTGTAGAGCACCAGCGACGGCGAGAGGGCGAGGAGCCAGGCGAGCAGCACGGCGCCACGCTGGCCCAGCCAACGCCAGGCGAGAAGCGGCATCACCACGATCAGGGCCAGCCCGGCAGCAAGGCCGGGCAGGCGCAGCCAGCCTTCCGCGAGGGGCAAGCCGGCCGTGAGGGCCAGCTTGGCGAGAGCGGCGAGCGGCAGGTAGCTGTCTGGCGCGTGGTAGGTGGTGAGGATCTCGCCCAGCGGCCGGGTGAGCGCAGCCCTGAGCACGTGCGGCTCGTCGCCACCCAGAACCTGCGAGCCGAGTTGCCAGAGCCGCAGGACGGCCCCGGCGACTACGGGCGGCCCGAGCGCGGGAGCGAAACGGCGCCAGGCGCCAGGCTGGGCGGAGGGATCTGGCATCGGCGTCGGCGCAAGCGTACTCGCCGCGGTGGTGAGGCGCCAGGGGAGGGTGCGATGGCGGCGCCGAGCCGCAACTTTCTCCGTCCCGAGGCCGTAAGCAAAGGCAATCAATCGGCTCGACCGGGCCCCAGCACGGAGGATCACGATGCAAGGATGGCTACAGGACCTGCGACAGGCGTGGCGCCAGGCGCTGCAGCGCCCGGGCTTCTCGGCCCTGGTGATCCTCACTCTGGCCCTCGGCGTGGGCGCCTGCGTAGCGATCTTCTCGGTGGTCGACGCCGCCGTCCTCGCTCCCTTGCCGTACCGCGACCCCGGCCGCTTGGTGGCCGTCTACAGTGAGTTTCACGTCGGCGAGATGAACTTCGACAAGTTCTGGGTCTCGGCCCCCGAGTACCTGGAGCTGCAGCGCTGGAACCGCGCGTTCTCGGCCCTGGGTGCCTACTCGACCTCCTCCGCCAACGTCGGTGGTGACGGCGAGCCCGTGCGGGTGCACTCGGCGAACGCCACGGCGAGCTTGCTCGCGGCACTGGGTGTCGAACCGCTGCTCGGCCGGCTCTACACCGCAGAGGAGGACCGCCCCGGCGTCGAGCCCGTGGCCTTGGTGGGGGAGGGCCTCTGGCGGCGGGCCCTCGGTGGCAGCCGCGACGTCCTCGGCCGCACGGTGCGGCTCGACGGCAGGGACGTCACCGTCGTCGGCGTGATGCCGGCGAGCTTCGACGTCGACGACGCCGGGATCGAGCTCTGGCAGCCCCTGGGCCTCGACCCCACCAACCCGGGCAACCGCGGTGGACACTACCTCTACCTGATCGGTCGCCTGGCCCCCGGCTCCTCCCTCGCCGCCGCGCAGCAGGAGGTCGCGAGCCTCCTCGGACGCTGGGAGCAAGAGTTCCCAGCGACGCACATCCCGCGAGCGAAGACCCACCCGATCACCCTGCGGGCCCTGCACGAGGACCTGGTCGCCGCCGCCCGGCCCCGCATGCTGCTCCTGGCCGGTGCCGTCTCCCTCGTGCTGCTCCTGGCCTGCGCCAACGTGGCCAACTTGCTGCTGGCACGGGCCGAGCGCCGCCAACAGGAGGTGGCTCTGCGGACGGCTCTCGGCGCCGGCCGCGGGCGGTTGCTGCGCCAGTTCCTCACCGAGAGCGTGGCCTTGGCGCTGGTCGGCGGTGCCCTCGGCACTCTCTTCGCGGTCTGGGGGGTGAACGCCATCCTGGCGGCCAACCCGGGCAGCGTCGTGCGGGTCGCGACCATACATCTCGACCTGCGGCTCCTCGCCGGCGCCCTCGGCATCGCGCTGGTGACGGGCATCCTCTTCGGCATCGCTCCCGCCATCCACGCCCGGGGCCTGCGCCTCTTCACCCTGCTCAAGGAAGGAGCGCGGAGCAGCGCCGGATCCTCCCGTCGCCTCTTCCGCAGCTCGCTGGTGGTCCTGCAGGTGGCGATCGCCTTCCTCCTGGCCCTGGGAGCCGGGTTGCTGCTCAAGAGCTTCCGCACCCTCGAGAAGGTCAGCCCGGGTTTCGACCCGGAGCACGTGCTCTCCTTCCAGCTGAGCCTCCCCAACGCCTCCTACCCGACAGCCACCGAAGTCAGTGCGCTCTACGATCGCCTGCTCTCTGGCCTCGACTCGCTGCCCGGAGTAGAGCTGGCGAGCGCCGCCTCGGGCCTGCCGCCGCTACGTCAGGTGGACGCCAACGACACCGAGTTCGAGGGCGTGCCCAAGCCGCCCGAAGGGCCGCTCCACAACGTCGACTACTACCAGGCGGTCTCCGGCCCGTATTTCGAGACGATGGGGATCCAATTGGCCAAGGGGCGGTTCTTCGCTCCCTCGGACGCCGGGTCCTCGACGCTGGTGGCGGTAGTCAACGAGCGGCTGGCCAAGGTCTTCTGGCCGGGGCAGGAGCCGATCGGCAAGCGCCTGCGGCCGGCCTTCAGCGCCGATCCGCCCTGGTTCACCGTGGTGGGCGTGGTGGCGGACGTCAAGCAGGGCGGCCTCAACAAGCCGGTCGGCACCGAGCTCTACGTCCTCAACGCGCAGGTCGCCACGGCCTTCGACTTCCACTACCGGAGCCTCAACCTGCTGCTGCGCACCCAGGGAGATCCGCTGCTCGTCGCGGCGGCCGCCCGCGCCGAGGTTCGCAAGCTGGATCCTGCCCTGCCCGTGGCCGGCCTGGCGCCGATGCGCGAGGTCGTGGCGAGCTCGATCTCGAACCCGCGCCTCCTCGCCCTGCTGGTCTCGATCTTCGGGGGCGTGGCCTTGTTGCTGGCGGCGATCGGCACCTACGGTGTTCTCACCTACTCGGTCGAGGAGCGCCGCCACGAGCTGGGGGTTCGTCTAGCCCTCGGTGCTGAGGCCAGGAGCGTGCTGCAGCTGGTGCTGCGAAGCGGTCTCACGCTGGTCGGCGTCGGATTGGCAGTGGGTGCGCTCGGCTTCGTCGCCGCCCGCCGCCTGCTGGAGAAGGTCCTCTTCGAGGTGCCAGCCAACGATCCGGCGACCCTCCTCGCGGCCCTCGGGTTGCTCGTCGTGGTCGCCCTGGTCGCCTGCCTGGTGCCCGCCGCGCGGGCCATGCGGGTCGATCCGCTGCGAACGCTGAAGGCGGAGTAGGCGCCACACGGATGTCGGCCACCCGCCGCCAGCTCCTCCTCGACCTCCTGGCGATGGGCCCCTGGGAGGTCGAGGCCCTGCGGCGGGAGCTACAAGTCGCCGGCTCGCTCCTCGAGGACGACCTGCGCCACCTGGACAAGAGCCTGCGGGCCGCGGGGCGCAGGCTCGTCGTCGAGGGGGCGAGCTGCCCCGCGTGTGGATTTTCTTTTGCCGCTCGTCAGGGGGAGCGTTACCGCCGGCCAAGCCGCTGTCCGCGCTGCAAGAACGAGCGGCTGAGCGAACCACGGCTCAGCATCGCTGCACGCGGCTAGGCCCACCACGCCGCTCCCGAAGCGGCGACCCACCTTCGATAACGCCCTCTCGAAATCCTTGTTATCAAGGGCGAGAGATCAACATCGCGAAGAGAAATATTTTTTCCGGCGGCTGTCACTCTTGGCAGTCGGGCAGGGCACTTCTATTCTTCGGTGATTCACCTGCTCCAGTTGCCTTGAGCCTCCCCGCGTGGCGTGGGGTGGCTGGTTGGACTCTCTGCCCAATGCCCTCTAGGAGGGGGCGAACTGCCTATGAGCAAGCACCGTTTCGTCGTCGTGGCCGCCGCGGTCATCGCGGTCTCCCTGCTGCTTCCCACGCTTGCGAATGCCCAGCCGGCTGCCAAGGGCTGGCCGTCGCTCGCCCAGCAGCTCAAGACGGACAAGATCAAAGAGGGCACCGCCCTCGAGCGCCTGGTCAAAGACAACCAGGATTTCTCCATGCTGCGCGCCGAGGAGGCGAGGGACACGCTGCGCATCCCGCCGTGGCTGCGGGTGCATTGGCGCAAGGCCCACCCGGAGGTGAGCTACTCGGCGGCCGACCCCACGGGCGGCT
>CAYQRE010000027.1:0-71057 GCA_964420075.1 uncultured Thermoanaerobaculia bacterium | reverse complement strand
CATCCCGTGACTCCTTCCCGCCTCCTATCCGAGGCGTCAAGGTTGTCACGTTCACGCTGAGGCAGGACAGCAGGTCGGCGACGCGGTCGGCCGCGAAGAAACCGACGACGGCCAGTGGTCGCTCTACTTCGGCCCGATGCTTCTGGGCCGCCGCGACGAGACATGTCGACGCTGGGACCTGCTCTGAGTCCCGATGAGCAGGACCTGCGTGTGGCCTCTCCGGTCCCCCTCCGGGCCCCTGCGAGGCCACACGCTCCCACCCGGCCGGACACGCAGAGTGTTACCCCTGTCGTTGGCTGGTCAGTGTGCTCCCGAGCGCAAGAAGCGGGCTGGCGCCCCGCGACCCCCCATCCAGCGCGACGGCATGCTCGGGGAAGGCCCTGAGGAGCTTGGCGTCCATGGTCACGAGCGGCACGCCCAGAGCGATGGCGAGGGCCACAAACTCGCAGTCGTAGGCCGAGCAGTCACTGTCGCGCACGAGCTCGAGCACCTGGCGGGAGTCGACCTCGTGCTCGCCGCCGGTCATCAGGCTCTCGGCTTCGAGTTGCAGGTCGCGGGCAGACTCAAACGTGATGGTCTTGCGGCGCAGGTAGCCCGCCAGGATGTTGCGGAGCTCGCTGCGCCACAGCAACGGGGCAGCCCAGTCGGCATCGTGCTCCAGCAGAGCTTCCGCCTTCTCGGTGTGGTCGCCGGGCAAGTACAGGTACGCAATCACGTTGGTGTCGACGACGATCACGGCCGCCCCTCGCGCTTGTAGGCGTCAAGGTCCTGGGGACGGAACTTCGCCTTCGGCAGCGCTGCCCGCAGGGCCCGAGCCCTCGCCAGGCGCTCGCCCACGGCCTCGCGCCCGCGGATCAAGACCGACTCCAGGCAGACGATGGCCTCCATGTTCAGGCTACGCCGGTTGGTCGCCGCGGAAGCCTTGAGCCGCTCGTAGACCTCGTCGGGGATGTTCTTCAGGGTCAGGGTCGTCGGCATCGGTCACCTCCTAGGTGGCAACCATTGTGGTTGCACTGTGGTTTCTGGTCAAGCGGAGGACCGGCCCTCCTCGCGGCTTGGGCCCTCCGGCCAGAGGGTCGTCGCGACGCAGAGGGCGTCCAAGGTGGTGGGGTGAACGCCGGCTTCCTGGGATCCGCAACCGGCCCGCGCCCAGCGCGGGCCTCCAAGGGTCAAGCCCCGTCCAGTCCTGCCGAACCCGACCACACCAACCGAAACCCGAGGCGGTCGAAGCGGGCCTCGGGGTGGCTGCGGTTGCGAAACGCCGCGCGCAGGGCCCCCGGGTTGTTGTAGAAGGCCCCGCCCCGCAGAACACGGGCC
Organism: uncultured Thermoanaerobaculia bacterium; assembly: GCA_964420075.1. Lineage (GTDB taxonomy): Bacteria > Acidobacteriota > Thermoanaerobaculia > Multivoradales > SZUA-115 > CAYQRE01. The sequence continues at coordinate 69,740 of CAYQRE010000027.1, read as the reverse complement.
GACCCGGTCCCAGCTCCGAGGGGGTTTCGCTGCTCGGCGGGCGCGTAGTCGCCGTACCAGTCCCGGCACCACTCCCAGACGTTGCCGGCGAGGTCGTAGACCCCCTCCGGCGTGGCCCCCAGCGGGTAGGCCCCCACCGGTGTCGTGTCACCCACCGTGCCGCCGTAGTTGGCCCGTTCTCTGTCGGGCACCTCGCTACCCCAGGGGTACTCGCGGCCTGCCGTACCACGGGCCGCGTACTCCCACTGCGCCTCCGTGGGCAGCTGCACCGTCCCTTCGGCACCGCCTGCCGCGAGCCAGCGAGTGAGCCACGTGGCGAAGGCCTCGGCGTCCGCCCAGGACACGTTCACCACCGGATGGTGGGCCTTGCCCGCGGGGACCTTCCCCTCCGGCCAGTGGCTGGGCGGCCACTTTCCGGTCTCCTGGACGAAGGCCGCATAGTCGGCGTTGGTCACTGGATGGCGGGAGATGGCGAACGCCGACAGGGTCACCTGGTGCGCCGGCCGTTCGTCCGTCTCCTTGTCGTCCGCTCCCATGGTGAGGCCGCCCGCGGGCAAACGCACCCAGGCATCGCTCGCGAGGTCGGCGAGACCCAACCTGCCGAGCCCAGCGGAGGGGGCAGGGGGCGCCACCGCCGGCGAGGCGAGGTGGACCAGCACGTGGAGCTGGCCGTCGGAGAGCTGCGCGAGCGCCTGGAAGTGCCGCTCCTCGAGACCACGGGCGCGCAGCTGCTGCCACTCCGCCGAGCTGTCCGGCTTGCCCTCCCCCGCCTTGGCGGTAGCGCGCCGGGCGGCGGCCTCGCGGAGGAAGGCGCGGACGTTGGCCGGCAGGGCCCTCAGCTCGCGCCAGGTCTCGGCCGCCAGCACTTCCGAGAGCAGTTGCCAGACCAACACCGCTGCGGGAGGCACCTGGCCCTCACCGTCTCCCAGCCGTTCTGCGTTGCGCAGCACGCCCAGGGTCATCGCGAGGTCGTTCAAGAAGCGCTTGATGTGCCGCGGGTGGCGGCTTTCCAGGGCCGCCGCCACCACCTGAAGCTCGCCGTCCCCGAGGATGGGCTCCAGCAGGCTGCCACGCACCCGATCCCGCATGTAGTCGGCAGCATCCCCTGCGCTCACGGCGGGCAGGTCGAGGGCCACCTGGACAATCTTCTCCAGAAACTGGCTGCCGTCCCCCCGCACCGTCTCCGGCAGCGCCCTGACCAGCCGCTCCCAGTCGAGGCCGAGGTAGAAGCAGACACCTGGAAGGTCGAGGAAGAGGTTGATCGCCTCGAGCACCTCCCTCACCCGCTCCTCGCGGCAGCGGTCGAGGTCGTCGAGGAAGATGGCGAGGGTCTCCCGCTGCTGGGCCTGCCGGCTCCACAGGGCCACCTCGGCACGGCCGCAGCCGTCTCGCACGGCCATCTTGGGATCGAAGAGGAGGCGAGAAACCTGGCTGAACAGCTCGCGAAAGGTGTCGTGGAAGGCTCGCTTCTCCTCCACCGGCGAAAAGCGGTTCTCGAGCTTGACCTCCCCGAGGAGCGCCTTGAGGGGCGCCGGCGCCGCCAGCCTGAGGACAGCCCCGAGGATGGAGCCGCCGTAGGCGTCCACCAGCTTCCTGAGCTGCTCCCCCTTGTTGCCCTTGTGGAGGCGGTCGAGCAGCGCACCCAGCAGACCGGCGAGCACCGTGTCCTCACTCGGGTACTTCCAGGCGGTGAACCACAAGGGCTCGACCCGGCGCAGGCCCTTCCCGAAGCCTGCCTCAGCGGGGTTCGCGAGCAGCCACTGCGCCCGCTTGAGCAGCGTCGTCTTGCCACGGCCCCAGCCCCCGCGCACGACGATCGTGAAGGGCGTGCGGTTCTCGGGGTTGAGCGCCAGCTCCGCCAGCGTGCGGGCAACGCCCTCGAAGTCGAAGTCCAACGGCTCGCCGTCATCCACCGGCAAGTCGGGGAAGAGACGAGCGAGGGGACGTGAGCTGGTTCCGTTGGTCGTGTTCTCAGCCATCTGGTGTTCCCTCGGTCATCACCGGCCTCCGCGGCCCGCGCCCAGCGCGGGCCTCCAAGGGTCAAACCCCGTCCAGTCCTGCCGAACCCGACCACACCAACCGAAACCCGATGTTGACGTAGCGGTCCTCGGGGGGGTTGAAGCTGCGATACGCCGCGCGCAGGGCCCACGCGTAGTCGTTGAAGACCCCGCCCCGCAGAACACGAGCCGACCCCGTCCCAGCTCCGGGAGGGTCTCGCTGCTCGGCCGGCGCGAAGTCGCCATACCAGTCCCGGCACCACTCCCAGACGTTGCCGGCGAGGTCGTAGACCCCCTCCGGCGTGGCCCCGAGCGGGTAGGCCCCCACCGGCGACGGGACCCCCACCCTCCCCTCAAAGTTGGCACGCTCCCAACCAGGCTCTGCCTCCCCCCATGGGTACCGGCGGCCCGCCGTGCCGCGGGCGGCGTACTCCCACTCCGCCTCGGTGGGGAGCCTGCCTCCCGCCCAACGGCAGTAGGCATCGGCCTCGTACCAGGAGACCTCCACCACCGGCCGGTTGCGGTGGTTGAGCTGGCGCTCCCAAGAACCGGGGTGCGACAGCTTCCCCTTCTCTCGCCATGCCCAGCCCAAGGGGTCCCAGTGCCGAGGTTTGAGGTACCCCCCCACTCCCGCCTCGACGAACTTCCTGAACTCCCCCACGGTCACCGGGTAGCGGCCGATGGTGAACGAGCTCACCGTCACCCGGTGGACGGGGGCCTCGTCGTCGAAGGCCTCGGGATCGAAGCCCGGAGCCTGGCGGTCCCTCTGCTGCGCCCCCATCCAGAAGCTCCCGCCCGGCAGGGCCACCCGGTTGGCGTGCGCGTCCTCGAGCCGCGGGTCCCCGGCTTGGCCCAGGGCCTCTCCCACCTCCACCCGCAGCGCTTCCGGCGCCGCCGGGCCGCCGGGGCGAAGGAGGGAAAGAGTCTCGGTGAGAGCCACCTCGAAGGCAGTGCCAGCCGCCGCGTCCCCGCCGTAGGGGCGAAGGTCCCGCAGCACTCGACCCAGCAGGCCCACCGCCCGCGCCTGGCCAATCGGGTCCTTCCCGGTGGCCAGAATCCTCTCCACGTAGCCCCGTGCCGCGCGCAGCCCATAACCGCGCAGGCAACCGCCGAGGAGGAGCACCACCTCGCTCCAACGGTCATCGAAGAGGTGCGGCTCGAGCGTGCTCCAGAAGTCTCCCCCCGAAGCCGCGCGGTTAGCGAGCTCGACAGCCGCCAGATATTCCTGGAACGAGAGGTGCCAGAACTCCACCTCCCCCTCGCTGCGTGACACCAGGAGCCCTGAATGCAGTGACTCGGCCTCGAGGTAGCTCTCGGCCTCCTTGGCGGGCACCGCGAGGACCGGGGCCACCGCCGCTGCCGCGCTGGCCCGTCCGAGGCTGCGCTGCACCCCTTCAGGGTCCTCGAACAGGGCGAGCGCCAGGGCCTGGAGGGCCTCGCGGCGCAGGGGCGAAGGAAAGGCGCTCTGCTCGTTTCGCGAGTCGAGCAGGTAGTCGACCGCTTTCCCATAGAGCTCCACCCGCTGCTCGGGGAGCTTTCTCTGGTTCCAATGCACCACCGCTAGCATGGTGAGCATCAGCGGGCTCTCGGAGAGCGGCGCGACATGGGGATGGGCTTCGATCGCCGCCTGGAGGCCTTGGCGGTAGGCCTCGGCCTGGTCCGCTGCCGAGCTCTCCCCATCCTCGGGCGCTACCCGGTAGAGCGCCCGCGACCAGGCCCTGACGAACTGAGCGACCTCCGCCGGGGTGAAAGCGGCGAGCCGGAAGCTCGGCACCGTTCGCAGCCGCGCCGTACCGGCGTAGGCGCGGGTGCGGCAGGAGATGAGGTGGCGGTTGGCGCGGGTGCCTGCAACCACCCACTTTTCGACGATGGCCGCCACCCGTGGGCGCAGGGCCCCGGGCACCTCGTCGAGGCCGTCGAGAAGGAAGAAACAGCCTCCAGCCTCGGCCCGGCCCCGGAGATAGCCGGCCGGCTGGCCGAAGGCGTGGCCGCGCTGGGCAAAGTCCAAGTAGCGCAGGAGGTGCTCGGGAGCGTCGGCAGGCAGCTTCGCGTCGTCTTGTTTGGCGAGCTGCTCGGCCAGACGGCTCAACGGGATGAAGAGGGGGAACGGCACTTCCCCATCGAGGCCGAGCTTCTCCTTCGCCAGCCCGGGAGACGCCGTGAGCAGCGCCCGCGCCAGAACCTGGGCCGCGAAGCGGAGAAACGTCGTCTTGCCGGAGCCAGGGTCCCCCACCAGGACGGCGTGGCGATGCTCGGCGAGCACCTCGGGCAGCTCGAGGGAGCGCTCTTCGGCCTCCCTCTCCAGAGCCTCCTTGCCACCCGGGCGTCGCCTCCCTGGGCCTACCCCGCCTGCCACCTTCAGCCGGGTGTAGACGCGGTCGAGAGGGAGCTGCTCGGCGACCGTTGCCCCCATGCCACGGATCTCGACGTAGGAATGCTCGGCCTCCAGCGCTTCGAGATAGCGGCGAGGGTCGGGAGCCGCGCCCGGCACCGCAGCAGGGGCCGAGGCGCGGGCCGAGACCTCTACGATGCGGCGGATGGCGCGCGCCACCTCGGCCCAGGCCGCATCCTGGTCGCTCCAGCTGGAGACCGCCTTGCCGTCCCGGGGCAGCGCCTGGAGGCGGCCGAAGGGCGCCGAGTGCCAGTCGCAATCGCGCAGGATGAGCGGCACCACCCGGGCGGTGCCCTCGGCCTCGCGCTCCAGCGCCCGCCTCATCTCGACGCCCCAGATGTACTCCGAGGCGAGGAAGTCGGCGCTCACCAGGAAGAGGATCAGCTCGGCACGCTCGAGCGCGATGTCGATCCCCCGCGCCCAGTCCTCTCCGGGAAGAAGCTTGCGGTCGTGCCACGACTCGACCAGCCCCTGGCGCTCGAGGAGCTTCAGGGCCTTCTCGAGCTCAATGCGCCAGCGGTCGTCCTCGTGCGCGTAGCTGAAGAAGATCCGCACCGGCTGCGCCATTGCATGCTCCCGTCGGGCACCACCACGAGGAGCCCGCGCGTTTCTTACGCGGCCCAACCTCTCCGGCAGTCATTGAATGCGTGGTGAAAGATAGCGCAAACTGCGCTGTCACGAGAGGGCTTGCTCATCAGGGTGAGGTTGGCACTTGGCGACCTTGGGTTGAGGAGTGGGCTCGCCAGAACCAGGCCGTGCGTGATCGGGGTCCCGGCCTTCTCCCCGTACCCAGCAGGGCGGGGGCTCCGGCTCTCCTGTTCTGGATCTCCTGAATATCCCGAATTTCCTGCACCAAGACGTCAGACCCCGCTGGCAGCTTCTATTCGCGGCGAAGCTCCCCGAGCGGTCTCGGACGGTCTCAAGCGCACGGGGCCCTGCCGGTAGCCGGGAGCGCGAGACGGCTTGTTTCCTGCTGTGGGTGCCGGGGATTCCTGCATGTGGGTGCCAATCCGTGCTCGGGATCGTGGCGATCTGGCACCCAGGCGGCACCCAGAGCAAAAATGGCCTCCCGGAGCGCTCCGAGAGGCCATCGCTAAGTCGCTGATTTTTCTGGGACTTACTTGGTACCGAGGGGCGGGCTCGAACCGCCGACCTCCTGATCCACAGTCAGGCGCTCTAACCAACTGAGCTACCCCGGCGCCGGGGGCGGATGATACATCAGGTGGCAGGGATGCCCAAGGCCTCGCGGCGGTGCCGAGGGGCGCTGGGCGGCGCGAGTGGCGGGCGTCTCGGAGGGCGCCGCGAGGCGGGCACTCGCGGTAGGATCGCGCCATCCCGATGCCCGAAGCCGCGCCCTCTTCCCTCCTCTGGACCGCCTGGTGGGCTGGCGTCGCCACCATGATGGCAACCGGCCTGGGGGCCATCCCGGTGCTCTTCCGCCGCCACGTGCCGGAGCGCTACCTCGGGGTGGGCTATTCGATTGCCGGCGGCATGATGGTGGCGGTGTCGTTCTTCGACCTCCTGGGGCCGGGCCTGCAACAAGGGCAATCCCTGCCGCTGACCGTGGGCTTCGCCCTGGGCGCCGTGTTCTTCTGGGCCGCCGACGTCCTGCTCGAGGACCGCGAGCTCTCCTTCGCGGGCCTTTCGGGCTCCGGGGCCCGCAAGGCGTTGCTGATCCTCGCCACGATGTTCGTGCACAGCTTCCCGGAGGGCGTCGCGGTCGGAGTGGGCTATGCCTCGGGCGACCACGGGATGGGGCTCTTCATCGCCGTGGCGATCGCCATCCACAACATCCCGGAGGGCCTCGCGATCAGCCTGCCGATGGCAGCCTCGGGGGTGGGCTTCTGGCGCTGTTTCTGGTTCTCCGTGCTGTCGTCGCTGCCCCAGCCGCTGGCGGTGATCCCGGCGGTGCTGGCGGTGACCTGGAGCCGCGCCCTGCTGCCCTACGGCCTCGGCTTCGCCGCCGGCGCGATGGTCTACCTGGTGTTCGCCGAGCTACTGCCGGAGACCTACGCGCGCACCGGCAAGCACGGGACGGCGTGGGGCTTCGTCGCCGGCTTCAACGCCATGATGCTGGCGCAGTACGCGCTGTGAGCCGGGCTGCGGGGAGAAAGCCGGGGCGCCGCCGTCCGGGTAGCGACCGGTCGGCGCCGGCGCAGCGGCCGCGGGTGACGCCACCGGCCACGGGCGACCGGCCGCTGAAGACCCTCGAACGAGTGCTCTCGAAGGCAGGCCTCGCCTCGCGCACCGACGCCCGAGGGTGGATCGCGGCCGGCCGGGTGCAGGTCAACGGCCAGACGGTGAAGGACCCGGACCGCTGGCTCGACGTCGAGCGCGACCGCGTGGCTCTCGACGGCAAGCCGCTCAAGAAGCGCAAGCCGGCGTACGTGCTGCTCTACAAGCCCAAGGGCTACCTCACCACTCACCGCGATCCGGCCGGGCGGCCCACCATCTACGACCTGCTCCCTGAAGACTCTGCGTGGCTGGTCCCCGTGGGCCGCCTGGACCTCGACACCAGCGGTCTCCTGCTGCTGACCAACGACACCGGCTTTGCCGAGCGGATGACCAACCCGGCCTTCAAGGTGCCGAAGATCTACCTGGTGAAGGCCTCGCAGTACCTCGACGAGGCCCAGCTCGAACGCCTCCGCCTGGGGGTCGAGCTCAAGGACGGCCCCACTCTGCCGGCCGAGGTCCGCCGGGTCCGCGAGGCCGGTGGCAAGACCGTTTTCGAGATCACCCTCACCGAGGGCCGCAACCGCCAGGTCCGCCGGATGGTCGAGGCGCTGGAAGCCAAGGTCTTGAAGCTGGTGCGGATCGCCATCGGGCCGCTGCGCATCGGCGAGCTGCCGATCGGCCAGTCCCGCCCCTTGAGCCGCGAGGAGCTCTCCGGCCTCGACGCCCTGGCGCAGCGCGGCCGGGCGCGCAGCCGCGCCCAGCCCAGCACTCCAGCGAGCTAGCCCGCCGCGCCGAGAAGCTCGCGGTCGATGCGGTCGAGCACCTCGGCGTCGACCCCGAGGTCGAACTTGCGGGCAAAGTGATCGCTGCCGGCAGCGAGCATCGCGAGGTCGGCCGTCGTCAGGGTCCGCGGCGAGCCGCGGTGGGCCCGCGAGTAGTCGATGTAGCGGCGGTCGTCGTTGACCAGCCGGAACTCCCCGGCGTTGAGCAGCACCGTCTGCACGAGGGACTCCTCGGGGGTCACCGTGCGCCGGTAGTGCGCCTCGACGTCGGGGTGCTCGGCGAGGAAGCGCCGGAAGTAAGCGACGGCGCGCCGCCGGAGGGAGAACCAGGCCCAGCCGCCATAGCAGCGAAAACCGTTGTGGAAGGGCGTCCCGCGCGAGCGCACCCCGACCAGCGGGCCGTAGTCGAGGTAGAAGTGGATGGGGAGCACCTTGGTGAGCAGGCGTGAGGCCCGCAACCAGGGCTCGGCGGCTGCCGGTAGGCGCCGGTAGTGATGGAAGTAGCGATTCCTCGCCTTGCGCCGCGGCCAGGGGTTGTCGTTCGACGCCACGTCCCAATAGCGCAGATAGCCGTCGTCGTCGCTAGCCGCGAGCTCCGTTTCGATCCTCTCCACTGGCTTCACGGGGTAGTCCTGGCCGGTGAGGGTGACCAGCCAATCGTAGGAGACGCCGGTGGCCTGCAGCCAATCGATGACGTCGAGGAGCGGCTGCACCTGGCAGGAGTAGTTGGCGCGCAGCTGCGGCGCCGCGGCCTCGAAGCGATGAACGTCCGCCAAGCCGCCGAGCGGCGACCAGTCAAGCGGGCAGGCCGCGGAGTTGTGCTGCACCACCACGGTGCCGCTGGCACTCCCCCGCCGGAGCGTGCGCACTAGCCGGTAGATCTGCTCGGGGTCCCGGTGGGTCTGAACGAAGTAGCAGACTTTCGCGGGCGCAGTCACGGCACCTCCCCTCAAGGAACGGGCCGGTGGAGGAACTGATCGATGCCGCTCATCAGCATCTCGACGGCGACGGTCACCAGGACCATGCCCATCAGGCGCTCGATGGCGATCAGGCCCTTTTCGCCCAAGAAGCGCCGCATCTGGCTCGCGAAGAAGAGGATCACACCGCAGCCGAGCCAGGCGAAGAGGATGGCGATCAACCACTCCGGCCAGCGCTCGGGCTCGCGGCTCATCAGAAGCAACTCGGTCGCCAGCGTCGACGGCCCGGCCACATAGGGAATGGCGAGCGGCACCACGAAGGGCTCGCCGTCGAGCTCTTCGCGCAGCGGCCTTTCCGGCGAGGGGAAGATCATCCGCAGGGCGATCAACAGCAGGATGACCCCACCGGCGACGGTCAGCGCTGGTTCCGAGAGATGGAGCAGATCGAGGGCGTAGCGGCCGGCGAAGAGGAAGCCGACGAGGACCAGGAGGGCGATCCCCAGCTCGCGCAGCACGACCTTGCGCACCCGGTCCGCCGCCACCGGGCGCAAAGCGCTCAGGAACATGGGGATGTTCCCCAGAGGGTCCATCACCAAGAAGAGCAGGACGGCGGCAGAGAGGAAGTCCATCGCTCGCGCTCGAGAACAGTCGGACTGGCCGGGAACGCCGCGATCATACCAGCCGCGCTCCCCTTCGCGGCAAGGCACGTGCCACCGAGGCCGCGTCGGTGGGCATGCCATACTGCCCGCCATGGCCTGGATCCGCATGATTCCCGAGAGCGCAGCCGACGGGCGCCTCGCCGAGCTCTACGCCAAGCTCGTCGAGCCCTGGGGCGGCGTCGACAACATCCTCAAGATCCACTCCCTCAACCCACCGTCGCTCGCCGGTCACTTCGAGCTCTACCGCACCCTGATGCGCGGCCGCTCGGGCCTGAGCCGCGCCGAGCGCGAGATGATCGGCGTGGTGGTCTCGGCGGCCAACCACTGCCACTACTGACTGACCCATCACGGGGCGGGGCTCCGTCGACTCATCCAGGATGCTGAGCTGGTCGCCCTGCTGGCGACCGACTTCCGGCGGGCGCCGCTCGCACCACGGGTGCGCGCCCTCCTCGAGTACGCCGACAAGCTGACCCGCACGCCGTGGGCGATGCGTCGCGACGACGTCGAAGCCCTGCGGGCCGCCGGCCTCGACGACGGCGAGGTCCTCGACGCGGCGCAGGTGACGGCCTACTTCGCCTTCGCCAACCGCCTGGCCGACGGCCTCGGCGTCGAGCTCGAAGACATCTGGGCGAGCGAGCCGCCAAGCGACGGTCGCGGCCCCGCCGGCGGCTGATACCCTGTCGCCGCCATGGCCCTTTCCCCGCGCGCCGCGCGGCTCTTGCTCAGCGCCGGCAGCCTCGTTCTTGCCTTGCTGCTCGCCGAGGGCGTCGTCCGCCTGGCCGGGGCGGCCCCCGAGGTCGTCCTGGTGCGCGCCGGCCGCTTCCAGCTGTCGGCCAATCCCCGCCTCGGCTACGAGCCGGTACCGGACTACGAGCACCTGGGCGGGATCGACCAGTTCCACGACTACGTGGGGCGCAGCAACCATCTCGGCTTCCGCGACCGCGACCATGCGGCGGCGAAGCCGCAGGGCGTCTACCGGGTGCTGGTGATCGGAGACAGTGTCGCTGCTGGCCAGGGGGTGGCGCGGCAGGAGGACATCTTCCCCGCCCGGCTGGAGTCCCTTCTGGAGGCGGCCGGAGCGCGCGTCGAGGTGCTCAACTTCGCCGTCGCCGGCTACCACACCGGCCAGGAGGTGGAGATGCTGCGGGCGCGTGGGCTCGCCTTCGCGCCGGACCTGGTGCTGCTCGCCTACTGCCTCAACGACACCCGTCGCGACGATGGCAGCGTGCTCGCCAGCCTCAACGCGCAGGCCGGCGCCGGCCAGGCCCTCGGCGGCCCGCGCATCCAGCCGTGGCTCGCCTGGAGCGCCCTCTACCGCCTCGCCTGGCACCGCTGGGTGGCGTGGACCGCGCCTGCCGCACCGGCCCGCCTGCCATCCGCGCTAGAGGCGGACGTCGAGCAGGGCTTCGCCGAGCTCGCGGCGCTGGCCGAAAAGAGCGGCTTTCGGGTGCTGGTGGTGGTCTTCCCGCGTTTCGGCAGCCTCACCGACACCTACCCCTTCGCGGCGCAGCACGTCCTGCCGCGACAGGCGAGTGAGCAGCACGGCTTTCTCCATCTCGACCTGCTGCGGGCCTACCGGCGTTGCCGGCAAGAGACGGCAATGCCCCTGGCGCGCGACCGCTACCACCCCACCGCGGCCGGCCACGACTGCGCCGCGCGGGCGATCGCCGCGCGGATCTTGCGGGAAGGGCTGATGGCCGCGCCCGGCGGCGCGACACCGTAGCGCCAAGTGAGCGGCGCTCGGCGACGCGCCTTAGAACGCGCTCTCGAACAGGCGGACGAAGTCGTCGACGGTCACCGGTCGCGGGTTGAAGCTGCCGGTCCCCTCCTCGATCGCCCCCTGCGCCAGCTCCGGCAACCGCCAGCGCTCGGCCCCCACCTCGGCGAGCGTCTGGGGCAGCCCCGCCAGGCGGCGCATCGCCTCGTAGCGCTCGACGACCGCCGCGGCACCGCCCGGCTCGAGGTCCGCCAGCTCGGCGGCGGCCACCTCGGCGTTGAAGCGCACGACGTGCGGCAGCATCAGGGCGACCGAGACGCCGTGGGTGGTGCCGTAGGTCGCGGTCAGCGGGTTGGCAGCGGCATGGGCCGCTCCCAGCATCGAGGCCTCGATGGCGGCGCCGGCGAAGTGAGAGCCGAGGAGCATCTCGGCCATCGCCTCGGTGCCGCCGCCGGCGAGGGCCCGCGGCAGGGCACCGGCGAGGAGGCGGTAGGCCTCCCGGCTGAGCATCGCCGAGACCGGATTGCGCCGGCTGCAAACCCGGCTCTCGATGGCGTGGGCGAGGGCATCGAGGCCAGAGGCGGCCACCACCCGGCGCGGTGTCGTCAGCAGCAGCTTGGGGTCGAGGACCACGGCCGCGAAGCGGGCCTTGCGATCGCCGCAAGCCATCTTGCGACCGTGCACCATGCCTGGAGGCGGATCGCTCTGCATGATGACCGCGTAGGACTGCGCGTCGCTGCCGGTGCCGGCAGTGGTCGGGATGCCGATCGCTGGCAACAACGGTAACCGCGCCTTGCCGAAGCCCCAATAGTCCTCGATCCGCCCGCCGTTGGTGACCAGCAGGTTGATCCCCTTGGCCGCGTCCATGGCGCTACCGCCGCCAAGGGCCACCAAGAGCTCGGCACCGAAGCGGCGAGCGACCCCGGCGCCGATCTCCACCTGGGCCACCGTCGGGTTCTCATTGACGGCATCGAAGATCTCGACCGTGTGGCCTGCCGCCTCCAGCAGGTCGCCAGCGCGATCGGCGTGGCCGGCGGCGCGCAGCCCAGGGTCCGTGACGAGCAGCGTCCGCTTGCCTCCGAGCTCGGCTGCCAGCTCGGGGAGGCTCTGTAGGCTCCCGGCCCCGAAGCGCAGGCGGACCCCCCCGAGCTCGCTCGACCAGCTGCCCGTTCCCAGACGCGTCACCTCCGGGGTCAGGGTCGTCGTCATCGCGCCACTCCTGCCGCCCGCGCCTCGGCGCGGGTGACGGTCGGACCGTCCGCGGCCGGGCCCCAGGGGAGGGTGTGAGCGTGGCGCAGCGACGGCGATGTCATGGCGGGGATCCGGGTCGATGGCATCGGGCGGAGGCGAGGAGAAGGCTCGGGAAGGACACCGTATACCACGGTCGCTCGGCGGCGACACAACGGAAGTTCGCCGGGCGTTCGGCGGCCTGGCGCGACGCGCCGACTCTCAGGTATACGGCTCACGCCGCCGCCGAGTCTGCGGGCGAGGCGGACCACCCGCCGCGCGGCTTCCACCTACAGGCGACACACAAACTACCACAGCTGTAGTAGTATCGTGACCCCGGAGGTGAGCGCCGTAGTGGTGCTCCCGGCTCCGACCCAACGCGCCGTCGGGGCCGGGAGCGCCAACCGGGACGGGCGTCCCGGCTGGCCTGCTGTTGGGGCCTACGGCTGGTAGACCACTTCGAGCACCGGCCGGTAACCCGCCGTCGCCGCCTCGCTCGACCAGAAATCCAAGTTGAGGTCGGGATCGCTGGTTGCCAGGCCCAGGGTGTAGGTACCGTTGGCGTCGACGTAGCTCGTCACGTCGAAGCTCTGTTGGGTGTTGGCGGCGAGCGCCAGACGGTGGGTCTGGTAACCGCAGTTCGAAGCCGCCGGATGGTTGGCCCAGGTCACCGTGGCCTCGCTCCAGGCGTTCGAGCAGATGCGGTAGGCGTAGGTCTCGTCGATCACGGCTTCCTGGGTGCGCAGCTTCAGCCGGCTGCGGATCACCCGGCCGCCGAGGCCGGAGACGTCGAACTTGAGCCACGAGTACTGCCCCTGCCCGGCGCCGCCGTGGACGCGCAGGAAGTCCTGGTTGCCGAAGTTCGAGCTCGGCTGCGCCTCGGAGGTGTAGGCGTCGTCACTGGGTGCGAAGCTCAGCGTGACCGGCGCGTTGCCGCTCGGCGGTGCCAGCCGCAGACCGGTCCACACCACGTTGCGGGTTGGTGTGTCGTCGTCGAGCAGCAGGCTCACCGTGCCACCACCTGCCGTCACTCGCCCCAGGTAGACCTCCCATTCCTGCCAGTTGCCGTAGTTGCGCAGCACCGTACGGTAGGCGAAGGTCTGGTCGTAGCGGGCGAGATCGGCGGCCGTGGGCCCCATCTCGATGCCCCAATAGTCCGGCACCACGGCCTGGCTGGCGGTCGCGAAGCGGCCGTAGAGGTCGTAGGTCCCGCCGCTGACCAGGCCGCTCACCGTGGTGGTGAGGCGCGGCGAGTTCTCGGTGGCACCGTGGGAGACGATGGCGTTGAGGCCACTGAGGCCGATGTAGTCGTTCGCCACGTGCCAGAAGCCGTCGCTCCCGTTAGCAGTGGTGGTCAGCGCGTAAGCCGGCCCGACCGTGGCGCTGGCCGAGCCCTGGAGCACGGCGAGATAGCCGGCGACATTGCGGTCCACGCCGACCACGACCTCGCTCGGAGGCAGGCTGCCGCCGACGTTGAGGGCGAAGTTGTCGAGGCGCTGCGGCGCTGGTGGGCTCGCCGTGCCGTTGTGCATGTGGAGGCCCACGAAGTGCACGTCCGGCACGACCGGCAAGGCGGCGTCGGTGAGCACGGCGCCACCGTTGACCCACGCCGAGACGCGGTTGAGCGCGAAGTTGACCTCCAGCTTCAAGTGGTTGTAACCGCTGGGGTTGAAGCTCGGCGCGGTGGTCGAGACCAGGAGCTGGGTGGTACCGCTGTTGAAGACGTTGACGATGCCGCTGGCGCGCAGCAGCATCCACACCTGGCCATGGGTCCAGTAGCCGCCGATCGCCGATTGTGAGAAGCCGATGCCGACCCATTCGCCACCCTGGGGGTCGACGTCAGCCTCGAGGGTGGCAAGCGGCGTCGAGGCGTACTGCGAGGGCTCGAAGGGAAAGCCCGCCAGGTGGGTGGTGGCCGTCAGCACGGTGGTCAGCGTGCCGTTGCCCAAGACCACCGTAGGGTGGGCCGTCCAGGTGCGACCGCCGATCTCGGTGGTGTTGCCGGTGAACGGGTCTCCCGGATCACGCGGCCCCGAGGCGTTCGAGAAGGTCTCCGAGGCGAGGGCCGGGATGGTGCTCGTCACCGCGACGCTGGCGGCCGTCGAGGTGACGCTGCCCGAGACGTTCGAGACCACGCAGGTGTAGCTGCCGACCTGGGCCGCACTGAGGCCCGCGATGGTGAGCGTCGGGGTCGCCGTGCCGCTCAAGGCCCCGCCGTCGGCGAGCGGCGTGCCGTTGCGCCGCCACTGGTAGGAGCCGGCGCCGGTCGCCTGCACGCCGAGAGCGAGCGTCGCTCCCGTCAAGCCGGTCTGCGACTGCGGCTGCGTCGTGATCGCCGGCGGCCCCAGGGTGAAGGTACCGAGGGTGATGTTGGCACCCAGCCGGTCGAGGTTCCCCGTCTCGGTGCCGGCGGTGAAGTTGAACTGCACCGTCCGCCCCCCGACCGCCAGGGTGTAGTTGTTGAGATAGGGGGACTCGAAACGCGGGATGGTGTCGAAGTTGGGCCGTCCCGGCACCTCCAGCACTCCCTTGCCGAAGCGCAGGGCCGTGCCGTCGGGCGCCACGTAGCGCACCGCCTGCTGGCCGTCCGGCTGCAGCGAGCTGCAGCTGTTGCGCGCCTTGAGGTCGAGCTTGAAGCTGCCGAAGTTGCCGCCGAACTCGCTCGCGTCGCGCACCTCGAAGACGGCAATCTCGCCGCAGAGCGGGTCGCCGTCCTGGCCGAGGTCGCAGACCGTGCTCGACGGCACATAGGTCGACTGCAGGAGCATGTTGTCCGGCGGGCTTTGCACCGGCCCCGGCACCACCGCGCCACGGCTCAGGGCCCAGCCGATGTAGACGTTGTTCGCCGTGTTGTGGAGGAAGGCCCAGCAGGAGTCTGCGCCCGTCGTCGAGGCGTTGTACTCGGCCACGAAGTAGTCGGAGTTGAGGTACATCCCCACCGGGTACTCGTAGGGCGCACCGCCGGCTCCGTTCGAGGGCACGTTGCGACCACCACTCTGGTACATCGCGACGTTCTTGTAGCCGATGCTCCGCTCGTTCAAGCCCAGCTGCTTCTTGAGCCGGTAGGGCTCGTAGCTGTAGGAGCTGACGCTCGCTCGTTGGTCCTGCGCCGCCTGGACGTAGACCAGCAGCGCATCGTTGGTCGAGCCGGCCCAGAACGGGCTCGGCGACGGCGCGTGCTGAGCGCCGATGCCGTAGTTGGCGCCGCGGAAGAAGTGGTGGCGGAAGCGGGAGAAGTCGGCGCGTGCCTCGAAGCTCCCGAGCGCGTTCTGCTGGTTCACCTGATCGCGCAGCGCCACCAGCGGCAGGTAGTTCGAAGCGACGAAATCGGCGACGCCGACGAGGCTGGTGTTGGCCGGTGCGGTGTTGCTGAACAGCACGTCGGCCGCCACGGTGTGCGGCTCGCGGTAGCCGAAGATCCAATGCGGCAAGCGGCGGATGCCGGGGCTCGCGAAGTCGACACCGAGGGAGAAGGCGAGCTGCTCGGCGAGGAAGTAGTCGAGGGTCGCCCGCGCCAGCTCGCCCAGGCTGCCGCTCCCCCACTCGGCCAGGTTGAGCACCGCGCCGCTCGTGAAGTAGTCGTAGGGCGAGCCGACCTCGACCGAGCCGTCGCGGGCGAAGCCGGTCAGGATGCCGCGGATCGCCGCGTCCGCCCCCTGGTAGATCGGGCTCGCCGGATCGGGGAAGTCGCGGAAGGCGAGGACGATGGCGCTGTAGTGGATCGACTTCTGGTTCTGGCTGCCGCTCACCGAGCCGAGGGTCGTCGTGCGCAGGAAGCCCAACCGCCGCTCGAACTCCTGGCGCACGTCGGCCTCGAGCAGGTTGCGGAACAGCCAGTAGGTCCGCATCGCGACGTTGCGGTTGTCGAGCGCCCAGGGCTTGGTGTTGGCCCCGACGTTGGGGTTGTAGACGATGTCGTTGGCGGTGCTGACGGGCCAGCCGACGAACATCGCGTAGCGCAGCACCCGGTTGGCCTCGGCCACCCGCGAGGCGTCCCCGGCGCCGTAGTCGAGGGGCCCGAAGATGCTCATCGCCTTGGCGTAGTAGTCGCCTTCGGTCTGCGACGCCGAGCCGCCCGTCAGCACGGGCTGCACCGGCAGGCCCAGAGCGGGCGGCGTGGTGGCCGTCCCCAGCGGCAAATAGCCGTCGATGCGCTCGAGGCTCGTGCAGCGGTTCTTGTCGAGCGTCGTCAGGCCGGCGAGCTGACTGCAGGGCGCGGCGGCGGCCGGCAGGGGCGCCAAGGCGGCGAGAAGAGCGAGGACAACGCCGCGGCGGCGGGCCGCAGAGCGCTGCCGCTCCCGGGGGTGGTCGTCGTGAGGATGGACACGCGAGAACATGGGACCTCCTTCGCAAGAATTGGCTCTATTCCTGAGGATCAGGGCGAGCCTTCCTGTTCTTCCATGCGCGATAGATACGAGTCCTCAGTCAAGCGGTGAAGGATTCCGCTGAGTTCGTGCGCCACCTCCTCGCGGGGTCCGAGGTCCACCACGGGAGCAGGACGAGGACGGCACGCTAATACCCCGCGCGGCCGGCGGCGTCTCTTCGGGTGCGCGCTCACTCCTGTCGTGAGCAACCCTGCAACCGACCCACGGCACCGGCCGCCCGTTCTCGCGTTCCGGTGCCCCTCGGAGACCGCCATGCCATTCCCTCCCGTGCTCACCGTCCGCCCCCCACGGCGCTTCCTGGTCCTCCTCACCCTCCTCCTCGCCGGCCTGGCGACCGTCCCTGGTCAGGCCCAGAGCCTGCTCACCCGCAAGGGCGAGACCGCGATGACGACGCTCGACCGGGTGGCCGCCACCGCGATGAGCGAGGCGCAGGCGGCGACCGTCGCGCGCACGCCCAGCGGCTACTTCTGGCTGCAGAGCTGGGTGCTCTCCACCACCGCCGACCCGTCGTCCTGGGGCTCGACCGGGCTCGGCACCCTCAGCGACGCCGCGCTCACCGCTCCCGACGCCAACACCGTCGTGGTCGCCGCCCGCAAGACGGACGGCGGCCTGGGGCTGTCGAGCTGGACCTCGCACCCCTACCTCGGCTTCGACCACAAGGCGGACGCCGCGGCCGGAGCGATCAGCGCCGTGGCCGTGGCCACCGTGCACCAGGATCGGGTGGTGACCGCCACCCTCGGCGGCAGCGGGCATCTCAAGCTGATCGTCTGGGACCTCGACCCGACGACCCGCGCCTTCACCCGCCGCGGTGACGCCGATGCCGGGGAGGCCACCCTCGGCTCGGTGGTGGCCCTCGACGCCACGCGCCTGGTCGCGGTGCAGCGGCAGCCCAACGGCCTGCTGCTGGTCAGCGGCTGGACGGTCTCGAGCAGCGGCGACCTCACCCTGCTCTCGACGCTCACCGGCTCCGCCATCGCCGAGGTCGCCGTCGTCAACACGGCCCTCGACCGTGCGGTGACCGCCGCGCGGCTCGCCAACGGCAACCTTGAGGTGGCGGCCTGGGACCTCGACGCGAACGGCGCCCTCACCGCCGCGAGCCGCGCCGAGGCCGGCACGGTGAGCGGCGTCTCGGTGGCGCCGCTGGGCTCCACCCGGGTGGTGACGGCGGTACGCCAGGCGGACGGCACGCTCAAGCTGATCGCCTGGCAGGTGGTCGACCAGGTGAAGCGCCTCGACTCCTACGCCGCCGGTGCCATCCAGCAGCCCTCGATCGTCAGCCTGGGCTGGGACCGCCTGCTCACCCCGCTGATTCTCGGCGACGGCACGACGCTCAAGGTCATCGCCTGGCAGAACCGCTCGGTGGGCGTGCTACGCGGCGAGACCGGGCCGAGCTTCGCCGTCCTCGCCAAGCCCGGCGAGCTCTTGGAGGACGACGAGGAGGAGGCGAAGGAAGCCGCCGGGGCCACTGGCGCCATGGCGCCCAGCCTGGCCACCCGCACGGTGATCCCCGCCGACCCGCCCGCCGGGTCCACGGAAGGTCCAGGCAACATCGAGGGCTCGCTGCCGTCCAGCTCCTCGCCCGCGCCGGCGCTCAGCTGGGTCTCCGACATCGACGGCGTCGACCCGATGATCGCCGTCGGCCACCAGTTCGTGGTGGCGACCCAGGACCACGCGATCGCCTTCTACGACAAGGCCGGCAACCTGCTCACCGACAGCGGCGGCAGCCCCTACCTGATCTCGTCCGGCATGTTCTTCCAGGCGCTGTGGCGGCCCGACGACAACAACGGCCGGCCGAACCGCAACAACATCAACCGGCATCTGCGCTTCCCGCTGAGCGACCATCCCGAGATGCAGTGCGATCCCACCCTCGCCGCGCCGGTCAAGCCCTGCATGACCGAGGTCTACGACCTGCGGGTGGTCTACTACAACGCGCCGAGCGGCACCAGCCGCTTCGTCATCGTCGGCCAGGTCCGCCACTCGGTGTGGCTCGGCGATCTGGCGAGCGACGGCACGCCCCTCGACCCCATCGTGCGGCGCTTCGTCGCCGTGGCGGTGTCGAAGACCGCCGACCCCCGCGACGGCTTCTACGAGTACATGTTCACCGAGAGCAACTACTCCGACTGGCCGCTGGTGGCCGTCAACCCGCACGAGCGCCTGTTGGTGCTCGCCCATCGGGCGGGCAAGAACGTCGACGAGCAGAAGCCGATGGCCTACGTCTTCGCGCTCGACGACCTGGTGCAGGGCCTGCCCGAGCCCCGCAACTTCAAGTTCTACCCGCCGCAGACCAACGGCGGCTCGATCTGGCCGGTGATGCAGTACGGCGAGACCCTCGGCCGCACCTACTTCGTGAAACCGAACGGCTCGCAGCTCGACCTCTACTCGTTCCCGTGGACCCTCAACCTGTTCACCAACCCGCCGGCCCTCGACCTCACCTCGGTGACCATCAAGGGAGCACTGCAGCGGCTCAACACGGCCCCCGTCTTCCGCAACAGCAGGATCCACGTCGCCGCCGGCTCGATCATCACCGAGCACGTGGTCGACGGCCCGATCCGCCGCAATAGCGTGCGGGTGGTCCGCGTGCCCCTCCTCCTGGGCGGTAACGGCAAGCCGCTCGCCTCGTCAGCCCCGGCCGACGGCTTCCTCGACTTCTTCTTCGGCGGCCGTGCCTACCGCGAGTCGAGCAATATGCAGGTGAGCTACGAGGTGCCGGCGCTCGCCGTCAACAAGAACGGCGACATGCTGATCGGCTACGGGCGGGTGACCAGCAGCGGCTATCCATGGGTGTTCCCTGAGGCCCGCTACAGCCTCTTCTACAACGACAACCGCGGGCTGCAGCGCAGCCAGCTGCTACGCGCCGGTGAGTACCTGCCCACCTTCGTCCCCAGCGGCGAGACGGCCCTCGAGGCCATCCCCTACTACCACGACTTCGGCACCGACCAGAGTGGCAAGCAGTTCGACGACTTCTCGGCCGCGGCCGTCGACCCCAGCGACGACCTCACCCTGTGGATGACCCACGAGTTCGCTTCGACGAGCTACAGCGGGCTGCGCATGGTGATCGGCAAAGTAGTGCCGTAGGTCAGGGCAGGCCAATCACGTAGCGGGTGCCGGCGGCAAGCCCACGGACGAGCCGCCGGTGCCCGGCCCAGCGCAGCGAGAGGTCGCCCGCCGCCGCGCTGCCCAGCCCGAAGAGTCGCTCGGCGGCGTGGCCGGAGGCGTAGGAGGCGTCGGCACCCCACCACACCGTCTGGCGACCGGCCGGCGTGGCGAGCCCGAGCTCGGCGCCGGCGGCGGACGCCGGCGAGCCGGCCAGGCGGACGCCGAGCCAGCCCCGGGCGAGCGGCGCTTCCTCGACGAGCAGCAGCGGCTCACCACGGTTGATCGCCACCGCGAGGTCGACATCGCCGTCGAGGTCGAAGTCGGCGACCGCCAGGCCGCGGGCGACGTGAGGGCGAGCGGCGTCCTCGCCGGCCACCGGTGCCAGGTCTACGAAGTGATCGCCGGCGTTCCAGAACAGGGCGAGCGGCTGAGCGATGAGACCGGGCGGGTTGCCCGTGCGCTC
This sequence comes from uncultured Thermoanaerobaculia bacterium, assembly GCA_964420075.1. Classification (GTDB taxonomy): domain Bacteria; phylum Acidobacteriota; class Thermoanaerobaculia; order Multivoradales; family SZUA-115; genus CAYQRE01. The sequence goes on along the minus strand of CAYQRE010000027.1, from coordinate 49,930 downwards.
TTCGAGCGTGCTGCCGTTGGCCACCACCAGGTCGAGGCGACCGTCGGCGTCGAGGTCGACGAAGGCCGAGCCCCAGCCGACGCGATCGAGCGAGACCTCGCCCAGGCCAAGCTGGCGGGCGCGGTCACGGTACTCGAGGCCACCGCCGGGGCCACGAACGGTCTGGAAGAGGGCGTTCTCCTGCGCCACCCAATGGGTGACGAGGAAGTCCGGCAGGCCGTCGGCAGGCGCTGCCGGCGAGCCGACGTCGGCCACCGAGATCCCCATCGAGCCGCGGGGGTCGGCGGTGCCGCGCGCTGCGCTCGCGTCCTCGAAGAGGGCCTCGCCCAGCTCGGCGCCGCGGTTGCGCAGCAGGGCGTCGGGCGAAACGTCGTTGGCCACGTAGAGGTCGAGCCAGCCATCGCCGTCGCTGTCGACGAAAGTGGCCCCGAGGCTGCGGCCGCCTTCGTCCGACGCCCCCAGCGGCAGCGCCAGCTCTTCAAAGCGGTGGTCGGCGCGCTGGTGGTAGAGATGGTTGGGCTCAGCATCGAAAGCGTTCGGGTTCATGCTGTAGGGAACGGCCTGCCAGTTCGGGTCCTCGCCGAGCGCCGCCGACGCCGCGTTGGGCAGGAAGTGGACGTAGTTCGCCACGTAGAGGTCGAGGCGGCCGTCGCGGTCGTAGTCGCCCCAGGCCGCACCCACCGACCACGCTGGATCTGCGACGCCGGCGCGCGCCGCCACCTCCTCGAAGCGACCGTCGCCGGCGTTGCGGAACAGGCGGTTCGGGCCGTCGTTGGTGACGTAGAGGTCGAGATCGCCGTCGCCGTCGAAGTCGACGAAGCTCGCGCCCATCCCAAAGCCCTGCGGGTCGCCCACCCCGGCCGCCGCGGTGACGTCCACGAAGTGCCCGCCATCGTTGCGGTAGAGCCGATTGGAGGCCGCGGCTGCGGCCGTGGCATCGGCCCCGGGCGGCGGGAAGTTCACCAGGTAGAGATCGAAGTCGCCGTCGCCGTCGTAGTCGCCCCAGGCGAGGCCGGAGCCGGTGTCCTCGGGCAGCTGGCGATGGCGCGGGCCAGGGCCGTGCCGCATGCTGATCCCCAGCTCGCGAGCCCGGTCGCGCAGCGCGAGCTGGGGAGCGTCGGCGGGGATGGCGAGCTCGGCGGCGCGGGTGATCGCCTTGGAGGGGTCGACGAGGTCGGTCTCGCGCCAGCGAGCGAGGAGGACGGCAAAGGCGGTCAACAGCACCAGCCCGCCGGCGGTCGCGCTGACCGACAGCCAGATCTTCCGCAGCCGCGGGTTGGTGCCGCGCCGTCCCACCGCCACCGCTGGCCCGTCAACCGCCGCCGGCGGCGAGCGAGGGCCCGCCGCTAACGTTGAACCGCCGGCTGGCCGTGGCCTGGACGATCACCGGCTGGCGCACCCCGCTCACCGTCTCGAGCTCGGGGAGCACGAGATCGAGGAACTCCTGGCGGTAGCGGCAGTAGTTGAGCTCGGCCTCGAGGGTGACCTCGCCACGGCTCGTGGCCGGGAGACGGAAGCGGTAGAGGTGGGCGTCGGAGTAGGTGGGGAAGATCACCCGCTTGCCCTTGCCGCCGGCCGAGCGCCACAGCTCGTGGCGGCGCAGGAGCTCGCCCTTCTCGTCGATCGGCAGCGCCTCGAGCACCAGGGTGCCCTCGTCACGCTTGTTGCCGATCTGGTGCTCCTCGCCCAGGCGGTCCTGGATGTGGCGGGTCTCGGGGTCGAGCGCCCCCCATTCGGCGAGCACCCGGCCCTCGGAGTCCACCGCCTTCAAGTGCACCCAGGAGCGGACGAAGTCGAGCGGGCCGGTGATGAAGTTGTGGCCCGCCTTGCGGTTGACCACCGTCACCCGCACCTCGACATCCTGGCCGGGAGCGACCTGGGCCGGAGCGTGCAGCTCGAGGGCGGCCACCGGCCCGCTGGGCCACACCCCTGCGAGCTCCGGCAGCACCGTCTCGCCGCGCATCCACTCCTCGGTGAGCCGCACCTGCTCTTCCCAATGGGGCAGCTTGAGCACCGCGGGCATGAAGTCGTTGGTGGCGATGAAACCGTGATGCCGGTGGGCGCCGTCGTCGTCGCGCCGCCGGGTGTCGCCGCCCTCGCCGCGCCCGGGGTCGTGCGAGCCGCGCACCAGCCGCATGTGGCAATCGCGGCAGCTGAGGTCGATCGCCGGGTCCTCGGAATGCCAGTGGCCGTTCTTCCACTCGTCATACTGGTTCTGCCCCGGCACGTTGCCGAAGCGGTTGAGCGCCTCGGGGATGAACTGCTTGTGGCAGGCGCCGCAGAGCTCGGGGGTGCGCAGCAGGTTGCGGTCGTAGTCGGCGAGGTGCTGGCGCGGGTAGGCGCGGATCAGGTAGTCCGAGACCCACTTCGCGAGGCCCGTGCTGGTCTCCCCCAGATAGCGCCGGGGCGGCGTCAGCACGAAGTCGGCGTTGCCGCGCTGGTCGACCTGCGAGATGGCGTGGCAGGCGACGCAGGAGATGCCCTCGTCGACCCCCGGCGAGGAGAGGCTCTGGTTGGCGATGTCCTTGGCGCCGGCAAACAGCGAGATGGGGTCGTGGCAGCCGGCACAGTAGCGCGTCTCGGCCGGCTCGCGGTCGGCGGCGAAGCGCCGCTGCACCTCCTGGAAGGGCGCGTTCATCGCCGCGAAGCGGTGCGCCCCCGGCTGCCACTCGGCGTAGATCTCGGCGTGGCAGCCGGCGCTGCCGCAGGAGGCCGAGTTGCCGAGCAGCGCCGGCTCGACCAGCTGCAGGTCCTCGGTGCGCGCCATCGTCGGCGCGAATGGGTTGCCCTTGTACTCGTCGAAGCTCTGCGCGTAACGCGGCAGCGAGTAACCGGTGGGGACCGGGCGGCGGAACCGCGGCTCGTGCCAGGCGAGGGCGCCCACGGCCAGCACCACGGCGGTGGCGCCGAGGGTGACGAGGCCGCGGCGCACGAAGCGCCGTGAGGCCACGACGAGCTCGCGATGGTCCCCCGGGGTCGCCCGCCGGCGGGCCAGAGCCAACGGCAGGTGGACGGCGAGGAGGGCGAGGGCGGCGATCCCGGAAACCAGGTGGACGAGGTCCCAAGTCGGCGACAGGCGCGTACCGAAGGCCGCCTGCCAGGTCACCACCAGGCCGGTCACGAGAGAGGTGAGGACGGTCGTCGCCAGGGCGTAGCCGAGCACCATCACCGCGGTGAGGCGCTGCCGGAACCAGTCCAGGAAGTGGGCCACCTGGTAGCGCACGTAGGGCACCAGGAGGAAGAGGCCGGCGACGGTGTGGAGGAGGACGAGAACTTGGGCCGCGGCGGAGAACGGGCCGAGGTAGATCCACAGGCCGGAGAGGGCGGCGAAGACGAGCAGAGCGCTGACCAACGCCGCGCGCGGCGAGCCCCAGCCGGCGATGGCACGCTGGCGGGCGGTAGCGGCGGTCTCGGGGGGGGATGAGGCGGCGGCGTCCATGGGCCGACTCCTTCTGAGATCTCGTCCTGCAGGCTGGAGCGGAGAGTCCTCGTCACTCTAGCAGCTCGCACCGCACGCCGATATGACCTACGTCATGGCTCCGCCGCCAGGCAAGTGGGCTGGCGCGGTGCCGGGCGGCGGCCTTGCGCACCAACCATCGCAGGATGACAATAGACCAATGCGCCAGCCCTCCTTCGCCCCTGCCCTGCTCGCCGCCTCGTGCCTGGCCGCCTTGCTCTGCGCCACCGCCCTGCCGGCGCAAGAGGGCATCGTGGTGATGCCGCCGCCCCTCGCTGTCACGCCGTCGCCGGGCTCGCAACCGGAGCCGCCGCCGCACCTGCGCGGCACCACGCCGAGCTTCGAAGACCAGGTGATGGAGCTCGTCAACGTGGAGCGCCTGGCCAACGGCCAGCTGGCGCCCTTGAAGCGCGTCGACCTGTTGGACAACTCCGCCGAGCTCCACAGCTCGAACATGGCGACGCGCAACTTCCACATGCACTGCGACCCCGACACCAACACCCTGCCCGGCGACCGGATGACCACCGCCGGCTACAGCTGGAACGGTGCTGCCGAGAACATCGCCGCCGGCTTCACCACCCCGGCGGCGGTGATGGCCGGCTGGATGGCGAGCAGCGGCCACCGCGCCAACATCCTCTCGACTGGCATGCGCGAGCTGGGCATCGGCTACGTGCTGCAGAGCGGCGACCAGGCGAACGTCCGCCAGAGCGCCACCGGCTTGTGCCCTTCGACGACCTCCAACAACGGCCCCTACCAGCACTATTGGACCCAGAACTTCGGCATCCGCAACGTGGTCTACCCGGTGGTGATCAACCGCGAGGCCTTCCAGGCCAGCAGCCCGCTGGTCGACCTCTACCTCTACGGCGCGGGCTGGGCACAGGAGATGCGGCTGCAGAACGAGAGCGGCACCTTCACCGCCTGGCAGCCCTTCGCCACCAACGTCGCCTGGCAGCTCTCGGCGGGCGACGGCACCAAGACCGTCAACGTCGAGCTGCGCAACGGCGCCACCGTGCGCACGGCGAGCGACACCATCGTCCTCGTCGACACCGCCAACTTCATCTTCGCCGACGGCTTCGAGAGCGGGAACACCTCGGCCTGGAGCCAGACGGTGCCGTAGCGAACCCCTCCCCGGCCTCCGGCGCCGCCGCCGGCACGCTTCGCTTCGCCGTCGCGTGGTTGAAGATCTAGACTGTCGGCGATGAGCACCCACCGAACGCTGCGCCCATCGCCTCGCCTGCCGCTGCTCCCCCGCCTCTCCAGCTGGCTGCTCGCCGTGAGCCTGGCGTTGCCGATCGCGGCCTGCGCCGCCACCCCGCGGCCGGCCGCTCCACTGCCCCCCACCGACCAGGAGGCCCCCACCGTGCAAGCGTCGCAGGACTGGCAGGAGATCGACCAGCTGATCGACGACGAGCGGCCCGCCGACGCCAAACCGCTGGTGGCGGCCCGCCTCGCCGCCGCGGCCGCCGCCGGCGACGGCCGCGAGTGGGCGCGGGCCCTCATCCGCCAGACCCAGGTGAGCACCATGCTGGGCGGCTTCGAGACCGCCGTCGAGGAGCTCGCGGCGGCAGCCTGGCCGCCGCAGCCACTGAGCCACGCCGTGGTCGAGCTCTTCTACGGCCAGGCCCTGATCAACTACCTGAGGGCCTACCGTTGGGAGATCGGCCAGCGCGAGCAGGTCGAGACGAGCGGCCAGCTCGACCTCAAACGGTGGACGGCGGAGGAGATCCGTGCCGAGGCCAGCCGGGCCTATTCCGCGGTCTTCGCCCAGCGCGCGAGCTGGGGCGCCGAGCCGATCGGCGAGCTCGCCGAGTACATCGAGCAGAACAACTACCCGCCGCGCATCCGCGGCACCCTGCGCGACGCCGTCACCTACCTCTGGGTCGAGCTGCTCGGCAATGACTTGCTGAGCGACGACGTCGACGCCGACGCCGTCTACCGCCTCGACCTCGACCGCCTGCTCGGCGCCCAGCCGCTCCCCGACGAGGCGGCGCTGCTCGCTGCCGAGCGGCACCGCCTGGAGAAGGTCGCCTTCCTGCTCGCCGACCTCGAGGCCTGGCACCAGGGGCGCCAGCAGCCGGAGGCCGCCTTCGAGGCCCACCTCGAGCGCTTGCGCCAGCTCGCCGACGGCCTGACCGACGCCGCCGACCAGGCCCGCCTGCGCGACGACCTGCGCCGCCATCTCGACGCCCTCGGCCGCGGCTTCGAATGGTGGTCGATGGGGCAGCTCGAGCTGGCGCAGATGGTTCAGGCCACGGGCGGGCCGCGGGCCCAGATCGAGGCCCGCGAGATCGCCCTCGCGGGCGCCGAGGCCCACCCGGACTCGCTCGGCGGCAAGCAATGCCGCAACCTGGTGCAGGCCATCGAGGAGCCGGCCTATCGCGTCGAGTCGATGGCCACGGACGGGCTCGGCAAGCGCTCGCTGCGCGTCGTCCACCGCAATCTCGAACGCCTCTACTTCCGCGCCTACCGCCAGGACCTCGCCGGCCGCTTGGAGGCCGTGCGCAGCCCCGCGGTGGTCCCCGGCTGGCAGGAGATCGAAAGCCTCTTCCGCCTGGGCCGACCCGACCTCGCCTGGGACGTGCCGCTGCCGCCGACCCCGGACTACCGCGAGCACGCCACCTTCGTGACGCCGCCGCTCAGCCAGCCGGGGCTCTGGGTGGTGCTCGCCTCGACCCGCGCCGACTTCCGCGAGGACGCCAACCAGCTCGTCGGCCTCAACCTGGTGATCTCCGACCTCGTCGTCCTGCTGCGCGACCTCGCCGACGGCTACGAGGCGACGGTGCGGCGCGGTGCCGACGGCGCGCCGCTCGCCGGGGTGGCGGTCGTGGCCTACCGCCGCGAGGGACGTGGCTTCACCCTCGCGCACCAGCTGGTGACCGGCAGCGACGGCACGGTCCGCCTACCGGCCCTCGAGCGCGGCAACGGCTACCTGCTGGTCGCCCGCCAGGGCAGCGATGTCGCCGTCCATCCTTCCTACCTCGGCTTCCGCTCGACGCCGACGCCGACGAACGCCTTCTCCCTGCTGTTCACCGATCGCAGCATCTACCGCCCCGGGCAGCGCCTCTACTGGAAAGCCCTCGCCTTCGACGGCCCGCGGCCCGAGGAGCTGGCAGCCGTCGCCGGCAGCGCGCTGACCGTCAGCCTGCGCGATGCCAACGGCGAGGTGGTGGCCTCCAGCGAGGTCACCACCAACCGCTTCGGCTCGGCCTCCGGCAGCTTCGAGGTCCCGGCCGGACGCTTGCTCGGCGCCTGGTGGCTCAGCACCTCGACGGGCGCTCAGGCGAACCTGCGGGTCGAGGAGTACAAGCGTCCTACCTTCGAGGCCGAGATCAGCGACCCGGCGGCCCCCCTGCGCCTCAACCGCCCGGCCGCCCTCGGCGGTTCGGCGCGCTATTACTTCGGGCTGCCGGTGACCGCCGGCCGGGTGCGCTGGCGAGTGACCCGCGAGCCGGTGTGGCCGCGTTGGGGCTGGTGGTGGCCGCGGCCGCCGGCGGCCGAGCGTGTGCTCGCCGCCGGCGAGACCGGCCTCGATGCCGAGGGCCGCTTCTCGCTCACCTTTACCCCTGCCGCCGACGAGCGGGAGGCCGCGCGACCAGGCATCTCTTACCGCTTCCGGCTGAGCGTCGAGGTCACCGACGAGGGTGGCGAGACGCGCGCCGCCGAGCGCAGCTTTCGCCTCGGCTTCGTGAGCGTCGAAGCGGAGCTCGCGAGCCGCGGCGGCTTCCTCGCCGCCGGGAAACCGGCCAGCCTCGAGGCCCTTCGCCGCGACCTCGACGGCACGGCCCGCGCCGGTACCGCGAGCTGGCGCCTGGTCGCCCTCGCGCAACCCGAGCGCACGCTGCTTCCCGCCGAGCAACCTCGGCCGGCCATGGAGGACGACGAAGCCGCGGAGTTCGCCTCGCCGGGAGACCGCCAGCGGGCACGCTGGGAGACCGGGCTTGCCAGCGAGCAGGTGTTGGCCCTCTGGCCGGACGGCACGGAGATCGCGCACGGCACGCTCGCGCACGGCGGCGACGGCCGGGCCGAGGTCCCCCTGCCGGCCCTCGCCGCCGGTGCCTACCGCCTGCACTACACCACCCTCGACCCCGAGGGGGGCCGCTTCGAGACCAGCCGCGACCTGATCGTCGCCGCCGATGGCGGCCGCCTTGCCGTCCCCCTCGCCGTGGTCGCCGAGGAGAGCTCGGTGGCGGTCGGGGGCACGGCGCGCGTGCTCATCCACTCGGGCCTCGCGCAGCAGCTCCTGACGGTCGAGATCTACCGCGACCGCGAACGCCGCGAGCGGCGGCAGGTGGTGAGCCAGGGCGGCATGACCGTCCTCGAGCTGCCCATCCGCGAGGCCGATCGCGGCGGCGTCAAGGTGCAGGTGACGGGGCTCGCCGACTACCAGCTGCTGAGCGCCGACGCGGCGGTGATGGTGCCCTGGGACGACCGCCGGCTGAAGGTCGAGCTCGCCACCTTCCGCGATCGCCTGCGACCCGGCGCCCGCGAGACCTGGCGGGTGACGGTGCGCGCTGCCGACGACGGCGCGCTCGCCGCCGGCAGCGCCGAGGTCCTGGCCTCGATGTACGACAAGAGCCTCGACCTCTTCGCGCCCTACGCTCCCCCCGATCCGCTGGCCCACCTGCCCAGGAAGACGGGCGCCGCCGCCATCACCACCAACCTCGGCACCAGCCATGCGAGCTGGGCGCGCCAGGGCGAGAGGCCCGGGCCGCTGCCCGTCGAGGCCTTGACCGGCGATCGCCTCCGCTTCTTCGATGACTTCGGGATCGGCGGCCCCGGCGTGCGCGGCGGCATCCGCGGCGGCATCGCGATGAAGGCGATGGCGGCCGGCGCGCCCGAGCAGTTCCAGGTGGCCGATGCCCCACCCCCCGTACCTCCGCCGCAGGCCGCCGCCGATGCCAGCGGTGCAGAGATCCAGATGATCACCCGCCGCGATGTCGAGGAGGAGACCGCGGAGGCGCCGGCCGCCACCCCGGCCTTGCGCAGCGACTTCGCCGAGACAGCCCTCTGGGAACCGCACTTGGTGGTCGGCGAGGACAGCGCCGTGGCCTTCGAGCTCACCTTGCCTGACTCGGTGACCGAGTGGTCCTTTTGGGCGCACGCGATCACCGCCGACCTGCGCGCGGGCTCCGTCAACCGCTCGCTGCGCACCGTCAAAGACCTGCTGGTGCGGCCCTACCTGCCGCGTTTCCTCCGCGAGGGCGACCGCCTGGAGGTCCAGGTGGCGGTCAACAACGCCTCGACGGCCGCCTTCGACGGCACCCTCGACCTCGACATCGTGGACCCGGCGAGCGAGGAGAGCCTGCTGGCGAGCTTCGGCCTCACCGCCGCGCAGGCCCAGGGCCGCCCCTTCCACGTCGAGGCCGGCCAGGGCACCACGCTGGCCTTCCCCTTGGCGGTGCCGGCGCGGGTGGGCGAGGTGGCCTTCAAGGTGGTGGCGCGCTCGGGCAACGAGAGCGACGGCGAGCTGCGGGCCCTGCCGGTGCTGCCGGGCCGCATGCACCTGGTGCAGTCCCGCTTCGCGGCCCTGCACGGCCCCGAGACGAAGCGCCTGCACTTTGCCGACCTCGCCGCCGCGGACGACCCGACGCGGATCGACGAGCAGCTGGTGGTCACCCTCGACGCGCAGCTCTTCTACAGCGCCCTCTCGGCCCTGCCGTACCTCGTCTCCTACCCCTACGAGTGCACCGAGCAGACCCTCAACCGCTTCGTCTCGGCGAGCATCCTCGCCGGTCTCTACCAGCGCTATCCGGTGGTGGCCGACATGGCCCGCCAGCTCGCCGCCCGCGACAGCCAGTACGAGCCGTGGACGGCCGACGACCCCAACCGCGGCATGGCCCTCGAGGAGACGCCGTGGCTGGTGACCGCCCGCGGCGGTAGCGACGACGAGGACGCCGCCCTCATCAAGCTCCTCGACCCGGCGGTGGCGGCGGCCAACCGCGACACCGCGATCGCCCGCCTGCGCAACGAGCAGACGGGTGGCGGCGGCTTCTCCTGGTTCCCCGGCGGCCCGCCCTCGCCCTACATCACGCTCTATGTGCTGCTCGAGCTGGGCCGCGCCCGCGAGTTCGGCATCGAGGTGCCGCAGGAGCTCGTGCTGCGGGCCTGGCAGTACCTGCACGGCTACTACGTCGACGAGCTCTTCAGCCGCGCCCGCAAGGACGATTGCTGCTGGGAGCTCGTCACCTTCCTCAACTTCGTGCTCGGCTCCTACCCGGACGAGAGCTGGACGGGGTCGTTGTTCACCGCCGACGACCGCCGGCAGATGCTCGCCTTCTCCTTCGAGCACTGGCGGCAGCACTCGCCGCTGCTCAAGGGCTACCTCGCCCTCACCCTGGCGCGCGCCGGCCGCCAGGCCGACGCCCACAAGGTCTGGGCGAGCGTGATGAGCGCCGCCAAGACCAGCGAGGAGCTGGGCACCTACTGGGCGCCCGAGGACCGCGCCTGGCTCTGGTACAACGACACCATCGAGAGCCACGCCTTCGCCCTGCGGGTGCTCGATGAGCTCGACCCCAAGGACCCGCGGCGCGCCGGCCTGGTGCAATGGCTGCTGCTCAACAAGAAGCTCAACCATTGGAAGTCGACCCGCGCCACCGCCGAGGTGATCTACGCCCTCGTGCACTATCTCGAACAAGAGGGCAGCCTCGGCCAGCGCGAGCAGGCGGTGGTGACCATCGGCCCCCGCCGCGAGACCTTCACCTTCGAGCCAGACCGCTACACCGGCAAGCACAACCAGCTCGTCGTCCCCGGCGCCGAGATCGCACCGCAGGCGATGTCGACCATCGCGGTCGAGGCGACGACGCCGGGGCTGCTCTTTGCCTCGGCGACCTGGCACTTCTCCACCGAGCGGCTGCCGGAAGCGGCGGCGAGCGACTTCTTCGCCGTCAGCCGGCGCACCTTCAAGCGCGTGCAGCAGGGCTCCTCCTGGGTGCTCCAGCCCCTCGCCGAGGGCGCCACGCTCGCCGTCGGCGACCAGCTCGAGGTGCAGCTATCGATCCGCTCTGGCCAGGCCGCCGAGTTCGTCCACCTGCGTGACCCGCGGCCGGCCGGCTGTGAGCCGGAGACCTTGCGCTCGGGCTACCAGTGGGGCTCGGGGCTCGGCTGGTACGAGGAGGTGCGCGACAGCGGCACCAACTTCTTCTTCGACTGGCTGCCGGCAGGCGAGTACACCTTGAAGTACCGCCTGCGGGCCAATGTGGCCGGGACCTTCAAGGTCGCTCCCGCCACGCTGCAGTCGATGTACGCCCCGGAGTTCGCCGCCTACTCGGCCGGCGAGACGCTCGCCATCGCGCCGGCGGCGAAGCCCTGACCCGCATCCCGGCGGCCGCCCGCAACGATTGACGGCCGCCGGGCCCTATGGAATCGTCGCGGGCTGGAGACGGTCCTCGCCACATCTCGGGTCGCCATCGCAGACCGATGGCTCGACGTGCTGCCTGCCGGCGCGTGGCAGGCGGCGTGCACGTTCGCGACAGTTCCAGCGTGATTCCGACGGTCCGCCCTTCCCCGGACCGCCTTTGTCAGGAGGCTCCCATGTTCCACCGCGTGTTGGCCGGCCTTGCGCTGTCCCTCGCTCTCCTCGTCTTCGCCTCGCCCGCCGCCGCCCAGGCCACCCGTACTTGGGTCTCGGGCGTCGGTGACGACGCCAACCCTTGCAGCCGCACCGCGCCGTGCAAGACCTTCGCGGGCGCCATCTCGAAGACTGCCGCCGGCGGCGAGATCAACGTCCTCGACCCGGGCGGCTTCGGGGCGGTGACGATCACCAAGTCGATCTCGATCAGCGCCGAGGGCTTCGAGGCCGGGGTGCTGGTGAGCGGCACCAACGGCATCATCATCAACGCCGCGGCGACCGATGTGGTGACGCTGCGCGGCCTGGACTTCAACGGCCTCGGCACCGGTCTCGCCGGCATCAAGGTCCTGAGCGCCGGCGTGGTCAGTATCGAGAAGACGACGATCGACAACTTCACCAACGCCGGTATCGACATCGAGAACACCAGCGGCACGATCGTCGTCTCGATCACCAACTGCATTCTGCGCAACAACTCCGCCAACACCGCCGGCGGCATCCTCATCAAGCCGGCGGCCGGCGCCTTCGCCAACGTCGTGGTCGACAACGTGAGCCTGCTGCGCAACCGCTTCGGCTTGCGCGCCGAGGACCGCTCGACGGTGACGGTCACCAACTCGACGGCCAACGGCAACACGACGAACGGCTTCCTCGCCTTCTCGAGCGCCGCCGCGACGGTGGTCAACCTCACCACCACCGAGAGCGTCAACAACACGAGCGCCGGGGTGCGCGCCGATGGCGCCGCGGCCGTGGTGCGGATCAACGACACCACGATCAGCGGCAACAGCATCGGGCTGCAGACGGTCAACAGCGGCCAGATCAAGTCCTTCGGTACCAACCGGGTGGTCGGCAACACCACCGACGGCAGCCCCACGGCCCCCAACCTCGGGCAGGTGTAGGCGGCACCGCCCCGGAGGGCAGACGGCGGCGACGACTGGCGGCGAACGGTCCTTCGCCCCAGCGTCGCCGGCGCCTGGCGGGCTGGCACGGTTTCCGCTTCCCTACCGCGCATGATCCTCGATCAGGCCATGTTGACACCGCGCCCCCGGCACCGTTCTCGCGCCCTGCCCCGTCTGCTCGCCGCCGCCGTGCTGCTCGTGGCCGGCTTCACCGCCGGCCATTTCTTCGCGGAAGGCGGCGGTTTCCGCGCCGCCTCCCGCGCCGAGCCCCGTCCCGTGGTCGCGCGCGGCGACCTGGCCAGCGACGAGAAGTCGACGATCCAGCTCTTTCAGCAAGCCTCGCCAGCCGTCGTCTACATCACCTCGATCACCCGCCAGCGGGACTTCTTCTCCCTCAACGTCTACGAGATCCCCCAGGGCACGGGCTCCGGCTTCTTGTGGGACGACGACGGCCACGTGGTGACCAACTTCCATGTCATCGAGGGCGCCAGCCGGGCCCAGGTCACGCTCAACGATCAGTCCACCTGGGACGCCGAGCTGGTCGGCGTGGCCCCAGACAAGGACCTCGCGGTGCTGCGCATCACCGCCTCCAAGAAGGCCCTCCACTGGCTGCCGATCGGCGCCTCGACGGACCTCCAGGTGGGGCAGAAGGTCTACGCCATCGGCAACCCCTTCGGCTTCGACCAGACGCTCACCACCGGCGTGATCAGCGCCCTCGGCCGCGAGATCCGCTCGGCCACTCAGCTGCCGATCCGCGGCGTCATCCAGACCGACGCGGCGATCAATCCCGGCAACTCGGGTGGGCCTCTCCTCGACAGCGCCGGCCGCCTGATCGGCGTCAACACGGCGATCTACAGCCCGTCGGGGGCCTACGCCGGGATCGGCTTCGCGATCCCCGTCGACACCGTCAACCGGGTGGTGCCGGAGCTCATCGCCCACGGCCGGATCGTCCGCCCGACGTTCGGCCTCGAGGTGGCCGACGACCGCATCGCCCGCCGCTTGGAGGTCAGCGACGGCGCCCTCGTGCTGCGCGTCGAGGACGGCAGCCCGGCGGACCGCGCCGGCCTGCGCGCCACCCGCCAGGACAACCGCTACCGGATCACCTTGGGCGACGTGATCACCGCCGTCGGAGACCAGCCGGTGCGCTCCGGCAGCGACTTCCTGCTCGCCCTCGAACGCTACCGGGCCGGCGACGCGGTCCAGGTCAAGCTCAAGCGCGGCGGCAGCGAGCTCAGTGTCGAGATGACGCTCATCGAGCCGCGCTGAGCGGCGCTGCCGCGAGCGCACCGAGCCCGGCGCCGCCACCCCGGCGGCGCCGCGCAGGCCTTCGATCGCCATATCCCTCCTTGCTCATAGGGCCATTACTACCGCCCTCGGCTTTGGTGGTAGCTTCCTCCCCGTTCGATCACAACCGATCGCAGCGCCGCGAGCTCACTTCGGGCTGTCTCGCCGCACTGCCGCGAGCCCGCAACGAGGAGAGCTGGAGGAACCTCCACGAGAGCAGCAGGCCCGAAGCGACCTCGGCCTCGCCGCGAGCCCGACGCGACCAGGCCGGCAGCATGCCCCGCAGTGCCGGCGGCCGCCACCGAGAGGATCGCCCTCGCTGCAGCCGGTGGCCACCTCAGCCGCGGCGCGCTCCGCGCACTCTCGCGAGCGCTCGCCGCCCGGCTGGCCGAGCGCGGCGTCGGCATCGAGAGCGTGGTCGCGGTGTGGGCCAGCGAGCCCGCCGGTGAGCTCGCCGTCAGCGTGCTCGCCCTCCTCCGCCTGGGCGCCACCTATCTGCCTCTCGATCCCAGCTGGCCTGCGGCCCGCCTGGCCCAGGCGCTCGCCGTCGCCCGGCCCCGCCTGGCCCTCGGCTGGGGGCCGGCGCGCCCGACCGCAGAGCTCTCTGGTGTTCCCTGCTGCGAAGTCGATCTCGCCCGGTTGGCACGGGGCGAGGCGCCGGCCCGCCGGCCGCCGAGCGGCCCCATCCCGCCTGAGGCCGCCGCCTACCTGCTCTTCACCTCCGGGAGCACGGGGGCCCCGAAGGGCGTGGTGGTGCCGCGCCGCGCGCTGGCGGCCCACTGCCGCGGCGCCCTGCGCGCTTACGGCCCGCGCCGCGAGGACCGCTTCGCCTGGCTCGCCGCTCCCGGCTTCGACCCCAGTCTCGAGCAGCTCCTCCTCGCCCTGGCGAGCGGCGCTCGCTGCTGCGCCGTGCCCGCTACCGAGCGCCACGGCGCGGGCCTGCTCGAACAGATCGCCAGCGAGCGCCTGAGCCTCGTCAACCTCACTCCCACTCAGCTCGCCGGCCTGTTGGCGGCGGCCGAGGACGGGGCCACGCGTCTTGGCGTAGCGGGCCTTGGGGCAAAGGGCCTTCCTGGCTGCCTGCGCCAGCTGTGGGTGGGCGGTGAGCCGCTGTCGCCCACCCTCATCGCCCGCCTGCATCGGCTCGCCCCGGCCGTCGGGGTGCTGAACCTCTACGGGCCCACCGAGGCGGTGATCACCGCCACTCACTGGCAGCTTCCACCCGCTGACCCGAGCCTCAAGACCCGGCTGCTCGTCGGCCGGCCCCTCCCGGGCCGTGAGGCCCTGGTGGTCGACCAGCTGGGCTTGCCGGTGGCGGTGGGAGACGCCGGAGAGATCGTCCTTGGCGGGCCCTTGGCCCGTGGCTACGCCGGCCAGCCGGCGGCGACGGCCCTGGCCTTCCGCCCCCACCCACGGGCGGCGTTCCCCGGTGAGCGTCTCTATCGGACCGGCGACCTCGGCTGCGCCCTGCCCTCCGGCGAGCTGCTCCTCAGGGGCCGGCGCGATCGCCAGGTGAAGTGGCGCGGCGTGCGGCTCGAGCTCGCGGAGATCGAGGCCGCCCTGGGCTCTCACCCCGCCGTGGTGCAGGCAGTGGCGCTCCTGGCTCCCACCGCTGCGGGCCCGGCCGAGCTGGTGGCGGTCGCCGAGCCCAGACCGGGGCGGCGGCCCACGGCGGCTGGCCTGCGGCGGTGGCTCGCTCGGCGCCTGCCGCTGCCCTACCTGCCGGCCCGCGTGCGGGTCCTTCCCCGGCTGCCGACCACGGCTGGTGGCAAGCTGGACCTCGCGACCCTCGCGGCCCTGCTCGGCGAACCTGTCGAGGACGGGCGCCCCCAAACCGGCGCAGCAGCGGCCGCGGAGCCGTCGCTCGCCGCGCCCATCGCCCGGCTGAGCGCTCTCCTGCACCAGGTGCGGCCCGATCTGCCCGCACCCGGCGGCGACGACGACCTCCTCGCCCTGGGGCTCTCCTCGCTCGACTGGCTGCGCTGGCTTGGCAGGATCGAAGACGAGCTCGCGCTGCGGCTGCCCCTCGCGACGGCCCTCGCCGCCGGCAGCCTCCGCCGGCTGGCGCGGCGGCTGAGCCGTAGGCTCCCGGCGCCGCGGGCTGCCAGCCTCGCGGTGACCGCCGCGACTGCTGCCGCCACGGCGTCCGGCCCCTGGCCCCTCTCGCACGAGCAGGAGCGCTTCTACTTCCTGGCGAGCCTCGCCCCCGAGAGCCGGGCCTACCACTGCCAGACGCTGCTGCAGATCACCGGCCGGCTCGACCCGGCCGCCCTCGCCGCCAGCCTGGGGGCGACGGTGGCCCGCCACGGCATCTACCGCAGCCGTTTCACCAGCGGAGCCGACGGCCCGCGCCAGTGGGTGGAGCCGGCGTACCGCCCCTCCCTCCCGATGGTCGATCTCAGCGGGCTCGGCACGGCGGCAGGGAATGAGCTCGCCGCCCGCCTCGCCGCGGCCCTGGCGAGGCCTTTCGGCCTCGATCGCTTGCCGCTCGCCCGCTGGACCCTCTTCCGGCTCGCCGGCGGCGCGCACCGGCTGCTCCACGAGGAGCACCACCTGGTGCACGATGGCTGGTCGGTCAACCGCTTCTGGAGCGAGACGCTGGCCGTCTACCGCCAGCTGGCCGCCGGTGAGCCGCCGGCGCACGCCCCTCCACCCCCGCAGTTCATCGACCATGCCCTCGCGCAGCGGGCCCGGGTGGCGGCTGGCGAGGCGCGGCACCGCCGCTTCTTCCGCCGCCTCCTCGCCGGCCAGCCCGCAACCCTGACGCTCCCGCTCGACCGCCCACGGCCGGCAGCGGCCTCCTACCGCGGCGGCAGCGTGCGGCGCTGGCTCCCCGCCGCCACCCAGGCAGCCGTCGAGGCCGCTGGCCAGCGCTGGCGGGTGACGCCCTTCGCCATCTTCCTCGGCGCCTTCTTCGCCTTGCTGCGTGAGCAGGGCGGCGAAAGCGACCTCGTCCTCGGCACCACCACGGCCAACCGCACGCTGCCGGCGAGCGAGGGGGTGCTGGGACCGCTGGTCGGGACGTTGCCCGTGCGCGTCCGCG
The DNA here is from genome assembly GCA_964420075.1 of uncultured Thermoanaerobaculia bacterium. Lineage (GTDB taxonomy): Bacteria > Acidobacteriota > Thermoanaerobaculia > Multivoradales > SZUA-115 > CAYQRE01. Next base: position 33,686 of record CAYQRE010000027.1, on the reverse strand, counting down.
GCCCCCGCGACCCCAGCTTCCTGGCCGTGGTGCGGCGCACCGCCAGGTCGCTCGCGGCCGTGCTCAGCCACCAGGACCTGCCGCTCGATCGCCTGCTCACCGGCAGCTCGCCGGACCTCGCGGCCAACCCGGGCTTCCAGGTCCTGTTCAGCCAGCACGACGCGCCGCCACCGCTCCTCGGGGGCGCCGCGAGCAACCCCCAGGAGGCCACCTTCGACCTCCTCGAAGCCCTGCCCAATGGCTTCGCCAAGCTCGACCTCGACGTCCTCCTGCTACCGCGGCCGCGTGGGCCCTGGAGCAGCCACGAGCCGCCGCAGCCGCTTTCCCTGCAGATCTTCTGGGACTACGCGAGCGACCTCTTCGACGCCACCAGCATCGAACGCCTGGCCCGCCGCTACGAAGGCCTGCTGGCTGCCGGCCTCGCCGAGCCCGAGACGGCCCTCGCCGCCCTCCCGCGCTGGCTCGCGCACGAGCGCCAGCAGCTGCTCTTCGAGTGGGGAAGCGGCGGCCGCTTGGGCCGCGGCCCGCTGCTGCCCGAGGCGATCGCCGCCTGGGCCGCTGCGGCGGCGGACCGCATCGCCCTCGTGGAAGGCGAGGACCGCCTGAGTTTCGGCGCGCTCCAGGGCCGGGCGACCGACCTGGCGAGAAAGCTCCTCGCGGCGGGCTGCGGGCCGGAAGAACCTGTAGGCGTCGAGGCGGCGCGGACCGCCGAGCTGGTGGTGAGCATCCTCGGCGTGCTCCAGGCCGGCGCCGCCTTCGTACCGCTCCCGACCGATCTGCCGTCCCGCCGCCAGGCGATCCTCGCCGACGCCGGGATCGCACAGGTCGTGGAGCTGGCGGACCTCGCCGCTATCACCGGTGCCCCAGCTGGCCCGGCGCTGCCCCGCCTCGCCCCCGAGCAGCTCGCCTACGTCCTCTTCACCTCCGGCTCGACCGGCCGGCCGAAGGGCGTGATGATCTCGCACGGCTCGCTCGCCGCCCTGCTGGCCGCCTGGCGCGAGCGCTACCTCGAGGCCGGCGGGGCCGAGGCCTACCTCGCCACGGCGAGCCCCCTCTTCGACGTCTTCGTGGCCGACCTCGCCTTCAGCCTGGCGAGCGGCGCCCGCCTGGTGCTCGCCGGGACCAGGACGGCCGCCGAGCCGAAGGCCCTGGTGGCCCTGGCGCGGCGCGAGCGCGCGGCGATCGCCGACCTCGTCCCCGGCCAGGTGCGGCCCTGGCTCAAGGGCGGGCTCGACGCCGAGGGCCTCGCCGGCGTGCCCTGGCTGCTGGTGGGTGCCGAGAGCTGGGCGGGGGCCGAGCTCGCGGGCGTGCGGCGGCTCGCCGGGCCCGGTGTGCGGGTGTGGAGCGGTTACGGCGTCACCGAGGCGACGGTCGACGCCGCAAGCTTTGCGGAAACGGGCCTGGCGCGCCTGCCAGGCCAGCCGGTGCCCATCGGCCGGCCGCTCGCCGGTGTGCGGCTGGCGGTGGTCGACCGCGACCTCGAGCCCGTGGGCCTCGGGGTGGCCGGCGAGCTGGTGATCGCCGGTGCCGGCCTGGCCCGCGGCTACGTGGGGCGCCCCGGCCTCACCGCGGACCGCTTCCGGCCCCTGGCGCTGCCGGGCGCTGGGGCCGGCGAGCGGCTCTACCGGAGCGGCGACCGGGCGCGGACCCTGGCGGACGGTCAGCTCGAGCTCCTCGGCCGCCTCGACCGCCAGCTCAAGGTGCACGGCCTGCGCGTCGAGCCGGCCGAGATCGAGGCCGCGCTGGTGGCCGCGCCGACCGTCACCGCGGCGGCCGTCGTCCCCGGCGAGGGCGGTCTGACGGCGTTCATCACCCCAGCAACGGAGCTCGCGGAGGGTTGGCAGGACGGGCTGCGCCGCCACCTCGCCGACCGTCTGCCCGCGGCGATGGTGCCGGCGAGCTACATCGCCCTGCCGGCACTGCCCAGCACGGCGAGCGGCAAGCTCGACCGCAGCCGGCTCGCCGCGCTCGCCGCCGGCAGCGATCGGCCCCAGCTCGACGTGCACGAGCCACCGCGACCAGGCCTCGAGAAGGCGCTGGCGGAGCTCTGGGAAGGAGTCCTCGCCGGCGGTGCCGTGTCGCGCCGGGCCTCGTTCTTCACCCTCGGGGGGGACTCCTTCGCCACCTTGCGGCTCGCTGCCCGCGCTCAGGCCGCCGGCCTGCCGCTCACCCCCCGCGACCTCTTCCGCGCCCCCGTCCTCGCCGACCTGGCAGCCCTCCTGGCTGGCCGGCCGGCCGTCGACGAGCCGCCCGCGCCCTCTGCGGCCGAGGAGCTGCCCCTGTGGCCGGCCCAACCGGGGATCGTCTTCGAGGCGTTGCTGGCGCCGGAAGCGGCAACCCATGCCCTGCTCTGGGCCTGGGAGCTCACGGGACCGTTGCGCCGAGCCGCCCTCGCAGCGGCCCAGGCCGAGCTGGGCAACCGTCACGCTGCCCTGCGCTCCCGCTTCGAGCGGGACCGCGACGGCGAGCTGCGCTGGCGGGTCACGGCCGCCTCCGCCAGCGGCGCCAGGCCGCGCCTACCCGTCATCGATCTCACCGGCCTGACGACAGGGGACCAACCGAGCGCGATCGCCCGCCTGGAAGCGGCCCTCCGCCACCGCCTGCGCCCGCTGGGCGGCCCCCTCCACACAGCCTGCCTCCTCGCCCTCACACCGGTGCGGCACCGCCTGTCGTGGGCGCTCCACCACGCGATCGTCGACGGTTGGTCGGTCGCAGTGCTGGGCGAGGAGCTCCTCGCCCTCTACGCGGCCAGCGTCCTGGGCCGCCCCGCCGCGCTGTCCCCTGCGCCGTCTCTCGCGCGCCGCGCGCCGCAGCCGACCGCCGCGGACCGCGCGGCCTGGCGGCAGGCGCTGGCTGACCAGACCGTCTCGACGCCCCTCGCCGAGCCGGCTCGCCCGGCCGCGGATCGCCGGCTGCGCTGGCGGTCGCTGCCGCCGGGCCTTGGTGCCGAGCTCGCGGCAGTCGCCCAGCGCCTCGGCATCCCGCCGAGCTGCCTCCTCGACGCCGCCTGGGCGCTCGCCCTCGGGCGGGAGACCGGGGCCGAACGGGTCGCCTTCGGGATCGTGGTCGCCGGTCGCGACGACGACGGCACGGGCCGCCAACGCGCCGTGGGGCCGCTCGCCCACGTGCTACCGCTGAGCCTCGACGCGCCGCGCCGCGGCCCCGTCGCCGCCTGGCTCGCGGCCTGCTTTGGAGAGCGCCGGCGCCTCCTGGCACAGCCGGCCCTGCCGCTTGCCGAGCTCCGCCAGCTGAGCGGCGTGCCACCCCGCCTGCCCTGGTTCGGCAGCCTGCTGGCCTTCCAGGCCCAGCCCGCTGCCGGCCTCGACGGCGCCGCCGCGACGGGGCTCCGGGTGACGGTCGCTCCCAGCCAGGGCAGCGGCTCGGCGGTTCTCGATCTCGCCGTGCTGCCCGGCGAGCCCTGGCAGCTGCGGGCCGAGCACGACGCGGGCCGCCTCCCCGGCAGCCGCGTCGAACGGCTGCTGCGGCGGTTCGCGGCCGTGCTCGCCGCCTTCGCCGATGGCGTGGCGGACCTCGCGGCGGTACCCGCCTGGCTGCCCGCCGAGCGGCAGGCGCTGCTCACCGAGCTGCAGGGAGGGCAGACGGCAGCGAGACCCACGGAGATCGACGTCTTCGCCGTCGGCGACCCCGCCACGGCCCCTGACGCGGTGGCCCTCGTCGTCCCTGGCGACGGCGGTGAGCTGCTCTCTCGGGGTGAGCTCGCCCGGCGCGTTCGTCACTTCGCTGCCGGCTTGTCGCCGGCGCAGCCCGAGGCCCCGGTGGCCCTCCTCCTCCCCAGGGCCGCCGAGCTGGTGGTGGCCGTCCTGGGCTGCCTCGCGGCCGGCACTCCTTACGCCCCGCTCGACCCGGCGCTGCCGCCGGCCCGGCGGCAACGCCTCCTCGCCCGCCTCGCGCCTTCGTTGGTCGTGGCGAGCGCGGCCGAGGTCCGCGCAGTCGAGGCGGCCGGCCACGTCGCAGCGCACCGCGCCGTACCGCCGGAGGGCCTCGCCAACGTGCTCTTCACCTCGGGCTCGACGGGTGAGCCGAAGGCGATCGGCATCTCGCGGCAGGCCCTGGCGAGCTTCCTCGCCGCCTTCGCCCAACGCCTACCGCCCTCCCTCGGCGAGCGCTGGCTGGCGATCACGCCCCTGAGCTTCGACATCGCGGCCCTCGAGCTCTTGCGGCCGTGGACCACCGGCGGCCGGCTGGTGCTCGCCCCGGAGGGCATCGGCGGCGACGCCACCTGCCTGGCGCATCTGCTGGCCGAGCAGGGGGCCAGCCACCTGCAGGCCACGCCCGCCACCTGGCGTCTGCTGGCCGAGAGCTCCTGGGAGGGCGATCGTGGCCTCACCGCGCTGGCCGGCGGCGAGGCGTTGAGCGGGGCCCTCGCGACGGCCCTCCGGCCGCGCGTCGGGAAGCTGTGGAACCTCTACGGCCCCACCGAGGCGACCCTCTGGGCGACGGCCTGGCCGGTGCCTCGCCCTGCCGCCGGCGAGGCGACCCCTGTGGCGATCGGCCTGCCGCTCACCAACTCGGAGGCACACGTCTTGGGGCGCCACGGCGAGCTGCTGCCGGCCGGCGCCGGTGGCGAGATCTGGCTGGGTGGCGACGGCCTCGCCCGTGGCTACCTCGGTAGCCCGGCGGCCACCGCCGAGCATTTCCGCCCGCACCCCTTCTCGCGGCTCCCCGGGGCCCGCCTCTACGCGAGCGGCGACCTCGGCCGCCGGCGGACGGACGGCAGCCTGGAGACCGGCGGTCGCCGTGACGGCCAGGTGAAGGTGCGCGGCCAGCGCGTCGAGCTGGGGGAGATCGAGCACGCCCTGGCCAGCCGTCAGGACGTCGCCGAGGCCGCCGTGGCCCTGTGGCGCCGGGCACCCGAGGACGCCGTGCTGGTGGCCTACGTGGTGCCCCGCGCCGCGCCGGACTCGACGGGGCTCCTCGGCGCCCTGCGCGCCGAGCTCGCCCGCCAGCTGCCCGCCGCCTGGGTGCCCGAACGGTGGGAGCTGCTGCCCGCCCTGCCACGGACAGGGCACGGCAAGGTGGACCGCCGCGCGCTGCCAGCCCCCGAGGCGCCGCCCACGAGCCTCGAAGCGGCAGGGCCGGGGCGTCACGGGATCGGCCGTTCCCCCCTCGAGGAGCTGGTGCTCGCGACCTGGCGCGAGATCCTCGGCGAGCCCACGCTCGGCCTCCACGCCCACCTCTTCGAGCACGGCGCACACTCGCTCTCGGTCACCCGCGCGGCGCTGCGCCTCGGCCGCCTGCTCGACCGCGAGCTCGCCGTCCGCCTCTTCTTCGAGGCCCCCACCGTCGCCACCCAGGCGGCGGCCCTGGCCGAGGTGCTGCGCGGGGTGCAAAGGCAGCCGGTCCGCGGCTTTCCCGGCCACCCCGACCGCCGGCCACTGCCGCGCTACCCGCTCTCCTCGGGGCAGCAGCGGCTGTGGTTCCTCGCCCAGCTGGCGCCGCTGAGCCCGGCCTACAACCTCGCCCTCGGCTTCGATCTCCGCGGCCCGCTGGCGGCAGGGTCGCTGGCTCGCGCTGGCGACCAGCTCGGGGCGCGCCATCCGGTGCTCGCCGCGCACCTCGAGACGAGCGGCCCGGCACCACAGCAGGCCCCGGGGCAGCGCCTGCCCCCCCCCGCGGTGATCGACCTCGGCGGCCTGCGGCCGGCCGATGCCGCGACCCTGGCGACGGCCCTGGCGCAGCGGGAGGCCGCCCTGCCCTTCGACCTCGAACGCGGCCCCTGGCTGCGCTGCCGGCTGCTGCGCCTCGCCCCGGCGCACCACCGGCTGAGCCTCACCGTGCACCACATCGCGGCCGATGGCTGGTCGCTGGGGGTGATCGCGCGCGACCTCGCGGCCCTCTATGCGGCAGCCTGCCGCGGCGGTGGCGGCGCCGCCCTGCCGGCGGCGGTCCCCGTCGGCGAGTACGCCCTCTGGCAGCAGGAGCAGCTGGTGCGGGGCGAGCTCGACGCCGCCCTCGCCTACTGGCGGCAGGCCCTTGCCGGCGCGAGCCCGGCGCCGCCGCCGAGCGATCGACCGGCGCCGCCCCTGCCTCCCCCGACCTGGGCCGCGGGGCGGAGTGGCGAAACCTGGCAAGAGGCTGAGATCTGGCAGGGTGCAGCCATGTGGCAGGGGGCCGAGCTCGAGGTCCAGCTGCCGCCGAGCCTCGCCACGGCCGTCGAGCGCGCCGCCCTCGAAGCGGCCGTCACCCCGTTCACCCTGCTCCTCGCCGCCTACGGCGCCCTCCTCGCCCGCTGCACGCCGGCTCCAGGAGTGGGGCCCGTCGAGCTGGTGCTCGGCGTCCCGGTCGCCAACCGCCAGGGCGAGGGCCTGGAGGATGCCGTCGGCCTGTTCGCCAACAACCTGGCGCTGCGCTTCAGCGTCGCCGGCGACGACAGCCTGGCCCGCCTGTTGGGGCGGGTTCGCGAGGTGGTGCTCGGCGCCTACGCCCACCAGGAGCTTCCCTTCGAGCGTCTGGTGGCCGAGCTCAACCCCGAGCGCATTGCCGGCCAGAACCCGCTCTTCCAGCTGACCTTTGCCCTGCAGAGCGCGCCCGGCGCCGAGCTGGCCCTGAGCGGCCTCGAGACCAGGCGCCTGGACCCGCCCCTCGCCGCCGCCCGCTTCGACCTCGAGCTCTACCTGTGGCCGGCGGCCGGCACGCTGCGGAGCCGTTGGGTGTACCGCACGGCGCTCTTCGACGCCACCACGGTGCGACGCCTCGCCGCCGCCTTCGAGCGCCTGCTCGCCGCGGCCGTCGCCCGTCCCAGCGCGGCCCTCAGCGATCTGCCGCTCCTGAGCCCGGCCGAGCGCCATCAGCTCCTCGCCGAGGCGAGCGATCGCGAGCGCGAGCTGGCGCTGCCGCCGAGCCTCGAAGCCGGCCTCGTTCCGCTGCTCGCCCGCCAGCCCGCCACCGTTGCCCTGGTCGACGGCGACGAGCACCTGAGCTTCGCGGCCCTCGACCGCGCCGCCTGGCACCTGGCTGAGCGGCTCGCGGCCGACAGCGTGGGCCTCGACGCGGTGGTCGCCCTCGACCTCGACCGCTCCGCCGCGCTGGTGGTGAGCCAGCTCGCGGTGCTGCGGGCCGGCGGCGCCTACCTCGCCGTCGATCCCGGCTGGCCCGCCGCGCGCAAGCACCAGCTCCTGCGCCGGGCCGGCGCCCGCCTGCGCCTGCTGACCGCTCCAACCGCCACCGGCACGGGAGACGTGCCCTGCCGCGTGCTCGGGCCCCTCGCATCGCTGCTGGCGGCGCGGCCGCCCGCGGCGCTGGCCGGCGACCTCGGCAGCCGGGACGATCTCGGCGAGCGGGCCGCTTACGTCCTCTTCACCTCGGGGACCAGCGGTGGCCCCAAGCCCGTGGTGGTTACCCAGGCGGCGATCGTCCACCACATGCGGTGGATGGCTGCCGAGGTGCCGCTGGCGGCCACGGATCGCCTGCTGTTCAAGACCGCCGCGAGCTTCGACGCCTCGGTGTGGGAGGTCTGGGCACCGCTTCTCGCCGGCGCCCGCCTGGAGGTGGCGCCCGCGGGCCTGGAGCGCGACCCGGCAGCCCTCCTCGCCCTCGCCACCGCGCGGCGGGTGAGCGTGCTCCAGGCCGTTCCCACCTATTGGCAGGAGCTCGCCGCCGAGGGAGCGTTCGCCGAGCTCGGCGATCTGCGCCTGCTCGCCAGTGGTGGTGAGGCGCTGCCGCGTGAGCTCGCGGCGCGTCTCCTCGCAGCCTTGCCAGGGGCAACCCTGGTGAACCTCTATGGCCCCACCGAAGCGACGATCCACGCCGCGACGGCCGTCGTCGGCCAGGGCGAGCTCGCTCATAGTCCCCTGCCCCTCGGACGGCCGATCGCCAACACAGCGCTCAGGGTGCTCTCGACCCGCGGGGAGCTGCAGCCGCTCGGGGTGGTCGGTGAGCTGGCCGTCAGCGGCCCAGGGCTCGCCCGCGGCTATCTCGGCGCCCCCGCCCTGACGGCCGCGCGTTTTCGCCCCGACCCTTGGGCCACGGCGCCCGGCGGGCGCCGCTACCTGACGGGTGACCTGGCACGCTGGGCATGCGACCTCACCCTCGGCTACCACGGCCGGCGGGACCGCCAGGGCAAGCTGCGCGGGGTGCGCTACGAGCCCGGTGAGATCGAGGGCCTGCTGGCAGACCATCCCGAGGTGGCCGCCGCCGCCGTGGAGCTGGTCGCCGCCGCCGCAGGCCCGCCGCGCCTGGTCGCCTTCGTCGCCAGCCGCCCGGAGGCCCGAGCCGCAACCGGCGACGCCGCGACAGCCGAGCACCTCGCCGGCTGGCAGGCCCTCTACGACCAGCTCTACGGCGACGGCGCGCCTGCCACCGAGGGCTATCTCGGTTGGGTGAGCAGCCTCACCGGTGCCGCCATCCCGCGGGCCGAGATGGACGAGTGGCTCGGAGGCACCCTGGCGCGGCTTCGTGCCCTGGCACCGCGCCGGCTGCTCGAGATCGGCTGCGGCGAGGGCCTGCTCGCGCTGCCCCTGCTCGACGAGCTCGAACGCTTTTGCGGTCTCGACCTGGCCGCCCCCGCCCTCGAACGCCTGCGCGCCCGCGTGCCAGCCGGGGCGGCGGCGAAGGTCGAGCTCCATCGAGCCGCGGCCCACGAGCTCGCGGCTCGCCTCCTCGGCGGCAGCGGGGCCGACCGCTTCGACCTCGTGGTGCTCAACTCGGTGGTGCAGTACTTCCCCAGCCTCGAGTACTTCCTCCGCGTGCTCGCAGGAGCCGTGGAGGTCACGGCGCCGCAGGGCCGGATCTTCGTGGGTGATCTCCGAAGCCTTCCGTTGCTGCCCCTCCAGGCCCTGGCCGTCGAGGCCGCGGCCGGCCCGAGCCGCAGCGCCGAGCTCCTCGCCGCCGCCGCCGAGCGCTGCCGCCGCGAAGAGGAGCTGGTACTCGACCCTGCCCTCTTCGCTGCCCTGCCTGGCCGGCTCGCCCGCGTGGCGGCCGTCGAGGTGCTGCCGAAGCTGGGCAGCTCGCCCAACGAGCTGCAGATGTTCCGCTTCGACGTCGTCCTCCACCTCGACGTCGCCCGCCGCGCGCGGGCCGCGCCTTGCCTCGATCTCGCTGCCCTGCCGGCAGCGGCCGCCACCGCCGAGCTGCGCCGCCTGCTCGCCGCCGGGCCAGACGAGATCAGCTTCCGCGGAGTGCCCAACGCCCTGCTGGGCCCGCTCCTCGACCTCGCGGCAGCGGCCCGGGCGGCGCCTTCGGCGACCACGGCAGCCTGGGCGCCGGCGCTGCCACCTGCCGGCGACCTCCGGCTCGCCGAGCTCAGCGAGCTGGCCGCCGCCGCGGGATACCGCCTGCGCTTCGACCTCGCGGCTGCGAGCCCCGGCGAGCGGGCCACCGGCCGGCTCGCGGCCCGTCTCACCCGCGCTGCCTCGCCCCCGCCGGCCAGCCGCCGCCCGGCCGCTCCCGGCCCCGTGACGGGCGAGGTCGACGCCCTCGCCGCCGGCCTGGCGCACTTCGCCAACCAGCCGCTCGCCAAGCGCCGTCGGGCACGCCTGGCGAGTGAGCTCGCGGCGCGGGCACGGGCGCGCCTCCCCGAGGTGCTCCGGCCGGCGGAAATCGTCGTGCTCGACGCCCTGCCACGGCTGGCGAGCGGCAAGCTCGACCGTCGCAGCCTCGTCGCCTTGCTGCCGCCGCGGGCGCGCTGGCTGGCGGCCCCGGCGCCCACCAATGCGAGCGAGCGGCCCGGCGTGGAGCTCCTCGCACCCGTGACCCGGGCCTTCGGTGAGCTCCTCGGGCTCGCCGGCGTCGATCCCGAGACGTCCTTCTTCACCCTTGGCGGCCACTCGCTCCTCGCCGCCCAGCTCGCCCGCCGGCTGCGCAGCGAGCTCGGCCGCGAGCTGCCGCTCGCCGCGGTCTTCGAGCACCCGACGGCGGCAGGCCTCGCCGCCTTCCTCGCCGGCGGCGCGCCGCCGGCAGGCCCGGCCTCACCCGCCGCCGGCGCCGGCGCTCGCGACGAAGCCCCCCTCTCCTTCGCCCAGGAGCAGCTCTGGCTCCTCGCCCAGCTCGACGACACCTCCCCCGCCTACAACGCCGGCCTCGGCTGGGAGATCCAGGGAGGGCTCGAGGTCGAGCGCCTGGCGCGGGCCCTGCGGCGGCTCGGCGAGCGCCACACCGTGTTGCGCGCCACCGTGCACCAGCACGACGGCGTTCCCTTCCAACGACTGGCGCCCACCGCGCCGGCCCGACTGCCCCTGGTGGACCTCGCGGCCCTGCGGCCGGCCGACCGCGCCACCACGAGCCGGGCCCTCGCCGGCCGCGAGCAGGCCCGCCGCTTCGACCTCGAGCGCGGCCCGCTGCTGCGCGCCTGCTTGCTGCGCTCGGGGACCACCCACCACGACCTTCTCCTGACCTTCCACCACCTCGTCTTCGACGGTAGCTCGCTCGCCCCGCTCTGCCGCGAGCTGGCGGCCGGCTACCGCGGCGAGGGCCTGGCCCCGCTCGCCACGACCGTCCTCGCCCAGGCCCGCCGCGAGCGCCAGGCGGTACGGCAAGACGAGCACCGGACGGCCCTAGCCTTCTGGCGCGGCGAGCTCGCCAACCTGGCTCGCCTGCGCCTGCCGCAGGACCGCCCGACGCCGCCGCGGCTCGCGGCCGCCGGCGCCGAGGAGGTCTGGGAGTGGCCGCGGCCCATGGCCGAACGGCTGGCTCGCCTGGGCCGCGAGCTCGGCGCGACGCCGTTCATGGCCTCCCTCGCTTGCTTCCACGCCCTGCTCGGCCGCTGGAGCGGCAGCCCGCGGGTGGCGACCGCGGTGCCCTTCGCCGGCCGCGAGCCCGCGGCCACCGAAGAGCTGGTCGGCTTCTTCGTCAACACCCTCGTCTTCGCCGCCGACCTCGCGGGCAGACCGAGCCTGCGTGGGCTGATCAGCGCCAGCCGCGGGCGCGTCGAGCGCTGCCTGGCCCAGGGCCGGTTGCCGTTCGAGCTCCTGGTCGCCGAGCTCGGGCCGGAGCGCCAGCTCTCTGGCAACCCCTGGCTGAGCACCTCCTTCGCCTTCCAGAGCGTGCCGCCGGGCGAGCTCGCCCTAGCGGGGCTCGCGGTGCGGCCGCGCGAACGCCCGTGGGTGCCGGCCCGTTTCGACCTCGAAGTCCAGGTGCCAGCCGCGAGCACGACCATCCCCGGCCGCTGGCGGGTGCTCTACCGCCCGCAGCTCTTCGACCGGGCGACGATCGCCGCCCTCGGCCGGCGGCTGTTCGCCTGGCTGGAGGCCGCGCTCGCCACCCCCGAGGCCCCGCTCTTCGACCTCCCCTGGCTGACCGCCGCGGAGCGCCAGCAGCTCCTCGTCGAGTGGACGGCGGGACCGGCGCCCGGCCGGCCCCCACGCTCGATCGGCGCCCGCTTCCAGGCCCGGGCGCGGGCCGTCCCCGAGGCGATCGCCCTCACCGCGCCGGCAACCGGCGAGACCTGGTCCTACGCCGCCCTCGCCCGCTGGGCGGCCGGGCTCGCCACCCACCTGGCCGAGCTGGGCACCGCCGCCGAAGAGCGCGTCGCCGTGCTCGCCCCGCTGTCGAGCGAGCTGGTGGCCGGCTTCCTCGCCGCCCTCGGCGCGGGCGTCGCCTACCTGCCGATCCCCCCGGCCACACCGCTCAGCCGCTGCCAAGACCTCCTCAGCCGCTTCCGGCCGGCCCTCTGCTGGCTGGGGAGCGGCGTGCGCCCGCCGGCAGGCACCGCGACCCCCTGCCGCTCGCTCCTCGCCCCGGCTGGTACCTCGCTGGCGCCCCGCCGGCCGCGCCCGCCGCTCCCGGCCCAGGCCGCCTACGTGCTCCCCACCTCGGGCTCGACGGGCGAGCCGCGGGGCGTGGTGGTCTCCCACGCCGCCCTCGAGGCCTACCTCGAGCACTGCCGGCGGGCCTACGCCCCGGCAGCCGGGCCCAGCCTCCTGCACACCGACCCCGCCTTCGATCTCACGGTGACGAGCTACTTGCCGCCACTCCTGGCCGGCCAGCGGGTGGTGATCGCCGACGGGGATGACCCGCGGGCCACCGCCGCCACGCTCGCCGACGCCGGCCCCTGGGGGCTCGTCAAGCTCACCCCCAGCCACCTTCGCCTGCTCGCCGGTCCGGCTACCGTCGACTGCCTCGTCGTCGGCGGCGAGCCCCTGGTACGCGAGCAGCTCGCCGGCTGGCAGGCGCGGCGGGTCTGCAACGAGTACGGCCCCACCGAGGCGACGGTCGGCTGCGCGGTGGCCGAGCTGGGGCCTGCTGCCGGCTGGTTCGGGGCCGACTGGTTCGAGGCCGACTGGGCCGAGGCCGGCGATGGGCGCGCCGTGCCGATTGGCCGGCCGATCGCCGGGGCGAGCGTCTGGGTCTTCGCGGCGGGACCAGCGGGGGCGCCCTGCCAGCCGGCGCCGGCGGGCGTGGCCGGTGAGCTCTGGGTGGGCGGGGGCGGGCTCGCCAGGGGCTACCTCGGAGCACCGGCAGCCACCGCCGCCCGCTTCCGGCCGCATCCATGCGCCGAGCAGCCCGGCGAGCGGCTCTTCGCGACCGGCGACCGGGCACGTTTCCGCCACGATGGCCAGCTCGAGATCCTCGGTCGCCTGGACGAGCAGGTGAAGGTCCTGGGGCACCGCATCGAGCCGGCGGAGGTCGCCGCCGCCCTGGCTCGTCACCCGGCCGTCGCCGAGGCGGCCGTGGTCGCCCGCGAGCTGGCCGGCATGCCGGCCCTGGTGGCCTTCTGGGTGGCCCGCCCCGGCAGCGCTCTCCCGGCCCCGAGCCTCCATGCCTTCCTCGCCGGCCTCCTCCCTCGCGCCTGGCTACCGGCTCGCTGGGTGGAGCTCGACAGCCTGCCGCGAACGGCACGCGGCAAGCTCGATCGCCGGGCCCTCGGCGAGCGGCCGCTGCCCGAGGCCACTGCGGCGGCGCCCGCCCCGAGCTCGCCCCGCGAGGAGATCGTCGCCGGGGTCTTCGCCGAGGTCCTGGGCCGCGCCGCGGTCGATCACGAGGCCTCCTTCTTCGTCCTCGGCGGCCACTCGCTCCTCGCCATGCGTGCCCTCAGTCGGCTGGAGGCCGCCCTGGGCACCCGCGTGCCGCTGCGCGCCCTCTTCGAGCACCCGAGCGCCGCAGCGCTCGCCGTCCACTTGACGGCGCTGCAGCGAGAGGCGACCGGGCTCACCCCGGCACCGGCCTCGCCGGCGGCGCCGGGCCCTGCCGCAGATCTATCGGACGGCGACGCTCCCCTGTCTCCCGGCCAGCAGCGGCTCTGGCTGCTTGCCGAGCTCGCGCCGGAAAGCTCCGCCTACCACATGCCGACGGCCCACGGCCTCGACGGCCCGCTCGACGCCGGCGCGCTCAGCCGCGCCTTCGCGGCCGTCGCCCGGCGCCACGAGGTGCTGCGCAGCGTCGTCGACGTCGCAGCCGGCACGCCGCGGCAGCGCTTCCTGCCCCGCGGACCAGGACCGGCCGTCGTCGACCTCTCGGCCCTCGCCAGGACCGATACCGCGGCCGCGGCCGGCAGGCTCGGCGAGCGATCCGCGGCCCGCCCCTTCCGGCTTTCGAGCGAGCCTCCCTGGCGCTGGTTGCTCGTCCGGCTGGACGGCGAGCACCACCGACTGCACACCGTCTTCCACCACATCGCCGCCGACGGCGGCTCGGAGGCGATCTTCTGGCGCGAGGTCTCGCAGCTCTACGCCATCACCCGGCGCGACCCGGCGGTGACGGGGGCCCGGCTCGCGGCCGCGCTTCCCGCCACCGCGCAGTACGCGCGCCACGCCCGCGAGCAGCGTGCCTTGGCGGTGGCTGCGACCCGCGAGGTCGACCGCCGCCACTGGCGCGAGGCCCTCGCCGGCGCGCCCTACCTCGAGCTGCCGCTCGATCGCCCGGCCGCGGCCGGCCCCACGGCGGCGACGGCCCCCGCCGGCTCCTGCGACCTCACCCTCGACGCGGCGACGACGACCGCCCTCGAGGAGCTCTCGCGGCGCGAGGCCGCCTCGCTCTTCCTCACCAGCTTGACAGCCTGGCTCGCCACTCTGGCGACGATCACCGGCTCGCGCGACCTGGTGATCGGCACCATCCTCAGCCAGCGCCCGCGGCGCGAGCTCGAAGACGCGCTCGGGTTCTTCGTCAACACCCTGCCGGTGCGCCTGCGGATCACCGGCTCACCGGCCTTTGGGCCGCTCCTCGCCGCGGTGCGTGCCAACGTGCTGGCCGCCTACGACCACCAGGACCTGCCCTTCGACCAGCTGGTCGCCGAGCTGGCACCGGAGCGAGGAGGTGGGCCACCGCTCTTTGCCACCTGCTTCAGCTTCCACCAGGGGCCCGCCCGCCGCCTCGAGCTCGGCGGGCTCACGGTGCGCGAGCTGGAGGTACCGGCGCAGGCGCCCCGCTTCCTGCTCGACGTCCATCTGGGGCCGCACGCCGGGACGCTCAGCGGCCGCCTGCTCTTCGACCGCGCCCGCCTCGACGCCAGCACCGTGGCCCGCTGGGCCGCCGCCTTCGGCCGCGCCCTCGCCCAGGCCACCGTGCCGAACGAGGCGCCGCTCACTGCCTGGCCATGGCTGAGCGCCAGCGAGCGCCATCAGCTGCTCGTCGAGACGGCCACGCAGGCTGCCGAGGGGCCGGCGGACAACACGGTGGACCTCATCTTCGCAGAGCTCGCCCGGCGGCCCCAGTCCGTCGCCCTCGAAGCCGCCGGCGAGCACCTCTCGGCGGCGGCGCTGCGGCGCGCCGCCCTCGGGGTCGCGGCGGCCCTCCGGGCTCGCGGCGTCGGCGCCGGGCAGCGGGTGGTGGTCTGCCTGGACCGCGGCCCGGAATGGGTGATCGCCTGGCTGGGGGCTCTCGCTGCCGGCGCCGCCCTGGTCCCCCTCGACCCCGAGCTGCCGGCCGCCCGCCGGGCCGAGCTCGCGAGGCGGGGCGCGGGATCGGCGCACTTCGACGATCTCCCGGCGGTGCACCGGGCCGCCGCCACCCCGCCCCTCGCGGGGCCCGTGGCCGTGCCAGCCGAGGCGCCGTTCCACCGCCTCTTCACCTCGGGCTCGACGGGCGAGCCGAAGGCCGTGGAGGTGCCTCGCCTCGCCGTCGCCCGCCTCCTCGCCGCCGTCGCCCAGCAGGTCGGCTGCGGCCCCGCGGACCGCTTCCTCGCCCTCACCTCGGCCGGCTTCGACATCGCTGCCCTGGAGGTCTGGCTGCCTCTCACGCACGGCGCCCGGCTGGTGGTGGCCCCCAGCGCCGCCGGGCGGGACGGCTTCGCCCTGGCCGCGGCCCTGGCGGCGCACCGCACGACGCTCGCCCAGGCGACCCCCAGCCGCTGGTGGCTGCTCGCCGCCGCCGGCTGGCAGGGCGAGCCGCAGCTCGGCGTCCTCTGCGGTGGCGAGGCGATGCCAGCAGACCTCGGCGGCTTCCTCCAGGCCCGCTGCCGGGCGGTCTGGAACCTCTACGGCCCCACCGAGACGACCATCTGGTCGAGCGCCGAAAAGCTCACTGGCCACGGCGAGCTGCTGCCGGGGAGCGCCGCCGTCAGCCTTGGCAGGCCGCTCGCCGGCGAGCGCTGGTACCTGCTCGACAGCACGCTGCGGCCCGTGCTGTGGAGCTCGCCGGGGCGGCTCTTCCTCGCTGGAGCCGGCCTCGCGATCGGCTACGCCGGTGCGCCCGGGGCCACGGCGGCGAGCTTCCTGCCCGACCCCTGGGGCCTGCAGCCCGGGGCGCGGATGTACGCCAGCGGCGACCTCGCCCGCCGCGGCCCGGATGGCCGGCTGTGGTTCCTCGGCCGCGCCGACCGCCAGCTCAAGGTGCGCGGTTGGCGCCTCGAGCCCGGCGAGGTCGAAGCATGCCTGCGCGAGCTGCCGGAGGTCGCCGAGGTCACCGTGCGGCCCTGGAAGGCGGCGACGGCTCGCGAGCTCACCGTGGTCGCCTACGTGGTGCCGGCGCCGCGCCGGCGCGGCGAGCTCGCGGCCGACGAGCTGGCGCAAGTCGCCGGATGGGCCGCGGCCTACGACGAGGTCTACGCGAGCGCACCGCCGGCCGGCGATCCCGCCCTCGACAGCGCCGGTTGGGTGACGAGCACCACGGCCGCGCCGATCCCCGCCGCCGAGATGGCCGAGTGGGCCGAGGCTCTCGCCAGCCGCGTGCTCGCCCTGGCGCCCCGGCGGGTGCTGGAGATCGGCTGCGGGACGGGGATGGTCTTGCTCCGCGTGGCCCCCGCCTGCGCGACCTACGTCGGCACGGACATCGCTGCCGGCGCCCTCGCCCGGCTGCGGCCCACGCTCGCGGCCCGCGGCCTCACGCAGGTCGAGCTCCGCCAGCAGGCGGCGCATGACTTGACGGGCCTCCCAGCGGGGAGCTTCGACCTCGTGGTGCTGTCGTCCGTCGTGCAGTACTTCCCGTCTCTCGCCTACCTGCGCCGGGTGCTGCACGGCGCCCTCACCCTCCTCGCGCCGGGCGGCGCCCTTTTCGTGGGTGACGTGCGTGACCTCGATCGCGCCGACGACGAGTACCGCCACCGCCTCGCGACGAGCGGCGAGCCGACGGCGGCGGTGGCGCTCTTGGCGGCCCAGGAAGAGGAGCTGCTGGTGGCCAGGGCCTTCTTCCGCGGCCTCGCCGCCGAGCTGCCCGCCCTCGGCGCGGTGGCGATCGCCG
This sequence comes from uncultured Thermoanaerobaculia bacterium, assembly GCA_964420075.1. GTDB lineage: Bacteria > Acidobacteriota > Thermoanaerobaculia > Multivoradales > SZUA-115 > CAYQRE01. The sequence goes on along the minus strand of CAYQRE010000027.1, from coordinate 17,120 downwards.
ACAAGGCGAGCCGCTTCGACAACGAGATGGCGCGCTACCGCTACGACGTGACCCTCCGGCTGGCGCCCTCGGCGGTCGTCCTGGCGGCGGGTCAGGCCCCTGCCACTTCCCCCACCGCCGGTCTCGCCAACGATCCCCTGGGCGCCAGGAGGGCTCGCCGGCTGCGCCGCCGGCTCGAACGCCAGGCGCGAGAGCGCCTGCCGGCCGCCGCCCGCCCACAGCACTATCTGCTGCTGCCGGCCCTGCCCCGCACGCTGAGCGGCAAGCTCGACGACCGCGCCTTACCTGACCCGGAAGCACTGGCGCCCACCTTCGCCTCTCCCGGCCCGCCGCCGGCGAGCCCGCTCGAGCTCGCCGTAGCGGCTGCGTGGGAGGAAGCCCTGGGTGTGGCGCCGCCTGCGCTCGACAGCCACTTCTTCGCGCTCGGCGGCCACTCGCTCGCCGCCACCGAGGTGGTGGCGCGGCTGCGCAGCCCCCAGAGGGCCGCGATCCCCATGCGCTGGCTCTTCGACTACCCCAGGTTGGGGGACTTCGCCGCCCGCCTGGAGGCCCTCGGCAGTGAGCCTGAGCCGGCCGAGGCCGCCGCCTCGGTCGCAGCGACCTCAGCGAGCCGCGGCCTGCTCCCCGTTACTGCCGCCCAGCAGCGGATGTGGATGCTCCAGGGCCTGGCGCCGACCAGCCCCGCCTACACGCTGAGCCTCGGCTTCGAGCTCGCGGGGCCGCTCTGTGTCGCGCGGCTGTGGCGCGCCTGGGAGCAGCTGCTGCGCCGCCACGAGGCCTTGCGGACGCGCTTTGTGGCCACCGAAGCGGGCCTGCGCCAGCGCGTGGCCGGGCCTCCCGGCCGGCCTCACCTGCCGGTCGTCGACCTCGGCGACCTCGCTCCCACGGCCCAGGCAGCCGAGCGGCGGCGCCTCGCCGCCGGCGGCAGCCAGCTCACTGGCGATCTCCAGCGCGGGCCGGTGGCCGGCCTCTACCTGGTGCGCCAGGGCCCGGCACGCCACGACCTCGGGCTCCTCGTCCACCACGCGGTCGCCGATGGCCAGTCGCTCGCCATCCTCAGCCGCGAGCTCGGTGCGCTCTACGCCGGCGAGCCGCTATCGCCGTCGAGCGGCGGGCCGCGGCCGAGCGAGCTGGGCCAGCGGGAGGCAGCCTGGTTGGCGAGCCCGGCGGCACGAGAGCACCGCAGCTTCTGGGCGGCCGCGCTCGCAGGGGTCGAGCCCTGGGAGCTCCCCCGCGACCGGCCGCGCGCCGCGAGCGCCCTGCGGCGGAGCGGCTGGCGACGCTGCGCGCTCACGGCGCCCATCGCGAATCCGCTCAGCGAGCTGGCGCGCCGGGCGGGCGCGTCGTCGTTCCACCTGCTCCTCGCCCTCTTCGCCACTCTGCTGCGGCGGCAGAGCGGACGACGGCGGGGCTGGTTGGTCAGCCCCGTCTCGCTGCGCGACGAGCTGCCCCTCCAGGAGCTCGTGGCCTGCCAGATCAACAGCCTGCCGCTGGTCCTCGCAGTGGACGACGAGGCGCCGTTCACGGCCCAGCTCGCCGCTGTCAGAAGACACGTCCTCGCCGCCCTGGAGCACAAGGCGCTGCCGCTCGAAGCGATCCTGGCGCCGGCGGGCGACCATGACGGCCCCCATGGTCCGCAGCCCCAGTTCGCGCTGTCCTTCGCCCTCCACGAGCAGGCCCCGGCCACCCTGGCCCTGAGCGGCCTCGCGGTCCGCCCCCTGGAGCTCACGAACCCTGCACCGCGCCTCGACCTCGAGGTCTACCTGGAGCCGACGGCGGACGGCTGGAGCGGCTGCTTCGTCTATGACGCGGCGGTGCTCGACGCCACCACCATCGAGCGCTGGGCGCGGGCCTTCACCACGCTCGCTGCGACCGTGGTCGAGCGACCAGACGCCGCCCTGGCCGAGCTCTGCCGGCCCACGGCAAGCGAGCGCCAGCAGCTGCTGGAGTGGGGCGGAGCGGCCAGGCAAGCCACGGCGCCGGACGTGATGCTGGAGATCGCCGGCCGGGGCCGCTCGGCCGCCGAACGGATCGCCGTGGTGGTGATGTCCCAGGATGGTGACGCGACCGGCGACGAGCAGTGGAGCTACGGCGCTCTGCTGGTGGCAGCAGCGCAACGCGCGGCGAGCCTCGTGGAGACGGCAGCGGCCGGCCCCGTGCTCCCTCTGGTCGATGAGCGTGGTGCCGCCGCGCTCGTCGAGATGCTGGCCTGCCTCGCGGCCGGGCTCGCCTTCTTGCCCTTGGACCCGGCCTGGCCGGTCGAGCGCCAGCGCGCGATCCACGATGCCACGGCCCGCGCAGCAGGGTCCGCCGCGGCGCCGGCGCTCGGCTCGCCGCCGGCTTCTGACGCTTCGCTCGCCGCCGTCCTCCACACCTCGGGGTCGAGCGGCGAACCGAACCCGGTGGCCCTCAGCCGCGGCAACCTCGCCGCCTACTCTGCGGCGGCGATCGCTGCCTACGGCTTGACGGCGGAAGACCGCGTCCTCCATGCGGCCACCCTCGCCTTCGACCTCGCCCTGGAGGAGGTCCTGCCCACCCTTGCCGCCGGTGCTCGGCTGGTGGTGGACCGCGCGGGCCTGGGCGGCTCGCCCCTCGCCTGGCTCGGCCGCCTCGCCGAACGCCGCGTGACGGTGATGAGCCTGCCCACGGCCTTCTGGCACCTGCTGGCCAACGAAGTGGAAGCGCCGGCGGGCCTCGACGCGCTGCGCCTGCTGGTGATCGGCGGCGAGGCGGCTCGCGGCGAGCCCCTCGCTCGCTGGCAGGCCCGCTGGCCAGCCGTTCCCGTGCTCAACACCTACGGCCCCACCGAGGCCACAGTGGTGGCGACGGTCTCTCGCCTGGCCCCGGGATCACCCGCGACCTCGCAGCGCCCGCCGGTCGGCCGGCCCTTCGGCGCCAGCCGCCTGCTCGTCGTGGACGCCACCGGAACGGCCGCGGCGCCCGGCGTCCCAGGTGAGCTGTGGCTGGGCGGCCCGGGCCTCGCCTGGGGCTACCTCGGCCGGCCGCGCCTGACCGCCAGCCGTTTCGTTCCCGACCCCACGGCCACCCAACCGGGTTCGCGGCTCTACCGCAGCGGGGACCGCGCCCGCTTCCGGGCCGACGGCGAGCTCGAGCTGCTGGGCCGGCTGGACCGCCAGCTCAAGGTGCGCGGGCAGCGGCTCGAACCGGCCGAGGTCGAGGCCTGCCTCGAGCGGCTGCCGACGGTCGCCGCCGCAGCCGTCGACGGCCGGCCGGGCCCCGGTGGCGAGCCGGCCCTCGTCGCCTGGGTGGTCCCCACCCCGGGGGAGGAGCTCGACCCCGCGGCGCTGCGCCGCGAGCTCGCCCGCCACCTCTCCGCCGCCCAGCTGCCGTGGCGCATCGTGCCCCTCGCCGCCCTGCCGCTCAACGCCCGCGGCAAGGTAGACCGTGCCGGGCTCCGGCTCCCCGCCGCAGCGCCGGCGATCGCCCGGACCCGGGCCGACGACTCGGCCGTCGAGCGCCTGGTGCGGGAGACCTTCGCCCAGGTGCTCGGCGTCGACGCCGGGACAGGGGCCGACTTCTTCCTCCTTGGTGGCCACTCGCTGGCGGCCGTGCGGCTGCTCGCCGCCATCGAGCGCCGCCTCGGGCTGCGGCTGCCCTTGGCCGCCCTCCTCGAGCACCCGACGGTCGAGGGCCTGGCGCGCCACCTGGTCGCCCGGGACCCGCAGCCACCGCGCTCCGCCCTGGTGCCGTTGCGCCCGGGCCACGGCACGCCGCTCTTCCTGCTCCACCCGGCCGGCGGCCATGTGCTCTGCTACCAGCGGCTCTGTGCTCACCTGAGCGCCGGGCCGCCGATCTTCGGGCTCGAGGCCCGGCCCCGCCGAGCCGGGGCGGCGGCCCCGAGCCTCGGCGAGCTCGCCCTCGCCTACCTCGCCGCGGTGCGCACGGTGCAGCCGCAGGGCCCCTACCGCCTCGGTGGCTGGTCGCTGGGCGGCATGCTCGCCTACGAGATGGCCCGCCAGCTGCTCTCGGCCGGCGAGCAGGTCTCCCTGCTGGCGCTCATCGACAGCGGCCCGGCGCTCGCCGCCGCCACCGCCCGCGAACGTGAGCGCGCCCTTGAACCGGCGGCGTTCCTGCGCCACCTCGGCCGGCCGCCCGCCGGCGAGCGAGCGCACACCACGCCGTCGACGGTGGCCGCCGAGGGCCTCGACGAGCTCTACGCTCTCTATCGCGACAACGTCAGCGCCCTCGCCGACTACCGGGCCGGGCGCTTCGCCGGCCGGGTGACGCTCTTCCGGCCGCGCTTCCCCCTGCTCGCCGAAGACCACGACCTCGGATGGGCCGACTACGCTGCCGGCGGCGTCGACATCCTCCCCACCCCCGGCGACCACTACTCCGTGCTCGAAGAGCCGCACGTGCGCCGCCTCGCCCGCCTCCTCGACCGCAGCCTCGGCGCGGCGCCGGAGAGCTGAGGCCGACCGCGGTCTACAATCCCGAACGCTGATCAGGCGATCTGATCGCAGCGACCCAGGAGGCCCCGACATGGACTACCGCAACCTTGGACGCACCGGCCTACGGGTCTCGCCCCTCTGTCTCGGCACGATGATGTTCGGCGCCTGGGGCAACCCCGACCACGACGACTGCACGCGGATCATCCACCAGGCCCTCGACCTCGGCATCAACTTCATCGACACTGCCAACATCTACTCGGACAGCGAGTCGGAGGAGATCGTCGGCAAGGCGCTGGCGGGCCGCCGCCACGAGGTGGTCCTCGCCACCAAGGTCTGGGGCCAGATGGGCCCCTGGCCGACGCAGCGGGGGCTGTCGCGCAAGGCCATCCAGGAGCAGGTCGAGGCGAGCCTCCGGCGGCTGCGCACCGATGTCATCGACCTCTACCAGGTCCACCGCCCGGACCCGCTGACGCCCTGGGAGGAGACCTTGGGCGCCCTCGACGATCTGGTGCGCCAGGGCAAGGTGCGCTACCTGGGGGCCTCCACCAACCACTACGACGGGCCCGATGAGTGGCAGCGCCGGATGCCGGCCTGGGAGGTCGTCGAGACCCTCTGGCTCGCCGACCGTCACGGTTGGGAACGCTTCGTCTGCCTGCAGCCGCCCTACAGCCTGCTGCGCCGCGCGATGGAGAGCGAGGTCTTCCCGATGACGCAGCACCTCGGCCTCGGCAACATCGTGTGGAGCCCCCTCGAGGGTGGCTGGCTCGCCGGCAACTACCGCCAGGGGCACACCCCGGCGAGCCCGCGGGCGCAGAAGTGGGTGGGCGACCCGCAGGACCCCCGGTTCGACCACCGTCGCGCCGTCGTCGAGGGCGTGGCGCCGCTGGCGGCGGCGCACGGCTGCTCGCTGACCGCCTTCTCGCTCGCCTGGACCCTCCTGCACCCGGCGGTGACCGCGGCGATCATCGGGCCGCGCACCGCGGAACAGCTCGCCGGCTGCCACGAGGCCCTGGGCGTCCGGCTGACGGCGGCGGACCAGGCGCGGGTCGACGAGCTGGTGCCGCCGGGCGCCAGCGCCCTGTAGCCGACGGCGGGCGTGCGCTCGGTTACGGCTTGAGCGCCGAGAGGCCTTGCTCCGCCCCCCGCGCCAGGGACCCGAAGCCGCGGCTGCGTGCCGCGTTGAGCACGGCCTCGAAGCGGCCCCGGGCTTCGGCCGGTTGGCCGGCGGCGGCGCTCAGGCGGGCGAGCTCCAGGCGGGCCTCGAGGTCCACCTCGACGAGGCCCAGGCGGGCCGCCTTCTCGGCCGTCGCGTCGAGCAGGCGGGCCGCCTCCAGCCGGCTCGCCGGGGTGCCGGCAGCGGCGGCGGTGCGGGCCTGGAGCACCGCCAGGCGCAGGCCGGGGTACGGCGTCTCGAGGCTGGCGGCATCACGGCCCGCGGCGGCGAGGAGCTCGCGGGCCGCCGCGCTCTGCCCCTGGACGAGCAGGCTCTCGGCGAGCGCCCGTTGGGCCAACAGGTGCAAGGGCAGCTTCGCCTCGCGCAGGAGCTCGGCGGCCGCCGAGCGCGCCAATCGCTCGGCCTCGGCGGCCTTTCCCTCGGCGAGCGCCAGTTCGGCCAGCCAGAGGTCGGCCATCGCCAGCGAGCCCTTCTCGCCCAGGTCAGTGGCGATCTTGGCAGCGCTGGTGAGGCCGGCGCGGGCGCCGGCGAGGTTACCGGCGAGCAGGTTGAGGTGGCCGAGGCTCACCTGGAGGGTGCCTTCGAGGTGGGGGTAGCGGGTCTGCCGGGTGAGCTCCAGGGCCTTTTCGAAGTAACCCCGGGCGCTCTCCAGCCGGCCGGCGGCCATCTCGATCTCGCCGAGGTCGAGGAAGGTCCAGGCCGAGCCGCTCAGCTCGCCTAGCTCGGCGTAGATGGCGAGGGCCCGGCGGGCGGCCTCCGACGCCTCGGTCAGCTGGCCGCCGTCGAGCAGCAGGCTCGACTCGTCCTCGAGGGTGAGGCCCTCGTCGCTGCGCCGGCCAGCCTCGCGGGCTACATCGAGCGCTTCCCGGAGGAGGTTCAGCCCGTCGGAGATCCGCCCCTGCTCGCGGTAGACCGACGAGATGTTGTTGAGCAGGATGATGATGCCCTGGCGGTTGCCGATCTGGCGCTGCACGGCGAGGGCCTGGCCGTAGAGGTCCTCGGCCTCGCCCAGCTCGCCCTGGTTCTGGCGCAGGATGGCGAGCGAGACCAAGGTGCGCGCAGCCTGGCCGCGGTCCCCGGCGGCGAGGAAGAGGCGCCGCGACTCGTTGAGCGCCGTCTCCGCCTCGGCGTAGCGGCCGAGGCGGGTCAAGCCCCAGCCCCGCATCATCTCGCTCTCGGCGACCAGGATCGAGGTGCCGAGGGCCTTGCCCTTGGCGATCGCGCGATCGAGGGCGGCGATCTGCGCGGTGTAGTCCGAGAGGGCCCAGTGGGCGCGGGCCTCGGCGGCGTCGAGGCGGGGGTCGTCGCGGGCCGGCGCCGGCAGGGCCCGCAGCGTGGCGAGCGTGCCGAGAGCGTCGGTGGGGTTGTTCTCGGTCTGCGCCTGGGCCAGCCGCAGGCCGTGCTCGACGTTGTCGGGATGCGCCGACCACAACAGCCGATAGGTGTCGATCGCCTTCTCGAGCTCGCCGGCCACCTGCTCGGAGCGCCCGCGGATGATCAGCGTCTCCTCGCTCGGCAAGTCGCCGGCGAGCTCCGAGGCCCGGCGCGCCTGCTCACTCGCCTTCTGGTCGTAGCCGAGCTGCGACCAGGCCTGGCTCAACGCGGCATGGGCGAGGGCGTAGTTGGGGTCGCTGAGGATCGCCTGCTCGAGCAGGTCGCGGGCCCCGGCGGCGTCGTAGTTGCGCAGCCGCTCGAGGCCCTCCGAGTAGAGGCGCGTCGCCTCCGGGTTGGCCGACAAGGTCGCCCGCACCGCCTGCGCCTGGTCGCTGGTGACGCCACCGGCACCGAGGAACGAACGCAGCCCTTTCGCGGTCTCCGAGACCACGTCGTAGAGCTTCTCCGAGGTGCCAAAACGCTGTAGCGAGGCCACGGTCTCGCCGCTCGAGGTGGCCTGCAGCCGCACCGAGAGGGGGGCCAGCCGGTCCCCTGCCGCGAGGTACGAGCCGGTGACCACGTAGTCGATGCCCTGGCTGCCGCGGATCAGGCGCAGCGTGTCGGCCGCCAGGGTATCGCCATCCGGCAGCGCCAGCTCGCGGCGCATGCGGGCCACGCTCTCGCCCGAGATCAACCGCAGCCGGTCGCCGGCCGCGAGCTCGCTGGCGAGGATCTCGGAGAGGGCGGTGGCGATCCAGGCGGCACCGGCGTCGCCCGAGAGGTTGCGGAAGCCGAGGACGGCGACCACCGGTCGGGCGCCGCCGGCGCGGCCGCCGGGCGACCACCACCAGAGCCCCGCGAGCACGGCGATCAGCCCGGCCGCCGCCGCGGCGGTGCGGCGCCACAGCCGGCTGCGCCGCACGGCCGGCGCCTCTTCGGGCCGCCAGGCCTTGCTGGACGACGGCGGTGCGGTGAACGGTGCGGCCCCCACCTCGCCGACTTCCAGCACGCCCACCGGCTCCTCGACGCCCTTGAAGAGGTAGGGACCGTGGTCGACAAACCGCAGCGTGGTGGTGCTGGTCTGCCCCACCAGGGCCCGCTTGGAAAGGTCCGCGGCGCCCTGGGTGAGGAGGGTCTGGCCGGGAAGGGCGAGGGCCATCAGGCGGGCGACCATCGGCTTGGCCAGGCCCTCGACCTCGAGCGGTTTGGCGCCGCGCGCGACGTCTTCACGGGCGTTGTCGCGCAGGAACACCTCGCCCAGGTGGATCCCAGCGCGGGCCGTCAGGGCCACCCCGTGGTCGGTGCCCAGGCGGGCGAGACCGCGGTGGTAGTCCATGGCGTAGCGAACGGCGTCGATCGGCCGCTCGAAGAGCAGGAGGAAACCGTCGGTCTTGTCGATCTCGCGGCCGCGGTGCTCGAAGAGCAGGTCACGCGCCAGGCGGTCGTGGAGGACGGCGATCTCCAGCGCCCGCTCGTCGCCGAGCTGTTCGACGAGCCGAGTGCTGTCGACGAGGTCGGTTACGAGCAGCGTCTTGACGACGGCGGCCGCAGGGCGGCCTGGCGCCGTCGTCGCGTTGGGTTCCAGCATGGGGCAAGCTCGCGCACCAGATCGCTCAAAGGATCGAATTCAGGGTCGACGAAGGCGTCGCGATCCTATCGCAAGGCATCACGGCAGGGCATTCTGCCCAACCGCCGAGGGGCACTCCGTGCCTCGGCACGGGATCTGCAAACTCTGGCAAGCTCATCGTCCGTCCGCCGCCCCGGCCGCCCTTCCGGCGCCCGGTGGCCGCGGCCCGGTCAAACCGGCAGTGCCGCGGGGCCCCACCCGCCGGCAGGCTCGCGCTCTGGAGGTCCTTGCGTGGTCGCTCGACGTCGTTGGTTGCTCGCTCTCGCCGCCTTCTTGCTCCCCGTTGGGCTCGCCGCGCAGGCAGCGCCGCCGGCCCTCGCCGCCGACGCGCCGCTGGGCAACGTCCTGCCGCTCGACCCGCGCGTGCAGGAAGGCAAGCTCGACAACGGCCTCACCTACCTCGTGCGGCAGAGCTCGCGGCCCGAGAACCGTGCCGACCTCTGGCTGGTGGTCAACGCCGGCTCCCTGCAAGAGGACGATGATCAGCTCGGCCTGGCCCACTTCATCGAGCACATGGCCTTCAACGGCACCCGCCATTTCCCGCGGCAGGCGATGGTCGACTACTTGGAGTCCGTCGGCCTGCGTTTCGGGCCCGATCTAAACGCCTACACCAGCTTCGACGAGACGGTCTACATGCTGCGCGTACCGATCGACCGCGCCGGCGTGCAGGAGACCGCTTTCGACATCCTGGTCGACTGGGCGAGCGGCGGCATCAGCTTCGATCCCGAAGAGGTGGACAAGGAGCGCGGCGTGGTGATCGAGGAATGGCGGCAGGGGCGCGGCGCCGAGGCCCGCATCCTCGACCACCAGCTGCCCGTGCTGTTCCAGGGCTCGCGCTACGCCGAGCGGCCGACCATCGGCCAGCGCGAGGTCCTCGCCACCGCCAAACCCGAGACCCTGCGCCGCTTCTACCGCGACTGGTATCGCCCGGACCTGATGTGCGTGATCGCCGTCGGTGACTTCGACCCCACGGCCGTCGTGGCGCAGATCCGCCGCAAGTTCGCCGGGATCCCGGCCGCCAAGGACCCTCGCCCCCGCCAGAGCTACGGTGCTCCGCCGCACGCCGCGACGCTGTTCAACGTCGCCACCGACCCCGAGGCCACGAGCACCTCGGTGGCCGTCTACTACAAGCGACCGCCGGCGCCGGAGGACCACTACGGCGACTACCGGCGCCTGATCGTCGAGAACGTCTACGACTCGTTGATGAACGCCCGTCTCGCCGAGCTGGCACGCCAGCCAGATCCGCCCTTCCTCTATGGCGCTGCGGCGAGCGACCGCCTGGTGCGCGGCGTCGCCGCCTACCTGCAGGTGGCGGGGGTCGAGCCCTCCGGGGTCGGCCGCGGCCTCGAGGCCCTGCTCACCGAGGCCGAGCGGGTGGACCGTCATGGCTTCACGGCGAGCGAGCTCGAGCGGGCGAAGAAGGACTTCCTGCGCAGCTACCAACAGGCGAACCTCGAGCGCGAGAAGACCGATTCGCGCAACCTCGCCGCCGAGTACAGCCGGCATTTCCTCACCGGCGAGCCGATCCCCGGCATCGCCCTCGAGACTGCCCTGGTCGAGCGCTTCTTGCCAACGATCACCCTCGACGAGATCAACCACCTGGCGCGCGACTGGATCAGCGAGGACAGTCGCGTCATCCTGGTGAGCGCTCCCGAGGACAAGGCGGCGAGCCTGCCCAGCAAGGAGGACCTGCTGGCGAGCTTCGAGCGCGTCAAGGCCCTGGAGATCAAACCCTACGTCGATCAAGTGCTCGACGAGCCGCTGATGGCCGAGAAGCCCCAGCCGGGCAGCATCGTCGCCGAGCGGCAGGTCCCCGAGGTCGGGGTCACCGAGTGGCGGCTGTCGAACGGCGCCCTGGTGGTGCTCAAGCCGACCGACTTCAAGAACGACCAGATCCTGCTCTCGGCGTTCAGCCCTGGCGGCAACTCGCTGATCTCCGACGCCGACTTCAACTCCAGCATTTTCGCCACCTACCTGGTGGACGAGAGCGGCCTGGGCAAGTTCAGCAAGAGCGAGCTCGACAAGGCCCTGGCCGGCAAGCGCCTGGGGCTCAACCCCTACATCGGTGAGCTCTCCGAGGGCCTCGGCGGCGGCGCCTCGCCGCAGGACTTCGAGACCCTGCTGCAGCTGCTCTACCTCTCGATCACCGCTCCCAAGATCGACGACGAGGCTGGCCGCTCCTTCCTCTCGAAGCTCGGCGTGGTGATCGACCACCGCCTCGACTCGCCGGACACCGTCTTCGAGGACAAGCTGACCGACGCTCTGGCGCAGCACCATCCCCGCAAGCGGCCGCTCACCCGCGAGGTGCTGGGCGACATTCACTTCGACACCGCCCTGCGCAGCTTCCGCGACCGCTTCGGCGACATCTCCGACTTCACCTTCATCCTGGTCGGCAACTTCGAGCCCAAGGCCATCCGGCCGCTCGTCGAGACCTACCTCGCGAGCCTGCCGGGCAACGGCCGCAAGGAGACCTTCCGGGACATCGGCGTCACGCCTCCCGAAGGCGTCGTGCGGGTCGAGGTCGAGAAGGGGCTCGAGCCGAAGAGCCAGGTACGGCTCTACTTCCGCGGCGCAGCGCCGTGGAGCCGCGACGAGGTCTTCGCCATCGGCATCCTCGCCGACGTCATGAGCCTGCGCCTGCGCGAGGTGCTGCGTGAAGATCGCGGCGCCACCTACGGCGCCTCGGTCAACGGCCAGCTGGCGGCGCGGCCGCGCGAGGCCTACTCCTTCGAGATCGAGTTCGGCTGTGCCCCCGAGCGGTCCCAGGAGCTGATCGACGCCGTCTTCACCGAGATCGACAGCCTGCAGACGGCGGGCGCCACCGCCACGGAGATCGCCAAGATCAAGGAAGTGCAGCGCCGCACCCGCGAGACGGAGCTCAAGGAGAACGGCTTCTGGATCTCCGCCCTCGAGGCCTACTACACTCTCGGTCTCGACCCGCGCGAGATCCTCGACTACGGGGCCCGGATCGACGGCATCACGGCAGCCAGCGTGCGCGACAGCGCCCGCCGCTACCTGAAGAAGGACCGTTACGTCCTCGGCATCCTGTCGCCCGAGAAGACCGGGGCGGAGGCCAGCCCGACGACCACGGCCCAGGAAGACGGCGGCACCGCAACGGTGGCCGTCGAGACTGCGACCGAGGTGCCCCCGAGCCGCTAGGGACGAAGGCAGCGCGGCCGGCGGCCCTCCAGCCTGGAGGAGACCGGATGCGACCGACCGCCGCCCAACGCCACCGCGTGACTCTCAGCTCTCTCCTCGGCCTCGCCCTGGCGGCGTGGCTTGCCACCGCCGCCGGCGCCGAGGAGGGGATGTGGCTCCTCAACGATCCGCTGCCGCCCCTCTTCGCCGAGCTGCTCGGCACGCCCCTGTCCGCCGCCGAGCTCGCCCACATCCAGGGCGCGGCGGTGCGCGTGGGCTTCGGCGGCTCCGGCTCGTTCGTCTCCCCCGAGGGCTTGGTGCTGACCAACCACCACGTGGCCCGTGACTGCATCCAGAAGCTCTCCTCGGCGGAGCGCAACCTCAGCCGCGACGGCTTCGTGGCGGCCCGCCGCGAGGACGAGCTGCGCTGCCCGGACACCGACGTCCAGAACCTGCTGGCGATCGAGCCGGTGAGCGAGCGGGTGGTCGCCGCCACGGCCGGTGTCAGCGACGAGGCCGAGGTCGCCCGGCGCCGCCGCGCCGAGATCGCCACGATCGAGCGCGAGTGTGCCCAGCCGCCGGCCATCCGCTGCGAAGTGGTGACGCTCTTCGGTGGCGCCCGCTTCGACCTCTACCGCTACCGCCGCTACACCGACGTGCGGCTGGTGATGGCGCCCGAGGCAGACCTGGCGAGCTTCGGCGGCGACCCCGACAACTTCGACTACCCCCGCTTCTGCCTCGACTTCTCGCTGCTGCGGGTCTACGACGAGGGCCGCCCCGTCCAGCCCGAGCACTGGCTGCGCTGGGCCGCTCAGGGCCCGGCCGAGGGTGAGGCCCTGTTGATCGCCGGCCACCCCGGCTCGACCCGGCGCAACTCGACGGTCGCCCAGCTGCAGTTCTTCCGCGACGAGCTGCTGCCGGCCCAGCAGGCCTGGCGGGACCAGCTGCGGGCGCAGCTCGAGGCCTACGCCGGCCGCGGCCCCGAGCAGGCCCGGCAGGTGGCGAGCCTGATCGCCTCGGTGACCAACTCGATCAAGGCCAACGCTGGCGCCGAGTCCGGCCTGCTCGACCCGGCGCTCCTCACGACCGTCGCCGCGCGCGAGGACGGGATGCGCGCCGCCCTCGCCGCCCGCCCCGACCTGAAGGCCCGGCTCGGCGACCCGTGGGCCGACCTCGAGGCCTCGACGGGCGTCTACCGCTCCTTGGGCTTCCCCTATCGGCTGTTCGAGGCCGAGATCGGTTTCCCAAGCCGGGCCCTGCCCATCGCCCGCACCCTGGTGCGCCTCGCCGACGAGGCGGCGCGGCGGGACGGCGAGCGCCTGCCCGCCTACCGCGAAGCGGCCAGGCCCGTCCTCGAGCGGCGCCTCTATTCCGCGGCCCCGCTCTATCCCGAGCTCGAGGAGTTCCTGCTCGCCAACTATCTGTGGCGCCTGCGCTCCCAGCTCGGCCCCATCCACCCGCTGGTCCTCGCCACCATGGGGCGCACGCCGCCCGAGGCCCTGGCCCGCGACTGGATCGCCCGCACCAAGCTCTTCGATGTCGAGGCCCGGCGCCAGCTGGCGGCCGGCGGTCGGCAAGCCATCGCCGCCTCCGACGACCCGCTGATCCGCTTCCTCGCCGCCCTCGAGCCCCTCGCCTACGACCTCGTGCAGCGCTACGACACCGCCGTGGACGCCGTCGAGGTCTCGGCCGGCAGCCGCATCGAACGGCTGCGCCACGAGCTCGCCACCGCGCCGACCTACCCCGACGCCACCTCCAGCCTGCGCATCACCGTGGGGCGCACGGCTGGTTACCAGGAGGCCGGGCAGGCCGTGCCCTGGGCGACGGACTTCCGCGGCCTGCTGGCGCGCGCCCACGAGCATGGCAACCAGGAACCCTGGGACGTCACTGAGCGCCTGCTCGCCGCCCGCCCGCGCCTCGAGCTCGCCGGCCCGGTGAACTTCGTCTCCACCCACGACACCACCGGCGGCAACTCGGGAAGCCCGGTGATCAACCGCAAGCTGGAGGTGGTGGGAGTGCTGTTCGACGGCAACCTCTACACGCTGCCGAACCGCTACCTCTTCTCGGACCTGCAGTCGCGCTCGCTCTCCGTCCACGCCAGCGCCATCCTGCAGGCCCTGCGGACGATCTACCCGGCGCCGCACCTGGTGACCGAGCTGCTCGGCCAGTGACCTCATCGCCCACGGCGCCGGGGCGCAGCGGCACCCCGGCGCCGCGATAGGATCTCCGCGAGGCGAGGTGATGAGCGATGGCAGACACGCGGCGGTCGGCGCCGTCTGGTTCTTGGAGGGCTATGTCCACCACGACGGCGATCTGGTCCGCGCCCCGCTGCGCCCCCTGCCGTTTCGGGTCGGCCGCCGCGCCGGCCTCGAGCTCAGCCTGAGCTCCCCCAGCGTCTCGCTGGACCACGCCGAGATCTACAGCGAGCCGAGCGGCCTCTGGGTGCGCGACCTCGGCAGCACCAACGGCACCTTCCTCAATCGCCAGCAGCTGCTGCACCCGGCACGGCTCGAGGACAGCGACATCTTGCACTTTGCCGATGCCGAGTTCCGCCTGGTGCAGGACGCGACGCTCATCCTGCCAGCGAGCTCCGGCACCATCGAGATGCGGAGCCTGGCACTGCCCAGCCGGCTCGGCGACGGTGGCCGCGAGGTGCGCCACCTGCTCGAGAACGCTGCCGTCACCGCCCTCTACCAACCGATCGTCGAGCTCGCCAACGAAGAGTTGAGCGGCTACGAGACCCTTTGCCGCGGCACCTGGCCGACGCTCCCCACCGACCCCGGTCCGCTCTTCGCCGCGGCCGCCAGCGTCCATCTGGAGGGCGAGCTGTCGCAGCTCTTCCGCAGCACCGCCGTCGGCCGCGCCGCGGGCCACGGCGACCTCGGGCGCCTCTTTCTCAACACCTATCCCAGTGAGCTCAGCGCTCCCGGCCCTCTCCTCGCCTCGCTGGCGGAGCTGCGTGCCTCGCTGCCCGGCGGCAGTGCCAGCCTGGTGCTCGAGATCCACGAGTCCGCCGTGACCGACCTCGCGGCCATGCGTGAGCTGGGCGCCGGTCTGGCAGCGCTCGGCATCGAGCTCGCCTACGACGACTTCGGCGCCGGACAGGCCCGCCTCCTCGAGCTCGTCGAGGCGCCGCCCGCCTTCCTCAAGTTCGACATCAGCCTGGTGCGCGGCCTCCATCAAGCCTCGGAAGGCCGGCGACGGATGGTCTCCGCCCTCGTCCAGATGGCCCACGAGCTCGGCATCCGCACCATCGCGGAGGGCATCGAGCTTGCCGAGGAGGCCGCCGCTGCCCTCGCGGTGGGCTTCGACCTCGCCCAGGGCTTCCTCTTCGGCCGCCCGGGGCCGCTGCCCGGCAGGCCGGCTCGCCCCGGCGCCTAGGGCTGCGGAGCGACGGAAGGCCCGCCGAGCTCCTCCTTGCGCCCGTAGACCACCCGCGCCCCGGCCTTGAGTGGTGCTAGCGGTCCCGCGCCGACCGTCGTCTCGGCGCGGACGGTCAGGTCGCGACGAGGAAAGTCTCCCAGCAGGCAATCGAGGTCGGCGACGATGTCCGCGATCTCCTCGCGGTCCTCAGCGTTCTCGTGCTCGAGCACGAACTCCACCACCAGCTCCGGCGCCTCGGCAAGGAGCGTGATCCGCCGGAAGTTGGGAGTGATCGCGCCCACCATAGACTGCACCAAGAAGACCTCCAGCATGTTCTCTTCCTGGAGCGTCAACGGCACGGGCATCGCGGCTCCTCGCCGGGGATCGACAGGCCAGCTGTCGCCGCCAGTATCGTCGGCCCGGTGAAGCCTGTCCACCTCTCTTTTTGGGGAGCCTTGGGAGAACCCAGACCCGGGGAGACTATGAAGCTCCGCGGCAGGGCCAGTGGCGGTTGAGGAAGTGCAGAGGCTGCCGCGAAGGGAAGGCGGCGTTCACACCCGAAGGGTGGCCGGTAGCGACGGCCACCCTTGGGCGTGAGCGGTCCCTGGCGGGACTTCAGCAGGACCAGCTGAGGTTGCTCGAGCTGACGCACTGGATCGCGCAGGGGCTCCCGGAGCAGCGACAGGGGCACTGCGTGACCTTGATCGAGCCGCTCAGGCAGCAGATCCGCAAGCCGGTCGTGGTGGTGCAGCAGGGGCCGAGGACGGTCAGGCTGCAGAGGGGGCCGGCCGCGCAGTTGCCGATGCTGTTGCAGGCGAAGTTGACAGGGCAGGCAGGAGGCGCCATCGCCGTGGGCTCCGGGAGCTCGAAGCCCGCCGCCAGGGCCGCGGCCGCGGCTTCCGCCTCCGAGAGGCCGGCGACGTCGGGGAGGTTGCAGCCGCCGCCTTCCGCTGCCGCGGCTTCTAGCCACTCCGGCTCGGCGGGCGCGGCTTGAGCGGCCAGCCCCAGAACCAAGAGCAATCCACCAAAGAGAATCCATGCACGCTTCATCGAGGCCTCCTTTCACGAAACCAGGTCGAGCTTGGCCAGGTACACCCTGACCAGCGAGCCACCACCTCTGCCAGCAAGGCGGCGGACTGGACCGAAACAAGGCAGACTGACGATCCTATTAGCGCATGGATTCTAGCACAGAAATGCAGATACGCGCGAGCCGCCAGGAAGAGAGTCGGTGGGCCGCGCCAGCGCAGCGCCTCCTCGAAGACCGTCGCATCGTCCGGCCCCGGCAGGCGCTGCGAGAGCAGACGACGGTCCGCATCGAACGTGCTCGTCGCCGTCTGACCGCTGCCATAGCCCTTCGAGGCACGCAGGTACGGGCCCTGGTAGCCGTAGCTCGCCACCAGCGAGCCTGGCGTACCGTCCGTCCCCATCGCGACCGACAGCGGCCGGTCGAGAGCGTCGAAGGCCTGCGTCACCTGCAAACCGGACGGGTACTCCGTCCGCTGCGGGTTGCCCACCGCGTCGAGCTCGTAGCGCACCTGCCGGCCCGCGGTCGTCTCCTCCACCAGCCGCGACAGCCCGTCGTAGCCGTAGCTCTCCGAGGTCGGCCCGATCACGCCCTCCGCCGCGGCCACCAGCGTGCGCTGCACCAGCCGGTCGGCCGCGTCGTACTCACTCTCCACGACCGAGCCGTTGGCATCGACGCTCTGCACCACGTTGCCGTTGGCGTCGTAGGCCGAGCCTTGCTGTGTCGCGTCCGGGTACTGCATCAAGTGAGGGCGGTCGAGCGCGTCGTAGACGCGGCTGACCTCGGCCAGCGGTCGCCCGGGTCCTACTCCGCCTTCACACTCCGAGGAGTCTTCTTCCATACCCCATGACTCCCAACCACCTCCTATCTGAGACATCAAGGTTGGCACGCGCACGCTGAGGCAGGAAAGGATGTCCTGCCTCAGCGTGAACGTGACAACCTTGACGCCTCGGATTGGAGGCGGGAAGGAGTCACGGGATGTCGAAGAAGCCTCGTCGGAGTCTGAAGCCG
>CAYQRE010000026.1:0-73350 GCA_964420075.1 uncultured Thermoanaerobaculia bacterium | reverse complement strand
CCGCCGCGGCCACCAGCGTGCGCTGCACCAGCCGGTCGGCCGCGTCGTACTCACTGTCCACGACCGAGCCGTTGGCATCGACGCTCTGCACCACATTGCCGTTGGCGTCGTAGGCCGAGGTCTCCTGCGTTGAGTCCGGGTAGCGCGCCAGAAGCGGCCGGTCGAGGGCGTCGTAGAGCCAGAACGTCGACTGACCGAGAGCGTCCTGGTAGTGCTCCAGGCGACCGCTCTTGTCGTAGTCGTAGCGCACCGCCACGTCCGAGGGCTGGACCGTCTGCGTCCGGCGATCGAGACCGTCGTAGAAGTGCGTCGTCAGCCCGCCCTCGGGATCGGCCATCTCCCGCAGGTTCGAGCGGGCATCGTAGGAATAGTCCCAGCGGTTCCCCAGCCCGTCCGTTCGCACCACCGGCCGCCCCAGGGCGTCGTAGGTCGTGTGGGTCACCACCGTCGCGTTGCTGCCGTCGGCCTTGAGATCGAAGGCCTCCACCTGGGTCGCATTGCCCGCCGCGTCGAGGTGGTACCTCTCCCGGTTGCCCGCCGCGTCCAGCCGCTCCGTCAACCGCTCGGCGGCGTCGTAGGTGAAGTGGCTCTCGCGGCCGGCGGCGTCCTGCATGCCGACGAGGTTCGACGCCCCATCGTAGGAGTAGGTGCTCACCAGAACGCCCTGCGGCTCGCCGTCCGCAGACCGCAGCACCTGACGCAGCTCGGTCGGGCGGTTCAGCAGGTCGTAGACGTGGCTCGCCTCCGCCAACGGATCGCCAGGGCCGACCTGCGGCGGGACCGGCGCAGCATAGGCCTGCACCCGCGCCAGGTTGCCCACCGCGTCGTAGCGCAGCTGGCGGAAGTTGCCCAGCGGGTCGCTGACCTTCATCGCCCGGCCGTAGCCGTCGTACTCCGTGCGCCAGAGGTTGCCGCGGCCGTCCCGCCGCGCGGTGGGGGCGCGGTCCTTGTCGAAGGTCAGCTCCTCCTCCACCGCCTCCACGGTGCCGGCGCCACGGCGCACCAGCACGGGCTGGTTGCGGGCGTCGTACTCCGTCTCCGTCACCTGCCCCTCGGCCGCCGTCCGCTTCGTGCGGTTGAGGTTCGCGTCGTAGTCGTAGGTCTCCCGGGCAGGCTCGGCACCGCCCCCGATCTCGGCTTCGACGGCGCGCAGCTCGTCGAGCACGCCGTACTCGTACTGCACGGTGGTGAAGCCGGTGCCATCACCGAGCGGTCGCTGCAGCTCGCTGAGGTTGCCGTTGGCGTCGTAGAGGAAGCGGCTGACATAGCCCAACGGCCCCTGGCCGTCGGTCGAGCCGGTGACCGCCTGCTCCACCTGGGTCGGCCAGTCCACCTCGTTGTAGTGGCGGCGGGTCCATACGCCACGGGGGTCGATCACCGCGATGACGTTGCCGCGCGGATCGGTCTGGAAGCGCGTCGTCAGGCCCAAACCGCCCTCGTCGACGACGACCCGCTCGAGATAGCCGCGGCTCGGGCCCGTCGTGAAGTAGCGCAGGGAGCTCCGATGCTGGTTTGGGTTTTCCACCGAGACGGGTTGGCCGTGCTCGTTGTAGGTGATCGCCGTCGTCCGCTCGTCGGTGCTCCCCTCGGCCTCCGTGATCAAGAGCGGCAGGCCGGCCGGGTCGCGCTCGATGCGGGTGACGGCCCCCTGCGGGCTTTCGATCCGCTGCGGTCGGTTGGTGGCGGCCTGGTACTCGACCGTGGTCACCATCGCCGAGCCCGAACCGTTGTCGCCCCGAGGGTCGGCGCTCACCGTGATCCGCGTGAGGTTGCCGCGGCTGCGGCGCCCGCCGGTGGTGTCGTACTTGGACTGCGTGCTTCTGCCCAAGGGTAGCGCCATCGCCGTGACGAGGCCCTCCTCGTCGTAGGCGAAGGTGCTCACCGCCTCCAGCGGCTCCTCGATGCGCAGCACCTGCCCGGCCTCGTTGTGCTGGTAGATGCAGGCATTGCCGCGACGATCGGTCACCGTCGTTTGATGCGAGGCCGGCACGTAGGCGAAGCCCACCGTGCCGCCTCCCCAGGTCTGGCTGGCCACTTCCTCGGCCCGGCCATCGCCGTCGGCGTCCTGGTAGCTGAGCTCCAGCCAGGTCTGGTGCTTGGGGTCGGTCAGTGCGACGAGGTCGTCGCGCCCCGTCCAGCGCGCCGCGACGGCAGCCCCGGCTGCTGAGGCGTAGCCATAACGGCTCTCTAGGCCGAGCGGGAACGGGGTGACGCCTGCCTCGATCCGCGGCGAGCGCACGCTCGCGAGCCGGCCGTCGGCGTCGTAGCTGTAGCGAACCTCACGGCCACCCGGGTCGGTCAGGGTCTCGAGGCGGCCCGCGGCGTCGTAGGCGAGGGTGAGCTTGCGGTCGAGACTGTCCTCGATGGCGACCAGGCGCGAGGCGCCGTCGTAGAAGAACCGCATCTCGTTGCCCGTCGCGGCGTCCACCTTGACGGCGTCGGCGATCGCCACCAGGCGCCCAAAGGCGTCGAAACGCATCCGGTTGAGCTGCGGATCGGTCCACAGCCAGCCGGTTTCCGTTTTCGCGAGCTCGACGAAGCGGCCCTTCGGTGCCTTGTAGGCGGGTGGCTGCGAGCCAGGGGTGAGGGCAAAGAGCTCGCGCCGGCCGCGGCCGTCGTAGTACTCGACATCGCCGTTCGGCAGCTCGCGCAGGCGCTGGTGGTAGCCGAAGTCCCAGCCCGGTCCGAGCGGGCCGTTGCCCACCGTCTGGTTGCGGTAGGTGCGGGTGAAGGCGACGTCGAGGCCGCGCCCCTTGAGCACGAGGTCGGTCGCCGCCTGCGTCATCTCGCCCGAGTGCAGCAGCGTGCCCGGCGCCGCGTCCCCCAGGCCGTAGGAGGGTGCGAGGGTCGGCTCCTGGCGCGGCGACGGCGCCACCTCCCAGCGCACCGCGGGGAGCCTGACGTTGACCGCTGCCACCTGCTCCGCCGTGAAGGCGGTGGCGAGCGTCGCCCGCAGCTCTTCCGAGGGACGGATCGCCACCGCGTCGCCGGCGAGCAACTGGCGGGCCGTGCTGCCCACCCCCTCGTCGGCCGTCCGGCAGCGCTTGCAGTCGGCGTCCTCCGTCGGGGTGCGGGTGTAGCCGCGGGCGGCGCGGGGGTCGGCGAGGGCCACCACCTCGTCGGAGAGGTAGAGGAAAGAGCCGTCGTCGAGCGGGTTGTCTGACAGGCGATGCAGCTCGACGCC
This sequence comes from uncultured Thermoanaerobaculia bacterium, assembly GCA_964420075.1. GTDB lineage: Bacteria > Acidobacteriota > Thermoanaerobaculia > Multivoradales > SZUA-115 > CAYQRE01. The sequence continues at coordinate 70,166 of CAYQRE010000026.1, read as the reverse complement.
ATGCTCGCCGCTGAGCTCGGCCTGCGGCTCGTCCTCGGCGTCGGTGCCCAGGCCCTGGACGGTGAGGCCGCCGGGGCCGACGCCGGCGATGTCGAGCTTCGCCGTCGCGCCGACCACCGAGGGCAGTGCCGCGAGCACCCGGAAGGCGCCGGGCTGCTGCGCCGGGGTGCCGCCGGCGCCGGGGTCGGCGGCGCCGGGCTCGGCCGCGCTGGGGACGCCGAACGGCGCCAGCCGCGAGACCGGGCGCAGCGGGTCGTCGGCGCGCACCACCTCGAGCAGCGGGTGGTCGACGGCCAATGTCGTCAGCGGTTGGCCGATGCCACCGACCACGGCGATGCCCAGCTCGGGGACGAGCAGCGGCGGCGAGCTGGTGTTGTTGCCGGCCAGGGCAATGGTCTCGATCACCCGATCGTCGACGCCATCGTTGTTGCGGTCGACGGGGACCGTGCCGCCGAGGCGATCGAAGTCGAGGACGAAGACGCCCGAGCCCGTTCCCGCCACGTAGAGCCGCCGGTGGGCGGTGTCGACGCTGACGTTGCGGGCCTGCCCCGGCACGCCGATGAGCTCGACGAGGCGCGGCGCGCTGCGGTCGGTGACGTCGTAGACCAGGACGCCGGCGGCCGAGTGGCTGAGCACCACGTAGTCGCGCTCCTCGTCGGCTGCGAGAGTGCCGTCGCCATTGAGGTCGAAACGATAGTGCGCTGCAACGTCGAGGCCGGTCACCAGCCGCGAGTCGTTCGCCTCGGCGCAGACCTGGCTCAGGAAGCGCAGGTCGCCCACGTCGTCCGGCTTGCTCGACACCATCACGAAGCCACGCAGGATGGCGAGGCCGGCCAACGCGATCGGTACCGGGTTGCTGGCGTCGGAGAGCAGGGCGAGGTCGCCGGCGAAGGGCCCGAAATCCCCTTCGGCCGCCTCACCGCAGAGGTTGAGCGTGGGGTCCTCACCGTAGATGCCGAGGATGTGGGCCCGCACGCCGTCCAGGTAATCGGCATGGTCCTCCAGCCAGACGGCGTTCAGGTCGACGGCGACGATGCCCTCGCCGAGCACGGCGACGTAGGCGATGCTCCGGCGGTTGCGCAGCAGCTCGAGCCGGTCGGTGGCGCCGGCCTTGAGCGAGACCGAGAAGGCACCCGTCACGGCGTCGGCGATCACCCGCTGCCAGCGGCCCTTGACCGGCACCCGCAAGGTCACCGGCAGGCCCTTCTCGGCGTTGCCGCTGACGGTGACGGTCACCTCGCTGCTGGCGGCGATCGGGACGGTGGCGACCGTGAGGCCATCCGGCACCGCCTGCCCCAGCTGCCAGCCGTCGCGCTGGTCGTCCGACAGCACGGCCACCCGCAGGGGGAAACCCTCGCGCAGGTTGGTGCCCGTGGCGCCCGTCGAGACCTGGTCCGAGAGCTGGCTCGCGCCGTGGAAGGCGGCGTTGCGCACCGCCGGGTCGCCCGGATTGGCAGCCACCGCCGCCGGGTCGAGGGCGAGGGGGTCGAAGATGCGCAGCCGGCCCTGGAAGCGCAGGCCACCGCCCACCACGACGACCCGCCCGTGGGGGTCAACGGCAACGCCGCGGGCGGGGTCCTGGAGGGTGAAGGGGAAGGTGATGTCACCCGGCACCACGTTGTGGATGTTCGCCAGGTCGCTGGCGTCGAGCACCACCAGGCCCTGGTCCTCGGCGGCGACGAAGAGGGTGCTGCCCAGGCGAGCGACGTCGCGTACCTGCGACAGGCCCTCCAGGCTGGAGATCACCCGGCTCGACTGCACCTCGAACTCGATCGTGAGCTGCTTGCCCAGCTGGTTGCCGGCGCCGTCGGCCAAGGTGGGGGCGAGCTCCAGCCGGTAGGTCTTGCCGGCCACCCAGGCGACGGCCGGGCGGACCCGCACCTTCGAGCGCCGGCCGAGCGGCGTCACCACGGCCTGAACGGCGGTACCCACGGCCTGGTCGAAGACCTCGATCCCGGTGAGGCCTTCCGCCAGGTCCTTGCTGAACTGCAGGACGAGGTCGGTGCGCGGCTCGATGCGGGCCCCGAGGGCGAGGACGAAGCGGTCGCCGGCGGCCGCCGGCAGCGCGAGGTTGAAGCTGCCGTCGCTGCCGCTGCGGTCGAAGGTCTGGGCCGCCACACCGAGCTTTGAGAGGCGTACCTGCACGTCGGCCGTGGCGCTCCCGGCCTCACCGTGGACGGTGAGGAAGCCGTCCGCGACGGTGGTGCGGACCCCCGTCGTGAGCTCACTCGCTGCCACCGTTCCCGCTTCGAAGGTGAAGAAGCGGATGGGCGAGCCGCCGGTGGGCAGCGGCGGGCTCTCCTCACCGAAGTCGTCGAAGGCCACCGTGACGACGTCCCCGGCGACCGTCGGGCCCGCGAACGAGCCACTGAACAGGCGCTCGCCGGTGTCCGCCGAGTAGACGGTCACCGCCACGACTTGATCGACGAGAGTCGGGATCCACACCGCATCGAAGGCGGTGAGCTCGCGCACCTCGGCGTTGACGTTGGCGCCGAGGCCGAGGTCCGTCTCGAAGACCGAGTCGCCGCCGAAGCCGGTGAACGGCATCGCGATGAAGCCGGTGCCCGAGCCCGCGCCCCAGACGTCGTAGCGGCCGGGGAAGGAGGCGCCGGGCACGCACTGGTTGCCGGGGCAGGCCTGGCTGGCGCCCGTCCGCTGGGCGAGCTCGCCGCCGGGGCCGTCCACCGCGACGGCGAAGCGGGCCACCGCCTGCTGGCCGCCAGCGGGTGGCGCCGTGGTGAGCTCGCTGCCGTCGAGCCGCATCAGCTCGTGGAGCATCCACAAGGAACGACCGCGCGCGCCGGCAACCGGCCGCATCAGCAGGTAGAGGCCGGGGGGCGTCCCCGGCGGTGCCGGCAGCTCGATGCGCAGGCGCTGGTGAGCGCGAGCGCCGCCGAAGTCGAGGTCGAAGCTCGCCAGCCGCGGGAAAGCACTCGGCACCGGGAGCGGCGGTGCACCGGCGTTGGGCGCGATGTGCACGGGCGTCGTCAGGTCGAAGGTGCCCGGTGCGACGGTGACGGTGATGTCGTCCACCGTGGTGAAGCTCGCACCCTCGGGCCCCACGTAGGCGGTGCGGCCGTCGGCCGTGAAGAAGGGGCCGAGGCGGAAGAGGATCTCGTTGCTGCCCTCGACCACCACGTGGAGGAGCAGGCGGTCGCGCACCGAGGCGGTGATCGCGAGCTCGAAGCTGCCGTCCTGCGCCGCCTCGACGGACGGCGTGGCGGCGAGCGAGGTGACGTTCTCGACGAACACCAGAGTGCCGTCCGGCAGGGCACCGGGGCGGCCGACGATGCGCGCCTGGCCGCTCGCGTCGGGGGCGTAGAGCTGAATGCGCCCGAGGTCGATCTGGTCGGCGGTCACCACCCGCTGGACGTTGAAGGAGGCGCTCGCCGAGCTCACCAGCGCGTAGCCCTGGAGGTCTCGCACGCCGGTCGAGACGTGCAGCTCGTAGCTTGTCCCGGGCACTAGCGTGGCCCGCGGCACGACGATCACCAGGGCCCCCTGGTGGTCGAGGTCGACGGCCACCGGCGCGCCGTCGAGCAGCAGCTCGACGTGGCCGGCAAGCGAGGCGCGGTCCACCGGCTCGCTGAAACGCACCGTCGGGTTGACTCCGGCCGGCACGTTGGTCGAGCCGTCGGCAGGAGTGAGCGACACCACCTGCGGGGCGACCACGTGCAGGAGGAGGTCGAGGTCGACGCGAGCGCCGGCGGCCGGGACGTCGGTGGTGGCGCTCGCCTGATTGCCGGTCATCAGATTGTCGGCGGTGAGGCTCGCGGTGCCGAGCGGCAGCGGCAGCACGTAGGAGCCGCCGGCCGTCGACAGCTGCAGCCACGGCGCCTGCGGCGAGGCGACGAGGGCGCCGGCGAGCGGCGCGGCGCCGGCGTCGAACACCGTGCCGCGCACGAAGCCAACGGGACTGGTGAGGCGCACGAAGGCGTAGAGACCACCGCGCGCCACGCCCGGCCAGGGCAGGTCGGCGGGATCGATCGCCGCCGTCTGCCAACCGCTGGCGGTGGCTTCGAGGAGGGCGACGGGGCGGAAGAAGCTCTGCCCGGCGAGCTCGCTCACGGCCAGCAGCAGGCCGACGTCGCCAGGGTCCGGCACTGGGCTCACCGCCAGGCGCAGCGTCGCCGGGAGGGCCAGGCGGCGGCCGCCGAGGTCGAGGCGCAGCACCCCGGCGAGCGCCGTGCCGGCGGGCACCGCGAGCGGCAGATCACCAGGCGCGGCGCGTTCGAGGACGATCGCCGTGGCCTCGGCGAGGGCGCCGGCCGGCACCTCCAGCTGGTCTCCCTCGGCGGTCGAGACGGTACCGCCGCCGCTCCCCACGACGTTGCCGGAAAGCGTGGCGCTGCCGTAGCGGCGCAGCGCCACGTCTTCGACGCCGGCCTCGATCGGCAGCAGGCGGGCGGCCACCGACGGCCGCAGCCCGAAGCGCGAGCGGGCGGCGCCGTCCTCGTCGTGGTAGACGACGAGATCGCTGCGGTAGGCCGTCTCCCGCCGCACGCTGCCGTCAAGGAGCTGCAGCTCCTCCTGCACTACCAGGGTGACGGGGGCGCCGCTAGGCAGCTCCTCGGCCAGGGCGTAGCTCACCGTGGCCGTTGCCCGCTGCGCCGGCAGCACCAGGGCCGGGGTGAAGACGACGCCGGCGCTCGCCACCTCGCCGCCGACAGGGGCCGGGCCGGCGGCGAGGGCGTTGCCCACCACCGCGGGCGGCGGTGCCGTGCTGCCGCTGTCCGCGGCCACCACGGCCCAGCCACCGGCGGCATCGACGCTGAAGCTCGCCAGGCCGCCGCTCGCGGTGACCAGGGCGCGCACCTGCCAGCCGAGGCTTGCCTCATCGAGCTCGACGACGGCGAGCTCGGCACCGTCGGCCGCCGCGACCGGCAGCACCAGGCCGAGCGGCTCGCCCGGGGCGGCCCCGCCGAGGTCGAGCCAGGCGGCGGCGCGCGGGGACCAGCCGAAGGGCAGGAGCGCCGGCAGGGCCTGCTCTTCGAGGGGCAGCCAGGTGACGGCGGTCGGGCTGGCGAAGCTTCCGGCCGGCACGCTCAGAGTGGCGCCGCCGCTCGTCAGGGTCGCCGCCGCGGTGCCCAGGCTGATCGACGCGGGCAGGGGGGTGAGGCGGGGGTCGAGGACGTCGACGCCGCTGCCGGCCGTGGTCGCGACCCGCCGCAGCACCGGTGTGTAGCCGCTGCGCAGCACGGCGAGGAGGTGGCTGCCCTCGCCGAGCGGGATCTGGAAGCCGCCATCCTCGGCCGTCGTCTGCTCCGGCTGCGGCGACGGCAGCGCCACGCCGTCGGTCGCCAGCACGCTCACCTGGGCGCCGGCCAGCGGCCGGCCGCTGTCGTGGTCGAGCACCACGCCGGCGAGAAAGCTCACGCCGCCGTCGGCGGCGAAGACGCGGGCGTAGGGGAAGGCGAGGGGGTTGCCGGCGCGGTCGAGGACCGCCGTCGACACCGCCAGGCGCAGCGCCCCCGCGGGCAGGTCGGCGTCGGCGGTGAAGGTGGCGCCGAGGCCGTCCCCGCTCGCCGCCACCGTGCCGGCGACGGCGCCGCCGGCCGCGCTGACGCCGATCGCTCCCGGCAAGCTCGCCGCGGCCACCGGCTCGGAGAAAGTCAGGCTGAAGACGCGGCCGGCGAGGTCCGAGGCGCTCACCAGCGGGCCTTCGCAGTCGGCCACCACGTCGGCGCTGGCCTCGGCCGAGCGGTTGCCCTCGGCGTCGACAGCGGTGAGGCGCAGGCGGTTGAGCGCCGACGGCAGAAGGGCCACCGTGACGCTGAAGGCGCCGGCGGCGTCCGCGGTGGCGAGGGCGCGCCCCTGGCCGCCCTCGACCTCGATCGTCGCTCCTGGCTCGGCGCTGCCGCTCAGGGTGAGGCTCTCGGCACAGAGGAAGCCGGGCGGCGTGGGGGACACCACCGGCGCCCCCGGAGCTGCCGTGTCGGCGACCCCGAAGGTGAGCTCCTGGGGGTTGGCGAGGACGTTGCCGGCAAGGTCGGTGAGGGCCGCCGTCAGCTCGAGGCGCACCTCCGAGCCAGGCGGCAGGGCCAGCGCCGGCGTCACGACGAGGGTCTCGGCCCCGGTTTCGCCAGCCGCCTCGACGCTCGCGGCGAGCACCTGGCCGCCGGCGTCGAGGAGGCGCAGGCTCGCGGCCGGCGGCGGGGCCATCGCCTCGGAGAAGGTGAGCACGAAGCGGCTGGCCGGCGGGATCGCGAGGGCCCCGGCAGCCGGCTCGGCGCCGGTGAAGCTCGGTGCCACGGTGTCGCGCACCACCAGCAGGCTCGCCGAGCCCTGGTTGCCCTGGGCGTCGGTGGCGCGAGCGAGGAGGCGGTTCGAGCCCTCGAGCAGAGGGATGGCGGTAGCGGTGAAGGTGCCGCCGGCGACGGTCGCCGGGCTGCCGTTGACGGTGACCGTGAGGCCGGGCTCGGCGGCCACCGTGCCCGAGACGTCGATGCTCTCGGCGGCGAGCCGGGCGCCGCGCGCCGGGCTGCTGATGGCGATCGCCGGCGCCGTCGCGTCCCGCCGCACGGTGAGGTGCGCCTCGCTGTGGTTACCCAGCGAGTCGAAGGCCTCGGCGAGGAGGTCGTTGTCGCCTTCTTGGAGGGGCACGACGACGCTCCAGCTGCCGCCGGTGAGGGTTGCCTGGAGGCCATCGACCTCGACGCGCTGCAGGTGATCATCGCTCACCGTGCCGGAGACCGTCACCGTGGCGTCCGGCACCACCGTGCCGCTTGCCGGCGCGGTGATGGTGAGAACGGGCGGCGCAAGGTCGACGACCACCGTGCGCGTCGCCTGCGCGGTGTTGCCGGCGAGGTCACGGGCGATCGCCGTCAGGCTGTTCTCCCCCGCCGCCAGCGGCACGCCGCGGGCGAGGAAGGTCCCCGAGGAGATTACGCCCGTCACCCCGTTGACGGTGACGCTCTCGAGGTGGGGATCGCTGACCGTCCCCTGGACGGTGATCGCAGCCGAGCCCAGGAGCGCTCCGGCCGCCGGCTGGGTGATGGTGACGACGGGGGCCGTGGCGTCGCGCACCAGGGTGTGGCCCTGGCTCGCCTGGTTGCCCCCGGCGTCGGTCGCCGCCAGCACGAAAGTGCGCTCGCCCTCGGCCCAGGCGAGCGGCCCGGCCGTGAAGTCCTCACCGACGAGCTCGGCCGGCTGACCGTCGACGGTGACGCTGGCGGCACCCCGCACCTTGCCGGTGAGGGTCACGGTGGGCGCAGCGAGGACGCTGCCGGCCGCCGGCTCGACGAGGTAGAAGATCGGCGGCGAGGTGTCGACCTCGAAGCTGACGCCGGCGCTGGTCACGTTGCCGGCAGCGTCGGTGGCGCTCGCCAGCACCTCGTGGACGCCCTCGCTCGCGATCGGCGTGCCGGAGGCGTAAGGGGCGCCATCGAGGCGGGCCTCGACGGTGACGGCCGTGGCGTCCGTCGCTTCGACCTGGATCACCACCGGGCGGGTGAACACGGTGCCGGCGGCGATCTCGCTCCCCGACTCCAGGATGCGCAGGGTCGGTGCCTGGGTGTCGAGGGTGACGGTCAAGGACTGGGTGGTCGCGTGGCCCACCGCGTCGGTCGCGGTGACGGTCAGCGGGTTCGCCCCTTCGGCGAGCTCCATGGCATAGCTGAAGCTGGCACCGTCGAGGTTGGCGAGCTGGCCGTTCACCCGCACCTCGGCGAGGTGGGGATCGGTCGCCGTGCCGCTCACCACCAGGGCCGGGTTGGCCACCACGGCACCGTTGACCGGAGTCGCCACCACCAACGCCGGGGCGGTGGTGTCGAGCACCACCCGGTGCGGCTGCACGGTGTGGTTGCCGGCGGCATCGACGGCGTCGAGGCTGAAGGTGTTGCTGCCCTCGACGAGGGAGAGGGCCGGGCCCGTGAACTGCTCGCCGGCGAGGCTCGCTGGCTGGCCCTGGACGCTCACCGCCGTGGCGCCGCTGACGGTGCCCGAGATCACCACCGTCGGGGCCGCCTGCGCCTGGCCGTCCGGCGGCTCGATGCTGCCGAAAACCGGGGGCGTGAGGTCGATCGAGAAGCTGACGCTGCGGCTGGCGCTGGTGCCGGCGGCGTCGAGCGCGTTGACCACCAGGGCGTAGGTACCCTCGGCGCTCACCGTGCCACCGGAGGTGAAGGCGGCGCCGTTGAGCAGCACTTCGACGGTGACGGCCGTCGCGTCGCTGACCTCGATCACCGGCACCACACTGCGGTTGTAAGCCTTGCCGTCCGGCAGCGCAGCGCCGCCTTCGAGGATGAGGACCTGCGGCGGCGCGCTGTCCCGCACCACGCTGAGCTGCAGCGAGCTGGCGTTGCCCAGGGCGTCGACGGCCGCCACGGTGAGCGTGTTGACGCCTTCGACGAGGCTCGCGGAGGCGCTGAAGGCGTTACCGCTGAGGGTGGCCGGCTGGCCGTTGACGGTGACCACCGCGAGATGCGGGTCGGCAGCCGTGCCGCTGACCGCGACGGTCGGCGTCGCCACCACCGTGCCGGGCACCGGCTGGGCGACGGCGAGAACGGGAGGCGTCGAGTCCCGCTCCAGGGAGTAGACGTGGGTGGTGGTGTTGCCGGCGGCGTCCGCGGCCACGAGGTTGACCTGGTTGATGCCCTCGGCGAGGGCAAGGGGGCCGAAGCTCCAATCCTCGCCGGTCGGCCCGCCGAGGGGCACGGGCGTGCCGTTGGCGCTGAGGCTCACGGCTCCCACCACCCGGCCGGTGATGGTCACGGTGGCAAGCGCCACCAGGCTGCCGTCGGCCGGGGTGAAGGCGAGGAACTGCGGTGGTGTGAGGTCGATCGTGAAGTGGACCGTTTCGGTCAGCGCGGCGCCCGTGCCGTCGGTCACCGTGGCCGTCAGCGTGTGGCTGCCCTCGGCCTCGACCGGGGTGCCGGAGGTGAAGGGCAGGCCGTCGAGGGTCGCCTCGATGGCGAGCGGCTCGACGCCGTCGGCCACCAGCTCGGGGACGACGGAGCGGTTGACCGTGAGGCCGTCTTCGAGGTCGACGCCGCCGTCGAGGATGCGCAGCGTCAGCGGCTGCTCGGCCGCGTCGGCGTAGACAGTGAGGTCGTCCCAGTACTTCTCGCCCGGCTTCTCGCCCCACAGCCCGATCCAGCCTTCGCGGCGATCGCAGCTCGGGTCGTAGGCGTCAACGGTCCAGCTCGCCGGCTCGGCCTCGCTCTGCTTCCACACCCGGGCCCGGAACTTGAGGACGCCGCCTTCCGGCGCGACCACGATGCGGAAGCGGTACCAGCTCCCCGCCACCATCACCAGGTTCGACTCGCGCTGGCCGGCCAGCTGGCCCGAGCCCGTCTTGCTCATGCGGACCTTGAAGTCGCCGCTGTCGACGCCGAGGAAGTAGTAGTCACCGTCCCCCTGCGTCACCTCCGGGCTCCCGTAGTTCGAGAAGAAGGTGACCCCCATGCGGGCGTTGCTGCCCTGGCGCAGCATGCGGCCCGCGAGCTCGAAGTGAGCGGTGGCGTTGGCGCCGCCGGCGAAACAGCCGCAGCTCGTGCAGGCACCCTCGGGGCCGACGCGGAAGACCTGCGGGCGGTAGTGAGTGAGCGAGGTCGAGGCGCTCTTCTTGCCGAAGACGACGTTGCTCGCCAGGAGCGGGTCGGTCCACGTCTTGTAGAGGCCCGGCGCCTCGTTGCTGGGGTTGCCGGGGCTCGAATCGAACCAGCCGTCTGGCTCGCCGGGCGTCGAGTAGGCCTCGAAGTCCTCCGTGTAGGCCGGCTGCGGCTGCGCCACCACCGGCCTGCCCGATGCCAGCACCAGGCCGGCAAGGGCCAACCCACCAAGACTCAACGTTCTCCCCCACCGCACCCAACGCTTCAGCTCGACCCTCATCCTCGTCCGCTCCACGGCCTGCATCTCCTGCTCGTCGTGCACGTTCAACTGGACCCTGCCCCGCGCCCCGCTCACGGCCTGCCCTCCACCACCACGGATGCCGGGCAGCTGGTGGTGACGAAGAGCTCTTCGACCCCGCAATCGGTGGCGAGGAGGAGGCGCGAGCCCCCCGTCGCGCTGAGCACCACGCCGTCGTAGGCGAGGCAGCCGTCGCCGAGCTTGCCGTCGACGGGCACCAGCCGCCCGGCCACCGGCTCCTCGACGCGGAGTACCGTGCGGGCGCCGCCCAAGCCCTCGGCCCACCACAGACGGTCGCCGTTGAGACCAGGCCCGTTGAGCCCCGGCAGGCTGAACAGGCCGAAGACGGGCCGCAGTGGGCTGGGCGCGGCCCCGAGGCTCAAGGCTCCGGCGCTCTCCGCGAGCTGCCGCGGGCCCTCGCCGCGAACCGCCGCCCACACCTCGCTTCCCAGGCTCTCGACGTCGACCACCCGCTTGCCGCTGAAGCTCCCCGCGGCGGCCAGCACCGGTGCCGTGCCGCCCAGCGCGTAGCGCCGCAGCAGGCCATCACCGGCGAGCCAGAGGTCCGGGCCGGTGATGACGAGGCGCGGGAAGGCCACGCTGCCCGTCGCCACGCTGCCGCCGGAGACCACGGCCGGGGCGAGCGGCAGGGTGAGATCGAGGCTCACGATCGCCGCCGCGGCGCCGCTGCCGCCGAAGGCGTAGAGGCGATCGCCGCTCACTGCCAGGGCCGCCGGCGGCGTGCCGGCGAAGAGGTCGAGGCTCGCCATCTCGACGGGCGCCGCCGGATCGTTGAGGTCGAACACCCGCAAGACGTCCGCCGCGACGTAGAGGGCGCCGGCGGCGACCACGGCGTCGCTCGCCGCTGCTGCAAGCTCGATCGTCGACGCCAGGCTCGCCGTCGCTCCCGAGAGGTCGAGAACGGCCACGGCACCGCCGCTCGCCGGGTGGGCGACGACCCCCGCGGCGAGCTCGGCGTCGGCAGCCAGCCGGCGTAGCCCGCCCGCGACCGCGGTTCGTCTCAGAGCCGGCGCGGCCCGCAGCTCGAGGGCGTTACCGCCGAAGCCCTCGCCGTCACGGGCCCGAACGCGGATCGGCTCGCCCACCTCCTGGGCCCCGAGGCTGAGGCTGAAGGAGCCGTCGGGGTTGGGGGTCGCGAGGTAGGTGCTGCCGGCCACCGTCGCCTCGACCTCCGCCGCATCGCCCGCGGCGCCGGCACCACCGCTGAGCGAAGTGCCGCAGAGGCTGCCGCTCGCCGTCACCGCCGCCCCGTCGAGCCAGGGCTCGAGCAGGCGGCTCGGGTAGCCGCGAGGGATGCCGAAGCTGGGCTGCAGCCAGAGCAGCCCACCGGCGCTTACCAGCTCCGCGAGGGCGTTGCCGATCGGAGCGTCCACCAGCTCCTCCACCTGGTAGCTGCCGGTGTCGCGGTCGAAGCTCCCCACGGCCACCGCGGGTGGGATCGCGTCCGTCACCAGCTCGCGCTCGCCCACCGCGGCGACGAGACCACCCACGAAAGGCAGGCTGGACAGGGCCGGCGCCTGCGCGCCGGGCTGGAAGAGGTGGAAGCCAGCGACCGAGGTGCTGCTCTCGAGGCTCCAGGCGGCGAGGTTGCCGAAGAGGCCCAGGCGCTGGCCCCGGCGCCCCGAGCCGCCGTTGCTCGCGGCGTTGCGCAGCAGGGGCGAGGCCGGGTCACCGACGGCGAAGACCTTGTAGTCGGCGTCGCTGCCGGTGCCGTTCGAGAGCACATGCAGCAGGCCGTCGCGGACCTCGATGTCCACCACGTCGCGGACGGTGAGGGGGGTCGAGGCTACCAGCCACGGCTGCCGCGGGTCGTGCACGTCGACGACGAACAACGTGTGCGGACTGCCCTGGGCCACGGCGTAGAGGTAGCCGTCGGCGATCTCGATGTCGGCCAGCTGGGTAGTCGAGCCCGCCGGCAGCAACTCCAGCCACTGGTTGGCGTCGCGCAGCACGGGCGCGGCCGGGTCGCGGGCGTCGATCACCCGCACGGCCCGCGGGTCGGCGAGGGCCACCACGCCACCTTCCGTGGCCACGGTCTTGACGGAGACGAGCGGCTGATCGACCTCGATGACCGTCGCCGGGCAGGCGTTGGCACACTCGCCGCAAGCGTCGAAGCAGCTGGCCCCGGCCCCCGCCGCCGTGCAGGAGTCGGTGCAGGCGGAGCAGAAACCCGGACAGGGCTGGCCGCCGAGGCAGGCCGAGTAGGCGGCGTCACAGGCGTCGTAACAGGCCTGCTCGCCGCCGCTTCCGTCGCAGGAGAAGAAGCAGGCGTCGGCTGGCGCGTTGCACGGTGAGGTGCTGCTGTCAAGGCTGAAGCGGCTCACCAGGCTCGGACGGTGCGGATCGGCGAGGTCGTAGAGGCTTACTTCGAAGCTGCCGAAGACCTCGCTGTCGCGGTAGCAGTCGCCGCAGTGGGCGAGGAGGCTGTCGGCGAGCGCCGAGACACCGGAGGGCGGGAACTCGGGCAACACGGCGGCGAGGGCCTCGTCGCCGGCGGGAGGCACCACCGTGAACGGAGCCGAGCTCAGCACGGGCTGGCCGTTGTCCGTCGCCGTCAGGGTCACGAGGTCGCTGCTGGCGGCGGCGAAGGGCAGGCTGAAGCTGCCGTCGGAGGCCACCTCGGTGGTCTCCTCGGCCCCCGTCGTCTGGTTCGCCAGGCTGAGGATGACGGGCGGATCGGCATCGACGACCGCCCCGGCACTGCCTACGAGCGAGACGCCGAAGACGCCCATCTGGTAGCTGATGCGGCCGGTATCGAGCTGGGGCGGCCCGGCGTTGGGGGCCAACCAGGTGGAGCCCACCTCGACCTCCGGCAGGCCGTCGAGCTCGACGCCGTCGCTCGCCGAGGCCGTCGCCGCGCCGCGCACCAGCAGGCGGTTGAAGCGCCAGAGGCCGCGGTAGGGGTCCCCCGGCTGGGCGCTGAGGGGCAGGGAGGCGACATCGAGGCTCAGGGTGTCGCCGTGGTGGGCGTGGCTGACAACTTGCCAACGGGCGGCGGGGTCGCCGCCGACCTCCACCCACGCCCCCACCACGCTCGAGGCGAAGCTCGCCTCGAGATCGGTGATCGAGTCGATCGTCACGGCGTCGATCACCCCGCTGCCGAGGCCCGGCAGGCCGGCGAGGGGGCCGTGGGTGACACCGGCGTTGTCGAAGATCAGCTGGCCCTGGCCGTCGCTCGCCCGGCGGACGAAGAGCGTCCCCGGCGCGGCGCTCCTGGCGATGCTCGAGCCCTGGCCGCCGGCCGCCGAGGTGCGGCCGAGCAGGGCCTCGTCGAGACTCCCCACCTGGAGGGCGATGCGCCCGCCGCCGCCCCCGGCGATCGCCGAGGAGCCGCCGGCGCCGCGGGCCGAGAGGGTGCCGAAGCCAGAGAGAGCAGCGGCTTCGACGCGCAGGGTACCGCCGGCACCCCCGCCGGCGTTGGTCAGCACGCCGTCGGCCGCCAGGCGGCCGTCGACCACCAGGCTGCCGCCCAGGCTCAGCAGCACGGCGCCGCCACCGGCGCCGCCGGTGGTGCCGGCGGTGCTGCGGGCGCCACCGCCACCCCCTGGCTCGGCGGGGGCCACCACGCTGTCGTAGATCACCGGGCCGCTGGAGAGCGGGTCCCCGCCCTGGCCGCCGTGGCTGCCGCCCTGGTTGTTGCCGGCGCCGCCGCTGGTCGACAGCGGATAGGTCATTGCCAGCTGGCCGCTCGCCGCCGCTCCGGGGTAGCCCTTGCCGTCGGCGTGCAAGGCGCCGGCGTTGAAGCCGGGAACGCTGCAGCCGAGGTAGGCGTCATGGCTGATCGCAAGCTCCAGGCGATGCACGGCCGTGTTGGTGGTCGCCAGCTGCGTGACCGTGCCCCCCGGCAGCACCACGAGGTCGCGGAAGGTGTGGGCTCCGTCGAGGGTCAGGGTCACCCCGGCCGGCACGATCACGGTCTGGCCGTCGAGGCTGCCGTCCCCGGCGGCAAGGGTCTGGCTCGCGGCGAGCTGCGTCCCCGGCTTGGCCACCAGGGGCCAGGCGAGCTCCGTGGCGTTGCCGCCAAAGTCGGTCGCCACCAGGCGCACGCTCGTCGCCTCGTCCAGGCCGAGGCCGGCGGGCACCGTCCAGACAAGGCTCGGCGTCTGCGCCGCCGTGCCCGGGAAGGTCACGGCGAGCGGGGTCGGATCCGTGCCGTCGAACCAGGCGAGACGCCAAACGGCCGTCTCGTCGCTCACCTGGGCCTCGAAGCGGAGGCTGCCGCCCGGCACCACCAGGGCGCCGGGGCTCGGGCAGCTCGCCGTCACGACCGGCGCCTGGGCGTCGGCCGCAGGGACCACGTCGAGGTTGCGGATGAGGTCGGTCTGGTTGCCCGCCGGGTCCACCACCGAGACGTGGATGGGCACCAGCGTGCGCACGGCGACGGGCGGCACCCGCAGCGAGGTGGTGAAGGACGGCAGGTTCGAGGTCCGCACGTCGCCACCCAGCTCCACCGTGGTGGTGAAGCGCACGTTGTCGGCGGCGTCGACGCGCACGGAGACCGTGTCGCCGGCGGTCACCACCGTGCCCTCGGTGGGGCTCACCACCGTGGCCGTGGGCGCCGTGGTGTCGGCGGCGACCGGCACGCTGAGCACCACGGTGGTCGGCCGGCCCTGGAGGTCGAGGGCGGTCGCCGTGATCTCCAGGCTCTGGCCGGCCGCCGTGTCCGGCAGGCTGACGGTCACCGTCCGCAGCGCCGACTGCTGGCCCGTGTAGTCGAAGCTCTGGCCGGAGACGAGGGCGCCGGCGAGGCTCAAGTCGAGGCGGTCGATGCCGGCGAGGCTCAGCGCCTGGAGGCGAATGTCGAGCGATTGACCAGCCACCACGCCGGTGGCCGGGGTGGTGGTGACGAGGAAGGCGGGCCCGGCAGCCGGGTCCCCGTCGAGGAGGAAGGAGCCCACCTCGACGCTCGGCGGCTCGGTGGTGAGCAGCCTGTCGGCCATGGCCAGGCGCGCCCCACCCTTGACGGTGACGCGGTCGAAACGCCGCACGCCTTGGTAGACGTCCCCGGCCTGGCCGAGGAACGGCTCGGCCGTGGTGTCGAGGCTCAGGCTCTGGCCCAGGTGGGCGTGCGCGGTGATCGGCCAAGTGGTGGCGAGGGCGTCGTTGAGTGCCACCTCGACCCCCACCAGGGTGTGGCGGAAGCTGGCGCTGGCGTCGGTCAACGAGTCGGGACCGACGGCGTCGATCACCCCGCGGCCCACCGCCGGCAGCTCGGTGAACTGGTCCACCGTCTGGCCGCCGCCATCGGCAATCAGCTCACCGTAGGTGTCGCCGGCCCGGCGCACGAAGATGGTGCCAGCGCCGCGGCCGTAGGTCGCCGCCTTGGCGACCAGGGTGCCCCCCACCGTCTCGCCGAGGAGGGCGATGCGGCCGCCGCCGGCGCTCTCGCCGCCGTTGGCCTTGAGCGCACCCTGGCCGTCGAGCGCCGGGGCGGCCAGCGAGATCGTGCCGCCGGCACCGCCGGTGCCGCCGCTGCCGTTCGTGCCGGTGGCGCCGTTGGCAAGCACCTGGCCGTCGACGGTCAGGCGCTCGCCGGCGGTGATCCGCACCACACCGCCGCCGGCGTGGCCGGAGCCGGAGATGGTGGAGTTGCCACCGGAACCGGGGTCGGCCGGGTCGGTGACGCTGTCGTAGGTCGGCGTGCTGTTGCCGACACCGCGGCCACCGTGGCTACCACCGGCGTTGCTGCGGCCGTTCTCGCTGACGTTCGGGTAGGTCCGAGATGCGAGGTAACCGCGCCCGGAGACGTCGATCTTCGCCTGGCAGCCGACGTAGACCCGACCCGTCACCGCCACGTCCAGGCTCTTGGTGACGGCCGTCGTCGAGGCCTGCTGGGTCACCTGGCCGCTGCCGAGGACGATCAAGTCCTGGAAGCTGTGATGGCCGTCGACGGTGGTGGTGGCGGTGACGATCAGCGTCTGGTTCTCGAAGCTGGTGCTGGTCGCCGCGATGGTGGTGGCGCCGGCGAGCCGCGTGCCGTCCATCACCTCGAGGTCGAAGCTGGTCTCGGCGGAGTTGCCGCCGAAGTCGTAGACCACGGCACGCACCGGCACCACCTGGCCGAGAGCGGCCCCTGCCGGCGCCTGGATGGCGAGCGAGTAGGGCGGCGTGGTGAGGACGGCGGTCGCGTTGGCGGCACCGTCGACGAAGACCTCCACCCGCTCGACGGCCTCGTCATCGGTGGCCTGGAAGGTGGCCGTCAGGCCGATGCCCGGCACCAGGGGCGCACCGTCCGACGGGCAGAGCACAGTGATCTGCGGCCGGCCCGGATCGACGAAAGGCTCGACGTGGACGCTGCGGGTGAAGCTGCCGCGGTTGCCCTGCGGGTCGGTCGCCTCGACGAGGATCTCGACGTCCTGAGCGCTGGGCACGCCGGGCACCGTGGCCGCCCACTCATAGGGCGCCGTGGTGTCGGTGAAGGAAGCGGCGCCGAAGTGGAAGGTGACGCCGCTGACTGCTTGGTTGTCGCTCGCCGTGGCGGTGAGCAGCACCGGGTCCCCGGCGGTGAGCTGGGCGCCCTCGGCGGGCGCGGTGAGCGTCACCACGGGGGCCTCGAAGTCCCCGGCCGCCAGGTGGCGGGTGGCCACCGCGACCTTGCCAAGGAGGTCGGTCACCCGCACCTCGATATCAACGGAAGCCACGGCCGGTTGCGCGGTGAGGGTGTAGGCCCGTGTGTCGTGCAGGCTGGTGGGGCCCGCGTAGTTGGTCGAGACGTTGGCCGTGAGGGCGCCACTGAGGGTGAGCTGGAAGTGGCTGATGCCGGTGGCGTCCGTCGTCACGGTGTCGATGTGCAGCTGCTGGCCGGGGAAGAGCACGCTCTCCGGCGTCACCGTGAGGGTGATCTCCGGCGGCGGGTCGGCAGTGATCGGCCGCGTCTCGACGGCTGC
Organism: uncultured Thermoanaerobaculia bacterium; assembly: GCA_964420075.1. Classification (GTDB taxonomy): domain Bacteria; phylum Acidobacteriota; class Thermoanaerobaculia; order Multivoradales; family SZUA-115; genus CAYQRE01. Next base: position 53,409 of record CAYQRE010000026.1, on the reverse strand, counting down.
CGGGCCGAGATTGCCCGTGGTGTCGCGGCCGACGGCCGAGAGCGCCACCGTGCCGGCCGCCGCCTCGTCGGCGTTCGGGGTGTAGCTCTGCTCGAAGGGCGCCGTGGTGTCGGTGCCCAGCAGGCGCTCGCCGGCGTAGAAGGAGACCGCGGCGAGGTCGTCCGCCCCGGCGGATACCGCCGTGAGCGGGTAGGCCACGCCTTCGTCGAGCGGCCCGGCGGGGGCGGTCAGCACCACCGCCGGCCCCACTGTGTCGACGGTGCGGAAGGTCGCGCTGAACGGCACCATCGGGTTGCCGGCGGCGTCGGTCGCCCCAGTTGCGGTGAGGCGATAGGAGCGCTCGCCGGCGAGGCCGCCGACGGGCACCACGGTCACCACCCGGCGGGCGGTGTCGAGCTGGAAGGTGGTGCTCACGCCCTGCCCGCTCACGAGGTCGGTGAGCGCCAGGCCCGGCCCGGAGAGGCTGGTCTCGACCACCGGCTCGGAGAAGGTGAGGACGAGGGTGCTGTCGAGTGGCACGCCCAGCGCGCCGTCCGCCGGCAGGGCGGCGATGACCGCGGGCGGCACCCAATCGATGGTGGTGAAGCCCGCCACGACCTGCGCCGCCAGGTTGCGGCCGGCGACGTCCTGGATCCCCGTCGTCACCTTGATCTGGAAGCTCGTGAAGCTCGCGAGCGGCGCCACGGGCGTCAAGGTGAGCGTGGTGTCGCCGTCCGAGAAGGCCTGGGTGACGGAGATGAAGTCCCCACCCACCTTACGCAGGGTGACGTAGGAGCTCTGGTAGGCCGAGGTCTTGATCGGCTCGCTGAAGTGGATGACGAGCTGCGCCGACGGGCCGACGCCGATGGTGCCGTCAGCCGGGGTGATGGCGAGGACACGCGGGTCCGCGTCGTCGAGCACCACGGTGCCGACGTCGATCACCTCGCCCTGGCTCCCCAGGCTGCGGAAGAGCAAGCGGGTGCCCGGGCCCTCGAACTCCTGGACATCGAGCCGCACCGTGCCCAAGGGGAGTGACGGGAAGCGGAAGAAGCCGGCGGCGTCACTCGTCACGGTGTAGGTGTGGCTGTTGATGGAGGCGACCACCAGGGCGCCGGCCGCGGGTGTCGTCCCATCGGAGAGCAGCACCGTGCCCTCGATGCTCCCCGAGGGTTGCAGAGCGACGACGAGGCTCACCAGCTGGCCCTCGCTCGTGAGCTGGCCCGTCGTCGAGCCGGACAGCAGGCTCGAGGGGTCGGTCGCGAAGGCGGTGAGGTCCCCGGCGCCGACGTTGGCGAAGGTGAGGCTGCTGCCGGCGCCCGTCGAGCCGGCGAAGCTGCCGCCGTAGAAGCCGCGGGTGGTGAGCCGCACGTCGGCACCGGTCACCGGGTTGCCGGCACCGTCGACGACGCTGACCTCGACGCTCCCCAGCGGCTGCATGCGGACGTCGAGGGCGAGGTCCTGGCCTTCGCTCGCCAGCTGGCCGCTGGCCCGGCCGCGATGCAGCCCACCTTGCTCGGCCGCCTCGACGGTGAAGCTGCGACCGGCGATCAGGCCGCCGAAGTGGTAGCTCGGCTCGAGGCTGCTGCCGACCACCAAACCGTCCTGGCGGGCGGTGACGTTCACGGGCTCGCCGAAGACGGCGTCCGGCACTCCGAGCGGGGTGCGCACGCTGCCGGTCACGAAGCCGCTCTCCTCGAGGAAGAGGTCGACCGTCACCTGCTGGCCTTCGCTCACCAGCTCGCCGGCACCGCTCGCCCGCCGGCGCCCGTCCCGCTCGCGGGCGGCGAGGGTGAAGGTGCCCTGGGGCACGCCCTCGTAGCGGAAGAGGCCGTCGGGGTCGGTCGACGAGTAGAGCGTCACGTCGACCACCGAGTCGGTGCGCAGGGTGACCGTCGAGCCCGGCACCGGGATGATCGAGGCCGGCTCGTAGAGATGGCCCTCGACGGTGCCGCGGGCCTCGAGCACGACGTCGAGGTTGAGCACCTGGCCGTTGGTCGTCAAGGTGAGGCCCGGCAGCCGTGCGGCGCGCCCCGAGGTGGGGTCGAAGACCCGCAGCTCGTAGCTGCCGAGCGGCATCAGGGCGAAGGAGAAGGCGCCGTCGCCGTCGGCCGTCGAGCGCTCGAAGAGGCGGCCGTCGTGGTACATCGCGAGGTCGGCGTTGGCGACCGCCGCGCCGTCGACGGGCGAGCGCACTAGGCCGGTGATCTCCCCCGTCGACTGCAGGCGGATCACCACGCCGCTCAGCTCCTCGCCCTCGCTCGTCAGCACCACGGTGCGCTTGCCGCCCAGGCCGCCCAGGGCGAGGGCGCGGGCGGAGAGCGTGACGGTGCCGGCGAAGACGTTGTGGAACTGGAAGTTGCCGTCGACGTCCGCTTCCTGCTCGAGGGTGCGATTGGGGAAGGTCGCCTCGGTCAGGCGCACGAGCGCCCCGGGCACCAAAGTGCCGTTGGCGTCCTCGACGTGGCCGGAGACCGCGCCCTGCTCGGGGAGCACCACCTCGACCTCCACCTCCTGGCCACGGCGATTGAGGCTGACGTAGGCCCGTGCCCGGCGGAAGACCATGCCTTCGTCGAGGTCGACGTCGAGGGGGAAGGGCCGGTTGAGAGGCGGCACCAGGCGGTCGAAAGCGAAGGTACCGTCGGCGGCGGTGGTGGTCACCAGGCCGGCGAGGCCCGGGTGGCGCAAGGTGACGGTGGCCCCCGCCGCGGGGGTGACACCGTCGTAGTTGAAGACCTGACCGCGCACTGTGCCGTTGGGCTCGAAGATCAGCTGGTGCTCGAGCACCTGGCCCTGGGTGGTCAGCTCGCCGTTCCAGGTCACCTCGCCGTAGAGGCTGTTGACGGCGGTGATCACAAACGGCCCCACCAGCACGTCGGAGAGCTCGAAGGTGCCGTCGGCGGCGGTCTGGATCTGCCGCGGCGTGAGCTCGAGGCCCACCAGGCCCAGCCGGGTGCGGGTGACCCGCACCTGGAGGAGGGACGAGACGCCCACCAGCTCGCCGTTGTCGTTGCGGGCCAGGGTCTGGCCGCGCAGCGTGCCCTGCTGGAAGCGGATGTTGACGAACGGGGTGTCGCCGGCGAAGCGCACCTCGGCCGTCCCAATGCCGCCGAGCTGGCCGGTGACGGCATGGATGCGGTGCACGCCCGGCGGCACGTCCGGCAAGGTGAAGAGGCCGGCGCCGTCGGTGAAGGTCTCCCCCACCCATTGCTGGTCATTGATCGCGCGGTGGATCACCGCGCCCACCACCGGCAGGCCGTGGGTGTCGAGCACCTGCCCGGAGACGCTGCCGCTCGTCGCGCTGGTGTGGATCAGGAAGTCGCGGCGGGCGGTCTCGCCGTCGACCACCGTCACCGGCGCGCTGACCTCGACGCCGGTCACCGGGTCGTAGGCGTGGATGGACGGCGTGCCGGCGAGGACGCCCTCCAGCCGGTAGTAGCCAGTCGCGTCCGTGCGGCCGTGGGCCGGCATGCCGTCGGCCCAGACGGTGGCGAGCGCCACCGGCTCGCTCGCGCCGCTCAAGGTCTCGCGGCTGACGTAGCCCTCGACGGCGCCGCGATCGTCGCGCAGCAGCACGGTGATCTCGTTGGCGCGGTCGGCGATCACCTCGAAGAAGATCTGGGCGCCGGAGCGGCCGGTGTCCCCCGAGAAGGCCTCGATCTCGTAGAGGCCGGCCGGCACCGCGCCGTAGTCGAAGCTGCCATCGAGGAGGCTGCGTTGCACCTCGACCAGCTCGCCCTGGCGATAGAGCGCCACCCAGGCGTTGGCCACCAACGAGCTGCCGTCGGCGGCGTAGACGGTGCCGCGCAGCTCACCCATCTCGGCCGGCGGCCGCTTGAGGATCACCAGGTCGCGCTCGACGGCGGCGCCCGGCGCCGCCAGCTCGACGGTGGTGGCGGCGAAGTTGCCGAGGTCGTCGCGGGCGACCAACGAGACGGTACCGACCGGCAGGTCGCCGACCAGGTAGTTGCCGCTCGCGTCGACGTTGGCGAGCCGCCCTTCCTGGAGCGCCGCCGAGACGGCCTGCACCCGCAGGTTGGTGGGGGGCAGGCCGTTGTCGTAGAGCACTCGGCCGTGGATGGTGCCGCGGCCAACCATCACGATGTCGAGCCGGGTCTCCTCGCCGATGAAGCGCACGCGGCCCCGCGAGGTGCCGTGCTGGCCCGTCGCCGGGTCCGCCCCCGCGAGCTGGAAGAGGTCGCCGCAGGGCGTCTGGCGCACGTAGTCGAAGAGGAACTCGCCCTGCGCGTTGGCCGCCACCGCCGCCGTCTTGTGCTCGCGGCAGGTGTCCTCCAGGCAATAGGGGCAGAGGTCGCTCTCGGTCAGCTCGACGATGGCGAAGGGCACGGGGTTGCCGTCCGGCCCGATCACCCGCCCGCCGACCAGCGTCCCGGGCATGCCGACGGTGGTCTCGATCGGCACCACCTGGCTCGCCACCATGGCGCCGTCGACGGCCGCCACGCCCTGCACGGTGAGCAGCTGCTCGACGTAGGGCGACAGCGGGTTGTCGAACACCACCCGCACCAGGCGCGCGCTGCGCAGGCCGGCGAAGGGGTTGCCGCTGACGCCGCCGGCGGTGGCGAGGACCTCCGCTTCGGCGGCGATCAAGCCGCCATTCGACAGCTTGCCGGGGACGCTGAAGTGGTCCGGGTCGACGGGCAGGAGGCTCGCGAGGTCGACGTCGTGCGAGAACAGCACCTCGACGATGTGGCCCGAGGGGTCGACCTCGGCGTTCTGCACCGCCGCCACCACCTCGAAGGGCCGGGGCGGCAGGAGGCTCAGGCTGGGGGCGAGCTGCGCCTCGGCCGTGCCGTTGCCGTCGGCGTCGACGAAGAGGCTGAACGGGCCGTCGCCGTCGGCGAAATCCACCCAGGCGGCGCCACCCACCCCGAGGTTGACGCTCGCGAAGCGGACCTCGATGAGGCGGTCGGCGCTGTCGCGCAAGATGAGGGTCAGGCTGCCGCTCGCCGCGACCCCGGCCGGGGGTCGGACGATGGCGCGCTCACCGCCCGGCTCGGGGTGGGCGAGGACGGCGAACGAGGCGCCGCCGAGCCCGTAGAGCTCGGCGTAGGGCAGGGTGCGGGCCGTGCCGGCACTGCCTGCCTCGCCGCGCAGGGTAGCGCCGCTCGTGCGACTCAATACCGCGAGCTCGAGGCCTCCTTCGGCGAGCACGCCCCCGAGGGGGGGCAGGTAGGCGGTGGTGGCGGCGAAGCGCTCGACGGCGTCGCGCGGCGCCGTGGCTGCCGCCTCGGCGGCGAAGACCTCGGCCATCGCAGCGCCCACGGCGTCGCCGGCCGCCGACTCGCGGCGCAGGCGGTCCCAGTCGAAGTCCGCGTCGGCGCTCCCCAGCCAGCCGGCGGCGAGGGTGGCGACGGCGTCGAAGAGGTCCTCACCGTAGCGCACCTGGCGGCCGGCCTGGGCCAGCTCGTAGACGCGCTCGTCGACCCGCGCCCGGTCGGGCCGCGGCGAGCCCACCGGTAACGCGGTGGCCGGCGCCGTGGCGGCGGCGATGCCGAGGCCGACGAGGCGCAGAGCGCTCGCCTGGAGCGCGGCTGGCAGGTCCTCGGTCGAGCGCGGCAGCACGATGGCAGCGGGCGACAGCGGCACGCCGGACTGGCCCACCCCGACCGTCAGCTCGAAGGCCGGGGTCACCTGGCTGGTGCTGCGAGCGCTCGTCGCCACCACCCGCCCGGTGCGCAGGGCGCGCATCTCGAAGCGCAGGGTCACGGCGTCGCCGGGCAGCAGGGTGTCGATCGTCTGCTGGTTCTGCCCCACCACCTCGACCCCCACCAGGCCGGCCGGCGGCAGGCGCACGGTGACCAGGTTGGCGGGCGCGGCGGAGGTGTTGGCGAGGGTCAGGAAGAGGGGGTACTGCTCGCCGGCGCGCACCACGTCCGGGTGGCCGATGGTGACCCCGAAGGTGGGGTCGCGCACCAGCACGGCGCCGCGCGCCTGGCCCTCGATGCGCTGCGGACCCGTCGGCAGGCCCTCGAGCACGCCGTCGAGGTCGATGCTGACGATGTGGGTGCCCTCGCGCAGGCCCTCGACCAGGAACTCGGCGTTGCCCGTCGCCTGGGCGACGAGGAAGGTGAGGTCGTCGGCCGTGCCCAGCTCGCCGTCTGGCCCTGGCACGCGCACCGGCACCGGCACGCCGAGGGGCGTCGGTGGCTCGGTCCGGGCCTGGCGCAGCCCGCCCGGTAGGTGGATCTCCGCCGTCAGGTCGCGGATCACCAGCGGGTCGCCGGCGGGGGCGCCGTTGGTCGCCAGGAGGACCACCGAGAAGAACTGATTGAGCAGGCCGAGGTCGGTGGGGAACAGCAGCACGCCGGGGATCGGCGGCAGGCTCTGGCCCTCGCAGCCCTGGGGGTTGGTGCAGCCGCCCACCTGCGGCGCGGTACGCGGCGCCCGCAGAGTGAACGGGGTCAGGCGCGGCGGTTGAAAACGGGCCGAGCTGCCGGTGGCGAAGGACCACGCCCCCCCCACCACCTCCACCTCGCCGGTGGGCTGGAAGATCACCGGCACGTTGTAGTCGACCGTCTCCGCCCCGACCCCGAAGCCGAACGTGAAGTTGAAGGCCTTGAAGCTGTCGTCGTCGATCACGATCCCCTGGCTGCGGATCTCGTCCAGGGTGAGAGCACGGGAGGTGATGCGGGTGACCAGCACCTGGTCGACGCGCACCAGCGCCGAGCGCGGCTGGGCGTAGGTGAGGAAACGGTCACCATCGAGCAGACGTATGTCGGCGAGCTGGTATTCGCCCTTGAGCTTGAAGCGCGGGACGTGCAGGGGCTCGCCCGGTACTGCCTCGAGGCGCAGGCTGCCGTCGATCTCCGGGCCGGTGAGGTCAGCCACCACCCGCAGCGTCGCGGGCAGAGTGCCCTGCGCGGCGTCGTAGCCGGCCAGGCTGGTCGCGACCACCGTCGCCGTGTCGAAGGGCACCGTCTGGCTCTCCGGCGCCACCGTCAGCCGGGTGCCAGCGACCTGCAGCTGCCCTCTGCCGAGCTCCTGGGCACCCAGCGCGCCGCCGGCGATCGCCCACAGAGCCAGCCCCAATCCCACCTGCCATCTCGCTTGCTTCATGCCTCGCTCCGATACCGTGCAGAAACGCTCACACTGCCTCTCCCCCACCCAGGTTCCCCGTCCAGGGCGCCACCTTTAAGGGGTGCAGCAATAATTCACAGCGAGCCTATACGGAGCACCTGCAGTTGTAAAGACATTCCTTAGGCATCGTGAGATCCGTACTTGAGGATCTCTGGTCTCTTGCGGGGTCGGAAATGGCGAAACCACCCAGGCGAGCTCCCGTCCAGACGCCAACGCCGAGGTCAGCCTGGTGTTCAGTTGCCAAGCGGGAGGCAAACGTTGAGGAGCTCCCCGAGCTCTAGAGCGCTGGCGTTCGAGCCGCACGAGGCCCCACCTCCTGGTGGTAGAGCCGGGGCGCGAATGCTCCTTCACTGTTCAGCAATTCATCCGTAACGATTCCTGGACGAAGATGCCCAAGGCAGTAGTTTCTCGGGCACTGGCGCCCGAGGCCACTCCCTGGGAGAGCTCTCGATGCATCGTCCCTCACTCGCTGCCTGCTGCTGCCTGGTGCTCGCCGCAATCGCGACGGCAGGTCCCGCCCAGACCATCCCCCGCCGGCCCCACGACAAGACGCTCGCTGGCCGGTTCGCCACCGACACCGCGACGGCTCGCCTGGTGATCAAGTTCCATCAGGGGACCGGGGTGCGCGCCACCGACGCGGGCCTCACCGTGGCGACTGGCTATCCGCAGATCATCAACCCCTACGTGCCGCAGATGTCACGGTCGCAGCTCCTGGCCGATCTCTCGGCGACCGTCGCCGTCGCCCGGAAGGCCCGCTCCCGCTTCGCTCCTCTGGTCGCCGACTCTCCCACCGCCCTGGCCAGCTGGCAGGCGAGCGGCGAGGCCAGCCTGCATCGCGAGCTCGCCGACCTGAGCCTCTACTTCCAGATCTCCTTGGGCGACGGCGGCAAAGGCCTCGACCTCGCTGCGCTGGTGGCCGACCTCAACCGCCTGCGGGCGGTGGAGATCGCCTATCTCGAGCCCGTGGCCTCGCCCTTCGACGGCTATGCGACCAACCCACCGCCCGGGCCCTATTCCTGCTCGCCGGCGGACATCACCCTGCCAGCTCCCAACCTCGAGGGCGACCAGGGCTACCTGGCGGCTGCTCCCGTTGGCGTCGACGCCTTCGCCGCCTGGACGTATGCCGGTGGGCGCGGCGCGGGCCTGCGGCTGGTCGACGTCGAAGGCGGACACCGAGAGCACAGCGACCACCCCACTCTCTTCCAGGTGGTCGGCCAACCGGTCGACGACTTCCGTGAGCACAGTTGTCAGGTGGTCGGCGTGATCGCCGCTCTCGACAACGGCGCCGGCACCACCGGGATCGCGAGCGAGGTCAGCCTGGGCTCGCGCAGCATCTTCAACTTCAACCTCTTCCCCACCCAGCAGGAGAACTGGGAGAACAGCGCGAACGCCGCCCACCACCTCTACTGGGCCGCCAAGCACTCGCTCCAGGGCGTTGTCCTCGTGGAGCTGCAGCGCGTGGGGCCCCTGGACATGAGCTGTCCTTGCGGCGGCGCCTGCACGGCCACGCCGGTCGAGTACTGGCCAGCCGAGTTCGACGTCATCGAGACCGCCACGGCGAACGGCGTGGTCGTGGTCGAGGCGGCGGCCAACGGCGGCCACAACCTCGACAGCCCTGTCTTCGGCGGCCTCTTCGACCGCGCCAACCGCGACTCGGGGGCCATCCTCGTCACCGGCAGCCAGGCCCTCACCAGAGTGCCCCAGTGCTTCTCCGGCAGCCCCAACAGCGGCAGCCGGGTGGACGTCCACTCCTGGGGCGAGGACATCGTCACCACCGGCTTCGGCACCCCCGGCCACCGGATCCACTCCGACGGCCTGTGCAACAGCTACATCGACAACTTCAAGGGCTCCTCGGGAGCTTCGGCGATCGTCGCCGGGGTGGTGGCGAGCCTCCAAGGCGCGGCGCTCGCCAACCTCGGTGCCAAGCTCGACCCGTTCACCTTGCGCCAGCTGCTGGTCGACACCGGCACGACGCAGGCGGCGGGACCGCACGGCGAGCTGATCGGCCCGCAGCCGAACCTCGCCGCTGCCCTCGCGGAGCTCCTGCCATGAGCCGGCGTCCGAGCTCGCTCAGGACCGCGCTCTTGTTTCTGGTGCCACTCGCCTTCCTCGCCGCCCCCAGCCAGGCCGAGACGCGCCGGGACTGGGACGGGCTGGCGCTCCTCGCCCGCACGGACTTCGACCAAGACTTCGAGCGCCTGGTGATCAAGTTCCGCGCCGGCACCGGGGTGCGGGTACGCCGTGGCCAGCTGCAGATCGACGCCGGCGAAGGGCCGCTGCCGGGGAGCGCGGCCCATCGCGACCTCGCGGCCCAGCTGAGCCAGATCGCGACCGCCGTCCGCAACCTCGGGCTGCCGCTGTCGCCCCTCTTCCGCCAGAGCGAAGAAGCGATGGCGAGCTGGCGGCGAACGGTGGCGGCCCGCGCCGGCCAGCTGCCGGTCGACCTCCACCTCTACGCCGCCGTCGAGCTGCCGGGCGGCGGCCGCGGCCTGCCGCTCGCCGCGCTCTGCTTCCAACTGGTGCACCTCCCCGCCGTCGAGGTGGCCTACCCCGAGACCTTCAGCGCAGCCATCGGTGAGGACCTCCGCCGGCGCGACGATCTGGCGCCACCCGGCATCACCCCTACGCTGGTCGGCCAGCAGGGCTACCTCAAGCCGGCCCCACACGGCATCGACGCCCTCTACGCCTGGACCGTCCCTGGTGGCCTGGGCAGCACGGTGACGCTCTACGACATCGACACCGGCGTGAACGCGGCCCACGAGGACGCGCCGGTGCTCTTCGCCTCCGACGGCGCTGGCTCCGCCGCGGAGCACGGCACGGCAGTGATGGGCATCGTCGCGGCCAAGCACAACGCCATCGGCCTCAAGGGCATCGCACCGCAGACGGCAGTGGGGATGAAGGTGGCGACCAACTTCGGCTACGCCTCGCTGCTGGAAGACGCGGTGATGGCGCTCGCCGTCGGCGACGTGTTACTGCTCGAGACGGGCAAGAAGCTCGCCGGCTGGAGCTGCCCCTGCAACCCCTCCCAGGCGGGCACGGTGGCGCAGGAGTACTACCCAGCGCAGTACGACGTCATTGCCAGCGCCGTGTTGGCCGGGATCACCGTCGTCGAGACGGCGGGCAACGGCTGCGTCGACTACGACGACGCGAGCTTCGACGGCTGGTTCGATCGCACGGAACAAGACTCCGGTGCCATTCTCGTCGGCGCCGGGCTCTCGGCCTCCCGCCAACCCACCTGCTACAGCGCCTTCGGCAGCCGCATCGACCTCGAGGCCTGGGGCGAGAACGTCGTCTGCTTGGAGTTCGTGCGGGCGAGCGAGGTGCCGGTCTTCGACGGCGGCCCGAACCGCCTCTACGGCCCCAACTTCGGCGGCACCTCGAGCGCCGGCGCGATCGTCGCGGGGGCGGTGGCGAGCCTGCAGGGAGCGGCCAAGGCAGCCCACCTCGGCATACCGCTCGATCCCCTGGCGGTGCGGGACCTCCTCACCACCACCGGCACGGTGCAGAGCGCCGACCTCGGCCACCCCATCGGGCCGATGCCGGACCTGCGGGCCGCGCTCGAGGAGCTGCTGTCGCCGTAGCGCGCGGCGGCCGAGGCTGCCAGGCGACGCAGCCGGGCGACGCTGGCGAGGCCCCAATCTGGGCCAGCGCCGCCCGGTCTTGAGCTCAGAAGCTGTTGGTCGCGAAGAGGTTGGCCACGAAGTTGCGCTGCGTGGCGAAGAACTTGAGGCTGGCGTCAGCCCCCGTCTGACCGGGAACGATCATCAGGCCGGCACCCCAGCGGAAGTGCACCCCGGCCGGCCCCTTCATGCTGCCGTACTGGGTGATCATGTGGCGCGTCTGCAGCATTCCGGAGACGGTCTGATTGGCCAGATCGACCTGGTGCAGGTCGACATAGTCCTCGTTTCCGCCGCCCAGGTCCTCAGTGCGAAAGCCGATCAGGTAGATCTCCTGGTTGGTGCCCGTCACCAGGCAGATCGAGCTGTAGTCGGTCTGGTGCAGCTTGTGCGAGAAGAGGACGCTGCCGAAGTTCGGGGTGGGGAAGAGGACCGTCGACTGGTAGAAGTCGGTGGCGCCGTTGTCGTAGGCCGCCAGCAGGTAGTTCTCCGCGCCGTCCACCGTGAAGTTGGTGATCCCGGCTGCGCCGGCCCCGCCGGAGGGTCGCGGGATCCTGGTCGACAGCAGCGTCGGCGGCACGGTGTCCGACATCTCGGAGAGGTCGTAGAAACAGATGTAGGACCGGGAGTGGTCGTCGTTCTCCACCGGGACCACGAGGAACTCCCCGATCGCCTGGATCCCTCCGGGGTGGTTGAAGTCCGCCCGCGGGGTGTCGAAGGCATAGACCAGGTCGTTCGACTGCTGGCTGAGGACGAGGATCTTTCCCGGCTGGAAGATGTTGACGACACTGTGGGTGAGGAGGAGATGGTTGCCGTAGCGGGCGATGCCCTGGACGTGGGGGAAGGTTGGCGTCAAGTCGACCGGCGGGGCGCCGTTGAAGGTGTGCAGCTTGCCCGTCTGGGCGACGGCGCTGAAGGCCGCCCTGACGTTAGTGACGTTGGGGTTGACTGCGCTCATGACCTCGGGGCCTCCTCCTGGCAGAGGCAGGTTGGTGGGCGGCCACCGCTCCCGGCCCGGCAGCTACGGTTTGGTTCGGGGGGTCGGCGGCCTGGACGAAACGTCCGCTCGCTGTCGGGAACGTACCGAGGGCCCAGGAAGGGTCGGTCGCAGAGCTCGCCACGGCGAGACCGCCGCAGCCGCGTCGCGCGAGCGGCTGCCGGCGTCGGTCGCGAAGCGGCTCGCAGCGAGATGCGGACCGATGGGAACGGCAGGACCCGCCCAGGACTCTAGCAGAGCCCCGGGGCGCAACGAGGCTCTCACGCCAGGCGGGCGAGCTCCTCCTCCATCACCTGGCGCAGGAAGCGGCAGAAGCCGTCGATGTAGTCCACGCGGTCGGCGCCGCCGCCGAGGTACGGGTCCATCACCGTGCAGCGCAGCACCGAGAGGCCACCGGCCTGGCGGTAGTCGTCGGCGTCGAAACCGAGCCGGCGCACCAGCGGCAGGGCGGAATCACCGTACTCGCCCACCCGCAGCACGGTCTTGGTGGCGAAGTAGTCCGGTCGCGTCCCGCGGCCGTGGCCGACGCTCAGCGCCTGATAGAGCTGCTCGACGAGCTCGTTGGTGTCTTCCAGGGTCTCGAGAGCGGGATGGCCCACGGCAAAGCAGACGATGTTGATGTCGGGCGTCGGCAGCGGCACCACCCGGAAGGGCGCCCAATCGCCGCCCTGCAGCCGGCGGTGCAGGGCGAGCGCCCCCTTTGCCGACTCGCCGATCAGCCGCCCATAGCCGCGGGCGTTGAGCGGCAGCACGTGGTGCGACATCCACACCGCCGCCGCCGAGGCCCCGGGCTTCGAGCCCTCGAGGATGTAGCGGCCGATGTAGCCCCACTCCGAGGCCCCGCGGTGGAAGACGTAGGGGGCGTCGACGGCCACCAGCTCGCGGGCGCGGTTGTCGGCGAAGCAGACCGCCCCCGCCGGATAGGGCATGAAACCCAGCTTGTGGGGGTCGATGGTGATCGAGTCGGTGCCGCCCACGGCGCACAACGCCTCGTAGACGCTCTCCTCGGGCCAGACCTCGGGAGCGTAGTCGGCGAGCGTCTCCTGGTAGGAACGCCGCTCGCCCTGGGCGTCGCGGGTGATCGAGACGGCGTAGCCGCCCCAGGCCGCATCGGCGTGGACGTGGAAGGCCATGCCGAGCTCGGCGGCTGCCCAGGCGCGCACCGCGAGCACGCGGTCGACGCGATCGACGCTGCTCTCCTCGGTGGTCCCCACCACCGTGACGCAAGCGATCACCGGCTGGCGGCGGGCATGCAGCTCGCGCAGGGTCTCGGCCAGGGCGTCCGTGTTCATGCGGAAGCGCTCGTCGACGGGGACCTTCACCAGCTGGTCCGAGCCGAGACCGAGAGCGTGGCAGATCTTCTCCCACGAGTAGTGGCCCGTCGACGGCGCCAGCAGCACCCCCGGCGGCAACGAGTCGCCGAAGGCGTGGTGCAGCCGGCGGCCATACTCCTGGTAGCCGAGGTGGGCCAGCGAGTGCCGGCTGATCGCCGGCGAAGCCAGCTCCTCGCCGACGTGGCGCACCATCGCCTCGGTGGCATCCAGGGCGGCGCCGTTGCTGAGGTTGAGCAGCTCCCAGAGATCGAGCTCCAGGAGGTTGGCCTTGCCGCCGCCGGGCAGCGCCACCTCGAGAACGGAGAGCTCGAGCTCCTCGGCCGCCCAGCGCAGAGCGAGGGGCAGGTACTTGACGCTCCTCGCCACCCACAGGGCCTCGAAGTTGGCCACCGTGCCGCCAGAGGTCAGGTGCCCCCAGTGGCGCTCGGGGTCGTAGCCCACCATGCGGGCGAGGTCGGCCGCCACCTCCAGCTCCAGGCGGGAGGTCACCGGCGAGGCCTCGGCCGCGACGTTGTTGGGGTTGTAGAGCATGGTGGCGAAGTAGCCCACCAGGCTCGCCATGTTGAGGTCCGAGGTCATGTGCCCGATGTAGCGGGGCGAAAAGAAGGGCACCCCGGCCTTGAGCTCGCCGAGCAGGCTGAGCAGCTGCTGCGAGAGGGTGGAGATCGAGGCCTGGTAGGAGTGGGACGCCTTCTCCACCTCGTGGACGCGGAAGCCGTCCTCGGGGTGGAAGTTGCGGCGCCAGAAGACGTGGTCGCGGAAGGCCTCGAGGAGGAGCTTCTCGAAGGCGTCGGCGTTCTCCGCCTTCGGCCCGAGGAAGAGCGAGCGGAGGTCGAAGTCGGCCGGCAGCTCGTCGAACCTGCCACCGTTGGCGCGCCGACGACCGTTGCGTGGTTCGTCGCTCATCGCCGCCTCACCTAGCCGCCCGCGACCACCCGGGCGAGGACGTCGCCCACCTGCGAGGTGGTGAGCTTGCCGCCCAGCTCGACCGTCGTCTCCCCCTCGCGGAGGGCCTGGCGCACGGCCTGTTCGACAGCGTCGGCTGCGGCGTCGTGGCCGAGGAACTCGAGCATCAGGCCGGCCGAGAGCACGGCACCCATCGGGTTGGCGCGCCCGGTGCCGGCGTACTTCGGTGCCGAGCCGTGCACCGGCTCGAACATCGAGGTGCGCCCGGGGTGCAGGTTGGCCGAGGCGGCGAGGCCGAGGCCACCTTGGAGGGCCGCGCCGAGGTCGGTCACGATGTCGCCGAACATGTTGTTGGTGACGATCACCTCGAAGCGCTCCGGCGCCTTGACCATCTGCATGGTGAGGGCGTCGACGAAGAGGTGCTCGGTCTCGACGCCGGGGTAGTCGGCGGCCACCTCGGCGAAGCAGCGCTGCCACAGGCCGTGAGCGTGCTGCATGACGTTCGACTTGTCCGCCATCGTCACCCGCTTGCGGCCCGTCTTCTTGGCGTAGTCGAAGGCGGCGCGGAGGATCCGCTCGACCCCCTTGCGGGTGTGGATCTCCTCCTGGACGGCGATCTCGTCCGGCGTGCCCTTCTTGAACACCCCGCCGACGCCGACGTAGGCGCCTTCGGTGTTCTCGCGGAAGACGACGAAGTCGACGTCCTTCTCCGTCTTGCCCTTGAGCGGGCAGAGGCGCTCGTCGTAGAGCTTGACGGGGCGGAAGTTGATGTAGAGGTCGAGGCCGAAACGGGTGCCGAGGAGGATGTCGGCGGCGTGCTTCATGTCCGGCACCCGGGGGTCGCCGTAGGCGCCGATGAAGACGGCGGAGTAGTTGTCGCGGAAATCTTCCAGAGCGCCCGCCGGCATGCTCTCACCGGTGCGCAGGTAGCGGTCGGCGTCCCAATCCAGGTGCACCAGCTCGAGGGGCAAGCCGAAGCGACCCGCTGCCGCCTCCAGCACCTTCACCGCCTCGGCCGTGACGTCCTTGCCGATGCCGTCTCCCGGCAGCACTGCGATCCTCTGTGGGCGCCGCTCGCGTGGGTCGATCTGGTTCATGGCTCGCCTCCCCTGCTCTCGAAGGCCTATCGGCTCGGCCGGCTCGCGCCAGCCCACCCCTGGGTGGCCGGGACAGGAAGTTGTTGGGACCGCGCCCTGGGCGGGCACGGGCGCCGCGCCGCCAGCGGGGGCACGGGCTACCAAGGATCCTATGGGAAAGTGCCGGTGACCCCCAACCCCGGGGCAGCCGCCTGGAACCTCAGGCCGCTTCCTGGCGGGTGCGGGCCTGCAGGGCCGGGTCGGTGGCGACGGCCGGCGCCGTGCCGAGGGCGACAGGGATGCGCAGGCGGGCGAGCTGCAAGTCGAAGGGGATCTCCGGGCAGAGGAAGGCCGAGTGCAGAGGTGGCAAAGCCGCGAGCCCGAGGGCACGGGCGATCAGCTCGCCTTCGACGACCTCGGCGGCCACCGGCACGGCCTCGACTGGAGCGCTCGCCGGCTCGACCCGCCGCAGCTGGCCGCCGATGGCCGCATAGCCACGATGGCGCTGCCGGAAGTAGGCGACCGCCGCGCCCCAGGACGGGAACTGCGGCTCGCCGCCCACCGCCGGTGAGCCGGGGGCCGCCTCGACCACCAGCCGGCCCTCGTCACGCACCCCCCAACGGCGGGCGCCGGCGGCGGCCGTGCCGTTCACTTGCGGGTACTCGAAGTGCGCCACCTCGAGAGGCTGGCGCAGCAGCCAGGCGCCGGGAAGCACCCAGAGCGGTGCCCACATGCGCCGGAAGAGCACCGCGGCGACGCCGTCGTCATCGCGCACATAGAGCCGCAGGTTGAGCTGGGGATGCGAGAGCCGGGGCCAGGGCAGCGAACCGAGCCGTGTCTCCTGCTGGCGGAAGAGCACGGCCGAAACGAAGGCGATCTCACCGCCGGGAGCCTCGAACGGCTCGAAGCTGAGGCCCGCCGGCGCCGCACCGAGGCCTGCCAGGGGGACGGCCCAGTTGAGGAAGAGACAGTCGCGGACCTGGGCGCGGAGTCTCATCGGTCTCGGCCTCGGTGGTCGCGAAGCCTCATGGCGCGAAGGGCGGCATCGGCGTGCAGGCGGCGGACCAGAGCCTGCCGCGCTAGGCCCGAACAATAGCCGCCGGCCCCCTGAGGCGCAAGGGCGCTGCCGCGCCGAGCATCTGCTACATTCGATCGAACCCATCGCGCGCGAGCCGGCAACGCCCCGGCCATTCGGCCCTCCGGCGCCCGTGCCCGCCGTCCGTGGTTCGTTGCCGGGCCCCTTGCGGGCCCCCTTCAGGAGGACCGATGACTCCCCGACCCTTCGTTGCCCCCTCTCTTGCCTGGCGGCGCGCCGGCTGGCTCGCCCTCGCTGCCGCGCTCCTCTCCCTGCCCTGCCTGGCCGCCCCACCCCTGCCCGCGGGTGCCGAGCCGGCTGCCGAGGTGATCACCCCGGCCCTGCTGCGGGCCCCCATCCGCTTCCTCGCCGACGACCTCCTCGAGGGGCGCGGACCGGCAAGCCGCGGCGACCACCTCGCCCAGGCCTACATCGCCTCGCAGCTCGAAGCCCTCGGCCTCGAACCCGGCGGCGTCGACGGCGGCTGGCTGCAGCCGGTGCCGGTAGTGAGCCTGAACGCCAGCGCTCCCGCGGTGTGGAGCTTCCATGCCGGCGGCAAGCAGGTCGACCTCGCCTGGTACAGCGACTACATCGCGGCGAGCGGTCTGCAGGCGCCGCAGGCCAAGATCACCGACGCCGAGGTGGTCTTTGTCGGCTACGGCATCCAGGCCCCCGAGTTTCAGTGGGACGATTTCAAGGGCGAGGACCTCAAGGGCAAGGTCCTCCTGATGCTCAACAACGACCCGGATTGGGACCCGGCGCTCTTCGGCGGCACCGCCCGGCTCTACTACGGGCGCTGGACCTACAAGTACGAGAGCGCCGCTCGCCAGGGCGCCGCCGGCGCCATCATCCTCCACACCACGCCCTCGGCCGCCTACCCCTGGCAGGTGGTGCAGACCTCGTGGACGGGGCCACAGTTCGAGATCGCAGCCGGCACCGAACCGCGGGTCGCTGTCAAGTCCTGGGCCACCGAGGAGGCCGTCCGCCGTCTCTTGGGTGCGGCCGGCAAGGACCTCGACAAGCTGGTGGCCGCGGCCCGTTCGCGCGACTTCAAGCCGGTCTACCTCGGCCTCACCACCTCGATCGAGCTCAGCACCAAGGTCGAGCGCACCGCCACCGCCAACGTCGCCGGCCTGCTGCGCGGCAGCGACCCCGCGCTCGCCAAGCAGGTGGTGATCTTCAGCGCCCACCACGACCACCTCGGCAAGGGTGAGCCCGACGGCGACAAGGACGTGATCTACAACGGCGCCGTCGACAACGCGAGTGGCGTCGCTCAGGTGCTGGCGATCGCCCGCGCCTTCACCGCTCTGCCGGCGCGGCCGCGGCGTTCGGTGCTCTTCCTCTTCGTGGCGGCCGAGGAGCAGGGCTTGCTCGGCTCCGGCTACTACGCGAGCCACCCCACCTTCGCGCCCGGGCTGATCGCCGCGGACATCAATTTCGATGGTGGCGGCATCTGGGGACGCTCGCGCGACGTCGTGCAGATCGGCTTCGGCAAGTCCTCTCTCGATGCGCTCGCCGCCGACTTCGCCGCCACCCAGGGGCGCACCCTGATGCCCGACGAGTTTCCCGAGAAGGGGTCCTACTACCGATCCGACCAGTTCAACTTCGCGAAGATCGGTGTGCCGGCCCTCTACATGCACGGCGGCACCGACCTCGTTGGTCACCCGGCGGGCTGGGGCAAGGAGCAGATCGAGAGCTGGACAGAGCACCACTATCATCAGCCGAGCGACCAGCTGACCACGGACTGGGACTTCTCCGGCATGGTCGAGGACGCCCGCCTGGGCTTCTTCTGCGGCCTCGCCGTCGCCAACTCCGACACTCTGCCGAGCTGGAAACCGGGCGACGAGTTCGAGGCTGCGCGCAAGGCGGCCCTTGCCGCCGTCGGCCAGTAGCCCGCTCGCGCTCACCGCACCTGACAGTGCCGGCCGTCCGGCCGGCGCTGTCTCCGGTCCAAAGGCGCCTGCCCTTCCGCCTCACCAGAGCTCGCCGGTCCGCCTTCGGGGCCTCCGACCTCTTCCCGTCCAACCCCATATCCTCTGTCACGAAAAGAGCCTGAACTGCACGAAAGAGAGTCATCCGCTGGTGCCGCTCCGTCTGCTCCCTCAGGCGGCACCGCGGCAGCCAGGGCGGTGGCAGCCAGAGCGGTCGCCCATCGGCTCGGTGCTGCCGCTGATCACCGACGACTCGCGAGAGAGGACGCCCGAGATGGCCCCACAGATGGTCAAGGAGAGGCTGGATGAGCTGATCGTCGATCCCCAAGTGCACACCGCGCGGCTGGCACGGCCCGCCGCGGCGAGCCTCAAGGTCTACGACACGACCCTGCGCGACGGTGAGCAGACCCCGGGCGTCGCCTTCACTCCCGAGCAGAAATACCTCATCCTGCGCGAGCTTTCGGCGATCGGCATCCACGTGATCGACCTCTGTTTCCCGGTCACCTCCGAGGACGAGCACGAGCTCCTGCGCCTCGCCTGCGCCGGCAAGCGCCGGGGCGAGGTCCGCGAAGACCTCGAGATCTCTCTCATGTGCCGCGCCAACGAGCGCGACATCGACACCACCATCGAGCTCGTCCGCCGGGCGGGTTTCGAGCTCGACGAAGTGATCTTCCTGATCTTCACCTCCTCGAGCCCCCTGCACGTCAAGTACAAGCTCGGCCGCGGCCTGCTTGCCCGCGAGGGCCTGCCGGCGAGCGAGCTCGTCGAGACGCCGCTCTCCTTCTTCCACCAGGCCAACCAGCGCCTGGTCGCTTCGATGATCGGCTACGCCCGCGAGCGCGGGGTCAACCGCATCGAGTTCGGCGCCGAGGACTCCAGCCGCACCCCCGTCGAGCAGCTCATCGAGATGGCGCGGGTCGCCCTCGATGCCGGCGCCTTCCGCTACCTCCTGGGCGACACCACCGGCAGCCTGACCCCCGAGGCCACCCGCTACTACTGTTCGGCCCTCACCGAGGCCTTCCCGGAGATCGAGAAGGTCAGCCACTTCCACGACGACTTCGACCTCGCGACCGCCAACACCATCGCCGCCGTCCTCCACGGCTTCACCACCTTCACCACCACCGTCAACGGCATCGGCGAACGCGCTGGCAACGCGCCCATGCACGCCGTCGTCGCCGCCCTGCGCTACCTCTATGGCCTGGAGATCCCCGGCTTCCACTACGATCGGCTGGGCCATCTGCGGCAGGTGGTCGAAGACCTCACCGGCCTGCCGGTGGCAGCCAAGGAGCCGGTCATCGGCCGCAACGTCTTCACCCACGAGTCGGGGATCCACACCCACGGGGTGACCATCTCGCGGCGGATGTACGAGGCGATCCCGGCCGAGGAGGTGGGCGGGAAATCCCGCTTCCTCTATGGCAAGCATTCCGGCACCACCGCTCTCGCCGCTCTCCTCGAACGCCGCCAGGACGAGGTGGGGGCCGAGGTCTCGACCGCGCTCGTGGGGCAAGTGCTGGCGGAGATCCGCCGCGAGCGGGCCGCCCTCGCCCACCGCCGAGAAACCCAGGAGCTGGTGCGCGCCTACTACCGCAACCTCGACCGCCTCGGCTTCAGCGACGACGAGGTGGTGGCGATCGCCAAGCGCGTCGCAGGCCGGGGCCTCCCAGGGTAGCTAGCTCTTCCCAGGTAGAGAGGCCTCTGCGTATCGCAGAGGAGAAGCCAGCTTGGGCGGGGTCTGGCCTCGCGATAAGCTCTCACCCTCGGCTCGGGAGTGCCGGCTGCCTCAGCTCGTGTGGCAATTCACGCCACGGGCCTGAAGCAGCCTTCCTCATGCCTTCTGGCCAGGGAGCGGACCAAGCGCTCTGGCTTGGCTAGAGTTCCCCGGGACGAGATGAGTGTGAGCCTGAGACCTGGTTCGCTGACAGGCTCTGGGCCTCGCCCAAGAGGAGCATGTCGTGAGAATCGAGTCCCTCCGCCTCAAGAACTTCAAGGTCTTCCGCGACGTGTTGCTGCGCGACATCCCGCCGTTCCTCGTCGTCGTCGGGGCCAACGGTTCCGGCAAGACCACTCTGTTCGATGTCTTTGGCTTTCTGCACGATTGCCTCCTAGGCAACATCCGCCAAGCTCTCGACAACCGTGGGCAGTTCCGCGAGGTCCTCAGCCGCGACAGCGACGACGAAGTCATCACGATCGAACTTCAGTACCGCATGCCCATCCTCGGCGTGGATCGCCTCGTCACCTATTCTCTGGAACTCGCCGAGCGCGAGGGAACACCGTTCATTCGTCGCGAGATCCTGCGGTACAAACGCGGCAGGTATGGTGCCCCGTTTCGTTTTCTCGACTTCATCAATGGCGAGGGCTATGCGATCACCAATGAGGAGGACTTCAACAAGCCCGACGAAGAGCTCGAGCGTGAGTCGCAGCGGGTGGACCCAACGACTCTCGCCATCAAGGGCCTCGGCCAGTTCGAGCGCTTCAAGGCCGCCAATGCGTTCCGCCGGCTGATCGAGTCCTGGCACGTCTCAGACTTTCACATCAACGCTGCCCGCGGGCGCAAGGAGGTCATGGGTGTCTCCGAGCACCTGGCACGCAGTGGCGAGAACCTCCCACTGGTGGCCCGCTACCTCTCGGAGCAGCATCCGGCGACGTTCCAAAAGATCCTCACCACGATGGAGCGCCGGGTGCCCGGAGTGCGCAAGATCGAGCCTCGTCTGACTGAAGACGGATACATGACGCTGCGCTTCCAGGACGGCTCCTTCAGGACGCCTTTTCTGGATCGCTACGTCTCCGATGGCACGATCAAGATGTTCGCGTACCTGGTCCTGCTCTACGACCCGAAGCCGCATCCTCTGCTCTGCGTCGAGGAGCCAGAGAACCAGCTCTACCCCAGGCTCATGGCCGAACTCGCCGAGGAGTTCCGGCTCTACGCCCAACGTGGCGGCCAAGTGTGGGTCTCCACCCATTCACCGGACTTCCTCAACGCCGTCGAGCTTGACGAAGTCTGCTGGCTCGCCAAGACCGATGGAGCAACTGAGATCCGGCGCGCCAAGGACGATCTTCAGGTCGCCACCTACATGGCTGCTGGCGACCAAATGGGCGCTCTTTGGAAACAAGGCTTCTTCACTGGCGCTGACCCCGAATGAAGGAGCTAGTCTTCTTGCTGGAGGAGAGGTCGGCGGCAGCGTTGCTCGAGAGCCTCCTTCCCAGAATCCTTCCTCAAGGCGTGAGCCACCGGCTCATCACATTCGAGGGAAAGCAGGACCTCGCGAAGCAGCTCGAACACCGGCTCCGTGGCTACAGAAACCAAAAGGCCAGGTTCCTTGTGATGGTCGACCAGGACCGAGAGCCGGAGTGCCGGCGTGCAAAGGCGGCTTTGGTCAGGCTGTGTCAGCAGAGCGGTCGGGCCGAGGCCTGCCTGGTCAGGATCGCCTGCAGAGAGCTCGAGACGTTCTACCTTGGCGACCTTCAGGCGGTTGCAGAGGCGTTCAATATCGCCGGCCTCGCCGAAAAGCAGCAGCGCGCCAAGTATCGCAACCCGGACCGACTCGCCAACCCGGCGAGCGAGCTCGGTCAGCTGACTGCAGGCAGCTACCAGAAGGTGAGCGGCTCCCGCGAGATCGGTCGCCTGCTCGACCTGCGAAACCATCGTTCAGCGAGCTTCTACCAACTGGTGCGCGGAATCGAGCGCCTGGCTCACGAGCTGCTCACGAGCTGAACGCCGGGCTCGCTCCGCTCTCCCACGCCGTGGCGACCCGCGCCTGCTCGGCCGTGATTGCCGCCTTCTCCGCCGCTGGCAGGAAGGCCGCGTCCACCGCTGCGCTCGCGAGCGCGGTGAGCTCGCGCGCCCCATAGCCGAAAGTAGCGGCGAGGCGAAGGTACTCGTCGACCAGGGTCGTCGAGAAAAGTGGTGGGTCGTCCGAGTGCACGGAGACGGCGACCCCGGAGCGTCGCAAGGCGTCGAAGGGGTGGGCCGCGAGGTCGGGAAAGACCCCCAGGCAGACGTTCGAGCTCGGGCAGACCTCGACGGGGACCCCTTCGGCCGCCAGCCGCGCGACGAGGGCCGGGTCCTCGATGCTCCGCACTCCGTGGCCGATGCGCTCGGCCCCCAGCACGTCGAGGGCCGCCCACACCGAGGCCGGCCCGGCGTGCTCGCCGGCGTGCGCCACCTTGTGCAGACCGGCCGCGGCCACGGCGGCGAAATGCGGCGCGAACGGCCCCGGCGGATGGCCGTGCTCGATCCCCGCGCAACCCATCGCCACCACCTCGCCGGTCGGCCGGCCGCGCGACGGCGCGGCGAGCGCCCATTCGACCGTCCAGTCGGCACGCTCCAGGCCGGCGTTGCGCACGATGTCCGGGACCCAGGCCACCCGCGTCCCCCAGCGCTCCAGGCCTTCGTCGGCGGCGGCGGCGAGCGCCTGGCGGATGGCCTCGGGGTCCCTGCCGTTCGCCCGGTGGGTGGAGATCGAGAAGTGCACCTCGGACCACACGACGTTCTGCCGCGCCTGCTCGGCGAGGAAGTCGAGGGCGAGGCGGTGGAAGTCCTCGGGGTCCTTGAGGCAGGCCGAGCAGGCCATGTAGACCTCGACGAAGTGGGGAAAGTCGCGGAAAGCGAACCAGCGGGCGAGGCCGGCCTCGTCGCGCGCCGGCAGCTCGATGCCGTGGCGGCGGGCAAGGGCTAGGAGCGTCGCGGGGCGGATCGAGCCCTCGAGGTGGACGTGCAGCTCGACTTTCGGCAGCGCTCGAACGAGGGCGGCGAGGTCCATCGCGGGGGAGGCCCCGCTCATCGCTGCCGCAGCTCGCCGTAGCGGGCCCTCAGCCGCTCGATCACCAGGTCCGGCACCAACCCGCGCAGGTCGCCCCCGAGCGAGAAGACCTCCTTGACCAGGCGGCTCGACAGGTAGCTGTACTCCTGGCTCGGCATCAGGAACACCGTCTCGACGCGCGGGTTGAGGCGACGGTTCATCAGCGCCATCTGGAACTCGTACTCGAAGTCGGACACCGCGCGGACGCCGCGCACGACGGTCTGGGCCCCGACCTCGTCCATGAAGTCCACGAGCAGGCCGGAGAAAGCCACCACCCGGCAGCGATCTCGCTCACCGAGCAGGCGATCGATGCAATCGACGCGCTCCTCGGTGGTGAACAGCGGGCTCTTCGCCTCGTTGAACAGCACGGCGACGATCACCTCGTCGAAGAGCGGCAGGCAACGGTCGATGATGTCGAGGTGACCGTTGTGCAGCGGATCGAAGGTGCCGGGGTAGATGGCGACCTTGCGCGTCATGGTCGCTTCTCCGCCACCTCGCGCAGGAGGTCGAAGGTGACGACGTTGGCAGCCGCGTCGGTCACCCGCAGCAGCAGCGTCACCACCCCCGGCGGCACCTCGACGCTGAAGCGCTCCTGGCGGCCGTCGAGCAGGCCGTCGGCGGCGGCGAGGGCCTGCCACGGCTTGCCGTCGGTCGCGGCCACGACCTCGCGCAGCGGGCTCCAGGCGTCGCGCAGCTCGACGCTCAGCCGCTCTTTCACGCGCTCCACCCGCACCAGCTGCGGCGGCGAGTGGTCGATCAGCACCGGCGTGCTGACCGTCGACGTCTCGAGCCCGCTCGCCTCGCCGCTCTCCGCCGCCGTCAGCCGGAAGCGGTAGGGGCCGTCCGGCAGGACGGTGGCGTCAAAGGAGAGGGAGCTCTCCTTGAGGTCGCGCGCCACCTCGAGCCAGCCCAGGCGGTCGGCGTCCCCAGCGAGGGCCCGCGCCGCGTCCAGGCGGTAGACGAGGGGATCGCCGTTGGGGTCGGCGGCCTCCCAGCGCAAGGTCTGGTAGCCCTGCTTCCAGAGGGTGCGCTGGCGCTCCTCCGGACCGGTGCTCGGCACCAGAGTGGTGAAGATGCCGTCGCGGTTGGGGTGCGCCGGCTCGTAGGCTTGATTGCTGGGGTTGAAGGCCGCCGGGACGAGGATCTCACCGGGGTCGAGAGCGAGGAGCGAGGCGATCACCGGCCGCAGGTTCTCCTGCTGGTAGGCGAGGTCGACCTCCGCCAACACGGGCGAAGTGCCGCGCGCCGCCGCGAGCACCGCCCGCCACTGCACGAAACGGCCGTGCGGCAGGCTGCCGAGGGCGACCTCGGCAGCGCTCCCGGCCGCCGACCAGGGGGACCAGGTGTCGTCCGGCTCGGCGCTCATGCCACTGCGTGCCGCCAGTTCGACCTTGGTTCCAGCCGGCACCTCGCCGGCCCAGCTGAGAGTGCCGAAATGGGCTCGGGCGCCGGCATCGAGCACCGGCGAGAGGTAGGTGCCCTGCTTCTCCGGCTCGGCGCGCAGCCGGAAGAGGCCGCCGCCGTTGGTGGTGAGGACGGCGAGCTCGGGGGACTTCGCCTGGCCGGCCAGGAGGGCGACGATCTGCGTCTCTTCGAGGTCCCGTTCGAGCACCATGGTGCTGCCGTCCCAGCTGAACAGCTGGCCTTCGAGGCCGGTGGCCACCCACAGCTTGCCCAGCCCGAAGGCGAGGGCGTAGACCGTCTCGAGCTGGAAGCGCCAGACGCTCTCGACCGCCCAACCAGCACCTCCCCCGCTCGGGCGCAGGTGGAGCACCTCGCTGCCAACCAGCGGTCGCGCCGGCGCTCGTGGCCCGCGGGGCGCGGCTTCCGCGGGGGCCTCACCGACCGTGACGACGGCCGTCGGCTCGCTGCTGCTCGTGCTGGTGGCGGTGCCGCTCGCCGCCGCGGCAGGCGGGCTGGCAGCCCCGGCCAGGCTGCCCTCGGCCGCGATGGTCGCCGCCCAGACGTCGCCTTGTGCGCCGACGATGAGCGAGACCACCTCCGGGACGTCGGCGTCGAAGAGCGTGGTGAGCGTGCCGTCCTTGGCGAGGTGCAAGATCAGGCCGCGGTCGGCCGTGCCCACCAGCACACTGCCGTCCGGCAGCACGGCAAGCGAACGGACGTGGGTGTCGTCGACGTCGAGGAGGAGGCGGCCTTCGCCCGCCTTGCCCACGGCGAACAGCCGGCCGTCGGTGCCGGTGCCGACCAGCAGGCTGCCGTCGGCGGCGCGCGCGAGGGCCCAGATGTAGGTCGCCTTGGGGTCGAAGTAGACCTCCGACTTGGCGCCGCGCAGGCGGTAGACCTTACCGTTGGGCGAGGTCGCGGCGTAGACCGTGCCGTCGGGATCGGCGAGCACGGCGAAGACCTGCGGCTCCGGCGCCTTCCACAGGGTGGAGACCTTGCCGCTGGCACTCACCTGCAGCACCTCACCGTCGTTGCCGGTGCCGACCACCCAGCCGTCGGCGGTGGCCGCAGCAGCGAGCACGAACGGCTGCTGGAAGCTCGCGACGCGCTCGACGGCCGGCGCCAGCCGGAGCTGGCCCCAGGGGTCGACGCTGACTCCCTCGAAGGTGCCGGCGGCGAGATCGGCCCGCGAGCTGGCCCGGAAGTGCTTGACCGGCGTCGCCGTGGCCGCTGTCGCCAGGCCCAGCGCCATGGCCAGGACCGGCAGTACCACCACGGGCAACGCGGCCAGGGCCGCGCCCGGCTGGCGCCGCCCGCCGGCTCGAAGTAAGCCCTGCGCTCTCATCGGTTCCCTCCTCCCCCGTGACCAACCGGCCGAGCGCTCGCCGCTCGCCCGCTGCCGCGCCCCGAGCGGCCATTGCCGTTCTTTCCCTCGCTGCGCTTGGGCTCGACCGCCGGCCGTGGCGGCGCAGCGGCCGTCCGCTCGATCTGGAGGTCGACCCGGGCCAGGCCATAGAGCGGGGCCTCGAAGTCCATGGCGAAGTCGGTGGCGACCGCGAGGCGCAGCGGGGTAAGCCCGGCGGAAGCGCCCGAGGCTCCCCACAACGAGCGGATGGAGCCCGGCAAGCGCGGCAGCGTCTGGCCGGCGGTGGCGAGCCCGGCGCCCGGCACCAGGCCCAGGACCACCAGCTTGCGGCGCGAATGGAAGCCGCGCACCAGCTCCAGGGCCTGCCGGAAGTCGAGCGGCGAGACCGGCTCGGCGGCGAGGCGGGCGGTGTCGGCGTCAACGCCGCTGCCGACCAGGAGCTGCAGCTTGCCGGCCGGCAGGTCCGCCGGCAAGGCCAGCCACAGCCGGCGGTGCAGCAGCTCCCCGCGGTAGGTGGCAAGGTCGAAGCTCAGCTCGACGGTCTCGCCGGGATGCGCCACCGGGCGGCTGACGAAGGCGTTCACCAGGGTCGCCTTGCGCGGGCTCGGCGCCTGGCGCAGGCTCACCTCGATGGCATCCACCTTCACCTTCTCGAAGTCGTTGTCGAGCAGGAAGCCGGCGATGGTCAGCAGATAGCCGACGCTCTCGCTGGCGGCGTTGTCGCCGTCGAAGCTCTGCCGCACCTCGAGGTCACCGTAGTCGGGCAGGACGAAGCGCGCTTCGAGGTCGAGGCCCATGGCACCGGCGCGCCAGGAGGTCATCTCCAGGCTGCCGAGGAGGGCGCTGGACAGCAGCCCAGCGGTGAAACCCGGCACCTCGGCGATGCGCACGGTGAAATCGCGCTCCCGTGCCGCCTCGACCCGCAGATGGACGGGGATCATCGGTGCCTCGGCACCGAGCCTGCCGAGCAGGCCCACCCGGCGGTCCTGGGTGACGGCACCGACGATCTCGCCGACGTTGGACAGCTTGAACGAGGTGTTGGCGCTCGACATCACGGTGACCACCTCGGCCGTCGCCATCGGCAGTGACACCGGGCCGCTGCCGAGGAGGGCGTGGCCGAAGGCGAGGACCTTGTCGCCCAGCCGGTCGGTGACCGTGCCGCTCGCCGCCAGCTGCAGATCGCCGTCGACCAGCACCACGGCGAGCATGCGGCCCGGCGCCAGGGCCTCTGCCGTCGATGCCTGGCCATCACCGCTCGCCGGCCGGGCGCGGCCGGCCGGGGTGACACCGCCGAGCGCGCGGTCGAGGAGCGCCGTCGTCCCGCTGCCGAAGCCGGCGGCCGAGAACTGGATGCCGCTCGCCGCTCCCGCCGGCAGGCCGCCGCCCGCCAGCCGTGGCCGCAGGGCTGCCAGTGCCGTCTCGAGCCGCGTCGCCGTGGGCTCCGCGGCGGCTGCCAGCACCTGGCGCCAGCTCGCGGCCGGCTGCGGCTCGGGCGCCTCCGCCCCGCTCGCGGTCGCTCCCGGGCCGGGCTGCAAGGGGCTGCCGGCCGGCAGCCCGGTGGGATCGCTCGCCAGCTGGCGCATCTCGGCGATCGGTGTGATGCCGGCGATCGCCTCCTTCGAGAAGGCCCAGCCGAAGGCCACGGCGCCGGCGAGGCGGCCCTCGATGTAGACCGGGCTGCCGCTCATCCCCTGCACCACGCCCGAGCTCTCGAGGCCCTGGCCGGAGAGGCGGGTGATGATGAAGCTGGTCGCCGGGCTGAGGTTGCGCAGCACACCCACCACCTCGACCTCGAAGCGTTCGGGCTCGCTGCCGCGGAAGACCGAGATCCCGTAACCGCGCTGCCCGACGCTGATCTCGTCGAGGCCGATGACGGATGGCGCCGCAGCGGCCTGCCCTGGCGGCGCGGCAGCGCGGCCAGGGCCAGCGAGGAAGCTGCCAGCGAGGACCAGGGGGCCGAGCAGAGCTGAGGTGCGGGGTCGGCTGTTCAAGGGGTGGTCTCCAGGCAGGCCCAGCGGTTGCGGGGAAAGCTCCCCGCGCGCAGCACCTCAATGCCCTGCGGACCGCGGGTGATGAGCGTCGACGGCGGCCCTCCCGGCAAGGCGCCGCCATCGACCACCACGGCATCGGCCCCGGCCACGAGGTCGGCCACCGCCGCCGGTTCCAGCAGGGGTGGCTCGCCGCTACGGTTGGCGCTGGTGGCGGTCAGCGGGCGAGCCAGCCGCGCCAGCAGGGTCAGGAGCTGCGAATGGGCTGGCCGGCGCACGGCCAGATTGCCGCTTCCGGCGCTCGCCGGCAGCTGGGAGGTGGTGGGCAGGAGGATCGAGAGGGGCGCCGGCCAGAGGGCGGCGGCACCCGCCAGCAAGGGAGCGTCGGGGGCGATGCCAAGGGCCGGGAGCTGGTCGAGGTCCGCGATCACGATCGGCAAGGGTTTGTCTCGCTCACGCTCCTTGATGCGATAGATCGCCTCGACCCCTCTCCGGCTGCGTGGGTCGGCGCCCAGCGCGTAGGAGGACTCGGTCGGAATGGCGAGGATACCACCCCGGTCGAGGAGGGCGACGAGCGGCTCGACCGCCTCGCCCCAATGCCACCAAGGTGCGGAGAGCGCGCCTGAGGGGGACTCGCCCATCTCAGGCCGGGCGTGCCGCGTTGGCGAGGAGCTCGCCGGCGTGCGAGCGCGAGAGGTCCGTCACCTCGCTGCCAGCGAGCATGCGAGCGACCTCCTCGACGCGGGCCGCGGCGTCGAGCGGCGTCACCTCCGTGAAGGTCCGCCCGGCCTTCTGGCGCTTGGCGATGCGATAGTGGAGGTCGGCGAAACTCGCCACCTGTGGCAGATGGGTGACGGCGAGGATCTGGCGGCCGGCGGCCAGGCGCTGCAGCTTCTTGCCGAGGGCCGCCGCCTGGGCGCCGCCGATGCCGCTGTCCACCTCGTCGAAGACCAACGTCGGCTGGCCGGCGCCGCCGTCGCCACCGACGGCGAGGAGCAGCGCGAGCGAGATCCGCGACAGCTCGCCACCGGAGGCCAGGCGCGAAAGCGGCCCCGGTTCCTCGCCCGGGTTGGCCGCCAGCTCGAAGACCACCTGATCGATCCCCGCCGGGCCCATCTCGACCCGCTCGCCGGCGATCTCGAGGGGGCTCGCAGCTAGCCGGCGGTGGTCGAGGCGGACGGCGAACCGGGCCTTGCCGAGGGCGAGGTCGGCAAGCTCGCGCACCACCCGCTTGGCGAGCTCGTCTCCCCAGCGCCGGCGGCCGGCCGAGAGAGCGAGGGCGGCTTGCCGGTAGTCAGCCAGCGCCGCAGCGACGGCCTTGTCGAGCTCCTCGCGGTCGGCGGCGCTGCCGTCGAGCTCGTCGATCTCGGTGGCGATCTCGGCGCGGCGGGCGAGGATCTCGGCGCTCCCGGCACCGAAGCGGCGGCAGAGCCGCTCGATCGTCGCCAGGCGCTCCTCGACGGCGTCCAGACGGCCAGGGTCGGCGGCGATGGCGTCGAGGCGGGCGGCGACGTCGCGCGCCACCTCGCCGAGCCCGATGCGGGCGCTCTCGAGCTCGCGGCCCCAATCGGCCGCCCGCGCCTCCCAGCCCGCGATCTCGGCCAGCAGGCTCTGCGAGCGGGCCACCCGCGCCACGGCCGCTTCCTCGTCCTCGAGCAGAAGGGCGAGGGCGCCGCTCAGAGCGCCACGCAGGGCCTCGGCATGGCGCAGTCCCTCGCGCTCGCGGCGCAGCTCGTCGTCCTCACCGGCGACGAGCGCCGCGGCGTCGATCTCGCTCGCCTGGAAACGCAGCAGCTCGAGACGTTCGCGGCGGGCCCGCTGATCGCCGCTCAGGGCCTCGAGGCGGCTGGCGAGCCGCGACCACCGCTCATGGGCGGCCGCCGTGGCCGCCAGCAGCTGGCGGGCCTCTGCCCCGCCCGCGAGGTCGAGCCACTCGCGCTGCTGCTCGCTCTCCTGCAGGGCAAGCTCGTCGCGTTGGCCGTGCACATGGAGCAGCTCCGGCGCCAGCTCGGCAAGCAGGCGGGCGGTCGCCGGTTGATCGTTGACGAAGACGCGATTGCGGCCGCTGCGGCTCACCTCGCGGCGCACCACCAGCTCAGGGCCGACGGCTTCGAGGCCGGCCTCTTCCAAGCGATGCCGCCAGGCCTCGCCGTGCGGCTCGAAGACGCCGCTGACCGCCAGCGCCTCGGCACCGGTGCGGATCAGCTCGGTCGAAGCACGGCCACCGGCGAGGAGGAGCAGGGCGTCGACGACGATCGACTTGCCGGCGCCCGTCTCACCGGTCAACGCATGGAGACCATCGCCGAGCTCGACGCTGGCCTCGGCCACCACCGCAATGTTCTTGACGTGGAGCTCTCGGAGCACGCCTACCCTCGTCCGCTGGAACGCTCGCCTGGACCGCTCGCCTCGGTGGTGGCCCGCCCTGGCGGCCGGCCAGGGGACGGCTCACAGCGGGCGAAACGAGCGCTGGAGCGGGAGTCTAGCAGCCCCAAGAGGGCATCGCGTGAACGACCGCGAGGCCGGCACCGACCCGCCCCACAGAGGTCTGAACGAGGTTGCGGCGGGCCGTCCCGCCCGCTATCCTGCCCCCGCTCCCATGGTCCGCCCGTCCTCGCTTTCGCTGCCGCGCCTGGCGCTCGGCCTCGCCCTGCTGGCGGTGCTCCTGCTGCACGCGAGCCTCTTCTGGCTCGACGACCACCCCACACCACGGCAGCCGGTGGGTGACGAGCTGCGCTACCTGGCGAAGGCCGAGACCATGCTCTCCGGCCGGCCGGTGGAGCTCGACCTGCTCTGGCCGCCCCTCTACCCGCGCTTCCTCGCCCTGCTGCTGGCCAGCGGCTCGCCGGGCCTGGCGATCGGCGCTCAGACCCTGCTGCTGGCGCTGACCGCGCTGCTGATCTGGGACCTCGCCCGCCTGCTCGGCGCCTCGCCGGCCGGCGCCGCCCTTGCCGGCCTGCTGGTCGTCGGCTATCCGCCGCTCGCGGCCTACACCCACACCTTCTGGCCGGAGGTGCTGCACCTCGCCTTTTTCGTGGCGGCCCTCTGGGTGCTCGCCCGCCGGCCGAGCTCACGGCCGTGGCTCGCCGCCCTCGGGGTGGTCCTCGGGCTCGCCGTGCTGACCAAGAACCTGCTGATGGGCTTCCTGCCGGTGGTCCTCGCCGCCCTGGCCTGGAAGCGGTCCCGCCGCGAGGGGCTCACGGCGATCGCCCTCGTGCTCGCGATGACCGCGCTCACGATCACCCCGACGTTGATCGTCAACTACCGGCAGAGCGGCCGGCTGGTGATCGCCGACAGCTCGCGCTTCAATCTCTGGTTGGGCCTCTCGAGCCTCGCCCGCCGCAGCCGGACCGATCGCGAGGTGGGCGAGGCCTACCGCGACTACATGACGGGGGCGGACAACTACCCCGAGCGCAACCGCCTGCTGATGGCCAAGGTGCGCAGCCTGGTGGAGCGCCGCGGGGCCCTCACCCTTCTTCGCAAACAGTTCTCCCAACAGTACTTCCGCCTCCTCGACAAGGACTCGGCGCTGACCGACCAGCTGCCCGGCGGCGTGCTCGCCAGGCGCGGGCGCGGCTACCAGGACGCCCCGCGGTGGCTCGCGGTGCTACTACGTACGGGTAGCTACGCGCTCTACGCCCTGCTCCTCGCCGCCTTCCCCGTCGGCCTCGCCCTGCAGCCACCGCGGGGCAGGCCATGGCTGTGGACGATCGCCGCCTTCTTCGCCTACTGCACCGTGCTGTTCTTCTTCATGCACTCGATCGCCCGCTACGCAGTGCCGATGCTGCCTCTCTTTGCCCTCTTCGCCGGGCCGGCCCTCACCCGGCTGGCGAGCGACCCCCGGGGCACCTGGCAGGCGCTGTCCCGGCGCCAGGTCTGGCTGGTGGGGATCGCGGTCGCTGTCCTCGAAGGCCTGGCCTTCACCGGTCCCTACCTCGATTGAAGAGGCAATGACGCAGGGCGGCGACCTCGCAGCCCGGCTGACGGGCCTTCTCGACCGCTGGGTGGCGGATGATCCGCTGATCCCGGGGATCGCCCTCGCGCTCAGCTGCCCCTCCCGGGGCCTCGACTGGTCCAGCGCCGCCGGCCTCGCCGACCCGGGCCGCGGCACGCTCCTCTCCCCGGCGCACCCGGTCCGCCTCGCGAGCGTCACCAAGACCTTCACGGCCGCTGCCACCCTCTGCCTTTGGGAGGAGGGCCGGCTCCACCCCGACGATCCGCTCACCGCCCACCTGGCGCCGGATCGCCTCGCGGCCCTGGCGGCAGCCGGATACCAGCCGGCGGCGATCACCCTACGCCAGCTGCTCGGCCACACCAGCGGCCTCTTCGACTTCGCCGACGCCCCGGCCTTCATCGCCATCATGGAGGCCGACCCTGGGCGCCTGTGGAGCCGCGACGAGCAGCTCGCCGCTGCCCTCGCCTGGGGCCCGCCCTATGGCGCGCCGGGAGAGGTCTACCGCTACTCGGACACCGGCTACCTCCTCCTCTCGGAGGTGCTCGAACGGGCCACGGGCGAGCCCTACGCCGCCGTGCTGCGCTCGCGCCTGGGCTTCGCCCGTCTCGGCCTCGGCAGCACCTGGCTCGAAAGCCTGGAACCTGCACCGCCAGCCGTTCCCCCGCGCGCCCACCAGCTCTACGGCGAGCGGGACACCTTCGACTGGAGCCCGACGATGGACCTCTGGGGAGGCGGTGGGCTGGTCTCGACGGTCGGCGACCTGGTGCGCTTCTTCCAGGCCCTGCCGACGGGCGAGGTCTTCGCTCACCGTGCGACTTTCACCGCCATGCTCACGCCCTGCCCGGCCGAGCGGGCCGGCCCGAGCGCCTACGGCCAGAGCCAAGAGCCGGGCCATTACGGCCTGGGCCTGCAGCTCCCCACGGTCGGCGGCCGGCGGCTGATCCAGCATGGCGGCTATTGGGGGACGCTCGCCGCGCACGTCCCCGACCTCGACCTCACCTTCGCCCTCAGCATCAACCAGGAGCGACGGCGGGACCGCCGGCCAGATCTCGTGGCGGAGATCCTGGCGCTGCTCGTGACGGCCGGCTGAAGGCCCCGGGCGCGCACCGCATCGAAGCGCGATCGGCAGCGCGCTCAGTCGAGGGGCCTGGCGACGGGCTTGCCCTGCTCGTAGAGGCGCAGGTCGGCGGCGAGGCGCTCGCGGACCGTTGGCGGCGCACCGATCGGGAGGCGCGCCAGGAGCTCGCGCTGCCAGCGGGCGGCGGCCGCGAAGTCCCCCACCGCGGCCTGGGCCATCGCCACCACCTCGGCCACGGCGAGGCTCGCCTGGGCCCGGTAGAGGCCTTCAGCCAGGGCCAGCGCGCGGCGGCCGTCGCGGTGGCGGGCCTCGGGGCAGGTGGCGAGAAACCTGGCCAGGGTCAGCTGCACCCGGCCGTCCTGCGGAAAGCGGGAGGCAGCGGCCTCGAGGGCCTGCGCCAGCTCGGCCTGGCGGCCGGCGCGCGACAGGGCAAGGGCGTGGCCCAGCAGGGGCACGGCCGCCTCGGCCGGCGGCGTCGTGGGCGGCAGGGCACGAGCGGCGAGGGCGAACTCGGCCGCGGCCTCGCCGGGTCGGCCACCGGCGAGCAGCAGCTCGGCCAACCCCTGGTGGGCCTCGGCGCTCCCTGCCGCGCTGGCGATCGCCCGCCGGTAGAGCTCCTCGGCCTGCCGCCGCTCGCTGCGCCGGGCCGCCATCGCCGCAAGCGCGGCGAGGACGCTGGCCCGGTCGGCCGCCGGCAGGTCGAGGGCCAAGGCGTCCTCGAGCAGCCGCTGCGCCGCCACCAGCTGGCCGCTCTCACCGAGCAGCGAAGCGAGGGCCTTGCGCGCCGGCAGCAGCCTAGGCTCGTCGGTCACCAGCTGGCGGAGCGCCCCCTCGGCACCCGCACGGTCGCCCAGCTGGGCGCGGCTCATCGCTAGCAGGTAGCGGGCCTTGCCGTCGCGCGGATCGGCCGCCACCAGCGCCTCCAGGTGGGGTGCCGCCTCGCCCCAGCGGCCCTGCGAGATCAGCACGTTGGCAAGGTTGAAGCGTGCCGACGAGTAGGTCGGCGCGACCGTCAGGACGCGCTCGAAGCGGTCGACCGCTGCCGACACATCACCCGCGGCGAGGAGGGCCGTGCCGAGGTCGAAGAGCAGGCCGGGGTCGTCGGCATGGCTGCCGAGCCCCGCCTCCAGCACGGCGACCGCCTCGCGGGGCCGCGACTGCCTCACCAAGGCCACCGCCAGGTTGCGCCGCGCCTCGATCAGATCGGGATCGGCCGCGACCGCCTTGCGGAAGGCGGCCTCGGCAGCGGCCAGCTGCCCCGACATCAACGCCTTGCCGCCTTCGCGCATGGCGGCGCCACCGCCCTCGGCCAGGACCTGCAGCTCGTCGAGCCAGGGGTCCGGGCAGGCGGGCTCGCCCTGGGCGCCGGCAGCGAGCAGGGCCTGGGCTTCCGCAGTGCGGCCCAGCGAGCGCAGGGCCAGGGCCAGCGGATAGCGCGCCTTGCCGGCGGTGGGATCAGCCTCGAGCACCGCCGCCAGCTCGTCGGCGGCGACGGCCGCCTCGCCCGCGGCGAGGTGCGCTCGGCCGCTCCCCAGACCCGCGGCAAGCGCGCAGGCGGGATCGGCCTGGCGGGCCTTCTCGAAAGCGGCCAGCGCCTCGCGGGGATGGTTGAGGTCGAGCTCGCTCTCCCCCAGCTGGAGGGCGGCCGGAGCATTCTGCGCTGCCCGTTCGAGGGTTGCGGTGAAGCCGGCGACGGCCGCTGCCAGGTCACCGGCCTGGCGGGCGGCGACCGCCCCGAGGTAAAGCCACCGCAGCTCGCCGGGCTCCCGCGCCGCGGCGGCGGCATAGGCCTCACGAGCGGCAGGCAGCAAGCCGTAGGCGTGGTAGAGGCGGCCCAGCTCGCCGTAGGCGCGGCCGAGCGCAGGGCCCCCGGCGCCACCTCGTTCGAGCGTCGCGACGCGCTCGCGCTGGGCCTCCAGCTGCTGCCGGGCCGCCGCCTCGACACCGTCGAGGACGGGGTGGTGGATGGCGGCGGCGGCCGCCGCGGTCGACGCCGAGGCCGCGGAAGTCGTCGCCCGTTCCCGGCCGCAGGCGGCGACGGTCAAGAGGGCCAGCGCTACCCCGGCCAGAGCTATCCTGGCGAGAGCTACCCTGGCGAGCCCTCTCAAGGCCGCTCCGCCAACGCCTGCCCGGTCCCCTGGCGCAGCGCGCTGTAGCGGCCCGCGGCGAGATCGTCGAAGCGCTCGGCCGCGCCGTCCGGCCAGTGGACCTCGGCCCACAGGCCGCCGGGTGCCAGCTTGCCGAGGCCGAAGAGCAGGCGCGGGTCGTTGGCCGAGGCGTAGCTCGCCGCCGAGCGGACCCGCCGCCAGGCAAGCACGCGCTCCCCGGCGTGGAGCACCACCCAGGCGCCCAGGGCGTCGCCACCGCCGTGGCGGCTCAGCAGCCTGAGGCCCAGCCAGGCCTGGGCGCTCCCTACCTGGTTGAGGAGCAAGCGGGCGGGCGTCTCGAGGTTGCTCACCACGACGTCGGTGTCGCCGTCGTTGTCGAGGTCGCCGAAGGCCGCGCCCCGGCTCACCTCGGGGATCGCCAGCACGCGGCCGGCCTGCGCCGTGACGTCGGCGAAGGTACCGTCTCCCCGGTTGTGGAAGAGTAGCTTGGTCTGCTGCAAGGGGACCCTCTCGCCCGCCTGCCGCTGTTCTTCGATCACCCGCACCGCGCCGCTCACTGCCAGCAGGTCGAGCCAGCCGTCGTTGTCGTAGTCGAGCCAGCCGATCCCGAACGAGGTCTTGTCGAGCGACGGCGGCCCCAAGCCGGACGCCGCCGTGCGGTCGTCGAAGGTGCCGTCACCGCGGTTCACGTAGAGGACGTTGGTCTCGCCGCTCAGGTTGGCAACCACCAGGTCCTCGTCGCCGTCGTGATCGAAGTCGGCAGCGTCCATCCCCATGCTGGCCTCGGGAGCCCCCCGCTGGTTGACGGCGCAGCCGGCGAGCAGGGCATCGTTCACGAAGGCCTCGCCGCCCTGGTTGATCCACAGCTGGTTGGGCAGGCCGTCGTTGCCCACGTAGAGGTCGGGCCAGCCGTCGCGGTTGAAGTCCGCGACCAGGGCGCCGAGGGCGCCGCCGTACTCGCGGTTCAGCCCCAGCCGATCGGCCACCTCCTCGAAGCTGCCGTCACCTCGGTTGCGATAGAGGGTGTCGGTGTAGGGCCGGAAGGCCAGCGGACCGCAGTAGTTGGGCAGGCCGAGGTCGGTGGTGCAGCGCTTGTGGGTGGCGAGGGTGAAATCGACGTAGTTGCCCACGAAGAGGTCGAGATCGCCGTCGCGATCGAAGTCGGCGAAGACGGCCGGCACGCTCCAGCGCGTTTCGCCCACCCCGGCGCGGGCCGTCCAGTCCTCGAAGGTGCCGTCGCCGCGGTTGTGCCAGAGCTGGTTGGCCTCGAAGTTGGTGAGGTAGAGGTCGGGCCGGCCGTCACCGTCGACGTCGCCTACCGCCGCTCCCATCCCGAAGCCGCGGGCCACGATCTGCGCCTCGTCCGTGACGTCGGTGAAGTGGAGCGGCCCGCCGGCGGCACCGGCCGGCAGGTCGTTGCGGAACAGACGGCCCCCCTCGGCACCGGCCGCCGGTGCGTCGCCACCCTGCGGCCGGCCCTGGGTGAAGTAGACGTCGAGGTCGCCGTCGCCGTCGTAGTCGAGGAGGGCGACACCACCCCCCATCATCTCGTTGTAGTAGAAGCTGCCGGAGATGCCACTCTGGTGGGTGAAGGCGAGGCCGGCCTCGGCGGCGCGATCGACCCAGGCGTCCGAGCTGGCCGTCGAGCCCGCGACCGGGCCGGAGGGAGCGCCACCGCCACAAGCGAGGGCGACCACACCGAGAGCGGTGAGGCCGGCCAGCCGCGCCGCACCACGGCGCTGGAACGATGGCAGAACGAGAGAGCGCAAGGCCTGGCCCGCTTTCGTCGACCCGGCGGCTCGGGGGCTGCCGAAGAGTGTCGTGAAGGCCACCGATGCTAGCACGGCCGTCACCGACGGCGGCGGGACGCAGGAGGAGCGTCGCGGCCCGGGGCACGGACCGCGGTGCGCCGCCAGCTCAGGCGGGAGCGCCGGCCGGTGCTTCGGAGCCAGCTCCCGTCGCCGCGGAGTCCGCTTCCTCTTCGTACATGAAGCGGAGGTCCTCCGGGATGGCGAACTGCAGCTCCTGCTCGCAGAACTGCTTCCAGGCCGGAGTCACATCGTTGTAGATGTAGTCCTCCTCCTCGAAGCAGTCCTTGACCACGGTGAAGTTGTCCTGCAAGTAGACGATCGAGTCGTCCGTGAGCTCGGCAGAGTCCGCCCGCTCGAGCTCCTTCCATGCGCTGAAGCGCCGCAGGTCCTTGAGATAGTACGCCTTACAATAGTTTCTCATGATCAGGCTCCTGGCCCTTCGACGCCGGGCCCTACGCTGCTGGTCTCGACACGGGGGCCGCCCGTGGGCCAGCCCCTGCCGCGTGAACCGGTGACTCGCGCCGCCGGTGGCAGGCAGTTCTCGCTTGCGGTCAGTTGGCCGGGCCCGACTCGGCGCCCTGCTTCTGCCGCTCCATCTCTTCCATCTTCTTGCGCAGAGAAAGCGGCCGCATGTCGGTCCACACTTCCTCGATGTAGTCCAGGCACTCCTGCTTCGGGCCGCTCTTGCCGACATCGTTCCAGCCCAACGGGTTCTCGCGATCGACCGGCCAGATGGAGTACTGCTCCTCGTGGTTGATCACGACCTTGTAGACCGTGTTGTCCTCTTCTTCGTCCCAGGCCATTCTTGGCGCCTCCTCACGTCTGCCTACCCCGGCGGGGAGCAGCTGGTATCTACCGATTCAGGGTGCTCTGCGAACGGCTCTCGTCGCTGCCGGGCTCGCTCGCTCAGCAATCCACCGTCATCGCATCTAGGTGCAATGGGCGGTGCAAGGCGGGACAGACGGGGTCGCGAATTCCACTCGCCCGCCGCCACGCCTGGGCGCAACGGTCGCTGCGGACCATCGCACGGCCCCCGACGACCGTCGCACAGCGGGCTGGCGCAGCGCAAGAATTCCGCCCGCGGGCTGCTAGAATCGCTCTTCGCTTTGCCTCACCGAGGTGCCGTCGACGCCCGAGGCCCTCACGTCGGTCCCTGCGGTACCGGCAATCTTCGCCACTTTCGTCCTGAGGCTGCTGGAGACCCATGAGCGTTACCACCTTGGAGCCGTCGACGTCTGTCCAGCCGTCCCCCTGGGACCTCTCCGAGCTGATCGAGCATCCTGGCGAAGCCGCCCTCGGCGAACGGTTGGCCGAGCTCGAGGCGGGGGTCGCCGAGTTCGCCGAGCGGCGAGCCTTGCTCGCCGCAGAGACGGACGCGGCCACCCTGCTCACCGTGCTGCGCGAGTACGAGCGGCTCTCCGGCCAGATTTTGGTGCTCGACGCCTACGCCTCGCTGTGGTTCTCGGCCGACACGCAATCCCAGGCCGCCCTCACCTTCCAGAGCCGCGTCCAGCAGGCGCTCGCCAACGTCAGCAACCGCATCCTCTTCTTCGAGCTGTGGTGGAAGGCCCTGCCGGACGACAAGGCCGCCGCCCTGGTACCAGCCGCGCCCGAGCACGCCGACTACGCCCACTACCTCGCCGAGCTGCGCCGCCTGCGGCCGTTCACCCTCGACGAGCGCAGCGAGCAGATCATCACGCTCAAGGACTCCGACGGCGTCGGCGCTCTCCTCACCCTTTATTCGGTGCTCACCACCCGCCTGGAGTTCCACCTCGAGATCGAGGGACGCACGCTGAGCCTGAGCCGTGACGAGCTGATGAGCTACGTGCACTCGCCGAGCCCGGCGATCCGCGAAGCGGTCTACCGCGAGCTCTACCGGGTCTACGGCCAGGAAGCCACGCCGCTGGCGCAGATCTACGCCCACCGCGTCCGCGACTGGCACAACGAGCAGGTCAGCCTGCGCGGCTTCGCCTCGCCGATCGCCGTGCGCAACGTTTCGAACGACATCCCGGACGCCGCCGTCGAGGCCCTGCTGGCGGTCACCCGGGAGAGCATGCCGATCTTCCACCGCTACTTCCGCCTCAAGGCGCGCTGGCTCGGCACCGGGCGGCTGCGCCGCTATGACCTCTACGCGCCGTTCGCCGAGACCGACCGGGAGATCCCCTATGACGAGGCGGTGAGCTTGGTGCTCGACACCTTCGAGCACTTCCACCCGCTGTTCGCCCGTCACGCCCGGCGCGTCTTCGACGAGACCCACATCGACAGCGAGCTACGGCGCGGCAAGCGCGGCGGTGCTTTCTGCGCCACCGTCCTGCCGCAGCAGACGCCCTGGCTGATGGTCAACTACACCGGCCGGCTGCGCGACGTGACGACCCTCGCCCACGAGCTCGGCCACGCCGTGCACAGCATGCTCTCGGAGAACCACTCGCTGCTGACCCAGCGCTCCTCGCTGCCTCTCGCCGAGACGGCCTCGGTCTTCGCCGAGATGCTGATGACCGACCGCCTGCTCGCCCGCGAGAGCGACCCGGTGGCCCGCCGCGAGCTCTTGGTGGCGGCGATCGACAACATTTACGCCTCGGTCGCCCGCCAAGCCTACTTCGTCCACTTCGAGATCGCCGCTCACGCCGCGATCCTCGCCGGCCGTTCGCCGGAAGAGCTCAATGCCCTCTACCTGGCGAACCTCGGCGAGCAGTTCGGGGACAGCGTCGAGGTGGCGCCGGAGTTTCAGAACGAGTGGCTGTCGATCCCGCACATCTATCAGACGCCGTTCTACTGCTATGCCTACTCCTTCGGCCAGCTCCTGGTGCTCGCCCTCTACCGCCGCTTCCAGCAGGAAGGTGAGGCCTTCAAGCCGGGCTACATCAAGATGCTCGCCTACGGTGGCTCGGCCCGCCCGGAGACCATCCTCGCCGAGGCCGGCGTCGACCCCACCGAGCCCGCCTTCTGGCGCGGCGGCTTCGAGGTCATCGCCGACATGATCGCTGACCTCGAAGCGATCTGCGCCTAGCCCTTTCGGACCCACCAGCGGGCGGTCGCACCGCGCGGTGAAACATTCACCCGCGGTGC
Organism: uncultured Thermoanaerobaculia bacterium; assembly: GCA_964420075.1. Classification (GTDB taxonomy): domain Bacteria; phylum Acidobacteriota; class Thermoanaerobaculia; order Multivoradales; family SZUA-115; genus CAYQRE01. The sequence goes on along the minus strand of CAYQRE010000026.1, from coordinate 13,827 downwards.
TTCGTCTTGTGGATTGAAACCGGGAGGCACCCCGCTCCCGAGCCCGCGAAAACCAGACACCAAGTGGCTACCGTGGAGACGGGCCCTTGCGCCTGAAAGGAGAACGTGTATGCACTTCCGCAAGATCTTCGCCGCCGCCGCCATCGCCTGCGCACTGACCGCCCTGCCCGCCGCGGCCGCCGATCTTTGGTTCCACGTCACCGTCAACGAGCACAAGGGAGACAACGCCAACATCACCGTCAACCTGCCGATCGCGCTGGTGCAGAGCGCCCTCTCTCTGGTCCCCGAGGAGACGATGCGCGACGGCCGCATCAAGATCGACGACGCCGAGTTCGACGCCGTCAAGCTGCGTCAGCTCTGGGAGCAGGTCAAGCAGACCCCGGATGCCAACTTCATCACCGTGGCGAGCGACAAGGAGACCGTGAAGGTGTTCAAGGAGAACGGCTACCTGGTGGCGCGCACCACCGAGCGCTCCGAGCACGGTTCCGAGGTCCACGCCAAGATCCCGCTGGCGGTGGTCGACGCCCTGCTCTCCGGTGATCGCGACACGCTCAACCTGCAGGCCGCCCTCGACGCGCTGATCGCTCAGGGCGAAGGTGAGCTGGTGACCGTCAACGACCACGAGAACACCGTGCGGGTGTGGATCGATCGCACCCCCGAGGCCCGCTGAAGGCCGCAGGTCCCTAGACGCCCCAGGACCGAGGAGAGACCGCCATGCGCCGCTTGCTCAAAGCCTTCGTGATCGTCTGTGCCGCCGGCTTGCTAGCCTTCGGGATGGCCGGCGTCGCCCTCGCCGCCGCCGTGGTCCACTCCGGTCTCATCTCCGTCTCGGTGCAGGAGAAGACGGCGGACGGCACCCGCATCTTCCTGCCCGTGCCGGCGGCCCTGATCGAGCTCGGAGCGAGTACCCTGCCGCTCGTCATGCCCGAGCGGGAGCTCGCCAGGGCCCGCCGCGAGATCGCCCCCTACCGCCAGGGCCTGCGCCAGCTGGCGAGTGAGCTCGACGACATGCCGAGCGCCACGCTGGTGACGGTCGAAAGCGCCAAGGAGCGCGTCAAGGTCGCCAAGCAGGGGCGCAACCTCACCATCGAGGTCCACTCCGACGAAGCCGATGTGCGGGTGTCGCTGCCGGCCGCGAGCCTCGGCCGCCTGCTCGACGCCTTGAGCTAGTCCCAACCTCCACCGCGGGGACGTCCCCGCGGCCCATCAACCTCCTCCCCTCTCCCCGGCCGGGGGCGGCACCAGCCGCTCCCGGCCAGCCTCTTGCTGGTCGGGGCGGCTCAGCCGGGCCGCGCCGGCAAGGAGAAGAGCTCGGCGGCGCGGCGAGCCACCGTCTCGCCGATGGCGAGAGAGGCCGTGGCGCCCGGCGATGGGGCGTTGAGGACGTGCAGGCTGTGCGGCCCCTCCTGGAAGAGGAAGTCGTCCACCGGGCGGCCGGCGGGATCGACGGCCTGGGCACGGATGCCGCATCCGGCAGGCAGGATGTCATCCGCGCCGAGGGCCGGCACCAGGCGAGCGAGGGCGGCGGCGAAGCGGCGCCGGGAGAAGGCCCGCCGTACTTCGCCGAGGCCCGAGCGCCAGAAGCGGCGCATCAGCCGCCAGGTACCGCCGTAGGTGAGCGCCGAGGCCGCATCGACGAGGGAGAAGGCGGTCCGTGAGTAGCCCTCGCGGGCCAGGGCCAGGACGGCGTTCGGCCCCGCCTCGACCTCGCCTCCCACCCGGCGGGTGAGGTGAACACCCAGAAATGGCAAGGCAGGGTCCGGCACCGGGTAGATCAGGCCGCGAACCAGCGAGCGCCGCTCGGGGCGCAGCTCGTAGTAATCGCCACGAAAGGGCACGATGCGCACCGCCGGCGCCACCCCGCAGAGCCGCGCCACGCGGTCGCAGGCGAGGCCGGCGCAGTTGACCACCGCCCGCGCCTCGACCTCACCACCGGCCTCGAGGGCCAGCCCGCCGGCGCGCCTCCGCACGCGGCGCAGGCGGCTGCCGAGGCGGATCTCACCGCCCAGCCGTTCGAAGCGCCGCGCCATCGCCTGGGTGACGGCCGGGTAGTCGACGATGCCGGTCTCCGGCACCCAGAGCGCGGCGATCCCGGCTGCCGCCGGCTCGTAGTCGGGGATCTCACCGGCGGCGAGGCGCCGCAGCCCGGTGAGGCCGTTCGCCTGGCCCCGGCGCTCGAGCTCGGCCAGGGCCGGCAGCTCTCGCTCTTCGGTGGCGACCACCAGCTTGCCGCAGCGCTCGTGGCGGATTCCTTCCTCGCTGCAGAAGCGATAGAGGGCCTCGCGACCGGCGGTCGAGGTCTCGGCCTTGAGCGAGCCCGGCTTGTAGTAGAGGCCCGAGTGGATGACGCCGCTGTTGTGGCCCGTCTGGTGAGCGGCCAGCCGGTCCTCCGCTTCGAGCAGGAGCACCGAGGCGCGGTAGCCAGCGGCGAGGGCCAAGGCCGAAGCAGTGCCGACGATCCCGCCTCCCACCACCGCGACGTCGAAACGCTCACTCATCGGCGGCGCAGTCTAGCAGCGCGCGCGGCGGCTCAGCCGGCCACCACCCGCCAGCTGTGGGTCTTGGCGATCAGCCACACCGGACGGCCGACGGCGAGGCCGAGGTCTTCGACGGCGGCAGGCGTCAGGTGGACGAGCCAGCTGCCGACGCGGGCGTAGAGCGCCGGGCCGCGACCGACCAGCTCGGCGAGCTGGCCGGCGATGGCGTTGCGGGCCGAGAGGCCGCTCGGCGGCGCGGTGGCGAGCAGGATGTCCTCGGCCTCGATCGCCAGCAGCACCTCGGCGCCGAGCGCGATGTCCGGGTAGGGGGGGATCGTCACCACCTCGCCGCCCGCCAGCGTGACGCGCGTGTGGCCAGCCTCGGGGTCGTGCGCTTCGACGCGGGCGGCCGCAATGTTCGGCCAGCGGCGGCCGGCGAAGGCCGGTGCATCGCTACAGAGCAGAGCTCGCTCTGCCGGCCCGCAGGCGACCACCCTCCCCTCCTCCAGGACCACCACGTCGGCGGCGAGGGCCAGCGCCTCGTCGCGCCGGTGGGTCACCAGCAGCATCGGCAGCCCGGCCTGGCGCTGGGCGCGGCGGATCCCGGCCAGGGCCTTGCGCGCGCGCAGGGGGTCGAGGCCGGCCGTCGGCTCGTCGACCAGCAGCAACCGCGGCCGCGACAGCAGGGCGCGGGCGAGGGCGACGCGGCGACGCTCGCCCCCCGAGAGATGGCGCGGGTAGCGGGCGAGGAGGGGCTCGAGGCCGAGGTCTGTCGCCACCGCCGCCAGCTCGTCGGCGCCGGGCCGTTCACCGGGCCGCCCGAAAAGCAGGTTGCGACGCACGGAAAGGTGCGGGAAGAGGGCCCCTTCTTGGGGCACGTAGCCCAACCGGCGCTGCTCGGCAGGCAGGTAGAGGCCGCGGGCGGTGTCCTGCAGCAGGTCGTCGCCCACCTTGAGCCGGCCGCTCGCCCGGCGCAGGCCCGCCACGGCCTCGAGCAGGCTGGTCTTGCCGGCACCCGAGGACCCCAGCACCGCCACCGTCGGCCCCAGCTCGGCCGCGAGCTCCAAGTCGAAGCTGCCCTGCCGCAGGCGGAGATCGATCGCCAGCACGCTCCTGCCCTCAGCTGGCGAGCGTCCGCTCGCGGCCAGCCACCAAGGCCTCGACGACCGCCAAGGCCAGGGCGCCTAGGCCGACGGCGATCCCGGCGAGCACCCAGGCCTCGCCATCGCGGCCGGTCTGCACCCGCTGGAAGAGGGCCAACGCGAGGGTCTGGGTGCGACCGGGAATGTTGCCGGCGACGAGGATCGTGGCCCCGAACTCGCCGAGGGCCCGGGCGTAGGCGAGCACCATGCCGGCCAGCAGGCCGCGCCAGGCGAGGGGAAGCTCGACCTCGACGAGGACGCGCAGGGGCGAGCGCCCCAGAGTGCGGGCCACCGCCGGCAGCCGCGGATCGATCTCCTCGAGGGCCGAGCGGGCGCTGCGCACGAGGAGGGGGAAGGCCACCACCGCCGAGGCGACCACCACCGCTCGCCAGGTGAAGGCGACATCGACCCCGAAGAGCCCCCGCGCCAGCCGGCCGAGCGGGCCTTGGCGGCCGCAGACGAAGAGCAGGGCGAGGCCGATCGCCGTCGGCGGCAAGACGAGAGGCAAGGAGACCAGCGTCTCGACCAGCGCCCGGCCGTGCCAGCCGCGGCGCGACAGGGCCCAGGCGACGGCGACCGCCGGAGCCACGATGAGGAGCGTCGCGAGCCCCGCCTGCGCGACCGTGAAGCCAACGATGCGGACGAGCTCGCTCTGGTTCACCGGCGGCGGCTCAGGGCAACGGGGGCGGCGTGAAGTCGAAGCCGTGGCGGCGCAGCACCGCGCCGGCCGGCTCGCTGGTGAGAAAGGCGAGGAAGCGCCGGGTGGCGCCGGAGGGCTGGTCGAGGGCGGCAAGCCAGTAGCGGATCGGCGGCGCGTCTCCGGCCGGCACCCGGTAGACCACCCGGACCTTGGTGGTCGAGGCCGCGTCGGTGGCGTAGACGATCCCCGCCGGCAGGCTCCCGGAGGCGACGGCGGCGAGCGCCGCGCGCACGTCGAGCGTGGGCACCACGCGCCCGGCGAGCGGCGACCACAGCCCCGCCCTGCTGAGCCATTCCTTGGCGTAGACGCCGGCCGGCACGGCCTCGGGGTCGGCGAGCGCCAGGCGCTCGAAGGCGAGGAGGTCCGCCGGCTTGGCCAGGGGCCGGGCCTTCTCCCCCGCCGGAACGATCACCACCAGGGTGTTGCCGAGCAACGGCACGGCGGCGTCCAGCGTCAGGCGGCCGGCTTGCGCCACTCGCTCGATCTGATTGCGATCGGCCGCCAGGAAGACGTCGGCCGGGGCGCCAGCGGCAAGCTGGCGGGCGAGGTCGTTCGAGCCGGCGAAGTTGCACACCACCGCGACGCCGCTCGCCGCCGAGAACGCCTTGCCGACCTCGTCGAGGGCGTCGGCCAGCGAGGCGGCCGCGAAGACGGTGACCTCCCGCGGCCCTTCCTGGGCGGCCGCAGCGCCGCACGCCGGGCCCGGCAAGCCGGCGGCGAGGCCGAGCGCGAGGAGGACGAGCAGGCTGCGCCGCATGGCGGGATGCTAGCAGCCTCAGCGTACCCAGACAGTCTTGGTGTTGGTGAGCTCGAGCAGGCCGTCGCGGGCCAGCTCGCGGCCGAAGCCCGAGTCCTTGACGCCGCCGAACGGCAGCCGCGGGTCCGACTTGACCATGCCGTTGACGAACACCGAGCCGGCTTCGAGGTCAGCGACGAAGCGCTCCGCCCGGTGGCGGTCGGCCGTCCACAAGCTGGCCCCGAGACCATAGGCGGTGCCGTTGGCAAGCTCCAGGGCGGCGGCCTCGTTGCGGAAGGAGTAGACCGTCGCCACCGGCCCGAAGAGCTCCTCGCGAGCCGCCGGCGAGCTCGGCTCGAGGCCGGCGAGCACAGTGGGCGGGTAGAAGAAGCCCGGGCCTTCCGGGGCCTCACCACCGAGGAGGACCCGCGCCCCCGCCGCGCGCGCCGCCGCCACCTGCCGGGCCAGCTGGTCGCGGAGGTCGGCGCGGGCCAGGGGGCCGATCGCCGTCGCTGGATCGAGGGGGTCGCCGACCGCCTGCGCCGCCATCGCCGGCACGAAGGCGGCGAGGAAGGCCTCGAGCACGCTCTCTTCGACCAGGAAGCGCTTGGCGGCGATACAGCTCTGGCCGCTGTTGAGGCAACGCGAGGCGACGGCGGTGGCGACCGCCGCGGGGAGGTCGGCGTCGGCGAAGACGAGGAAGGGGTCGCTGCCCCCCAGCTCGGCGACCATCGGCTTCAAGGCACGGCCGGCCGTCGCTGCCACCTCGCGGCCAGCGCGGGTCGAGCCGGTGAGGGTGACGGCGCGGACGACGGGGTCCTCGATCACCCGCGCCGCCTGCTCGTTGCTCAGAAAGAGATTCTGGAAGGCCCCCGCGGGCGCCCCGGCTTGGCGCCAGAGGTCGGTGATGGCCAAGGCGCAACGGGGCGTCGACGGAGCGTGCTTCAAGAGCACGACGTTGCCCACCGCCAGGGCTGGGGCCGCGAAGCGGAAGACCTGCCAGAGCGGGAAGTTCCACGGCATCACCGCCAGCACGGGCCCCAGCGGCTGATGCTCCACCCAGGACTCGGCGGCGTCGCTCGCCACCGGCTGGCGGGCCAGCAGGGCCGCGGCATGCTCGGCATAGTAGCGGCACGCCGTGGCGCACTTGCTGGCCTCGGCCACGCCTTGCGCGAGAGGCTTGCCCATCTCCATGGCCATCAGCCGCGCGAGCTCCTCCGCCCGTGCGGTGAGGAGCTCGGCGGCGCTCGTCAGCACCTCGAGCCGCAGCGCCAGGGGTTCGCGGCGCCAGCCCGCAAAGCCTCTCGCAGCCGCGGTCAGCGCAGCGGTGATCTCTGCCTCGGTGGCCAGGGGGAAGCTCGCGACCAGCTCGCCCGTGGTGGGGTTCAGTGTGCGGTAGTCCATGCGGCCTCCTCGCTCGGCCCGGCCGGCCCTGCTCCCGGCGACCTCGGGACCATCGTACCGCCAACGGTTGTAACGACCAGCCAGCGACTTGCAGCCCGCTTGACGCTCCTCGCCCGCTGCGCGATGATGCCGGCGGTCCCCCCTGGTCATTCTCGGATCGCCTGGCTCGGCGCTGGCACGGCCACTCGTTTCTTCAATGCCTTCATAACAAGAATGAGGAGATCGCCATGCTCCAACAAAGTGCCTGCGCCCCAGGCTCCCTGCTGCTGATCCTGGCGCTCGCCGGCTCCACCGCCGGCGCCCAAGCCCCGCCGCCCGCGCCCGCCACCCCGGCGGCGACGCCGGCCAAGGCCAGCGCCTGCCCGCCGCCGACCTTGCAACCGCTCGTCGAGCCGGTCGAGCTCAAGGCCCAGGGCGGCGTCCTCAGCACGACCTTCGTCGTCGCTCTGCAGAACCACTCCTGCATGCCGATCGCCGATGCCAACGGCACCTTCTCCATGCAACCACTGACGCTGCGGACCTACGGCTTCCCGGCCACGCCGGGCAGCTCGACGCTCACCTGGTCGACCCCCGGGCCGACGCTGCGCCTGCGCCGGGCGACCACCGCGACGAGCAACGACGGCGACCGGCTGCGCATCCTGCTCAACAACCAGCTGCCACCCAACCCGACGACGGGCAACACCTGTAGCCCGGTCTGCCCGGCGGGCACCAACTGCTCGGCGACGCCGCAGCCCAAGTGTTGCCAGGCGCAGGAGACCTTCCCGGCCTGTTTCCACGGCGACAACTCCACCAACCTCCACTTCCACGGCAGCCACGTCTCGCCGCAGTCCCCGCAGGACTATGTCCTCCTCGAGCTGCAACCGCCGGGGACGCCGAAGGACGATGCTCACCTGCACGCCCACGTGCGGGGGACGGCCGCCGTCAGCACTTTCCAGTACGACGTCAACCCCTTCCCCTGGAACCAGGCCGAGGGCACGCACTGGTACCACCCGCACAAGCACGGGTCGGTGGCCCTGCAGGTGCTCAACGGCATGGCGGGGGCGCTGATCATCGAGGGCCCGTTCGACGACTGGCTCAACGGCTACTACCAGCCGGCGGGCGGCCTCGACGAGAAGGTGCTCGTCCTGCAGCAGGTCGACGACGCCATCAACTTCTTCGCCCAGGACCCGAACTACGTCGTCCCCGCGACGCTGGTCAACGGCCAGGCGAACCCGCAGATCATCATGCAGCCGGGTGAGGTGCAGCGCTGGCGCTTCGTCTCGGCGACGATGCAAGCGGCAGCGCAGATCGAGATCGGCTTCACCGGCTCGGTGGCGCCGCAGGTCAAGCAGATCGCGATGGACGGTGTGCAGTTCTCGCCCGCCAACTACGCCCTCCAACCGTTCCTGCGGCCGGGCGCCCAGAGCCTGCGCCTGGCGCCTGGCAACCGCGCCGACCTCCTCGTCCAGGCACCGAGCCAGCCCGGCACCTACTTCCTCAACCAAACCGTGTTCGGCAACCTCGAGGCCGGGCTGCGCGAGCGCACAGACCGCCGCGACCGCGGACGGGTGCGGGCCCTCGCCAGCGAGCGGGCGCTCACCCTCGGCGCCGGCGTGGCCGCCACGGCACCACCGCTGCTCACCGTCGTCGTCCAGGGGGCGAGCCGCGGCATGGGCTTCCCCGGCGCCGACCAGTGGCCGGCCATGCCCTCGTTCCTCTCCGACATCTCGAACCGCGAGGTCAACAAGAACCGCAGCGTGGCCTTCAGCATGACGGGCGCTCCGGGGGCCCAGCCCAACGCCTTCTTCATCAACAACAAGCAGTTCGACCCCGCGTGCGTCGACCTCACGATGTCGCTCAGCAACGCCGAGGCGTGGACGGTCACCAACAGCTCCAATCCCCTCCACCCCTTCCACATGCACACCAACCCCTTCCAGTTCCTCGAAGAAGGGACGATCATCAACGGCACCCCGACGCCGTTCGTCAAATACGACCCACCCGTCTGGCGCGACACCATCGCGTTGCCGGCCGTGAACTCCTCGTGGGACGTCAACGCCGGGCCCATCTGGAACAACGACGACGCCAAGGCGAAGTGCCCCGGGGTCTGCCAGAACGCCAGCGGCGGCACCTGGAACAACAACTGGACGACCACCGTCCCCGGCCAGATGTCGGTCTGCGGCTGCAGCTATCAGGGCGACGGCTACATCCTCTTCCGCAGCCGCTTCCTCGACTACACGGGCGAGTTCGTCCTCCACTGTCACTTCCTCGGCCATGAGGACCGTGGCATGATGCTCGGCGTCCAAACTGTCTGCCCGCCAGGAACTCCCACTGCCGTGTTCGGTACGCCGGTCGTCAACCAGCCCGACAACTGCCAGCAGACGATCCCGTCGTCGCCGCAATGCCCGGGGAGCAACTAACCCGGAGCCGCGGCTTGGGGCGAGAGCGCGCAGCCCCGGCCGTGGAGGAGACCGCAGGCCCCCCCCACGGCGCGCCCTTCCGTTTCGACGACCAGGCGGCGAGCTTCGATGCCCGCACCGGGCTTGCCGCAGCGGTACCGGCGATCGTGGCGGCGCTGCTCGCGGCGAGTGACGCCGCCGGGCCCGGGAGCACTGGCTGGCTCGTCGAGCTGGGGGCCGGCACGGGAGAGATCGGCGCCGCCCTGGCAACGGCGAGCGGCCATCCCTACGTCGGCCTCGATCTCGCGCTGCCGATGCTCTCCGTAGCTCGCCGGCGCGCCGACGGCACGGCCGCGGCGCGAGGCGCCCGCTGGCTCGCCGCCGACGCCGACCGGCCGTGGCCGCTCGCCGGCGGCGTCGCCCGCCTGCTCTTCGTCTCGCGCGCGGCCCATCTGCTGCGGCCGCAGCACCTCCTCGCCGAGGTGGGGCGCCTGGCCACGCCGCAGGGCGCCGTCCTCGCCCTCGGGCGGGTCGCGCGGGGCACCGAGAGCCGCCGCGCCGCCCTGCAGCGCGAGCTCCAGCGCCTCCTCGCGACGGAGGGCCTGCGCGGGCGCCGCGGTGCTGCAGCGCACCAGGGGCTGCTCGACACTCTGGTGGCGGCCGGTGGTGCAGTCGTTTCCCAGCAGATCGTCGCCCGCTGGCCGGTCGAGGAGAGGGTGGCGGACGCCCTCGCCGCCTGGCGGGCCAAGCCCGGCCTCGCTGGCCTCGCCCTGCCAGCCGCCGTGCGCGACCGAGTGCTCGACCGCCTCGCGCGCTGGGCCGCCGAGTGTTTCGGTGACCCGGCCTGCCGCTGGCCGAGCGAAGAGGGCTACGAGCTCGCCGTGGTCAGGCTGCCGGCGGTTCCGACCATGGTCTGGTGTCCCGTCGCATGATCCGTTTCCGACCCTGAGGAGAGAGCGTGAGCGCGCCTTTGGATGATTCCCTGCTGACCGCCCTCGGCCGCAACCTGGTCGAGGGATCGCTGTCCGACCCTTCGCTCCAGGCCCAGACGGCCGGCCCGGTCGAACGCATCCTGCCGGAGGCCAACGTCATCAAGATCGGCGGCCAGAGCATGATCGACCGCGGCCGCAGCGCCGTCTTCCCGATCCTCGACGAGGTGGTGGCCAACCTGCCGCGGCACAAGATGATCCTCGGCACCGGCGCCGGCACGCGTGCCCGCCACGCTTACAGCGTCGCCCTCGACCTCGGGCTGCCGACCGGCGTGATGAGCGTGCTGGGCACCTTCGTCTCGATGCAGAACGCCCGCATGTTGCACTACCTGCTCGCCAAGCACGGCATCCCCTTCATCGAGCCGGCGCAGTTCCCCCAGCTGCCCCTCTACCTCGCCGAGCGCCGCGCCTGCATCTTCTTCGGCATGCCGCCCTACACCTTCTGGCAGCAGAACCCGGCGATCGGCCGCATCCCGCCCCACCGCACCGACACCGGCTCCTACCTGGTGAGCGAGGTCTTCGGGGCGCGCGCGATGATCTTCGTCAAGGACGAGGACGGCCTCTACACCGCCGACCCCAAGAAGGACCGTCACGCCCGCTTCATCCCGCGCATCACCACCGCCGAGCTCAAGGCCATGGACCTCCAGGACCTGGTGGTCGAGCGGGCCGTGCTCGATCTCATGGAGCGCGCCCAGCACCGGCGCGATATCCGGGTGATCAACGGCCTCAAGCCGGGGAACCTGACCCGCGCCCTCGAAGGTGAGGACGTGGGCACACTGATCACCGCCGACGAGGGAGGGACGCCATGAGCGCGAGTGAGACCCCGGAGCCGCGGCGCGACCAGCGCCACCACGTGCAGTCCCTGCTGATGCGCGAGAGCCTGATCGACAAGGACCTGATGGCGGCGACGGGCGAGCACGGGCCGCTCGTGCGCATGCTGCCGGACGCCCAGGTGGTGAAGATCGGCGGCCGCTCGATCGTCGATCGCGGGCGCGCCGGCCTGGCACCCCTGGTGCCGGTCCTCGGCGCCGCCCTGGCCGAGCACAAGCTGATCCTCTCGACGGGGGGCGGCGCCCGCACCCGGCACGTGCTGTCGATCGGGGTCGACCTCGGCCTGCCAACCGGCGTCCTCGCGCAGCTGACCATCGCCGACGCCCTCGGCAACGCGCACATCCTCGGTACGCTTCTCGCGCCGCACGGCGTGGTGGCCATCCCGCCCGAGATCTTCGGCCACCTGCTGCCGCTGTTCCTGAAGAGCGCCCCGGGCGTCATCTTCAACGGTGACCCGCCCTACTCGCTCTGGGAGCACCCACCGCAAGTGGGCCGCATCCCGCCGCACCGCACCGACGCCGGCTCCTACCTGGTGGCCGAGTGCTTCGGCTGCAAGCGCTGCATCCTCGTCAAGGACGTCGACGGCTTGCATACGGCGGACCCCAAGCTGGAGCCGGGGGCGGCGCTCATCCCGGCGATCGGGGTGGCCGAGCTGCGCGGCCTGGGCCTTTCGACCTTGCCCTTCGACGAGGTGCTCCTCGACCTCCTCGAGCGCTCGCGGCTGGTGCGCCAGATCCAGATCGTCAATGGCCTCCGACCCGAGATGGTCGCCGCCGCCCTCGCCGGCGAGCCGGTGGGAACGATCGTCCACGCCGACTAGGCCGCTCCGCGGGCGGCGAGGCGAACCTCGAGACGCCCCAGCGACCAATCGACGACGACGGCGAGCAACGCGGCCGGGATGGCGCCGGCGAGGATCAGGTTGGTGTCGTTGAGCTGGAGGCCAGTGACGATGGGGTCGCCGAGGCCGCCGGCGCCGATGAAGGCTGCCAGGGTGGCGACGCCGATCGAGATCACCGTCGAGGTCCGCACGCCCGCCATGATGGTGCGCGCGGCGAGCGGCAGCTCGACCAGGCGGAGCACCTGGAGGTCCGTCAGCCCGAGGCCGACGGCCGCTTCCTTGAGGCTGGGATCGACCTCGCGGATGCCCGTGTAGGTATTGCGGAGGATGGGCAGCAGGGCGTAGAGGAAGAGGGCTGCCACCGCCGAGCGCGCCCCCAGGCCGAGGCCCGGGATGGGGATCATGAAGGCGAGAAGGGCCAGGCTCGGCACCGTCTGGATCACGCCCGCCGCGCCGAGGACGGGGCCGGCCAGGGTCGGCAGTCGGGTGAGGAGGATGCCGAGGGGAAGGGCAAGGAGCACTGCCAGGGCGACGGCCAGCCCGGTGAGCGCGAGGTGGCGCCCGGTCAAGGCGACGGTGGCGGGCAGGCGGGCAACGAAGAAGGCGAGAAAGCCGCGGTCACGCCGCGGCAGCGTCGAGGCGCGCCGGGGAACCGGCCCCGCCGCCACCAGGCCTTCCTCGACGAGGAAACCGTGGGCCACCTCGGCAAAGGAACGGCCCGCCTCCTCGACCTCGAAGTTGAGCTTCTGCATGCGCTCGTTGGGCAGCCGGAAGGCCAGCTCGCCCAGCACGTCGGCGAGCTCGGGATGGCGGGCGAGAGCCGCCTCGCGGACGATTGGCGCGCAATCGTAGGGCGGGAAGAAGCCGCGGTCGTCGGCCAGCACCCGCACCGGGAAGCGCAGCAGCTTGCCGTCCGTGGTGTAGGCGTCCGTGACGTCGATGCGGCCGCTGCGCAGGGCCTCGTAGGCGAGCCCGTGCTCCATGCCCCGCACGTCCCTGAGGTCGAGACCGTAGGCGGCCTTGAGGCCGGGGTAGCCGTCCTCGCGGTTGAGGAACTCGTGGCTCCAGGCCACCCGCAGCTCGCCGCCGTGGCCGGCGAGGTCCGAGATCCGCTCGATCCCCAGGCGCTCGGCGGTCGCCGACAGGATGGCCACGCCATAGCTGTTGCTGAAGCCGAGCGGTTGGAGCCAGCGGATGCCGAAGCGCCGCTCATACTCCCTCGCCACGTAGAGATAGGTGCGCAGCGACCCGCGGGCGGGGTCCGTCCGCTTGAGGACGATCGCCCAGCCAGTGCCGGTGTACTCGGGGTAGAGGTCGATCTCGCCGCTGCGCAGGGCCGCGAAAACCAGCAGAGTGCCGCCGAGATTGGTCCGCCGCTCGACGCTGAGTGGGGTCTTCGCCTCGATCAGCTGGGCCATGATCTCGGCCAGCAGGCGGTTCTCGGTGAAGTTCTTGCTGCCGATGCTGATCGTCTCGCCAGCGCCGCCCGCCTCGGCGAGCGGTGCGCTCTGGGCGGCGAGGCGACCGCCACCGGCCAGCAGGGCGAGGCCCAACGTGAGTCCCGCGCCGCGCCTCACCGCTCCCCCTGCCCGCCGGCGTGGCTGCCGACGAACTGCGCCACGAAATCGTCCGCGGGATGCTCGCGGAGCTCCCTTTCGCTGCCGACCTGCAGCAGCCGGCCAGCAGCGAGCAAGGCGACCCGGTCGGCCAGCTTGAAGGCTTCAGCGAGGTCGTGAGTGACCATCACGATGGTTTTCTTGACCTTCTCCTCGAGGCTCAGGAACTCCTCGTGCAGCTGGCCGCGGGTGATCGGGTCGAGGGCGCCGAACGGCTCGTCCATCAGCACGATCGGCGGATCGAGGGCGAGCGCGCGGGCGATCCCCACCCGCTGCTGCTGGCCGCCGGAGAGCTCGCGTGGCAGCCGCTCGCCGTACTCCTCGGCGGGCAGGTTGACCAGCGCGAGGAGCTCGCCGACCCGCTGGCGCGTGCGCCGGCGAGACCAGCCCGCGAGCTCGCACAGCAAGCCGACGTTGCCGGCCACCGTGCGGTGGGGAAACAGGCCGGCACCCTGGATCACGTAGCCCATGCCGCGCCGCAGGCGGATGACGTCCTGCGCGCGGGCGTCGGCGCCACCGATCCGCACCGTGCCCCGGGTCGGCTCGAGCAAGCGGTTGATCAGCTTGAGCAGGGTGGTCTTGCCGCAGCCGCTGGGGCCGATCAGACAGACCGTCTCCCCGGCTTCGATGGCGAGACTCACGTCGTCGACCGCCGCCACCTCGCGGGGGTTGGGCCCCGCGGCGCTGAACACCTTCGAGACGCCGGCGAGCTCGATCGA
>CAYQRE010000025.1:14971-81743 GCA_964420075.1 uncultured Thermoanaerobaculia bacterium | reverse complement strand
AACCCTCGACCCCCACGTTGCGAACGTGGTGCTCTCCCAGCTGAGCTACTGCCCCGGCCAACAGGGAACGGGGATTCTACCTAGGGGAGGAAGCGGCCACAAGGGGGCGGCTCAAGGCGGCCGCTCGGCGGCGAGCACACGGGCGAGCGCGCTGACACCGCGGCGCAGCTCACCGGGGCGGACGGCGGCGAAACCGAGGTGGAGGCCCTGGCGCCCGGCCGGGTCCGGCGTGGCGGCGGCGGGCAGGGCGACGGCGCGCACCTCGACCTGGCGCCGGGTGGCGGCCGCGGCGACCCGCTCGGCGCTGAGCCCGGGGGCGAGCCAGCCGATGGTTTGCAGGCCGGCCTCGATGCCGGTCAGCTCGAGGCCGCCGGCGAGCTCCTCGCGGGCGGCCGCCTGCAGCACGCCGAGCCGTTCGGCATAGACCTCGCGCATCCGCCGCACGTGGCGGCCGAAGTGGCCACCGGCCATGAAGTCGGCGAGCACGGCCTGCTCGAGGACGGGGGCGTGCCGCCGGGTGATCGACTGCAGGGTGGCGAAGCGGTCGACGAGGTCGGACGGCAGCACCAGGTAGCCCAGCCGCAGCGAGGGGAGGAGCACTTTGCTGAAGGTGCCGGCGAACAGCACCTGGGCCTGGCTGTCCAGCCCCTGGAGCGCCGGCAGCGGCCGGCCGGAGTAGCGAAACTCGCTGTCGTAGTCGTCCTCGAAGACGAGGGCACTGTGGGCGCCGGCCCAGTCCAGCAGGGCGAGGCGGCGGGGCAGGCTCATCGCCATCCCCAAGGGGTATTGGTGGGCCGGCGTCACGTAGACGAGGCGGGCGCCGGCGAGCCGCGCGGGATCGACGACCATCCCCTCGGCGTCGACCGGCACTTCGGCGAGCTCGGCGCCGGCGGCGGCGAAGACCCGCTGCGCGCCCTCGTAGCCGGGGCATTCGAGGGCCACCCGGCTGCCGGGATCGAGCACCAGCCGGGCGGCGAGGTCGAGGGCCTCTTGCGTTCCCGAGACGATCGCCACCTGGGCGGCCTCGCAGCGCACCCCGCGTGAGCTCACCAGGTAGTCGGCGATCGCCTGGCGCAGGGGCGGGAAGCCGAGCGGGTGGCAGCTCAGCCAGAGATCAGTCGAGGCCTGCTTGAGGCGGCGGCTGGCGAGCTGGGTCCACAGCTTGAGGGGGAAGAGGTCGAGGGCCGGCTGGTCGGTGCGGAAGGCCCGTACCGGCCCGGGCGCGAGGTTGCCGAGCGGCTGCAGCCGGCCGGCGAAGCGGGACAGACTGCGCCCTGGCCTACCGGGCACTGGCGGGGTGACGGCCGCCGTCCGCGCCCGCGGTGCGGCGAGCAGGCCGTCCGGCAGCGTGGGGCTGACGCGGGTGCCGGCCCCGACCTTGGCCTCGAGGTAACCCTCCCAGCGCAGCGCCTCGAGGGCCTCGACGACCGTGCCGCGGGCCAGGCCGTACTGGCGGGCGAGGTCGCGGCTGGAAGGCAGCCAGGTACCGGGTGGCAGACGGCCGGCGAGAATCAGCTCGCGCAGCGAGGAGTAGAGCCACCGCCCGTAGGGCACACCGGCGGGCCGCGGCGGCAGGACGAGGTCGAGACGGGAGGTCTGCTTGGCCATCGGGGGTGGCGGCATGAGCGCCGGGTGATCGACCGATCCTAGAGGAACGCTCCCCCGAGCGGGAAGGCCACGGGCCCTGGACCGGCCTGGCGCCGCGGGCTACCATGGCCGGCAACCGCAGCCGTCGCGTCGCAAGATCTCTGGGCCGAGCGCCGTCGGGAGCGGTGCGGCCAGGCCACCAGGAAGGATGCCCACGAGGCAGGACGCCCACCAGGGAGGAGCCATGGTCCGGTTCGATCGTCGCCCGCGTGCCCACTGTCCTGAGGCTGCCCTGGGATTGCTGGTCCTGGCCCTGAGCGGCGCCTGCGCCACGCTCAAGCCAGCGCCCCTGCCGCTGGCGAGCTACGTCCTGCTGGGAGAGTCGCCCGGCGGCGAGCCGGTGGCCTTCGCGCGGGTCGTCCTGCCGGCCGGGCAGGGCTGCCCGGCCCTGCGCGGCCACGGCGAGGTCCTCACGATGACCAAGCGGCGCAACCCGCACGGCTTCGAGGTCGACGTCTGCGAGGCGGTGCAGCCCTTCGAGCGGTCCTACACCGTGGGCCGCGGCGGGCCGGCGTTGCCGGTGGCCCGCCGCCGGGTGGGGAAGGTGGCGGCCCTCGGGGACACCGGCTGCAAGCCCAAGGACCAGGCTGGCTGCGGCCTCGATGATCCCGCCTGGGCCTTTCCGGCCCTGGCCAGGGCCGCCGCGGCGCGCCGGCCGGACCTCGTGCTCCACGTGGGGGACTACAACTACCGCGGGACGCCCGCAGGCTACGAGCAGACGACGGGCGGCAAGCAGCGCGAGCAGTGGTACTACGACGCCGGTGACGGCGCCGAGCCCGCGGAGCGCTGCGAGCTGGAAGGGCCCTACTCCAGCCAGAACTCCAGCGCCAACCAGGACCGCGACGCCTGGCAGGCCTGGTGGCTGGACTTCTTCCAGCCGGCGGCGCCGTTGCTGGCGGCGGCGCCCTGGGTGGCGGTGCGCGGCAACCACGAGCTGTGCAGCCACGCCGGGCCCGGCTGGTTCTACTTCCTCGACACCAGCTCTCAGCTCGCCGCGGGTGGCGGCGAGCAGCTGGCCTGCCCGTCGCAGGACGGCGCCGGCCCGGCCCTGCCGCACCTCGCCTTCGTGCCTCCCCGCGTGGTGGCGCTGGACGGCCTCGAGCTCGCTGTGCTCGACTCGGCGAACGCCTGCGACGAGCTGCCCAACTTCACGGAGCGCTACGCCGGCCAGCTGGCCGCCGCCGGCGCCCGCCTCGCCGGCGGCACCCACTGGCTGCTCAGCCACCGGCCGGTGTGGGCGGTGGAAGGCAAAGCCGGCGAGACCGCTTACGGCTGCGACGGCCTGCCGACGGCCACCACCGAGTCAGCGATCGAGCCGGGGCCCTACGGCACCCTCAACCGCACGCTGCAATGCGCCTTCGCGGCGCCGGCGGGCAAGGCGCTGCTGCCCCGCCTCGACCTCGTCCTCACCGGCCATCTGCACCGCTTCGAGGCCTTGCGTTTCGCCGCCGGCAGCGGCCGGCCGCCCAGCCTGGTGGCCGGCAACGGCGGCGTCGCCGAGGACACCGGGCCACCGCTCGGCAGTTTCCGGCAGCTCGTCGACGGAGTGCCGGCAAGCGGCTTTTCGCTCACCCAGTTCGGCTTCCTGGAGCTCGCCCGCGCTGACGGCGGGAGCTGGCGAGGCACCGTCGTCACGCCCGATCCCGCCGCCTGGTCTCCCGACCTCGCACCCTGCCCCGCGGCGACTGCCGAGCCGCCGTCGCTCTGCGCCGAGCCGCTCGTCGACTGACGAGCTCTCGAGGGCCAGGTCGCGGTCGGAGGTCGGCTCGGCCCACGAGGGGTGGGTCAAAGTGGCCTAGAGGTTCGCAGGAAAATGGCTCTGCCCTAGGAGTCCACTCGCATCTAGCCTCGTGGCCATGGCGCAGGACGGCGACGGAGCCGCCGGCGCCCCTCGACGCGGCGCAGGCCGCTAAGGAGACCACGATGGAGAAGCGACTCGACTACCCGGCGTCGGCCCCCGGCGTTTACGCGGCCATGGATGCCCTCGACCGCTACCTGGCGGACTGCAGCCTCGAGCCTCGCCTGCTGGGCCTCGTCCAGCTGCGGGCCTCGCAGCTCAACGGCTGTGCCTACTGCGTGGACATGCACTGGCAGGACTTGCGAGCCGCCGGCGAGAGCGAGCAGCGGCTCTACTCGCTCGCCGTCTGGCGCGAGTCGCCCTTCCACAGCACCCGCGAGCGCGCAGCCCTGGCGTGGACCGAGGCCGTCACCCGGCTCGGTGACGAGCACGTGGCGGACGGCCTGTTCGCCGAGGTGGCGGCCGAGCTGACACCCCGCGAGCTCTGCGACCTGACGCTGGCGGTGGCGGCGATCAACGCCTGGAACCGGCTCTCGATCGCCGCCCGGCTGGTCCCCGCGAGCTACCAGCCGGCCGCGGCGCAGTGAGCTGACGGTCCGCCGCCCGGCACCATGCCCTTGCCGTTCGCCGAACCGGCGCGGGCCGCCGCAGCTTCCGTGAGGGAAGCCCGCCGAGTCTTTCGCTTCCTGGGTAGAGCCCCCGCCGACGGGCGGGGGCGAACCGGGACCGCGCGCGACCCCACAACAAGCAACGGACGCATCAAGGAGAGCATCCTCATGGGTAACAGCAACGATCGGCAGTTTCCGGCGCCGCGGGCGGCGGGTCTCCTCCTCCTCGTGGTCGCCCTTCTGGCCCTGCCCGTGGCCGCCCGGGCGGCGACCTGCAACGGCATGACGGCGAACTTGGTCGGCACCTCGGGCAACGACACCTTGAGCGGCGGCAGCGGCATCGACGTGGCGAGCGGCCAGGCGGGCGATGACTTGATCGTCGGCAACGGTGGCGCCGACGTCCTCTGCGGCGACAGCGGCACCGACAGCATCTTCGCCGGCGACGGCAACGACCTGCTCTTCGGTGGTACTGGCAACGACGAGCTGCACGGCGAGGGTGACCGCGACGAGATCCACGGTGGTGCTGGCTTCGACGAGCTCTACGGTGGTGACAACGTCGACACCCTGTACGGCGAGAATGACGCCGACCTGGTCAACGGCGAGGGCGGTGCAGACACCCTCTCCGGCGGCGCTGGGGACGACACGATGAGCGGCGGCTCGGGCGGCGACACCATCTACGGCGACGCCGGCAACGACACCATGCACGGCGACGACGGCGCCGACTACCTCGACGGTGGCAGCGGTGCCGACACCCTCTTCGGTGACGGCGGCAACGACGTCCTCCTCGGCAGCTACGACAACGACACGCTCTTCGGCGGCGACGGCGACGACCAGCTCGCGGGCGGCGACGGCGACGACATCCTCTTCGGCAACGCTGGCGCCGACGTCCTCGATGGCGGCCCCGGCTACGACATCTGCGTCGATGCCGATCCGGGCACGGTGCGGATCAACTGCGAGTGCACCCAGCTCGTCCACTGCCCTCAGTAGCTCCACGCTGACCCCGGCGGCGGCGCGGCCTCGCCGCTCCCGTCGCCGGTCAGCGGGCCCTCCACCAGCTCGCGGTAGAGCCAGGCCTTGGCGAAGGCCCAGTCCCGGCTCACCGTGGCATCCCCCACCCCCAGCGCCTCGGCGGTCTCGGCCAGGCTCAACCCGGCGAAGTAGCGCAGCTCCACCACCCTTGCCTGGCGGGGCTCGCGGGCGGCCAGCCGCTCGAGGGCCCAGTCGAGGGCGAGCAGCTCGGCCTGCGGCGGCGCGGCGAGCTCCGGCGCCTGGTCGAGCGAGATGGTGAGGGCGCCGTTGCCGCGCTTCTGCGAGCGCTGGGCGCGCGCGTGATCGACCAGGATGTGGCGCATCGTGCGGGCCGCCGCCGCGAAGAAGTGCACGCGATCGTTCCACGCCACCCGGCGCTGGTCGACCAGCCGCAGATAGAGCTCGTGGACGAGGGCCGTGGGTTGCAGGGTGTGATCGGGCCGCTCGCGCTGGAGGTAGCTCGCCGCCACGCGGCGCAGCTCGTCGACCACCAGCGGCATGAGCTGGTCGAGGGCCTGCCGCTCGCCCTGGTTCCAGGCCAGCAGGAGGTCGGTGACGTCCGTGTTGGTGGCTACGCTCATCGCCCTTCTCCTCCTCTTCCAGGGGAGTTCTCCGCGGGCGAGCTTCCCCCGCCTTTTTCGCCGCTCTCCGCCAGCGTCCGCCGGGCGGCGCTCACCCAAGGGTCGTCCGCCGGCAACATGGGCGCGAGCACCGCGAGCGCCGCGCGGGCGAGCGACGTGGCCTCCGCCGGGCGCGCGCGCCGGAGGAGGAGGCGCGCCAGGCTGACCCGCATGCGTGCCACTTCCGGGTGCTGGGGCCCGCGATGCTCGAGGCTGAGCGCCACCGCCTCCCGCAGGTGCGCCTCCGCGCCTTCCAGGTTGCCGCGCGCCCGCTCCAGGGAGGCGAGGTTGTGGAGCACAGCGGCGAGCTGCGGGAAGCTCGTGTCGGCGCTCTGGCGCAGGACGGCGAGGGCGTCGCCGTAGAGCCTCTCGGCCGCCGCCAGCTCGCCGCGGCTCTGGGCCAGGTCGGCGAGGCTGTTGAGGGTGCCGCCGACGGGGGCGGCCGTGGGCCCCAGCTGCTGCCGGTAGGCCGCGAGCGCCGATGCGAAGAGCGCCTGGGCGGCGTCGAGGTCGCCCTTGGCGGCGAGCTCGCGGCCCAGGCTGCCGCGGATCTCGGCGAGGTCGAGGTGGCGGGGGTCAAGGAGCTGCTCGGCCATCGCCAGAGCCTGGCGGTCGAGCGCGATGGCGCCGGCGAGGTTCCCGCGCTCGAAGTGCAGGCGGGCGAGCAGGGTGAGGGTGCGGGCGATCCGCGGATGGGCCTCGCCGTAGACCGCGCGGGCCAGGCCCAGCGAGTCGCGGTAGGCGGCCTCGGCCTCGTCGTAGCGGCTCAGCTCGCTCGCCACCAGGCCGAGGTTGTGGCGGGTGGTGGCGAGGTCCGGGTGGGGCTCGTGGAAGAGCCGCAGCTGCGCCGCTTCCGCTCGCCGCAGGAGGTCCAGGGCGGTCGCGGGGTCCCGCTCGTGGAGCAGGAGCGCCAGGTCGTTGATCGCCAGGGCGACCTCGGGATGGAGCTCGCCGTGGAGACTCACCAGGTGGCCGAGCGCCTCGCGCACCATGGCCTCGGCCTGGTCCGCCCTGCCGAGCCGCGCTTGCAAGGCGCCGAAGCGCTGCAGCACGGCGGCGAGGGTGGCGGTATCGCCGAGGTGGCGGGCGAGGGCGAGGGCCTCGGCGAAGGTGCTCTCGGCGCTCGCGAGCCGCCCCGCCTGGGCGCGCACCCGGGCCAGCCGAGTGAGGCTCTCCGCGACCGGCTGGCTCGCCTCGCCGTGGAGCCGGCGGCGTAAGCCCAAGGCCTCCAAGGTGAGCGCCTCGGCGGTCGCAAAGTCGCCCGCCGCGGCGGCCAGGTCGCCGCGTTCCTGGAGGCCGCCCGCCACCCGGGTGTCGCGCTCGCCGTAGGCCGCGCGGGCGAGCTCCACGGCCCGGTCGAGCAGGGGCTCGGCCTCCTGGAAGAGACCGAGGTTGCGGTAGGAGCGCCCCATGGTGGCGGCCAGCTCGGCGGCCGCCGCGGGCTCCTCGGCAAGGGCGGTCGCCACGCGCTGGGCGCCGCGATCGAGAAGCTCGCGCGCGGTGACGCTCTCGCCCCGCGCGCGGGTCGGATCGGGCAGGGCGAAGAGGTCCACCAAGAAGGCCGAGACCGTCTCCGCCCGCCGCTGCTGCGCGAGCACCTGGCGGCGCTGGGCGAGCAGGGTGGCGAGGAAGGCGAGGAGGGCGATCAGCGCCGCGGCGGCGAGGCCCACCGGCAGGCGGTGGCGGCGCAGGAACTTCGCCGCGAGGTAGGAAGGCCGGCCGGCACGGGCGACGAGGGGATGGCCCGAGAGGGAACGATCGAGGTCTTCGCCCAGGGCCTCGGCTGAAGGGTAGCGGCGCTCGCGCTCGCTCTCAAGGGCGGTGAGCACGAGGGTGTCGAGATCGCCGGCCAGGCGGCGGGAGAGGCTTCGCGGCACCTCGCCGCGGACGGCCGCCACGGCCGGGTCGATGCTGGCCGCCGCCACGGACGGGCGCGGGACGGCTGCCGCCGGGGTCCTCGACGCCCCTGGAGCAGCGGTCGCCGCCGCGCCGGGCGACTTGCCGGTCAGCAGCTCGAAGAGGACGACCCCCAGCGAGTAGACGTCGCTCGCGGTGGTGATCGCGGCGCCCTCGCGTTGCTCCGGGCTGGCGTAGCGGGGGGTCAGCGGCGCCGGCCCGGTGATCGTCGCAGCCTCCGGGCTCACCGCATCGGGGGCGAGCAGCTTGGCGACGCCGAAGTCGAGCAGCTTGGGCTCGCCTTGAGCGGTGATCAGGATGTTCGCCGGCTTCAGGTCGCGATGCACGACGAGGTTCTGGTGCGCGAAGGCGACCGCGGAGCAGACGCGGCGGAACAGCCGCAGGCGGGCCGGGACGTCGAGCCGGTGCGCGTCGCAATAGCGGTCGATGGGCTGGCCGTCGACGTGCTCCATCACCAGGTAGGGGCGGCCATCCGGGGCGGTACCGCCGTCGAGCAGTCGGGCGATCGCCGGGTGCTCGAGCTGGGCGAGGATCTGCCGCTCGCGGCGGAAGCGGGCCACCAGATCGGCGGTGTCGAGACCGCGGCGCAGGACCTTGACGGCGACCTTCTGGCGATAGGCCTGGTCGGCGCGGCAGGCGAGGTAGACCGTGCCCATGCCGCCGCGCCCGAGGGGGGCGAGCAGGCGCCAAGGGCCCACCGCGAGGGTGCCGTCGGCGACCAGATCGTCCTCCTCTGGGGTCGCGGTCCCCAACAGGTGTGCGACCGGCCGTTCCAGGAACTCGCCAGCTCCACCGGCCGCGGCGAGCAGCGAGGCGAGCTCGCGGGCAAGCAAGGGGTCGCCGGCGCAGGCTGCCGCCAGCCAGAGCTCCCTCTCGCCGGCCGGCACGCCGCCTGCTTCGGCGAAGAGCTGCTGCAAGCGCTGCCAACGCGCGTCGTCGAGGGTGGGAGAACGAAGGGACGGCGTCATGCGGGCGGTCTCTCTGAGAGAAACGCGGCGGTGGTTTCGCTGGTTTCCATGGGGGGCCGCCGTTGCCGAGGCGCCAACAAGGAGATGGAGATGAAGACAGAAGCTGGAGTCAGGAGCGCACGAGCCGCGAGAACGAGGTCCGTCCATCGAGCCAGGGCCGGGCTGCTTTGCGCCTGCATGCTGCTCGCTGCCGAGCAAGTCACGGGCCAGCCCATCGGCCTGCCGGTGATCGAGGGACGGCCGACGACGGTGCTCGATCTCGGCCAGCTGGCGCTCGGCGGCTGGCCGACCGGCTACCAGCTCCAGGTGCTCACGATGCCCGTTCATGGCACGTTGTCGACCGCTGGCGGACGCTTCGTCTACCAGCCCGCGGAGGCCTTCTGGTCCCTCGGCAGCGACAGCGTGACCTTCGGCTGGGGCCCTCCCGGCCAGTGGGAGACGGTGTTCGACGTGCTGCTCCTGGCCGGCATGCACGGCAGCGAGGTGCTCTACGACGACTTCGAGGCACCGACGTTGAGCCCATTGTGGTGGGTCGACGATCCCGCCGGTGCGCTGCGGCTGAGCCCCACGGCAGCCCTCGCCGGCCAGCACGGCCTGGTGGTGCCGGCAGCCGGGGCGGGGCTGTGGTTCCCGGCTTGCACGGGCGCGCCGGCTGGCTGCAGCGGTGAGGGGGGCGGCGAGACGGGGGGCGGCACGGTGGTCACGCTCCGCCCGCCGCTGGGCCACACTCCCCACGACGACGGTAGCGAGGGGGTGGTGGTCTACGCCGCCGGCTCGCCTGGCGAGGCCCTCTTCGAGCTGCGGCTGCGGTCGCGCCTCGACGGCAGCACCGAGATGGCCGCCACGGCCCTCGATCACCCCGCGTCCCAGGCCGAGCTGCGTCGCTTCACGCCTTGGGCGGTGCTGCCGCCGGGGGCCGTGCGGGTTCGCCTCGACAGCTGGCTGGCGCCGTTCGGCAGCAGCGACGGTGGCCTGCGCCTGTGGCTCGACGACCTCTCGGTCGCCAGCCTCGGTGGCCTCGACAACAGCCAGGCGCCGTTCGTCACCCAGGAGCTGGGCTCGTGGCCGACGGGGGCCGAGGTGGGACTCGGCTTCGACCTCGACGAGGTGCACCTGCATCGCGCCGGCGAAGGCCAGGATGCGGCGAGCTTCGTGGTCGCCCAGGAGCTCTTCGCGGACAGCTTCGAGGCGGGCGGCGTCGAGAGCTGGTCGGTAGCGTCGGGGTCGAGCGACGCGCTGCAGGTCTCTTCCGCCGGTGCCCTCTCCGGCGCCCTGGGGCTGGTGAGCTCTCTGCGCGGCGGGGCCGCTGGCTGGCTCGAGCGCAGCCTGGCGCCGGCGACGCCCGTTTTCAACGCTCGCTTTCGCCTCGACGCGCACCCGGCGCGACTGCCACCGGGAGGTGCGCTCGAGGTCTTTGCCGCTTCCTCGGCCGACGGCGTGGCGCGGCTCGAGCTGTGGCTGCGGCAGGGTGGCGGCGGCATGCAGCTCCAGCTGGTGGTGAGGGAGGACGGCGATAGCCGCCTGGAGTCGGCCTGGCAGTCGGTCCCCGGCGCGGCCCACGTCGTCGAGCTGCAGTGGCGCGCCGCCAGCGGCGAGCCCGTAGCCAACGGCCTGGCACGTCTGTGGGTCGACGGCAGCCGGGTCGCCGAGCTCCGCGGGCTCGACACCGACCAGCAGCAGCTGGCCGAGATCGCCTTCGGCAGCCTCGCCGTTCCCGCCGCGGCCGCCGGCGCACTCCTGCTGGACGCCTTCCAGTCCTGGCGCTGAGGGCGGCTAGCGAGCGGCAGGCAGTCCGCTGATCTCCTCGACCTCCGCCCAGACCGGATCGTTGACCAGGACCGCGACGATCTGGTCGTCCGCCTCGCCGTGATCCACCATGTGCAAACCGCCCACCACGCGAGCGCTGAGCACGATCTCGGAGTGGTTCATCGGTCGCTCGGAGAGCACGCAGCTGTCGAGGGGATCGCCGTCGCCCACATTGGCTTCGGCGGACAGGGCCGCCACCCGCGCTCCGCAGTAGGTGCACGGGATGAAGCCATAGAGCGTCGGAGGCAGCGAGGAGGTTCGCTGTGGGCGATCCACCCGCAGATAGCCGCTGACCTTGTCGACCTCGTACTTCACGACGTCGAAGGGCGTGATCTCGATGAACGCCTGCACTACGGCCGGGGCCTCCTGGCCCGGGTGAAGGCCGTGCCAGGGGTGAGGCCGTGAGGTCTGGAACGGGCGAGGAAACCCCATCGCCCTAGAACATCCCGGCGATCTCGCCGTCCACCAGGTCGATCTTCTCCGCCTGCGGCACCGCCGGCAGGCCCGGCATGCGCAGCAGCGTGCCCAAGAGCGGCACCAGATAGCCGGCGCCGGCGGCGAGGACCACGTTGCGCACGTGCACGGTGAAGCCCTCGGGGCGGCCGGCGAGGCCGGGGTCGTCCGAGAACGAGGACTGCGTCTTCGCCACGCACAGGGGTAGGTTCTCGTAGCCCAGCTTGCGGGCGAGCTCGAGGTCCTTGTCGGCCTCCTTGGCGTAGGTCACGGCAGCGGCGCCGTAGATCTGCCGCGCGATCTTCTCCATCTTCACCTTCGGCGGATCGCTGAGCTCGTAGGGGTGCTGGATCGGCCCGGGCTCGGCGGCGGCGTTGGCGATCACCACGCGCGCGGCCTCCGTCGACCCCTCGCCGCCGTGCTCGAAGCCGTCGCAGACGGCGAAGGCGGCGCCCCAGCGCTCGGCGGCGGCGCGCACCACGGCGATCTCCGCATCGGTGTCGGCGCCGAAGCGGTTGAGGATGACGATCGGCTGCTTACCAAAGAGCCGCACGTTCTCGACGTGCTTCTCGAGGTTGGGCAGGCCGCGCTCGACGGCCGCCGCGTCCACCGTGCCGAGGGCTGTCTTGGGCACCCCGCCGTGGCGCTTCAAGGCGCGGATCGTCGCCACCACGACCACCGCTGCCGGGTTGAGGCCGGCGGTGCGGCACTTGAGGTCGAGGAACTTCTCGCCGCCGAGGTCGAAGGCGAAGCCTGCCTCGGTGACCACCCAATCGGCGTGCGCCAGGGCCATGCGGGTGGCGATCACCGAGTTGCAGCCGTGGGCGATGTTGGCGAACGGCCCGCCGTGGATCATCGCCGGTACGCCCTCGATGGTCTGCACCAGGTTGGGCATCAGGGCGTCGCGCAGCAGGGCCATCATCGAGCCCACCACGTTGAGGTCGCCGGCGGTCACCGGCCGGCGGTCGGCGGTGAGGCCGACGACCAACCGCGAGAGGCGGGCCCTGAGGTCCTCGGCGTCCTGCGCCAGGCAGAGGACGGCCATCACCTCCGAGGCCGGGGTGATGTCGAAGCCGGTCTCACGCGGCACCCCTTCGGTGGCGCCGCCGAGACCCACGATGGTGCGCCGCAGAGCGCGGTCGTTCATGTCCATCACCCGCCGCCAGAGCACACGGCGGGCGTCGAGGCCCAGCTTGTTGCCATGGTGGAGGTGGTTGTCGAGCACCGCGGCGAGCAGGTTGTGGGCCGAGGTGACGGCGTGGAAGTCGCCGTTGAAGTGGAGGTTGATCTCCACCATCGGCTCGACCGTCGACTTACCGCCGCCGGTGGCGCCGCCCTTGAGGCCGAAGACGGGCCCGAGCGACGGCTCGCGGAGGGCCAGGCAGACGCTCTCGCCCAGCCGGGCGAGGCCCTGGGCGAGGGAGATCGAGGTCGTCGTCTTGCCCTCGCCGGCGTCGGTCGGGGTGAGCGCCGAGACCAGGATCAGCTTGCCCGGGGCGCGGCCGTTGTCCCGCGCCGCGAGGCGCACCTTGGCCTTGTGGTCCCCGTAGGGGATGAGGTACCGCGGCTCGATGCCAAGCCGTGCGGCGACGGAGCTGATCGGCGCAAGCGTCATGCTGTCTCCTTCGTTCGAGGTCGGGCGGAGGATATCGAAACCCGTCGGGCTGGGCACCGGGCGCCGGTGCCCAGCCGCTCGCTCAGGCGAGCTGCTCTGCCTGCCGCAGGCGAGCGAGGTGCGCCTCGATCTGCAGCTCGGCGAGCGGGAAGAGCATCGGGGGCAGGTCCTCCTCGTAGACGTGGGGCCGGATCTCGGCCGGCGTGCGGTGGCCGTCCCGCCAGGCCGCGAGCACCTTCTCCTCGCGGCGCAGGCGGTGGCTGATGAGCTGGCGCAGGTGCGCGGTGCCGTTCTTGATCGGCGGCCCGTGGGACGGGAACAGGGTGGCGGGCGCCAGGCCGTGCAGGCGCTCGAGCGAGGCGAGGTAGTCGCTCATCTCGCCCTCGGGAGGCGCAATGACGATGGTCGAGAGGGCCGAGAGCATGTCGCCGGCGATCAGGCTGCCGCCCTCTTCGTCGAGGAAGCAGAGGTGGCCGCGGGCGTGCCCCGGCGTGTGCAGCACGCGAACGGGGAAGGGTGGATCGCCAGCGAGAACGATGCGTTCGCCGTCTTCCAGCAAGCGGTCGACGGCGACGGGCGGCCCGTAGGCGGGGTCGGCGAGCCGCTCGGCGGTGGCGCGATGGGCCCACACCGGCAGGCCGAGCCGGGCCGCCAGCGCCGGCACCCCGGCCACGTGGTCGGGGTGATGGTGCGTCAGCCAGATCGCCGTCACCCGGTGCCCGGCCTCCTCGGCGGCCCGCGCGGCGGCCACCACCTGCTCGACGACCCGCGGCTCGGCCGTGCCGGGGTCGATCAGCACTCGCTCGCCGCGGCCGAGCAGGAAGGCGTTGGTGTGGCGGGCGGGCGGCAGGGTCGCGGTGGGGAGCGGAAGCAGGATCACCCCGGGCCGGAACTCGACGCGGCGGAAAGGGCCGAGGTTGGCTTCGGCGGGTTCGCGCAGCCGCTCGAGGCCCGCTTCTGGCCCCTGCTGGACGAGCACCTTCAGCAGATGGAGGATCGGCGGTGCCGTCAGCACCTCGCCGCGCAGCCAGCGCAGGTAGGCCTCGCCGGGGGCCACCCATTCGCCGCTCTCGGCCTCGCCCTCGATCACCAGCGGCTGCACCGGGAAGGTCGCCGGCCATTCGAGGAGGAAGAAGCGATTGTCGAAGCGCAGGGGCCCCAGAGGCGGGGTGAGCCAGCGGCCGGCAAAGACCAGTCGGGAGGCGTCGAGCCGCAGGCCGTGGCGGGCGGCGACGGTGGCGAGGCCTTCGTCGCCGGCAAGGAGGGCGCGGCGGGCGGAGCCCAGCTCGGCCTCGAGCTCGAGACCGTCGCCGGCAGCGCCGAAGAGCTCCGGCAGGGGCAGCACACCCGTCTCCTCCAGAAGCTCGCGTAGGGCGCAGGCGGCGATGCCAGGCACCAGGTTGGGCGGCGGCGCCGGCAGGCCCTCGGCGAGGGTCTCCGGCATCGCGATGGCGCTCGGGCCGCCCTCGGCCCCGCGCGGCTCGCCGGCGACGGGTATCGCGGCGTCTTCTCTCATCAAGCTGCCGCCGGGGAAGGCGTGCCAACCGCCCATGAAGGCGAGGCTCTCGGACCGCTTGATCCAGAACACCTCGAGGCCCGCAAGGCCGCGGCGCCAGAGCACCACCGCCGCCGAGGCGCGGGGCGGCCGCGGCAGCGCTCCCGCCTGGCCGCCGGCGTGGGCCATCACCTGCTCGTAGAGACCGGGTGCGCTCATGGGAAACCTCCGTGGCGATGATAGCCGCTCGCTTTCTCAACCTCGCCGCCCGGAAGCACGGGCCGCGGGCTGCGGAGAGCGTTGGCGTCTTACAATGGTCATTCGTAGTTTCAAGACACACTTCTTGATGAACGAGGAGCCATGATGCGACGTCGTGATCTCACCTGTTGGCTGGCCGCCAGTGCCTTCGCTCTGCTGGCGAACGCGGCGGGGGCGAGCGAGAGTCCCGAGTACCTGGCCTTGAGGCAGGCCCGGCCGGATGGCCGCCAGATCTCTCTGCGCGAGCCTGTCGTCCTCGAGCGGGATGCCCTCCGCTTCGAGCTTCGTACGGGCACCGTGCACTTCCTGCAGCCGCTCGACGGGCGGACCTGGGGCGCCGTCTTCGTGGGTGAGGGGAGCTTTCGCTTGAGCCCGGTGACGGAGGACGAGCGCAAGCATCTGGCCTACGTGACGGGCAAGACCGGCCTTGAGGTCTTGGAGGACCGCTTCTCGCGCCTGGTGTTGCTGTTCGCCGACGACACCGCCGAAGAGCTCGCCCTCGCCGGCACCGTCGAGGCAGGCAGCCCGGACTCGCGCGCCGCGGACGTGTTCAAGGA
Organism: uncultured Thermoanaerobaculia bacterium; assembly: GCA_964420075.1. Classification (GTDB taxonomy): domain Bacteria; phylum Acidobacteriota; class Thermoanaerobaculia; order Multivoradales; family SZUA-115; genus CAYQRE01. The sequence continues at coordinate 66,972 of CAYQRE010000025.1, read as the reverse complement.
CTTCCTCACCAGCCAGCGGAAGGACTTCAAGACCAATTTTCTCGTCCGCCTCCTCGCTGACCTGCTCGACACCCCGGCGCTCAAGAGCGGGGTCTTTCTTGCCTCCTTCAACGGCGAGGACCTGCCGCCCGTCCTCGCCGCGGTGGACCCACGGGGTGCCGAGGCTCTCCACATCGAGCCCCTGGTGGGTGGAGAAGACACCGTCCTCTTCGCCGGCGGTGAGGTGCAGCGCGGTTTCTGGTACGCCTGCGATCGCCGCGGTGAGGTGAAGAGTGGCCGGCGCACTCCCTACAAGCCGAGCGTCGACGCCCTTCACTATGCGGTCGACACCACGGTGACCAAGGGCGAGAAGCTGAGCGGGACGACGACGATCGATCTGGCGGCGCTGGCTCCCGCGCGGGTGTTGCAGATCTCCTTGCTCTCGACGCTGCGGATCCAGGAGGCCTCCTTTCGCGCCGAGGGCGATGCCGAGTGGCAGCCCATCCCCTGGGTCCAGGAGAAGGAGAAGGAGGACGCCGATCCTGCCCTGATCTTGCCCGCCATCCAGCCCAAAGGTAGTCACTTCGCGGTCCGCCTCACCTATGCAGGCGACGAAGTGATCTTCGATGGCGGCGACGTTTGGTTCGTCGGCGCCCGCTCAAGCTGGTACCCGAATGTCGGCACCTTCCTCGATCCCGCCACCTTCGATCTCACCTTCCGGCTCCCACTGGGGCTCGAGGTGGTGGCGACGGGCGAGCGCCAGAGCAGCGAGGCGGTCGGCAACCAGGAGGTCTCCACTTGGCGGGCCAGCGACCCCATCCGCGTGGCGGGCTTCAACTACGGAAAGTTCCTGCGCGTCGACCAACAGGACGAGGTTTCGGGCATCGAGGTCTCCGTCTACGCCAATCGCAAGGTGATCGAGTTCCTCGGCAGGGGTGCGGCACAGGGCTTCGCGGGCATTCAAGTCAGCCCGGATGCCATCGACGTCGTCGATGTCGGGCCTCAGGAGACGACGGGCCGCCGGAACCCGAAAGACCTCGCCGCGACGGTGGCGGTCGACGCGATCAACGCCACCCGCCTCTACCACACCTACTTCGGGCCCATCCCGCAGCGGCAGGTGGCGGTGACCCAGCAGATCGCCTTCGGTTTCGGCCAGGCCTGGCCTTCACTCGTCTTCCTGCCCTACTCGGCCTTCTTGACGGGGACGGCGCGCAACAGCCTGGGGCTTGCGGGCGGCGGCTACGACCAATTCGTCGAACGGGTCGGCTTCCATGAGATGGCTCACCAGTGGTGGGGCCACGCCGTGGGTTGGGAGAGCTACCGCGACCAGTGGTTGAGCGAGGGACTTGCCGAGTTCTCTGCCGCCCTCGCCGTCCAACACACCGAGGGTTGGGACGCCTACACACAGGTCTGGCAAGACGAGCGCAAGAACATCCTCTCGCGAACCGGCACGGCAACTGCCTTCGAGGTGGGACCGATCACTCGCGGCACCCGCCTGTCGACGGCCAAGGCACCGGCGGCATATCCCATCCTCGCCTACTCCAAGGGGGCCTTCGTGCTCCACATGCTGCGGATGCTGATGTGGGATGGCGCGGCATCTCTTCCAGATGGGGCCTTCATCGCCCTGATGAAGGACTTTGTGAGCACCTTCTCCGGCCAGTCGCCCTCGACCGAGGACTTCAAGAAGACCGTCGAGCGGCACATGGTGGGGCCGCTCAATGCCACCGGCGACGGCAAGGTGGGCTGGTTTTTCAACCAATGGGTCTATGGCACCGAGATCCCCGTCCTGAAGAGCGACCTCAAGGCCCAGAAGCTCGAGGGTGACCAGTACAAGGTGACCGGAAGCGTGAGCGTTAGCGGCGTCTCCGACGGCTTCAAGGTGCTGGTGCCACTGTACGCTGATCTCGGCAAGGGCCGCCTGGTCTCCTTCGGCCGTGTGCCGTTCTCCGGCAGCTCGAGCCGCCAGATCGAGGTCACCGTTCGCCTGCCGGACAGGCCCAAGCGACTCCTCGTCAACGCTCGGCTCGAGGTCTTGGCGCGCGACGAGTGAAGGCCTGCGGGCAAGGCGAGTCGGGGGCCGGCTTGACACCGGCCCCCGTCGGTTGGGAGGCTCGCCGCCCCGAGGGGCTGCGAGTCGGGGGAGGGGGTGGGGTAGGAGGCGCCGAAGCGCCTTTGGAGCCTCCTGACGCCGCCGCGGTCGCGGCGGCGGGGATCTCCGACGGGCTCGAGGGACCTCTCGGCCCTCACTTTCATAGTTACATACGGATGACTTCGGCCAGAGGTTTAGGGTGAGCCGTACTTTTTTCATCTCCGCCGCTTTCATCTCCGCAGCGGCGGCGGCGCGCGATGCCCGAGCCTGAGGCTTGGGACCGCCTGAGCGCCCGCCCGGGCCTCTGTCGCGGCTGCGTTCACGCCCGGCTGCTCACCTCGGCGCGCAGCGCCTTTGTGCGCTGCGACCGCGCGGACCTCGACCCGACCTTCCGGCGCTACCCGGTCCTGCCGGTGCTGGAGTGTGCGGGGTTTGCGGCAGGTGAGAGCCCCGGCGGCAGCCTGCGTGGGTCGAGCTGAGGCAGCAAACCGCCCGGAGGTAGGGCGGTGACCCTGCGGCCCTAGCGATCTCGACGCCGGTCGGGCTCTGCGACCGACCACGGGTTGCGCGCCCCGGTCGGCGGCGCTTCGGCCCAATCCGCGCGCAGGAGACCGGGGTCGACGACGCCCTGCAGGCGGTCGGACAGCCCCGCCGCGGCGCCGCGCACCTCCCCGGCGTCCCAGCCGAGCTCGCGCGCCAGGGCGGACGGGAAGCTGACGACGGCCGCCATGAGCTCCTCGACGTTGCGTAGCGCCAGGCGTTCCATCGCCCGCGAGAGGTCCTCGGGCAGGAGGACCGTGCCGGCCTCGACGCGGACGCCGAGGTCAGCCTTCGTAGCCACCGCTCCCGGAAGAGTCAGGATCTTGGTCGTGGCCATGAGTACCTCCGCGGCCAGTATAGCCCTCTGCCCTTCGGCGGCTGCGGGCGCTCAGAGCTGGAGCATCTCCCAGAGGTAGCGCTCGACGTAGCTGGCGGAAATCTGGCCGTAGCCGGGCCCGGGAGCCGCGTAGCTCGGGTGGGGCAGGGACTGACCCCAGGTCGTGCCCCAGCTGTTGCGCAGGATGAAGTAGCCGCCAAAGGCTTCTGTCGAGCCTGGAACGAAGCCGGTGACGCACACGGCATGACCGCCGTTGGCGACGGAAGTTGCCGGCGGATCGAGAACGCGGCCGTAGAGCCAGCCCACGGGCGACACCCAGTTGTTCGACTGCGCAGCCAGGCGGTCGTGGAAGACGGGCACGGAGATCGCCACCGGCCGCTCCGCCTCGACCAGCCAGCGCAACAGCTCCGCTGCGTTGCCGGCCGGAGTGCCGCAGCGGTAGCGGCCCGGTACGACCCTGTTGCCGGCCGCATCGGCCTGAGCCGCGGCGGACGGCGTTCCCGGACCACCCTGGCCTGGGTTGCCCACGACGGGTATGGGGTTGTAGGGCCAGAGCGGTTCCTCACAGAGCCCCTCCTGGCCGAGGGCCTGATGTGCGTAGTCGAGGAGGGTGCCGTCGGCTCCAGGCCAGGGGTCGGTGATCCGGTCCTTGATCGCCCAGTAGAGGTACTGCTCGGAGAGGTCGCGAGGACCGAGCGGGCACTCGAGCTGCTCACGGCAGGCAGTGGCGGCAAACGCGACACAGGTGCCGCGATCGCCCTGATCGCGCACCGGCCAGTCGGTGCAGCGGCAGTCGAGGGCGGCCTCAGCGATGGGCGCGGGAGCAATCGCGAGAGCGGCGGCGGTCGCCTCGCTCGCTGGCACGGTCACGCTCCAACCGTGCGGCGCCGGCGCCCCATGCGGATACATCGCGCCGAAGGTGAACTTCGGCTGCGGCTGTCCGGGAGAGCCAGGGGCGTTCGCCAGCTCCGCTGTGGCACTGCCGAGAGCGAGCGCGAGGCGACTGGAGAGCCCGGGCAGGTCGAAGCCCTCGATCGTGCCGAGGCTAGGGAATGCCAGGAGCGCGCTCCAGAGAGTCGCTGGAGAGTCGACGCCGGCGGTGGTCAGGATCGCCGCCTCCCGGCTGCTGAGCAGGCCTTCTTCGCGGAGCTGCTCGAGGTAGGGGTCCCCTTCCTCTCGGTGAACCGGCTGTTCTGCACTTGGCATGGGTGCTCTCCTTCTGGTTGAAGTCAGTCGTACCTTCCAGAAGACGGAACTCCCGGCGTGTTTCTCACTCCGGTCCACGCAACGCGGCGGCGGCATCCCGCCGCTGGAATAGACTCCGCCCCGCCCATGGCCCACTACCTCGACCTCACCAGCTGGCCGCGGCGGAGCCACTTCGAGCTCTTCCGCAGCTACGAGCAGCCGTTCTGGAACCTCTGCGCCGCAGTCGACGTGACGGCCCTGCACGCGCTCTGCGGTGCGACGGGTGGTCCTTCCTTCTTCCTCGCTGCGCTCCACCTGTCCTTGCAGGCGGTCAACGAGGTCGAGGAGCTGCACTACCGGCTGCGCGGCGACGAGGTGCTCGTCCACGAGGTCATCCACGGCGGCTCGACGGTGCTGCGCCCGGACGGCACCTTCACCTTCGCCTACTTCCCGTTCTGCCCGCGCTTCGCCGAGTTCGCCGCCGGCGCGGCGCCCGTCCTGGCGGCGGCGAAGGCGAGCCAGGGGCCACTCGACCCGCGGACCGACCGCGACGACCTCATCCACTTCTCGGTGATCCCCTGGGTGGCCTTCAGCAGCTTCGCCCATGCCCGGCGGCAGCTGCCCGGAGACTCGGTGCCGAAGATCGTCTTCGGCAAGCACCACGAGGTAGCCGGCCGGCGGCAGATGCCGGTCTCGATCGAGGTGCACCACGCCCTCGTCGACGGCTTGCACGTCGGTCGCTTTTTCGCGGCCTTCGCGGCGCGCCTGGCCGCGCCGCAGCTCGACTGATCCTCCGTCGCTTGGGTAGTCCACCCCCAGAGCTGCCGCTGGCCCAGGGGAGTCCGGGCGCGGGCGGAGCCGTCAGCTCCGTGCCGTCGACGGCAGGCCGGTGAAGGGATTGCGCACGGTGAGCTCGCGGATGCGCAGCCCGTCCTGGAGGTCTTCCGAATAGAGGGTCTCGCAGTGCCCGGCAAGGGCGCCGGCGACGATCAGCGCGTCGTAGAAGGAGAGCTGCCAGCGCTCGGCGATCCCCAGGGCCTCGCGGCAGAGGGCGACGCTGCCGGCGACCTCGCAGAGCGGCGCCAGCACCTCGTCGAGCACCAACCGCGCATCGTCGGCCCGCAAAGGCACGGCGAAGCGGCGGGTGGCCACGTTGAGCAGCTCTTGCACCACCTGCGAGCTGATCAAGCCCCGCTGGCTGCTCAGCGCCTCGGCGACCAGGGCGCGCGCCGTGGCCTGTTTGCCGGGCTCGCGGGCGTCGAAGCAGTAGACCAGCACGTTGGTGTCGAGGAAGAAGCGCCCATGGCCGGCGAGCCAGGGCGGCAGCTCCGTGGCACCGCCCGGCAGAGACCGCGCCGCGCGCGCCCTAGCCGCGCTCATTCAGCGCCTCACGGCTGAACGGGCCGCCCGCCTGCGCGTAGGCGAGCCGTTCCATCAGGCCCTCGAAGGCATTGCCGGCGGCCGCCTGCTGCGTGTAGCGGGCGAGCCAGAGCCGAAACTCCGCATTGACCGTGGTGCGGTTGCGCCGGGCGACCTCACGGGCGCGATCGAGTAGGGATGCTTCTGCGCTCAAGGTGATGTTCCTCAACACGGCGACCTCCTCTTTGCACGAAAAAAGTGTACACGAGTCTCGTGTATGAAGATAGAGGCCGGCAGATCGGGCGAGGCGGAATCGCCTCACCCCAACAAGAAAGAGACGGAACCGCGGGCCGCCTCCTGGCGGGCCAGCCCAGGGGCCTGGCTGCTATGCTCCCGTCCCGCCATGCCAAAGCGGACCGACCTCCACTCCATCCTCATCCTGGGCTCGGGGCCGATCGTCATCGGTCAGGCTTGCGAGTTCGATTACTCGGGGACGCAGGCCTGCCGCGTGCTGCGCCGCGAGGGCTACCGCGTGATCCTCGTCAACTCGAACCCGGCGACGATCATGACCGACCCGGAGTTCGCCGACGCCACCTACATCGAGCCGCTCACCGCCGAGATCGTCGAGAAGATCATCGAGAAGGAGCGGCCGGACGCCATCCTGCCCACGGTCGGCGGCCAGACGGGGATCAACCTGGCCCTCGATCTCGCCGCGGCGGGCGCCCTCGAGCGCTTCGGCGTCGAGCTGCTCGGGGCCGGCGTCGAGGCCCTGCAGCTGGGGGAGGACCGCCAGCTGTTCAAGGCGGCGATGGAAGAGATCGGCCTGCGGGTGCCGAAGAGCGGCTACGCCGGCAGCCTGGACGAAGCGCGGCAGGTGGCCGAGGAGGTCCGCTACCCGATCATCGTGCGACCAAGCTTCACCCTCGGCGGTGAGGGCGGCGGTGTGGTCTACAACCGCGACGAGCTCGACGACGTGGTGGGCGCGGCGCTCGCCGCGAGCCCCACCCAGCGGGTGCTCCTCGAAGAGTCGGTCCTCGGCTGGAAAGAGTTCGAGCTCGAGGTGATGCGCGACCTGGCGGACAACGCGATCATCGTCTGCTCGGTCGAGAACTTCGACGCCATGGGCGTCCACACCGGCGACTCGATCACCGTGGCGCCGCAGCAGACCCTTTCCGACCGCGAGTACCAGGACATGCGCGACGACGCCTTCAAGGTGATCCGTCGCGTGGGGGTGGCGACGGGCGGCTCGAACATCCAGTTCGCGGTCGACCCGGCGACCGGCGAGCGGGTGGTGATCGAGATGAACCCACGGGTCTCGCGCAGCTCGGCCCTGGCCTCGAAGGCGACGGGCTTTCCGATCGCCAAGATCGCCGCCCTGCTTGCCGTGGGCTTCACCCTGGATGAGATCCCCAACGACATCACCGGCAAGACCTACGCCGCCTTCGAGCCGACCCTCGACTACACGGTGGTGAAGATCCCGCGCTGGGCCTTCGAGAAGTTCCCCGGCACGCCCTCGACCCTCGGCACCTCGATGAAGTCGGTCGGCGAGGTGATGGCGATCGGCGGCACCTTCCGCGAGGCGCTGATGAAGGGCCTCGCCTCGCTCGAGCTCGATGGTGACCTCGCTAGCCGCGAGCGCCGGATGTCGGACCCGGTGCGCCTTGCCAAGCGCCTCTCCGAACCCAACTGGGAACGCCTGTTCGCCGTCTTCGCCGCCCTGCGCCAGGGCTGGACGGTGGAGCAGGTGTCGCAGGCCACCAGGATCGACCGTTGGTTCCTCCAGGAGATCGCTGAGCTGGTGGAGCTCGAGGCCGAGCTGGCCTGCTGGGACTTGGGCTCGGTGCCGCTTCTCCTGCTGCGCCGTGCCAAGGAGGACGGCCTCTCGGACGCGCGCATCGCGAGCCTGCTCTCCAGCCGGTCCGAGGCCCTCCGCGAGAAGCTCGCCGAGGGCGGCATCCGCCGCACCTACAAGCGGGTCGACACCTGCGCGGCCGAGTTTCCCGCCGAGACGCCCTACCTCTACTCGACCTTCGGCAGTGAGGACGAGAGCGAGGTGAGCGGGCGCCAGAAGGTGGTGATCCTCGGCTCGGGGCCGAACCGCATCGGCCAGGGCATCGAGTTCGACTACTGCTGCGTGCACGCCGCCTACGCCTTGGCCGAGGCGGGGTTCGAGACGGTGATGATCAACTGCAACCCGGAGACGGTGTCGACCGACTACGACACCTCCGACCGCCTCTACTTCGAGCCGCTCACCCACGAGCACGTGATGGCGGTGATCGACAACGAGAAGCCGGCCGGGGTGATCGTGCAGCTGGGCGGCCAGACCCCGCTCAAGCTGGCCCGCGGGCTGGCGGCGGCCGGGGCACCGATCTGGGGCACCTCCCCCGAGGCGATCGATCTCGCCGAGGACCGCCGCCGCTTCGGGGCGCTGCTGGCCGAGGAGGGCATCCGGCAGCCCCGCAACGGCTCGGCGACCTCGCTCGAGGAGGCGCTGGCGGCAGCACGGGAGATCGGCTTCCCGGTGATGGTGCGGCCGAGCTACGTGCTGGGCGGCCGGGCGATGGCGGTCTGTTACGACGAGGCGAGCCTCGAAGGCTACGTGCGCAAGGCCGCCGAGGTCTCGGACGGTCACCCGGTGCTCCTCGACCGCTTCCTCGACGGCGCCGTCGAGCTCGATCTCGACATCCTCGCCGACGGCAAGGACGCGGTCGTCGGCGGCATCCTGCAGCACATCGAGGAGGCCGGCGTGCACTCCGGGGACTCGGCGGCGGTGATGCCGCCGCAGAGCGTCGGCGACGAGCAGCTGGCGGCGATGCGGGACATCGCGCTGCGCCTCGCTCGCCGCCTCGGCGTGGTGGGCTTGATGAACGTCCAGTTTGCCATCCACGAGGGCGAGGTCTACGTGCTGGAGGTCAACCCCCGCGCCTCGCGCACCGTGCCCTTCATCGCCAAGGCGGTGGGCGTGCCGCTGGTCAAGCTGGCGGCCCAGGTGATGGCCGGCAAGAGCCTCGCGGAGCTCGGCTTCACAGCCGAGCCGGCGGTGCCGCTGGTCGCCGTCAAGGCGCCCGTCTTCCCCTTCCGGCGGCTGCCCGGCGTCGACCCGGTGTTGGGGCCGGAGATGAAGTCGACGGGCGAGGTGATGGGGCTCTCGCCCCGTTTCGGCCACGCCTTCGCCAAGGCCTGGATCTCGGCCGGCCACCGCCTGCCGATCACCGGCTGCGCCTTCCTCTCGGTGACCGACCGCGACAAGGAGGCCCTCGTCCCCGTCGCCCGCCGCTTCGCCGAGATCGGCTTTGAGCTCGCCTCGACGGCCGGCACCGCCGCTTTCCTCGAGGCCCGCGGCCTCAGCGTGCGCACGGTGAGGAAGGTGCACGAGGGGCGACCGAACGTCTCCGACCACCTGATCAACGGCGAGATCCAGCTGGTGGTCAACACCCCCCTCGGCCAGGCCCCTCACGACGACGACGCGATCATCCGCATGACCGCGCTCAAGTACAGCGTGCCGGTGGTCACCACCCTCTCCGGCGCCCTCGCCGCCGCCGAAGGCATCGCCGCCGTCCGCGCCGACCGCCTGACCGTGCGCAGCCTGCAGGACGTGCACGCGCGCTAGCGGCGAGCGCGGCAGGGCTGCTAGCCTCTCGGCATGCCCGTGCACCTGACGTTTCGAGAGAGCCTCGACGCCGGCACCCGCAGCCGGCTCGTGGAGCTCTGCCACCGCTGGCAGATCGCCGAGCTCGCGCTCTTCGGATCGGTGCTGCGGGACGACTTCCAACCCGAGAGCGATGTCGATGTGCTGGTGACTTTCGCGCCACAGGCGACCTGGAGCCTCTGGGACTTCCTCGACCTCGAAGAGGAGCTCTCGCGGCTCCTCGGCCGCGAGGTCGACCTGGTGAGCAGGGGAAGCCTGCGCAACCCGATCCGGCGGCGGGAGATCCTCGGCACCCGGCAGGTCCTCTATGCCGCCTGAAGGCCGCGACCTCGCTCATCTCGTCGACATGCTGGAGCATGCGAAGGAGGCCCTCGAGTTCGCCGGCGAGAGGAACCTGGCCGAGTACGTCGCCGATCGCCGGCTCCAGCTCGCGGTCGAACGCGCCCTTGAGATCGTCGGTGAGGCGGCGCGGCGGGTGACGGCGACCTATCGCGAGGCCCATCCCGAGCTTCCGTGGCGCAAGGTGGTTGCGCTTCGCAACGTCTTGGCCCACGACCACGGTGACGTCGACCCCGTGCTGATCTGGGGCTTGCTCCGCAAGCAGCTACCCGACTTGGTCAGGCAGCTGGAGGAGCTGCTGGCGGAGTAGGCGAGGCTGCGCCCGCCAGGTCGCCCGGCCACCAACCGTCGTCGCCTCGGCGCTGTGAAATACTCCACCCGATGGCCGGTTCGGACGACGAAGTCACCGCTTTTCTGCAGCAGTATCTGGCCCTGCGCGGCCCGGCCACCGAGGGCCAACCCGGCGCCGTGCCGGGCGGCTCGCATTTCGAGGTGCGCCGCCGCGACTCCGGTGAGCACGAGGTGTGGCGCCAGGGGGGAGAGGCGCCCCTCGCCGTCTTCGTCGAACGCCGGACGGCCTTCCTCGCCGCTGCCGTCTTCACGGCCTTCGGCGGTGTCGCCGTACCGTCCGGGCCGCCACCCGGCACCGGCGCTGTCCGCGAGGTGCGGGAGGGTGGGCCGGCGCTTGCCGGTGCGCCCCGTGAAGCGCTCCTCGCGAGCCTGCTGACCGGCCTGCTGCGCAACCCCGGTGCCCTCGAGCTGTTGCTGGCGGCGGCGGGTGCCGAGCGCACCGCCGAGGCCCAGGCCACGGCGCTCGACTGGCTGGTGCCCGGCGACGGCCCCGTGCACTGAACGCTTCCCGCGAAAAGAGCCTCCAAGGAGAGGACCGATGGCAGATTCCACCCCCGGCGCGATGCGCACAGAGAAAGACAGCCTGGGCCCGATCGAGGTGCCGGCCCAGTTCTACTACGGGGCCCAGACCGAGCGGGCACGCCGCAACTTCCCGGTGAGCGGCCTCACCTTCCCGCCGCGTTTCGTGCGCGCCCTGGCGGCGATCAAGCGCGAGGCGGCACGGGTCAACGAGGAGATGGGCATCGTCGACGCCCGCGTCGCCGGCGCCATCGTGACGGCAGCGGACGAGGTGGTGGCCGGCAAGCTCGACGCCCACTTCCCCCTCGACATCTTCCAGACCGGCTCCGGCACCTCGACCAACATGAACGCCAATGAGGTGATTGCCAACCGGGCGATCGAGGTCCTCGGCGGCGTCGTCGGCTCGAAGGCGCCGGTGCACCCCAACGACCACGTCAACGCCGGCCAGTCCTCCAACGACACCATCCCGACGGCGATCCACGTCGCCGCCTACGGGGCCGTGGCCGAGGACCTGGAGCCCGCCCTCGAACGGCTGCGGGCGGCCCTCGCCAAGAAGGCCGAGGAGATGGACGACGCGGTCAAGATCGGCCGCACCCATCTGCAGGACGCCGTGCCGGTGCGTTTGGGCCAGGAGTTCTCGGGCTACGCCCAGCAGGTGACGAACGGCCTCGCGCGCCTGGCGGCCGTCAAGCCGCGCCTCGCCGAGCTCGCCCTCGGCGGCACCGCCGTCGGGACCGGCCTGAACGCCCCGCCTGGCTTTGCCGACGCGGTGATCGCCCGCCTGGCCGCCGCCACCGGCCACCCCTTCGTTCCCGCGCCCAACAAGTTCGAGGCGCTGGCCGGCAAGGACGCCTGCGTCGAGGCCTCGGGGGCTCTCAAGACCATCGCCGCCTCGCTCGCCAAGATCGCCAATGACATTCGCTGGCTGGCCTCTGGGCCGCGCTGCGGCCTCGGCGAGATCATCATCCCCAGCCTGCAGCCCGGCAGCTCGATCATGCCCGGCAAGGTCAATCCGGTGATCCCCGAGATGATGCTGATGGTGGCGGCGCAGGTGGCCGGCAACGACGTGACGATCACCCTCGGTGGCATGGGCGGCAACTTCGAGCTCAACGTGATGATGCCGGTGATCGCCTACAACCTCCTGCAATCGATCGAGATCCTGGCCAACGGCTCGCGGCTGCTGGCCGAGCGCTGCGTCGAGGGGATCGAAGCGGACCGCGAGCGAGCGCGGGCGATGGTCGAGAACTCGCTCGCCATGTGCACGTCTCTCGCCCCCAAGATCGGCTACGACAACGCCGCCGCGATCGCCAAGGAGGCCTACGCCAGCGGGCGCACGGTGCGCCAGGTCGCCCTCGCCAAGGGCGTGCTGCCGGAGGCCGAGCTCAACGAGGTGCTCGACCCCTGGGCGCAGACCCTGGGTGGCATCCAGGGCGACGGCTCGGCCGGCGGCTAGACCACCCATCCCGCACGACCCTGGGCCGCCAGGCCCGCTGCTGGAGCGGGCTGGCCAGGGCGCGGCGGGCTCGCTTTCCTGTCATCGAGTTCCATGGAGGAGCCTATGAGACGCATCATTTGGAGTCTCGTCGTGTTCGCCGCCGCGGCCTCGGCCGCCCAGGCGGCAGAAACTAACGCCTGCGTCGACTGCCATTCCCGCACCTCGCCCGGCATCGTTGCCGATTGGAAGGCCTCGAAGCATGCCGGCAACGACGTGAGCTGCGCCGACTGCCACGGCTCGGCCCACACCAACGCGAGCGACGCCGCCAAGGCGGAGATCCCCACCCCGGCGACCTGCGGCCAGTGCCACGCCGAGCGGGTGGAGCAGTTCTCGAAGGGCAAGCACGCCGCCGCCTGGGCGGCGATGAAGGCGATGCCGACCGCCCACTGGCAGCCGATGGCGATGATGGAAGGCCAGAAGGGCTGTGGTGGCTGCCACAAGATCGGCCTCAAGAGCGAGGAGGAGATCCGCGAGCTGGCCGCGACCTCGGGCGGCTTCGGCGCCGCGTCCTGTGACGCTTGCCACACCCGCCACACCTTCTCGGTGGCCGAGGCCCGGCAGCCGGAAGCCTGCCAAACCTGCCACATGGGCTTCGATCACCCGCAGTGGGAGATGTACTCGTCGTCGAAGCACGGTGTGCGCCACGCCCTCAAGCGGGCCGGCGTGCTGCCGGCGGACGCCGCGGCGCCCACCTGCCAGACCTGCCACATGGGTGACGGCAACCACGAGGTGCGCACCGCCTGGGGCTTCCTCGCCGTTCGCCTGCCGATGCCGGACGACCCGCAGTGGGCCGCCGACCGCGCCACCATCCTGCAGGGCCTCGGCGTCCTCGACCCGGCCGGCCAGCCCACCGGGCGGCTGCCCGTGGTGCAGGCCGCCGACCTGGCGCGGCTCACCGAGGAGGCGTGGCAGAAAGAGCGCACCAAGATGCTCACCACCTGCGGCAGCTGTCACTCGCAGGACTTCGCCAAGCAGCAGCTCAAGCAGGGCGACGAGATGATCCGCCAGGCCGATCACCTGATGGCTGAAGCGGTGCGGATCGTCGCCGATCTCTACAAGGACGGCGTGATCGCCAAGCCGGCGAGCTACGCGGCGCCCTTCCCCGACCTCCTCACCTTCCACGACGCCACGTCGACGGTCGAGCAGAAGCTGTGGGTGATGTTCCTGGAGCACCGCATGCGGGCCTTCCAGGGCACCTTCCACGCCAGCCCGGACTACGCCCTGTGGTACGGCTGGAGCGAGATGCAGCGCGACATCGTCGAGATCCGCGAGCTCGCCGCGCAGATGCGCCGCGAGCACGCCGCGGCGCACTAGCGCCCGACCGTGGTCAACGCCAGAGCGCCAGTAACCAGGCGCCAGTCGCGAGGGCCGCGAGCAACCGCATCCCGACCACCCGCCGTTCGAGCAGCTGCGCGAGCGGCGGGTGGATCCCCGCCGCCAGTTCCACCGCACCCGCGACCGCCAGTATCGCCAGCCAGGCCCAGAGCGGCGCGCCGTGCACGGCAGTGCCCGCCGGGGTCGACCAGGCGCGCCAACCGAGCAGGACGTCCGGCAGCCGGAGCCAGGAGTAGAGCGCGACGGCCGTGCCCCCCAGGGTGAGCAGAGAACCGCGCCAGAGCCGCTGCCGCACCTGGGCCGTGCGTACTGTGAAGGGCTCGCGCTGTGCCTCGCTCTGGCGGATGGCCTCGGCGAGCACGTCCAGCAAGCGCTGGCCGTCCGGGGTGAGGAAGCCGTCGTAGACGCTGCCGGCGGCCTGCTGGGGCGGCCAACCCGAGAAGTCCAGGAGCCGGCGGTCATCGAGCGAGCCGATCGCCTGGCGGATGGGCACCTGCTGCGCCTCACGGACCACTTCGGCAAGCTCCCGCGCCGCCTCGTCGGCCCGCTCGGCGGCGAGGTGGCCGGCGAGGGCCTCGGTCAGCAGGGCCGGGAAGCGGGAGCCCAAGCCTTCAGGCTCCAGGCGATAGGAGAGGGTGGCGACGAGGCTCTGGAGCAGGGCCGGGCTGCCGAGGCGAGCCGACCAGCTTCCCACGCGGGCGACCACCTCAGCCATGGGCCACCCCCAGGCGAGCGAGGATGGCGGCCATCTCCCTGCGCCGGCCGGCCTGGCGGACGGCGAGCAGGGGCAGGGCCAGGAGCGAGCCGAGAGCGACCGCGACCCCCACCAGGCCGAGCAGGAAGCCTGCGGCGCCGAGGGCCCCCGAGACACCGAGGGCGTTGGGGTCGATCATCCAGTCGGCGCACAGCACGAGGCGGGTGTCGAGGTTCGGCACCCGCTGCCGGAGGCGGGCGAGGGTCGCCGGCGGGACTCCGACCTTCTGCGTCTCCATCACCACGCCAGAGCCCACCTCCACCTCGGAGTCGCTGGGCCAGTAGGCACTGCGCCCCACCATCACCAGCCGGAAGCCCTCGGCGGCCTTCGTCCAGGCGAGCTGGGCCTGCCGATCCAGCGGCTTGCGGACCTCCCTGGGCACGGTGGGGGAGAACAGCTCGTGGTCGCTGCCGGCGACCGGCAGGAAGCTTTGGAGCCTCAGGCGCTGGCCGTCCGCGGCCGGTGCCGCCAGCCAGGCCTCGGCTGGCATGCTCACGGGCATCCCGGCCGTCACCTTCCCTCGGTAGGCACTGCGGCCGAGGGTGAAGGCGCCGCCGCCGACGAGGGCCGCCACCAAGGCGCCGGCGATCCACGGTCCCAGCTTGCGGTGGAGGATGGGCAAGGCGTCGGGCCTGCGCACCTTGCCGGGCCGCTCCTGGAGCAGCTGCGGGAGCCACTCGGCCGGCACCTTGCCGGTCCGCCAGAGCTCGACCAAGGCCTCGGGCAGCAAGCGCTCCGTGCCGTCGGCCTCCGAGCGCAGGAAGTAGACGGTGCCGCCACCCAGCAGCCGGCGGGCCCGCGGCGAGCTCACTGCCGTGCCCTTGGGCAGGAAGACGCATTCCTCGACGCTGTGCTCGACGGGCGAGCCGCCCCGCCAAGGGTCTACTGCCAGGAAGCGGGCCGCCGTGCGAACGCGCTGCGGGATCAGGCGGACCCAGAGGAAGGGATAGATGTACACGTCGAGGGCCTCCAAGGAAAGGGAGCCCGGCATGGCCGGCAGGTGATGACCCACGGGAGCCGGGGCTGTGCCAGATGTTCAAGAGACGGCGGGCCGTCTCCGGAGTATTAGGGCCGTCCGCTCCAGGCGGCTTGCGCCGCGAGAACCGGCGCCTGCGCCGTCGGCTGCCGACTACTGAAACCACTTGCCGCGGGTGCGGCGCCAGAGGAGCATCTGCCAGAGGCTGAGGCCGACTCCGGCCCAGGCACCCAGGAAGAAGAACCAGCCGAGCAGGCCAGCGGGAGCGAAGTCGCCGTCACCGGCCCAGAGACCGCTCCACAGCACCGCCACGATGAAGGTGACGAGGAACAGCACCTGCCACAGCGAGAGCGAGGAGCGCGCCTGTTGCCGGCCCTTGAGGAGCGCCAGGACGAGCGGGGGGAGGTCTCGTCGCCGCCGCGGCCGGATGATGAAGACGTGGAGCCCGAGGACCAGGATCAGCGGATGGAAGAGCCCGGCGAGGAGGTAGAGGCCGCGGGGCGGCTCGAGGTAGCGGTCGATGGTGGCGAAGAGCTGCAGGCGGACCACTTGGTTGAAGGGGGACGTCGCCAGAGCGCGATGGAGCAGCTCGATGGCCTCAAGGGGCCGGCGGCGTTTCTCGAAGGAGACAGCGAGCCGATAGTGGGCGTTCAAGTCCTCCGGGTTGAGGGCCAGCGCCCGCCGGCAGTGCGTCTCGACGGCCGGCCAGTCCTTGCGCCGGAACGCCAGGTGGGCGAAGAGATCGTGGGTGAGCGTGTCATCCGGGGCCAGCGCGCGAAGCTCTTCGGCGATGGCGGTGGCTTCCTTGAGCTGCTTGCGCTCGAGCAGCACCTCGGCGAGGTTGTAGAGCACCCGGGCGTTGTCCGGGGCCACCCGCCGCGCTTCGCGGAGGGCCGCTTCGGCACCGCGGGGGTCGCCTTGCGCGTTGCGGACGAGCCCCAGCAAGCGGTGGCCCCACTCCTCGGCGGGATCGGCGGCGATCGCCTGCTCGGCATAGCTCTTCGCTTCGCCTAGCTGGCCCAGGCGGTAGTGGCAGAGCGCCACCTCACAAAGGAGGTCGGGATCTCCCGGCGCGCCGGCCAGGGCCTGGAGGAGGAGAGGCAAGGCCTCGGCGTGGCGCCCGACCTCGGCAAGCGCCCCGGCGCGCGCGGCGGCGTCGCTCATACCAGCCGGCGTTCGCGCAGATAGACGACGAGGTCGTCGTAGACGCCGCCTTCGTTGGCGAAGAGGGCGAAGTTGCGCGCCGACTCGAGCCACGGGCGGATGCTCGGGCGGACTTCCTTGAGGGCCCGTTTGAGGTCCTGGTCGGTGATCGGCCGCGGCGTGCCGCTGGCGAGCGAGTCTTCGAGGGCGAGCTCGGTCGCCACCTCGACCAGGTGGGCGAGGTCAGCGCCCGAGTAGTCCTCGGTGCGGCCGGCGATGGCGGCGAGGTCGACCTCGCCGGCCGGCCGGTCGCGCAGGTGGTAGGCGAGGATGGCGGTGCGCGCCGGGCGGTCGGGCGGCAGCACCAGGATGGTGCGATCGAGGCGGCCGGGCCGGCGCAGGGCCGGGTCGACGTCCCACGGCTGGTTGGTGGCGGCGAGCACGAAGAGGCCGTCGTTTCTGCCCTCCATACCGTCCATCTCGGCGAGGAACTGGTTGACCACCGTGCTCATCGCCGCGGCATGGCGCATCAGGGAGCGCTTGCGCCCGAGGGCGTCGATCTCGTCGACGAAGAGCACGCTCGGTGCCTGCCGGCGGGCCGTCTCGAAGAGCTCGTGGAGGTTCTTTTCGCTCTGCCCCAGCCACATGTCGAGCACCTGCGACAGGCCCACGGAGAAAAACTTGGCGCGCAGCTCGCCGGCGAGGGCGCGGGCGAGGAAAGTCTTGCCGCAGCCCGGCGGCCCGTAGAGCAGCAGGCCGCCGCGCATCGTCTTGCGGTAGAGCCGGCCGAGCTCCGGGTTACGCAGCGGGGCCAGGAAGGCAAGCTCGATGCGGCGTTTCACGGCCTCGAGGCCGGCGACATCGGCGAGGGTCACCGTCGGCTCCTCGGCCTCCTCGGTGAGCTCGTCGCTGCCGAGGTCGTCACCCCGCACCAGCCGCAGCTGCACCCGGCGGGAGGGTTCGTCGCCGGACGGCGGTGTTTCGCGGGGAGGCACGGGTGAGTTGGTAGGGGAGCGAGGCTCGGGCGCCTCTCGCGGCGCTGCCTCCGGCGGCCCGCCGAGGGCCGCCAGCAGCTGTCGGAAACCGGCTGCGGCGCCGTCGCCCACCGCCTCGGCCGCAGTGGCTGCCACCGCCAGGGCCTCGCGATCGGCCGGCTCGCTCGCCAGCACGAGGCGCGCCTCGGCCAGTGCCTCGGCGGCGCGGCCGGCGGTCAGCAGCAGACCGGCAAGGTGCCGGCGTACCGGCAGTTGCCCCGGGTCGGCGGCGAGCGCCGCCTGCAGCGCTGCGATCAGGGCTGGATCGATCGTCATCCGCTCGGCATGCTAGCTTCGCGGCCGGCTGCTTGTCGATGGAGGACGCGAGATGGACGCAGCGCGCGAGCGGGTGCGTCGCCTGGTGGCCGAGCACGTCGGTCGAGGCGATGGGAACGGCTGGTTCGAGCCCCTCTACGCCGGGGCGGCGGGCGATTGG
This sequence comes from uncultured Thermoanaerobaculia bacterium, assembly GCA_964420075.1. Taxonomy (GTDB): domain Bacteria; phylum Acidobacteriota; class Thermoanaerobaculia; order Multivoradales; family SZUA-115; genus CAYQRE01. The sequence continues at coordinate 49,452 of CAYQRE010000025.1, read as the reverse complement.
TCGCAGATCCCGTGGGCGGACCTCGAACCCAACCCGCACCTGCTGGCCTGGTTTGCCGGCCGGCGCGGGGAGGGCGACGCCGTCGTCGTCGGCTGCGGCCTGGGGGACGACGCCGAGGCCCTCGCCGCCCTCGGCTACCGGGTGACGGCCTTCGACTTTGCGCCGACGGCGATCGCCGCTTGCCGGCGGCGTTTCCCTGCCTCGTCCGTGCGCTACGAGGTGGCGGACCTCCTGGCCCTGCCGGAGCCCCTCCGCGGAGCCTTCGACCTCGTCGCCGAGGCCTACACCCTGCAGAGCGTGCCGGCGACGCTCCATCCCGAGATGCTCGCCGGCCTCGCCGCCCTGGTCCGCCCCGGCGGAGCGCTGCTCTTGGTTTGCCGCGGCAGGGAGGACGACGAGCCCGCGAGCGGCCCGCCCTGGCCGCTCAGCCGCGCCGAGCTCGTGCCCCTCGCGGCCGCGGGCCTTCGCCTCGAGACCACCGAGGACCTGCGCGACGAAGCCGATGGCGTGCGCCGCTTTCGTCTGCTCTGGCGGCGCTAGGGCGAGCTGCTGGCCGAGGCCTTCCGCCTAGCCGCTCAGCGGCCTCCGCCGGCCTGCCGGGGCGGTGGGCCGGCCGCGGCCGGATAGATCACCACATCGACCCGCCGGTTGCTGGCCCGGCCGCCGGCATCCTCGTTGGAGGCCAGGGGCTGGCTCGCTCCGGCGCCCTCGACCTGGAGCTGCTCGGCGGCGACCCCAAGGCGCAGCAGCTCGCGGTACACCGCTCGCGCCCGTGCCGCCGCCACCCGTTCGTTGGCGCCCGGACTGCCGAACGCATCGGCGTGACCCACCAGGCGCGCCGTCGCGCCGCTCGTGCGCAGCTCACGCGCCGCCTGGGCGATGGCCTCGCTGGCCGTCGCGTCGAGGCTCACCCGGCCGAGGCCGAAGAAGACGCGGAGGGGCTCCTGCGGCGCCTCGGCCGGCCGGTTCACCGCGAGCTCCGGCATGGGCGCCAGGGCGAGCCCGCTCGCCACGAGCGGCACGAAGCCGGTCTGCGCCACGATCTGCTGCCCGTCGCTCCCGAGCACGAAGCGCAGCATCTCGGCGGCTGCGCCGCCCACCTCGCCCCGCGCGTAGAGATAGAGGGGGCGGAAGATCGGGTAGCTGCCGTCCTGCACGCTGGCAGCCGTCGGCAGCACGGCGGGCCGGCCGCGGCCCAGGGCCACCGGCACGACCTTCACCTCGCCGTGGGAGAAGGCCATGCCACCGTAGGAGATGGCACCCGGGTCGGCGGACACGCGGCTCACCAGCGCTGCCGTGTGCTCGACCCACAGGGTGGAGGGAGCGTAGTTCTCCGGGCCTTTTGGGTTGCCGTGGCGCAGGACCTTGTCGCGGAAGAAGGCATGGGTTCCGGAGTAGCTGGGCCGGCTGTAGGTCTGGATGGGCAGATCCGGCCCGCCGACCTGGCGGAAGTTCGTCACCTTACCCTGGAAGATCCGCGCCAGCTCGTCGAGGGTGAGCGAGGCGAGCGGGTTCGCCGGATGGACGAAGACGGCGACGCCGTCGTAGCCGATCACATGCTCGCGAAGGACCATGCGCAGCCGCGCCGCCTCGGCCAGCTCGGCCTCGTTGATCGGCCGTGAGGCGGCGCCGAGATCGGCCGAACCGTCGAAGAGGCCGACGAAGGCGGTGCTCGAGCCCAGGCCCCGCCACTCGACGGCGACCGCTGGGTGCTGGCGGTGGTAGGCCTCGGCGAGCTCGATGCCCAGCCGGCTGCCGATGGTGTCCGAGCCCTGGACAGAGAGGCGCTCGCGGGGGCCGCCCGCGGCGGGCGTGCCGCTAAGGCCGGGGTCCGCCAGGGCGGCGAGCGAGAGGGCGGCGAGCAGGACGCAGGTGAATCGGCATCGCGACGGCGCTCTCATGGCATTTCCTCGGTCTCCCTCACGGGGTTTGGCCGAAACTCGACCGGCCAGTTGATCCACACGGCGACGGGCCGACCCTGGTGTTGGGCGGGGGCGAAGCGATAGCCGCGGACGACCCGCAGCGCCTCGTCCTCGAAGCTGCCGAGCTCGACGCGAGAACGGTAGATGCGCGCCTCGCGCACCCCGCCGTCGCGGTCCACCAGCAAGCGGCAGACGATGGTCGGGGCGAGGGCGAGACCCGCCACGGGTGAGATGGCCGCTTCGCCAGAGAGCCAGCGGGGAGGCTGGTCGCCGGCCGCCGTCAGGCCGCTCGCTTCGAGCACGGGCTCTTGCGGTGCGGCGGCGGCATCCTCGGGCGGCGCTGCTGGCAGCACCAGGCGCAGCGGCACCACCGCGAGCAGCGCTACAGCAGCGAGCGCCACCAACACCCAGCTGGTCCAGCGGCGGCCGGGCCGCACCGGGGCAGGCGCCAGGGCCGCCGGCGCCGGGGCCCGTGTCGGGGCAGGCGGCAGCCGCGGCAGCCTGCCCTGGGCGCGCCGCTGATCGAGCTCCAGCAGGAGGTCGGGCAGCGACCGCGCGATGGTGCGCTGCGCGGTGCCCTGCGGGTTGACCTCGAAGTAGCCGGCCGGGTGGGCGAGAAGGGCGAAGAAGGCATCCTCGCCGAGCAGGCGACCGAGCTCGGCATGCACCAGCTTGCCGCGGTCGAGGAAGAGGGCACCGGGGCCGCTCGGCCCCGTCACCTTGATGGCCGACGTCTTGCCACCCAGGCTGTGCACCTGGATGAGGTCGGGGAGGGAGAAGTCGTTCAGATCTCCGGCGAGCTTCATGTTTGGGCCTCGTCGTGGCTGTGGGGGCTCGGAAGGCAGGTCCGCCGCACGCGGCGCGGGCGGCAGCTTGACGCTAGCCGCCGCCTGAGACGATCGGATGGCGGGGAGGTGAAAGCAGCCCGACGGTGAAGGCGGCCGTGCTGGCCCGGGAACGCCGGGCTCGGCTGGGACCTAGGTCAGGCTCTGCACGTACTGCTCGAAGCCCTTCCGCACCGGTACGACTTCTTTCGCCCGCCGCAACAGCACCTGGAACCGCGCGACGGCTTGGTCGTCCCACTCACCGGGGGGTAGTACGACCTCGACGCGCGGCGGGCCGAAGCCGTTCTCCTCGCGAGCGATCAGGGCCTTGAGGAGGAGGGCGTGGAGCGGGTAGTCGTCGGCAGGAAGGGAGTAGCCGGCGAAGATCCAGCGGTCGCTGGCGACCAGCGCACGGTGAGCGCGAGCCCAGATGTTCTGCAGGTGCCTGTTCCGGTACTGCTTGAGGTACGTCGGGGTGATCAGGAGCTCGCGGAGCTCCGTCTTGCAGTCGTCCTCGCAACGGCTCGCGTCGCCCTTGCTGAGGCCCTCGTCGACCCCAGCGCGGCTCAGGGCAGCGATGGTCACTCGCGGGTTCACCCACAGGCGCGTGCAGCGCGGGCAGTAGAGCCAGGTCAACGAGCCGTGGAGCTTCAGGAACAGCGGATGCTCCAGGCCGGGGCTAGAGACGGGCTTGCCCATGAGGTCCACCACGGTGGCATCCGTTCCCAAGTCGCTCGGGGTGGGGCAACCCTTCCTCATCGCGAGCGCGCGGTCGAGAAGGCCGTCCCAGTTGGTGGTCACCACGGTGTCCTGCGCCGTCAGCTTGGCGGCCAGGGCCTCGCAGGTGGAGCCTGGCCCCGTCTTGGTTGCCAGCCGGCTCATCGCGACCGTGAAGGCGCGCACGATTCGCGTGCGCAGGCGGTCGAGCTCCCGCGCGTGGAGCGGGCGCCTCGCCAGCTCGCCCCGGCGGGGGTAACTGCCCGCGACGCCGTCCTCGGCAAGAAGGCAGTCGATCAGGCTGAGGACCTCCGTGATCGTGGGGAGCGGCGGCGGCGTGCCGGATCCGCCCTTGGGCCAGAAGCCGGAGGCGGCCTTCAGGTCCCGACGGGAGACCCCGTAGAGCCTCTCCAGGAGCTCGGGGATGCCGCGGAACGGGCCCTTGACGCTGTGGTGCGCCGGATCGGCCAGGGAGGCGGCCACGCCGAGGATGAGTTTCGAGGTGAGCGGCACTCCGTCCGCTACCGAGGCGCCGGCGCCCAGAAAGAAGAGACGTCGGGTCTCTGCGCTCATCGCCATCCCTCCACAGTGGACCACTTGAGACCGTCGGTGGCCGACACTCTAGGACATTGGACGGGCCAGGGCCGTGACTTCACGCCTCCCCGCGGCTGGCCATGGCCAGCCAGCTCCGGTAACCTCGCGGCCACGCCCGGCAGCGGGAGAAAGGAGGTGGGATGGCGAAGTTGAAGTCGGTCCCGGCGGTGGCCCTGGAGACGATCCGCGAGTTTCTGGCGCTCGAGAGCGCGGGTGGCCTCTTGCTGGTGGGGGCGGCTGCGCTCGGCATGGTGTTCGCCAACTCACCCCTGCGCGGCCTCTACGACCAGCTGCTCGCCCTGCCGCTCACCGTCAAGCTGGGCGGGCTGGGAGTCGACAAGCCCCTCCTGCTGTGGATCAACGACGGGCTGATGGCGGTCTTCTTCCTGCTCGTCGCCCTCGAGCTCAAGCGCGAGATGCTCGAGGGGCAGTTCTCCGACCGCCGGCAGATCACTCTGCCCGCCGCCTGCGCCTTGGGTGGCATGCTGGTGCCGATGGCGATCTACGGCCTCCTCAACCGCGGTGACGCCACGGCGATGGCCGGCCTCGCCATCCCGGCGGCGACCGACATTGCCTTTGCTCTCGGCATCCTGGCCCTGCTCGGCGAGCGGGTGCCGATCGCCCTCAAGCTGCTGCTGATGGCGATCGCGGTGCTCGACGACCTCGGCGCTATCGTCATCATCGCGGTCTTCTACACCGCGAAGCTCGCGGCCCCGGCCCTCCTGGCGGCGGCCATCGCGTTGGCCGTGTTGATCGTCCTCAATCGCGCTGGCGTCGCCAAGCTGACCCCTTACCTGCTGGTGGGTGCCGTGCTCTGGCTGGCGGTGCTCAAGTCCGGCGTCCATGCCACGCTCGCGGGGGTCGCCCTCGGCTTCCTGATCCCACTCACCGACCGCCGCCAGCCGGGACGCTCGCCCCTGCGCTCGCTCGAGCACGACCTCCATCCGGCGGTCGCCTACGCCATCCTGCCGATCTTCGCTTTCGCCAACGCCGGCGTGTCGCTCGCCGGCCTCTCGCTCGCCACTCTCGCCGAGCCGGTGCCGGCGGGGATCGCCCTCGGCCTGCTGCTCGGCAAGCCCCTGGGGATCGGTCTCCTCGGTGGGCTCTGTGTGCTGCTCGGCCTGGCCCGCCTGCCCGCGGGCGTGGGCCGCGGCGCCTTCCTCGCCATGGGGGTGCTCTGTGGCATCGGCTTCACGATGAGCCTCTTCATCGGCTCGTTGGCTTTCGAGAACGCGACCCCCGAGCTGATGGTGCAGAACCGCCTGGGGATCCTCGCTGGCTCGCTGGTCGCCGCCCTGGTGGGCTTCGGCCTGCTGCGCTGGCAGCTGCGTGGCCCGCGCGTGGAGGCCGCCGGTGGCTGAGGCGCCGGCCGTCAACACGGCCGGCGACCTGGCGGCAGTCGCGGCCGCCTGGGCCGCCCTCGACCCGGTGTTTCGCGACAGCCCGCAGTTCTGCTGTGAGCCGCTCGCCGCGGCCCTGGATGTCGAGCTGGTGCTCAAGGTGGAGACGCTCAACCCGCTGCGCTCCTTCAAGGGGCGGGGCACGGAGACCTTGGTCCGGGTGCTGGTCGCGGACGCCGCGGCCGGCGGCGGCGCTCCGCTCGCGGGCCTGGTTTGCGCCTCGGCCGGCAACTTCGGCCAGGGGCTCGCCTACGCCTGCCGCAAGCGGGGCCTCGACCTCGAGGTTTTCGCCGCCGAGAGCGCCAGCCCGCTGAAGCTCGAGCGCATGCGAAGGCTGGGGGCGACCGTCACCCTCGCCGGCGCGGACTTCGACGCCGCCAAGGACGTGGCGCGCCGAGCCGCGGCGGCGAGCGGCCGGCGTTACATCGAGGACGGCAGCGAGCCGGCGATCACCCTCGGTGCCGCCACCATCGCCCACGAGCTCGGGCGCTGGGCGCAGCCGTTCGCCGCCGTTCTCGTGCCGGTGGGCAACGGCGCCTTGATCAACGGCGTCGGCGGCTGGCTCAAGCAGGCGCGGCCCGCCACCCGGGTGGTCGGCGTGGTCGCCGCCGCGGCGCCGGCGATGGCGCTTTCCTGGCAGGCGCGCCAGCCCATCACCACGGCGAGCGCCGCCACCATCGCCGACGGCGTGGCAGTACGCACCCCGGTCCCCGCGGCCGTCGTCGAGACCCTGAGCACGGTCGACGAGTACCTGCAGGTCAGCGAGGAGGCGATCGAGCGGGCCATGCGGCTCGTCTTCGCGCACGCCGGGATCGCCGGCGAGCCGGCCGGGGTGCTCGGGGTCGCTGCCCTCCTCGAGCACGCCGGTCGCTTCACCGGCCAGCGCCTGGCGACCCCGCTCTGCGGCGGCAATCTCACGCCGGAGCAGGCGCGGCGCTGGCTGCTGTAAGGGGCGGCGGAGCGCTCGCCTCGCGACGCGCCCTCTGCTACACTCCCGGCGTGGCGGAAATGAGGCGTATCCTCCACTGCGACATGGACTGCTTCTTCGCCGCGGTCCACATGCGCGACGACCCCTCCCTGCGGGGCAAACCGCTGGTCATCGGCGGTGATCCGGGCGGTCGCGGGGTGGTGGCGGCCGCCAACTACGAGGTGCGCAAGTTCGGGGTCCACTCGGCGATGCCGGCCTCGCGCGCCTACCGTCTCTGCCCGCACGCGATCTTCCTGCGCCCCGACTTCGCCCGCTACAGCCGCGAGTCCGAGGCGATCTACGGCATCTACCGCGAGTACACGCCGCTGATCCAGACGGTCTCGCTCGACGAGGCCTACCTCGACGTCAGCGACCACCTCGGCCGCTTCGAGACGGCCCGCGCCCTCGCCCAGGAGATCCGCCGGCGGGTGCTCGCCGAGCGCGGCCTGACGGTTTCCGTGGGCGTCGGCCCGAACCGGCTGGTGGCGAAGATCGCCTCCGACTTCCGCAAGCCCGATGGCCTCACCGTGGTGCCGCCGGCCCGCGTGCTGGACTTCCTCGCACCCCTGCCGGTACGCCGGCTGCACGGCGTGGGGCCGGCCACCGAGCGGGCCCTGGCCGAGCTGGGGATCACCACCGTCGCCGAGCTGCGCGAGCGCACACGAGAGGAGCTCGGCGAGCGCTTCGGCCGCTACGGCGAGGTGCTCTACCATCACGCCCGCGGCGAGGACGAGCGCCCGGTCGAGACCCACCACGAGCGCAAGAGCCTGGGCCAGGAGCGCACCTACCAGGAAGACCTCGCCGACGTGCCGGCGATGGAGGCCGAGATCGAGCGCCTGGCCGAGCGGGTGGCGGCCGGCCTGGCGCGGCGCGAGCTCGCCGCCCGTACCGTGACTCTCAAGGTGCGCTACGGGGACTTCACCACCGTCACCCGCTCGCACAGCCTCGGCCATGCCGTCAGTGCCGCGGCCGAGCTGGCCGAGTGCGCCCGGGAGCTGCTGCGCGCCACCGAGGCGCCGTCGCGCCCGGTGCGCCTGCTGGGCGTCACCACCTCGCGGTTGATCGACCGCCACGGCGCGGTGGCGGAAGGGTCATGCGCCGCCGGCAGCTCCGCCCAGCTCGCCCTCTTCGCCTGAGCGCGCCGCCTGGCTGGTCCGCCGCCGGGCATGCCGCTCGAGCTCGACGCGTATCATCCGCGAGGCTTCATCTCCTGTTCACGCTCTGCTCGCTGATCTTCTGCCGGTGCACCTTCTGCTCGTTCACCTTCTCCTCGGAGGGCCCACGATGGACGACCAACCGCTCGCCTCGCCACCGCGCCGCTTCTGGCAACGGCTGGACCCGGCGTTCCTGCGCCTGCTGGTCTTCTTCGGCGGTCTCGGGGCCCTGGTGCTGACGATGATCTTGCTACGCCGGATCTTCGCCCCCCTGCTCTCCGGCCTGGCGATCGCCTACCTCTTCGACCCCTGGGTCTCCTGGTTCGAGCGCCGCGGCCGCTCACGGGTCTTCGGCGTCATCGTGCTGGTGCTCGTGCTGCTGGTGGTGCTGGCGGGTTTCTTCACCTATCTGGTGCCGGCGATCGGCGACCAGGCCGAGCGGCTGGGCAGTCGCCTGCCGGAGTACCGCGAGCGGTTGAAGAGTGAGCTGCTGCCGATGTGGCAGCGGCTCGAAGGCCGCTTTCCCGAGGAGCTCGGCCATTGGGAGGAGAAGGCGCGGGCGGCCGTCTCGGAGAACCTGCCGGATGTCGCCGGCAAGGCCGGCAAGCTCCTCGGCAACCTGTTCTCGAATCTCCTCCACGGCCTCCTCTTCGTGCTCAACCTGATCTTCGTGCCGGTCTTCGCCTTTTACCTGCTGGTGGACTTCCCGCAGGTCAAGCGCGGTGCCACCGAGCTCGTGCCGCTGCCCTACCGCGAGACCGTGCTGGCGCGGGTCGGCGAGGTGGACCAGGCGGTGGCCGGCTTCGTGCGCGGCCAGCTGACCATCGCCCTGGTGCTGGCGGCGATCAACGCGACGGGCCTCGCCATCATCGGCGTGCCGATGGGCATCCTGCTCGGCATCCTCGCAGGGCTCGCCAACATGATCCCCTACATGGCCTTGGTGGTGGGCCTGGCGCCGGCCCTGCTGCTGTGCTGGATGGAGCACCAGAGCCTGGGGCGGTTGGTGGCGGTGGTGGCCGTCTTTGCCGGCGCCCAGATGCTCGAGGGCACGGTGCTGTCGCCGCGCATCCTGGGCAAGAGCGTCAACTTGCACCCGGTGTGGGTGCTGCTGGCGGTGATCGCCGGCGGCAGCCTCTTCGGCTTCGTGGGGATGCTCCTCGCCGTGCCGGTGGCGGCGGCGATCCAGGTCTTCGCCCGCCACTGGCTGGCGCTCTACAAGGCCTCGGCGGTCTACCGGGGCAGCAGAGGAGAGGAGAAGGACGGCGAGGGGGCACCGAAGGCAGCGACCAGCTAGCGTGCTCGCCGTGCCTGGCGTGGGCAGTTCGATCAGAGGCCGTGAGCTTCCGGGTCCCAGCCGAAGGCGCGGACCATCGTCTGCCGGTCGAGCCAGAGCGCAGCGCCTCTTCGGCGGCGGGGGACGTATCGACGAGGGGGTGCGCCACGACCGGCTCGTACCATCGGGCTCGCTGCGGAGATCGGCGAAGGCAGCCCCTACTCGTCGAAGATCCGCTCCAGCTGCCGGCGCTCTTTCTTGGTGGGGCGGCCGGCACCGCGGTCCCGCAGCACCGGCGCCCGCCGGGCCATGCGCTCGATGGCGTCGAGCTGCGGCCGCGGCGGCGAGAGGTCTTCGAGCAGGCGCTTCGCTTCCTCCTTGGGCAGGGGCTTGTCGCGCAGCTCCTTGACCACCAGGATGCGCGTCCAGTCGCCGACCTCTACCTCGATGCGATCTTCGAGCGCCAGCGCCTTGTGTGGCTTGGCGACCCCGCCGTTCACCTTGACCCGCCCGAGGGTGCAGGCATGCGTCGCCTGCGAGCGGGTCTTGAACACCCGGGCGACCTGCAGCCACTTGTCGAGACGGACGCTCATGGCTCCGCAGGGGACCAAACGGAATGGGGCCAGACGGTGAGCACCGTATCGCGGGCCACGACGAGCCGGCCGGGCCATGAGTTGGGGGGAAATCGTGCCAGGACCTGCACGATGCGCTCGTGGAGGCGGTGCCGGTTGGGCTTGCGCAGACGGACGATCAAGACGCCGAAGTGCGGGGCGTGGCGCTCGCTCGCAAAGCCGCGGTCGGTCGTGATCAGCAAGCGGCCCTGCCCCTGGGCCAGGCGCCAGAGTGCCGCGTCGGAAGCGCCTTCGGGGGCGGTGCCTCGGACATCGACGACATCGTGGCCTCGCTGCCGCAGGGCCGCCAGCGTCATCAACGGGATGTTCTCGTCGACCAGGATCGCGAGCATGACCGCAGCGGTGTCGACAGCGATCGTCTATCGCGTGGAGCTTGCCGTGCTCACGCCGGATCGAGGTCCGTGACCTGCTCTTCGGCGAGCTCCGCGGCGTAGTCGAGGCAGGCGAGGATGGCCGCGCGGTCGAGGCTGGGGTACTCCCGCTGCAGGTCTTCGATCGAGTCCCCGTGGGCCAGCATCCGCACCACCTGGTGGACGGGGATCCGGGTCCCTCGCACGCATGCCTGACCGTGGCAGATGGCCGGATCGAGCGAGATCAAAGGGTGCTTCTCCGGACTGGCCGTCGCTTGCCTCAGCATCAGTGGTTCCTCGTTCCTGGATGATCATAGACCACGCCGCGGTCCCGCTCGGTACGCTTTCCCCTCCGAGTATCATCGCCCCATGTCCAGCCGCTTCCCCCGCGCCTCGCGGCGCCACCGCCTGCTGGTCAGCGAGGAGGATTTCGAGAAGCTCGTCGAGCAGGCCTTGGAATCGCTCCCGGAGGACTTCGCGGCCCTGCTCGACAACGTAGTGGTGACGGTTGAGGAGGAGCCGGCGGAGGAAGACCTCGCGAGCCTCGAGGACGACGATCCCGCGGACCCCGAGCGCGGCGAGCTCTTCGGCCTCTACCTCGGCACGCCGCTCACCGAGCGCGACAGCTTCTACCAGTCGATGCCGGACCGCATCGTGATCTACCGCGGCCCGCTGCTGCGTGCCTGCGAGAGCCGGCGCGAGGTGGTGGAAGAGGTGGCGAAGACGGTGCTCCACGAGCTGGGGCACTATTTCGGGATGGACGAGGACGACATGCCCTACTGAGGGCGTGGCCCTCGGCCGCCTTGCCGAGCTCGAAGAGGCTGGCGTCGTCTAACCAGCCGCCGCACGCTTGGAACTGCCGGCCCGCGAGCCTCGCCCCGGGGCCCTCTCCCGCTTCCTCGCGAGTCGCGATTGAAGGTCGCCTACGTCGATGCTTCCTGTCTCGTCGCACTCCTCCTTGCGGAGCCGGCAGCCGAGACCGTCCTCGCCGTGGTGCTGGGCTTCGACCGTCTGCTGGCGAGCTCTCTCCTCGAGGCTGAGCTGCGCTCGGCGCCTGGGCTTCGAGACGTTGCTCTAGGGGCGCCGGCGGCGCTCGCGCTGCAGGTGGCGGGTGACGACGAGCTTGGGCGTGTCGCGCTCGCTGCTCGCGGCGTAGCCGCAGTGGGAGCAGAGCTCCTCGATGCGCACCCGGCCTGCTTCCTCGCGGGTCGGCTCGCGCAGCAGGCTGGTGACGGCCAGCCGCGTGCGGGCGCCGCAGCGCGGGCAGGCGGTGTGCGCCGACTTGAGGTTGCGGCGCTGCCGCTTCTCGACCTCGCCGCAGCGCCGGCAGGCCCAGACCTCGTGCTGCACGCTGCCTTCCTTTTCCTCGTCCATCTCCGCGGTGGTCAGGTGCAGGTCCTCGACCGCCTCGGAGAGGAGCTCCATCGCCTGGCCGCAGCGCCGGCAGCGCGGTGGTCGCCGGCGCCGGCGCAGCACGAAGACGATGGCGAGGACGAGGGCAAGAAAGAAGAGCAACGACCCGAGACAGCTGAGGGCCAAGACGCCGACGGCGCGGTCGGTGCCGGCCGAGCTCCCAGCCACCGGCCCGCGCGGGCGCGGCGACGCAGCGGTGGGCGGGGCGGCAGGGAGACGGGCCGCGGCGAGCGGCTGCGGCGCGAGGCCCAGGATGCGCTCGGCAGCCGCCCGGCTGCCGGCGAGGATGGCGCCGGCCGGGTCGTCGGCCCGGAAGCGGGGCAGCATCACCTCGTCGATCACCGCCTGGGTACGGCGCATCATGGCCTCGGTGGTGATCCCCTCGCCAAGCGCGAGGTGGACCTCGCCGTCCTCGTGGGCGACCAGCACCAGCAGGCCATTCAGCCAGCGGTTGCCGCCCAGCTGCCAGCGATCGAAGAGGGCGCGGGCGAAGGCGGCACCCGGAGGCGGCTCGGCGCGGCCGATCACCACCACGCAGAGCTCGGCGCCGCGCTCGCTCTTCACCCGCTCGCCGAGTGCCTCGAGCTCGGCGACGACCGGAGCCGGCAGCAGGCCGAGGAGGTCGACGACCGTCTTGCCGGCCGGCGGTTGCGGAACGGCGGCGACGGTGATCGCACCGGCGGAAAGCGCCGTGGCGAGGGCGACAAGCAGCAGGGCCAGCGTGCCGAGGCCGGCGCGCGGCAGCCGGTGGGTCCGGCCCACGCGCTGCCTCAGGAGCTTCCCGCCCGCAGCTTGGCGAGCTTGGCGTCCCGCTCGCTCTCCACCCGGCGGCGGTCGATCTGCAGGTGCTCCTCGGCCTCGGCGCGGGCCAGAGGATCGGCGAGGGCCTTGAGCTTGTCGCGGTGGAGGATGTCGAGCTCGGCGAGGCGGGACTCGGCTATCCGGCGGACCTCGGCCATCTGCTCGCGGACCTCGACGGAGAAGGCATCCTCGCGGGGTGGCTCGATACCGGCCGCGGCGAGGCGTTCGAGGGCGAGCTCATAGGCGGACTTCATCCCGGAAGACTTGTTGGAGCTGGACATGGTGCCATTCTAGCGCTCGCTCGGTGTGCGGCCTCGCGGCTCGGTGGCCGAGGCGAGGCACTGGATTTGCTTTCGTAGCCCCTACCGAACGCATCGGCGGCCGTTTTGACGCGGCTGCCAGGAGGGGAGGAGCAGCGCATGATCGAGGCGCAGAACCTGTCACGCCGCTACGGCGACTTCGCTGCCGTGAGCGGCATCTCGTTCCGCATCGATGAGGGCGAGATCGTCGGCATCCTGGGGCCGAACGGCGCCGGCAAGACGACCACCATCCGCATGATCACCGGCTTCCTGCCACCGAGCGGCGGCCGCGTCCTGGTCGGCGGGCACGACCTCCACGCCGAGCCCCTGCCGGCCCGCCGGCAGATCGGTTACCTGCCGGAGAACGTAGCGCTCTACCCGGAGATGCGGGTTGGCGAGTACCTGGCCTACCGCGCCGCCCTTGAAGGCATGGGGCGCACCGACGCCAAGCGCCAGCTCGCCGAGGTGGTCGAGCGCTGCTTGCTCGCGGAAGTCTCCGGGCAGATCATCGGCACGCTTTCCAAGGGCTACCGCCAGCGCGTGGGCCTGGCCGCCGCGATCCTCCACCAGCCGCCCGTGCTGGTGCTCGACGAGCCCACCGTGGGCCTCGACCCCAAGCAGATCATCGCCATCCGCGAGCTGATCCGCGAGCTGGGGCAGAGCCGCACGCTGCTGCTCTCCACCCACATCCTGCCCGAGGTCGAGCTGCTGTGCAGCCGGGTCTTGATCATCGACCAGGGCCGGTTGATCGACGAGGGCACGCCCGAGGCCCTGCGCGAGCGCTGGCGCGGCAACGTCACCTTGCGGGTCGGCCTCAAGGGCTCACCGCCGGAGGCGGCGGCTGCCCTCGGCAGCCTGCCCGGGGTGCTGGCCCTGGCCGGCGACGACGGCAGCTTCCAGCTCGAGCATGGCCGCGAGCACGACCTGCGCGAGGAGGTCTTCCGCCTGGCGGTGGCCAAGGGCTGGGTGCTCCTCGAGCTCGCCGAGCGCAAGGCCTCCCTCGAAGACATCTTCGTGCGCCTCACCACCCGTGACGAGGCCCACGACGACGAGCCGCCCGCGAGCCCGAGCACAGAGACCGCGGAGAACACCGAGATCGGAGGTGCGGCATGAACGGCGTCCTCGCCACGCTCAAGCGCGAGCTGCGCGCCTACTTCTTCTCGCCCCTCGCCTACATGGTGGCGGCCTTTCTGTTGGTTGCCAACGGCATCGTCTTCGCGATCATCATCAGCTACCTCGCCGACCCCCGCTTTCCTGCCGGCCGCCCCCTCGACCTCTTCTTCGGCGGCACCTGGCTCTTCTGGCTGCTGCTGATCTTCACCGTGCCCGTGCTCACCATGCGGCTGATCTCCGAGGAGCGGCGCAGCGGCTCGATCGAGTTCCTGATGACGGCGCCGGTCACCGAGACCCAGGTGGTGCTCGGCAAGTACCTGGCCTCGCTCCTCTTCTACGTCTTCCTCTGGGTGCCGACGGTGGTCTACGCGGTGATCGTCGACCTCCACGGTGAGCTCGATTGGCGCACGGTGGCGGCGGGCTACCTCGGGGTCTTTGGCCTCGGCGCGATGTTCATCGCCGTCGGTCTCTTCGCCTCGGCCTTGTCGAAGAGCCAGCTGGTGGCGGCGGTGACCACCTTCGCCTTGCTGCTCAGCTTCTTCTGCGTCGTCTTCCTCGAGGGGCTGGTGAACGATCCCGGTATCAAGGCGGTGGTCGACTACCTGTCCGTGCGCCGGCAGATGGTCGACTTCTCGCTCGGCATCGTCGACACCCGCTACCTGGTCTTCGACGCCTCGCTGACGGTGTTCTTTCTCTTTCTGACCAGCCGGGCCCTGGCGGCCAAGAAGTGGAGGTAAGACAATGGCCAACGCCAATCCCCAGGCCCGCCAGCGGTTGATCGAAGGCTCGATGCTCTCGGCGGGAGTGCTCCTCGCCGCCGCCCTCCTGGTGCTGGTCAACTACTTCGCGGCCCGCTACTACCAGCGCTTTGACTGGACCAAGACCAAGCTCTACTCGCTGTCGGAGAAGAGCCTCAACATCACCAAGGCCCTCACCAAGGACATCAAGGTGGTGGTTTTCACCAGCCCCGGCGCTCCCCTGGCCGACGAGACCCAGGAGCTGCTGTCGCGCTACCAGGCCGCCTCGCCGCGCATCCAGGTCGAGATGGTCGATCCGGTGAAGAACCTGGCGCGGGCCGAGACGCTGCTGCAGCAGTACGGCACTCGCTACGCCGAGGGCTCGCTCAAGGTGGTCTTCGATTCCGGCGCGGACCGCCGCATCTTCTCCGAGAGCGACCTCGCCGACCTCGACTACTCGGCGATGGAGGCGGGCGGCCGGCCGGAGATCGCCGCCTTCAAGGGCGAAGAGGTCTTCACCGGCGCCCTGATGCAGCTCGCCGAGGGCCGGAAGCCCAAGGTGCTGTTCACCACCGGCCACGGCGAGAAGCCGCTCAACGATGCCTCCGGCCGCGGCTTGCAGGGCGTTCAGGAGCTCCTCGGGCGCGACAACGTGAGCGTCGAGGAGTGGGGCTCGCTGGGCAAGGGCGAGGTGCCGGACGGCACGGACCTGGTGATCGTCGCCGGCCCGACGACGGGCTTCGTGCCACCCGAGCTCGAGACCTTCGGCCGCTACCTGGCCAAGGGTGGGCGGATGCTCTGGCTGCTCGACCCGCTGCTCACCGCCGACGGCCAGCTGCGCGACCTCGGGGTGACGCCCTGGCTGGCCGGCTATGGTGTGAAGCTGGGCAACGACGTGGTGATCGACCCCGGCCAGACGGTGCCCTTCTTCGGCGCCGAGACCTTCTTCGTCACCAGCTTCGACAGCCATCCGGTGAGCCAGGCGCTGGCGGCGGCGCAGCTGCAGGTGATCTTCGCCCTCGCCCGCTCGGTGGCTGCCGGCGAGGCCAAGGGCTACGAGGTGACCGCGCTCGCCCGCACCAGCGCGGACGGTTGGGGCGAGACCGACCTCAAGGCCATCGACCGCATCGAGAAGGGGGCCGGCGACACGCCCGGGCCGGTCTCGGTGGCGGTGGCGGTCGAGGGCGAGGGGGACGCCAAGGCCCGCCTGGTGGTGGTGGGCGACTCGGACTTTGCCGCCGACAACCTGCTGGCGAGCGCCGCCAACTCGATCCTCGTCAACAACCTGGTCAACTGGCTGGTGGCCCGCGAGTCGGCCCTCGGCATCCCGCCCAAGAAGCCCGAACAGGCACGGCTGTCGATCACCCCTACGCAGCAGCTGACGATCTACGGCATCATCGCGCTCCTGCCCATCCTCGCCATCGTCGCCGGCACGATGGTCTACTTCCGGCGGCGGAGGTAGGCCGTGAAGCCGCGCACGCTGCTCATCCTGCTTTGCCTGGTGGTCGGCCTCGGCGCCCTCGCCTGGCTGCGCGAGCGCAAGCTGCCCAGCCAGCAAGAGAGGGCCGAGCGCGCCAAGCGAGTGCTCGACCTCGAGGCCAAGGACGTCGTCGGCCTCGAGTGGGTGATGGGGGACAACCGGGTGCGCCTGGAGCGCGAGCCGGCGACCCCTGCCGCGGCCGAGGCGGCCAAGCCAGCCGATGCCGGCGTGGACGTTGCGGACGAGCGCTGGAAGCTGACGGCGCCGCTCACCGCCCGGGCCGACCGCTTCGCCGTCGACCGTCTGCTCGGCGCGCTCACCACCCTCGGCTGGCAGCGCACTTTGGACGAGGTGACGGCCGCGGATGTCGGGCTCGCGACACCCCGGGCCCGGCTAACGCTCGAGACCAAGGGTGGCAACCGGGTCCTCCTGGTGGGCTCGCAGCTGCCCGCCTCGGACTCGACGATCGTCGCCCTCGACGGCGCCAAGGCCGCCTATGTGGTGGCGAGCTCCTTCCTCGACGACCTCAAGAAGCCGGCTGCCGATTGGCGCGACAAGTCGCTCTTCTCCGCCGAGCGCCCGGCCATCGAACGCCTCGAGCTGAAGGCCGAAGGAAGCCCGCCGGTCACCCTCGAGCGCCGCAGTGAGGAGCTCTGGCTCACCGCTCCCGTGGCCGACCGCGCCGACAAGGAGGCGACGGACGCCTTGCTCTCGCGCCTCACCAACCTCAAGGCCGAGCGCTTCGTCGAGGCCGGCAAGACGGACGCCGAGCTCGGCCTGGCGCCCCCGGCGGCGACTGTCACAGTGATGCTCAGCGGTGCGAGCGAGCCCTATCGGCTGGAGATCGGTGCCGCCACCGAGGAGGGTTCGCTCGCCCGCTACGCCCGCGCCGGCGGCGAGACGGTAGTGATCGACAGCGACTTTCTGGCCGACGCGGCGAAGCCCGCCGAGGCCTGGCGCTCGCTCAAGGTCGCAGCGCACGCCGCCTGGGAGGTGGCGAGCTTCACCGTCGAGGACGCCCAGGGCAAGGTGGCTTTCGTTCGCGAGGGGGGCGACTGGAAGCGGGATGGGACCGCCGTGCCCTACACCGAGGTGGCCGACTTCCTGACCGACCTGACCGAGCTCAAGGCCGACCGCTTCGCTCAAGCCGGCGAAGAGCCGGCGGCGGCGAGCCTCCTCGCGGTCGAGCTCAAGGCCAAGGAAGGCGCGAGCGAGACGATCGTCTGCCGCGCCCTGGGCAAGGACGGCGTGGCCGTCGAGGTGGCCGGCCGGCCGCAGCCGTTGGTGCTGCCGGCAAGCCGGCTCGCCGAGGTCGAGGCGAAGCTCGAGACCGCCCGCGCGGCCAAGCCGGTGAGCGACGCGACGGCCGCCGCGTCCGGCGTCAGCGAGGAGAGCGGGGACGGCGAGCCTCCCCTGGACGACAGCGAGGAGGACGTGCCGCCTCCCGGCAGCTGACCGGCCGTCGGCGCCTCGACCACGTCACCGCCGTCCGCAACGGCCGGCCCCTGGGCCGGCCGTTTGGCGTCCCGGGAATCAACCCCCCTCTTGTTCATGGGGCCGGCCCCCGTCAGCCGGCCTCCGTCAGCCGGCCCCCGTCAGCCGGCGAGGCGCCAGCCGTCGACGTCAGGTAGCTGCGAGATCTCGCTGCCGCGGCGCAGCCGGGTGGCGATCTCGGCCAGCGTTTCGCCGGTCTGCGGATGGCAGAACTCGGGAGCGAGGTCCGCCGCTGGCACCGCCGCGTAGGCGCGGCGCAGCAGGTCGGGGTCGGGTAGCTCGAGGCCCCCTGCCGGGTCAGCCATCACCAGGGAGCCGTAGAGGTCGAGATCGAGGTCGATCGTGCGGGGCGCGCTCTTGATGGCCGTCCGTACCCGGCCGAGGGCCGCCTCGATGGGCCGCAACACCTCGTGCTTGAGCCGTGCGGGCGGCAGCGTGGTGGCGACCCACGCCGTGGCGTTCCAGAACTCGGGGGCGCCGGGGCTGTCGACGGCCGGCGAGCGGTAGACGCGGGAGATCGACCGCACGTCGACCCGCTGCCGTAGCAGCGCCAGCGCGCGCGGCAGGTGGACGGCCGGTGCGATGTTGGAGCCGAAGGTGACGAGGATCGGCCCTGGCGCCGCGGCCCCGGGCTCAGGCGAAGTCATCGCGGCAGCGCTCGATCTCCACGCCAACGCTGCGCGCGGCCGGCAAAGCGCCGGGCTTCTCGACCCGCACGATCACCCGCTCGGCGCGGTGCTCGAGGACCAGCAGGCGGGCAAGGCTCTCGGCCAGCGCCTCGACGAGCAGGGGCCGGCCCGTCTCGACGTGGCGCAGGACGGCCTCGGCCACCGTGCGGTAGTTGATCGAGTCGGCCATCTCGTCCGAGCGGCCGGCCGCCTCGAGGTCGTGGAAGAGGGTGAGGTTGAGGAGGATGTCCTGCGGCGTCTCGCGCTCCCACGCCTCGACGCCGATGATGCCGCGGGCGAGGAGGTCGCGGATCAGGATCCGGTCGCGGGCGGGCAACGGTCCTCCTCGTCCTTCTGCGACGGCAGCGTTCAGCGCCGCCGCCCGCCGAGCAGGCTCTCGCCGCCGTCAATGGGCAGGACGACGCCGCTCGTGAACTCGTTCTCGGCCAGGAAGACGACGGCGGCACCGATGTCCGCCGGCTCGCCCACGCGGCCGACCGGCAGGCGGGGCCCGATGGCGAAGAACTCGGGGTCGTCGGAAGGTCGGCCGGGGTGGGGGAGGACGGCCCCGGGGGCGACGGCGTTGACGCGGATCTCCGGCCCCAGCTCGCAGGCGGCGACCTTGGTGAGGTGGACGAGGCCGGCCTTGGCCGTGCCGTGATGGGCATAGCCCACCCAGGGGTGCATGCCCGAGAGGTCGACGATATTGACGATCAGGGCCTTCTCGCCGTGCGGTCGCGGGCTCTCGCGCAGCAGCGGCGCGGCCTCGCGGATGCAGAGAAAGGGCGCCCGTAGGTTGACGGCGTGGACACGGTCCCAGTCGGCGGCGCTGATCTCGGTGAGCGGCCGGCGCTCGAAGGACGCCGCGCTGTTGACCAGCACGTCGAGCCGGCCGACCTGGGCGCGCACGGCGGCGAAGAGCTCGGCGATGGCTGCGGGCTCGGCGAGGTCGGCCTGTAGGGGCCAGGCCTCGACGCCGAGCTCGGCGATCTCGCTCGCCGTGGCCTCGGCGGCGGCGCGCGAGGACCCGAAATGCAGCACGACGCTCGCTCCCCGCCGGGCCAGGGCGAGTGCGATGGCCCGGCCCACGCGGTGGGCGGCGCCGGTGACCAGGGCGATGCGATGGCGGAGGTCCATGGCGTTGGCGGTCGCGGGCTAATGATCGGCGGCGGCGCCGGCCCTGTCAAACGAGCAACCGCCGGACCAGCTTCGCGGACGGTGGCATGCTCCCTCGCTCCCCGCGGAGGGGCCTGCTAGGCTCGTCCCTCGCGAACCTACGGCCAACGACCCCGGGGAGGGCTTCGACCGATGCCCGCGAGACTGCTTTCGTCGCGCCACGGCGCTCCTCGCCTGCTGGCGCTGCTGCTCGCCGTCGCGCTGCGCCCGGCAGCGGCCGACCCCGTGCCTTTCGAGCGCGAGCTGCCGCCGGGCACGGTGGTCGTCGAGCTCAACCAGGCCGAGGTCAAGATCGTGCGCGGGTCGGCCCCTCAAGGCTCGCTGGCCGTTCATCTGCCCAAGGTGCGCCCCCGCCGGCGCAACCCCGAGGGCGCGCCTGCGGCGCCGAGCGTCGCGGCGGAGCTCGTCGTCGAAGCCGGCAAGGGCCAGGTGAAGCTCAAACGGCCGGCCGGTGACCCCGAGACGGTGCGCATCGCTCTCGAGCTGGTATTGCCGGCCGGGACCCCGGTTCGCGTCGGTGGTTCCGCGCTGGCGGTGGTCGTCGAGGAGGCGGCGACGGGCGAGCCGGTCGTCGCGGGCGGCCCCGCGGGCCTGGTCGACGAGGAGCCGGCCGCGGGCGATCGCGCGCTCCCCGAGGGCAAGGCTGAACCCTTCCCGCCGCTTGAGCTGGCGCTCGCCGGAGGCTCGCAGGTGCAGCTTCACGGGGTACGTGGCCTGCGCGCCAGCCTTGCCGACACCTGGCTCGTCGCCGAGGCGGTGAGCGGCGAGATCACCCTGGGCGCCGAGCGCTCTAACCTCGAGCTCAGGGGGCTCGGGGGGGCGCTGAACCTCAGCGCCCGGGGCTCGGAGATCAAGGCGAGCGACCTGCAAGGTGGGCTGGTCCTCGACCTGGCCGGCGGCCGCTTCGAGCTCGACGGCGGCGAGGGCAACCTCCGGGCCCAGGCCCACGAAGCGGACCTGAGCTTGCGTGGCTACGGCGGTGCCGCCGTGGTGGGAGGTGAGGGCTTCGGCTGCGAGGTGCGCGGCAGCGGCCTCGAGACGAAACCCCTCGAGATCACCGGCAAGGACGCGCAAGGGCTCGTGGAGGGGTACGGCGGGCCCTTGTCGCTGAGCCTCGACGGCGGCAGCTTCACGGTCGCCGGGATTCGCGGCGAGACCCAGCTCAAGGTGGAGCACGGCGCCCAGCTCACGCTTCACGACGCAGCCGGTGCGGTGGTCCTCACCCAACGGGGTGGCGAGGTCACGGCGAGCGACCTCGCGGCGCACCTCAAGGTGGACCTCGACGGCGGCCGCCTCGATCTCGAGAGGCTCGCCAAGGTGGACCTCGCGGCCAGGCATGGCGAGGTGACGGCGCGCGAGGTTGGCGGGGTGGGCAACCTGCAGTTTTCGGCCAGCCACCTCGACCTCGACCTCTCTGCCTTGAGCGGTGAGCCGCGCTTGACCCTCCGCGATGGGAGCGAGGGCCGAGTGCGGCTGGGGACGCCCTGCATCGTGCGGCTGGCCGGTGCCGCCGGCGGTCTCGACGACACGCGGGTGCGGGTGAGCAGCTGCGACCTCAGCGCCCCCAACCAGGGGCTGCGGCCGTCGACCTTGAAGCGCAACTACGGCGGCCAGGCGGTGCTGCTGATGGTGGCGGTGGACGCTGCTTCCTCGCTCGACGTCGAAGGCGTCTCGCGGCCCTGATCGCACGGCCGGTGGCGCATCGCCGGCGTGGTGCGGGGGGCCCTGTGGGCGGGCCTGGTGATGGGCGGTCTTCGAACCAGGCCGAAGATCATCCGACCCTAGCGGGCCGGCGCCGGAGCGAAATAGACCGTCAACCGGGCACGCCGCTCGCGTTCGCTCGATTGGTTGCTGAAGGCGGCGTAGACGAACGTCCCCAGCTTGGTCCTGTCGAGGACCGGGTGCCCGGACCAATGAGCCTTGCCTATCTCACACTCGGTGTCCGCTACGCAGGCACCCGAGCTCGTGCTGTCGCTCGCCTCGTAGGCGTAGCCGGAGTAGCGCGCGCCGGCGGGAAGGGCGATGGCGAGCAGCTGGCAGGGGCCGTCGGGCCGCAGATACGGGGCGAGCGCGGGCAGAGCGCGCTCGCCTGCAGCGGCACCGTAGACCTCGGCCAGGCCGCCCGAGCGTGGGTCGAAGGGCGAGCCGCGATGGCTCGCCGCGGCGCCCGGCGCCGTCGCGGCCAGCTCGGCAAAGCTGCGACCGGCGTCCTCGAGGGCGTTGCACGCCGCGGTGCCGCTGGCGGGGGCGGCGGCAGCCTGCACCGAGAGCGCCAGCTCACCGGGCTTGCACTCGCGACAGGTGCCATCGGCTGCCGAGCGCAGCCCGGCGGCGCTCGCACTGGCCGCCGGCTGCGGGGCCGCGGCTTCCGGCTTGGCCGCGAGCGGGGTGGCGGCAGGGCTCGCGGGTTGCGTTGCTGCCGGGGGAGCCGCGGGTGGCCGGCTTGGCGGGGCCGGGACCGGTGCCGCCGCGACGGGTGGGGAAGCTGGCGGCGTCGCTAGCTCCGGGGGTGCCGCTGGCGGCGAGGTCGGGCGCGGTGGAGCGGGTTGGGTGGGAGCAGGCGTCTCGGCAACCGGCGCGGACGGCTTGGGTTGCGGTGCCGGCGCGGCGGGCGGCCGCGGGCTGGCGACGGGGGCTGGCGGCGTGCTGGGCGGCTCGGCTGCCGCGACGCGTGGGACCAGCCCGCGCGGCTTGACGAAGCGGACGTTCAGCGGCGGCGCGGCAGCGTCCCGCACGGGGCCGGCGACCACCTCGGCGCGGCTGCCGGCCGTCACCTGCACCACCGCTGAGTACGGGCTCTTGCCGCCGTAGCGCACTTCCACCCGCCAACGGCCCTCGGCGAGGCCGCCGGCCACCGCCTGGCCGCCACCGTCGGTGCTGATCCCTGCGGGCCCGGTGCGCGGATCGGCGTCGAGGAAGACGAGCACCACCTCGGCTCCTGCCACCGGCTTGCCCTTCTGCGTGATCTCGACCTCGACGGCCGCGGTCCCTCGCCAGGGCTGCGCGAGCGCAGGCGGGGCGAGGGCCGGCAGGGCCAGCAAGGCGAGGAGCGAAAGCAGCAGGCTGCGGCTCCGAGTTCTCTGCATGGTGAGAGGTATCCTAACCCGCCTGCGTGAGATGGGCACGCTCTCCGGCCGGCGGCCAACGGTGAGCGGCCGTGCGCCGTAGAAATGTTGAATGACCATATCGCCTTCGCCTCACCGCCGCCACCGCTGGCGCCTCGCCGCGAGCCTCGTCGTCCTCGCCTGGTTGGGGCTCGAGCTCGCCGCGGGAGCCCTGCTTTCGCTCACCGATCATCGCCTGGCCTGGCCCTCCCGCCTGGCCGCCGAACGGCGGGCCGTCGAGGCCGAGCTGGCGGCGGGCGGGGAGCGGGAAGCTCCTGAGATCGACCCTGCACAGCAAGCCAAGCTGCCGCGGCACCGCCAGAACACTGTCCTGCATCCTTTCCTCGGCTTCGTCGAGAGCCCGCAGGTTCCGCGCGAGCTGCCGGTCAACGCCGAGGGCTTCTCGGTGGTCGCGGGCGAGCCGCCGCGCGGCGAGCGCTTCACGGTCGCCGTCTTCGGGGGCTCGATGGCGCAGCAGCTCTGCCTCGCCGGCGGCGCCGTCCTCCGCCGCCGGCTGGCGAGCTTGCCGCAGGCCGCCGGCAGGGACGTTTGGCTCGACTGCTATGCCCTCGGCGGCTACAAGCAACCCCAGCAGCTGAACGCGCTCAGCTACGCGCTCGCGCGCGGCGTACCGATCGACCTGGTGATCAACCTCGACGGCTTCAACGATGTCGTGCTGGCGGTGGCGGAGAACCTGCCCAACCGGGTCAACCCCTTCTATCCCCGCGGTTGGCAAGTGACGGCCGGCGGGGTGGCCGACCGGGCGCTGCTGCGCCGGGCTGGTGAGGTGGCCTTCCGCGAGGCGCGGCGGGCGAGCTGGGCGGCGACCTTCGACAGCCCTCCCCTCGCCTGGAGCTGGGTGGCGCACATCGTCTGGCGCGCGGCCGACCGCCGCGAGGCGCGCCGGATCACCGAGCTCCAGGCCGCGGTGAGCCAGGCTGGTCGGCGCCGGCCCTTCCAGCAGTTCGGCCCGCCGTACCCCAGACGGCCGCGCGGCGAGGTGGTGGCCGATCTGGTGGGGCTCTGGGCGCGGAGCTCCCGCTTGATGGGAGGCCTGTGCCGGGCCCGGGGCATCCCCTATTTCCACTTCCTGCAGCCCAACCAGTACGTCGAGGGCTCGAAGCCGATGGGGCTGGAGGAGCGTCGCGTCGCCGTCGTGCCCGATCACCTCTACGCCGGCCCAGCGCGCGACGGCTACCCCGCCTTGATCGCTGCCGGCCGCGAGCTGGCGGCAGCGGGGGAGGCCTTCTTCGACCTGACGCAAGTCTTCGTGCACGAGCCCGAGCCGCTGTACGTGGACGCCTGCTGCCACGTGAGCCGCGAAGGCTCCCGCCGCCTGGCGCGCGAGATCGCCGCGCGGGTGCAGGCCGCGAGCCAGGGTGGCGGGCGGAGCGGCCCCGGCGTCGCTCGTTGACCGCAACGCCGACTGCCCAAAGCCATCGCGCGGATGCCGAGCGATTTCCGCGGCCGAGTTCGATAGAATCCTGGCTATCGATGCGCCGCCGTCGCCTTTCCCTCCGTCGTAGCGTCTCCGTCTCGGCTGCCGGCGCCGTGCTGGCCCTCGCCGGCTGGGCGGCAGCACCGCTCCTGGCGCAGCCACCGGCCGGGCATGGCCCCTACTTCCCGGCCGACGCGCCCTGGTATCTCGACATCTCGAACGCCCCGCTCGACGCCGAGTCGGCGACGGTGATCGGCTGGCTGCAGTCGGTCGGCGGCTGGGGCGGCGGCGCCATGCAGATCGACTTCACGATCGAGGTCCTGGAAGCCCCGCCGGGCACGCCGTACCGCTCGTTCACCCCCACGGGCAACTTCTTCGACCCCGACTGCGATGCCGTGCCGATGCCGGTGCCGGTCGGCGGAGCTCTCGAGGGGGAGAGCGGCTACGAGTGCGCGAGCAACGGTGACTGCCACCTGCTGGTGGTCGATCCGCAGGCCAACCGGCTGTTCGAGATGTGGAAGGCCAACATCGTCAACAACGTCTTCTTCGGCGGCTGCCTGGCGGTCTGGGACATGACGCAGACCTACCCGGACGTCGGGCGCGGCGAGCAGTGCACCAGCGCCGACGCCGCCGGCTTTCCCATCGCCGCTCTGCTCGCCAACGCCGACGAGGTGGCGGCCGGCAGCGTCGACCACGCCTTGCGCTTCATCCTGCCCAACAGCCGGATCCGCGACCTGATCTACGTCCATCCCGCCACCCACTCGACCGGCGCTACCAGCGGCCCGGCCGCGGCGCCGCCCTACGGGGCCCACCTGCGGCTGCGCGCCGACTACCCGCTCAACACCCTGCCCAACGCGGCGGCGCGCACCCTGGCGCGGGCGATGCAGAAGTACGGCATCTTCCTCGCCGACGGCGGCACCATCGCGCTCACCGTGCAGAGCGACCGTTTCACCACCGCCAAGTGGAGCTCGCTCTTGGGCCCGCACGACCTCGAGGACCTGCAGGTGAGCGACTTCGCGATGGTCGAGGGCGGCCGGCGCTACCTCTGGGAGGGCGATTGCGTGCGGGTGGACCCGATCTTCGCCGACGGCTTCGAGCTCGGGGACTTCTCGAAGTGGGCCACGGTGGTGCCCGGCGCCGAGGCCGAGCCTTGACCGTCGATCAGATCGAGCTCTTGGTGCCCGACCGCGAGGCCGGACGCGAGGACGTGTTCGTCGGCCACTTCGGGCTCGGCCTCGCCGGCAAACGGTTGGCTCCCAGGCTCTCCTTGGGAAGCCTCTTTCTCGCCGCCCAGCTCGTCGACCTCCTCTGGCCCACCTTCCTCCTCCTGGGCTGGGAGAGCGTGCGCATCGTGCCGGGGACGACGGTGGTCACTCCCCTCGACTTCGTCTCCTACCCGTGGACGCACAGCCTGCTCCTGGCCCTGGCCTGGGGGCTGGCCTTGGCCCTCATCGCCCGCCTGCTGGGCCGCTCGCCGGGCGAGGCGGGCCTCCTCGCGGCGCTCGTGGTGAGCCATTGGCTGCTCGACCTCGCCACCCACCGCCCCGACCTGCCGCTCTGGCCCGGTGGGCCGAAGGTCGGCTACGAGCTCTGGGCCTCGCTGCCGGGGACCGTGATCGTCGAGCTCGCGCTGTTCGCGGCTGGCGTTGCTCTCTACGCGCGCTCCACGCGGGCTCGCGACGGCCGCGGCCGTTGGGGTTTGGTGGCGCTGGTCGGCTTCCTGCTCGCGATCTACGCCGCCAACCTCTTCGGCCCGCCGCCGCCCAGTGAGCAGGCGATCGCCTGGGCAGGCCAGGCGCAATGGCTGCTCGTCGCCTGGGCCTACTGGCTCGACCGCCATCGCTCGCCCCGCAAGGCGCTGGCTCCGTAGGCCACGCCCGCGCGATAGTCTCGCGCGCATGCCGACCCTTCCCGCGAACGACCTCTCCCGGCGGGGGGTCGAACGCCTGGCCCGCGATCTCTACGGCCTCGCGGCGCGGGCCACCGCCCTGCCCGGCGAGCTCGATCTCAACTTCAAGCTGACCACCGAGAGCGGTGAGGCCTGGGTGCTCAAGCTGATGCATCCGGGCCGTGAGCGGTCCCTGCTCGATCTGCAGTGCCGGGCGTTGGTGCACCTCGCCGACCGTCGCCCCGATCTCGCCCTGCCGCGCGTGCGGCCGACGCGCTCGGGGGAGCTCCTCGCTCGGGTCCGCGGCGCCGGCGAGGCCGAGCACTGGCTGTGGATGTTGAGCTTCGTGCCCGGCCGCACCTTGGCCGCGGTGCGCCCCCATCCGCCGAGCCTCCTCGCCGGCATCGGCGGGCTTCTCGGTGCGATCGACGCCGCGCTGCTCGATTTCTCCCATCCCGCGGCCCGGCGCGAGCTCAAGTGGGACCTGGCGCAGGCCGGCTGGATCGCCGACTTCCTCGGCTTCCTGCCCGACGCGCACCGGCGGCGCTGGGTCGAAGCGGTGCTCGCCACCTTCGAGCGCGAGGTGGCGCCGCGGTTGCCGGTGCTGCGGCAGAGCGTGATCCACGGCGACGCCAACGATCACAACGTGCTGGTGGCGGTGGAACGGGGCCAGCCGCCGCGGGCGCGGGCGTTGATCGACCTCGGCGACATGGTGCTGAGCCGCCTGGTGTGCGAGCCGGCGATCGCTGCCGCCTACGCCCTCCTCGGCAAGGCCGAGCCGCTCGCCGCCGCCGCGGCGCTGGTCGCCGGCTACCACCGGGCCCTGCCGCTGACGGAGGAGGAGATCGCCCTCCTCTACCCGTTGATCCAGGTGCGGCTGGCGATCTCGGTCACCAGCTCGGCCTATCGCAAGACCCTGGTGCCGGACGACCCCTACGTGACGGTGAGCGAGGCACCGGCCTGGGAGGCCCTGGAACGCTTGCAGACGCTCTCCCCGCGCCTCGCGCACTACACCTTTCGGCGGGCCTGCGGCCTGCCTGCCCACCCGCGGACGGTGGCGGTGACGTCCTATCTCGAACGCGCCGCGCCGGCGGCGGCGCCGGTGCTCGGCCGTGAGCTCGTGGTGGCCGGCGCCCAGGAGCTCGACCTCTCGGTCGGTACGCCCCTCCTCGCGGCCGATCCGGCGGCCTGCGAGCTCGACGCCCTCAGCCGCACGCTCAGCGAAGCGATGGCGGCGGCCGGGGCGGAGGTGGGCATCGGCCGCTGGGGAGAGGTGCGCCGCACGGCGAGCGGGCCGCTTCTGGGGCCCGCGCCGAGCGCCGAGCCCAGGGCCGTGCACCTCGGCCTCGACCTCTTCTGCCCGCCCGGCACGCCGGTGCTGGCGCCGCTCGCCGGCCGCGTTCATGCTCTCTCCCGGCAGCCCACGCAGCGCGGGCGCGGTCCCTGGTTGCTCCTCGCCCACGAGGGCCCGGAGGGCGACCATTTCTTCAGCCTCTATGCGCAGCTCGCGGCCGACCTCCCGGCCGCGCTGGAACCCGGCACCGCCGTCGCAGGCGGCGAACGGATCGCGAGCGTCGGGGCCCCGCCCGGCAACGGTGGCGGCGCACCGCACCTGCATTTCCAATGGGTGCTCGACCTCCTGGATGACCCGGCTGGCTTTCCCACCCTCGCGCGGGTGAGCGAGCGCGCCGTCTGGCAGGACCTCTGCCCGGACCCTCGGCCGCTGTTGCGCGCCCCGGCCGCCGGCCAGCTGCCTCCCGACCCGGACAAGGCGGCGCTGCTGGCGGCGCGCCAGGCCCACCTCGGCCGTAACGTCCGCCTCTCCTACCGCGAGCCGCTCGCCATGGTGCGGGGCTGGATGCAGTACCTGGTGGACGACACCGGCCGCGCCTACCTCGACGCCTACAACAACGTGCCGCACGTCGGGCACAGCCATCCGCGGGTGGTGGAGGCGGTCTGCCGGCAGACCCGGCTGCTCAACACCAACACCCGCTACCTGCACCCCAGCCGTGTCGAGTATGTCGAGCGATTGCTGGCGCGGTTTCCGCCGGAGCTCTCCGTCTGCTACTTGCTGAACTCGGCGAGCGAAGCGAACGAGCTGGCGCTGCGCCTGGTGCGCGAGGCCACCGGCCGCGAAGGCATGGTGGTGCTGGCGGCCGCCTACCACGGCCACACCAGCCGGCTGATCGACCTGAGCCCGTACAAGTTCGCGGGGCCGGGAGGGCACGGGCGGCGGCCCTGGGTGCACGTGGCGCCGCTGCCGGACGACTTCCGTGGCCCCTACAAGCGCTCAGATCCTGCGGCGGGCGAGCGCTATGCCGCCGAGGTGGCGGCGCTGATCGAGCAGCTGGTGAGCGAAGGGCGGCCTCCCGCCGCCTTCCTCGCTGAGAGCTTGCCGAGCGTCGGCGGCCAGATCGTCCTGCCTTCCGGCTACCTCGCCGGTGTCTACACCGCCGTCCGGGCGGCCGGCGGCCTTGCCATCGCCGACGAGGTGCAGGTGGGCTTCGGCCGCCTGGGCACGCACTTCTGGGGCTTCGAGAGCCAGGGGGTGGTCCCCGACGTGGTGGTGCTCGGCAAGCCGATCGCCAACGGCTATCCGCTGGCGGCCGTCGTCACCCGGCCGGAGCTGGCGGCGGCCTTCGACAACGGCATGGAGCTCTTCTCGACCTTCGGTGGCAACCCCGTGGCCTGCGCCGCGGGCCTCGCCGTGCTCGCGGTGCTGGAGGAGGAGAAGCTGCAGGAAAGGGCCCTGCGGGTGGGCGGGGGGCTCCTCGCCGACTTGCGCCAGCTTGCCGACCGCCACCCGCTGATCGGCGACGTCCGTGGCTCCGGGCTCTTCCTCGGTGTGGAGCTGGTGCGGGACCGCGGCAGCCTCGAGCCCGCCGCCGAGGAGGCGAGCTACGTCGTCGACCGCCTGCGCGAGGAGGGCATCCTCACCGGCACCGACGGCCCCCTGCACAACGTGCTCAAGGTCCGCCCGCCACTGGCCTTCGCAGAGGCGGACGCGGACCGCCTCGTCGCCACCCTCGACACCATCCTCGCCGAGAGCCCGCTCGAACCGTAGGGGACGGCCCCCGTGCCGGCTGGCACGATGGAAGTGCCGAAGTAGGCCGTTGAGCGCGGTTTGCGGCGTCGGGGGGGGGGGGGGAACCCCCCCCCCCCGGGGGTATGGGGGCCAGGGGGTTGGGGTGGGGGGCGGTGGAACAGCCCCCCCCGGGGCGGGCGGGCGGGCTTGTCGTCCGCTGGGGGGCGTTGGGGGGGGGTGGGGGGGGGGGGGGGTTTTCCCACCCCCCCCCCGACCGTGGCTATGGTGGCAATGGTGGTTCGCTTGGCGGCCGTTCGACCGGCCCCGCCAGGGGCCGAGGTTCGTAGCCTGGGGACTCATCCCCAGGCGTGCCCCTCAGCCCAGCTTGCGCAGCTTGTCCTGGGCCTCGCGGTACGACGGCGAGGAGGACGGCACGCTGGCGTAGGCCGCCTTCGCCTTCGCCTTGTCCTTGACCTTGCGCTCGTAGAGCTCGCCGGCCTTGAACCAGGCGTCGTAGCGGGTGGACGGGAAGCGCGAGCCGAGGTCGGCGAGGGCCTGGGCCGCGAGGTCGTAGCGGCGGGCGTCCTCGTACATCTCCGCCACCTTCCACAGGGCCTCCTCGCTGGCTGGCGCCTGCGGAAACAGCGTGGCGAGAGTGCGGTAGGTGTCGAGCGCCGCCGGCGCGCTCGCCCTGAGCACGGGGTCGCTCTGCTTGATCCGCTTCTGTTCTTCGAGCGTCGCCTTCTGCACCAGGGCCGGCACGGCCATCGGGCTCGTGGGGTAGTTCTTGGCGATGTCGGCGAGCACGGCGCGGGCCGCATCCTCCTGGCCGCGGTCGCGCAGCATCAGCCGCGCCTGGGCGTAGAGGGCCTCCGGCGCCGACGGGCTCTTGGGGTAGCGGCTGGCGACCTCGAGATAGGCCGACTTTGCGTCGGCCAGCTTGCCGCGGGCCTCCTGCGACTTGGCGACGAGGAGGGCGGCGCGGCCGGCGAGGGGGCTCGTCGGATGGGCAGCGAGGAAGGCGCGGGCGTCGCTCTCGGCCTCGTCGAACATCTTGCTCGCCAGCTTGCGCTCTGCCACTTCGAGGTCGGCCTGGTCGTTGCCGGCGGCAGGCTCGCCGCTGCTGGGCCTGGCCGGCGGCGTGGGCGCTGGCGCCGGGGCCGGCGCGGTGGTGCTTGGCCGCGAGCTCGCCGGTCGCGTTCCCTGCCCCCCACTCACCGGCTCGGCCGGGCGGGTGGCCGGGCCGGTGGGGGCCGCGGCAGTCTCCGTGGCCGCTGCCGGGCTTGCCGGTGGCGTCGTTTCGGTGGCTGGCTTGGTCTCCTCCGCGGCCGGTGCCGGTGGCTTCGCCGGCTCGGCTTCCTGGTTTTCCTCCACGGCGGCCGGGGGCGCCGGCGGGGAGCTCCCGGTGCCGCGCAGGGCGAGCCAGGCGACGCCCGCGACGGTGAGCAGGCCGAGGGCGCCCAAGAGGACGAGGGGCAGCGGGAAGGCGGGCTTGGCGGCCTTGTCGGCAGCGGTCGAGCCGAGCAGGCGGCGGGTGGTGCGCGACAGCCCTTCGAGCTCGGTCACCAGGCGCAGGCGCAGCTCGTTCTCCAGCCGCTCGATGTCGGCGATCAGGGCCTGGGCGCTCGGGTAGCGCTGGGAGGGCTCCTGCGCCAGGCAACGCAGCACGATGGGGTCGAGGTGCGACGGCAGGTCGGCCACCAGCTGGCTGGGCAGGGCGACGCGCCCCGAGGGCGGCCGGCCGGTGAGCATCTCGTAGAACATCACGCCCAGGGAGTAGATGTCTGCCCGGGCGTCGACATTGCCGAGGCCGTGCGCCACTTCGGGTGCGGCGTAGTGCAGCAGGCCGAAGGACATCTGGCCCGTGGAGATGGTGCCGCCCTCGAGCTTGACGGTCTCGATCCGGCCGCTGCCGAAGTCACTGAGCTTGACGCTCGCGCCGTCGCTGCCGATCAGCACGTTGCGCGGCTTGAGGTTGAGATGGAGGACGTGCTGGCCGTGGGTGTAGGCGAGCACGCGCGCGATCTGTTTGACGGTCTCCAGCGTCTCCTGCAGCGACAGCCGGCGCTGGCGCAGCAGGACGTCGAGCGAGCTGCCGTCGACGTACTCCATGGCGACGTAGGCCGTGCCCTCGGCGCGGCTGCTGCCGAGCACCTTGACGATCCCCGGATGATTGAGCTGGCTGGCGGCCGCAGCGTCCTGCTCCAGGCGCTCCATGGCGCCCGGCAGCTGGGCCGCCTTCGGGTTGAGCAGCTTGATGGCGACGTTGTAGCCCGACCGCGTATCGCGGGCGAGGTAGACCGAGGTCTGCTGGCCCTTGGCGAGCTGGGAGAGGATCTCGTAGGGGCCGATCGAGGCAGGCTGAGAGCTAGTTGTCATTCCGCTCAAAAACTATCACGCTCGCTCCCACCCCGATGCGGTCGAGGTCGTTGAGCGTTGCCTGGGTGACGCTCTCGCCGTTCAGCCGGGTGCCGAACGAGGAACCGAGGTCGGAGAGCTGCCAGCCATCCCCCGTCCACTCCACCCGCAGGTGCTCCTTGCTCGTCTGCGGGTCGGTGAGGCAGAGCTGGCAGCTGCGCGAGCGGCCGACGGTGACGGCGCTCGCCCCCACCTGGGTGCTCGCACCGCGGTCGGCGCCGTCGACCACGTAGAGCCGGGCCGTCGGCGCGGCCTGGGCGTTGCGGTTCGGGCGCGGCGCCAGCTCGAGGGTGCGGATGGGGAAGGGGATGGTGAGCCCGGCCTTGCGGCAGGCCTCCCAGATCCGGCCCCGCACTTCGCTCGAGATCCGCGGCTTGTTGGCGTAGTCCTCGATCCACACTCGTACTTCGTAGGAGATCGCGCTGTCGTCGAAGGAGAGCACGTAGACCTCGGCGCTCGGGTTGTCGAGCACGCCGTCGAGGCCGGCCAGGGCGTCGATCAGCACGCGCCGCGCGCGGTAGGGCGGGGTCGAGTAGTGCAGGCCGACGACGATGCGCTCCATGTGCAGCTTGTGGGGCTGGTAGAAGTTGACCAGCTCGGCGTCGGCGATCTTGGCGTTGGGGATGATCAGGTTGTCGTTGTCGCGGGTGCGCAGCTGGGTGGTGCGCCAGGTGATGCCGACCACCCGGCCCTCGGTGTCGCCGACCCGGATCCAGTCGTTGATGCGAAACGGCCGCTCGGCGGTGATCACCAGGCCGGCGAAGAAGTTGGCGAGGATCGGCTGCAGCGCGAGGCCGAGCACCAGGGAGGTGACGGCGCTGGTGGCGGCGATCGCCGAGAGCTGGAAGTCGGGGCCCAGGGCCACCCGCAGGGTGAGCAGGCCGCTGATCACATAGGCCGTCCACACCGCTGCCGCGGAGATCATCGGCGGCAGCACCACGGCGCGGTGCACCTTGAGGTGGAGATCGAAGAAGTAGAGGGCAAAGAGCCGCACCACCAGCATGATCGGCAGGAACATCAGGGCCCAGAACAGCAGCTTGTCGATCACCGGGTGCTTCGGTGCGTCGAACAGCGTGTAGACCTTGATGGCGCCGGCGAGGGCGGCGAGGTAGAGCGGCGCTCGCAGCTGGCGGACGAAGAGCAGGCGGCGAGCCAACGGTTCGACGAGCAGGGCGGCGGCGACGAGCACCCCCAGGCTGCTCAGGATGGCGAGGAAGATCTGCACGCGGCGCGGCTCCTCCGGCTAGAGTCGTGAGCCCGGTCCGGGCGTTACCGCGGTCCGACGGCGGCGTCGAGCCAGCGGCTCACGGTGCACGGGAAAGCCGGAGAATAGCAGAGAAATCAGCCGTTTCCGCCGGCTCCATGGGCGGCCTCCTCCCCAGCTCATGGGCCCCGATCAGGGCATTAATCCAACCGTAATGTCAATGGCTGCATGCTTCGCCCGAGGTCCACCGAAGGAGGAAGGAGGGCGGTGACCATGCGCGGAAGCGATCGGGTACCCCGCAAGACGAGGGGCGTTTTCGCCCGGCCAACGCTGGTCTTGGCGGCCGGCCTCTTCCTGGCGCAGTTGGCGGGCGCTGCTCCCACCAGCCGCAGCCCGCACGGCAAGCTCACCATCCCTTGCTCACAGTGCCATACCGAAGAGGGCTGGAAGCCGCTCGCCGACCCCCTGCCGTTCAAGCATGCCGTGACGGGGTTCGACCTCACAGGCGCCCACCGCGCGCTGAGCTGTACGGGCTGCCACGCGACGCGGCGCTTCGCAGAGGCGAGCAAGGACTGTGTCTCCTGCCATCGCGACGACCTCGAACGGGCGCTCAGCCCACCGCACGCGGGTTTCCCGAGCCGCTGCTCCGATTGCCACGGCGACGTTGCCTGGCGACCGGCGCAGTTCACCCACGACCAGACCGCTTTTCGGCTCAACGGGGCGCACCGCACGGCGGCCTGCCAGGACTGCCACGCGCGCGGCTACGCGGGAACGCCGACGGATTGCTTCTCGTGCCACCAGAGCGACTTCAACGGCGCCAAGAACCCGAGCCACGCCGGGTTTCCCACCGCCTGCAGCGACTGCCACGGGGAAGCGTCCTGGCAGCCGGCGAAGTTCGACCACAACCAGACCGCCTTCCGGTTGAACGGGGCGCACCGCACGGCGGCCTGTCAGGACTGCCACGCGCGCGGCTACGCGGGAACGCCGACGGATTGCTTCTCGTGCCACCAGAGCGACTTCAACGGCGCCAAGAACCCGAGCCACGCCGGGTTTCCCACCGCCTGCAGCGACTGCCACGGGGAAGCGTCCTGGCAGCCGGCGAAGTTCGACCACAACCAGACCGCCTTCCGGTTGAACGGGGCGCACCGCACGGCGGCCTGCCAGGACTGCCACTCGCGCGGCTACGCGGGGACGCCGACGGATTGCTTCTCGTGCCACCAGAGCGACTTCAACGGCGCCAAGAATCCCAGCCACACGGGTTTCCCGACTGCCTGCAGCGATTGCCATGGGGAGGCGTCCTGGCAACCGGCGAACTTCGACCACAACCTGACGGCGTTTCGGCTCAACGGGGCGCACCGCACGGCGGCCTGCCAGGACTGCCACGCCCGCGGCTACGCGGGGACGCCGACGGATTGCTTCTCCTGCCACCAGGGGGACTACAACGGGGCGCGAGATCCCAGCCACACCGGCTTCCCCCACACCTGCCAGAGCTGCCACGGCGAAGCGGCCTGGCAGCCGGCGACCTTTGATCACAACCTGACGGGCTTCCGGCTGAACGGGGCGCATCGCACGGCAGCCTGCCAGGACTGCCACGCCCGCGGCTACGCGGGAACGCCGACGGATTGCTACTCCTGCCACCAGGCGGACTACAACGGGGCGCGAGACCCCAGCCACACCGGCTTCCCCCACACCTGCCAGAGCTGCCACGGCGAAGCGGCCTGGCAGCCGGCCAACTTCGACCACAACCAGACGGGCTTCCGCTTGAACGGTGCCCACCGCACGGCGGCCTGCCAGGACTGCCATGCCCGCGGCTATGCGGGAACGCCGACCGACTGCTACTCCTGCCACCAGGCGGACTACAGCGGCGCCCGGCAGCCGAGCCACACGGGGTTCCCCACCGCTTGCCAGAGCTGCCATGGGGAAGCCGCCTGGCAGCCGGCCAACTTCGATCACAACCTGACCTCGTTCCGCCTCAACGGGGCGCACCGCACGGCGGCGTGCCAGGACTGCCACGCCCGCGGCTACGCGGGGACGCCGACGGATTGCTACTCCTGCCACCAGTCGGACTACAACGGGGCCCGGGACCCCAGCCACACGGGCTTCCCGCACACCTGCCAGAGCTGCCACGGCGAGGCGGCCTGGCAGCCGGCCAACTTCGACCACAACCAGACGGGCTTCCGCTTGAACGGCGCCCACCGCACGGCGGCTTGCCAGGACTGCCACGCGCGCGGCTACGCAGGGACGCCGACCGACTGCTACTCCTGCCACCAGGCGGACTACACCGGGGCCCGGCAGCCGGACCACACGGGCTTCCCGCACACCTGCCAGAGCTGCCACGGCGAGGCGGCCTGGCAGCCGGCCAACTTCGACCACAACCAGACGGGCTTCCG
>CAYQRE010000025.1:0-14871 GCA_964420075.1 uncultured Thermoanaerobaculia bacterium | reverse complement strand
ACGGCGAGGCGGCCTGGCAGCCGGCCAACTTCGACCACAACCAGACGGGCTTCCGGCTGAACGGCGCCCACCGCACGGCGGCCTGCCAGGACTGCCATGCGCGCGGCTACGCGGGAACGCCGACGGACTGCTACTCCTGCCACCAGGCGGACTACACCGGGGCCCGGCAACCGAACCACACGGGCTTCCCCCACACCTGCCAGAGCTGCCACGGCGAGTCGGCCTGGCAGCCGGCGAACTTCGACCACAACCAGACCGGCTTCCCCTTGCGCGGTGCCCACCAGGCAGCGGCCTGCCTGGACTGCCACGCGCGCGGCTACGCGGGAACGCCGACGGACTGCTACTCCTGCCACCAGGCGGACTACAACGGGGCCCGGCAGCCGGACCACACGGGCTTCCCGCACACCTGCCAGAACTGCCACGGCGAAGCCGCCTGGCAGCCGGCGAACTTCAACCACGACCAGACCTCGTTCCCCCTTACCGGCGCGCACCGCAACGCCGCCTGCCTGGACTGCCACTCCCGTGGCTACGCGGGGACGCCGACGGACTGCTACTCCTGCCACCAGAGCGACTACAGCGGCGCCAACGACCCATCCCACACGGGCTTCCCGCACACCTGCGAGACGTGCCACTCGACCACCGCCTGGCAGCCGTCGAGCTTCAACCACGAGTCCTACTTCCCGATCGCCTCCGGCCGCCATCGCCTGCCATGCAGCGACTGCCACGTGCACGCCGGAAACTTTGCGACCTTCGAGTGCATCCTCTGCCACGAGCACCGGCAGAGCGAGACGGACTCCGAGCACCACGAGGTCCCCGGCTACGTCTGGCAGAGCCAGGCCTGCTACCAATGCCATCCGCAGGGACGGGCGTGAAGCGCCAGCCCGTGACGAGGTGATCCGATGAGCCATGCCTCTGCTCGTAGCTGCCGCCGCGGCCGGCGAACCCTCCTCGCTGTGGTGCTGGCTGGCGTCGGGGTGCTGAGCCCCACGCCTCGCTTGATGGCGCAGGCCGTCAACATCCCGCTCACCGTCTCGCGGGTCGCCCGCGAGCGCATCGAGGTGGCGATCCCCACCGGGCAGGCCCCTGCGGTGGGCGCGCGGCTGATCGTCGAGCGCGAAGGCCGCCTGCTGGCGGAGCTGGTCGTCGAGGCGACCGGCCTCCTCTACGTGACCTGCCGTGTGGAGCGCGAGATCGAGCCGATCGCCGTGGGAGACCGGGCGCGCCTCCTGCCGGCGGCCCCCGCTCCTGTCGAGACGCCTGCCCCGGCCGAGACGCCTGCCCCGGCCGAGACGCCCGCCTCGGCCGAGATGCCAGTCGCGCCACCGCCGGGAGAGGTAGCGCCGCCACTGCCGGCCACGGAGGCTGCCGGGGCCCCGGAAGCTGCCGGGATCCACGTCCGCCAGGTGATGGGATCGAGCGTCTTCCTGGATGCCGGTCGCGGTGCCGGTCTCGCCGAGGGCCAACGGCTCGAGGTGCAGCACGAGGGGGCCAAGGTCGCGGTGATCGAGGTCGAGTTCCTCTCGCAACGCTCGGCCTCCTGCAAGCTGGTGGAGGAGGGCGCGGCGATCACGGCCGGCGACCGCGCCATCCCCGGCCCGCTGCCGCCGGGCGCGCGCCCGGCGAGTGAGCCGCAGGCGGCCCCGCGCGTCGCCACTGCCGGCTCTCCGGCGGCTGCCGGTGGCGCCTCGCGCGCCGCGGGTCGAAACGCTTCAGGGCGCGCCGCCAAGGCACCTCGCTGGGCCGATGCCTCCGGCTCCGTCGCGCTGCGCTACCAGGGCTTCCGGGACGACAGCGAAGGCGGGCGCAACACCGACCAGCTCTCCGCGGTCCTCAACTTGAACCTCACTCACCTCGGGGGCACGGCCCTCGAGATGCGCGCCCGGCTGCGCGCCGGCCAGGACCACATCACCCGCCCCGGCGCCGCCGCCGAGAACCGCCCGAACGACCGCTTCTACGAGCTCTCGGTCGGCTACGCCCCGCGCGACGGCGCCTACTCCTACCATCTGGGCCGGCTGAGCGCCGGGCCGGAGGTGGGCTTCGACTACCTGGACGGCGTCCTCGGCGAGGTGCGCTTCGGCCGCCGCTGGGGCGTTGGCGGCTTCTACGGCAACCGGGTCGACGTCACCGAGCTGAGCTACGACAGCGGCGGCAGCGCCTACGGCGTTTTCCTCCACCACCTGGACGAGTCGCCCGAGCGGCCGCTCTACGCCGAGACCTACGTGTCGGCGATCAGCGAGTACCGGGGTGGGGTGGTCAATCGCGAGTACGTCTCGGTCTACGGCCGCCAGGGCTCGGGGGGCAAGTGGTCCCTCTTCGAGCGCGCCGAGCTCGACCTCAACCGCGACTGGCGGGCCCAGACCGGGGCCGCGAGCACCGAGCTCTCGAACTTGCTGCTGACCGGCACCTACACCCTCACCAAGGCGGTGCGCTGTGGGGTGACCTACGACGAGCGGCGCCAGGTGCGCACCCTTGATGACCGCAATACGCCGGAGGAGCTCTTCGACGACGCGCTGCGCGAGGGCCTGCGGGTGAGCCTCTACCTCGGCTCGGGCCGCAGCGTGCGCGCCAACCTGTCGGCGGGAGTGCGCCGGCGGGCCGGCAGCCCAGAGAAGAACGAGACCTACAACGCCTCGGTCTACTACGGCGACCTCTTCGGCTGGAACCTGCTGGTGGGCTCGGACTACGCGGCCTTCTCCGGCGACACCTCGAAGGGCAACCGCGTGGGCCTGCGGCTGCAGAAGTACTTCGGCAACGGCCACGACCTCGAGCTGACCGTCGGCCGTTCCAGCACCAACCTGCTGACCCTGGGCGAGCGGCGGCAGAGCCAGTGGGTGCGCCTGGCCGGCACGGTGCAGCTCGGCCATCGCCTTTTCGTGCTCGGCGAGGCCGAGCTGACGACGGGCGACGACCTCGCCGGCAAGCGGTTCTTCTTCCAGCTCGGCTACCGGCTCTGAGTGGCGCGGACGGATCCTGCAAACAGGAGGAGTGGCAAGCGATGAACGACACGAAGAACTGGCGGCGTCTGGTCTGGGCCCTGGCCCTGCTGGCGGTGGGTGGCGGTGCCGCCTTCGCGGTGATCCGCTCGGGAGGCGCGCGACCCGCCGCCGCTGGTGCGGCGGGCGATCCGGTGACCCAGGCGCATGGCAGCACGGCGGAGGTGCCGCCGGAGGTGGCCGCGGCGCTCGATCGCCTGCGCGAGCGGCTGCGGGCGGAGCCCAACGACCTCGCGGCCCGCAAGGAGCTCGCCGTGCGGCTGGCTGAGCACGGGCAGATGCTCGAGGCCTTCGAGGAGGCCCAACGGGTGCTCGCCGCCGCCCCGGACGACATCGACGGCCTCTACGTCGCGGGAGAGGTGCGGGTGGCGATGGGGCAGTGGGATCCGGCCCTCGCCAGCCTCGACCGCGTGCTCGCCCAGTACCCGGACCACCTGCTGGCCCTGATCGCCAGGGGCCGGGCCTACGTCGCCCTCGGCCGCGCCGCCGAGGCGTTGGGCGACTGGCAGCATGGCCTACAGGTGGTGGGCGGCCACTATCCGCCAATCGAGCGGCTGATCGCCGCCCAGCAGGGCGGCAGCCTGCCGACGGCGCGCGACCTGGCCGCCTGGTCGACGGCCACGGCGGGCGGCGACGGCCCGGCGGCGCGTGAGCTCGCGGCCGCTCACTCCTCGGCCGGGGAAGGCCCCCCGGTGGCGGCGGCGAGCGCCGCCGCCTACTCGCTGCGGGTGGACCTTGCGCCCGGGGCGGGCCGCGGCTTCGGTCGGGCCACCCTCTTCGTCGCTCTGCGGGCCGCTGCCGGCTCGCCGCCGATCGCCGTCAAGAAGCTGGTCGACCCGATCTTCCCCATCGACGTGGCGCTCACCGCGGCCGACAGCATGATGGGGCAGGGGCAGGGCCTGCCGAGCGAGGGGGTCGTCACTGCGCGCCTGGACTCGGACGGCGACGCCATGACCCGCGGCCCCGGGGACCTCAGCGCCAGCGGCGAGGCCCACGCCGGTCAGCTGCTGACCTTGCTGCTCGCCGGAGGCGGCGAGTGACGACCGCCGACCCCGCTCGCCGTGCCGCCGCCGGCCTGCTCGCGGAGGTCAGTCGAGACGGCGCCGCGGCCGGGTTGTGGGTGAAGCGGCTGGTGCTGACGGCGCTCTACGCCCTGGTGTTGGGCACGGTGGCCTACTTCGCGATCGCCGGCCGCTCCTATTACCTGGCGCCGCTCGCCGAGCGCGCCCGCCATCCCCTCTACTGGCAGCTCAAGCCGGGGGGGACCCTCGGGCTGCGCTTCGGGATCGCCGGCGCCGGCATGATGGTCCTGATGCTCGCCTACTCGCTGCGCAAGCGCCTCGCGGCGCTGCGCCGCTGGGGGCCGATCGGCGCCTGGCTCGACGGCCACATCCTGCTCGGGATCTGCGGGCCCGCCTTCATCCTCCTGCACAGCTCTTTCAAGGTCGGGGGGCTGGTCTCGCTCTCCTTCTGGTCGATGGTGGCGGTGGCCCTCTCGGGCATCGTCGGCCGCTACCTCTACCGGCTGATCCCGCACACCGCGAGCGGCGAAGAGCTCTCCCTCGCCGAGGTCGAACGGCAGGACGACACGCTCTCTCTCGAGCTGGTCGAGGCGCACGGCGTCGAGCCCCGCGAGGTCGCCGCGCTCGATGCCTGGATCGAGCAGCGGGCCCTGGCCGAGCGCTCGCTGCCGGGCCTCCTCCTCGCCCTGCCGGCCGAGCGTTGGGCCTTGCGCCGGCAGATCCGCGGGCTGGTGCGCAGCCGGCGGCGGGCCGGCCAGCGCGAGCTGGCGGCACTCGTGCGGCGGAAGGTCCAGTTGCGCTTGCGCATCGCCCTCTGGGGGCGGGTGCGCCAGCTCTTCCATCACTGGCACGTCTTCCACAAGCCGTTCGCGCTCATCATGTACCTGTTCATGGTCGTGCACGTGGTGGTCGCCTGGATGACGGGGTACGCGTGGGTCCGCCCCTGAGCCGGCAGCGCTGCCGCGGCGCCCGGCTCGGCCGCTGGACCCTCGTCCTCGCGCTGCTCCCCGCCCTTGGCCTACTTGCCGCCGCGGCGGCGCGCGCCCAGATCTCGCCCGGCAAGCTCGCCGCGCCCCATGCCACGCTCGAGGGCAGCGACCACTGTCTCGACTGCCACCGCTCCGGGCGCGGTGTCGACCCCGCGCAGTGCCTCCACTGCCACACCGCGCTCGGCGAGCGGCTGCGGGCGGGCAAGGGCCTGCACGCCCGCGCCGACTACCGGGCCTGCGAGCGTTGCCACATCGAGCACCAGGGGCGGGCCTTCGAGCTCGTCTTCTGGGGCCCCGAGGGCATGGCGGGCTTCGATCACCGGCAGACCGGCACGCCCCTGGTGGGGGCCCATGCCCAGCGCGCTTGTCGCGACTGCCACCAGCCGGCGAAGCTCGCGGCGGCCGAGCTGGCGCGGCGAGGGGCGAACCTCGAGCGCACCTTCCTCGGCCTCGCCGGCGCCTGCCAGGCGTGTCACCAGGACCACCACGGTGGCCAGTTCGCCGGCCGGCCCGCGGGCGCCGACTGCGCGAGCTGCCACGGCCAGGTGCGCTGGCAGGGTGCCGAGGGCTTCGACCACGCAAAGACCGCCTTCCCGTTGACCGCGGTGCATGCCGGCCTCGCCTGCCAGCGCTGCCACGCCAGCCAGCCGCGCGAGGGGCAGCCCGCCTTGGTGCGCTACCACGGCCTCTCGACGGCCTGTGCCGACTGCCATCGCGACCCCCACCAGGGCCGGCTGGGCGGCCGCTGCGAGAGCTGCCACCGCGGGCGTGACTGGCAGACCGTGAGCACGGCCGGCTTCGACCACGGGCAGACTCGCTATCCGCTCGCCGGTAAGCACCAGACAGTCGCCTGCACGGGCTGCCACCCGGCGGGCCAGTCGCTGCGCGTCGCCGGCTTCGAGCGCTGCGAGACCTGCCACCGGCAAGACCCCCACGGCGGCCAGTTCGCTGCCAGCGCGGGAGGCGGCGCCTGCGCCGGCTGTCACGGCGTGCGGGGCTTCCGGCCAGCGACCTTCGCTCTCGCCGAGCACCAGCGGACGGCCTACCCCCTCGAGGGTGCCCACCGCCGGGCCCGCTGCGACGGCTGCCATCGAGCGATGAGCCCCGAGGCGCTGGCCGCGGCCGGTGTTGCCCTCAGCTTCAGCGGGGCGCGACCCGCCACCGTGCAGCGCTTCCGCTTCGCCAGCCCGGCCTGCCCGGACTGCCATGCCGACCCCCACGCCGGCGAGGCGGCGATGGCGATGGACGCCCGTGGCTGCCGCTCCTGCCACCAGCTCGCGAGCTGGCAGGAGGTGAGCTTCGACCACGCGGCGACCGGCTTTGGCCTCAGCGGTGCGCACGGCAAGCTCGGCTGCCAGAGCTGCCACCGTGCCGTGGCGGTGCCGGCAGGGGGTGGGGCGGCCCGCCGGCTGCCGCTCGCCGGGGCGCCGCGGCTTTGCGCCGGCTGCCACGCCGACCCCCACCAGGGCCAGCTGGCCCGCCCGGGTGATCCGAATGCCTGCGCCGCCTGCCACCGCACCGACGACTGGCGGCCGAGCGGCTTCGATCACGACCGCGACGCCAGCTACCGGCTGGCCGGGGCACACCGCGCCGTCGCCTGCGTGGGCTGCCATCCGCGTGAGCAGCGGGGCGGCCAGACGGTCGTCCGCTACCGCGGCCTGGGCCATGAGTGCAGCGACTGTCACCTCACCGTGCCGGCGGGCGAGGTCGAGGAGGGGGCGGCCTGATGCTCGGCTCGCCGGTGCTCGTCTGGACGGTGGCGCTCGGCGTCTCGGCGTTGATCGTCGGTGGCTACCTGACGATGGTCCGCCGCCGCCACCGCGTCGACGGCCAGCGCGCCGCCGAGGCTGAGCGCCTGGGGATCCACCGGCCAACGGGCATCTTCCCCTTCATCGACGCCAACATCTGCATCGGCTGCGCCGCCTGCGTGCGCGCCTGCCCGGAGAAGGACGTTCTCGGCATCGTGGGCGGCCTCGCGGTGGTGGTCAACGGCGCCCGCTGCATCGGCATTGGCCAGTGCGCCCAGGCCTGCCCGGTGGGGGCCATCGAGCTCGCGATGGGGGACCTCAAGGGCCGCGCCGACGTCCCGCGCCTCGACGAGCGCAACCAGACGGACGTCCCCGGGCTCTTCGTGGCCGGCGAGCTCGGTGGCCTGGCGCTGATCCGCAACGCCGTGGGCCAGGGCCGCGACACCGTGCGCTGGATCGCCCACCAGCTGGCCGCCGAGCGGCCGCAGCCGAGCGCGGACCCGCTCGACCTCGCCATCGTCGGCGCCGGCCCGGCCGGGCTCTCGGCGGCCCTCTCGGCCGTCGAGGCCGGCCTCTCGTACACCGTTTTCGAGCAGCAGTCCTCCCTCGGCGGCACGATCTACAACTACCCGCGCCGCAAGCTCACCCACACCCAGCCCGTCGAGCTGCCGCTCTACGGCGCGCTCTGCAAGGGCGAGTACAGCAAGGAAGACCTGCTGCAGCTCTTCGGCGGTCTGGTCGCCGAGCACGGCCTGCGCGTCCGCTTCGGCGAGAAGGTCCTGGAGGTGGTGCGCGACGACGGTCTCTTCCACCTCTTCACGGCGGGCGGGGCTTTCCGGGCCCGCAAGGTGCTCCTCGCCTTGGGGCGGCGCGGCACTCCCCGCCGCCTGGGCGTGCCCGGCGAGGAGCTCTCGAAGGTGATGTACCAGGTGCGCGACGCCGAGGAGTACCGGGGCAAGCGCATCCTCTGCGTCGGCGGGGGGGACAGTGCCGTCGAGGCGGCGATGGGCCTCGCTCGCCAGAAGGGCAACGAGGTCACCCTCTCCTACCGCGGCGAGAGCTTCAACCGCATCAAGCACAAGAACCTGGAGCTGCTGACCACGCTCATCCGGCGTGGCCGCGTGCAGCCGCTGCTGCGCTCCGAGGTCACCACCATCGAGAACGGCGCGGTACGGCTACGGGCGCCGGACGGCGAGCTGAGCCTGGCCAACGACTACGTCTTCGTCTTGATCGGCGGCGAGCTGCCGTACCCGTTCTTGCGCCGCGCCGGCGTGCGCTTCGGCGCCGACGC
Source organism: uncultured Thermoanaerobaculia bacterium (assembly GCA_964420075.1). Taxonomy (GTDB): domain Bacteria; phylum Acidobacteriota; class Thermoanaerobaculia; order Multivoradales; family SZUA-115; genus CAYQRE01. Next base: position 6,828 of record CAYQRE010000025.1, on the reverse strand, counting down.
CTGAAGCCCTTACGGCACGCGCACCACGCGGAAGCCCTGGTAGTCCGCCCCGGCCGGAGCCCCGCCCAGGGGCTCGGCGGGGCGATCGGCGCTGCCGCCGAGGAGCTTGCCCTCCCCATCGTCGCCCACTACCCACTCGGCGACGTTGCCGCCGAGGTCGAAGACGGCGTTGGCGCCCTCCGTCCCGCGGCCATCCCCGGCCTCGGCCAGGACGTCGTGCGTGCCGACCTCGGCCACCAGGGGCCCTCCCGGACCGAGGCGGGTGGCGGCCACCAGCAGGGCCGCGGCCTCCTCGGGCGTGGGGGCGAAACCGGCCCAGGTGTCGAGGGTGTTGCCCTTGCCCTGCTGGCGGGCGGCGAGGCCGCTCACCTCGGCGGCGGTGGGCAGACGGAAGGTGCTGCCGGTGCGCTGCGAGAGCCATGCGACGTAGGCCCGCGCCCGCTCGAAGGTGATCCCCGAGGCCGGCAGCTCGGCGCTGCCGGCGGGGAAGCGGTAGGTGGGATCGAAGGCCGCGTACTGGGCGCGGGTGACCTCGAAGCGGCCGAGCTCGAGGCCGCCGGCGCGCACTACCTCGGGCACCAGGACGCCCTTCTCCAGGCGACCGTAGTGGCCGTTCGCGCGCGCCGCCGCCGTCCGCGCCAGGGCGAGCTCGAGGGGCGAGCCGGCCTTGACCACGGTCTCGACCGGGGGTTTGCCGAAGAGATAGCGGTCGAACCAGGCGAGGTCCTCCTCGACCTTCCGCCGCCGGTGGGCGTAGCGGCCCAGGCCGTGCGGCTCGCCGGGGAAGACGACGAAACGCACGGGCGCCTTGCCGAGCTGCTGCAGGGCACGAAACAGCGACCAGCTCTGGCCGTGGGGAACGTTGCGGTCCTCGCTGCCAGAGAAGATCAGGGTCGGGGTGGTGACGCTGCCGAGGCGGAAGAACGGAGACTTCTCGCGGTAGACGTCGGGGAGCTCGAGCGGTGAGCCACCGAAGTAGTAGTTGTCGAAGGCCACCCCGAAGTCGACGTTGCCCCAGTCCGAGAACCACTCGACGTCGGCGGCGCCGATCGAGGCGGCCTTGTAGCGTTGGGTGCGGGTGATCAGGTCGGCCGAGAGGATGCCACCGTTCGACCAGCCGAGCGTGCCGAGGCGCTCGGGGTCGACGAGGCCCCGGGCGATCAGCGCGTCGACCCCCGCCTCGAGGTCGGGGACCTCGAGCTCGTAGTAGTGGCCGGCGATCGACTCCGCCCACGCGAGGCCGTAGCCGGAGCTGCCGTGATAGTTGACCTCGAGCGTGAAGGCACCCTGCTGGTTGAAGAGCACCAGCGGCCGCGTCGACGACGCATACCAGGAGTCGGTGTCGTGGGCGAGCGGCCCGCCATGGGTGGCGAGGATCAGGGGCCGGCGCTCGCCCTCGCGATAGTCCAGGGGGTAGCGCAGGATGGCCTCCACCTCGTCGCCGCGGGCGCCCGGGAAGCGCACGACCTCCGAGCGTGGCAGCTGCCGGCGGGCGTAGCCGGGGTTGAGCTGGATCAGGCTGGCTTCCTCGCGGAGCGCCGCGCCGTCGAGGCGGGCCCGCCACCACTGCTGCGGTTGGCTGGCCGTCGACTGCTCGTAGACCAGGGTCGCGCCGTCCGGGGAGACCGCCCAATCCCAGAGGTGCTGGACGTGCGTACCGGTGAGCCATTGCCGCTCCCAGCCCGTCGCCGTCCGCTTGAAACGGGCCGGCTTCGAGGTGACCCCGGCGGCGAGCGGCACCAGCACGCCATCGGCCAGCGGCAGGACGGGCGATTCGTCGAGACCGGGGCCCCAGTCGAGGTCCACCTGTGTCACCGCCCCGGCCGGGACGGTGGCGTGGAAGAGCTCGCTCACCGTCGCCATACGGAAACGCGGATGGCTGGACCGCTGGGCGGTGAAGTAGAAGCCGCCGGAGCCGGGCTCGAAACGCACCTCGTCCGGCACCACGCCGGGGTCGAGGATCGGCCGGCGGGCGCCGCTGCCGAGGTCGATGAGAAAGGTCAGGGGCGGCTCGGCCTGGTCGTAGTCGTAGCGCAGACTCTGCTGGTGGCGGGTCACCGCCCAGCGTCCGTCCGGGGAGACCGCCAGCAGGTCGATCCAGTCGCGGTTGTCGCTCAGCCTCTCCACCTTGCCGCTCGCCAGGGTGAGGCGGAAGAGCCGCACCGGCGGCGCCACCGCGGCGTCGTCCACGGCCACGGCGTCGTCGCCGCTCGCCGCCGCCTCGCGCTGGCGCTCGGCCGGCCCGTCCTTGGCCAGGAACAGCACGTGGGCATCGTCCTGCCAGGCATAGGCCGAGGGTTCGCGGGGCAGCTCGGCCGCAACCCAGGGCTCGCCGCCCGCCAGGCTCAGCAGCCACAGCCGGGTCTTGGGACCGTCCTCGGGTTTGGTGCCGGCCTGGCGCGGGGCGCGGCTGCTGGCGAAGAGGAGGCGCTGGCCGTCCGGCGAGACCTCCGGGGTGCCGAGCCGCTCGCTGCCGCGGGTGAGCTGGACCGTCTTGCCGCCCGCGATCTCGCTCAGGAAGAAATTGGACGCCTGGGTGCCCTTCTCTTTGTCCAGCGCCGACTTCACCCAGACGAGGTGCTGCCCATCCGGGGTGAAGCGCGGCGAGCCCGCCTGCTCGGCGAGCAGGATGTCGTCGACCGTCCACGGCGCGGTGGCTGAGCCTGCGGCAGCACTACCGCTCGCCGGTGGCGCAGCGCGAGCGGCGCTGGCGAGGAGGAGGCCGGAGAGGACGGCGGGAGTGGTTCGGCGGAAGCCGCAGGCGAGGCGGTCGCGGGTCATCGAGGAAGCCCTCCGGCGGGGGATTCTACCCGCCGCTCGCGACCGCTCAGGGGCGGAAGAGGAAGCGGGCGAAGAAGCGGCGGTGGTTCGCCACCAGGCGGTAGCCGAGCTCGACGGCCCACACCAGCGGCGGCAGCTCGAGGAGGCGTGCCAGGCGGCGATGGCCCAAGGCGCCGAGCACGAAGAGGCAAGCTCGCCCGGCGCGCATCCACTGGCCGTCGCGGGTGAGCACGTGGACCGCCCGCCGGCAGGCGGCGCGGCGCTCCGGCGTCAGCGGCGGCTCCGGCGCCTCCTGGTAGGGCATGTCCGCGAAGTGGTGCTGTAGGTCGCGTCGCCTGACCCAGGCGACCGCACGGCTTCAGAAACCTCAGGCGCCGTCCCAGAGCAGCAGATGCTGGCTCATCGCGTTGCCTCCTCCTCGCTGACGCATCCTAGCGCCGGCGCCGGCCGCTTCTGCAAAGAGCTTCGCTGCAGTCTGTGCCTTGGGGGTGGGTGAAGGCCCTGTTGGTTAGCCCGGCGAGGTCGGCTGCTAAGATCCGCGCCCCACGGCGATCGCTGTGGCAACGACGAGAAAGGGCAGTGTCATGGGTTTGTTGTCGGGGTCGGTCAGCGTCTGTCGCTACGAGGTCGCCTACAAGGAGGCGCCGGACTTCGAGGCTGCGGCCTTTCGCGAGATCGTTCCGGAGTCGGAGCTACGCGAGTCCCTCGGCTTCGTGCCCTTCGAGCCCGAGGCCCCCTACGAGCTGGGCGCCCGCGCCTACGCCTTCCGGGTGCGGGTGGACCGCCGCCGGCCCGATCCGACGCGGGTCAAGGAACGCCTGAGGCAGCTGCTCAAGACCGAGCTCGAGACCAGCGGCCGGCCCTTCGTGGGGCCGAAGAAGAAGCGCGAGCTGCGCCTCCTCGCCGAGGACGAGCTGGTGGCCCAGGAGGCCCCGCGCAGCAAGATCATCGAGTGCGCGATGGACGGCCCGGCGCTCTACATCGGCAGTACCTCACGCAACGTCGTAGGGATGGTGCTCGTGCTGCTGTCGAAGATCGGCGTCACCACCGCACCGCGCAACCCCTGGTTCCGTCTCGGCCTGCCCGAGCTCCTCTCCGACGTCGTCGAGACCCGCGACGCCTCGGAGTCGATCTATGGCTGCCAGTTCTTGAAGGAGCTGGTGGGTGATGCCGAGTTTCCCCTCGAGCCGGAGGCGGGCCGCGTCAAGCTCGCCACCCGCGAGGCCAAGATCTCGCTCGCCGGCGAGGTCCAGGCGGACCTCTACCGCTACCTGGAGCGGGGCGCCGAGGTGGTCTCCGCCAAGCTGGTGTGGGCTGGCTCCGGGCCCGTCGAGACGGGTGGCGAGCTGGTGTTCAGCTTCGACGCCCCGGGCTTCCGGCTTTCCGGCCTGCGGCTGCCGCCGGCGCAGACCGGCCATTGGACCACCGACCTCCTCGAGCGCGTCGCCCGCATCGGTGAGCTCTACGACCGCCTCGACGCCAAGTTCGAGGAGGCCGCCAAGCAGGGGTTTGGCAAGCGGCCGGCAGCCACCGAAGCTGCCCCGGCAGCCGACGAGCCGGCTTCCTAGCCAGCCGCCGTCGCGCCGGGGCTGGTCCGGCCTCAGGGCTCGCAGGCGAAGGCGCGAGTGTCCTGCACCGGCTGCATGGGCCGGCCCTGCGCGTTGTGGTAGGTGCGGGTCTCGCCGCTCACCGTGTCGGTGACGCGGACTTCCACCTCCAGGTTGGTCAGCCCGCCGAGGAAGACCCAGCGGTGGCCGTTGACGGCGCAGCCGTCGAGCACCTTGACCATCGCCTCGACGTTGTCGTCCTGGAAGAAGGTCAGGTAGGCGGTGTCGTTGCCGAGCGCGGCGAGCCGTGCTGCCCCGGCCTGGCCCTGGTTGGTCGCATAGCTCGCTTCGATCTGGAAGCGATTGGCCGCCAGGCAGCCACGGGTGTCGCTCGCCCGGCAGCTGGCCTGCTGCTCTTCTTCGCTCGTTGCCGCGAAGAGGGCGCGGATGCCGACCTGCGGCACGTCGCCCACGTCGCGGTAATAGTAGGGGTGCCAGCCACCGCCGCTCCACTGTGGCAGCCGGTAGAAGACGCTGGCGCCGGCCGTCCCCCGGGGGTACTGGCAGAGCGAGATGGCGCCGCTGTCGAGGGGCCCGTGGGTCACCGAGCGGACACCGACGTAGACGCTGCCCGCGGCGACCGGGCCGGCGCTGCCGAGGTCGAAGCCGAAGTAGTTGTAGGTCGAGCGCGTGAGAACGGCGCTCACCGGCGTCGTGAACAGCTCCGTGCCCGGCAGGCCGCCCGGGCCGTCGGCGGCGAAGGCGACGAGGTTGAAGTCGTGGACGGCCGGCGTGTAGTCCGAGGAGTTGAGGCAGACGCAGACCTTGGTGAGCTGCATCGGCGTGGGGTCGATCTGGAGCCGCTTGACGGCATCCCATTCGCCGCGCCAGAAGCCCATGGCCTCGGTGCCGGTGATGTCCCATTCGCCAAAGCCACCGGCGCCGCCGGCGCAGGCGTCACCCTGCAGGCCTGCGATGGTGCCGGCGCCGGCCGCTGCCGGGGCGAAGGCGAGGGCCAGGGCGAGCAGACCGAGCGCTCGCCAGTGAGTCGTACTACGAACCGTCGAAAACCGCATGACATCCTCCTTGGTTCACCGCGAGAGGGGGTGATGCCAGTGTATGCGATTTTGGCATCTAGAGATCGTCAGCCATCGGCGTGGCACTGCGACGGCCGAGGCCGCGGTTGCGTAGAAGGGAGCATGGTACGGACTTGGCACTCGATCTCAGGACCATCCGGTGGCAGCGGGGGCACCCTGGCCCTCGCTCTGTTGTTGTCTGTGAGCTGCTCGCGGGGCGAGCCCCCGGCCGCAGCCACGCGGGACGCGCTCCCCCGCGACCTGCCGAGCCTCGTCGAGGCCCTGCGGCAGGAGGCGGGAGCGCCGGGCGCCATCCTCGGCGTCGGCCGCGGCGACCAGCTGGCCGTGGTGGCGAGCGGCCTCGCCGATCGCGAGAAGGGGACCGCGCTCACCCCCTCGTCTCCCTACTATCTGGGGAGCATCGCCAAGACCTACACGGCCGCCACTGTGCTGCGGTTGGCCGAGGAGGGCAAGCTCTCCCTCGACGACCCCCTCGCCCGCTTCCTGCCGACCTTCCCGCGTGCGAGTGAGATCACCGTCCGGCACCTGCTCTCGCACACCAGCGGCCTCAAGGACTTCTACGCGTACCTCTACTCCCGCCCCGAGCGCGCCGAGATGATCGAGCTGGTCACCAAGCGCTGGCAGCAGGAGGAGCTGATCGCTCTCGCCGGCCGCTTCGGTCATTGGTTCGACCCCGGCACCGACTGGGACTACAGCAACGGCGGCTACTTTCTCCTCGGGGTGGTGATCGAGAAGGCGAGCGGCCTCACCTTGCCGGAAGCCTACCGCCACTACCTCTACGCGCCCCTCGGCCTCGAGCACACGGCGATCGCCGAGCACGAGGCGGGCATCCCACCGCTGCCCACCGGCTACATGGGGCCGGTCAAGAGCTGGAAGCACTCGGAGATGTTCGGCGAGCTGGGGCCGACGACGGTGCTCGACTCCTCGCCCGTCGAGTGGGGGGCGGGCGGGGTGGTGGCGCCGGCCAACGAGGCCATTCGCTTCCTGCGCGGCGTGCTGGTGGGGGACCTCCTCCAAGCGGCCTCCCGCGAGGCGATGACGACCTTCCGCTCGACCCCTGAGCTGGGAGTGCCGGGCCCAAACGCTCCCGCCGGCGCCAACGCCAACGACGGCTACGGTCTGGGCCTGGTGCGGATGGAACGCGCCGGCACCACCATCGAGGGCCATGGGGGCCTCTTCACCGGCCACACCGCCGGCCTCTGGTACCTGCCGGCCTGCGACGTGACCGTCGCCGTCTATTTCAACCGCGGTTTCGTCAACCAACGCGCCATCCTCGACCGCCTGCTGCCGGTGGTGGCCGGCCCCGACTGCCAGTCGAACGGCGTTGGCCCGTCGGGGCGGGCTTCAAACCCGCCCCCCTGATGCCTACGGCACGCAGGCCGAGACGGCCACGTCGTCGAGGA
>CAYQRE010000024.1:0-82983 GCA_964420075.1 uncultured Thermoanaerobaculia bacterium | reverse complement strand
TACCAGGGTATCTAATCCTGTTTGCTACCCACGCTTTCGCGCCTCAGCGTCAGAACCGGTCCAGGTAGCCGCCTTCGCCACCGGTGTTCCTCCCAATATCTACGCATTTCACCGCTACACTGGGAATTCCACTACCCTCTCCCGGCCTCAAGCCTTGCAGTATCCGAGGCAGTTCCTCAGTTGAGCTGAGGGATTTCACCCAAGACTTACCAGGCCGCCTACGCGCCCTTTACGCCCAATAATTCCGAATAACGCTTGCCCCCTCTGTATTACCGCGGCTGCTGGCACAGAGTTAGCCGGGGCTTCCTCTGGGGGTACCGTCAAGTCCGCCGACTGTTTGCCGACGGCCCTTCGTCCCCCCTAACAGGAGTTTACAATCCGAAGACCTTCATCCTCCACGCGGCGTTGCTGGATCAGGCTTTCGCCCATTGTCCAATATTCCCCACTGCTGCCTCCCGTAGGAGTCTGGACCGTGTCTCAGTTCCAGTGTGGCCGATCACCCTCTCAGGCCGGCTACTGATCGTAGGCTTGGTGAGCCATTACCTCACCAACTACCTAATCAGACGCGGACCCCTCTAGGAGCGGTAGCTTGCAAGCAGAGGCCACCTTTCATCGCAGAGCCTTGACTCCGCGGTCGTATGCGGTATTAGCCCAAGTTTCCCCGGGTTATCCCCCACTCTCAGGCAGGTCATCCACGTGTTACTCACCCGTTCGCCGCTCTCCAGCGGCCGAAGCCGCTTTCGCGCACGACTTGCATGTGTTAAGCACGCCGCCAGCGTTCATTCTGAGCCAGGATCAAACTCTCCAGTTGAAATCCTGGTCAAGCCACCGTGACCGGCTAAGGATCAGCGGCGGCTCGAATTTGCGTTGCTTGCCGAATCGCCGAAGCGATTCGTCAAGGAATAGACGTTGACTCTTCCTCTATTCAGTTTTCAAAGAACCGGCGCCTCTCGCGGCGCGAAGTCCTAGCTTCTCATACTCGGCCCTGGCCGTCAAGCACCACGGCGGCCTTTTCGCTTCTGCTCCAGAGAACCACTGCTGGTCGTTCTGGGTCTTCGGCTGCTCGCCGAATCAGTGCGGGGCTTTGTCAACCGCTGCTCGCCTAGCGGCGACCAGGGAGGCGAAGTGTAGACAGCCTCACTCGCCTTGTCAAGCCCCCGGTCGAAGTTTTTTCTCGCCGGGCGCTTGCGCTGCTCAAGGATCACTACGGCCTACTGCACCGCCGTCCGACGGTGGCCTCCAGGGCCCTCGTCGATTCAAGGTGGCGGAATATAGACGTGCCCGGCACCAGTGTCAAGCCCCCTCGCCGCTTGGTCGTGTCCTAACTCCGTGTTGGTAGCTCGAGCGGCTCCGAAGCTGCGGTAGGTTGCCCGCCACGGGCCGCGGTGTGCGGCTCGACACCTACCAGCGGGCCGGCGGAGTGCGCGAACACTCCACCGACCCTAGCCAGCCAGGAGCCTAGACGCCATGGCCAGCCGCACCGATTCTATGCCGCCCCCGTTCCCGCCCGAGTCCTTCATGGATGACGTGTTCAGGATGTCCTATCTCTGGCGGGTGACGGAGCCGAACCTCTGGCACTCCGTCGCCTACCTCTCGCAGCTGCTCGCCACCCAGGTCAACGAGGGTGGCCAGTGGAGCCACCGGGAAGAGCCAGCTACCCACGTGCTACTCCGCGGCGCGCAGATGGACTTCCGGCGCCTGGCTGGCTTCCTCCGGGAGGTCGGGGAGGCGGGCGAGGTGTCGACTCTCACGCGCGAGGAGGAGCACCTCTGCCGCAAGGCCCGGAAGTGGGAGGGCAAGGCCGAACGCCTCGCCAGCCGCATCGAGAAGGCGCTCGACCGATGGGCCGCTCCTTGAAGTCGGAGCGCGTCCAGTGGCCCGCGTGAAGGTGATGTCGTACTCGGCCAAGGCCAGCCGCAACCAGGTCGCCCGCTGGGAGTGGTGGGCACGCGTCGACCGCGCGCGCTCCGTGGGCCGATGGCTGGAACGGCTGGCGGATGCCGAGGTGCTCCGCCGGGAGCGCGAGCGCGGCCTCTACGATCCCGCCCCACCGTCCCGCATCCTGTAGAATCCCGCCAAGCGCAGCTAGGAAGTCGCGATCCGAAAGCCGGGTACCCCACGCCCGGCCCGCTGCGCCGTACCTTCCTCTCGTGGGGCACCGTGGGGGTGCTGGTGGCGATATCTAGGCCTGGCGCGGGCGGCCGCAAGCCTATCGATGACTCCGCTGCTGTCGCAGCCGTGCGAAAGGCCTACCAGGTCAACCCGACCGCCGGATACCGCGAACCGGCCCGCAGATGGGTGCTCGAGAACCCCGAAAGTAGCGCAGCCTGTAGCGTGGACTCTGCCGCTAGGCGGATCGCCGATAAGGCCAGAGAGCTCGATGGCGCCATCGGCAGGCGGCAGACGATGAGGAAGAAGCTCCGCGACGCCCACGACCTACTGACGCGCGCCTGGATCCTGCTCGACGAAGTGATCCCGCGGAAGGCGAAGCGCTAGCTCGGGTTGTCTCTGGAGGCGGGATCCGCCGCACCGGGAACATTTCCTTCCGTAAGTCCTTTGGCGTCAGCAGATGAGTTTCCTCCATGGAGGAAATGAAAGGAGGAAACCCGCTTCCTTCTGGAGGCTTCTGCGGCTACCTTCCGCCCAGAAACACGAAAGCCCCGGCGGCAACCGGGGCTCCCTATTCACCAAGGCGAGGGGCCAAGATGAACCCAACACCCGCAGGATACCTCATCCGAGCCCGTCGCCGCTACCGGAAAGGTGGTGTGCCGTGTGGCTCGATTCTCCAGGGCCGACACGGGGGCGCGGTCAGCGAGCGGGTCTTCTCCGACCTAGCTTGCCCCGCGCCCTCATAGCGGGCAGGGCGGCCAAGGGGAGGGGACTACTCCTTCCCCTTGCCGTCCATCTCTGCCACCTCGGCGCGAGCCATCTTCAGGGCCGCGGATCGAATCCAGGCGGTTCGATTCAGGCCCGCGAACTCGGCGGCCCGGTCGATCAACTCCAGCTGCTCAGGCTCGAATCGAAGAAGGACGGATTGAGAATGCTTGCGGCTTGCCTCGCTCATGTCCAAAGGATATCCAACGGAGATCTTTTTGTGCAATACCCCTTGCCTTCTGGATATCCATTGGATATATTCTCGACATGGAAACGACGAACGCCACCCCGCACCCGACTTGCCCGAAGTGCTCCGCCCCCGCCGTCCGCTGGGGCAAGGACCGCCAGGGCATCCAGCGCTTCCGGTGCTCCGGTTGCAAGGTGACGTTCGCCCATCGCCCGGCCCGCCCGCTGGGCTCGATGCGGATCCCGTTCGAGCGCGCCGTGCTGTGCCTCAACCTGCTGACCGAGGGCTCCTCGATCCGGGCGGCTGAGCGCATCACGGGTACCCACCGCGACACCATCTGCCGGCTGCTCGTGCTCGTGGGTGGCAAGTGTTCCAAGCTGCTGGCCGAGATGGTCCAGGGCGTCGCCGTCGAGAACCTCCAGGCGGATGAGCTTTGGAGCTTCGTCGGGATGAAGGAGCGGAGCAAGGCGCGGCGGAAGATCGCCGACCCCAAGCTTGGCGACGCCTACTGCTTCGTGGGCATGGACTCGGACACCAAGCTCGTACTCGCCCACCACCTCGGCCGGCGCACCAACGCCCATACCGACCTCTTCGCCGAGAAGCTCGCCGCCGCGGTCAGCGCCGAGCAGCGGGTACAGATCTCGACGGACGGATGGGCCGGCTACCCCGAAGCCCTCGACTACCACTTCGGCGATCGCGCCGACTTCGGGACCATCGTGAAGGAGTTCGGATCTCCGGGAGCGGAAGAGCTGCGGCGGTACAGCCCGCCGCGGCTCATAGGCGCCGAGAAGTCGGCCGTCTTCGGCTCGCCCGACGAGGACCGGATCAGCACCTCGCACGTCGAGCGCCAGAACCTCACCATCCGCACGAACATGAAGCGGATGGCCCGCCTGACCTGCGCCTTCTCCAAGCGCTGGGAGAACCTCCAGGCCGCGCTGGCCCTTCACTTCGCCGCCTACAACTTCACTCGGATGCACCGCTCCATCCGCATGACCCCCGCCATGAAGGCCGGGATCACTCGGAAGCCTTGGACGCTGGCGGAGCTGGTGGCGGCGTAGCGGTGATCTCGAACTGCTCCTTGAGCGGGCTCTTGATCCGGTGGGTCCACGAGGGTTCGTTGAGTCCGCACCGTGAATAGAGCTTCAGAAAGTACCTAATACGATTCTCGGACATCCAGTCTCTGAGATCACCTACTGCGTCCAGGAAGCGGCTGCTACGAGGGTAGAGGGCCACAGTCAAGCCTTGGTCCTCTACGGCTTGGTCGATTGCACTGAGGCGCCTCAGTGCGGGGGATCTGTGTGGCTCAGGCAGCGCTTGGGCGAGCGTCCTTGCCCTCTCGAGGTGCTCTCGAAAGTATGACTGCCAATCTGAGTCGGGCGAAAGGCGCTCATCTCTGATTTCTAGCGGACAATGGATGGCGTAGTGTGCAGCCTCAAAAAAGGCCTCCCAGGCAGCGATTTCTGCTGCGTGGACTTCTCTACACCGCTTCCGTTCCTTCTCGGCGCGGCGAAACTCTCTCCTGTGCCGCCACCTCTCGACAAGCCGCCGGCCCGTCTTGGATGACTGTAAGGCGCCGATGAAGAACACCACGGCCATTGCAACGAGGGCAACGGCGACGATCAGGCCAATGTCGCGCAACGCCGCGGTCATTGTGTCTGGCATGACCAACCTCGCGACGCCGGCTGCCGCTGCGACCGCACCAATTGCGAGCTGAGACCACCTTGCCCAAGCTGGAGTTTCCATGCCACCCCCCACGGGTGCGGCGCCAGCCCCACGCCAGCGCCTGCGGGGAGTGTACTGCGGAGAACGCGCGATCGCTGATGAGCCCCGCCCCCGCCGCTACTCACGGCTGCTCCCCCGCCAACACGCTGCTGGGACACGACCCGCCGCTTGGTCGCCAGGAGGCACGATTTCCTACACCGCTCGGCTCCCCACCCAGGTGCCGAGGTGCGTTCCCGACCACTCTACCCGCGGAACACGACCCGCCGCCCATCCACCTCCCAGCGCTGCGTCAACAGCTGGCGCAGCGCTGCCGGGTAGAGCTCATGCTCAGCCGCGAGGATCCGGGCAGCCAGATCGGTCGGGGAGTCCCCCGGAAGGACGGGCACGACCCGCTGGTCAACGATGGGCCCGGTATCGAGGCCGGTGTCCACGAGGTGGACGGTGCAGCCCGAATAGCGGACACCATACTCCCAAGCCTGGCGCTGGGAGTCGAGACCAGGGAAGGCCGGAAGCAGGCTTGGGTGGATGTTGAGGATCCGCTGCGGGTAGGTGCCGACGAGGCCGGGCGACAGCAGCCGCATGTAGCCAGCGAGGCAGACCCACTCTGCGCCTACGGCGTCGAGCGCTTTCATGATGTCGTGCTCGTGCGCCGCACGGCTGGCAGCTCCCGCGTGAGGAACGATGGCGACCGGTAGGCCCAGCTCACGGGCCCGGGCTGCGCCCGGTGCGGTGGCCTGGTTGCTCACCACCAGAGCGATCTCCGCCGGCAGCTCGCCACTCTCGCAGGCGCGATGCAGTGCAAGGAAGTTCGAGCCCCGCCCGGAGAGCAGCACCGCCAGGCGATGCGGCCTCACCACGCGATGTCCCCGTCGTAGACAACTCCGCCCGGACCTGCAACGACCTCGCCGAGCACAACGGCGGCCTCGCCATGCTCGCGCAGGCCGACAAGAACCTCCGTTGCGAGGTCACGCGCCACGACGAGCACCATGCCGATTCCAAGGTTGAAGATCCGCAGCATCTCGGCCGTGGTCACTTCGCCGTGCCTGGCCAGGAGGCGGAACAACTCCGGCACATCCCAGCTCCCCAGCTCGACGCGAGCCGACGCGCCGCTCGGCAGTACTCTTGGCAGGTTATCGGTCAAGCCACCGCCAGTGATGTGAGCCATGGCGTGCAGGCCCGCAGAGGTCAACCAGGGGCGCAAGCAAGCAAGGTAGGAGCGGTGAGGGGCGAGGAGCAGCTCGCCGAGCGAGCGCTGGCCGGCGGCCCCAGGCAGGGGGTCGTCGACACCGAGTCCCAGCTTCTCGAAGAGGACTTTCCGGGCCAACGAGTAGCCATTGGTGTGCAGCCCGCTCGAGGGTAGGCCGATCAGGGTGTCGCCGATTTCGACACGACTGGCATCGCGCAGGTACGGACGGTCGACGAGGCCGACGATGAAGCCCACCAGCTCGTAGTCGCCCGGTTGGTAGAAACCGGGCATCTCGGCCGTCTCCCCCCCCAGCAGCGCACAGCCATTCTCGCGGCAGCCAGCTGCCACCCCGGAGACCAACTCGACGAGTTTCTCGGGTTCGAGCGCCCCCGAGCCGACATAGTCCAGAAAGAAGAGAGGCTGCGCGCCCTGCACTAGGATGTCGTTGACGCAGTGATTCACCAGGTCTCTGCCGACGGAGGAGAAGTCCCCCACCATCTTGGCGACCACCAGCTTGGTGCCCACCCCGTCCGCGGAAGCCACCAAGACCGGCTCGCTCAGCCCCGTCAGCTCGGGGCGGAACAGACCGCCGAAGAGGCCGATCTCGGAGAGAACGCCGGGGGTGAAGGTGCTCTTCGCCAGCTCCTTGACCCCGGCCAGACCCCGGTCCTGTGCGTCGATGTCGACGCCGGCGGCGGCGTAGGCCCCCTTCCCAGCCACGCTCTGGGCGCTCAACGGCTGCCCTCGGTGCGGATGGGAAAGAGCTCCGCCTGGCGGCTGTCCAGCCGGCCGATGGGTACGGGGTAGTCACCCGTCCAGCACGCCGTGCAGTAGGAGTCGGCGCTCCCGGACACACAGGTGCGCAGCCCCTCGACCGAGAGATAGGCCAGGCTCTCTGCACCGATGAACCCGGCGATCTCCTCGATCGACTGGCTCGCGGCAATGAGCTCGCTGCGATTCGGCGTGTCGATCCCGTAGTGGCAAGGCCAGCGGGTCGGTGGTGAGGTGATGCGGACGTGAACCTGACGGGCCCCAGCCTCACGCACCATCTGGACGATCTTGCGCGAGGTCGTCCCGCGCACGATGGAATCGTCGACCAGCACCACGCTCCTGCCGGCGAGCAGCGGCTCGACGGCGTTCAGCTTGACCCGGACGCCGAAATGCCGGATCTCCTGGCTAGGCTGAATGAAGGTGCGCCCGACGTAGTGGTTGCGGATCAAGCCGAACTCGAACGGCAGGCCCGACTCGCGACTGTAGCCAAGGGCCGCGAAGAGGCCACTGTCGGGCACCGGCACCACGATGTCCGCCGGTGCGGGGGCCTCGCGGGCCAGCTGGGCCCCCATCCGGAGGCGAGCGCGTGAGACGGAGTCGCCAAAGAGGACGCTGTCGGGGCGCGCGAAGTAGACCTGCTCGAAGAGGCAGCGCGCCGGCTCGGCCGCACCCTCCAGACGATACTGCTCCAGGCCACCGCGGCGAGCGACCACCAGCTCTCCCGGCTCCAGCTCGCGCACCAAGCGCGCGCCCAGCAGGTCGAAGGCGCAGGTCTCCGAGGCGAAGCACCAGGCGTCCGCCTTCTCGCCGAGCATCAGCGGCCGAAAACCGTGCGGGTCACGCACCGCGATCAGGCAGCTGTCGGTGATCAGCAGCAGCGAGTAGGCGCCACGCACCTCTCGCAAGGCCTCGAGGAGAGACTCGACGACATCGAGCCGCGGGTTCTTGGCCATCAGGTGCAAGATCACCTCGGAGTCGGAAGTGGTCTGGAAGATCGACCCCTCGTGCTCGAGCCGCTCGCGGATCTCAACCGCGTTGACCAGATTGCCATTGTGGACGATGCCCAACGGCCCCATCGACGTCTTGACCACCACGGGCTGGGCGTTCGAGATCACCGACGCGCCAGCGGTGGAGTAGCGGGTGTGGCCGATGGCGCGACGGCCGGGAAGCCGCTGCAGCCTCTCCGCCGAGAAGACGTCCCGGACGTGCCCCATGCCTCGCTCGACTTGGAGCCGGGAGCCGTCCCAGGAGACGATGCCACAGCTCTCCTGGCCACGGTGTTGAACGGCGTAGAGTCCGAGATACGTGAGGTTGGCCGCCTCGCTGCTCTCGTCGATGCCGAAGATGCCGCACATTCGCGCGGATTGTAGCCGTTCTGCCGGGCCGGCGCTCGTCATGCGGGGGCGGCAGAGCGCACCCACTGCGAATGGCCAGGGGCGGTGCGGCGTAGACTGGAGCAGGCCACCGCTAGTCACGAGCCGGCGCGCCAGGACAGGAGGACCCCATGAACCGCGACCTCGAGCAACTGCGTCTCCTCGCCATCTTCCACTACGTCTTCGGCGGGCTGGTCGCGCTCATGAGCCTGATCCCCACCTTCTACCTGCTGATCGGCGCAGCCCTGGCGAGCGGCGTGTTCGTCTCGGACGCCACCGCCACGCCGGACCGTCAGGCTGCCCGGTTCGTGGGCGGCATCTTCGTCGCCGTCGCTTCGGTGGTCCTCCTGTTCAGCCTCGTCTTCGCCGCCCTCGTGGTCAAGGCTGGCCGGAACCTCGCGCGCCAGCGGGGGTACACCTTCGCGCTGGTGATCGCGGCACTGTGCTGCTTCCTGATGCCGATCGGCACGGTCCTCGGCGTCTTCACCCTGGTCGTGCTCACCCGGGACTCGGTGCGCGAGCTGTTCGAGGGTGATGACCGAGAGCTCCCCGCCACTTAGCTGGACTCAGCACGGCCAGACCCCACATCGCTGGCCCTAGGCCGCCAGACGCTGCACAGCCGCACCCGCCCGCCCCGCGGCCCTGCTACCGGGCAAGAGATCAGCCCAGGCCGGCCGCGAGCGACCACCTTCTGAGGTAGGCCCCAGCCCACCCCGCAGGCGGTCGCACCACCCTGGTGCCGCCGGTACCCTCTGCGAGTTCAAGGGAGCCCCAGGTTCACGATGCAAGTAACCCCCCAAGGCCCGTATGGCCGGCAGCTTGGCCGAGAGGCCTGCACATGACGGTCACGCTCGTCCTCTTCGTCGCCGCCGTGGCGATGGGAGTGGCAGGCGCCTGCATGTGGGCCTGGGGCGTTCACAGCGGCCAGCTGCGCGATCTCGAGAAGACCAAGGAGCAGCTGTTCTGGCCGGACCTGGCAGGGACCGATGCCGGCGCAACGAGCCGGGACGGCGATCGACATTGAAGACGTCCAGGAGGTCGTAAGGATGAATGTCTCCACGGAGCGGATCCAGGACCACGGATCCACGGTTTCGCGCCGCCGGGCGCTCGCCCTGACCAGCATGTTCGGGCTCCTCGGCGCCAGCGTCATGGCGGGCATGTCGAACCTCCTGTTCTTCATGCCGCGAGTCACCTACGGGGAGCCGTCGCGGTTCCGCATCGGCAAGCCGGAGGCGTTCCCCCTCGGAACTCGCCTGCCGCTCGGCCGCCAGCGAGTGACGATCGTCCGCACCGAGGCCGGCATGGCGGCCGTCTCGAACACCTGCACCCACCTGGGCTGCGTGGTGGCGACCACCGACATCGGTTTCGGTTGCCCCTGCCACGGCAGTCGCTTCGACGCCGACGGCGTCGTGCTCGGCGGCCCTGCACCCCGACCACTCCCCTGGTTCAAGCTCGCACTGTCGCCGAACGGCGAAGTGGAGATTGATACCTCGACCCAGGTACCGACCGGCACCTTCCTGCAGGTCTGAGCCGGAGCGACGATGGCCACCAAGAGCGGATTCCTCACCAACCTCCGGGAGTTCCCCCGCAACGTCTGGCGCTCGTTGTTCCGCAACCCCCTGCCGTCTTCAGACCTCGGGCGCTCCCAGACCTCGTTCTCCAACTTCTTCCTGCACATCCACCCGGTCAAGACGCACGTTAACTCGCTGCGGCCCCTCTACACGGTCGGGCTCGGGGTGATCTCTTTCAGCCTCTTCATCGTGCTGGTGGTCACCGGCGTGCTCCTGATGTTCTATTACGTGCCCTCGGTGGAGCAGGCCCACAACCGCATGCTCGACCTCAACGGCACGGTGGCTTTCGGGCCGTTGCTGCGCAACATGCATCGCTGGGCCGCCCATGGCATGGTGGCGGTGGTCTTCCTGCACCTTTGCCGGGTGTTTTACACCGGCAGCTACAAGCCGCCCCGCGAGTTCAACTGGGTGGTGGGTGTGCTGCTCTTTCTGCTCACCCTGTTCGCCTCCTTCACCGGCTACCTCCTGCCGTGGGACCAGCTGGCCTACTGGGCGATCACCGTCGGCACCTCGATCGCCGGCTACGCCCCGTTGGTCGGCGAGCAGGTGAGGTTCCTGCTGCTGGGTGACCGGCTCGTCGGCCAGGAAGCGCTGATCCGCTTCTACGTCCTGCACGTCGCCGTGCTGCCGGTGGTGATGACGACCTTGATCGGCGTCCACTTCTGGCGCATCCGCAAGGACGGTGGCCTCTCCCGCCCAGCCGGCGCCGACTTGCCGGAAGCGCAGAAGCGCTACCCGGCGGCGGTGAGCGAGAAGCTCGACGGCCTCGCCCCTCTTGCCAAGACCCAGAAGACCAAGACCTTCGGCGTCCTCGGCATGGTCCGCGGGCCGTTCAACAAGGTCGGCAACACGCCGGACAACACCGTCTTCTCGTGGCCGCACCTGTTCATCGCCGAGCTCTTCTGCTTCGCGCTGACGGTGCTCGTCATCCTGGCGGTGGCGATGCTCTTCGCCGCCCCGCTCGAGGCACCGGCAGACCCCACCCACCCGCCGAACCCTTCGAAAGCGCCCTGGTATTTCCTCGGCCTGCAGGAGATGGTGTCCTACTCGGCGTTCTGGGGTGGCGTCGGGATCCCCACGCTGATGGTGCTGGGGCTGATCCTCCTGCCCTACCTCGACCGTTCCCCCAAGGGGGTCGGCGTGTGGTTCTCCCGCCACCGCCTGCTCTCCGTCACCCTCTTCTCGCTCTTCGTGCTGGTGAACGTGGTGCTGATCATCGTCGGTACCTTCTTCCGTGGGCCCAACTGGAGCCTGGTGGTCCCCTGGTAGGGCCACTCCGCGATCGGTGACTCTATGCGCGCAGCCCTAGCCATCATCTCGGTGATCGTCCTCGCCCTGCATGGGGTGATCTTCCACAACCAGCTCCACGCCCGCTGGCAGGAGTACCAGGGCGAGTACTTCGCCAAGGCTGCCCAGCTGGCCGAGAGCGACACCGTGCGGGCCACCCTGACCGCTCGCACGCCGGCGATCGAGCAGGTGATCGTGCGCAGCTTCGGGCCGACGCGCGTGGACCGCTGCGCCACCTGCCACATCGCGGCCGACGACCCGCGCTTTGCCCAGGCCAACGAGCCGCTGCGCACCCATCCGCAGATCCCCGGCCACAAGTTCGAGACCTTCGGCTGCACGATCTGCCACGACGGCCAAGGCCGCGCGGTGAACGCCAACGAGGCGCACGAGGGCGGCGAAGACTGGCCGTGGCCCCTGGTGCCGACGCAGATGATCGAGGCGAATTGCGTGCAGTGCCACACCGAGCCCAACTGGGCCGGCGCACCGCATGTCAACGCCGGTCGCCGACTCTTCTTCGAGCGGGCCTGCTACACCTGCCACACGATCGCCGGCCTCTCTTATGGCTCGATCGGGCCCGAGCTGACCGAGATTGGTCGCAAGCGGCGCTTCGAGTACGTGCTTGCCAAGATCGAGGACCCGCGAGCGAGCAACCCGACCTCGACGATGCCGCGGCAGGACCTGACCGCCGAGCAGCGGATGGACCTCGCGATCTTCCTCAAGGCGCAGCAAGGAGCGAGCATCTCCCGGGCCCCGCTGGCGCAGTTCGTGGCTGGCCTCCAGCAGCGGCCGGAGTGGCTTCCGGTAGAGAACATCGTGGGGCCCGAGGCCGTGGCGATCAGCCAGCTCGAGCCCGTCGCTCAGGGCCAGGCACTGATCAGCCGGGTGGGCTGCTTCTCCTGTCACAAGCTCGACGAGCACGACGGCAAGGTGGGGCCAGACCTCGCCTACACCCACTCGCAGCGCGACCGCACCTGGTTGATGGGCCACTTCGAGGACCCGAAGAGCGTGGTGCCGGGCTCGGTGATGCCGCCATACCCGCTGCCGGGCGAGGTCTTCGAATCACTCTCGTCGTACCTCCTTGCTCGCCCCCCGGTGAGCTTGCCAGAGGGCCCTGCCTCGCAATACACCGCGCTCTGCTCCCGCTGCCACGGTGAGGCTGGTCGTGGCGACGGGGTGATCGCCGAGTACCTCGACCCCCGGCCCCGCGACCTCACCAAGGGCGCCTTCATGAAGACCAAGACGCGCGAGCGTCTGGTGACGAGCGTGATGAATGGCGTGGCAGGGACCAGCATGGCACCCTGGGGCCACGTGCTGGGGCAGCAGAGAGTGGAGGCCCTGGTCGACTACGTGCTCGCGGAGGTGACCAAGGGCGGTTCATCTCGGGTGACCAAGCGGGACGTGCCGACCAGCAACCCGGTCTCCTACTCGACCGCCAGCGTCGGCCGTGGCCAGGCGACGTTCCTCAACCGCTGCTGGGGCTGCCACGGCAAGAAGGCCGACGGCCACGGGCCGAACGCGGACGACATCGTGCCGCGGCCCCGCAACCTCCGCAACGGCCCCTTCGTGCGCAGTGTCTCCTACGGGCGCCTCCACGAGAGCATCAAGTACGGCGTCCAGGGCACCGCGATGCCGGCCGCCGGGTTCGACTTCTCTCTCGACGATCAAGCGATCGGCGACCTGATCAACTACATCTACAGCCTGAACGGGCTCGGCACGCCCCAGCCCGCAAGCGCATCGCAGCTTTCCATGAGGAGTGTGCAATGAAGCGGCTCGTCTGCAGCCTTGGCTTTGCACTGGCGTTTCTGCCGACCGTGGCCAACGCGGAGGGTTCCTGGCTGGTGCGTTTGCGCGCCGTCAAGATCGACCCGGCGAACAAGTCCGATGCCATTCCGGCCCTCCAGGTGCCGGCGGACGCCATCCATGTCAGCGACAAGACCATCCCTGACCTCGACATCTCCTACTTCTTCACGCCGCACTTCGCCGCCGAGCTGGTGCTCACCTACCCGCAACAGCACGACGTGACGGTCGCTGGAACGAAGATCGGCACTTTCAAGCACCTGCCGCCGGTCCTTTCGGCGCAGTACCACTTCCTCCCCGATGGCACGTTCCGCCCCTATCTCGGGCTTGGTGTCAACCTGACGCTGATCTCGGACGTCGACCTCGCGGTTCCCGGCGTCGGCAAGCTCGAGCTGAGCGATTCGAGTGTCGGTCTCGCCGGACAGGCCGGCTTCGACGTCAAGCTCGGCGAGAAATTCTTCCTCAACGCCGACATCAAGTACGTGCAACTCGATAGCGACGTGAAACTCGTGGCGACGGGCCGCAAGGTCAGCGCCGTTCAGATCGACCCTTGGCTGATCGGCATCGGGGTCGGCTACCGTTTCTAGGGAGGAGGAAATGACCACCGCAGATGCTCTTCAAACCAGCGCCGGCAGCCGTGAGGCAGGCGCGCCCGCGGTCCACGAAGACAAGTCCGCCTTCGCTTTCCTGATGATGGCCGGGCTCTTCTTCGTGGTCTCGGGCCTGGTCGCCATCATCATCGCCACCAAACTGCAGCTCCCCACCTTTCTCGGCGAGATCTCCTGGCTGAGCTTTGGGCGGCTGCGGCCCATCCACACCAACGGCATGCTCTTCGGCTGGCTGCTCGCCGCCGACATGGGCCTGTGCTTCTACCTGATCCCGCGGCTGTGCGGCGTCAAGCTATGGAGCGAGAAGCTCGGCATGGCGACGATGTGGCTGTGGGTGGTGATCGTGCTCTCGGCCGTCGTCACGCTGGCCATGGGGCAGAACCAGGGCCTTGAGTACGCCGAGCTGCCGTTCTGGATCGACATCCTGGTGGTGGTCGCCTGGGTGATGTTCGGCGTCAACCTGTTCGCCACCGTCGCCTCCCGCAAGTACGAGCAGATGTACGTCTCGATCTGGTACATCCTGGCCTCGGTGCTGTGGACGGCCTTCGTCTACATCGTCGGCAACTTCGCCACCCTGTTCACCGCCGGCGTCAACCAGGCGAACCTCAACTGGTTCTACGTCCACAACGCCGTCGGCCTGATCTTCACCCCCCTCGGCCTGGGCATCGGCTACTACTTCATCCCCAAGGCCGCCGAGACGCCCCTGTACTCCCACCGATTGTCGATGGTCGGTTTCTGGTCCCTCGCCTTCGTCTATGTGTGGACGGGCGCCCACCACATGCTGCACGGACCGATCAGCCAGTGGCTGCAGACGGTGGCCATCCTCTTCTCGGTGATGCTGATGATCCCGGTGTGGAGCCTGGTCTGGAACTTCTTCGCCACCATGAAGGGCCAGTGGCACCAGCTCAAGGACAACATCCCGATCAAGTTCCTGATGGCGGGGACCATCTTCTACCTCTTGACCTGCTTCCAGGGCCCGATGCACAGCCTGCGCAGCGTCAACGCGATCGTCTCAAAGACGGACTGGATCGTCGGCCACGCCCACATGGCGGTGCTCGGCGCCTTCTCGTTCTTCGCCATCGGTGGCGCCTACTACTCGATCCCTCGCATGCTGAAGACGCGGCTGCACTCGGATTCACTCGCCAACGCTTCGTTCTGGCTGTGGCTCGTAGGTGGCCTGTCGTTCTTCGTCTCGCTGTGGATCGGCGGTTTCCTGCAGGGCCTGCAGTGGAACGACCCCACGATCCCCTTCATCGACACGGTGAAGTTCATCAAGCCGTTCTGGGCCGTACGCCTCGTCGGCGGTACGTTGATGTTCGTCGGCATCCTGCTCTTCTTCTGGAACGTGGTGGCCACCTTCAACCACCGGCACGAACGGCCGCAGGCGGCGTAAGGAGACGACGGTCATGTTCAACAAGGTCGACAAGAGCAGCGCTCTGTTCGTCGTCGCAGCCGTCGTCTTCTTCTGGATCGGCGGCCTGCTGACCACCTTCGCTCCGCCCATGCTGGACAAGAGCTGGGCGACACCGACGCCAGGCCTGAAGAACTACCCACAGCTTGCCGCCCAGGGTGACCCCGAGGCGCAGAAGATCATGCACGGCCGTCAGATCTACGTCGCCGAGGGCTGCTGGTACTGCCATACCCAGCAGACCCGCACCATCGAGGCCGACACCGTGCGCTCGGGCTGGCGTGGCCAGAAAAGCCCGGTGTCGACTCCCGACGAGTTCGTCTACGACGCTCCCCACATGTTCGGCACCCGCCGGGTGGGCCCGGACCTCTCTCGCGTCGGCGGCAAGTACGACTCGCAGTGGCACGCGACGCACTTCCGCGACCCGCGCAGCCTGGTCCCGGGCTCGGCGATGCCGCCGTTCCCGTGGATCGCCAACGACCCGGTGAAGCTCGAGGCGCTGGTCGCTTACCTGCAGAGCCTGGGTCGAGCCAAGGAGTGGCGCCCCGAGCACGACTACGAGGAGTGAGGTGAACGACTACACCTGGGGTTCGGTCTACTGGATGTACTCGCTCATGGGGCTCTTTGCCACCGGGGCGATCTTCTTCCTGGTCAGGGCGATCCGTAGCGGCGCCGTGGCCAACGACGAGGCTCCCAAGTACCGCATGCTCGAGGACGATCTGCCCGCGGCCGCCGCGGGTGCCAAGGGAGGAACACATGACCAACAAGCCTGAAGATGGCGAGATCCACGAGCTCGCCGGTGGCTGGATCACTGAGCGCAAGGGCACCAAGATCCCGGGCTTCTTGAAGCTGGCCTACGTGGGCTTCTGTCTGTTTGGCCTCTACTACTTGTTCGCCTATTGGATGGGCGAGACCACCCACTCGACCCGTGGCGCGTTGGTGACGGAGTTCAATCAGACGGTCGTGGCGCCGGCGAGCTGGTGGCACTACCTGCTGGCCACCATCCTGACCGTGTTCGTCGCCGGGCTGCTGTGGTTCGCCCTGGCCAGCAAGGAGGAAGGGTGACCGATCTCGGTGATCGTCCGCTCTCGGCCGCCTACCGGCGGTTGAAGATCCCGGACGCGGAGCGCTACTGGGTCGAGCAGGTGAAGTGCCGGGTGGGCTGCCCGGTGTTCACGGACGCCTGCGGCTACGTGACGGCGGTGGCCGAGGGTCGCGACGAGGACGCCTATGGCATCGCCCGGGCCACCAACCCGTTTGTGTCGATCTGCGGCCGGATCTGCGGTGCGCCGTGCGAACGGGCCTGCCGGCGCGGCAGCGTCGACAGCCCGATCTCGATCCGGGCGATCAAACGCTGGGCCTGCGAGCTCCACGGCAACGAGACCGGTAGCAGCGAGGCCTACCACCGCTTCGCCGACGGCCGCATGCTGCCGCCGCGAGGCGACTATCCCGAGAAGATCGCCGTGGTCGGCTCCGGGGTGGCGGGGCTCACCGTCGCCCATGATCTCGCCCGCGCCGGCTACAAGGTAACCGTCTTCGAGGCCGGACCGGTGGCCGGCGGCATGCTGACGGTGGGCGTGCCGCTCTATCGTCTACCCCGCGAGCTCGTGCAGGCCGAGATCGAAGCCATCCTCTCGCTGGGCGTCGAGCTGCGCCTGAACACGCCGGTCGGCAAGCCGGGTACCACGCTCTCCGATCTCCGCCGCGAGGGCTTCTCCGCCTTCTACCTCGGTGCCGGCCTGCAGGGTAGCCGCAAGCTGAACATCCCGGGCGCCGACCTGCCGGGCGTGGTCCACGGCATCGAGTTCTTGAAGCTCGTCAACCTCGGCCAACAGGTCGAGATCGGGCCGCGGGTGCTGGTCGTGGGTGGCGGCAACGTTGCCTTCGACGTCGCCCGCACGGCCCTGCGCGGTTCCGCCGCCGAACAGCTCGAGGACGAGATGGAGGGCTTCCGGGTCACCGCCGACGTGGCCCGCACGGCAGCCCGGCGGGCCGGCGTGCGCGAGGTCCACATCGCCTGCCTCGAAGCACGCGAGGAGATGCCTGCCGACGCCATCGAGATCGAAGAAGGGATGCACGAGGGCCTGCAGGTCCATACCTCCCTCGGCCCGCGCTCCATCCGCGGTGGAGAACGGGTGGGCGCCATCGAGTTCGCCCGCTGCCTCGCGGTCTTCGACAAGGAAGGGCGCTTCAACCCGCAGTTCGACGAGAGTGACCGCACGACGATCGAATGCGACACCGTGATCTTCGCGATCGGCCAGCAGGCGGAGCTGAACTTCCTGCAGCCCGAGGATGGCGTCGAGCTGACCGAGCGCGGCCTCATCAAGGCCGACCCCGAGACCTTCCAGACCAGCCGGCCGGACGTCTTCGCCGGCGGTGACGTCGTGCTCGGCCCGCGCCTGTTCATCGACGCCATCGCCTCGGCCCAGGTGGCCGCACGCTCGATCCACGACTACCTGCGCCAGACCACGACCGAGGTCGTGCTGCGCTCGGCGTGGCAGCCCGCGGTCTACACCATGGCCCAGGACTGGGAGATCACCGAGCGCCGCCTGCCGCCCTCGAAGGCGCCGACGGCCGCCGAGCTGCCCACCGCGGCCGACCGCATGGTCGAGGAGAACTTCCCCGAGGCCGAAGCACGACGGCAAGCGGAGCGCTGCCTGCGCTGCGACGTCCAGACCTACTTCGAAGGTGAGCTGTGCATCGCCTGCAACGGCTGCGTCGATGTCTGCCCGGACGACTGCCTCCATCTCGTGGGGCTCTCGCAGGTGGCAGCAGACCCCAAGCTCGCCGCCCTCGCCCAGGCCCAGCTCGGCCTCGAGCCCGAGCAGCTCGCCTGCTTCGACACCCTCGAGCTCGATGCCCTCGGTGGCGTCATGCTCAAGGACGAGACCGCCTGCATCCGCTGCTCGATGTGCGCCACCCGCTGCCCCACCCACGCCTTCACCATGCGCCGTTTCGCCTTCCACCGCGAGCTCGAGATCTCCGCGGAGGCCAATCCTCGGTTACGCTACTAGTCGAGAGGGCGCTCGGCACAACGTCTGCATCGGTACCCGACCATGGCTTCCTTTCCTAACTGGGCAGGTCACTACACGGTCCGCCGCCGGCTGATCCAGCTGGCGTTCCTGGCCGTGTTCATCCTGCTTCCGCTCTTCGACCTCTTTCGCTTCGACTTCTCCACCGGGCGGCTACACCTCTTCCGCGCCCAGATCTGGCTCGACGAGTGGGCCATCCTCTGGCTGGCCTTGATGTTCGCGATGTGGCTGATCGCCGCCTTGTCGCTCGTCCTCGGCCGCGTCTACTGCGCCTATGCCTGCCCGCAGATGGTGTTCACGGAGATCGCCCACGACTTCGACGCCATCGGCAAACGGCTGAGCCGCAAGATCCGCGATCGCCAGCTGCGGGAGCGCACGGCCAAGGGGATCTCCTACGGCCTGCTCGGGGTTCTCTCGGTGGCCGTGTCCGTGCTCTTCATGGGCTATTTCGCGCCCCTGCCGCTGGTCATCTCGCGGCTCCTCCACCTCGACATCGGCCTCTGGGTGGGGCTGGTCGGCGCCTCCACGGCGCTGATCGCCTTCCTCGACTTCGCCTTCGTCCGCGAGAGCTTCTGCCGCTCGGCCTGCCCCTATGGCCTACTCCAGGGCATCCTCGAAGACGGCCGCAGCCTGCATGTCGCCTTCGACCAGGCGTCCGGCGATTGCATCGAGTGCAAGGCTTGCGCGCGGGTCTGCCCGATGGAAATCGACATCCGCGACGGCGCCTTCCAGATCGAGTGCACCCGCTGCGGCAGCTGCATCGACGCTTGTGAGCACGTCCTCGGGCGGCTCAAGACGCCGAAGCCGAGCGTTCTGGCCTTCCGGCTGCCCGGCTTCTCCTGGGGGGCCCTCGACGCCAAGCGTGTGCTGGTCTCGGTGGCGACCGTCGGCTTCGCGGTCGTCCTCACCATCGCGCTCGCCACCCGCGACAGCGTGGCCTTCCAGTTGTCGCCCGTCTACACCGAGGCGGCGAGCAGCGACACCACCGTCGCCGAGTCCCGCTTCTTGCTGCGGGCCGCGAACCGCAGCCAGCAGCCGGTGCAGCTCGCCGTCCGCCCCGAGGGCCTGCCTGCCACCACCGAGGTCGCCGGCCTGGAGGACTCGGTGGTCCCCCCCGGCAGCGAGCGCCGCTTCGAGCTGGTGGTTCGTGTGCCGGTCGTCGAGACCAGCTCGTCGGTCACCCCGTTCACCTGGATCGTCGAAGGCGGCGGCGAACGGGAGCGCTTCTCGGCCGCGCTGCTCGCTCATCGTCGGAGGGACGCCTCGTGATTCCCAAGGCCAGCTTCTTCGCCCGCGAGGGCCGTCTCCTCCAGGTGCTGCTGTGGAGCATCTCGGCCCTCTTCATCGGCATCATGATCTGGTGCTGGGTGGCCGCAGAGAAGGCGCATCCAGTCTTCCTCGACCTCAACACCGGCAAACCGGTGACCGAGCGCCCGCCGCTCTGAGGCGGCTGGCCGCCGCGGGCTGATGGAACCCGTCTCGCTCGCGGCGACCGCTGCCGCCGCCACCCCGTCCTACCGAGCCTCGGCCCTCGCTCTCTGCGCCCACTGCGGGCTGCCGCTCGCCGGCCACCGCGACCGTGGCGGCCCCGTCTACTGCTGCACCGGCTGCGCGCTGGCGCATCGGGTGACGGGCGGCGGCGAGGGGTACGGCCGCGCCACCGGCCTGCTGATGGCGGTTGGGATCGGCGCTTTCCTCGCCATCAACGTGATGATGCTGTCCTTCATCCTCTACAGCGGGCGGTCGGAGGCAGACCGCGCGGCAGGCGAGAGCTGGGTCCGATGGGCCCTCCTCGCCCTCGCCACGCCGGCGCTGGTGCTCCTCGGTGGTCCGTTCTTGAGCCGCGGCTTCTCTCACCTGCGGGCGCGCCGCCTCGACACCGACGGGCTGATCGTGATCGGCGTCTCGGCCGCCTATCTGCTCTCGGCCCGCTCCGTGGTGCTCGGCTCCGGGCCGCTCTATCTCGACACCGCGATGGGCATCCTCCTCTTCGTCACCCTCGGGCGTTACCTGGAGGCCACGGCCCGCGCCCGCACCACCGACGCCCTCGCCGCGCTCGTGCAGCAGATGCCCGTGGCCGCCAAGCGGGTGGTCGGCGACGTCGAAGAGCAGGTGGCGATCGACGAGCTCCGGCTTGGTGACCTGGTGCGGGTCCGCCCCGGCGAGCGGATCCCCGTCGACGGCATCATCACCGCAGGCGAGGCGAGCGTGTCGCAGGCGGAGATCACCGGTGAGTCGGCGCCCGTCAGCTGCGGGCCCGGCGCGGAGGTGGGGGCCTGCACGCTCAACCTCGACGGCAGCCTGCTCGTCCGCGTCGAGCGCACGGGCGCCGAGACGACGGTGGCGCGCATCATCCGGCTCGTCGAGGAGGCGCGGAGCAGCGGCTACCCTCTGGCGCCGCTGGTCGACCGCGTGGCTGCCGCGTTCGTTCCCGTGGTGGTGGTCGCGGCGCTGGCCACCTTCGCCTTCTGGGCCGCGCACGCCGGCACCGGCAAGGGCCTCCTCAACGCCCTCTCGGTGCTCCTCATCGCCTGCCCCTGCGCGATCGGGATCGCGACGCCGCTCGCCGCAACGGTGGCGGCGGGTCGCGCGGCGGCGGCGGGCGTCCTGGTGCGCTCGGGGGAGGTCTTCGAACGCCTCGCCCTGGCCCGGCAGGTCTTCTTCGACAAGACCGGGACACTGACCACCGGCGCGATGGAGCTGGTCGCCGTCCATCCTGGCGAGGGCATGCAGGAGGCAAGACTCCTCGCCCTCTGTGCCGCCCTCGAGGCCGGCTCCGAGCACCCGGTGGCACGGGCCATCCGCGACGCCCACCACGGCGCGCTACCGGCGATCAGCAGCTTTCGAGCCGTGCCCGGCAAGGGCGTCGTCGGCAGCGTGCACCTCGACGGCCGCGAGCGCCAGGCGCAGCTGGGAAGTGCCGCGCTGGTCACCGCGGCGCCCGCGCTCGCCGCGCCGGGAGCCACCCTCGCGCACCTGGCACTCGACGGCGTCTGGCAGGGCACCCTCGTCCTGCGCGACACAGCGCGAACCTCGGCTCCCGCCGCCGTGGAGGCCCTTGCCGCCCGCGGCATCGCGGTCGAGGTCCTCTCCGGCGACGCACCGGCCTCGGTGGCGGCGTTCGCCGCCGACTTACCCGGCCTGCAGGCCACCGCGGCCCTGTCACCAGAGCAGAAGCTCGAGCGGGTTCGCGCCGCCGCCGCCGCCGGCCTGCACCCGATGATGGTGGGCGACGGTATCAACGATGGGCCGGCCCTCTCCGGTGCCGCCGTCGCCGTCACCCTCGCCTCGGCCACCGACCTCGCCCGCGAGGTGGCGGACGTCACCTTGCTGAGCGGCGACCTCGGTCGCCTGCCCTGGCTGGTCGGCCTCGCCGAGCGCACGCTGCGCACGGCCCGCACCAACCTGCTGATCTCCTTCTCCTACAACACGGTGGGCATCGGTCTCGCCGTCGCCGGCCTCCTCCACCCGCTGTTCGGAGCGGTGGGCATGGTGGCTTCGAGCCTCCTCGTGGTCTTGCGGTCGCAGCGCCTGGCCCAGCACCCACTGCCGGAGGCCGGGCCATGACGCTGCGCGATTGGTGGGTGGCCGCCTCGCTGGCCTTCGCCGCCTCGGCCCACTGCGTAGGGATGTGCGGCGGCTTCGTCCTCGCCGTCGGCTCGCTGCGCCAGGGCGCCACGCTGCGCCGCCTGGCCGACCATCTCCTCTTGCAGTTGGGCAAGGCCTCTGCCTATGCCTTTCTCGGTGCGCTCGCCGGTGCCTTCGGCTCGCTGCTCCTCGCGAGCCCGACCTTTCAGTGGGCTGGCCGCGGGCTCGCCTTGCTGGCGGCCCTCGCTCTCGCCCTCGCCGGCCTGAGCCTGCTCGGTCTACGCAGCGGCCGCCCCGGCGCCCTCACCAGCACGCTCTCCAAGGCCTGGGGCCGCTTCGTGGGACCACTACTCACCAGCCGGCCGGCTGGCGGCTCGCTCGTGGTCGGGATGGCGATGGGTTTTCTACCCTGCCCGCTGGTCTACGCAGGCCTCGCCGCAGCCGCGGCGAGTGGCAATGCTGCCGCCGGTGCCGCCACCCTCGCCGCCGTCGCCATCGGCGTCTTCCCGGCCCTGGCGGCAGTGGCCTTCGGCGGCGCACTCCTGCCGGAGCGTGGCCGTCGTGCCCTGGCCCGCTTCGGTGGAGTGCTGCTGTTGGTAGTGGCGGCGATCACCTTGATGCGGGCCCTCGGCATGCACGAGGGGCACGGCTGAGGCCGACGGTGGCCAGGGGCACACAGCGCCCACTTGCAGTCCGGCCACTAATAGCATATTCTTGAAAATCATTTGCAGCTTGACGAAAACTCGGCAAAGGGCCAAGGAGGGTGCTCACCATGCCCGGACCTGAATCGATCGTGCTACCGCCCTCGCGAACTCAGTGGCTCGGCAACTGGGCGCGGCTGCGGGTGCCTGCCACGGCCCTGTTTGCCCTCTTCCTGCTAGGAAGCACGCACGCAGCCGAGCCCACCCCTCCACTTGCAACGGCGATCCGCCACCCGGCCGTGGAGTACCCGCTGTGGGTGAGCACCCAGGCGGCAGAGACCGCGGGCGCCCTCGACTCGCCTCAGCTGTTTCACCCCATCGCCGCCCGGCGGATCCGGTCAATCTTCGACAGCACTCCCGTCCATGGCTGTTACCCGGTCGGCCCGATCTTTCTCGAGCGTTACGGCGGCCGGACCGCCCCCACATCCCTTACGCAAGCGGCCCGCGCTTATCCAGTGGTGGCGCTGGGAAGGGTCATCAGCCTCAACCCTGGTTTCCTGGTCGGTGAGCCGGGCACGTTGATCACGGCGGAGGCCGAAGACTCTTCACGAGCGGTGAAGCCGGGCAGCACTTTCTCAGTCTTCATGCCGGTGGGCGAGCTCACCTTCCAGGGCAAGCGGATCTGCAAAGAGGACCCGCGCTTCGCCCCCCTGCCGAAGCTGGGTGACGAAATACTGTTGTTTAGCGACCCGACAGAAGCCAAGGACAGCCAGTACTTCGCTATCGAGCACCCGGAGAATCTCGCCGTCATCGCCGGGGATCGGGTTCTCTATGCCCCCGCTCTGGCGCGCGCGGCCGATCGCACCGAAGCGCTTCCCTCAACGCGTGACGAGCTCCTGGTCACCCTTCGGCAAGTGGTCATCGAGCCAAGGGGCACTGAGCCTTGAGCAAGCAAGAGCGATTGCAGGCCCCGCTTCCGTGGTTGCTCCTTGGAACCATATTCTCGCTCGCCACACACAGCGCCGCGGCCGACCCTTGCACTGGCTCGATCCGTGGATCCTGGAACTCGTGGAACTACATGCAGGTAACACTCAGCAGCTTCCCAAGCAACCTGCAGTCGACAGCGACACAGGCCTTGAATGGCGCCGTCGGGCAATGGAACACCAACTGCGGATCGACCGGCGGGGGCGGTTGCTCCGAGCTCTGCACGAGCGCACCCACTGACGGAACCTACTTCAACCGCTTCACGGTCCAGCATGTTGGCGGTACGCATCCAGATCCGGGACTGCGACGGGTCTGTGGCTCCTACGAAAGCTCCGCGCTCGCCTACGTCTATGCCTTTATGCGCACCGGACCTAACCCGAGCGACATCGCTCCGTGCCCGCTCGACGACCCGACCAAGCTCCAGCACATCATTGCCCATGAGATTGGGCACCGCTATGGCCTTAGCGACGCCACCGACGGCTGCGGCGGCTACATCATGTCGCCCATCCCGGCAGGCGCCGGCAGCACCTCAGTGCAGCCGAGCGAGTGTAGCATGGCCGATTCGCTGAACAGCACTGCTGCCGAGCGCGGCAAATGCGATCACCCCACAGATTGCCATCAAAGCCCGATCCTGCTGACCTGCCGGGTCGAACCCTGGGCGCTGTCTTCGCTTCCCGAGGGTGTGTGGTTCGACTTCGACGGCGATGGAGACGCTACGAGGACCGCCTGGACTCTCGGCAGCTCAGGGATCGCCTTCCTCTACTCGGATCTCGATGGCACCCACTGCGCCGAAACTGGCGGCGAGCTGTTCGGGGACGCGCGCAGGATCGGCGAAGGTGACCTCGCTGACAATGGCTTCGAGGCGCTCTCCAGCTACGACTCGAACTTCGACGGCGTGATCTCCCCGGCCGACAATGATTGGGGAACCCTACGACTGTGGCTCGACGAGTCACACGAGGGGCTGTGCACTCCCGAGGAGACGATGCGGCTCGACGACGCAGGAGTGGTTGCGATTGCCCTCGACTACCACTCCTCCACCTACGTCGACCCCTATGGCAACGAGTTCCGCTACTACTCAGTAGCCTGGTGCCGCCGAGGGACCTCAGTCGTCCGCCGCGTCGCCTTTGACGTCTTCTTCTTGACCAGCGGGCAGGACTGAGCCCCTTACACCCTCAGCGCCCGCGGCAACGCCGTTCGCCAAAGCTCCTTGAGGGCGGCGACGTCGAGGTCGAGGCCACCACCGTCGGCCTGGACCTGCAAACGCGCTCCGCCGACCTCACCAATCTCGCAGACCGGCACCCCGGCGCGCTCCGCCGAGCGCAGCACCGCGTCGATCCGTGCCGGCGCGCAGGCGACGAGGGCGCGGGCCTGCGTCTCGGAGAAGAGCGCGGTCGGGGTCAGCGCTACCTTGATAGCGGCGCCCAGCTCGCGACCGAAGCAAGCCTCCGCCAAGGCCACGGCGATACCGCCCTCGGCGAGGTCGTGGGCGGTCGTTACCAGACCACCGAAGGCGAGCGAGCGCAGCAGCTCGGCAAGCCGGGACTCGGCTTCGAGATCGACCTTGGGCGGCGCCCCCTGCTCGCAGCCATGCAGCAGCCGCAGATAAGCCGAGCCGCCAAACTCGCCAGCGTCCGCCCCCAGCAGGACGATGCGATCGCCAGCGCGCTGGAAGTGCGAGCGCGGCAGCTGGCCGAGGTCGGGGATGACACCGACGGCGGCGACCGTCGGCGTGGGGTGGATCGAGCGGCCCTCGGTCTCGTTGTAGAGCGAGACGTTGCCCGAGACCACCGGCACGCCCAGCGCCTGGCAGGCCTCGGACATCCCGCGCACACACTCGCGCAGCTGCCAGGCCACCTCGGGGTTTTCCGGGTTGCCGAAGTTGAGGCAGTCGGTCAGCCCCACGGGTTCGGCGCCGGTGCAAGCGAGGTTGCGCACCGCCTCGGCGACGGCCTGGGCACCACCGGTCCGCGGATCGAGGTAGCAGTAGACCGGGTTGACGTCCGAGCTGATGGCGAGGCCGGTGCTGGTGCCCTTGAGCAGGAGGACGGCGGCGTCCCCGCCCGGCCCGACCACCGTGCTGGTGCGCACCGAGTAGTCATACTGGCGCCAGATCCACTCCTTGCTGGCGAGCTCGGGCGTGGCGAGGAGGCCCTGCAGCGCGGCACCGGCGTCCTCCACCGCCGGAACGCCCGGCGCGTGCTGCCGGCGCGCCAGGTCCGGCGGCGGCGCGGCCGGCCGGCGGTAGACCGGGGCCTTGCTGGTCAACGGTTCGATCGCCATGTCGGCCTCGACGCGGCCGTGCCGGGAGATGACCGCGCGGCCGTCGCCCGTGATCTCGCCGATCGTCGCCACCTCGAGCCCCCAGCGCTCGAAGATCCGCACCAGCTCCTCTTGCCGCCCGCGGCGGGCGACGAAGAGCATGCGTTCTTGCGACTCCGAGAGCATGATCTCGTAGGCGCCCAGGCCCTCCTCGCGCAGCGGCACCTTGTCGAGGTCGAGGCGGATGCCCGTACCGCCGCGCCCGGCCATCTCGAACCCGGAGCTGGTGAGGCCGGCGGCGCCCATGTCCTGCACCGCCACCACGGCGTCACTGCGCATGGCGGCGAGGCAGGCCTCGAGGAGGACTTTCTCGGCGAAGGGATCTCCCACCTGCACGGTGGGCCGCTTCGCCTCGCTCTCGGCATCGAAGGCCTCCGAGGCCATGGTGGCCCCGTGGATGCCGTCGCGCCCCGTGCGACTGCCGACGTAGAGCACTGGGTTGCCCACGCCGGAAGCCTTGGCACTGAAGATGCGCTCGCGGCGTGCCACCCCGAGGGCGAAGGCGTTGACCAGGATGTTGCCGTTGTAGCTCGGGTGGAAGCCGGTCTCCCCGCCCACGGTGGGGATGCCGACGCAGTTGCCGTAGCCGCCGATGCCGCGCACCACACCGTCGATCAGGTGCCGCATGCGGGGAGCGTCGATCTCGCCGAAGCGCAGCGAGTCGAGGCAGGCGATGGGGCGCGCTCCCATGGTGAAGACGTCGCGCAGGATGCCGCCGACGCCGGTGGCCGCTCCCTGGTAGGGCTCGATGAAGCTCGGGTGGTTGTGGCTCTCCATCTTGAAGACGGCCACCCAGCCATCGCCGACGTCGACCACCCCGGCGTTCTCCCCCGGCCCCTGGACGACATACGGCCCGGTGGTCGGGAACTCGCGGAGGTAGACCTTCGAGGACTTGTAGGAGCAATGCTCCGACCACAGGGCACCGGCGATCCCCAGCTCGGTCAGCGTCGGCTGGCGCCCGAGGATGGCGAGGAGCTGCTCGTACTCGTCGCCCGTCAAGCCGTGCTGGCGGGCGACTTCCGCGTCGATCGTCGCCGCCTGCTCGCCCTTCTTCGCCTTGGCAGTCTTCGCAGCCCCCGCCATCACGCCACCCCCTGGGCGGCATCCGCCAAACCAAGGGCTGACTCGAAGAGGGCCAGCCCGTCCGTATTGCCCAGCAGCTCCTCGGCCGCCCGCTCGGGGTGCGGCATCATGCCGAGCACGTTGCCCTCTCGGTTGACCACGCCGGCGATCGCCCGCAGCGAGCCGTTGACGTTCCAGCTGGCATCCTCCTCGCCCTGCGGCGAGACGTAGCGGAAAGCCACCTGTCGCGCCGCCTCAAGCTCGGCAAGGCCGGCCTCGGTGTTGACGTAGTTGCCCTCGGCGTGGGCGATCGGCAGGCGCAGCACTTGGCCCTCGCGGTAGCGCGAGGTGAACGGCAGGTCCGTGCGCTCGACCCGTAGGTAGACGTCGCGGCACTCGAACCGCCGGCTCTGGTTGCGCTGCATGGCTCCCGGCAGCAACCCCGCCTCGAGGAGGATCTGGAAGCCGTTGCAGATGCCGAGCACCAGGCCGCCCTGCGCGGCATGCCGCTTGACCTCGCTGAACACGGGCGACTGCGCAGCGAGCGCACCGGCCCGCAGGTAGTCACCGTAGGAGAAGCCACCCGGCACCACCACCAGCTCGCAGCCCTTGAGGGTGGCATCGGCGTGCCAGAGGAAGGTCACGTCCTGCCCGAGAGTGTGCTTCAAGACGTGGTAGACGTCGTGATCGCAATTGCTGCCCGGGAGCAGCACGACGCCGCACCTCACGGCGTCGCTCCGCCGTCGAGCAGCTGGATCTCGTAGGTTTCGAGCAGTGGGTTGACCAGCAAACGGTCGCACATCTGGCGAACCGCGGCCTCGACCTCGGCGGCCGGCCCAGGCGTCAGCTCGAGCTCGAAGCTCTTGCCGGCACGGATCTCTTGGATCTGCTCGAAACCCAGGCGGCCGAGCGCCGCCTCGATGGCCTTCCCCTGCGGATCGAGGATCTCGGGGCGGGGACGGACGATGACTCTCGCTTTCAAGGCTCAGCTCCTTGCTGGCTGCGGCAGCCGCGGTTCACGGGACCTCCATCCAGGCGGTGGGCTCGTCCTGCGACGAGACCACCACGTCGAGCGGAGAGCCCTCGCGGGCCAACGCTTCGCCCACCGTGGCAGCGGCGAGCGCCGGGAGGTTGTTGGTGCGAGACAGGTGGTAGAGCACGACGGTGCGCAGGCGGTCGCACAGCAGCTCCGCCAGGCCCTCCGCCGCATCGTGGTTCGACAGGTGGCCGTGCCGGCCCGCCACCCTGGCTTTGAGCGCCCAGGGGTAGGGACCGTTGCGGAGCATGTCGAGGTCGTGGTTGGTCTCGAGGATCAGCAGGTCGAGGTCGAGCAGGCGGCCCCAGGCGAGGCGGCTGCGGGTCCCCAGGTCGGCCACCAGGCCCACCCGGCGACCATGCTCGTCCTCGATCACCAGCCCAACGGGCTCGCGGGCGTCGTGGGGAATGGTGAACGCCTCGACGCGAAAGCCCCCGACCTCCTGGACGTCCCCGGAGGCGAGCACGCGGGCCTGGCGGCTGGGACCTTCTCCGAGAGTGCAGCCGGCGAAGGTCCCGGCGGTCGCCAGCACGGGGGTAGGATGGCGGCGCAAGAAGCGGTCCACCCCGCGCACGTGATCCTCGTGCTCGTGGGTGAGGACCATGGCGTCAAAGCCGTCGGCGGTCACGCCACGGAGGGCCATCCGCCGTTCGAGCTCTCGGCACGAGAAGCCGGCGTCGACGAGGAGGCGGCGGCCGCCGGACTCGACGACGACGCTGTTGCCCGCCGAGCCCGAGCCGAGAACGACCACCCGCATCCCGGCATCACCCGACACGCAGGCAGCCGCTGGCGAGCTCGTCGAACGGGTGCTGGGGGCGCGGGGAGAGACGGACGCACTGCCGGCGCCCGGCGTTGGCTGGAAATCGAAGAGCAGCTGTCGCAAAGGGGGAAAGCCGCGGTCGTTCCCGCCGACGGTATCACGAAAAGTCGTAGCGCTCGCCTTGCTCGAGGTAGGCCAGATCGCTGCGCCGGAGCTGGCGGACCTCCTCGCGAATCTGCCGCGCCACTGGCGGCTTGAGGTGGTGGAGCAAGACCGGCACCCGCCGCTCGAGCTTGCGCAGCTCACCCTCGAGGGTGCGGGGCGTCAGATGCAGGGAGGCGTCGGCGATGTGCTGCAAGGCGTTCTCGAAGCTGGTGTCGATGCAGACCGCCCGGAGGTCGGCGGCGGCGTTGGCCACCTCCCAGATCCGCCGGGTCGGCCCCGTGTCGCTCGACCACAGCACTGACCCCGCAGCGTCGCGCAGCAGGAAGCCGAGGGTCGGCACCGGATGGTTGACCCGGATGGGGGTGAGCTCGATGCCTTCGAGGGTCACCGGCACCTCGGCGGTCAGCTCGTGGAAGCGGATCGACGGCAGGTTGGCGTCCGGCAGCAGGGTGAAGTCCGGCCAGGTGGCGTTGTTGAACAGGTGGGCGCGCACGGCGGCGATCGTCGGCGCCTCGGCATAGATGTCGATCGCGCCCTCGATCAGCCCATAGACGTTCTCGACGAAGAACGGCAACGAGGCGATGTGGTCCATGTGCGAATGGCTGAGGACGAGGGTGCGGATGGCGGCCTGTCGCTCCACCGGCAGGGCCCGGGTGAGGCAGCCGGCGTCCAGGGCGAGCTTGTCGTTGAGCAGGAGGGAGGTCATGCGGCACTCCTCGCTCTCCCCGCCATAGCTACCTAGTACTTGAATGCGCATAGATTTACTCGATTCTAGCGCCCCTCCCCGCCCTTCACAACCCAGCCGCAACTCCGCCGCTCCCCGGAGACTACACGGGGTGCGGCGGCGTTGCCACGCGGGTAGCTCAGGCTAGAACCGAGTACCGATGTAGAAGGTCGTCTGGAAGCCGGCTACGGAGTGCCGCAGGTCCCATCGCTTGGCGTAGTCCCAGTTGAGGTCGAGACCCGCGAAACGCACGGTGAACCCGAAGCCGTAGGCAGAGATACCGTCATCGAGACGGTTGTTCTCGCTGTCGTAGAAGTTGAAGTCGCCGATCTGGAAACCGAGCTGATCGAGGATCTCGGGCGGCAGGTTGGGGAAGAGGGCGGCGTTGAACGGCGGCTTCTCGTACCACACGGCACCGATGTCGAGGAAGAAGCGCCCCTGGATGCCCTGGAAGCGAAGGATGGGCGTCGCCAGCACGTCGATCAAGGGATAGCGGAGCTCAACCGTGCCGAACGCGGCACGGTCGCCGGAGAGGGAGCGGAAGTTGACCCCACGCAGGTTGTCCCCGCCGAGGTAGAACGGCGTCGGCGCGTCCCCGAAGCGAGCCCCGGCGAAGAGGCGCAGGGCGATGGTGCTGCGCAAGGTGAGCGGGATGTACTGACGGTAGTCGCCCGAGACCTCCGAGGTGAGGGTACCGCCGTTGTCCCAGGCATAGTTGCCGTCCAGCCGCCAGCGGCGACCGGCGACCGGGCCCCAGGGAGCGAACAGCGCCGAGTCCCCCACCAGGGCCACCTGGGCCCACGGGAAGTCGTCCTTGTTGGTCACCGTGCGGGCCTCGAAGAAACCCGACTCCGGGTTGAACACCGGCACGTCCAACGAGCTCTTGCGGAAGACATAGCCGATCCCCGCCTCGAAGCGCGTAGAAAGGCCGAAGGGGTAGGCCGCCTCCGCGATGAGGCCGGTGATCCGCACCTCGTCGCGCTGGTCGAGCACCTGACCGGTGATCGGGTCGCGGGCGACGAAGAAGAAGTCCCGGCGGTCGAAGGCGTTGAGCCCCAGCTGCCAGCGCCTGGACAGGTCCCAGTAGGTGAGGTCGAAGTTCGACAGCGCGTCGAACGAGCTCAGGATGGCGACGAACTGCTTGTCCCCGAGGTAGTCGGAGAAGGTCAGGTACACGGTGCCGAGGAGGGTCTGATTGTCGTCGACGCCGATGTAGGTCTGGGCGTCCGTCAAGAAGAACTTGAAGCCGCCGTACTTCTCCTTGTTGGCCGGGTCGACGTTGACCTCGATGGCCGGCTCGTAGGCCGCGAGCTGGGCCGGACCGGCAGGGGCCTTGGCCAGCTCCGTTTGCTCCGGCGGCTTGACGGGGTTCTCGAGGTCCGTGATGTAGAGCTTGTACTCGCCGCGCCACAGCCCACCGTAGACCAGGCTCTCGCGGCCCTCCGGGCGCGGCACCGGCACCGGCTGGAAGCAGCCGGTGACCACATCGGTGTACTGCGCCAGCTCGCCCGTCTCGAGGTCCAAGCCATAGACGTTATCGATGCCGTTGCGGTCCGAGGTGAAATAGACCCGCCGGCCGTCCGGGGAGTAGACGGCATCCTTGTCGTCGCCGTCGCCGCTGGTCAGCGCGTAGCGCTCTCCGGGGTTGGCGAGGTCGATGCGGAAGAGCTTGGCGTGCTCGCCCACCACCGAGCTGAAGACGAGGGACTTGCCGTCCGGCGAGAAGGCCGGGCCGCCGTCGTAGAGGGGATCGTCGGTCAGCTGGGTGACGGCCTCGGTGTCGAGGTCGAGGGCGAAGAGGTCGAAGGCGCCGTGACGGTTGCCGGAGAAGGCGATCGTCTTGCCGTCCGGGCTCCAGGCGAGCCCCAGCTGCTGGTCGACGTCGTCCATGCGAACGGTGCGGGCGATGCCACCCTTCAGAACGTCGAAGAGCAGCAGAACGCGCCCCTGGTTGCGGCGCGCGAAGACGGCGAGGAAGTTGCCGTCCGGCGAGAAGGCGAGGTCCCGGCCCATTCGGCGCCCCACCGCGAAGCTCTGCACCACGAGATAGTCGTACTCGGTGGTCAACCCGCGGCTCAGGCTGCGCACCTGGCGCCGGCGGTTGCTGTCGAAGAGCACCAGGTCGAGGTCGGCATGCTGAGCGCTGATCGCCGCCACCAGGTCACCCGACGGCGAGGCGATGGCAGAGACCTCTTCGGTGCCCTGGTCCTCCTCGACCCGGAAGGGCCGGCCGAAGTCGGAGGGCTCGCCCGTCTCCACCAGCTGCCGCAAGTACTTCTTGCGCAGCCAGCGCCGGAACTCGACGTCGAAGTCCTCGGGGTCGGTGCGGAAGGCCCGTTTGACCGCCCGGCCGGGCTGCGAGCCGATGGTGTTGCGAAACTCGTAGAGGAAGTCCCGGAACCCCTCCTTGCCCCAGCGCTCCTCGATGTAGTCGAAAACGGCGTGCCCGTAGCGGTAGGCGAAGTAGCCGCTCACCGCGCCGCTGCTCACCGGCGGGATGATGTCGTTGACCACGGCATCCCGCAGCACCATCTTGTCGTGGGCCTCCTCGTCGTTGGCCATGTAGCTCGCCATGCCTTCCATGAACCACTGCGGCGGTCGCAGGGTCGCCGCCTTCGACAGGCTGCCCTGGAACAGGATGTGGTACTGGAAGATGTGGGTGAGCTCGTGCTGGATCAACTTCATGAGATCGGGGTCCGGCGAGTCGATCGGCAACACCATACGGTTGCGTGCCGGTGAAGCGAACGCCGCCACTCCCTCGGGGATGAAGTTGAGGATCACGTTGTTCTGTTCGAACTCGGAGTGGGTGAGATAGAAGATCAGCGGTGTCGGCTCGTTGATCTGAAAGTCGAACTCCCGCGACAGCTGATCGTAGGCGCTCTCGGCGAAGGACACGACCTTTTTGAGCTGCGCCTCCTCGCGGCTGTAAAAATAGACGTCGAAGTGCGGCGAATGGTAGATCTGCCAATCGAAGTCCGAATAGCGGACCTTGTTCTTGCCGAATCCTGAGTACTGCGCCGCGAGGGGGGCCGATGCAAGAGCTAGCAGCAGGCAGACCACGAGCCGCCGCGCGACGGCGGCCGATCGACTTTGGCGAGCCAAGGCGATCTCCTTATCAGTCGGTGAAGAGGACACGGGAGGCCTCAACCGTCTTCTGGGTGAAGATGTTGACGATGCGGTCTTCGAGCGCGAAGAGGTTCTCGAACATCCCCTGCAGGGGGTCGGCGTCTTCCCCTTCGATCGACTGGAAATCCTTGAAGTTGTCGCGATAAATCAGTTTTCCGCTACGGCCGTCGTACACCTGCATCAGGATGTCGTACTCGAACCCCGTGCGCTCGACCAGCACCTGGCGCTGGTAGGTGCGCCCGTCGAAAGGCGAGACGTACTCCTCGGTGCGGTAGCCGGTGCGGTCCTGGATGTCGAAGTCGAGGCTGCCGGCCAGCAGAAGCTCGGCCTGGGTACGCTCGCCGAGGGCTGCCCAGAAGTCCTGCTCACGCCCCAGCCGCTCGGCGTCATAGATCGGGTAGTCGACCGGTCCAGGCTCGATCACCTTGAGGTCGGTGTCGCGCCGCAGCACCTTGAGCAAATAGCGCTCGAACTCCTGCTGGACGTTGATGTCGCGGCCCCGCACCCGCTCACTGCCCTCCTGGCTCACCACCAGGAAGGGGGCCACGGCGATCGTCTTGCGGCCGCCGAGGTCGAGCTTGGCGCGCTGCGGCAGCTGCAGCTTGATCTCGACGCCCCCGGCCCAGGCCGGCGTGCTCACGAGACCGCAGAGGACGGCAGCGCCGGCCAGCCAACGGCAGATCTGTTTGCCCATCGTTCCTCCTCCCACCTCCGTGGCCTCGAGCTCGAGGCCGGACCCGACTGCCTGCCGCGTTGCCCAGCGAGGACTCAGCCGTCCCCTGGCGGGGACTGCGCGCCGGTGGCGCCGGCACCGCCTTCCTCGCGAGCCTTGTAGCTCTGGTAGAACTCGACGAAGCGCGCGTAGTTGCGTTTGAGCTCGGGGTCGGCGCCGCTCAGCCGGAGCGCCTGTTGGTAGTAGCGCTCGGCCTCCTCGAACTTCCCGCGGGCCTCGGCAGCCACCGCCAAGTTGTTGATGACATGAGCGTTGTCGGGATTCAGGCGGGCTGCCTGCTGGAAGCGGAAGTAGGCCTCGTTCCACAGCCCGAGGCGCGCCATCTGGACGCCGAAGGCGAGCTGAGAGCCGGCCGGAGCGGCCTTGGCCGCGCGGCCGCTGGCACATCCCACGAGGTGGAGGCTGCTGGCGAGCACCAGAGCCAGGACGGTGAAACGTCTCGATCTCATCTCAGCGCTCCTCCCGGCTCCGCGCGACCGCCGCCCGCACTGGCTCTGCCATCCGGGCCCAGGCGCCTGGCCAGGCGGCCAGGTAGCAAGGCCTCGACGGGCGGTGTTCTGCGTCGGCTTCGATCGTCTCGGCAGTATATACGAGGCATTTCGCCCTGCCTGGCGCTGTTCCCAGAGCAGCGTAAGGAGGGGCGACGCGAACGATACCAGCGGGCTTTCCCGTCTTTTCTCTTCCAGAACGACCTCCTGGAGGATCCCTGGATGACCGATGTCCGAGCCCGCTGGGCAGCAACATGAATGCCACCACCGTCGACGCCGTCACCGCCGGCGCTGAAACAGCCGCGGTAGAGTTGGCCCGCAGCGTCCTGATCGCTCTCAACGCTACCTCGACCCTGCCGCGCGCCAGCGTTTGCCGACTGGGCCGCGAGCTCGCCCGCTGGCTCGCGACCGATACCGATCCCGCGGCGCTCGACGCCGGCCTGGGCCTGGCCCGCGGCAGCCTGCAACGGGCCTTTGCCGTTCGCGACCGGGCCAGCTCGCTGGCCGCCGGCGAGGAAGCGAAGGCCGCGGCGCTCGGCGCCCGCCTGCTGACCCTGGTGGACGCCGCCTATCCGCCGGCCCTCCTCGAGCTGCCCCTGCCGCCTCCCGTGCTCTACGTGCAGGGCGCCCTGCCGAGTGCGCCGGCCGTGACCATCGTCGGTTCGCGGCGGGCCGACCTCTACGGCCTGACCGTCGCCGAGACCTTCGGCCGGGACCTCGCCGCTGCCGGCGCCACGGTGGTCTCGGGCTTCGCCCACGGCATCGACGCCGCCGCGCACCGCGGGGCCCTGGCGGCGCCGGAAGGCCGTACCGTGGCCGTGCTCGGCTGCGGTCTCGGAGTCGACTACCCCCGCGGTCAGACCAAGCTGGGCCGCCGGATCGGCGAGCGCGGGGCCCTGGTCAGCGAGTTTCCGGTCGGCACCGCCCCCGCCCGCTGGCAGTTCCCGGTCCGCAATCGCATCCTCGCCGCCCTTGCCCAGGCGGTCCTGGTGGTGCGGGCGACGCCGCGCTCGGGCTCGCTGATCACCGTCCGCCACGCTCTCGACCTCGGCCGCGACGTCTATGCCATCCCCGGCCGCATCCACGAGGCAGGCTCGCAGGGGCCGAACCAGCTCTTGCGCGACGGTGCCTTCGTCGCCCAGGAGGCGGCCGACATCCTCGCCCACCTGGACCCCCCGCTCGGCGCGGCGGCGCCCAAGCCGAAGGCGGCACGCCCGAGCGACGCCTCACCGCTGCTCGCTGCCCTGCCCCCGGCCGAGGCGATGACCATCGAGGAGCTCGCCGCAGCCACCGGGATGGACGTCCAAACGGTCGTGGGCGAGCTCCTCGGCCTCGAGCTCGAAGGGACGGTGCGCCGCCTGCCCGGTGGTGCCTACTGCCGTGGGCTCTGACGGGCCGCGGCCGCGAGGCGGCTATGATCCGGGGCCATGCCGTCATCCCGAACTGGAGCCGCGCCGGTGCATGTGGTGGGAGGGGGTCTCGCTGGCGCCGAATGCTCGTGGCAGCTCGCCAACCGCGGCGTACCGGTCGTGCTGTGGGAGATGCGGCCGGCGCGCTCGACGCCGGCCCATCGCAGCGGAGACCTCGCCGAGCTGGTGTGCAGCAACTCGCTGCGCAGCGACGACCCCACCCACGCCGCCGGCCTCCTCAAACGCGAGATGGAGGCCTTCGGCTCGCTGGTGATCGCCAGCGCCCGCCAGGCGGCGGTGCCGGCCGGAAGCGCCCTTGCCGTCGACCGCGACCGTTTCGCCGCTGCCGTGACCGCCGCCCTCGCCAGCCACCCGGCGATCGAGCTCCGCCGCCAGGAAGTGACCGCCCTGCCGGACGGCGAGGTGGTGATCGCCACCGGCCCGCTGACCTCCGCGGCGATGGCTGGCCTGATCCAGGCGACGCTGGGCACGGAGTACCTCTATTTCTATGACGCCATCGCACCGATCGTCGACGGCGAGAGCCTGGACCTCGGCAAGCTCTTCTGGGGCTCCCGCTACGGCAAGGGTGGCGACGACTACCTCAACTGCCCCCTCGACCGCGAGCAGTATGAGGCGTTCTACGCCGCCCTGACCGCAGCCGAGGTCTTGCCCCTCCACGACTTCGAGCAGGCGCTCTTCTTCGAGGGCTGCCTGCCGATCGAGGAGCTCGCCCGGCGTGGCGTCGACACTTTGCGCTACGGGCCGATGAAGCCGGTGGGCCTGCGCGGCCCCGACGGCCGCCGGCCGTGGGCCGTCGTGCAACTGCGCCAGGAGAACCTCGCACGCAGCCAGTTCAACCTGGTGGGCTTCCAGTCACGGATGAAGTGGGGGGACCAGCAGCGGGTGCTGCGGCTCCTGCCGGGCCTGGAGAACGCCGAGTTCGTCCGCCTGGGGCAGATCCACCGCAACACCTTCTTGAACGCGCCCCGCCACCTCGACGCCTTCTACGCCCTGCGCAGCGAGCCGCGGCTGCATTTCGCCGGCCAGATCACCGGCGTCGAGGGCTACCTGGAGTCCGCCGCCACCGGTCTCGCCGCCGCCCTCTACCTGGCCGCTCGACGGGCCGGCCGCGAGCCCGCACCGCTGCCGGCGACGACGGCCCTGGGAGCGCTCGCCCGCCACCTCACCGAGTCCTCCCCAGAGCATTTCCAACCGGCCAACATCAATTACGGCCTCTTCGAGCCGCTGCTGACGGCGGTCAAGAAGGCGGACCGCCGGCAGGCCTTCGCCGAGCGCGCCCACACCGATCTGCGCCGCTGGGCCGACGCCGAAGGTCTCGCCGCCGTGCCGACGAACGGCCGCGGGCCCGGCTGAGCACCGATGGCTGCCGCTCGCACCGACCTCAGCCGCTGGCCCGCGCTCTGCGCCCGCTTCCTCGAGCACCTCGCGGAGGAGCGCAACTTCTCGCCCCACACCCTGCGGGCCTACGGCGGGGACCTCGAGCGTTTCTCCGCTTTCCTCGGCGAGTACTGCGGCCGGGCCGTCGAGAGCGTGCGCAGCGACGAAGCCGACGCCCTGGCGGTGCGCTCCTTTCTCGGCGAGCTCGGGCGCCAAGGCCTCACCGCCCGCTCGCGGGCCCGGGCGCTGGCGGCGCTGCGCAGCCTGTTCCGCTTCGCCTGTCGCGAGGGCGTGCTGGCCGCCAACCCGGCTGCCGGGGTGCGTTCCCCGAAACTGCCCAAGACCCTGCCGCGCCACCTGCGACCGGGCGAGACCGAGGAGCTGCTGGCGGCCGCCGACGGCGAAGAGCCGCTGCCGCGGCGGGACCGTGCCCTCCTCGAGCTCCTCTACGCGAGCGGCCTGCGGGTCTCGGAGCTGGTGGGCCTCGACTGGCGGGACGTCGACCTCGCCGGCCGCGTGGTGCGCGTCCAAGGCAAGGGCGGCAAGGAGCGG
Source organism: uncultured Thermoanaerobaculia bacterium (assembly GCA_964420075.1). Taxonomy (GTDB): domain Bacteria; phylum Acidobacteriota; class Thermoanaerobaculia; order Multivoradales; family SZUA-115; genus CAYQRE01. The sequence continues at coordinate 46,182 of CAYQRE010000024.1, read as the reverse complement.
ATGGTGCCGTTCGGCCGCCCGGCGGCCGAGGCCCTCAGGGCCTGGCTCGCCGACTGGGAGGAGGTTCGCCGGCGCGCCCCCGCAAGCCCCGAAGAGCCCGTCTTCCTCCACTTCCGTGGCGGCCGGCTCTCGGCCCGCTCGGTGCGCCGCATCCTCGACCGCACGGCCAGCAGGGCCGGCGTCGCCGGCGGCGTCCACCCCCATACCCTCCGCCACAGCTTCGCCACCCACCTCCTCGAAGGGGGAGCGGACCTGCGGGCGATCCAGGAGCTCTTGGGGCACAGCTCGCTTGCCACCACCCAGCGCTACACCCACGTCGAGATCGAGCGGCTGCTGGCGGTCTACCGCGAGAGCCACCCGCGGGCGAAGAAGTAGGCCTGGCTGCCAGCCCCTACAGTAGAATGCCCTTCCCATGGCTTCTCGCAAGCACTCCGCGATGACGACGCATTCGACGACGGTGATCCTCGTGCGTCGCGACGGCAAGGTCGCGATGGCCGGCGACGGCCAAGTGACGATGAACAACACGATCATCAAGGGCCACGCCCGCAAGGTCCGCCGGCTCGGCGAGGGCGGCCGGGTGCTGGTCGGTTTCGCCGGTGGCGGTGCCGACGGCCTCGCCCTCATCGATCGCCTGAAGAGCAAGCTCGACGAGTCGCCGGGCAACCTCGAACGCGCGGTGGTCGAGCTGGCCAAGGACTGGCGGATGGACCGCGCCCTGCGCCAGCTGCAGGCGCTGCTGATCGTCTCGGACGCCCAGAAGAGCTTCTTCTTGAATGGTGCCGGCGACCTGCTGCAGCCCGACGAAGACGGCATCCTGGCGATCGGCTCGGGTTCGAACTACGCGCTCGCCGCGGCGCGGGCGTTGATGCGGCACACCGCGCTGGGCGCGAGCGAGATCGCCCGCGCGGCGATGGGCATCGCGGCCGAGATCTGCGTCTTCACCAACGACTCGCTGACCCTCGAGGAGCTCTAGGCACGGGCCGCGGCCCGGCGCCGAGGGAGAGACCTCCGATGCCGTCGAAGACGACCCACGACCACGCCCCGAGCGTGGTCCTCGAAGACCTGAAGCCGCGCGAGATCGTCGCCGAGCTCGACAAGTTCGTGGTCGGCCAGCGGGCCGCCAAGCGCGCGGTGGCGATCGCCCTGCGCAACCGCTGGCGGCGCCAGCAGCTCGACCCGGCGCTGGCCGATGAGATCGCGCCCAAGAACATCCTGATGATCGGCCCGACGGGCGTCGGCAAGACCGAGATCGCCCGCCGCCTCGCCCGCCTGGCCAAGGCCCCGTTCATCAAGGTCGAGGCCAGCAAGTTCACCGAGGTGGGCTACGTGGGCCGCGACGTCGAGTCGATCATTCGCGACCTCGTGGAGTTCGCCGTCGCCATGGTGCGCGACGAGCGGCGAGAGCTGGTCCGCGAGCAGGCCGCGGAGCGCGCCGAGGAGCGGTTGCTGTCCTTGCTGGTGCCGGCGCCACCGCTCACCGGCTTTGGCGAGAAGCGGGACGACAAGATCACCGAGACCCGCCAGAAGTTCCGCACGCGCCTGCGCTCCGGCGCCCTCGACGCGCGGCAGGTGGAGATCGAGATCGAGGAGAACTCCTACTCGGCGATGGAGATGTTCACCCCGCAGGGCGTCGAGGAGGTGGGCTTCAACCTCAAAGAGATGATGCCCGGCCTCTTCGGCCGCCGGCGGCGGCAGACGGTGACGGTGGCCGAGGCGCGCGAGATCCTGGCGCAGCAGGAGGCCGAGAAGCTGATCGATCGCCAGCAGGTGGCGCGCGAGGCGAGGCATCGGGTCGAACAGGGTGGGATGGTCTTCCTCGACGAGATCGACAAGATCGCCGGGCGCGAGGGCGGCCGCGGCCCGGACGTCTCTCGCGAAGGCGTGCAGCGCGACCTGCTGCCGATCGTCGAGGGCACCACCGTCAACACCAAGTACGGCATGGTGAAGACGGACCACGTCCTGTTCATCGCCGCCGGCGCCTTCCACGTCTCGAAGCCCTCCGACCTGATCCCCGAGCTGCAGGGCCGCTTCCCCATCCGGGTCGAGCTCGAGGCGCTCTCCGAGGAGGACTTCGTCCGCATCCTCACCGAGCCGGAGACGGCGCTGACCAAACAGTACCGGGCCCTGCTCTCCGCCGAGGGCGTCGAGGTGGAGTTCTCCACCGACGGCATCCGCGAGCTGGCCCGCATGGCCGTCGAGGTCAACTCGAAGACCGAGAACATCGGCGCTCGCCGCCTCGCCACCCTGATGGAGCGGCTGCTCGAGGAGGTATCCTTCGAGGCACCGGACATGGCCGGCGTGAACCTCAAGGTCGACGCCGCCTACGTAGAGCGGACCCTGGCCAACCTGGTCAAGGACCACGATCTCAGCCTCTACGTCCTCTAGCTCCGGCCCCGAGCACCGCCACCCGATGACGAGGATGAACCGCATGCGACGATCGACCGGGCTCCCGACCGCGTCCACCTGGGCCCTGCTCGCCCTCGGCCTGTTGCTCAGCACGGGCTGCGGCAAGAAGGGCGAACCGCTGCCGCCGCTGCGCTACGTGCCGCAGGCGGCGAGCGACCTCGCGGCCCGCCAGCGGGGCGGCGAGCTGGTGCTGCGCATGCCCTACCCCAAGCTGGCGACCAACGGCTACAAGCTACCTGGTCTGGCGTCCGTCGAGGTCTACCAGCTCGTCTTGCCCGCCGACGCCGCCGGCAAGGCCCCAGCCGTCGACGCGCGCCAGTTCGAACCAGCCGCCAAGCTCATCCGCTCGCTGCGCGGCGCCGACCTCCAGGCCGCCACCCTCGGCGATCGCTTGGAGGTCCACCTGCCCGTGCCGGCCGCTGAGGCCGGGGCTCCGCGCACGAGCCTGACCTTCGCGGTCCGCTATCTCGCCACCACCGGCGAGCGCTCGGTGCTCTCGAACCTCGCCCAGGTGGTGCCGATCGGTGCTCCCGAGCCGCCCACCGACCTCGCCCTCGAGCCGACGCGCGAAGGCATCGTCGTCAGCTGGCAGGGTTCACCGCAAGCGGGCTCCTTCCGGGTCTACCGGCGGCTCGCCCAGGAAAAGAGCTACGGGCCTGCCCTCGCCACCGTGCCCGGGGACGCGGCCCGCTACGCGGACGAGACGGCTCGCTTTGGCAGCCGCTACATCTACGCAGTGACCGCTCTCGCCAAGGAAGACCCGAGCATCGAGAGCGCCTTCGCCGCAGAACGGGAGGTCGACTACCGCGACCGCTTCCCGCCACAGGCACCCGCCGGCCTCGTCGCCTTGACCGAGCGGGATCGCGTCCGCCTGGCCTGGGAGGCGAACGCCGAGGGCGATCTCGCCGGGTACCACGTCTATCGCCGGAGCGCTGGCGGTGACGAACGGCTGACCAGCGCGCCGATCGCGGCCACCTCGTTCGTGGTCAGCAACCTCGTGTCGGGGCAGAGCTACACCTTCTACGTGGTGGCGGTCGACAGCCAGGGCAACGAGAGCCCGGCGAGCGCCGAGACCAGCATCACGCTGCCGTAGGAGCCGCCAGGAGCGATGAGCGAGCTCTACCGCCTCTCCGGGGCCGGCAACGACTTTCTCGCTATGGTCGAGCCGGCCGTCCAGCCGACCGCGGCCGAGATCAAGGCCCTCTGCACCCGCGGCCTGTCGCTGGGCGCCGATGGCTTCTTCACCCTCCGACGCCTCGGCGACGGCGCCGTGCGCATGGACTACTGCAACGGCGACGGCCATCCCGCCGACCTCTGCCTCAACGGCACCCGTTGTGCCGGCCGGCTCGCCTGCGAGCTCGGCTGGGCAGAGGACCAGATGGTGGTCGAGACCGGTGCCGGCCGTCTGGCCGTGCGCCGGCGGGGCGAATCGGCGATGGAGGTGGAGCTGCCGCGGCTGGAGACGCCGCTGCGCGAGGTCAGCCTCGAGCACGACGGACGACCCTGGGAGGGCTGGCTGGTCCACGTCGGCGTTCCCCACCTCGTAGTGCTCTGGCCCGGGGACTTGGCCCTCGCCCCGGTCGCCACGATGGGCCCCGTGCTGCGCCACCATCCCGTGCTCGGCGCCGCGGGAGCGAACGTCGATTTCGTGCGCTTCACGGCCGAAGGCTCTCTCGCGATCCGCTCCTATGAGCGGGGCGTCGAGGCCGAGACGCTCGCTTGCGGCACCGGCGTGATCGCCGCCGTGGCCCTGGGCTTGCTGATCCGTCGTCTCGAGCTCCCCGTCCGGGCGCTCACCAAGGGGGGCTTCGAGCTCGAGGTCGGTGGCACCTCCGGCTCGCAGGCGCTCCCCGAGCGCTGGACCCTCGCCGGCGACGCACGCCTCCTCGCCCGCATGGAGCTGCGGGCCGAGGCCCTCAGCCTGCCGGCACCGCCCCCCTGGTAGCGGCTCGGCCCTTGTCGCGACTCGGCGCGGCGAGCCCGCCACGGTGTGACGGCGGGCCGGTGACAAGGAAATAGCCGATCGCCATTTCGCGTTACGATCACGCACGCAATGTGGCCCCGGATCTCCCCGCTTCTCTTCCTCGCGCTCGCCACCGCCGTCCCCGCTCAGAAGCCCCCCGCCGCCGCCACCATCGAGGTCCCTCTCCGTTTCGACGGCGTCGAGGGCAAGCTCTCGCTGCGCGACCTCACACCAGAAGCGGCGGCACCGTTGGCCGCGGCGGTCGCCGCTGAGCTCACGGAGCTCGCGCCGCTCCTGAGCTCCACCGCGGCGGCGCCCGGCGGCCTGGCGGAGCTCAACCGTGCCGCCGGTAAGGGCGAGACCGCCATCGACCCGCGCCTCGCCGAGCTCCTCGAGCGTGCCCTTCGCTTCTGCGCCTGGAGCGGCGGCGCCTACGGCCCCCTCGGAGGGCCGCTCGATCGGCTGTGGTCCTTTCGCTATCCGGCCAGCGAGGAGCTGGCGCCGCCGGACTTCGAGCAGGCGCTGGCAGCGGCCCGCTGCGACAACCTGCGGCTCGACACCGGTCACGGCCAGGCAGAGCTCAAGGCTGGCAGCGAGATCCACCTCGGTGGCTACGCGGCGGCGTTCGCCGTCGACCGCGCAGTGGCCGCTCTCCAGGCCGGCGGTGCCGGCAACCTGATGGTGGAGCTCGGCAGCGTGCAACGAGGCATCGGTGACGGCCCGGACGGTCGCGGTTGGCGGGTCAGCCCGCCGCCGATCGAGGGCGAGGGCGAGCCGCTACCGGACCTCTGGTTGCGCGACCAGTCGGTCGCCCTGGCGAGCCGCGTCACACCCGGCCTCGTGCCCCAGGCCTTGTTGCTCGACCACCGGCGCGGCCGGCCGGCAGAGGGGATCCTCGCGGTGATCGCGGCCAGCCAGCTCGCCGTCGACGCCCAGGGCCTCGCCGCCACCCTCTTCGTCACCGGCAGTCGCGAAGGCCAGCTGCGTCTCGGCGCGCTGCAGCCACGGCCGGCCGCGCTCTGGCTGCTCGGCGCCCAGGGCAGCGACGTGCCGCTCGTCGTCGAGTACAACTTCTCCCAGCTGCGCCGTGCCGCTGCCCCGCGCGGGCGGCGCGGGGCTGGCCCCTGACCGCCGTTCCCGCCCGGGCGATGCCTCCGCACAACCCCCTGCGCAAGCTCGAGCGACTCCGCAGGCGGCGACCGCTCGGCCCGCTGCCGGTAGGCGTGCGGATCCTGCTCTTCTTGGTCGGCTGGCTGTTGCTGTTGATCGGCTTCGCCGGCCTGGTGCTGCCGGGGATCCAGGGCGTGCTCACCATCTTCGTGGGCGCCGCCGTCCTGTCGCTGGTGAGCGAGCTGGTCTACGACGGCCTGCGCGCCATGCTCTCGCGCTGGCCGTCGATCTGGCGGCGGGTGGAGGGCCTGCGAATGCGCATCTTCCGGCGCCTGCGCCGCCGGCGGCGCTGAACCGGGCGCCAGGGCGCAGCACTCCGCTCGGGAGCCGGGCTAGACCCCCCGCACCTCAGCCCCCCAAACCAGCTTGTGGAGCTGCAGCTGGACACGGACGGGCAAGCGGTCGCGCAGCACCCACGCCGCGAGCTCCCGCGGCTGGAGCGCTCCCCACACCGGCGCGAAGTGGACCGTGCAGCGCTCGGCCAGGCGATGGAGGCTCAACACCTCGCGCGCCCAATCGTAGTCGTCCCTCCCCGCGAGGACGAACTTCACTTCGTCGCGCGCCGTCAGCTGTTCGAGGTTGGCCCAGTGGTTGTGGCCCACCTCGCCGCTCGCCGGGCATTTGACGTCGACGACGCGGCGCACCCGCGGGTCCACCCCACCGATGTCGAGGCCACCGCCGGTCTCCAGCATCACCTCGTAGCCGGCGTCGCACAGCGCCGCGAGCAGCGGGCGGGCCCCCGGCTGGAGCAGCGGCTCGCCGCCGGTCACCTCCACCAACGGGCAGCCGAAGGCGGCAACCCGCGCCAGCACCTCCTCGAGACTCATCCACTCGCCGGTGTAGAAGCTGTGCTCGCTGTCGCACCAGACGCACCGCATCTGGCAGCCGGTGAGCCGCACCAAGACGCACGGGCGGCCAGCCTGGGTGGACTCACCCTGGAGCGAGTAGAAGATCTCGTTCACCTTGACCCGCCGGCTCGCCGGGAGGTGGGGTTTCGAGGTGTCAGCCACCGGCCCGGCTCACGGCTCGAAGATGGCGCACGAGGTCTCGGTCTCCCAGATCTCCACCCGGCTGACCCGCACCCGCTCGTCGTCGAGCCGGCGCGAGACCTCCTGGTAGACGAACTCGGCGAGCAGCTCGGCAGTGGTGTTGCGCTCGGTGAACGGCGGGATGTCGTTGATCACCCGGTGGTCGAAGCGATCGAGGACCGCGTGCAGCACGGCTTTGAGGTCCGCGAAATCGACCACCATGCCCAAGCCGTCGAGCTGGCTGGCCGAGGCATGGACCCGCACCCGGTAATTGTGGCCGTGGAGGTTCTGGCAACCGCCTGTGTGGCCGCGGATGAAGTGGGCGGCAGCGAAGGTGTAGTCCTTGAAGACGGTGAACACGCGGGCTCCTGCCGGTTGGCTCACGACTGGCTAAGGAAACGGAGAGTGGGGGGCAGGCCGTCGGCGAGCGAACGCGGTGCCCAGTCGAGCTCCTGGCGGGCGCGGGAGTCGTCGAAGGCCCAATGGCAACCCAAGCTGGCGAGCTGGCCCGGGGAGAGCGGCGGTCGGCGGCCCCGCAGGCGATTCGCCAGACCGGCAATTCCCAGCAGGACGCGGGCTGCGCCCAGGCCCAGGCGCAGCCGGGGCACGCCTGCGCCGCTCAGGGCCGAGACCTGGCGCACCACGGACTCGACGCTCGCGATGTCGCCGGCCAGGATGTAGTCGCGACCTGGGTTCGCCCGCTCCATCACCCGCAGAATGGCCTCGACGGCGTCGTCGAGGTGCACCCAGCTCGTCTTGCGCCCCCCCTCGACCAGCACCGGCATGCGGCCCATGGCGATGGTGCGCAGCAGCACGTTGGCGCCCTGTTTCTTGCCGGGCGGGCCGTAGATCAGGCTAGGGTAGACGATGTTGACCTTGAGGCCCTGGCGTTCCCACTCGCGGACCCGCAGGGTGCCCTCGTGCTTGGTGAGGCCGTAGGGGCTGGGAAAGGGCTCGCGGATCGGCGAGGTCTCGGTGGCCGGGGTGCCGTCTTCCGGGCTGCCCCCGAACTGGGCGATCGAGGAGACGAAGAGGAGCCGGCCGACGCCGAGCTTGTAGGCGAGCGAGGCGACGTTCTCGGCGCCCTCGGCATTGATCCGCCGCATCATCCCGAGGTCGCCGTCCATCTCGACGAAGGCGGCCGCGTGGACCACCCAATCGGCGCCGGACATTCCCTCGCGCATGGAGGTGCGGTCGGTGATGTCGGCGACGAAGGTCGCAATGCCGAGGGCCTGCAGCGCCGAGGCGTCCTTGCCGGCCCGCACCAGCGCCCGCACCTCGTGACCGCGCTCCACCAGCGCGCGCGCCAAAGCACCGCCGAGGTAGCCGGTTGCTCCTGTGATGTAGATCCGCATCGTTCGATGATCCCGCTTCGCGGCCCGCTCCAAGGGGTGGGAATCAACCGCACCCGGATCCTGTTATCTCCGACGTGGTGGGCGCCTTGGGAGCAGGCCCACCTGCCAGGTTCGGCGGCACCCGCCGCTGCGGCGACACCGATCGAGCCCGGCCCGTTGCTTCAGCTCCCTCTCCTCCCCCGTGCCGTCTCCCTCCACGGCACGGGCTTTTTTCTGTCCCCCCTGGCTCACGGTCTCCTGCGCCAGCTGCCGTAGCACGAAGTGGAGGATGCCGCCGTGGCGGTAGTAGTCCACCTCCTGCGGCGTGTCGAGGCGGACCCTGGCCGTGAAGCGCAGGCTGGAGCCGTCTTCCCGCGTGGCCTGGACGACGAGCGAACGGTCCGCTCCGAAGCCGCTCGCGAGGCCTGCCGCCAGCCCTTCGATGGCGAAGACCTCGCGCCCGGTGAGGCCGAGGCTCGCGGCGCTCTCGCCGGGGGAGAACTCGAGGGGCAACACGCCCATACCCACCAGGTTGCTGCGGTGGATGCGCTCGTAGCTCTCGGCGATCACCGCCCGCACACCCAACAGGCGCGGGCCCTTGGCCGCCCAGTCGCGCGACGAGCCCGAGCCGTACTCCTTGCCGGCCAAGATGATCAGCGGCACGCCTTCGTCGCGGTAGCGCATCGCGGCGTCGAAGATCGACTGCACCTCGGCGCTCGGCAGATGGACGGTGAAGCCACCTTCGATCTCCGGCGTCATCCGGTTGCGCAGGCGCACGTTGGCGAAGGTGCCGCGCATCATCACCTCGTGGTTGCCGCGCCGTGAGCCGTAGGAGTTGAAGTCCTTGGGGGCCACGCCGTGCGCCACGAGGTAGCGGCCGGCCGGGCTGTCCGCCTTGATCGAGCCGGCCGGCGAGATGTGGTCGGTGGTGATCGAGTCGCCGAGAACGGCGAGCACGCGCGCCCCACGCAGCTCGCCGACCGGCGGTGGCACCGGCGAGATGCCCACGAAATAGGGCGGGTTGCGCACGTAGGTCGAGCCCGCGTCCCACTCGTAGGTGTCGCCGCTGGGCACCGCGAGCGCCGTCCAGCGCTCGTCGCCGGCGAAGACGTCAGCGTACTCGCGACCGAACATCTCTCCCTTGACGGCGGCAGCGACCGTGGCAGCGATCTCCTGTTGCGACGGCCAGAGGTCGCGCAGGTAGACCGGCTGGCCGTCCGCACCGTGGCCCAGGGGCTCGCTGCGCAGGTCGATGTCGACCGTGCCGGCGAGGGCGTAGGCGACCACCAGGGGCGGCGAGGCGAGGAAGTTGGCGCGCACCTCCGAGGAGATGCGGCCCTCGAAGTTGCGGTTGCCGGAAAGCACCGCGGCAACCACCAAGCTGCCGGCCTCGATCGCCTTCGACACCGGCGCCGGCAGCGGGCCGCTGTTGCCGATGCAGGTCGTGCAGCCGTAGCCGACCAGCTGGAAGCCGAGGGCGTCGAGGTAGGGGGTGAGGCCCGCCTCGGCGAGGTAGCTGGTGACCACCTTGGAGCCGGGGGCGAGGCTGGTCTTGACGAACGGCTTGGTGTGGAGCCCTTTCTCGACCGCCTTCTTGGCCACCAGGCCGGCCGCCACCATCACCGACGGGTTGGAGGTGTTGGTGCAGCTGGTGATCGCCGCGATCACCACCGAGCCGTGCTTGAGCTCGAGGGCCCCGCCCTTGAGCTCACCGGTGGCCGCTGGCGGCCCCTCCGGCGCCACGGCGAGGGCCGGCTTCTTCGCCTTGGCGCCGGCCATCAAGCCGGGCAGCTCCTGGCTGAAGACGCTCTTGACCCGGGACAGGGCCACCCGGTCCTGCGGCCGGCGCGGGCCAGCGAGCGACGGCTCGACGGTCGCGAGATCGAGCTCCAGGGTGTCCGTGTAGGTCGGCTCCGGGCTCGCGGCGCTGTGGAAGAGGCCCTGCTCCTTGGCGTAGGCCTCGACGAGCGCCACCTCTTCGGGCGCGCGCTGGGTGAAGCGCAGGTAGTCGAGGGACGCCTGATCGATGGGGAAGATGCCGCAGGTGGCGCCGTACTCCGGCGCCATGTTGGCGATCGTGGCCCGGTCGGCGAGGGGCAGTGTCGCCAGCCCGGGGCCGTAGAACTCCACGAACTTGCCGACCACGCCCTTCTGCCGCAACATCTGGGTGACGGTGAGCACGAGGTCGGTCGCCGTCGAGCCTTCCGGCAGGGTCCCGGCCAGGCGGAAGCCCACCACCTGGGGGATCAGCATCGAGACCGGCTGGCCGAGCATCGCGGCCTCTGCCTCGATGCCACCGACGCCCCAACCGAGCACCCCGAGACCGTTGATCATCGTGGTGTGCGAGTCGGTGCCGACCAAAGTGTCCGGGTAGGCCCACAGGGCCCCGCTCGGGCCGGCACCGGCCATCACGACGCGAGCCAGGTATTCGAGGTTCACCTGGTGCACGATGCCGGTGTCCGGCGGCACCACCTTGAAGTTGTCGAAGGCGCTCTGGCCCCAGCGCAGGAAGGCGTAGCGCTCGCGGTTGCGTTCGAACTCCAGCTGCGCATTGATCAGGAACGCCGCCTCGGAGCCGTACTCGTCCACCTGCACCGAGTGATCGATCACCAGCTCCACCGGCTGCATGGGGTTGATCCGCCGCGGATCGCCACCGAGGGCGCGCATGGCATCGCGCATCGCCGCCAGGTCGACGACCGCCGGCACGCCGGTGAAGTCCTGCAGGAGGACTCGCGCCGGCATGAAGGCGATCTCCTGCGCCGGCTCGGCTCGGGGCTCCCAACGCAGCAGCGCCTCGATCTCCGCGGCCTTCACGACGTCGCCGTCCTCGCGCCGCAGCAGGTTCTCGAGGAGCACCCGCAGGGCAAACGGCAGGCGGCCGAGCGAGTAACCGCTCGCCTCCAGGCGGGGGAGCCTCGCGATGCGATAGCTGCGATCGCCGACGGCAAGCGTGCCGTGGCATCCAAAGCTGTCCTTCATTCCCATCTCCTCCGACTCACGGTGGGGGCGGCTCACGGCGCAGGGGCGGCTCTCGGTGCGGGGACGGGCCGCGAAGCGGCACCCGGTGGTGGCCCGTGAACGATAGCGCATTGGCCCGCCGGTTGGCACGTTGGGGGTTCCGCTCGGCGGTGCCGGGGCAGGGGGCTGCGCCCGCGGCGCGCATCGCGCGCGGCTGCGTCGGACGCTCCCCGGCAGCGCCTGGCACGCTCACCACTCGACCCTTCCGAGCTAAGATCGACAACCATGCAGTTGGGCACCGATCTTCGCGCTCCCGTCCTGTTGCTCGCCATGCCGCAAGTGGTGGACCCCTTCTTCCACCGCAGCGTGGTGCTGCTGGTCCACCACGACGACGAGGGCAGCCTCGGTTTCATCCTCAACCGGCCGACCGAGATCAAGATCTCCGACATCCTCGACGGCATGGAGATCCAGTGGCAGGGTGCGGCCGAAGAGGTGGCGCACTTCGGCGGCCCGGTGCAGCCGCAGCTCGGCAGCGTCCTCTTCGCTGCCGAGGCCGAGGCGCTGCCGGCCGGCTCGCAGCAGGTGGTGCCTGGCGTGGCGCTCACCCAACACGTCGGCGACCTCTCCCAGCTCGCCGCCCTGCCACCGGCCGCCCTGCGGCTCTTTCTGGGCTACGCCGGCTGGGGTGCCGGCCAGCTGGTGGGGGAGATCCTCCGTAACGATTGGCTGATGGCCCCACCATCCCAGGAGCTGTTGTTCCAACCCAATCCCGAGGACAGCTGGGAGGCCGCACTGCGCTCGGTCGGCGTCGATCCCGCGACCTTGCCTGCCTGGACCCAAGCTGCCGATGAGCAAGCCGCGAACTGACAGGCGCCGCACCACTCGCAAGCGGGTGCGGACCGAGCACCAGGTGTCGGCCGGCGGGCTGGTGGTCCAGGACGGCCACATCCTGCTCATCTCCACCCGCGAGGGCCGGCGCTGGCAGCTGCCGAAGGGCCACGTGGAGCCGGGTGAGAGCACGGCCCAGGCGGCCTGCCGCGAAGTGCAAGAGGAGACCGGGATCACCGGCCTAATCGTCGCGCCCCTGCCCGAGATCGAGTACTGGTTCGTGGAGCGGGACCGGCGGCGGATCCACAAGCGGGTCCACTACTTCTTGCTCAGCTACGTGCGCGGCTCCACCGAGGACTACGATCCCAACGAGGTCAGCGGCGCCGAGTGGGTACCTTGGGAGGACGGTCTCGCCCGTCTGAGCTTCGCCAACGAGCGCAAGGTGGCGCTCGCCGCCCGTGAGCTCCTGACCGCTCGGCAAGCCGAGCTGATAGCCTAACGGGCATGCTACGCGCCGCCCTGCAGGTTCTGATCAACTGCGTCGGCCTGTTGGCCGCCGCCTATCTCCTCCCCGGCATCCACTACGACACGACGAGGGGAATCGCCTACCTGATCCTCGCCGGGGTCGTCATCGGCTTGATCAACCTGCTGGTCAAGCCGCTCGCCACCCTCCTCTCGCTGCCCTTCATCATCCTGAGCCTCGGCCTCTTCTATCTCGTGGTCAACGGCCTGATGCTCTACCTCGCGGCCGGATTGCTCGACGGCCTGAAGATCGACGGCTGTGGCTGGGCGATCCTCGGCGGCATCGTGATGGGGCTGATCAACTGGGCCATCCGCGCCCTCGCTCCGGGCGAGTCATGAGCCACGGCGTCCCTCCCGCGCCGCGCCCGGTGGCAGTGGTCACCGGGGCCTCGGCCGGCATCGGTGCCGCCACCGCCAGGGCGCTCGCCGCGCAGGGCTTCGAGGTCTACGCCGGGGCCCGCCGGCGCGATCTCCTGGCAGCGCTCGCGGCAGAGATCGCCGGCCACGCTCTGCCGCTCGACGTCACCGAGCCGGCCAGCGTCGACGCCTTCGTGGCCGCCGTGCCGCGCTGCTCGCTCCTGGTCAACAACGCCGGCGGTGCCAAGGGGCTCGAGACGATCGCCGACGCCGACGAGGCGAAGTGGCGGTGGATGTGGGAGACCAACGTCATCGGCTTGCTGCGGATGACCCGTGCCCTGCTGCCCAAGCTCGAGGCGGCGGCGGGCCACGTGATCAACGTCGGCTCGATCGCCGGCTTCGAGACCTATGCCGGCGGCGCCGGCTACACGGCGGCGAAGCACGCGGTGCGGGCCATCACCCGCACGCTCCGCCTGGAGCTGCTCGGCAAACCCGTGCGGGTGACCGAGGTGGCCCCGGGGCTGGTCGAGACCGAGTTCTCCCTGGTGCGCTTCGCTGGCGACGGCCGCCGCGCCGAGGCTGTCTACCAGGGCCTGACGCCCCTGCGGGCCGAGGACGTTGCCGACTGCATCGCCTGGGCCGCCAGCCGGCCGCCCCACGTCAATATCGACGAGATCGTCGTGCGCCCGCGCGACCAGGCGACGGCCCATCACGTCTTCCGGCGCTCCTCGGCCTGAAGGCCGCGGACCTCACCGCAGCAAGGAGCCTGCTCATGGACCCGCAGCGCCTGAAGGAGGCGTATGAACGCCTCCGCTACCTCGAAGAGCACGCCCTGCCGCGGTTGCGCCCGCACGGCGGCTATTCCCTCCACCGCGCCGGCAGCGAGCAGCTCGAAGAGAGGCTGCGCCAGCTGACCGATTTCACGGCCGAGCTCAGTCAGGTGGTGCGGCAGGTGATCGAGGCTTTCGCGTCCCGCCCCACCGTCCCTTCGGGCCCCGCCGGGGGCTGAGCCTCGCCGGCTCCCAGCGGCCGCCGTGATGGTATGATCCCCGCGCAGCTGGGCAGTCATGGTCTCGTTCAGGCAGGCACCGCGCCCCCTTCAACTGGCTCTTCCTGCGCCTCCCTCTGGGACGCGATCCGGCCCGCGATGACGCCGACGCTAGGACGGTCGGCCGCGCGACAGAGCCGTGACGGAACCGTCCCAGCTCCGCCACCTGCTGGCGGCGAAGGGCGATCACCAGGCTGCTAGATTGCCCGCCGGACTGTGTCTAGGTGGGTTTCTACATACCGCTCCAAAGACTGGCCTGCCGCCGAGCGGGCCACGCAATTCGGGATCTTCAACCACTGGAGGAAGCGATGCATTCAGCGAAAACACCGCTGCTTCGGCTCCTGGCCGCAGCCGCCATCGCGCTGGTGATGGTGGCCCTCGCGACGCCGGCCGCCCAGGCGCAGAGCATCACGACGGGTACCCTCTCGGGCCGGGTGACCACCGAGGAAGGTGACACCACGCTGCCCGGCGCCACGGTCACGGCGATCCACCAGCCGACCGGGACGGTCTACGACGGCGTCACGCAGGCAGACGGCCGGTTCAACTTCCAGAACGTCCGCGTCGGTGGCCCCTACACCGTCACGGTCAACCTGGACGGCTTCAAGCAGCAGGAGATCACCGACATCTACGTCAACCTCGGTGAGACCCTCAACCTGCCGATCGCCCTGCAGGTGGCCTCGGTCGCCGAGACCATCACCGTGGTCGGCGAGTCCGATCCCCTGATCAACCCCAACCGCACCGGTTCGACCTCGAGCGTCAGCACCGAGGAGCTCGAGAGCCTGCCCAGCGTGCGGCGCAGCGTCCAGGACTTCGCTCGCCTCAACCCGGTGTTCAACGTCGACTCCGCCGACGCTTCCTCCACCCGCATCTCGGTGGCGGGCCGCAACAACCGCTACAACCAGATCCAGATCGACGGCGCCGTGAACAACGACCTGTTCGGCCTCGCCGACACCGGCACCCCGGGTGGCCAGACCGACGCGCAGCCGATCAACCTCGACTCGATCGAGCAGCTGCAGCTGGTCGTCTCCCCCTACGACGTGCGCCAGGGTGGCTTCACCGGCGGCGGCATCAACGCCATCACCCGCTCGGGCACCAACGTCTTCTCCGGCTCGGTCTACGGCTCGAAGCGCGACCAGGACTACATCGGCGACGGCCCCTTCAAGAACCCGGTGGCCGACTTCAAAGAGGATCAGTACGGCGGCCGCCTCGGCGGGCGCATCGTGCGCGACAAGGTCTTCTTCTTCGTCAGCGGCGAGACCAACAGCCGCGAGGCGCCGACCGGCGTCTCCGCCGATGGCTCGACCGGCCAGCAGTTCCGCAACCCGCAGCAGGCGGCGGACTTCCGCAACCTGCTGACCAGCCGCTACGGCTACGACCCGGGCAGCCTCGGCGACTTCCCGGCCACCACCGACAGCGACCTCGCCTTCCTGCGCTTCGACTTCAACATCTCCCCCGCGCACCAGGCGACGGTGCGTCACAACTACGTCAAGGCCGGCCGCGACGTGGTGGCTGACCGCTCCACCTCCGCCTTCCGCTTCCCCACCGCCATCTACACCATCGCTGACAAGACGAACTCCTCGGTCTTCCAGCTCAACAGCGTCTGGGGCAGCTCGTTCAACGAGGGCCGGATCGGCTACCAGACGATCCGCGACGTGCGCGACACACCGGTGATCTTCCCGACCGTCGACATCGGCCCGATCTCGCGCCGTCCCGAGGTGACCGCCGGCACCGAGCGCTTCTCGGGTGCCAACTCCCTCGACCAGGACATCCTCGAGCTCACCGACGACTTCACCCTCGTGCGCGGTGCCCACACCTTCACCATCGGCACCCACAACGAGTTCTTCGACTTCAAGAACCTCTTCCTCTCCGACTTTTACGGCTTCTACCGCTTCGACAGCCTCGCCGACTTCAACCGCGGGGTTGCCCAGGAGTACTCGATCAGCTTCGCGAACGGCGCGGACCCCCGCCGGCCGGCCTCCTTCGGGGTCAGCCAGTACGGGCTCTACGCCGGTGACCAGTGGCAGGTCAACGACCACCTGACCCTGACCTACGGCCTGCGCGCCGACATGGCGAACCTCGACGACAAGCCGTCGCTCAACGCCTCGGTGCAGTCGACCTTCGGCTTCCGCACCAACGACGTGCCGAGCGGCAACATCACCCTCTCGCCCCGTCTCGGCTTCAACTGGTCGCCAGACGGCAAGCAGCAGCTGCGCGGCGGCCTCGGCATCTTCCTCGGCCGCACTCCCTACGTGTGGATCTCGAACGCCTTCGCCAACACTGGCGTCGAGTCCACCTCGCTCTCCACCCGGGGCAGCATCCCCTTCAACCCGGACCCGAACAACCAGCCCCACAACCTGGGCGCGGCCGGCACCGTCTCCGTCGACCTGATCGACCCGGACTTCAAGTTCCCGACCGTCTTCCGTACCACCCTCGGCTACGAGCGCGAGCTGCCCTGGGGCATCCGTGGCAGCGTCGAGGCGATCTACACGCAGGTGCTGCAGGACGTCTACTACACCAACGTCAACCTCCGCGACACCGGCGCTCGGACCTTCGACGGCCGGCCGATCTACACCAAGGTGAGCAACAGCTTCGGCACCGCGGTGCAGCTGACCAACACCTCGAAGGGCGACCAGCTCAACATCTCGACGCAGCTCGAGAAGCGGTTCTCCCACGGCCTCTCGACCTCGCTCTCCTACTCCTACATGGACGCCAACTCGGCGTTCGATGCCACCTCGAGCCGTGCCATCTCCAACTGGCAGTTCTTCCCCACCGCGGGCGACGTGTTCCACGACTCGAACGGCCGCTCGGTGTTCGAGATCGAGCACCGCCTGAACGCCTCGGTCTCCTACCGCTTCGAGACCGGGCCCGTGGGCCACACCGTGGCGCTGTTCTACAACGTGCAGTCCGGTGAGCCGTACTCTCTTCTTGAGGGTGGTGACCCGAACCGCGACGGTTTCACCAGCAACGACCTGCTCTTCGTGCCGCAGAACACCAGCGACGTGATCCTGCGCAGCACCACCTCGACGCCGGTCACCGCCGAGATGTTCGACGCCTTCCTGCGCTCGGCCGGCGTCGACGGCAAGCGCGGCCAGATCCTCGCTCGCAACTCCTCGACCGAGCCGTGGAGCCGCTTCCTCGACTTCCACTACGACGTCGAGCTGCCGATCAAGGTGGTCCGTGCGCAGCTGACCTTCGACATCCTCAACCTGATCAACCTGCTCGACAACGAGAAGGGCGTGGTCCGCTTCGTCAACAACAACACCTACACTGCGGTGACCTTTTCGGGCATCGACGCCGCCACCGGCAAGCCGATCTACACGGTGAACCCGTCGGCGATCGCCCCGGGTGCGCAGTTCACCACCGCCGACATCCGCTCGCGCTGGCAGGGCAAGCTCGGCCTGCGCATCAGCTTCTAGGCCTCGCGCCGAGAAGCCACGCCCGAACGACGGGGGCCGCGCGAGCGGTCCCCGTTTTCTTTTTCTCCGGGCTCCGGTCCGCCTCTCGCGGCACGGGCTACTGCGTGCCGGTCGAGCCGAAGCCGCCGTCGCCGCGGGCGGTGCCGGCGAGCTCGTCGACCTCGACGAAGCGCACCCGCGCCACCGGGGCGAGGATCAGCTGGGCGATACGATCTCCCCGCCGCAGGGTGAAGGGCTCCTGGCCGAGGTTGACCAGCGGCACGGCCACCTCGCCGCGGTAGTCGCTGTCGATGGTGCCGGGGGAGTTGATGAGGGTGATGCCGTGGCGGATGGCGAGGCCGCTGCGCGGACGCACCTGGCCCTCCCAGCCGGGGGGGATCTCGAGCACAAAGCCGGTGGGCACCAGCAGGCGAGCCCCCGGTGCCAACACCGCGTCCGCGGCGATGGCCGCCCTGAGGTCGTAGCCGGCGCTGCCAAGCGAGGCGGTGGAGGGAAGGGGAAGGTCGCCGGCGTGGGGAAGGCGCAAGATGCGAACGGTGAGCGGGCTCATCGGCCCGCGATGCTAGCAGGCGGCGGGGTCAGAGCCGGAGGTCGATCACGAGCTTGGGCTGGTGGGCGGCCTGACCTCGCGCCGGCGAGTGGCTGCGCCGAAGGCGCTCACCGAGCGAGCCAAGCGAGATCTGGCCGCCCATCGGCCCATCGGCCCATCGGCCCGGCAGAGCAGGCAGGCTAGCCGTCCTCGAGGCCGCTGGCGTCGACGCCCAGCTTGCCGCCGCCCTGGTTGCCCGAACCGCCTAGGTTGCCCGACCCGCCCTTGCCGCCACCGAAACTGCCGCCGAAGCCACCTCCCGGCTGACCGTTCGGGCCGGTGCCGCCGGCAGGCGGCGAGCCACCCTGCCCCGGCGGCACGATGCCGGAGCGGAACGGCCGTCCGAGCCACTCGGCCTTGAGGGCAAAGGGGTTGATGCCGCCGCCGGCGCCCTGCTGGCCGCTCGGCACGCCGAAGGGCTGGCCGCCGGTGGTGAGCAAGGTGTAGTCGAAGATCCACTCGCTGACCTTCTCCTTGCCGTTCCAGACGTGGATGGCCTCGGCGTTCGACAGGCTGTGGACCCCGGCGATCGGCCCGAAGGTTTGCACCGGCTTGCCGTCGGGGCCCACCTGCGGAGCGTCGATCAGGGTACGCCCGTCGTCCAGACCGCCTTGGACGCCGCCGGGCTGCTGCGGTGCCGGCAGCGGCTGACCTCCCCCTTGCGCGCCCGGTGGGCGGTTACCGCCCTGGGCGCCACCCGGCGCCGCCTCGAAGACGATGCCCCAAGCCCCGTCCTTGGTCATCGGGTCCTTCCACAGCTGGCGGATGCTGCGCGGCTTGACCTCGATCAGCTCTTCCAGGCGCAGGGGCAGGCGGTTGAAGCGGGCTCGGAAGACGCGGATGGCCTCGGCGTACTGCAGCCCGCGGGCGATCAGCTCCTCTTCCTTCTCGCGCTGGATGGCCTTGCTCCACACCGGCAAGGCGATGCCGAGGAGGATGAGGAGCACGGTGACGGCGATCGCCAGGGCGGCCAGCGTGTAGCCCGCCTGGCCGCGCGCGTCACCACTCGGCGTAGGGTTGGCCATCGAGCGAGATCTCCTCCGAGCCGGAGTGGACGTCGATGATCCCGGGGCCGCCGGACTCGCTCTCGTCGGTCTCCGCCGGCGGCTGGTCGGGGTCGACCTCCTCGTAGACCAGCTGCCAGGTCTCGGAGCTGCCGGTGATCGGATCGATGGGGACGGCGCGGTAGTAGCCGGCGTCCACCAGCTGCTCGAGCGAGTCCGGGTAATGGCCCTTGTCGCCGTAGTACTGGTCGAGGGTGTCGCGGATGCTCATCAGGTTGCTGCGCAGCACAGCTTCCTTCGCCCGCTTCGGCCGGTCGATCAGGTTGGGGACGATCATCCCCGCGATGATCCCGATCAAGGCAACCACGATGATCATCTCGAGGAGGGTGAAGCCGACCTGGGCCGCCCGGCTGCGGCCGCCCTGGTTCGATCGCAAGCGGCGCCACGCCGCGGCTGTCGTCATCGTCATCTCCTGCTCGCCGTTCGCCATCCGCGCCGTGCTCACCACTCGGCGTAGGGGATCCCGTTGAGGCCCACGCCCTGGGAGAGCGAGTAGACGTCGAAGACGTCCTGGCCACCCCAGGAGTCACTGTCGGGGTCGTCCTCGTAGCTGCGCAGCCCCCACTCCGGCTCGCCGGTCATCGGATCGACGGGGATCCGGCGCAAGAAGCGCACCTTCTTGTCCACCTGGCCCACCAAGTCGACCCCCTCGACCAGGGTCTCGAGGTCTTTGGGGTAACCCTGGGTGCCGAATTCGATGGGGATCAGGCCGGCGTCGCTGTAGCGCTTGAAGTCGTCGATCGCCAGCCGCATCGTGCGCAGCGAGTAGCGCAGCTCGCCCTCTTTCATCCGCTTGCCGGCAAACTTGACCACCGGCGGCACGGCGCTCGCAAGAATCACCAGGATGACGGCCACCATGACCAGCTCGGCCAGGGTGTAGCCGGCCTCCCGCCGAGCGCGGGCTGGACTGGCAGCTCGCATCACGCGCTCAGCTCTCCTGCGGCGGCAGCTCCGGCCGCTCGTGCGGCCGCGACGGCCGTCCGATCTCGATCACCGCCGGCGCCACGGCGACGCTGCCGAGGCTCGTCAGGTCCTCGCGGAGGGCCTGGGCCTCGAGAAAGGTGACGGCGCTGGTGCCGGCTCCGAGAGCAAGGAAACGGACCCGCGCCAGGACGCCGCGACCGCTAACGCCGGGCCCCCGGCCAAGCCGGCTCGCGCCGAGGACGATCTCGCCGGGGCGGGACGAGTCCGCCAGCACCTGCGCCTTGTCGCTCCCGCCGAGATAGCTGCCCGCCGCCACCTCGACGACGCGCAGCAGCCGCGAGTCGTAGCTCAGGCGCAGGGGCAGGTGCGAGAGCGGCCGTGCGCTGTCGACCATCAGGCTGATCTCGATCTCCTCGCCGCTCGCCACCAACGAGCGCTGCGGCGACAGGCTGAGCTGCACCGGGGCCGTGGTGTCCGCCGCCAGGACGATCGCCGACGGCGAGGCGGCGAAGCGGAAGGCCGAGGAGGCCGTACGGCCGGTGAACAGGCTGCCCGGTGGCTCCTCGTCCCCCTCGTCGGCCGGCTGCAGCGGCGTCCCGAAGGGCGGCGGCTGTTGCTGGGCCGGCGGCGCCTGGCTGCCTGACCCTGGGACCAGCTCGATGCCCTGCGGCGTCTCCGGCGGCTTCTCCTCGCCGCCCTCGTCGTTGACCCCCCGCGGCAGCTGCTGGATGCGCCGCTGGATGAGCTCGCGGATGTCCTCGGTGGCGGCCGGCTCGAGCTGCTCCTCGAAGGGCCCTTCGACATCCGACTCGATGCGCGGGCTGCCCTGGCGGAAGCTGATGTTGGCGTCCGTGCCCACCCAGATCGGCAGCAGGTCCTCCTCGGTGATGTCGGCCGAACGGATGATCCGCGGGGTCAAGGTGAGGATGACGTCGGTACGCTGGTTCTGGCTGTGGTTCTTCGAGAACAGCCGGCCGATCACCGGGATCTCCGACAGGCCCGGCAGGCCGGAATCGGAGGTGGTCTCATCGCTGCGCATCAGGCCGGCCAGGAAGTTCGTCTCGCCGTCCTTGAGACGGATGGTCGACTCGATGGTCCGCGTGCCGATGATCGGCTGGGAGCTGCCGCCGCTCTGCACCTGACCGGAGAGGTTCGAGACCTCGACCATCACCTTGAGGGTGATCTCCTTGTTGTGGTGCACCCGCGGTTCGAGCGAGATCTTGATGCCGACGTCCTGGTACTGGAAGGAGGTGATCGGCACCACGTTGCCACCCACCGTGTTGCCGGTGTTGAAGCTGGTCACCGGGATCGGCACCCGATCGCCGATCACCAGACTCGCCTTCTCGCCCTCGCTGATCCGCAGCTGCGGTTTGGCGAGCAGCTGGGCGTCGGTGTTGGTCTTGACGAAGTCGTAGACGAAGTTGGGGATGGTCAGCGTCCAGTTGCTCTGGTTGAGGAACTCGAGGTCGGAGACCCGCAGCGGCGTGTCGGTGCCGCCGACCGTGATGCCGGTGGTGATCTGGCCCGGCCAGCTGACCCCGAGGTCCTTGAGCTTGCTGGTGTTGATCTGCAGCAGCTCGACGTCGACCACCACCTCCGCCTTCGCCTTGTCGTTGGCGTTGATGATCTTCTCGGCGACCTTCACCTTGTCGGCGGTGTCGCGCAGGATGATGGCGTTGAGCTGCTCGTTGGTGGCGATCTTCTTGGCATCGATCAGGCTGCGCAGCATCGTCACCACGTCCTTCACCTCGGCGTTCGAGAGGAAGAAGGTCTTGATGACGAGGTCCTCGTAGTTGCGGCGGTTCTGCGGCGTGTCGGCCACCACGATGATGGTGTGGGGGTCGAGCACCTTGTAGAAGTGGTTGGCTGCCCGGATCAGGAACTCCAGGGCGTCCTGCGCCTTGACCTGCTTCAAGGAGACGGAGATCTCCTGGTCCTTGAGGTTGGGGTCGAAGAGCACGTTGATGCCGAAGGCCCGGCCGAGCGCCCGATAGATGTCCATGATCGACACCGCCTCGGGGAAGTCGAGGTCGATCGGCTCGTTCGAGCGCGGGTTGAGCACCGGCGGCTGGCCCTTCTCGCTCGCCTGCTTCTTCAGGTCGTCGATGCTGGTCGCCACGCGGCGGTTGGTGCGCGCCGCGGCGAGCTCGGCACGCACCTTCTCCAGCTCGACGAGGGCCGACTGGTTCGACGGGTCGAGCGCCACCGCCTGCTGATACTCGACGAGGGCGCGCTCGGGGACGCCCGTCTCGTGGTACTTGCGCGCTTTCTCGTAGTGGCCCTGCGAGGCCTTCACCTTGGCGCGCAGCAAGGCGGCCTTGTAGGTGATGCTGCCGGGGTCCGCCTCGAGCGCCTTCATGTAGAAGACGACGGCCTGGTCCCAGTCCTCCGACGTCGCCGCCATCTGGGCGCGCCGGTAGTTGCGATAGCTCGTGCAGGAGGTGAGAAGCAGCAGCACAGCCGCACCCCAAAGCACTCTTCTTGGCATCTTCAGCTTCCCTCCGGCCCGACCGGTAGCTGCTCAGGCGGAATCTCTGGAAAATCGACGAAGGCCAGCTCGACGGACTCGTAGCCGATCGAGACGAGGCGGAACTTGCCCTCCAGGACGTCACCCTGGAGAGCGTTGTAGATCGACTCACCGTTCGAGAAGACGGCGATCTTGCGGCTCGGCGGCCCGAAGCTGCCAAGGTACTTGACGGTGATCGCCGGCGGCCGGGGCTTGGCCGGCACCGCCGCGGCCTCGATCGCCGCCTGGCGCGCCGCCTCGAGGGCCGCCCGTTGCGCTACCAGCTCCTCGGGCGTCGGCCCTTTGGGCTTCGGGGGGGGGGGCGGCGGCGGCGGCACGTAGAAGGCGAACGGGTTGCGGCTGACGCCGTACTCCGCCGGCCGGGGCACGAGGGCTTCGAGGCGCAGCTCGACGATCTCGGTGACCGGCCCCTCCTCGGCGGTGCGGCCAGCCCGGCTCGGAGCCGCGCGCCGGCGGCTGACTCCATCGGCGGCGTCCGCCGCCGCGGCGCTGGCACGGCGGCGGGCCGGCGCCGGTGTGTCGTCGCCGAGCTTGGACCAGACGACGAAGAGCAGCGCCACACCGAGCGCGCCGAGGAGCACCTTCGCGCGCTGGGTCATGACGTCGCCCTCCCACTGAGCGGTGAGGCCTCGCTGCGGGCGAAGAGCGTCTCGAGGGTGAGGTCCATGGTCACCTCGTCGTCGTTGCTCTTGCCACCCCGCAGCGTCACCGTCTTCAAGGTCAGGAACGACGGCGAGAGCTCCAGGAAGTTGATCAGCGTGCGCAGCTCCCGGTAGGAGCCGCGGACGGTGAAGACGAACGAGCGCTGGACCAGGGCGAAGCTCTCGATCTCTTCCTCCGGGTAGTTGATCGACTCGATCTCGAGGCCGGCCCGGCGGGCGAGGCTCTTCACTTCTTCCGTCGCCTGGGTCAGCCGCTGCCGGCGCGTCGAGAAGCGGTCGCGGTAGAGGGCCTCGACCTGGCTCTCGGTCGCCTGGGCGGCCGCCAGCAACCCTTCGAGGCGTTGGCGCTCGGCCTTCTCCTTGGCGAGCAGCGCCTCACGGGCCTGCAGCCGGTTCTCGAGACCGGCCGACTCGCCGGCGTAGTTCAGCCGATAGAAGGCCAGGGCGCCGAGCCCGAGGAGCACGAGCACGAGGGGCGGTACCCATAGCTTGAGGAGCCGGCGCCAGGCCTCAGTCCAGGCGGTCATCGCGCCTCCTCGGGAGCTTCGGCGCTCGCTTCCGGGGCAGCCGGGGCCAGGCTCAGCGCGGCGTCCGGCAAGAAGTCGAC
The DNA here is from genome assembly GCA_964420075.1 of uncultured Thermoanaerobaculia bacterium. Classification (GTDB taxonomy): domain Bacteria; phylum Acidobacteriota; class Thermoanaerobaculia; order Multivoradales; family SZUA-115; genus CAYQRE01. Next base: position 22,779 of record CAYQRE010000024.1, on the reverse strand, counting down.
GGTGAGATCGATGCGGATGTCGCCCTCGCTGTTGCGAGCCTCGCGGGAGGGATTGGGGTCGCGGAAGGCCGGGTCGGCGAAGAAGGCGTCGACCAAGGCGTTCACGGTCTCGTCGGTCGCCGCTTCGGCGAGGATCTTGAGCGTCACTGGGGCCGCTTCGCCCGGGGCCGTGGGGGTCGCTTCGCCCCGCTTCTTTTCGGCGGCGCGCTCGGGGGCCAGGCTCACCAGCCGGGCCTCGCGCGGCAGCAGGGACGCCAGGCGATCGAGCAGCCGGCTCCAAGAGAAGGCGCGTTCCTCGATCTTACGGTTGAGGAAGGCGGTGGTGGCATTGAGCCGGCGCAGCTCGAGGCCCGCCAGCTTGGCTTCGGCGCTGCTGATCGCCGCCCGCTCGGTGGCCAGGGAGCTGTCGATCTCGGCGAGCCGCTGCGCCTTGGCGCTGGTGCCCGAGAAATACTGTTGGTAGAGCCAGACGTTGGCCGCCACCAGCAAGAGGCCGAGCAGCCACAAGAACGTGGCCAGGCGCACCACCGGCCGGCGGTTGACGTACGGCCGGCGAGCCAGGTTGAGGTAGATCTCGCGCATCCGCACCCCCCTCACGCCACCTCGGCGAGCGACGCTCCGAGGAGCGGAGTGAGCAGGCGCAGATCGAGCTGCGGGCCCTCGACGAGGTTGAGATGGCCGCGACCGAGGGGCTCGATGGTGGTCTCCAGGCCGCGGGCGAGCCACTCCTGCCAGGGCCCGATCTCCTCGGGCGGCGCCACCAGCAACACCCGCGACAGCCTGCTGCCGGGCAGCTGCTCCTCGATGAACGAGCGGGTCAGGCGCAGGTCGCGGCTCACCAGGCTTCCCTGCGTCGCACTCTCGAGCTCGGCGGTGAGCACCTTGTGGCGGTAGAGGACCGGCACGCCGCCGCGGGCGAAGACCATCGTGTAGCTGTCGGCGTCGACCAGCGCGAGGGCGGTCAGCTGCTCCGCCTCGGGCTCCGTGGCGAGCGCCCCGAGGGCCGCCAGGCTGGCGCTGGTGAGCAGACCGAGGCTGACACCCGCGGCGCGGAACGCCTCTTCGACCTGGGCCAATAGGGCCTCGAGACCGAAGCCCAGGAGCACCCGCGGCGGACCCTCGCCGAGGCTCGGCACCTCGACCCCGCTCACCCGCAGGTCATCGACCCGGAAGGGCACCAGCCGCCGCAGCTTGAAGCGCAGCGCCTCGTCGCGCTGCGGCCCCGGGGCGGGCAGGTCGCCTCCCGGAGCGAAGGCGAGGCGAATCCAGCTGTCGGGCAGCACGAGGGCCGCCGTCTTCGGCGCCGAGGTGAGCTCGCGTACCAGGCTCGCTACCAGCTCGGCGAACTGCCGGGGCTCGTGCAGGGTGCCGCCGAGCATACCGGTGTGGAAGCTCTGCGGTGGAATCGGCAGCCAGCGGAAGTCGACCACCGTCGCCCGCCCTCCCGAGCGCTGGAAGCGGGCGAACGACAGCCTGTCCGGCTCGATGCCGAAGGCCAGCGGCGGGACAGGCTGGGGCTCCAGGCCCAGCAGCCGCCTACTCCACGAAGGTAACTTTGTTGATCTCACGCAGTGTCGTGATCCCACGGAAAACCATGCCGAGTGCCGACTCGCGCAGGAAGGTCATGCCCTCGGCCGCGGCCGCTCGCTTGATCTCCGAGGCGGGTCGCCGTTCGAGGATCAGCTCGCGGATGTGATCGGAGAGGTCGAGGAGCTCCGAGATCGCCAGCCGGCCGTGAAAGCCCGTGCCGTTGCACTCGATGCAGCCGCCGCCCTCGAAGAACGGGGTGTCGCGATAGGTCTCGGGGTCGAGGCCGCTCTCCTCGAGGAGCTGCCGGCCCACCTCGGCCGGCCGCTTGCAGTGCTCGCAGATCTTGCGCACCAGCCGCTGCGCCAGGACGCAGTTCAGGGCCGAGACGAAGTTGTAGAGGTCCACCTTCATGTTGAGGAAGCGGCCCAGCACGTCCACCACGTTGTTGGCATGGACGGTGGTGAACACCAGGTGGCCGGTCAGGGCCGACTGGATGGCGATCTGCGCCGTCTCCTCGTCGCGGATCTCGCCGACCATGATCTTGTCCGGGTCGTGGCGCAGGATGGAGCGCAGGCCGCGGGCGAAGGTCAGGCCCTTCTTCTCGTTGACGGGGATCTGCGTGATCCCCTTGAGCTGGTACTCGACCGGGTCCTCGATGGTGATGATCTTGTCCTCGGAGCTCTGGATCTCCGAGAGGGCGGCGTAGAGCGTCGTCGTCTTGCCGGAGCCCGTCGGCCCGGTGACCAGCACCATGCCGTAGGGCTCGCGAATGAACTTGCGCAGCTTGCGCATCGTCTCCTCGTCGAAGCCGAGGATGTCGAGGCGCAGGTTCTTGAAGTCCTTGTTCATCGACTCCTTGTCCAGGATGCGGATGACGCAGTCCTCACCGTGAACGGAGGGGATGATCGAGACCCGGAAGTCGATGGTGCGCCCCTTCAGGCGCAGCTTGAAGCGGCCGTCCTGGGGGATCCGCTTCTCGGCGATGTCGAGCTCGGACATCACCTTGATGCGGCTGATGATCGTCTGGTGGTGTCGCTTGTCGATCGGCTCCATCGCCTGGTAGAGCACGCCGTCGATGCGGTACTTGATGATCACCTCGGCGTCGCGCGTCTCGATGTGGATGTCGCTGGCGCGCCGCTGGATGGCGTTGAAGACGGTCGAGTCCACCAACTTGATGATCGGGCTGGTGTCGGCGCTGATGCGGTCGATCGAGAGGACCTCTTCGCCCTCCTCGTCCTCCTGCACCAGCTGGATGCGGAAGTCCTCCGTGGCCTCGTCGAGGACCCGCTGGGTGCTCTCGGACTTCTGCAGGATCTCGTCGATCGCCGAGCGGGCGCCGATCTTGACCTCGACCGGCTGGCCGAGCAGCAGCTCCAGCTCGTCGAGCTTGGTGATGTCGGAGGCGTCCGCCATGACGATCGCCAGCCGGCCCTCGAGCTGCGCCTCGGGCAAGAAGCCGTAGCGCAGCATGAGGTCGAAGGGGATCGAGCGGAAGAGGTCGTTGTCGATGCGGAACTGCGACATGTCGAGCAGCTCGAGGCCGTAGCGCTCGGCGAAAGCCTCGGCCTCGCGACGGTCGCGAGCCAGGCGCGCCCGCGCCTGTTCGAGGGTCTCGGCTTCCGGTACGGTCAAGCTCACCGCCATGGTGGTTCCTCACGCCTCCCTAACAATGGAACTAACGATGGTCCCGCGGCGGGCGTCTAGCCTTCGTCGCCTCGTCTGTGCCCGCTAGAACTGCGATTGGGACAACGAGCTGAACAGCGGCAGGTAGATCGACACCAAGAGCACCGCGATGATGAGCCCGAGAAACACCAGCATCAAGGGCTCGACGAGCGAGAGCATACGCTGAAGATTGGTCTCGATCTCCTGGTCGAAGAACTCCGAGACGTTGGTCAGCATGTCGTCCAGGGCGCCCGTGGCCTCTCCCACCTTGACCATGTCGACGGCCATCGGCAGGAAGACGCCGCTCTCCTCCAGGGCCTGATGGAAGGCCTTGCCTTCGCGGACGCGGTCCACCGTCGGCTCGAGCTGGCGCCGGATGTAGGTGTTGCCCACCGCCTGGGTGGCGATCTCGAAGCAGGAGACCAGCGGGATACCCCCCGAGAGCAGGGTGGCGAGCGAGCGGCAGAGCTCCGAGAGGGCGAAGCGGTGGAGGACCGGGCCGAGAAGCGGCACCTTGAGCTTCAGGCGGTCGAGGGTGGTGCTACCGAGCGCCGTGCGCCGCCAGCGCTGGAAGAGGAAGAGGCCGACGATCAAGAGGCCGAGGATCAGCGGCAGGTTGTGCACCAGGAAGAGCGACGAGCCGAGGGTGATCTTGGTGATCAGCGGCAGCTTGACGCCCATGGCGACGAAGAAGTCCTGGAACTTGGGGACCACAGCGATCGACAGGATGAAGATCATGGCGATTGACAGGCCCACCAGCACCGCCGGATAGACCAGCGCCGAGACCACCCGCCGCCGGGCGTCGCCGACCAGCTTCAGGTAGCGGATGAAGCGCCGCAGCACGGCCTCGAGCTCGCCACTGCGTTCGCCCGCCTTGAGCGAGGCTGGGTAGAGGCGGGGAAAGTAATCGGCGTAGTGGCCGAAGGCGTCCGACAGCTCCTCGCCCGACTTGATGCGGTCGCGGACGTCGGCCAGGATCTCGCGGAACGGCCCGGTCCGCATCCGCTCGAGCATCAGCTCGATCGCCTGCAGCAGGGGCAGACCGGCCTTGAGCAGGGAGGCGAGTTCCTGGTTGAAGACGAGGAACTCGGCCGGGGTCAGAACCTTCTTGCGCCGGGCCAGGCCGAAGGACAGGCTGGACAGCGAGAAGCCCCGCGGCCGCAGCTCGAAGAGGTGAGCGCCGCGGCGGCTGAGCTCACCACGCAGCGTCTCCTCGTCGGGCGCCTGGTGGATCTCCTCGACGATCCGGCCGTCCGGCAACCCGAGCCGACAGATGAACTCCATGACGGCCTAGCGGTCCTCCAGGTCGGCCGTCTCGAGGCTGGGCACCAGCACCACCACCAGAGCCTTGTTGCTCGCCTCGGCGGGAGCCAGGGCCAGGGTCATCGGTTGGTCGAGACGGAGGTGGAGGGCGCTGTGGATCAGCGGCTGCGCCCCATCTTCGAGCTGGCGGGCGACCTTGAAGTCTTGCAGCTGCACCTTCTGGCGCTCGTCGACCCTCCCGGGCTGGAAGCTGACGCTGAAGCCGGCGCCGACCTCGTAGAGCACCCGCTCGCCCTCGCGGGTCCACAGCTTGGTGCGGGCGAGGATGCGGTAGGCACTGTACGGCAGGACCTTCTTGAGCCGCGCCAGCAGGGTCTCCGGCAACTGGTCTTCCGGGACCACCGGCGAGTAGGAGGCGCGGTTGGCCTCGACGATCATCACTTCCACCCGCAGCACCCGCGGCGGCTGATCGAACTCGCGCAGCGCCTTGACCACCGAGGTCAGGGCCGGGGCGGTGTCGCGGACGACGAGCGTGTTGTCCTGGGGGCGCAGCTCGACCGAGCCCTGACTCGACAGCAGCGGCTGCACCACCACGAGCGCCTCGGCTGCCCGCTGGTGGAGGAAGGTGTAGGCATAGACCCGCACCTCCTGGCTGGCACGCTCGGCAAGCCTCGCGGTGGGTGCTCGCTGCGCCTGGGCCCCGCTCGGCACCAGGCCGGCGGCGGCGAGAGCGGCGAGCAAGACCAGGCCGACAGGGCGACGCAAGCGTCGGCCCGGGCCGCGGGAGAGGGACGAGAGGTTCACGAGGCTCACAGATGGAGGTTGGGGTCGACGATCATCACGACCTGCATCTCCTCGCCGCCCAGCTGATAGACCCGCGCCCCCGGCTGGAGGTCGAGGTCGACGACGGCGATCTCCGCCGTCGCGGCGGCGGCAGAAGCAAGGTCGCTCGCGGCAGGCGCCTGCCGCCGATGCGAACCGGGTACCGCGAGGAGGCCGGCGACCAGCGTCGCGGCGGCGGCCGAGCGCCAGCCGAGACGCGCCAGCGGGCGCCAGCGGGAGGCGGCGGCCACGCCCAAGCGGGACGTGGGGCCCGACGGCGCCAAACGGCTCGCCCGGATCATCGCGGCCACGCCTTGCTTCATGTCGGCGATGTCCTCGGGGGCCACGCTCGCCGCCGGCAGACGCTGAAAGAGCAAGGTGGGCTCGAGGGCCAGGGCCTCGCGCCGGCAACCCGGGCAGCTCTCGAGGTGCTGGCGGGCGACCGGCCACTCGGCCGGGTCCTCACCCCGTGCCGTCCGCTCGGCCAGGAGGACCCGCCAGTTCGGGCACGGCTGTTGGTGGGCAGCGCTCATGGCGTCGCCTCCCGGTGCCGGCTGGCGTACTCGGGGTAGCGGCGCAGCAGCTCGGCTTGCAGGTTCTTGCGGGCGTTGAACAGGTGGTTGCGCACCGTCGACTCGCGGCAGCCGACGATCGCCGCCACCTCCTGCGAGGGCAGCCCTTCGACCTCACGCAGGAGGAAGACCAGGCGCTGCTTCTCGCTCAGGCCGGCGGCCAGCTCGCGGAAGATCGCTCCCACCTCGGTCTCGCCGAGGCGGTCGAACTCGCGGTGGTGGTCGGTCGCCACCGGGTAGAGATGGCGGCGTACCGGCTCGGCGGCGCGGTCCCGGCTGCGCCGGGAACGGAACTGGTCGATCGCCAGGTTGGTGGCGATACGGTAGATCCAGGTGTTGGGGCTCCAGCGCTCGTCGAACTTGTCGCGGTTCTCCCACAGCCGGAAGAAGGTCACCTGGACGATGTCGCGGGCCTCCTCGAGGTCGCCCACGATGCGCAGGGCGAGCTGGGTGAGGGGCCGCGTCTTGCGCTGGATCAACTCGTTGAGGGCGGCCTCGTCTTCGCGCTTGAGGCCGCAGAGCAACTCGTAGTCGCTGGCCTCGGCCCAGGCGGCGCGGTGTTGGGTGGCTGAGAAGGCGAGGGTCGGCAAGGTCGATTCTCCGTCCTTCTTACGGCCGGCCGCTTCCGGCTGTCTAGGCTCCTCGTCCTTCATGACCGTCTAGGCGCTGCACCGTCCAGGGGTTTGCTCAGCCCATGGCCACCGCACGGCGGCGCCGCTGGTGGCACGAAAGAGTCATTATACTCGCGGGCTCGATGCCCCTCCTCAGGCTGCTCTACCAGGTCGGTCTCGGCGCGCTGCTGGTTCTCGCCGGCCCTCTCCTGCTGCTCCGCAAGGGGCATCACTACCTGACGAGCCTGCCGGGCCGGCTGGGGCGCGGGCTACCCGCAGACGCCCCGCAGGGCGCGCTCTGGCTGCACGCCGTATCGGTGGGCGAGGTCGGCGTGGCGGCGACGGTTGCTCGCGCACTGCCTCCCGAGCTCCCCTTGCTGGTGACCACGATCACCCCGACGGGCCAGGCGCAGGCGCAGAAGTCCTTCGCCGGGCGGGCCGTCGTCACCTACCTGCCCTTCGATCTCGGCTGGTTGTTGCGCCGCTTCCTCGCCCGTCTCGAACCGCGGGCCCTGGTGCTCGTCGAGGGCGACCACTGGCCCCTCCTGCTCTCCTTGCTGCGGCGGCGCGGCCGGCCGGTGGTGGTGATCAACGGCCGCGTCTCGGACCGCGGCTTCGCCCGCCTGCGCTGGCTCGCCCGCACCTTGCCCCGTCTACTCGGCGCCTTCTACACACCCGTGACGCGCTTCGGCGTGCAGACGGCGGCCGACCGCGAGCGCCTCCTCGCGCTCGGCGTTCTCCCGGAACGGGTGGTGGTGACCGGTAACCTCAAGTTCGAGGCCCCCGAGCCGGCCCGCAAGCCCGAGCTCGAGCGGCTGCTCGCGCAACTCGCCGGTGGCCGCCCCGTGCTCGTCGCCGGCTCAACCATGCCCGGCGAAGAAGAGGCGGTGCTCGCGGCCTTCCAGCTCGCGGGGGCCGGCGCCCGCGCCCTCCTCGTGCTGGCACCCCGCCACCCCGAACGGTTCGACGAGGTGGCGCGGCTGATCGCCCGCAGTGGGCTCGCGCTGGTCCGACGCCGCGAGCTCCTGGCCGGCGGGCCGGCGGCTGAGCCCTCCCCGGCCGTCCTGCTGCTCGACACCCTGGGTGAGCTGGCCGGCCTTTACCGCGGCGCGCTGGCGGCGTTCATCGGCGGCACCCTGGTGCCGCGCGGTGGCCACAACCCCCTGGAGCCGGCCCGCTTCGGCGTGGCCGTCGTGGCCGGGCCGGCGATGGAGAACTTCCGCGACATGGCCGAGCGCTTCGACCAGGCCGCGGCCTGGCAGCGCGTGGCGTCGAGCACCGAGCTGGGGCGGCTCTGGCAAGCCTGGCTGGACGATCCCGCCGCCGCCCGCGCCGTGGGGGCGCGTGCCGTGGCCCTCGTCGAGCAGAACCGCGGCGCTCTCGAGCACACCGGCGAGCTCTTGGCCCCGCTCGTCGCGGCCTGCGGAGTGACGGCCGATGGCTGAGGCGGCAGTCACGCGGGCGAGCACGCTCCAAGCTCCCTTACCGCCCCGATCGCCCTGGCAGCTGCTCTATGCCGCCGCTCACCGCGCTCGCTACCGCTGGTATCGGCGGCGGGCCGAACGGCTGCCACGGCCGGTGGTGAGCGTGGGCAACCTGCATTGGGGAGGGGCCGGCAAGACACCGCTGGTGATCGCCGTCGCCGCCCACCTGCGCGACCGCGGCGCCCACGTGGCGGTGCTGTCCCGCGGCTACAAGAGCCAGGGGGACGGCGCACGCGTGGTGAGCACCTACCGGGAGGGGCCCCTGCTCGGGCCTCTCCTCGCTGGCGACGAGCCGGTGCTGATCGCCGGCAGCCTGCCCGGGGTGGCCGTGGTCGTTTGCCCGGAGCGCGTCCACGCCGGCCGCGCGGCGCTCCAGCGGTTGTCGCCACCACCCGACCTCTTCGTGCTCGACGACGGCTTCTCGCACCTCCCTCTCGCCCGTGACCTCGACCTTCTCGCCTTCCCGCTCGCCGACCCCTTCGGTGGCGGTCGGCTGCCCCCGGCCGGCCGCCTGCGCGAGCCGCTCGCCGCCGTCGCCCGCGCCGATGCCGCGTTGCTGACCGGCGCCGGGGCCGACGCCGCCGGCGCCCGCGCTCTCGGCCAGGCCCTGGCGCATCACGGCTTCCTCGGCCGGTCCTTCGCCGCCCCCACCCTGGCCGGAGCGCCGCAGCTCGCCGACGGCTCTCCCCTGCCGGCCGGCGAGCCGGTGCTGCTGGTGAGCGCGATCGCGCGGCCGCAGTCCTTCCGCGAGCTCGCCACCGCCAGCGGTGCCCGCGTGGTCGCCGCCGTCGAGCTGGCGGACCACCACGCCTATCCGGCCGCCACGCTCGACGAGATCCGCCGGCGCTTTGCCGCCTGCAGCGCCCGCGCCGTGCTGGCGACCGCCAAGGACGCCGTCAAGCTGCGCGGTCGGCTCGACCTTCCCTTGGCCGAGCTACCGATCACGAGCGTTCCCGAGCCCGCCTTCTTCTCCTGGCTCGACGCCCGCCTCGCCGATCTGACCTCTGGTGCCGCGCGGCGATGAAGGACGCCCCCCTGCGCCACCGGCTGGAGTACGGCCTCTACCGCGGGGTGACGTTTCTCCTGCAGACCCTGCCGCAGGGCGGTGCGCGGCGGCTCGGCCGCGGCCTCGGGGGGCTCGCCTGGCTCCTGCTCGGAAGCCGGCGCCGGGTGGCCCTCGCCAACGTGGCCATGGCCCTGCCCGCGCTGCCGGCGAACGAGCAGCGCTCGATCGCCCGACAGAGCTTCGCCAACCTCGGCTCCTCGCTGGCGGACACCCTGTGGGCCAACCGGCTCGACCTGCCGCAGCTCTGCCGGCGCCTCTCCTTCGAGGGCTGGGAGCACCTCGCCGCCGCCCGGCGCCGTGAGGGCGGCTTCTTCGTGCTCTCCGCGCACCTCGGCCAGTGGGAGATCGCCGCCTACGTCGCCGGGGTGTACTGCGGCCCTCTCCACGTCGTCGGCCGGCCCCTCGACAACCCCTACCTGGATCGCGACCTGACGGCCCTGCGCAGCCGCTTCGGCAATCTCGGCATCCCCAAGCGAGGCGCCGCGCGCGGCATGCTCAAGGCGCTCCTCGCCGGCGGCGTGGTGGGGATCCTGATCGACCAGCGGGTGCGCGCTGCCGAAGGCATCGAGCTCCCCTTCTTCGGCCACCCCTCACCCACCAGCCCCCTCCTCGCCCGCCTCTCGTTGCGGACGCAAGCGCCGGTGGTGCCGATCTTCTGCTACCCCGAGCCCGGGGGCCGCTACCATTTCGTGGCGCGGCCGGCCATCGAGCCACCCGCAGGAGAAGAGAGCGAGGAGGCCATCGCCGAGCTCAGCCGGCGCTACCTCGCGGCCACCGAGGAGGAGATCCGGCAGCGGCCGGAGCAGTGGATGTGGATGCACCGCCGATGGAAACGTTGAGCTCTCGCACGGCGCGAACGCCCCGTTGCGGTGGCGTGCGGCACGATGGAGGCAGAGGGCTGCTCGCTCGCTGGGCCGAACGATGAGGACTTCCTGGCTCCAACGTCTGGCGCGCGGACCGCGACTGCCGATCGCGGTCGGCGTCGTCGCGCTGGCCCTGGGGTCGCTGTCGACCTTCTTGCTGCCGCCCGGGCTGCTGCATCGGCTGCCAGTGCTGGCTGCCGCCACCCTCTTCGCGACCCTCGCCGGCCTGCATCGGCCGTTGGGCGGCGCCGGCCTCGGCCTCGGGACCTTCGTGCTGCCCGCCGTGACGGTGCTCGCCGGCCCGCTGCCGGCGGCGCTCAGTGCCGGGGTCGCCCTGCTCACCATCGAGCTCGTCCACCGCTACCTCTCGCTCCAGGGCCCGAACCCGCCGCTCGAGCGGCGGCGGCCGTTGCGGGCCGTCGAGACGGCTGCGAGCGGCACGGTGTCGACCCTCGCCGCCTGCGCCGCCTGGGCTGCCCTGGCTCCCGCCGAGGTCTACGACCTGACCGACTCGCGCCTGCTCGACGCCGCCGGCGCGGCGGCGGCGGCCCAATTACTCTTCGAGCTGGCCTGGCGCTGGCTGGCCCAGCGCCGCTACCGGCCGCGGGACCGCCCCGATTTCGCCGCCTACCTCTTGTCGCTCGCCGTCGACGTCACCGGCTGGTGGGTGGGGCTGCCGCTCGCGATCGTCACCGCCCGCCTGGGCCTTGGGGTCGCCGCACCGCTGGCCGCCAGCCTGGCCCTGGCAGCCATGGAGGGCTTCCGCAACGCGCGTCTTCTCGCCCTCTCGCGGCAGCGCGCCAGCGAGATCGAGGACGTCGGCCGCGCCGGCCGCCGGGTGCTCACCGGCACCGTCGAGATCGAAGCCCTCGCCGAGAGCATCCTGCGCGAATGCCAGAAGGTGGTCAACTTCCGCCATTTCCAGTTCGAGCTGCTGGCCGCCGCGAGTGGCGTCAAGAGCTGGATGGCGGAGCCGGGCGGACCGCTGCGGGAAGGAGTGCCGCAGCCCGAACGCAATGCCCCGGCGCTTCCGGGCTTCCACCGCCGGCGCGGCTGGAAGGTGCTCGACTACCCGCTCGAGGCCCGCGGGCGCGTCCTGGCCAACCTGCGCCTGTGGTGTGACCCTCGCGAGCTCGATCGCTCGGAGATCGAGCTCCTCGAGGCGCTACGCGAGCAGCTGGCCGCCTCGGTTGACCGCGCCCTTCTCGATCGCGAGGCCAAGCTCGACCCGCTGACCGGCGTCGCCGTGCGCCGAGTGCTCGAGCAGCAGATCGACCCCGTCTACCAGCGTTGCCTCGAAGACGGCAGTGCGATGGCGCTGGTCCTCTGCGACCTCGACCACTTCAAGAGGATCAACGACAACTTCGGTCACGGGACGGGGGACCTCGCCCTCAAGGCGGTCGCCGCGCTGCTTGCCCACCGCATCAAGCAGACCGATCTGTGCTGCCGCTACGGCGGCGAGGAGTTCGTCCTCCTCCTGCCGGGCGCCGACGGGCCCACCGGCCTGGTGGTGGCCGAGCGCCTGCGGCACGATGTGGAGGAGATGGAGTTCTTCAGCGAAGACGGCCAGCAACGCATCAAGTTGACCCTCTCGGCGGGCATCGCCGCCTTCCCGGACCTCTACGTGAGCGGTCCGCGCGAGCTGGTGGCGCTGGCCGACGCGGCCCTCTACGAGGCGAAGCGGCGCGGCCGCAACCTCTGCCTGCTGGACCTCGGCCGCGGTCGCTACCGCGACGCCGGCGGACGGCTGCACGCCAACCTCCACCCCGACGAACCGCCGGCCCCGCCCCGTCTCTTCGCCTGACATACTCCGCCTGGAACCATGGAAGGGACCGATCGATGAGCAGCGACACCGACGTCACCCACGACCTGCGACCGCTCGTCACCGAGTGGCTGCTCGCCGAAGGCTGGCAGCTGGCGGAGCGGAGCCATCAGGATGCAACCTGGCTGCTGGAAGCCCGCGACAGCGCTCACCGCGTGCTCCTGGTAGGTCAGAAGCGCAGCCGCATGGACCAGGTGCTGATCGAGGCCACAGTAGGGATCTCGCCGGAGCACCGCGAGGGCCTGACCGGGCTGACTCCTGCCGCCCGGCAGGACCTCGCTTGGGACCTCCGCTTCCGCCTCCTGCAGCTGGGACTGGAGTTCAACGGCGTGCAGGAGCCGCTCGAGCGCATCTCGCTCGGGCAGCGCATCTACCGCGACGGCTTGAGCAAGGACGCCTTCCTGCAGCGAGTGTCCCTGGTGCGCAACGGGATCCTGGCCGTCATCTGGACGGTAGCGCGCCAGCTCAACGCCGTGGCCCCCGTGGCCGAGACCGGCGAGCTCGGGATCAACTGAACGGCGCCGAGGGCGGCGCTCGGCACAACGGGCGTCGTCTAGGTGTAAACTTATTTCTATGACTCCCGAATCCGATGTTCAAAATATCCTAACTCTTCTGCGCCGTGCCATCCGCAGCTCGGGTCATAGCCAGAAAGAGGTCGACCGCCGCATCGGTGTGCAACCGGGATATCTCTCGCAGGTGATGATCGGTCGGCTCGACCTCAAGCTCAAACACCTGCTGCGGGCCCTGGAGGCGATCGAGGTCGAGCCGGCGGCCTTCTTCGAGCTGGTCTTCGGCCTGCCCGGTGAGGCCAACCCGACGAGCTCCGATCTCCTCTCCCTCGTCTCGCCGGCGGCCGTCGGGGGCCACAAGGAGACCGCGGCGCCCGGCGTGGTGAGCACGGAGGACCTCGAGCAGCTGATCGCCCGCACGGTCCGCGAGGAGATCCGCCATCGCCTCCCCCCAACCCAACCCGGCGCCGGCAAGCGCTGAGCCGCTGCAGCCTGCCTCGCGGGCTGCTAAGATGCGTCGCGTGAAAGCAGAACAATATCTCGACAACGGCCTGCGGTTATTGCAGGGGGCGATCCGCGCGACCGGCTACACACAAACCGAGATCGACGAACGGATCGGCCGGCGACGAGGCTACCTGAGCCACGTCTTCCAGCGCCGGGTCGATCTCAAGGTCGGCGACCTGCTGCGCATTCTCCAAGTCCTGAGCATCGACCCTCGCCTCTTCTTCCTTGCCGCCACCTCGCCCGAGCCAGCCCACGGGACCGAGGTGCTGCGCCTGATCGCCGACAGCTTCGAGACCGTGGCCACCGCCCATCCGGCGGCGCCGCCACCAGGGGCAGCCGAGCCGCTGCCAGCCGGACGTGACGAGGAGCTGCTCGAGCGCGTGCGCGCCGTGGTGCGCTCCGTCCTCCAGCGCGGCTAGGCCGCCGCCACGGCGGGCGAGCCCGGCTCGGCTCGCCTGGGGTTCGGATACAGTACGGTCCCGTAGCCATGGAACGGTCTCTGGAAAGTACTCTCCACCTGCCGGAGACCAAGGCGCTCGCCCTGCAGGCCGACCTCGGCAACGCCAAGGTCCTCTGGCGGCTGGTGATCGCTTGCGCCCTGGTGTCCCTCGGCGCCGGCCTGATCTTCTTCGCCCTCGGCCAGTCGCTCCCGATGGCGGTGGCCCTCGCCAACGCTGCCGCCCTTGCCGTCCTCTACCTGCGCAGCGACGCGCCCCTGCTCACCGAGCGGGTGCGCCTCTGCTGCTTCGTGGTCATCCTCGGCGAGCTGGCCCTCTTCACCTTCGGGCCCTGGGGCCTGAGCGCCGAGCCGCGGCTGGCGGTGACCGCCATCGTCTTCCCCCTCCTCACCCTGTTCTTCCACTTCCGGGTCCGCGAGCACCTGGGCCTGCTGGTCGCGATGGGCGGCGTCACCGCCTGGATCTGGACGCGCGAGCTCGCGGGCCTCTGGCTGGCCCCGCGCCAGCTCGGCGGCGTGCTCTGGCCCGCCCTCGCCACCCTCGCCGTGGCCCTGTGCGCCTGGACGCTCGACGAGCGCCGGCGCCGGGCCTTCCTCAGCGAGTGGCGCCGCGAGGTCTCCCTCGACCGCGAGCGGACGCGGATGAAGGAGGAGATCGAGGACGCCCGACAGATCCAACTGTCGATGCTGCCGCGCACCACGCCGCAGCTCTCCTGGCTCGAGGTCAGCGCCATTTCGTTGCCGGCCAGCGAGGTGGGTGGCGACTATTACGACTACTTCCTCCTCCCCGACGAGGCGCTGGCCGTGGTGGTCGGCGACGTCGCCGGCCACGGGGTGGCGAGCGGGCTGCTGCTCGCCGCCCTGCGCAGCTGCCTGTACCTACTGCGCCAGGACCTCGCGACACCGATCGGGGTGCTGCACAAGCTCGACGAGATGGTGCGCCACACCACCGACCGGCGCCTCCTCGCGACGCTCCAGTGCGCGCACTTCGACGCCTCCTCGCGCCAGGTGACGATCGCCAACGCCGGGCACCCGGCGGCCCTGCTCTACCGCGCCGCCGGCCGCGACCTGAGCGAGCTGGCGCTGCCGGGCCTGCCCCTCGGCACCCGCCTGCCGGCGCGCTTCGGCGAGGTCTCGGCCCGGCTCGAGCGCGGCGACATCGTCTTTCTCTACAGCGACGGCTTGCTCGAGATGGGCGGCGCCAACGGCGAGCTCTACGGTGAAGGCCGGCTGCAGCGCGCCATCCTCGACGCCGTCTCTCGGCAACGCCCGCTGCGCGAGGTCCGCGGTGCCGTGATGGCCGACCTGGCCAACTTCAAGGGCGATTCCCGGCGCGGCGACGACGTGACGTTGGTCGTCGTGCGCGTCAAGTAGTCAGCCCTCGAGACCAGCCATCGAAAGAAGGTAGGCGGGGGCCGGCGGAGAGGCTCCGCCGGCGCGTTGGGAAGGGTCCTGGCAGGGGTTCGCCTGGCCTAGCGGAAGGAGAGCCGCGCGCCCAGGCGGAAGATGCGGGGACTGACGATCTCGCGCACGAAGTCACCGCTCGTGCTGCCGACGCTCGACTGCGCACCAGTCGCCAGGTTGATGCGGGTGGCGGCGATGCTGCTCTCGCGCTGGATCACCAGCGATTCGTTCGTGACGTTGAAGGCATCGAACGAGAGGGTGAGCCCGACCTCGCCGACCTTCAGCTCCTTTTCGACACGGAGGTTCAGCTGATGGACATCGGGGACCCGGACGTCCTCGACGTCTCCGACCACCAGCACGTTACGGATCCCGATGTCGTCGCCGGGGTTGAAGGCGACGTTGTAGGGCACCGGGTAGCCCTGCCGGCCATTGAGGTTGGCGGCCAGGTTGAGGCCCCACGGACGATCCGGGGCTAGCTGATAGAGCGCCGAGAGGCTGTAGGACCACAGGCTGTTGATGAACACATCTCCCTTCGGGCCGGAGGTGGTGGCGCCGCCGACCAGCACGGCACCGCCGTCGCGATTGCCGCCCGGCAGCAGATCGTTGGGGTCCTCGTTCTCGCTCGCCGGTACCCGCCAGTTCCACCGGTTCCAGGTCACGTGCCCGCGGGCCATCCAGCGGTTGGTGAGCTGCTTGTGGAGGCTGAGCGACAGGCCCACGTAGTCCTGCTCGCGATCGCCGTTGGTCAGGAAGACGCCGCCGTTGGTCGTCAGGCCCGGCTTGAGCGAGTACACCGGAACGTCGAAGGCCGTGCCGTCGGGGAGCGTGCCGACCAGGCGGTCGGTGAGCTGGTAGTCGTCGGCGCGGTGGGGCCGGCCGAGCGAGCCGGGCGGGCCTTCGGTCGAGACGATCAGCCGCTCGTTCTCGAGCAGGCCCTCGTAGCGGCGCAGCGTGCCGGCGAGCGCCAGGGTCAGCGTCGGCGTGACGGCATGCTCAGCGCTCGCCACCAGCTCCCGCGTCAGCGGCGCTTCGAGCCGCGGGTCGGTGATGTTGACCGTCTTGAAGCCGGGGTCGGCCGGATCGACGCCCGCGAAGGCGAAGAAGCCACCCACTTCGTCGTCGGTGAGCTGCAGGTCGCCGTTGTCGTACCAGTAGAAGTAGCCCACCTGGGCGGCCGTTGGGTTGTCGTTGGCGACCGTGACCGTGCCGAGCTGGTCGGCGAACTGCGAGTAGCTCAGCCGCAGCAAGGTCTGCCGCTCTCCGCCCAGGGCGTAGGTCAGGCCGAGCCGCGGGTTGATGTCCTCCCAGCGGAAGGCCGTGTCGGCCCCGGCGAAGTGCCCGCCCGCCAACACGCCGCCGGCATCGATGGGTGCCGGGCGGATGGTCGCCGCCTCGTTGCGGCCCGTTTGGCGGTCATAGCGCAGGCCGAGGTTGGCGGTCAGCCGCCCCACGGTCACCGTGTCCTGCAGGAAGGCGCTCCAATAGTCGAGCGTCTCGGCGGCGTTGCCTTCGGTGAACGAGAGACCGATGTAGGTGTCCGGGGCGAGCGGGAAGTCCGCCCGGCCGACGATCTGCTGGCCCGGCCAGACCGACGACGATTGGCTTTCCACTTGCCGCCAGCCGGCCCCGAAGCGCAGCTCATGGTTGAGCTTGGCGCCGGCCACGAAGTAGCTGGCCTCGGTCCGCGCCTGCTTTTGCGGCCGGTCGGTCGTGATCTGAATGAAGCTGTTGCGCCAGATGCGGTCCCGGCCGCGCACGACGTTCGGGAAGCTCGGATCGCCAACACCGCCGGCCTGTGGCACCAGCTGGAAGCCCGAGTCGACGTAGGACAGCATGGCGGTGAAGAACAGCTGGCTCGCCACCATCTGGCTGTCTTCGAGCTTGAAGATCGAGGTGGGGCCGGACTGGTCCCAGGTCGTGGGCGCCGGCCGCTGCGGCCCGGCATCGCGGCCGCGCTTGATCTTGTCGCCGAAGTGGTAGAAGCCCACCAGAGAGTTGCCGTCGGTCGGCTGGGCGTTGAGCTTGCCAGCCCAGGATTCGAGCTTGGTCGAGTCCGGCACGTCACCGATCGCCAGCAGGCCAATGTCCTGCACGCCGTAGGAGCCCCAGGCCCAGACCTTGTGGGGCACTACGGGGCCGCCACCCTCGACGCCGTAGTCCTCGACGGCGACGATGCGGTTGCCCTGCGCGAAGGCCGCCTGGGCGTTGCCGCCGTTCCACGGTCCCGCAGCCCCGAGCTCCCCGGAAGCGAGCCCGAGGCTCGACTGCAGCCCGTCGTCGGCACGCAGGTAGCGGCCCGAGAAGCGCCACTGATCGGTGCCGCGCCGGGTCACCATGTTGATCGTCACGCCGGCCGTGGCGAGCGCCACGTCCGAGCCGCCGGTGGCGATCTGCATCTCGTCGAAGGCCTCGAAGTTGTAGTAGGAGGGCGAGCCGCCGGTCGCCGACATGTCGGTGATCACCACGCCGTCGAGGGCCCACACCGAGTTGCCGACATCCGTTCCGGGGCTGATGAAGGTCGCCTGCTGGCCGCTCTCCGAGCCACCGACGTTGATGCGATCGGAGAGCACCGCCGGCGCCGCTTGAAGCACAGCCCACGGATCGCGCGCCGACGGCATCTTCTCGAGCTCGATCTTGGAAAACGCCGTACCGATGAAGATCTTCCTTTCGTCGAGGGGCGGGCTGCCGTTGACCTCCACGACGTCTTCGATCCGGGCGACGTCGTCGGTGCTGCTCGGCGCCACCAAGCGAACCTCGATGCTCGAGGTGCGGCCGACGGTGACGCGCACCGAGCGATAGACCGCGGTCACGAAACCATCGAGCTCGACTTTCACGTCATACGCACCCGGCGACACCTTGAGCACGCGAAACTCACCCTGCGCGTCGGTGACCTGCACCTGCGGCGCACCCGGCCCACTGACCGTGACGGTCGCGCCGGGGAGCGGCGTATCGCCGGGACCAAGCACCGTACCGAACAGGTCACCGGCGTCGTTCTGCGCTACCGCCGCCGGTGCCAGCAGCACGAGCAGCAAACCAACGATCCATCTCGACCAACCGTTGTCTTTTCTCATTGCTGATCTCCTGGGTCGCGCAGCATCGTGATCGAAGCGCGCCGAGCGAGCGCGCCGGATCCCGAGATGTCGCGACCGAAAGCAACCTCGGATTGCAAAGAATTTCTGTCGCAGTCATCTGACAACGAGTCTCGCCGCAGTCCAGCACCTCCTTCTCGGCATTGCTGCTCGATGCCGCGGCAATCCCTATCGCAACCCGAATGCCAACCTCGAAGGAGGCCGTAAATATCAACAAACAAATGACTTGCCTGGCAACCAGATGTTTGCGCCAATGAATTGTTCAGATTTTCGGATGGCCCATCCAAATCTGTAACGATGTCTTCGCAGATGATCCGTCGAGCAGAAAGCAAAAAAGCCCGGCCGCGAGCTCTCCGCGGCCGGGCTGGTGGCGAGCCCGCAGCAGGCTCGCCGTGAGCGATCAATTTTCTGCGGTCCCTACGGCGCCACGACGCTGAACAGTGCCGAGCTGGTGACGGCATCCTCGCCGAGGCTGGCGCGCACTTCGAGCCGATAGTCCCCGGGCGGCAGCTGATCGGTCTCGAGGCGCCCGATCAGCCGCACCACGTGGTCGGCCGCCGCCTCGCGCGCGAGGAGCTGCACGCTGCCGGCCGCGACGGCGCGCCCGGCCGCGGTGAGCACCCGGGCACCGACGGCGGAGCTCGCCGCGGCCTCCCCTTCGAGCTGGACGCAAATGTGGCCGGCCTCGCCAGGACGAAAGGACGGCTCGACACGGGGAAGGAAGTCGCGACCGCCAAGGACGAAGGGATAGCGGACGAGGCTCGCCGTCGCCGCCGTCTCGCGCAGCTGGACCCCTGCCGGTGCCGCTTCCACGAACAACGGCGGCAGCAGGCTCAGCACCGGCGGCATCGCCGGCACCTCGAGCTGGACGGTGCTCAGATGCTCGCCGAGCGTCGAGCGATTGACCAGCCGGGTGCGCAGCCGGTAGTGGCCCGGCGGCAAGGCGAGGTCCCCAAAGTAGCGAAGCCCGCCCTCCTCGAGGGCGGCCCCCTGGCGTGCGAGGTCGAGGCCGATGCGCTGGGTGACGAGATCGGCGGGGCGGCCCTCGGCGTCGACGGCGGCCACCTGCAGCTCGAGGTCGGCCAACGTCTCGCCGGCGGCGAGGAGCGCCTGCTGCGGCGGCACTTCGACCACGAAGGCGATCGGCGTCGCGGCCGCGGACGGCGCCGCCCAGGCCTGCGGCAAGGGCATGGCCAACAGGCGCGCGGTGACGTCCCCTCGCTCGCGGTTGCCCAGCAGGCTCGCGGCGGCGTTGAGCTGGAGCTCGAGGTCGCTGCGCTGGCGCGCCGGGGAAGGGGCGTAGTAGCCCCGCCGGTGGAGGATGCGGCTGCCCGCCAACGGCTCGCGCAAGCGCACGTCGAGATCGTGGTAGCGGCCGTCGCTCGGCAGCTCGGAGGTGGCAAAGCTCAGCAGATAGGTGACGCTGGTGTGGTTGAGGACCACGCGAGTGGCATCAGCCGGGCGGTTGTAGTTTTCGAACACCTCACCCCCCGTGCCGTTTGCCAGATAGAGCAGCGCGTTGGCCGCGAAGGCCGAGCCCGCAAAATCGGCCCCCCCAGGTCCAGCGGGACTGTCGGCCCCGATGTCGCCGCGCAGAGCGGGCCGGATCCCCGCCAGGTCGATCGCCTGGATAGTCCAGCCAGTCGCCCGGAAGCGGGCGAAGAGGCGCTCCGCGGCACGTGCCATGCCATGGAGACGCAGAGCGCCACCGGGAAAGCCCGTGGAGTAGTAGAGGAGGTGCTTGGGGCCCTTGAGGTCGCGCAGCAGGGTGACCAGGGTACCGAGGCTGTCGCTCATCGTCCGCGCCTGGCGCAGGCTCACCGCCTCTGCCGCCGCGTTGATGCTGTCCGCAAGCAGGTCGCTGGCGTCCTGGGCCGCCACCTGGGCGAGCACGGCGTCCCCACCGCTCTCGCCGGCGGTCTGGCCGCCGCTCTCGCTGAACGAGATCAGGCTGAGATCAGAGGCGGTCGCCGCCGCGGTCAGCGGCGAGGCGAGGCCGAACGAGGCGCTGCTCAGGGCGAGCGCCGCTGTGGGGCCGAGATCGGCAACCAGGCCCTGCAGGCGGTCTCGGCGCAGCGGCGGCCTGGGTGCTGAAGCCTTGCCCGCTTCGGTCGCGAGGCGCTGGCGCGCCTGCTTGAGCTCGGCGGTGACGAAGCGCCGGTCCTGCAGGCGGACGATGAGGTCGAGCGCCGCGGTGAGCTCGGCGCGATCCTCGGTGAATCCGGTGAGCAGCCGCGGGCCGGTGATCGCCGAGTAGAGGGCGACGGCGGCGCGGTCCCGCGGGTGCAGGCCGCTTTCGACCACCTCGCGAGCTCCCTGCGCACCGCGCTTGAGCATCTGTGCCGTACTCAGATCGAAGTCGAACAGCATCAGCAGGTTGCGCCCCGGCTCGTTGCTCGCTGCCGGGTCCGCGGGAGCGCTGGCGAGATCGACCACCTCGAAGGAGGTGATCTCGCGTTTCTCGCGCCCGTCGTAGAGCTCGAAGTCGTCCCGCGTCAGACCGCGGACGGGCTCGCCGTTGCGCAGCACCTGGACGGGGACCTCCACCACCAGCACCGATAGCTCCTCGCCGTATCCCTGGCTGGGAGCTGGGTCCGCCCCCTGTGCCCGCACGGCTTGCCCGGCCATCAGCAACGCGACAGCCAACAGGCTCGTGACCCCTCCGCTGGCGGCAGCCTCGTTCCGTCTCGCTCGCATGGTTTACCTCCAGGCTTCTGGGTGACGCGGCAGCCACCCGACGGCCAACTTGTATTTTCGAGAGCGAAGAAGGGCAAGAAGGGTGCCAGGCTCGCGCGGCGGGAAGACAGCCTTCAGCGTCCTCGAATCGGGACGCTCCCCCTCTGCCCCGACCTCAGGGCAAGGGAGCGAGCGGGGACCGCCGCCAGAGACCCTCGCGCTCGGGACCCGGCCGCGGTCGCCCCTCCGGCTCGGCCTGGTTCCACGCCGCAGCGAACGCCGCACGGGCCAGGGCGACCAAGGCGGCCGCATCACCCGCGGCCGAGAACAACGCCTCGATCTCAGCGCTGGTGAGGAAGTAGAGGTCCTCCGTCTCCGCCAAGAGCCCGTGGTGGACCGCACAGGCAGCGAGGGCCTCGAGGTGCGGCTGCCAGCGGTCGAGGCAGGCGCGGTAGAGATGACGAAAGCGGCCGCGCAGGGGATCTGCCGGGGGCACTGGCTCGCCAGCGAGCTCTGCGAGCACCTCCTGCGCTTGCTCCGGCTGCCGGGCCCACGAGGCAAAGAGAGGGTCGGGAGGGCCGAAGAGCTCCAGGGCGACCCTGCGGTCTTGCCGCAGGCGCCAGGCTTCCCGGCTCAGGCAAGGGGGGAGCTTCTTGCCACGGGCGCGGGCATCACGCCGCTTGAGGGCGGCCAGCAGCTCGGCCAGCATCGCCTCGCCAAAGGTGCCCTCCCGGCGCTCGACCTCGTGGCGGAAGTCCTGCCAGAGAGGCCGCGGCTCGCCGTGGACGGCCTCGAAGCTCGGCACTCCGGCGAGGATCCGCGACGACGGGAAGACGGTCAGCCGCAGGCGGTGGAAAGAGGCAGCGGCGGCCAACCGCCGGGCCTCCGGCGGCAGGCTGCCGGCGCCACCGGGATCGAGCAGGGCGGCCACCACCTCGCCCCCACCGGCGGCAGGGGCCAGCAGCTCGGTGAGGGCGGTACCGTCCAAGGCGAGACGGCCATCGAGCACCGCCACCGGCGACGGCTCCGGGAGCGGCAGGCCGAGCTGGTAGAAGGCGTAGCGCAGGCCGAGGCGCACCGCCTCGCTGAGCAGCGAGGTCCCGAGCGGAGAGATCGGGGCCTGAGGGCCCGGCAGCAGCAGGGCACGTGAGGTCCGGGCTGCGTGCTGCATCAGGTCGGGCGCGGCAGGGCGCTCAGCTGGTTTGCAGGCGAGCCAAGGCGCGGTTCTCGCCAAGCACCAACAGGGAGTGCTCCTCGGCGATGCGATCTCCCGCCGCCGGGTTGAGCGTCAACTCACCGCTGCCGCTCCGGCGCAGGCCCAACACCTGGATGCCGAAGCGGTTGCGCAGGTCGAGGTCAGCCAAGGTCTTGCCGATGAACTCCGGCAGCGGCCGCACTTCCTCGATGCTCCACTGCTCGGAGAGGGGAATGAACTTCAACAGGTTGCGGCTCGACAGGCGGCGCACCAGCCGCTCGGCCGCCTCGCGCTCGGGAGCGATGATCTCGTCGACCTCGAGCTTCTCGAGCAGCCTCGCGTGGTCTTCGGAGCCGGCCTTGGTGATGATGCGCGGCACGCCCATGTCCTTGAGATGGAGGGCCACCAGGGCGGAGACGTCGACCTTCTCGCCCAAGCTCACGACGGCCACGTCGAAATCGGCCAGGCCGAGGGCCTCGAGTCGCTCCATGTCGCGGGCGTCGAGGCGCACGGCCCGCGAGCAGTAGTCGCGGATCCTCTGCACATTGCGCTCGTCGATGTCGATCGCCACTACCTCGTGCCCGGCTTCGTGGAGCAGGCGGGCGACGTGAAAACCGAAGCGGCCGAGGCCGATGACGACGATCTGTGACATGCCGAAAGTCCTGTTCGCTACCCTACCATGACGCCTTCGCGGGCATATTCCCAGTCGTCTCGCACCCGCTCACGGGCCAGCGCCGCCGCCACCGTCACCGGGCCGAGGCGGCCGACCAACATCAGCAAGGCCACGATGAGCTTGGCGCCGGCAGAGAGCTGCGGCGTGATGCCCGTCGACAGCCCGACCGTACCGATGGCCGACACCGTCTCGAAGAGGTAGGCGAGGAAGTACTGCGCGTCGCGGCCGTGGGCGCCCCCCGCGGAGTGCTCGGCGAGGAGGAGAGCGAAGAGGCCCAGGACGCTCGCCAGCGCTCCCCAGGACGCCACCGTCAACGCACCGTTGATGGTCCCGGCGTCGAGCGAGCGGTAGAAGACGTTGACCTGGCGCGAGCCGCGCAAGCGTGCCCAGGCAGTGAGGAGCAGCACGCCGAGGGTGGTGGTCTTGATGCCTCCGGCGCAAGAGCCCGGAGAGCCACCCACCGCCATCAGCAGCACCATCAGGAAGAGCGTCGCCGGCTGGAGGCGGGCCAGGTCGACGGTGTTGAAGCCGGCCGTCCGCGGCGAGGTGCTCTGGAACAAGCTCACCAGGCACTGCT
>CAYQRE010000023.1:0-84430 GCA_964420075.1 uncultured Thermoanaerobaculia bacterium | reverse complement strand
CGACGGCTTCTTCGAGTACCGCCTGTCGCCGTGGGACATCGCCGCCGGCGCCCTGCTGGTGGCCGAGGCCGGTGGGCGGATCACCGACCTCGATGGCGGCGAGCGTTACCTCGAGAGCGGCAACGTCATCGCCGGTGCTCCCGGTGTGCAGGAGGAGCTGCGCGCCGCGGTCGCCCGCCATGCCGACGAAACCACGCTCTGGCGACTGATCCCGCCCGTTGTTGCAGGGGCAGGCGCGCCTTGAGCCAGGGCGGTACGAGAAGCGGCGGCCGCGGGCCCCGCGGCCGGGTCTTCTTCGAGATCCAGGTCCATCCGGCGGACGTGCGTCTGCCGGTGAGCTACTACTACGTCACCCCTCGCACGGTGGTGGGCTACGCGCTCGCCGCCCTCGCCTTCCTCGCCCTCGCTGCCATGCCCGTGGTCTCCTCGCCTCGCCTGGTCGGAGGCCTGCTGTCGAGCCGGGAGAAGCGCGAGCTGCGCGCCGAGCAAGGCCAGCTGGGGACGCGCCTCAAGGCCCTGGTCCAGCGCCTCGAGGAGCTCAACCCACGCGGCCGCCTGCTGCGCTCGGAGGTCCAGAAGCTCCTCGTCGCCTACGGCCTGCCGATCGCCGAGCCGGAGGTGCCGGCACCGCCGCCGGCCGCGGCCACCAGTGAGCTCGCCGAGCGGGCCCGGATCGAGCGGGGGCAGGCGCTGGTCGTCTCGATCACCCGCGAGCTCGACCTCGTCTCGCAGCTGGCCGAGCAGGTAGATTTTTTCCAGCAGACCTACCCCGAGCGGGTGCGGCAGACCCCGTCGGTACGCCCGTTGCCCGCCGACCGCTTCGTGCTGACCGCCTCGTTCGGGCAGCGCCTCAACCCGTTCACCCAACGGCTGGAGCCGCATGCCGGGGTCGACCTGACCTCCCTCGAAGGAACCCCGGTCTATGCCACGGCAGATGGCACGGTGATCTTCGCCGACCGCTTTCCTCCGGGCTCGAACGGCAACTGGTGGCGGCTGGGGAACCTGGTGGCGATCCGCCATGGCGACCTCTTCCTCACTCTCTACGGCCACTGCGCCGAGCTCCTCGTCAAGCGAGGGCAGCGGGTGCGCCGGGGCGAGCAGATCGCCACCGTCGGCAAGACCGGTTGGACGCCGTCGAGCCGCCTGCACTACGAGATCCGACGCTTCAGCCCCGGTGGCGGCTTCGAGCCGGTCGACCCTCGGCTGTTCATCCTGGAGCAGGACTGGGGCGACATCGGTGCCTTGCTCAAGGAGGCCAAGGCGCAGGGGCAGCGCAGCTTCGATCGACTGCCGCCGGCGCTCGCCAACTGACGGCGGGCCGGGGTCGGAGACGGAGCTCTCCGGCGGGCCGTGCCGCAAGATATCGACAATTTGCTATGCTCCGCCTCCTTCTTTGCCGCCGAGGCGGCCGCGAGGACGCCATGGCCAGCGAACCGATCGCCGAACCGTCACGACCAACCGCCATGCCCCTGGCTGCAGACGCTGCCGGCGGTCCATCCCTCGAGGAGCTCCGGCAGCGGTTGGACGCGCTGGATGGCAACCTGCTCGACCTCCTCGCCGAGCGCAACGCCGTCGTCCAGCAGGTGGCCGCCGAGAAGGTCCGGCGGACGCTGCCGGTCTTCGTGCCGCGCCGTGAGGGAGACAAGGTGGAGACCTTCCGGGAGCTCGCCAGGGCGCGGGGCCTCGATCCCGAATGGGCCGAGGACTTCCTGCGCATGGTGATGAGCGCGTCGCGGGCGAGCCAGTCGCTCGACCGCTTTCCCTGCGCCACGGCCGTCCCCAAGACGGTGCTGCTGGTCGGTGGGGCGGGCGGCATGGGACGGCTCTACGGCCGGGCCTTCGCCGCCAGCGGTCACCACGTGCGAGTGCTGGAGCTCGGTGACTGGGCCGCGGTCGCGAAGCTCGCGGCGGGGGTGGACCTCGCCCTCGTCACCGTCCCGATCCGCGAGACGCCGGCCGTCCTTGCCGAGCTGGCGCCACACCTCGCCGCAACGACGGTCCTGGCCGACTTCACCAGCAACAAGGTCCAGCCCATGCAGCGCATGCTCGAGCTGCATCCCGGGCCGGTCCTCGGGCTGCACCCGCTGCATGGCCCGGATGTCGAGAACCTCTCGAAGCAGCTGCTGCTGTTCAGCCCGGGCCGCGGCCCCGAGGCCTACGGCTGGTTGTTGGCGCAGTGCGAGCTCTGGGGGCTGCGGCTCAAGGAGGTCGAGCCGCTGCGCCATGACCGCGCCATGCACCTGATCCAGGGCCTGCGGCACTTCCAGGCCCTGCTCCATGCCTCCTTTCTACGCCGGCTGGGGATGGAGCCGGGGGAGATCCTCGACTTCTCGAGCCCGATCTACCGCGCGGAGCTGATGATGGTGGGGCGGATCTTCGCGCAGGACGCCGAGCTCTACGCCGACATCGTCTTCGCCGACCGCGAGCGCCGGAGCATGCTCCTGGAGTTCTTCGCGCACCATGTGCGCTTGAAAGAGCTGGTGGAAAAGGACGACAAGGAGGGCTTCATCAAGGAGTTCGCTGCCATCGCGCGCTTCTTCGGCGCCACCGCCGAGCGCTCGCTCAAGGAGAGCAGCTACCTCATCCATCGCCTGGCGGACCGGTTTTCGTAGCACCCAGCCGGGCGCGGTCGCGATGACTGTCGGGGGGCCGGTTTGCAAGCGGCCCCTCCCGGGGATGGGGCGGTGCGGGGGGCGGTCCCGGCCGATTGCGCCTACGACAGGGCCGTCACGCGCACGACCTCTTCGAAGCTCGTCTGCCCCTCGGCCAGCTTGCGCAGGGCCGACTGGCGCAGGGTGCGCATGCCGTTCTTGACCGCCTCGCGCTTGATCCGGCTGGCGTCCGCTCCTTCCTGGATCAACGGCTTGATGGCGTCGTCGATGGGAAGGATCTCGAAGATCCCGGTGCGGCCGAGATAGCCCGTCGAACGGCACTCGAAGCAGCCCGAGCCCTCTTTCACCTTGATCCGCTTGCCGGCGGGCACCGAGAGCCGGAGCGTCTGTGCCTCGTCGTCGGTGAGCATCCGCTCGACGGCACAGTGGGGGCAGATGCGCCGCACCAACCGCTGGGCGACGCAGCCGATGACCGTCGAAGTGATCAGGAAGCGCTCGACCTCGAGGTCGATCAGGCGGCTGATCGAGGTGGCCGCGTCGTTGGTGTGGAGGGTGGAGAAGACGAGGTGGCCGGTCAGCGCCGCCTGGATCGAGTACTGCGCCGTCTCGACGTCGCGGATCTCACCCACCATGATGATGTCCGGGTCCTGCCGCAGCACGTGGCGGAGGGCGCTTGCGAAGGTGATACCGATCTTGGAGTGGACGGCGGTCTGGTTGAAGTCCTCATACACCATCTCGATCGGGTCTTCGATCGTCGTGATGTTCTGCTCCCGGTTCGAGATCGCCCGCAGCCCGGAGTAGAGCGTGGTGGTCTTGCCCGAGCCGGTGGGGCCGGTCACCAGGATCACGCCGTGGGGGCGGGTGATGAAATCCTGGAACAGGCCCAGCTCGTCCGGGTAGAAGCCGAGGCCCGGGAGGTCCTGCATCAGCACTTCGGGGTCGAAGATGCGCATCACCACCTTCTCGCCGAAGGCGACGGGGAGCACCGAGATCCGCAGCTCGACCTCGCGGCTGTGGCGGGCCGTCTTCACGCGGCCGTCCTGCGGGCGGCGCTTCTCGGCAATGTCGAGGCGGGCCATGGTCTTGATCCTCGACACCACGGCGCGGTGCACCACCTTGGGCATCTTCTGGATGTCGTGCAGCACGCCGTCGATGCGGAAGCGGATCAGCGCGTCGTCGCGCTTCGGCTCGAGGTGAATGTCGCTCGCCCGGCTGTCGAAGGCGTGCTGGAGCATGAACTCGACGGCGTTGACCACGTGCTGGTCGCTCGACTCGAGCTCGGCCTCGCTCTTCATCGAGACCAGCGCCTCGAGGTTGCCGAGGTCGATGCCCGAGGAGAGGTCGCGCTCTGCTTTCTTGACCGAGTGACGCAGGCCGTAGAACTCGGTGATCGCCTTCAGCACCTCCGGCTCGGCGGCGACCACGAACTCCAGCTCGCGGCCGGCAATGCGGCGCAGCTGATCGATGCCTTCGAGGTCGTAGGGGTTGGCGCAGGCCACCCGCAGCTTGCCGTTGGTGAACTCGAGGGGGATCATGCGATGCCGGCGGGCGAACGGCCGCGACATCTTCGATTCGATGAGGTCAGCGTTGAGGGTGAGGGTGTCGATGCGCACCAGGCCGAGACCGGCGTCCTTGGCGATCGCCTCGGCGATGTCGACCTCGTTGAGCGTCGAGCCGGGGCGGTCGCGGCTGGGCAGGCGCAGCCCCTGGATGAGGTCGTAGGCGACGGCCACCTGCTCGGGGGCCGCCGCGGAGCGCAGGTGCGCCGGCAGGAGCTTGGCCTCCTTCTTGATGTCGAGGGCTTGCTCGGCGGTGATCTTGCCTTGGCGAGCGAGGACGTCCGCCACGAACTCCGGGGAGAGTCTCATCAGGCGCAGAGTCTAGTCGAAGCGGAAGTTGGGCGAGGATGCGGGCGCTGATGCGGATATAGTCGCGCCGCCTTGTTCATCCCGGCCCTCCTCCTCGTCGTCGCCTCCACCCTGCTGTGGAGCACCCTCGACCTGCTGCGCAAGAAGCTCGCCGAGCGCCTGCCGCCGCGGGCGCTCCTCGCCATGCTGACCGGCGGTGCCGTGCCGCTCTTCGCTTTGTGGGTGTGGTGGGAAGGGAAGTGGAGCCTGGCGCCCGGCTATGCGCTGCCGGCCGCGCTGTCGATCATCCTCAACATCATCTCGAACCTGGCCTTCTTCGAGTCCGTCCGGCGCTCGCCGCTCTCGGTCACCATCCCCCTGCTCTCGTTCACGCCCGTCTTCACCACTCTGTTGGCCATTCCCGTCCTCGGCGAGCTACCGCGACCGAGCCAGTTCTGGGGCATCCTGCTGGTGGTGGTCGGTGCGCTGCTCCTCAACCTGCCGGCCGGCACGGTACGGCCGCGGGACCTGGTGCTGAGCTTCGTGCGCGAGCCCGGCTGCCTGTTGATGCTCCTGGTCGCCCTGCTCTGGGCGGCGACCATCAGCCTCGACAAGGTGGCGGCGGCACGCTCGTCGAGCGCGCTCCATGCCCTCCTGCTGACTCTCGGCATCTTCCTCGCCATGCTGGTGATCCTGGCGCTCAAGGGCGAGCTCGCGGACCTCAAGACCGCCACCCGGATGCCGCTGACGCTGGGCGGTGCCTTGCTGGTGAGCGCCAGCGCCCTTGGCCTTCAGTTCGTCGCCATGCAGACCCTGCTGGTCAGCCTCATCGAGACCATCAAGCGGGGGCTCGGCAACGGCATGGCGCTGCTTCTGGGCCGCCTCTTCTTCGCCGAGCCGATCACCGGCCGCAAGCTTTCCGCCGTCGCGCTGCTGGCGGCGGGGGTCGCGGTCGTCCTACTGGTCTAGGGGCTGCGGCCAGGCGGCCTGCTGGGCGCGCGTCGCCGCGAGATGGGCCTTCATCTCGGCGAGCGAGTCGCCGCCCAGCTTGTCGAGCAGGGCGTCCGCCAGGACGAAGGCGACCATCGCCTCGGCGATCACGCCGGCAGCGGGCACGGCGGTGACGTCGCTGCGCTCATACTGCGACTTGACGGGCTGGCCGGTGTCGAGGTCGATCGTCGGCATGCCCTTGACGAGCGTCGAGATGGGCTTCTTGTAGAGGGTGAGGACCAGGTCTTCGCCGTTGGTGATGCCGCCTTCGAGGCCGCCGGCGTGGTTGCTCGGGCGCGACCAGGCGCCGTCGGCCGCGCGGGCGATGGGGTCGTGGGCGGCGCTGCCCCAACCCTGGCTGGCCGCGATCCCGGCGCCGATCTCCACGGCCTTGACGGCGGGGATCGACATCAGCGCCTGGGCCAGCCGGCCATCGAGCTTGTCGCTCCATTGGACGTGCGAGCCGAGGCCTGGCGGCACGCTGTGGGCGATCACCGTCACCGCGCCGCCGAGGGTCTCGCCGGCCCGCCGTGCCTCGTCGACGAGCGCCACCATCTCGGCCTCACGCGCCCGGTCGATGGCGCGCAAAGGCGAGGCATCGTCGACAGCGAGGAGATCGTCCCAGCAGGGTGGGGGGGCGCCGGCGCCGATCGGTCCGAGGGCCCGCACGCCGCTGCGCACCTCGATGCCCGCCTCGGCGAGGAGCATCTTGGCGAGGGCGCCGGCGGCGACGCGCGCCGCCGTCTCGCGGGCCGAGGCGCGCTCGAGGATGTCGCGCAGGTCGTGGCGCAGGTACTTGAGACCGCCGGCGAGGTCGGCGTGGCCCGGTCGCGGGGTGTGCAGCCGCCGCTTCGCCGTGCGCTCGACGTCGAGCTCGAGCGGGCTCATCACGCCCCGCCAGTTGGCATGGTCGCGGTTCTCGATCCACAGGACGACGGGCGAGCCGAGGGTGACGCCGGCCCGCACCCCGCCGTGGATCACTGCCGTGTCGTGCTCAATCCGCATGCGGCCGCCGCGACCGTGGCCGTGCTGGCGGCGGGCGAGCTCGCGGGCGAGGAGCTCGGTGTCGATCTTGAGCCCGGCGGGCAGCCCGGTGACGAGGGCGGTGAGGCCCGGGCCGTGGCTCTCGCCGGCGGTGGTGAGGGTCAGCCGAGGCATGGCAGCGAGCTTATCTCGGCGGTGCGTGGCGCCGGCGACCGAGGGCCGGCTGGTGGGCCTCCAGGCGCTCGAAGCCCGGCCGCAGCATCTCGGGGATGCGGCAGGGGCGGCCGCTCGCCTTCTCGACCCAGATGTGCTCGGTGGCCCCTTCGACGAGGAGCTCGCCGCCGCGGCGCACCTCGTAGCGGAAGCGCAGGCCGCGGCTGGTGAACTTCTCGAGCTCACAGTGGACGGTTGCCGTATCGCCGTAGCGGGCACCCTGGCGGTAAGTGAGCTCGCTGCGGGTGACCACCAGGAGGTAGCCGAGCTCTTCGATCTTGGCGTAGTGGTAGCCGCTCTCCAGGCAGAGGCGGGTACGCGCCACCTCGAACCAGACGAGGTAGCGCGAGTGGTGCACGAGGCCCATCTGGTCGGTCTCGGCGTAGCGGACCTCGATCTCCACCTGGGCGTCGTGACGGGGCGGTGGCAGGGCGTTGTCGGGCAATGGGCTCATCGGTGGCTCCGGCTGTCGTCGTTCAGGCTGTGCTTGGCGACGGTCCACAGGATCTTGTGGCCGGCGCGCAGCGTACCCCAGAGGGTACCGGTGATCTTCGAAACACCCACCCGTCGGCGGTAGCGCACCGGCACCTCGCAGACGCGCAGGCCGTGGCGCAGGGCCTTGACCTGCATCTCGGCCGTCCAACCGAAGTCGGGATCGGCCATCGCGAGGGCCTCGAGGGCCGGCCAGCGGATGGCACGGAAAGGGCCGAGGTCGCTGTAGCGATGGCGGTAGAGGAGGCGGATGAGATGGCAGGCCACCCAATTGCCGGCCCGTGCCTGGGGCAGCAGAGCGCCCGGCTCACGGTTACCCAGCACCCGGGAACCGATCACCAGGTCCGCCTCGCCGGCGAGAATCGGCGTTACCAGGGCCGGGAGCTCGTCAGGATGGTCCGAGAAATCGGCATCCACGAAGGCGACGATCGCCGGCGGTCCGCTCGCCCGCAGGTGGGCGAGGCCGGCAAGGCAGGCGCTGCCGTAACCCCGGCGCAGGGCCAGTACCACCTCGGCGCCTCCGTCGCGGGCTACGCGGGCCGTACCGTCCGTCGAAGCGTTGTCGGCCACCACCACCCGCCGCACCAGGGCGTGCGGCAGGGCAGCCAGGACCAGCGGCAGGGATGCCTCTTCGTTGTAGGCGGGGATCACCACGTCGATCGTCGCCGAGGCGGGGAGCGGGGTTGGCGCGGGAGAAGGTGCCTCGCGGGCGCGCGCGAGCCCCCCAGCTGATCGATTCGGCGTCATACGAGGCAGCGGCTGAGGGCCAAGGATCGCCGACGCAGGCAGCGGCGCCGGCATCTACCGCTGGGCCGGGATTTCCCTTTCGGCGCAGTCGAGCGAGATCTCGAGCTGGCGGATCATCGGCTTGATCTTGCCGAGCTGGACCTCCGGGTCCTTGGCACCGCGCTCACCGGACGGCAAGGAAGTAAAGCTGCGTCCCTTGAACCGAACGCAGATGTTGTGCCTGCTTGTCTTGTAGCTCCAGCCAGGAGCGCAGAGATCCAGCATTCTGAAAACCAGGGAGTGCCGTACCAGGCCAAAGGAACCCATCGCGGAAGAGCTCCCTTCCTAGGCGACCCGGCGGCGATCTGCGAGTGCCTCCTCGTCGAGGCGGTTGAAGCTCGAGACCGGTTGCTCGCCGACGTTGGTCACCTTAGCGCTACGGGGGAGATCAGCCGGCCTCTTGATCAGCCACGTCAAGTCGACCTGCTCGTCGCGGACAGCCAACACCGCCTCCTCCCATTCCTCCCGCGTGGGTTCGTTGGTTTCGGCGAAGAAGGCCTCTACCGCTTGGCGGAAGTCCTCGAACGTCGCAGCCTCTGCCGCCAGGTCGAAGAGGACCGAGCGATAGCTGTGTCGGAAAGCGAGCGCGGCGCTTCCATGATCGGTGCCACCGGCAGCCAGACCGCCTGGGTTCACGCCACAAAACCAGCTGCCTTCGTCTTCGTCGACCAAGAGCGCGCGGCCGTCCATCTCGACGCCTGCCACGAAGCCGTTGCCGGCGACGAGGTCTCGGTATCCAAACAAGAGTGGGTAGTGGTTCATGGGAGCCTCGCTCGGCGGTGCCTGCCGCCCGCGTTCCGTCGCCTGACCTGCCCTGCTGCGACAGGGCGCCAGGCCAGGATGCCCGATCCTACCCACAACGTCAACCATGCCTCCGGGCACCCTGGATGGAAGCCCCTGGCTGGGTTCCAGGGACGGACCGTCGTCCTCGCTGTGGCATCGACCGTGGTCCTCGGCCGTCGAGGCCGCCGCTGGGGTAGCATGCCGCGAGACCGCCTACAAGAGTAGGACGGAGCAGGCCGCGGGCTCTAACGGCAGAGAGGAACATGACGGATGGGGACGATGCGATGGATCGGCTGTGGTGCCCTGGCGCTGCTGCTAAGCGGCGTGAGCGTGACGGCGCAGCCGCCGGGCGGCAAGGAGATGGAGCTGCCGACGGTGGCGGAGAAGCTGCGCGGCCTCAAGGCCACGGAGGGCTTGCTGCGCTTCTACAAGGACCCCCGGCGCGGCAAGCTCTGGCTGGAGGTGCCGGCCGCCGGCGAGCGGGGCGAGGTCGGCACCTTCCTCTACTACGAGGGCGTGCTCACCGGCATCGGCTCGAACCCGATCGGCATCGACCGCGGCCAGCTCGGGGGCGGCCGCATCGTCACCCTTCGCCGCCTCGGCGGCCGGCTGCTCGTCGAGCAGCAGAACCTGCAGTTCCGGGCGCTTTCCGCCGATGCCGCGGAGAAGAAGGCGGTGCACGACTCGTTCGCCACCTCGGTGCTCTGGGCCGGTGAGCTCGCCGCCCTCGATGCCGACGGCCGCGCGGTCGTCGACTTCACTCCTTTCCTGCTGCGCGATGCGCATGGCGTCGTGCAAACCCTCAAGCAGACCGGCCAGGGCAACTTCAGCCTGGACGTGGCGCGCAGCGCCCTCGACCTCGACAATTGCCTGGTCTTTCCGCAGAACGTCGAGCTCGAGGCGCTGCTGACGTTCAGCAGCAGCGAGCCGGGGCCGCTGGTGCGCGACACGGCGCCCGCCCCGGAGGCCGTCAGCCTGGTGGCCCACCACTCCTTCGTGCGGTTGCCCGAGGCCGGCTACGAGCCGCGTGCTTTCGACCCCCGTGCCGGCTCGTACTCGATCCAGTTCCTCGACTACGCGGCGCCGATCGCCGATCCCCTCGCCAAGCGTTGGATCGTCCGCCATCGCTTGCAGAAGCGGGACCCCGCGGCGGCGAGCTCGCCAGCGATCCAGCCGATCGTCTTCTACGTCGACCGTGCCGCTCCCGAGCCCATCCGCAGCGCCCTCGTCGAAGGGGCCTCGTGGTGGTCGAAGGCGTTCGCGGCTGCCGGCTTCCCGGACGGCTTCCGGGTGGAGGTGCTGCCCGCGGGAGCGCATCCGCTCGATCTGCGCTACAACGTCGTCCAGTGGGTCCATCGCTCGACCCGCGGCTGGTCCTACGGCGGCGGCATCATCGACCCGCGTAGCGGCGAGATGCTCAAGGGCCACGTCTCGCTGGGCTCGCTGCGGGTGCGCCAGGACCGGCTGATCTTCGAGGCCCTCTTCGACGCCGAGGGCACGGGCAAGGGTGGTGCTTGCGATCCGCAGGCGCTGGCGCTTTGGCGCCTCCGGCAGCTGGCGGCCCACGAGGTGGGCCACGCCCTCGGTTTCTCGCACAACTACGCGGCGAGCACCTATGGGGACCGCGCCTCGGTGATGGACTACCCGCCGCCGCGGATCACCGTCGGGAGCGACGGCAAGCTGCGCTGTGACGAAGCCTACGGGGTAGGAGTGGGGGAGTGGGACGTGCAGGCCGTGCGTTATGCCTACAGCGAGTTCAGCCCGGGGGCCGACGAGGCGGCAGAGCTCGCGGCGGTCGTGCGGGACGGGCTCGATCGCGGTCTGCTCTTCCTCA
This sequence comes from uncultured Thermoanaerobaculia bacterium, assembly GCA_964420075.1. Lineage (GTDB taxonomy): Bacteria > Acidobacteriota > Thermoanaerobaculia > Multivoradales > SZUA-115 > CAYQRE01. The sequence continues at coordinate 73,889 of CAYQRE010000023.1, read as the reverse complement.
CCGACGCGGACGCGCGGCCCCTTGGCTCGGCCCACCCCCTCGCGCACCTCTGGGACGACGGTCCAGACCCAGTGGCTACCCTGGAGCAGGTGATGGCGGTGCGTGAGGTGGCCCTCGCGCACTTCGGGGCCCACAACCTGGGTGCCGGCCGGCCGCTCGCCGAGCTGGAAGAGGTCCTCGTTCCTCTCTACCTCTACCACCGCTACCAGCTGGAGGCGGCGTCCAAGCTGGTAGCCGGCGTCGACTACCGCTACGCCTTTCCCGGTGACGGCCAGCCGCCGGCGCATCCGGTGGCGGCCGAGTGGCAGCGGCGCGCCCTGGCGATGCTGCTGCGCACGCTCGATCCCGCCTTCCTCGACCTGCCGGAAGACCTCCTCGGGGTGCTGCCACCCAGGCCATCCGAGTACGAACGCAGCGTCGAGCAGATGGCGACCGCCACGCCGCCGACGTTCGACGCTCTGGGGGCGGCCGTCACCGCCGCGGACCTCACCCTCGACGCCCTCTTCGAGCCCGCGCGGGCGGCCCGGCTGGTCGACCAGCACCGCCGTGATGAGCAGCTGCCAGAGCTCGACGAGGTGATCCAGGAGGCCCTCACCACTGTTTTCGCCGAGCCCAGCGAGAAGCCCCGCCGCCGCGAGATCCGCCACGCCGTGCAGGCGGCCCTGGTGGGCAAGCTGAGCGAGCTCGCGCGGCTGGCGCCGACGCCGGGAGTGCGGTCGCGGGTGGAAGGTGCCTTGGGGCGGCTCGCCGAACGCATGCGCAGCGCACCCGTCGGGCCGTCGCAGAGCCATCGGGCCTTCCTGGCCCGCGAGATCGACCGCTTCCTCGCCCGTCCGCTGCCCACGGACCCCGGCCTGCCGAAGCCGCTCGCGGCACCACCGGGCAGCCCGATCGGCGGTGCTCCCTGGCTCTCTCACGCCGACGGGGACGGCTGTTCCCTCGCTGCGGGTGCAGCGAACGGCGCGGCGCCGTGAGAGCCGCGACCTTGCTCGCCCTGGCCCTGGCCCTGGCCCCGACCTTCGGCCTCGCCTGCGCGCGCGAGCCCCAGGCCAGCCCGGCGGGCGTGCCGGCGCCGCAGCCGGCCGACACCGTCGCACGGCTGCGTGTCGAGGTAGTGGCGAGCTATCCTCACGACCCCCAGGCCTTCACCCAGGGCCTCGAGTGGAGCCGCGGCGAGCTCTGGGAGAGCACAGGTCTCTACGGCAGCTCGCGGCTGCGGCGCGTCAGGCTCTCCTCCGGTGGGGTGGAGGCCGAGGCGGCGCTTCCGGCGCACCTCTTCGGCGAGGGCCTGGCTCGGGTCGGCGAGCGCCTTCTCCAGCTCACCTGGCAGGAGAAGAAGCTCCTCGAATGGGACGCCGAGCACCTCAAGATTCTCGCCGAGCGGCCCTATCCCGGTGAGGGCTGGGGCCTTTGCTACGACGGCAGCTCGCTGGTGACGAGCGACGGGGGGGACACGCTGGTCTTCCGCGACCCGGTGACGCTCGCCGAGCGCCGCCGCCTCGCCGTGACGCTCGCCGGGCGGCCCGTAGATCGGCTCAACGAGCTCGAGTGTGTAGGGGAGGAGATCTATGCCAACGTCTGGCAGACCGACCACATCGTGCGCATCAGCGCGGCGACGGGGAGGGTCGACGCGGTGATCGACGCGGCCGGCCTGCTCAGTGACGAGGAGCGGGCGGCGGCGGACGTTCTCAACGGCATCGCCTTCCGCCCCGAGACGGGAACGCTGCTCCTTACCGGCAAGCTCTGGCCGCGCCTTTTCGAGGTCAAGCTCGTGCCGCAGGCGGGCGCCGGGCGGCAGCCCGGCTAGCCGGCGGCGGCGCTGGGGGCGTCCTCGAGGATCTCCAGGTGGCCCCAGCCTTCGAGCTTGCCGAGGTCGATGTCGGCCACGCAGCGCACCGGTACGCCGTCGAGCTTGAGGTTGCCGGCGAGACGGATCTCGCCCTTGCCGCCTTCGAAGTCTGCCTTCGAGAGGTCGGAGTGCTGGTTGTCGAGGCGGAAGCCGAGCTCGGTGCCGCCCCGCGTCTCGGTGAACTTCACATGGACGTAGTTGCGATCGATGGCCGCCTTGAGCTCCTGCAGGGGGTTGTCGCGGACGGCGCCGATGATCACCCTGTGCTCGCCCTTGGACAGCTTGTACGGCAGCTCACTCATCTTGACTCTCCTGGTTGGTCGCTTCCGCGCCTTCTGACGTCGGTCCTGGCACGGGTGGCACGCGCAGCGCGGTGCTGGTGGCCCACCCCTACTAAGTGCAGCGCCGGCCGAGATGGAGACAGCCTAGCGGGCGCGAGGCCGCTGGCCGCGGCCGGCGCGTGGCCCCCGTTGGCCCGGGCAGCCGCAGCTGCTAGCATCGTCGCAGGCTGAAGCCCTGTATGAGAATCCGCCGCGACCGTGCCTACTGGCTGCTCGTCGCAGGGGCCTTGCTCTGGCTGACGATGCTGTTCGCCGCTCCCTACGCGGGCGCGCGCGGCTGGGGCTGGAGCGCCGTCCTCTACGACGCCTTCCATCGCGTGTGCCACCAGATCCCCGAGCGCTCCTTCAGCGCCTGGGGGCACCCGCTGGCCGCCTGCCATCGCTGCACGGGCCTCTACGCTGGCTTCACCCTCGGCCTCTTGCTGTGGCCGACGTGGGCCCGCCCGGCCCGGCGCCTGCTGGAGGCGCCCCGCTGGTTGTTGCTGCCGGCCTTGCCGATGCTGGTCGATGTCGTCCTGCCGTTCAACACCGCCGCGAGCCGCTCTGCGACCGGGTTCGTGGCCGCCTTCCCGGTTTCGCTGTTGGCGTTGGCTGCCCTGGCGCAGCTGACGGCCCCCGGCGAGCCTTCGATCGAGGGAGAAGAGTATGAGCCAGTCTGAGATGACCAAGATGAAGGCCGCCTTGATCGGCGGCACCGCGGCGGGCGTGGCGTCGGCGATCCCGATCCTCGGCTGCCTGAACTGCGCCTGCTGCGCCCTGGTGATGGGCGGCGGTTTCCTCGCCGTCTATCTCTACTACAAGGGCGCCCCGCCGGCGCCGCAACCGCCCTACGGCGACGGTGCGATGCTCGGCCTGCAGGCAGGCCTCTTCGGGGCGGTCGCGACGACCATCGTGGGGATCCCGATTCGGCTGATCTCGGCCGCAGCGGGCTTCAACAACGCCGAGAAGATGAAAGAGGCCCTCGACAAGGCAGATCTGCCGCCGCAGGTGGAGGCCTGGATCACCACCATGGGCAGCGGTGGGGTGACGGCGGCCTCGATCCTTTTCGGTCTCGCGGTCTCGCTGGTGGTCTACACGATCTTCGGGATGATCGGCGGGCTGATCGGGGTGGCGGTGCTCCACAAGCAGGGCCGGCCGCCAGCGCCGCCGATGGCGATGCCGCCGATGGCGCCACCGCCGCCGCCGGCCGATCCGGGTTTGACCTAAGCTCCTCGTGCCCGGTCGCTTCGGGGGAAGGTCGTGCTGGGAGCCGTAGGGGCGGAAGATCTTCCGCCCCTACGATCCAGGGCGGCGGTGGCGTCTCGGCGCTTGCCGGCCGGTGCCTGCGGTGGGTCGGCTGGCGGTCCCGCGCGCCCGGCTTGCCGCAACGTCGAAAACCACGGTAGGGTGCGCCCGCCCCGCTCGCTTTCGGGCGCGGCCACCCTGCAGAGCCCGTGACCTCCACTCCTCCCGAGCGACCCGCGGGTAGCGGTACGAGCCACGCTGGCCGCGTCGCCGCCGGCATCCTGCTGAGCCGGATCGCCGGCTTCCTGCGCGAGCGTGCGATCGGCCACTTCTTCGGCCTTTCGGCCCTCTCGGACGTCCTCCGCACGGCGTTGCGGGCCCCCAACGTATTGCAGAACCTCCTCGGCGAGGGCTCGCTGTCCGCTGCCTTCATCCCGATCTACTCACGGTTCGTGGCGGCGGACCGGCGGGAGGACGCGCGGCGCTTCGCCGGCGGGATCCTCGGTCTCCTTGCCGCTGCCGCCTTGGTGGCGGTGACCGCCGGCGTGCTGTGCGCGCGGCCCCTCGTCGCCCTGCTGACGCCGGGCTTCCTCGAGGACGCGGCGCGAGTGGCGAGCGGCTCCGCCACCGTCGACCGCTATGCCGAGGCGGTCGCCGCGGTGCGCCTGATCTTCCCCATGACCGGCTTCATCGTGCTCTCGGCCTGGGCCCTCGGTGTGCTCAACAGCCACCGGCGCTTCTTTCTCGCCTACGTCGCCCCGGTGGCGTGGAACGCGGCGATCATCGCGGCGCTCTACGGCGCCTCCTACGGCCTCTTTGCCCGCTTCTTCGCCGGCCCTCCCGGCCCCGAGGAGCTCCTGCGGGCAGCCTGCTGGGGGGCGCTCGTCGGCGGCATCCTGCAGTTTCTCGTCCAGCTGCCGCAGGCCCTCCGCCTGCTCGGCGGGCTGCGGCCCTCGCTGTCGCTCGCGGCACCCGGTGCCCGCGAGGCCCTCGCCGCCTTCGGCCCGGTGGTGGCCGGCCGCGGTGTGGTGCAGCTCGGCGGCTACCTGGACCTCTTCCTGGCCTCCTTCCTGGTCCAGGGCGCGATCGCGGCGCTGGGGCCCGGGCAGTACCTCTACATGCTGCCGGTGAGCCTGTTCGGGATGTCGGTGGCGGCGGCGGAGCTGCCGGAGCTCGCGCGTTTGCGGGCCGCCGGCGAGAGCGGGCTCGTCGAGCGGGTGCGCGGCGGGCTGACCCAGGCGGCCTTCCTCACTATGCCGACGCTGGTCGGCTATCTCGTCTTCGGCCTGCTGGTGGTGGGGGCGGTCTATCGCAGCGGCGAGTTTGGGCGCGAGGAGTCCTGGCTGGTCTACCTGGTGCTGGGTGGCTACTCTCTCGGCCTGCCCGCTAGCACCTCGTCGCGGCTGCTGCAGAACACCTTCTACGCCCTCGACGACACCCGGACGCCGGCCCGCATCGCAGTCTTGCGAGTGGTGGTGGCCGCCCTGGTGGCGATCCCCCTGATGCTCCTCCTCGACCGCCTGGCGATCCGTGACCTCCTCGCCGGCAGGATCGATACTGGTGGCGCGCTCTCCACGGCGGGGCCGCACCTCGGTGCCATCGGCCTCGCCTTGGCCTCGGGTCTCGCCTCCTGGCTCGAGCTCGCCCTGCTACGGCGGGCCCTGCACCGTCGCCTGCCGAGCTTCGGCCTGCCCTGGCGGCGGGCCGGGAGGATGCTCGCCGTGGGCCTCCTCGCGACGCTTCCCGCGCTCGCTCTGTGGTGGCTGCTGCCGCCGCTCGCGCCGCTGCTGAGCGGACCGCTCGTCGTCGGCCTCTTCGCGCTGGCATATCTCGGCCTGGCGCCGCGTATGGGCGTCTCGGAAGCGCAGCGCTGGCTGGGACGGGTGCGCTCACGCCTGCCGCGCGCTCCGGAACCGCGACCTCGGGGGTAGAATCACGCCATGGAGACCTTGCTCAGCGTCTGTCTCGGAGTGGGGTTGGCCGCCGCCTGCGGCTTTCGGATCTTCGTTCCCTTCCTGTTGATGAACGTCGCCGCCCGCGCCGGCTATCTGGCGCTTTCGGGTGGCTTCGACTGGGTCGGTTCGACGGCGGCGCTGATCGTCTTTGCCGTCGCCACCGTCGTCGAGGTGCTGGCCTACTACGTGCCGTGGCTCGATCACGCCCTCGACACCATGGCCGCCCCCATGGCGGTCGTCGCCGGAGTGGTGATCACGGCCTCGGCGGTCGGCGACATCAACCCTCTGCTCAAGTGGTCACTGGCCATCATCGCGGGCGGTGGCGCCGCGGCTGCCGTGCAGAGCGTCACGACGCTGGCCCGCGGCGCCTCGACGGCGACCACCCTGGGGGCCGGCAACTTCGTGGTCTCCACCCTGGAGCTGGTCGGCTCGGTGCTGATGTCGGTCGTCGCGATCGCCCTGCCTTTTCTGGCCGCGGTGCTGTTTGCGACGCTCGTGCTGTTTGCCGCCCGCAAGCTCCTCCTGCGGCGGCCGGTGGCGCCGACCCCGGCGCCCCTCGCCGGTTGACCGGCAGCGAGGCGGCGCGTGGTCCGAGCTCACAACCTCTCGCGCGCCGCCTGCTCTCTCGCTCTCGCCTGCGGCCTCATTTCCTGCGCTTCGCTGCCGAGCGGCTCGTCCTGGCGCGCTGAGCTGCGGGCGGCGGTGCTCGCCCGCGGCGTCGAGCCGGCGAGCCTCGTGGTGCCTTTCGAGGTCGGAGAAGCCGGGCGCGACTGGGTGCATCGCGAGGTGCCCGAGGTCGGCGGCCCCGTCGATCGCCTGGAAACCATGCTGCAGCGGCTGACGGCGGCGGACGGCCTCGCCCTGGTCTACGAGAACCGCTTCACCGGTACGGCCGATGAGGTGCTGGAGAAGCGCTCGGCGAACTGCCTTGGCTTCGTCAACCTCTTCGTGGCCCTGGCGCGGGAGCTCGGCCTACCGGCGTATTTCGTCGCCATCGACGACCGCCCCCTCTACGACAAGGAGGGAGACCTGGTGGTGATCTCGGATCACGTGGCGGCGGGGTTCGGCAGTGGCAAGGAGATGCGCCTGCTCGACTTCGCCGTCGGCCCACCGCGGGACTACCAGTCGCTGCGCCCGTTGAGTGACCGCGAGGCGCTGGCCCGCTACTACGCCAACCGTGGCGCCGAGCTGCTGCGCGACGGCAAGGTGCGGGAGGCGCGCGAGTGGAGCGAGCAGGCGGTGCGGATCGCCCCGGAGATGGCCTCCGGCTGGGTCAACCTGGGGGTGGCACGCCGCCGCTCCGGAGACCTCGGCGGGGCGGAGCTGGCCTATCGGCAGGCCCTGGAAGTGGACCCCAAGACCCTCTCCGCCTACCAGAACCTGGCCGCTGCGCTGCGCCTGCGCGGCCGTGAGGACGAGGCCCTGCAGCTGCTCGCCGTCACCGACCGGGCCACCAATCGCAATCCGTTCAGCTTCCTGTCGTTGGGCGATTGGAACCTGGAGGCCGGGCGGGTCGCCGACGCGCGCCGGCTCTACCGGCGGGCGATCTCCCTCGACCGTCAGGCCGCCGAGCCCGTAGCGGCGCTCGGTCTCCTCGAGCTCCAAGCCGGCAGCCCGGCGAAGGCCCGCCGCTGGCTCAAGCGGGCGAAGGGCCTCGACCCGAGCAATGTGCGCACCCAGGCCCTCGCCGGCGCGCTCGCGGAGGTGGGCTCCTGAGCAGGCCCGTGACGGCGCCTGCCGGGACGGGGATCTGGCAGATCTGGGTCGATACCGGTGGCACCTTCACCGACTGCCTCGCCCTCGCGCCCGATGGCCGGCTGCACCGCGCCAAGGTGCTGTCGTCGAGCGCGCTGCGCGCGCGGGTGCTCGTGGCGGCCGGCCGGCGCCTCGAGCTCGAGCTCTCGTACCCCCTGCCTGCCGGCTTCCTGCGCGGTTTCGACCTCTTGCCGCTGGCCCAGCGGGGGGCCCGGGCGACGGTGGTCGCGAGCGACGGCGAAGGCCGGGTCGAGCTCGCGCGGGAACTGCCGCGACCCCTCGCGAGCGGCGATGCCGTGGAGCTCCAGAGCCCGGAGGAGGCGCCCGTCCTGGCGGCGCGGGTGGTGACTGCCACGGCCGGAGAAGCGGACCTGCCGGCCTTGCGCTGCCGCCTGGCGACGACCCGCGGCACCAATGCGCTCCTCGAACGGCGTGGCGCGCCGACGGCCCTCTTCATCACCCGCGGCTTCGCCGATCTGCTCGCGATCGGCACCCAGCAGCGGCCAGACCTCTTCGCTCTCGCCGTGCGCAAGCCCGAGGCCCTGGCGGCGGCCGTGGTGGAGGTGGAGGAGCGGCTGGCGGCGGACGGCAGCGTGCTCACCCCCCTGGATCTCTCGGCGCTCGCGCGGCCGGCGCGCGAGCTGCTGGCCCGTGGCATCTCGACCGCCGCCGTCGCCCTGTTGCACAGCTACCGCAACCCTGGACACGAGCAGGCTGTGGCCGCCTTCTTGCGGCAGCTCGGCTTTGCCACGGTGTCTTGCTCGGCCGAGCTCGCGCCGCTCGTCAAGCTCCTGCCCCGGGCGCAGACGGCGGTGGTCGACGCCACTCTGGCGCCGGTCGTCGGCGGCTACCTCGAGCGCGTCGCCGCTCAGCTGGGGGGCAGCGCGCTCCATGTGATGACCAGCGCCGGTGGCCTGGTGGGTGCCGCTGGCTTCCGCGGCAAGGACAGCCTGCTCTCTGGACCGGCCGGGGGCGTGGTGGGAGCGTCGCGGGCGGGCCTCGCCGCCGGCCGCGAGCGGCTGATCGCATTCGACATGGGAGGCACCTCGACGGACGTCTCGCGGTTCGACGGCGATTACGACCACGTCTTCGAGCACGAGGTGGCGGGGGTCCGCTTGGCGGCCCCGGCGCTGGCCATCGAAACGGTGGCGGCCGGCGGCGGGTCGCTCTGCTGGTACGACGGCCACCAGCTCAAGGTGGGGCCGGCGAGCGCCGGCGCGCGACCTGGCCCGGCCTGCTACGGTGCCGGCGGCCCGCTGACCCTGACCGACGTCAACCTCCTCCTCGGCCGCCTCGACCCGGAACGCTTCGAGATCCCCCTCGACCCGTCGGCCGCGGCGGCGGCGTCGGCCCGGTTGGAGGCCGAGGTCGCGGGTAGCCTGGCCGGGGGCGTCGGCCGCGAACGGCTCCTCGCCGGCCTTCTGGCGATCGCCGACGAGCGGATGGCCGAGGCGATCCGGGTGATCTCGGTGGCCCGTGGCTACGATCCGCGCGACGCGACCCTGGTGAGCTTCGGCGGCGCCGGTGGGCAGCACGCCTGCGCCGTCGCCGAGCTCCTGGGGATGCGCGCCGTGCTGGTGCCGGCGGATTGCGGGCTGTTGTCGGCCGCGGGCTTGGGGCAGGCGGTGATCGAGCGTTTCGCGGAGCGCCAGGTCCTGAAGCCCCTGCCGGACGTGCTCGGCCCCCTCGCCGAGGCCTTCACCTCTCTGGCTGCCGCGGCGGTGGCGGCGGTCGAGGCCGAAGGCGGTGGACTGTCCGTGGAGGTTCGTCGCCGGCTCGTCTTCCTGCGGCTCGCCGGCCAGGACGCCACGGTGAGCCTCGACTGGGGCCCCGGTGTGGACCTCCAAGCTGCCTTCGCCGACGCCTACCGCGAGCTCTATGGCTACCCACCGCCGGCGCGAGCGGTGGAGGTCGAGTCCCTGCGGGTCGTGGCGTCGTCCCAGCCGCCACCGCGACCGGCATCGGGCCCTCCCGCCGCAGCCCATCCGGCCGCCGCCTGTGGCACACGGCCGGTGTACTTCGGTTCGTCGTGGCTGTCCACTCTGACCTACCTCCGCCCAGACCTCGCTCCTGGCGCCCAGCTCGAAGGGCCCGCCCTTGTGCTCGAACGCCATGCGACGACGGTCGTACCCCCCGGCTGGCAAGGGCAGGTGACGTCTGGCGGTGCTCTGCTCCTCGCACGACGGGAGGAGTAGGGGGGCGAAGGCCGCCAACGAAGAGCGATCGATCGTGCTATTCTCTCCGCATGGGCAAGGGAGATGACACGCGGTCGTCGATCCTCGACACCGCCCTGGCAATGGCCAGCCGAGTGGGCCTCGAGGGCCTCAGCTTCGGCGAGCTGGCGCGCCAGGTTGGGCTCTCGAAGAGCGGCCTCTTCGCCCACTTCGAGTCCAAAGAGCAGCTGCAGCTCGCCGTGATGCAGCGCGCGGTAGAGCGCTTCGTCGAGGTGGTGATCGCCCCGGCCCTGCGTCAGCCGCGCGGCGAGCCGCGGGTGCGGGCCCTCTACACCAACTGGTTCCGCTGGGCGAAGGCGAGCGATCTGCCTGGCGGTTGCCTGTTCATCGCTGCCGCCTCCGAGCTCGACGACCGCCCTGGCCCGGTGCGCGACCTGCTGGTTTCCGCGCAGCGTGACTGGCTCGGGGTGCTCGCCCAGGCTGCCCGCATCGCCAGCGAAGAAGGCCATTTCCGCTCCGACCTCGACCCCGAGCAGCTCGCCTGGCAGCTCGACTCGATCATCCTCGCTTACCACCACACGGCGCGCCTGTTGCGTGCCACCGATGCCGAGCTGCGCGCTAACAACGCCTTCGAGGCGTTGCTGGTCGCTTCGCGCGTCTGAGGAGAACAACGCGATGGCTGTCGCCAGCACATCCGCTCCAGAAAAACGCACGACCGGTCGGTCTAGTGACTCTGGTTCAGGGCTGCCGGCGCCGCCGGGAGCGGCCGTCGTCGGTGCGCTCATTCGCGGGGTTGCCGCGATCTCGCCCGGTCTCGCTGCCCGCCTCGCCGCCCGCGCCTTCGTCAGCACGCGGCGGCACCCCGTGCCGGCCCGGGAACGGGAGTGGATGGCAAGCGCCGAGCCGTTCCGGGTGAGCACTGCCGAGGGCGAGCTTGCGGCGTGGCGCTGGGGAGAGCGCGATGGCCAGCCGGTGCTCCTGGTCCATGGCTGGGACGGCAGGGGCTCGCAGCTCGGTGCCCTGGCCATCGCCCTCGCCGCCCACGGCTGGCAGCCGGTCGCCCTCGACATGCCGGGGCACGGCGAGAGCCCGGGCAGGTCGAGCAACCTCTTCGCCTTCGCAGCCGGGGTGGCGGGGGCGGTCTGTGCCTTGGGCGGGGTGCATGCGGTGGTGGCGCACTCGTTTGGTGCCGCCGGCACCACGGTCGCGCTGCGCGAGCCACTGGCCGTCGAACGACTGGTGTTCGTGGCGCCGTCGGAGGACTTCGACCATTTCATCGAGGTCTTCGGCGGTTGGTTGCGGCTGCCGCGGCCCCTGCTCGACGCCATGCAGCAGTCGATCGAGCGCCGCTTCGGGACGCCGTGGAAAGAAGTCCGGCCGCACGTGCTGGCTCCGGGCCTGCGCCAGGCCTTGCTCGTCGTGCACGACGAGGACGATCGCGAGGTGCCGGTGAGTCACGGCCGCACCTACGCCGCCCATTGGCCCCGCGCTCGGCTGCTGGCGACGCGCGGTCTCGGGCATCGTCGCATCCTCCGCGAGCCGGCGGTGGTGGACGAGGTGGTGCGCTTCCTCGGCGTTCGCCAGGACAGCGGGGTCGCGGTCCGCGGGCTATGATCCCGCCGATGCTCCCGCTCGTCGATCCGATCCAGCGCGAGCTCTTCACCAACCGGTTCGGGGCCCTGGCCCGCGAGATGGGGGAGCTGCTGCGGCGCACGGCCCTCTCGGTCAACGTCAAGGAACGCCTGGATTTCTCCTGCGCGCTCCTCGACCCGACCGGCAACCTGGTGGTCAACGCCCCCCACATCCCCGTCCACCTCGGGGCCCTGGGGCTCTGCGTGCGGCAGGTCGTGGCAGCGCTGCCGCTCCAAGCTGGCGACGTGGTGGTCACCAACCACCCCGCCTTCGGTGGCTCCCACCTGCCCGACGTGACCCTGATCTCCCCGGTCTTCGCCAGCAGCGGGGAAAGGCTCGGCTACGTCGCGAGCCGCGCCCACCACGCCGAGATCGGCGGCACCCGCCCCGGCTCGATGCCGCCTGGGGCCCGTTGCCTGGCCGAGGAAGGGGTCGTGATCCCGCCGACCCTCCTCGTCCGCGGCGGCGAGCCCAGCTGGCCGGTGATCGAGGCCTTGCTGCGGGAGGCCCCGTACCCGTCGCGGGCGGTGGCCGAGAACCTCGCCGACCTGGCGGCGCAGCTCGCTGCCAACCACCAGGGCGAGCGGGCCCTCGTTGCGCTCGCTGAGCAGCACGGCCGCGACCTCGTGCTCGCCGCGATGCGCTCGCTAGCGGCGGTGGCGGGGGAGAGGATGGCGGCCGCGCTCGCCAAGCTCCCCGCGGGCGAGCGCCGCGCCGTCGAGCTCCTCGACGACGGCACGCCGATCGCCGTGCGCATCGAGATCGAGGGCAGCCGGGCGACGATCGACTTCGCCGGCACGGGCGGCGTCCATCCCGGGAACCTCAACGCGCCGCCGGCGGTCACCCGCAGCGCCGTGCTCTACGTGCTCCGCCTGCTCCTCGGCGAGCCCCTGCCGCTCAACGAGGGTCTGCTGGCGCCCATCGACCTCAGGGTGCCGCCGGGCCTCCTCAATCCGCCCTTCGCGACCGAGCCCGCCCTGGCGCCGGCCGTCGTCGGGGGCAACGTCGAGACCAGCCAGCGCGTGGTGGACACGCTGCTCAAGGCGCTGGCGCTCGCCGCCGGCAGCCAGGGGACGATGAACAACGTCCTCTTCGGCAACGCCAGCTTCGGCTACTACGAGACGGTTGCCGGCGGCTGCGGGGCCGGCCCGGGCTTCGCCGGCGAGTCCGCGGTGCACAGCCACATGACCAACACCCGCATCACCGACCCCGAGGTGCTCGAGCTGCGCTATCCGGTGCGCCTACGGCGCTTCGCCGTCCGCCACGGCTCGGGTGGCCGCGGCCACTTCCCGGGCGGCGACGGCGTGGTGCGCGAGATCGAGTTTCTCGCCCCCTGCGACCTCTCGATCTTGAGCCAGCACCGGCAGAGCGGCGGCTACGGCCTTGCCGGCGGCGAAGCCGGCCAGCCGGGGCGCCAGCGCGTGCTGCGCGCCGACGGCACGGTCGAGGAGCTCCGGGCGATCGACGGCCGCAGCGTTGGCCCCGGCGACCGCCTCCTCCTCGAGACCCCCGGTGGCGGGGGCTGGGGCGAGCCCTGAGGCTGCTGGCATCTTGCCTTCCCTGTAAGGAAAGCAGCCGAGGCGGGACTACCTCCTGCAAGCGGTGGCCATGGTGGCTCGCCGCTGGAGGAAGTTCCCGATGATGCCCGGCCCAGCTCGCCGGCGGCTGCGACACTGCGCTGCCAGGAAGGTCTTCGTTCTCTCTTGCTTGCTCCTTGCACCGGCCGGTGCGGCGCGGGGAGCAACGCCACCGCAGCTGGCTCCTTGCCATCTCGACGGCCTGGCAGAGGAAGTGCGCTGCGGTCGTTTCGAGGTCTGGGAGGACCGCCAGCGCGCCGCCGGGCGCCGGCTGTCGCTCGCCTTCGCCGTGCTGCCGGCGCGCCGCAGCGAGGCCGTCGCGCCACCTCTCTTCCTGCTCGCCGGGGGGCCGGGCCAGGGGGCCCGAAGTTACGCCCGCCTGGTCGCGCGCTTCTTCGATCGTCTGCGTGAGCGGCGCGCCGTGGTGCTCGTCGACCTGCGGGGGAGCGGGGACTCTCATCCCCTCGACTGCGCCGGCGAGGGGGACGAGCTGGCGGCCTTCGGCCCTGGGGGGAGCCTCGCTCTCGATGTCGGTGCCTGCCTGAGAGGCCTCGACGCCGAGCCGCGGCTCTACACCTCGGAGAGCCAGATGGCGGACCTCGACGAGCTGCGGGCCGCTCTCGGCTATCCCCGGATCGACCTCTGGGGTGGCTCGTTCGGTACCCGCGCGGCGCTGGTCTACGCCTTGCGCTACCCCGACCACCTCGGGCGGTTGGTGCTCGACGGTGCGGCTCCCTTCGAGCTGGAGTTCCCAGCGGCGACCGCCGTGGACGCCCAGAGCGCCCTGGACCGCCTGCTGGCCGACTGCGCGGCGAAGCCTGCCTGCGCCGAGCGCTACCCCGGCCTCGGCTCGAGCTTGGAGCGCTTGCTCGCCCGCCTCGCCGCTAGCCCGGCGACGGCCGAGGTTCGCCACCCGCGGACTGGCGCACCGAGCGAGATCACCGTCACCCGGCAGGCTTTCGCCTCGGGTCTGCGGCTCTTCCTCTATTCGCCCTTCTACCAGAGCCTGATCCCGTGGGTGGTCAGCGCCGCAGAGGCGGGCAACTTCGGTCCTTTCGTCGCCCTCTACGGCGAGGGGCTCACTTCCTCGGTCGACACCATGGCGTTGGGGCTCACCCTCTCTGTAGTCTGCGCCGAGGATGTGTCGCGGCTCGACCCGCAGGCGGCTGAAGCGGCGGCGGCTTCGACCTTCCTCGGCACTGCCGAGCTGCACGAGTGGCAGCGCTGGTGCGAGGAGTGGCCCGCCGGCCGCCTCTCGTCTGATCTCCCTACCGCGGCACCGTCGTCGGCCCCGGCCCTGATCCTCTCCGGCGCCCTCGACCCGGTGACGCCTCCACGCTGGGGCGAGGTGATGGCCCGTCACTTCCGGTCGCCGGCCCTGGTGGTCGTCCCCGGCGCAGCTCACAACACCTCGTTCTCCGGCTGCGTGCCGGAGCTGATCGCCCATTTCCTCGACCATGGGAGCCTCGCGGGCTTCGACCTCGGCTGCGTGGCCCAGGTCCAGCGCCCGCCGTTCGTGCTCGGGCTGGGAGGAACGCCATGAGCCAGCCGACGGCGAAGATCGAAGCCCGCGAGCTCAGCAAGAGCTTCGACGGTAAGGCGGCCGTGGCGGACGTCTCCTTCAGCGCTCCGGCGGGCCAAATCACGGGCCTCCTGGGGGAAAACGGCGCCGGCAAGACGACCACCCTCCGCCTGCTCGCCGGCCTGCTGCGACCGGATGCCGGCACCGTCAGCGTGGGTGGGCTGGACCTCGGGCACCAGCGCCTGGTGGCGCAGGGCCAGCTGGGGGTGCTGAGCGACAACGCCGGCCTCTACCCGCGGCTCACGCCCCGCGAGCACCTGCGCTACGCGGGCCGGCTGCACGGTCTTTCGGGGGCCAGGCTGGAGGCCGCCGTCGAGGGGCAGATCACCGCCCTCGGGCTGGCGCCGCTCGCCGACCGCCCGACGCGGGGCTTCTCGCTCGGCGAGCGCCGCAAGGTGGCCCTCGCCCGCACCCTGGTGCACCGGCCGCGCTTCTTGCTGCTCGACGAGCCCACCAACGGCCTCGATGTATCGAGCGCTCGCGCCGTGCGGGCCGTGGTGCGCGCGCTGGCTGCAGCCGGCTGCGGCGTGCTGCTGTCGAGCCACCAGATGCGCGAGGTCGCCGAGCTCTGCGACACCATCCACGTGCTCGCCCGCGGGCGGTTGGTGGCCTCGGGAAGCCCCGCCGAGCTGCTGGCGCGGACGGGAAGCCAAGACCTCGAAGAAGCTTTCGTCGCCCTGGTGGGCAAGGAGGAGCCATGAACCTCGTGCAGGCCCGCGCCGTCTTCTGCAAGGAGCTCCTCGACACCTCGCGAGACCGCCGCTCGCTGCTGGCGGCCGGGGTCTTCTCACTCTTCGGCCCCCTGGTCCTGGCGGCGGCCCTCCTCGCCGCCGAAGGCACGGCGAAGGAGGATGCTCCGCTTGCGCTGGCCGCTGACGGCCTCGAGCGGGCGCCGGCCTTGGCGCAGTTCCTTACCGAGCGGCAGGTGGAGGCCCGTCCCGGCGCCACGGACCTCGAGGCCGCGGTGCGCCGTGGCGAGGTGGCCGTTGCCCTCCGCCTTGCTGGCGGCTTCGGCGAACGCTTTGCCGCCTCCCGGCCGGCCCGGGTCGAGGTGCTTTTCGACTCCGCCCGCCGCGACAGCCGCGCCGCCGCCGAGCGCCTGCGCCGCCTGCTCGCCGGTTATGCGGCGCGGGTGGGGAGTGATCGGCTGCTGCTGCGCGGTGTGAGCCCGAGCATCGCGAGCCCTCTGGAGATCGCGGAGCGGGACTTCGCCACGCCGGCGGCACGGGCGGCGGTGGCCCTGGCCGCCTTGCCAGTGTTTCTCCTCATGGCTGCCTTCGTGGCCTCGATGAACGCCGCCATCGACAGCACGGCGGGCGAGCGCGAGCGAGGCTCTCTGGAACCGCTGCTGAGCCAACCGCTCGATCCGCTGGCCCTCGCCGTGGGCAAGTGGGCGGCAGCCGCCGTGCTCTCTCTCCTCGGGGTGGCGCTCACCGTGCTGGTCACCCGCCAGGTGCTGACCGCCGAGCGGCTGCAAGACCTGGGCTATCACCTGCCCTTCGGGCCGCGCGAGCTCCTGGCCTTCGCCCTTCTCCTGCTGCCCCTGGCCCTTCTCGCTCCGGCGCTCCAGATGTGGGTTGCCCTCTTCTCGCACAACTTCAAGGAAGCGCAGACCTACCTCTCGCTGCTCCTCTTCGTGCCCTTGCTGCCCGGCTTCGCGCTCAGCTTTGCGGGCCGCGAGCCGCCGGCCTGGCTGGGCTGGGTGCCCCTGGTGGGCCAGCAGGTGCTGAGCGCCGAGGTCCTGCGTGGCCGGGGCGTGTTGGTACCAGCACTCATCCTCGCCGCGCTGACTCTGCTCGCAACGGTGGCCGTGCTGCTGGCGACGGCGCGCCTCTTCCAGCATGAGAGGATCCTCGGCGCCGCGTGAGCGAGGAGGAGGGCCGTCCGGTGCGCGAGCTGGAGGTGGCCGAAGGCTTGGCCGAGCGCCTAGCCGAGAGTGGGGCCGAGACTGCTGCCGAAGCTGGGGCTGGCGAGCGAGCCGCCGGGCCGCCGGCGGTCTACGAGGCGCGCCTCGCCCGCCTGCTCGCACGCGAGGGTGCGGCGCTGCGGCGGGTGGTGGCAACCTACGTGGTCGAGGCCGCGGCAGCAGAAGACCTCTTCCAGGACGTCTGCCTCGCTCTCTGGCAGGCGCTGCCGCGCTTCCGCGGCGAGTGCTCCGAGCGCACCTTCGCCTTCCGCATCGCGCACAACCGCGCGTTGTCGACCCTGGCGCGCCGCCGCCGCGCCACAGACCTCGCCGCGGTCGCGGAGGCCCCCGACCCCCGGCCATCGCCGGAAACCGTGGTCGCGAGCCGCCAACGGCGAGAGCAGCTGCGCGTCGCGGTGGGGGAGCTGCCGCTCGCGCTCCGCCAGCCGCTCACCCTGGCCCTCGAAGGGATGTCGGGGCGGGAGATCAGCGAGGTGTTGGGGATCTCCGAGGGCAACGTGGCGGTGCGCCTCAGCCGGGCTCGCCAGGCCCTGCGCGATCGGCTCGGGGAGCCGAGGAGGACGGGATGAACGACGAACCAATCCACCACGCTGCCGTGGGCGCGGTCGAGGAGGATGAGGGCGGCGTGGACCTCGACCTCGCAACGCTTCGCGAGCTGTGGGTGGCCGAGCCGCCGGCGCCGGCGCTCGACTTCGTGGCCTTGCGCCGCCGGGCCCACCGCCGCAGCCTCGGCTTGCGGCTGGCTGCCGTCGTCGAGGTGCTCTTTGCCCTCGCCGGCACTGCCTGGCTGCTGGACCTCGCTCGCAGCAGCGGTCGTGGTGTCGACGTCCTGCTCTTGGCGGGCTTCGTCCTCCTGGTGGGCTCGGCCCTCGCCTTCACCTGGTGGAACCGTCGCGGCGTGTGGTCGGCAGCGGGGGAGACGGCGGCGGACTTCTTGCGCCTCAGCCGCGAGCGCTGCCGGCGGCGGCGGCGCAGCGTCCACTTCGGCTTCGGCCTCCTGGCCGCCGAGGCCCTCCTCCTCGGCGGCTGGGGCTGGGCTCGAGTGGGGGCGCCGTTCGTCGCCGGCGGCACGTTCTATTGGTCTCTCCTCGCGGTGGTCTTGCTGGCCTTCCTCGGCGTCCTCGTGGCCCTCGAGCTCTACAGCCGCCGCGAGGACCGCCAGCTCGCTGCTCTGGCCCGCGAGCTCGGGGACGAGACCCCTATCTGAAGCGCTGCTGGCGCTGCACTTCGTAGAGGGCGAGGGCCACGCTGGTCGAGAGGTTGAGCGAGCGGACCTCGCGGTCCTGCATGGGGATGTACAGCAAGCGCTCGGCGTGGCGTTGGCGCAGCGCAGCGGGAAGCCCGGTGCTCTCACTGCCGAAGAGGAGGACCGGGCAGGCCGGGTAGCCGACGTCCCAGTAGCTGCGCTCGCCGTCGGCGGAGAAGAGGAAGGGCTCGCCGAGCTCCGGCAACGCGGCCTCGAGGTCCTCCCAGGAGCTCCACAGGCGAGGCGCCACCCGTGGCCAGTAGTCGAGGCCGGCCCGCCGCACCTCGCGCTCGGCGAGGGAGAACCCCAGGGGCTCGACGAGATGCAG
This sequence comes from uncultured Thermoanaerobaculia bacterium, assembly GCA_964420075.1. Taxonomy (GTDB): domain Bacteria; phylum Acidobacteriota; class Thermoanaerobaculia; order Multivoradales; family SZUA-115; genus CAYQRE01. The sequence goes on along the minus strand of CAYQRE010000023.1, from coordinate 56,299 downwards.
CTGGGCGCCGGTTGCGAGGCAGGTGCGGCCGGCGTTGCCGGTGTTCCAGTGGATCTCGGGATGGACGAGGACGACGTGGGCCAAGGGCGCCGCGGGGCGCAGTCCTCCGCGCATTACCGCAGCGCCTTGCCGCCTCTGTGTTCGACCTGCCTCCATCTCAGTCGAGGATCACCTCGACGTCGCCGACGCCAGTATCGACCTCGACGAGCGCGCTGCCGGTGCCCTGCTTCCAGTCGAGGCCCTTGCCAACCAGGCCCGAACCCTCGATCCGCTGGCCGTTGAGGGTGAGACCGACGTTGCCGACCCCGGTGTCGAGCTCGACCGAGCGCAGCTTGGCGGCGACGAGGTGGAGGCTCACGTCACCGACGCCGACATCGATCTCGAGGTCGCTCTCGCTGCCTTCGACATGCACGTCGCCGACGCCGGTGTGGGCGTTGAGACGGGCCTGGCGGGGCACTTCGAGGGTGAGGTCGGTCGACAGCGCCAAGTCACGCAGCTTGGGATAGCCGTCGATCCCGATCACCTGCCGCAGGCCGTTGCGCTTGGTGGTCAACCCGACGTTCTCCGCGGCCTTCTTGCAGTCCTTGTCCTCGGCGCTCTTGCACCGCAGGTCGAGGTGGACCTTGATGTCGGTGCCGGAGCTGCCGACGATCTTGAGATTGCCCACTCCCAGCCGTACCTCCACGACCTGGGTGTCGGCGAGCGGTACCGTCTGGTCCTGGGTGCGGACGACGACGGCGAAGCCAGGAGTGGCCAGGGTCAGGCTGAGTCCGAGTGCGATCAGGAGCCTACGCATGGGGCCTCCGTGGTTCTCTTGTGGTTGGTGGGTCCGTTTCGGGGTCAGCAACGGCGCCAGATCCGCGCCTGGCGGTTCTACGGCCGGCAGCGCTGCCAGGTTGCGCGCCTGGAGGGCTCGGCTCGACGCCGGCGAGGCGATCGGGGAGAATTCGCGGGCTGGCCACCGCTGCAGCGTGGCAGAGCCGTAACCTCGGTGCAACCGGAGGAACCTCGATGCTGACCCTGCGCGCCCTTACGACTTCGTCCCGTGCAACCTCGTTCCGCGCAGCCGTGATCCTGAGCCTCGCCGTGCTGGGCCTCGGCGGCGCATCCTGCTCGACCAACCCGGCCACCGGCAAGCAGCAGCTCGCCCTGGTCTCCGAGGCCCAGGAGATCGAGATGGGGCGGCAGGCGGACCGCGAGATCGTCGCTCAGCTCGGCCTCTACGGCGACCAGGAGGTCCAACGCTACGTGAGCGAGCTGGGCCTCAAGCTGGCAGCGGCCTCCGAGCGACCGAACCTGCCGTGGCAGTTCCGCGTCGTCGATGACCCGGTGGTCAACGCCTTCGCCCTGCCCGGCGGCTTCGTCTACGTCACCCGCGGCATCCTCGCCCACCTCGGCTCGGAGGCCGAGCTAGTGGGCGTCCTCGGCCACGAGATCGGCCACGTCACGGCCCGCCACTCGGTGGAGCAGATGTCGAAGGCGCAGCTCGCGACCCTCGGCCTGGTGGTGGCGGCGGTGGCGAGCGGTCCGGAGGACACCCGCCGGTACGGTGGCCTGGCGCAGACCGGTCTCGGCCTGATGTTCCTCAAGTTCGGCCGCGACGACGAGCGGCAGGCGGACGACCTTGGCCTGCGCTACCTCGTCCGCGGCGGTTACGACCCCGACGAGATGCCGAACGTGTTCCGCACCCTGGGCCGGGTGTCGGCGGCCGCCGGCGCGGGGCGCATCCCCAACTGGCTCGCGACCCACCCCAGCCCGGAGGACCGGGTGGAGCGGCTGTCGCGGGCGATCGCCGGTCTGCCTGCCGAGGCGCGCGAAGGTGCCGTCGAGGAGGCGCGCTACATCCGCCACCTTTCCGGCATGACCTTCGGCAGCGACCCCCGCGAGGGCTATTTCCGCGGCAACGTCTTCTACCACCCGGGCATGGCCTTCCGGCTGAGCTTCCCCGAGGGCTGGAAGACCGAGAACCAGAAGCAGCTGGTGGGGGCGGTGAGCCCGAACCAGGACGCCGTGGTGGCGCTGACGGTGGCGAGCGAGCCGTCGCCCGAGCAGGCCTCGGCGGCCTTCTTCAACCGCCAGACGGTTACCCGCGGCAACCCCTGGCGGCAGAACTTCTTCGAGTTCCGCACCGTGCCGACGGCTGACGGCCAGGTCCAGGACCTGACCGGCATCGTCGGCTTCTTCAACCATCGCAGCAGCGTCTTTGCCCTGCGCGGGATGACCGCCTCGGGGCAGTGGGCGACCTACCAGCGCGCCGTCCAGGCGGCGCTGGCGAGCTTCGAGCCGCTCACCGACCCGCGCTACTTCAACGTCAGCCCGCGGCGGATCGACGTGCTGGAGCTCAAGGGCGCGATGAGCTTCGAGGAGTTCAACCGCCGCTACCCGTCGACGGTCGATGCCGCGACAGTCGCGATCCTCAACGAGGTCGAGCCGGGCAGCCAGCTGGCAGCCGGCACGCTGATGAAGCGGGTGGTGGGCGGCGAGCTGCCCTGAGGCCGGCCGAGCAGGGCGGGCTAACGGACCCGCCGGCGGCGGTTCTTGATGTAGTCGGTGAGGATGAACTCGCCCAAGTTGTAGGGCGAGGCATAGTAGGCCCGGCCGCGGTTGACGCGGGTGAGCTTCTCGACGAAGTCGGTCAGCAGGTTGTCGGTCGCCAGCATGAAGGTGCTGATGACGACCCGCTGGCGGCGGCAGAGGTCGGCTTCCTCGAGCGTCAGGTTGACGATCTTGAGGTCGAGGCCGAAGGGGTTCTTGTAGATCCGCCCGCCCTCGTTGATCGCCGAAGGCTTGCCGTCGGTGATCAGGAAGATCTGCTTGTTGGGCTGCTTCTGGCGTGACAACAGGCCGCGGGCGAGCTGCAGGGCCTCGCGGGTGTTGGTGTGGAACGGGCCCGCCTGGACGTAGGGCAGGTCGGTCAGGGGGACCTGTTCGGCGCGGTCGCCGAAGAGCAGCACCGAGAGGTGGTCTTTGGGGTACTTGCGGGTGATCAGCTCGGTGAGGGCGAGGGCCACCTTCTTCGCCGGCGTGATGCGGTCCTCGCCGTAAAGGACCATCGAGTGGCTGATGTCGATCGCCACCACCGTGGCGCACGAGGTCAGGTGCTCGGTCTCGTGGATCTCGAGGTCTTCCTCGGCCAGGCCTTCGAGGCCGCCCTGGGTGCGCCGCATCAGGTTGCGTAGCGTCTGCGCGCTGTTGAGGTGGTCGAGGTCGTCCCCGAACTCGTAGGGCCGCGTCTCCGGCAACCGCTCGACGCCGTCGCCGGGAGCGCGGATCGGGTGGTAGCCCGGGCCGGCGCGCTCGAGGCTGCCAAAGAGCTCCTCGAAGGCCGATTGGCGGATCTGCCGCTCGCCGCCGGCCGTCAGCTGCACGCCGCCCTGGCCGTCGCGGGCGATCAGCTGCTGCTGCTCGAGGCTGTCGAAGAAGGCCTCGAGGTCCACCGACGGGTCGATGTAGCCCTCCCGCTGCAGGTGGCGCATCCAGTCCATCGCCTCCTCGGCGTCGCCGCCGGCGGCCAGCAGCAGCTGGTTGAACAGGCGCAGCAGGTCGAGGCCGGCGAGGATCGCCCGCACGAGCTCCGGGTCGAGGTGGGCGTAGCGGTGCCGCATGGCCGCGCGGTCGTCAGTTGACGTCCCGCCGCCCGCGGCCCGGCGTCGGCCGCTTGAGCAGCTGGAACTTCACCATCTCTTTGAAGCTGATCTGGCTGTCGAGGTCTTGACGGGTAAGCTTCAGGCTCTGGTGCAACCCTTCGAGCACCAGCTCGGCCCACAGCGCCCGCTCTTGCCGCGAGGCGGCCCGGCTGCGCACCAGGTCGAGGAGGCCGGGGACGCGGCCGAGCTCCTTCTCGTGCTCGGCGAAGGGCGTCTCGTCGGAGACCGTGACGCTGTTGCCGGCGGCGAACCACTGGAGGATTGCCGTGTAGGGGCCGTGGTCGTCCTCGCCGCCGGTGCCGGCCTCCTTGCCCACGGCCGGGAACTGCGCCTCGAAGACCTTCTTGCAGGCCTGGCCGATCAACCGCCGGGCCACCACCTCGGCGCCCTGCTGCTCGCCCTCGTAGACCATCTCGACCTTGCCGGTGATCGCCGGCAGCAGCATCTGGAGGTCGGCGAGGCGGGGGTAGATGGCCTTCTCGCCGGTCGCGAGGCCCCGCCGCTCGAGGTTCGAGGCCAGGAGCTCCAAGGCGGAGATCGAGACCCGGGCCGAGACCCCGGAGCTCTGGTCGACCATGTCGCTCTCGCGGGCGACGAAGCTCACCTCCTCGATCAGCTCGCGCACCGTCTCCGGGATCACGATGCCGCCCTCCTGGCGCTCCGTCCAGGCCTCCTGGCGGCTGATCTCGGCGGCGGTCGCCACGTCCGGCGGGTAGTGAGTGAGGATCTGCGAGGCAATGCGGTCCTTGAGCGGCGTGATGATCGAGCCGCGGTGGGTGTAGTCCTCGGGGTTGGCGGAGAACACCATCAGCAGGTCAAGGGGGATGCGCACCGGAAAGCCGCGGATCTGCAAGTCGCGCTCTTCGAGGATGTTGAATAGGCCCACCTGGATGCGCGGCGCGAGGTCGGGCAGCTCGTTGATGGCGAAGATGCCGCGGTTGGTCCGCGGCACGATGCCGAAGTGGATCACCTCGGGATCGGCGAAGGTCAGCCGGCGGGTCGCCGCCTTGATCGGGTCGATGTCGCCCAGCAGGTCGGCGATCGAGACGTCCGGGGTCGCCAGCTTCTCGTTGTAGCGGGCCTCGCGGGGGAGCCAGTCGATGGGCGTGTCGTCGCCGCCCTGCGCGACGAGGCGCTGGCCGGCGACCGAGAGCGGGGCGAGCGGATCGTCGTTGAGCTCGCAGCCCGGCAGCACGGGCACCTCGGCATCCAGCAGCTCGACCAGGCCGCGCAGGATGCGCGTCTTTGCCTGGCCGCGCAGGCCGAGGAGGATGAAGTCGTGGCCGGCGAGCAGGGCGTTCACCACGCCGGGGACCACCGTGCGGTCGTAGCCGAGGATGCCCGAAAACAGCGGCCGGCCCGCCTTCAGGCGTTCCCGCACGCCGTCGCGAAGTTCCTGCTTGACCGAACGCGGCCGGTAGCCGCTCGCCTTGAGGGCGCCGAGGGTCGCGGGCTTGCGGACGCTCATCCGTGCTCCGCCTCGAGCCAGCGCTCGGCGTCGATCGCCGCCTTGCAGCCGCTGCCGGCGGCGGTCACCGCCTGGCGGTAAGTGGGGTCCATGGCGTCGCCGCAGGCGAAGACGCCCGGCACGTTGGTGTAGCTCGACGGCTCCTGCACCCGCAAATAGCCCACCTCATTCATCGCGAGCTGGCCGCTGAAGAGCTCGGTGTTGGGCTGGTGGCCGATGGCGATGAAGACCCCCTGGGTGGGGTAGACGCTCTCGTCGCCGGAGACCGTGTTGCGCACCTTGACGCCGGTGACCCCGCCGTCGCGGCTGCCGAGCACCTCGACCACCTGGCTGTCGAGGAGCCAGGCGATCTTCTCGTTTTTCCTGGCGCGCTCCTGCATGATCTTCGAGGCCCGCAGCTCCTGGCGGCGGTGCACCACCGTGACCTTGGTGGCGAAGCGGGTAAGGTAGTGGGCCTCTTCCAGCGCGGTGTCACCGCCGCCGACCACCACCACCTCCTTGCCCTTGAAGAAGAAGCCGTCGCAGGTGGCGCAGGCCGAGACGCCGTAGCCCATCAGCTCGTTCTCGGACGGTAGCCCGAGGAGCTTGGCGGAAGCGCCGGTGGCGACGATGAGGCTCTCGCCGTGGTAGGTGCCCTCGTCGGTCTTCACCCGAAATGGCCGCGCCGAGAGGTCCACCTCGGTGGCGGCCTCGAAGCGCACTTGGGCGCCGAAGCGTTGGGCCTGCTCGCGCATCTTCTCCATCAGCTCGGGGCCGAGGATGCCCTGCGGGAAACCGGGGTAGTTCTCCACCTCGGTGGTGATGGTCAGCTGGCCGCCGGGTTGGTTGCCTTCGAGGACGAGGGGTGCCAGCCCGGCGCGGGCGGCGTAGAGAGCGGCGGTCAGGCCCGCGGGGCCAGAGCCGAGGATGAGGATACGGGCGGGTTGGGTCGCAGTGAGATCGGACATGGGTCTTACGTGGCCTCCAGGATGGGAGAGGAAGATGCTCCGCGAAGGGGAGGCGAGCATAGCAAAGGCCTCCTCCCCCTCTCGGCAGCAAAACCGCGGCGTTCCCGCGGGCATTCCCGCCGCCTAGGGGCAGCTTGGCAGGCCCGGCAGGGGGTGCATCGCCGGCGACACCGGCAGGTAGAGGATGCCGTCGAAGCCGGCCGCCGGCACCAGCGCACCACCGCCGAAGGCGTAGACGGTGTCCGGCGCTAGCAGGCCCGGGTGAGCGCCGCGGGGGTCGAGGTCGACCAGGAGGGCGCCTTCACCGACGCCGGCGAACGCCGCCTCGGACTGCGGTACCCCGGGCACGGTGAGATCGACGAGCCCACAGGCGCCGCCGACCAGCCAGTTGACGTAGGTCTCGCTCGCCGCGATGCCGAGGACGCGGTACTGCGAGCCCAGGCTCTGGTGGAGGAAGTCGCCCATCGTTGGCAGGCCGACGTACTCGACGCCGTCGCGGCTGACGTGGCCGTTGTGGGCCCACAGCATCACCCGCTCGTGGGGGAAGGCGAGGTCGTGGATCGCCTCGGCCAGGTAGGCCATGGCCGGATCGCGGAAGTTGAACGCCGCGTAGAAGTCGCCGGCGGCGAGGCTCCAGGCCTGCCCCTGCCAGGCTTGCTCGATCGTGCGGTAGACCCGCGCCCAGCCGAGGGCCTGGCGCGACGATGCCCGCTCCAAGGCGCCCTGGTTGGCGTCGAGGTACTCCGCCACCGCCGTCAGGCTGTCCTGGCACTGCTGGTAGCGCTCGGCGGGGAAGGGACGGCTGGGGTAGAAGGTCTCGACCACGCCGTCGCAGGCCTGGATGCCCGTGATCAAGGGGTCGTCGGCATCGAGGCCGGTCGCGGTGAGGAAGGAGATCAGGCCGTCCGCCGCCTCACGGGGCGTGCGCTGGACGTCGAAACCATAGACATGCAGCTGGTCTTGCGGCCGCGGATGGCTCTCGTTCCAGTCACACATCCACTGCAGGACATCGGCCGTCTCGCTGCTGCGGAAGACGTTGAACAGCACGGCGTTCTCAGCTAGGAAGTCGGCCGCCGGCTGATCGCAGCGGCCGAGGAAGCGCTCAATCTCGGTGGCCCAGAAGTAGGGGGACTCCCAGGCCAGCACGCGGAAGCCCTGCTCTTCGACCAGGTAGCGCAGCACCCGGCCCTTGAGCTGATAGATGCCGCCGGTGGTGTGGAAGGACTCGCCGACGCCCACGAAGCGGGCGTTGCCCACGATGCGCGAGAGGGGCGCCAGGTCGTCGAGCGGCAGGTCGTTGTCGGTGCCGTCGAGGCGGTAGACGCCGGGGCCCACCTGGCTGGGAAAGTGGCCGGGGTTGGCGCCGCCAGCGGCGGCTGCCGGACGGGCGACGACGAGGCTCGCCAGGGCGAGCAGGCTGAGCAGGGCGCGGTTGGACACACCACGGGCAGGCATCATGAAGCTCCTTGGTCTGGTTCGGGAGCGCTGGCGCTTCCAAGCGCAACAGCGTTCGAGGTCTGCCTGCTTCGATGCCGCCACCACGCCGGAGGTGTCACCGCCTGCCATGTAGAATCCCGCCTCCATGGCGATCAGCGTCTTCGACCTCTTCACCATCGGGATCGGTCCCTCGAGCTCCCACACCGTGGGGCCGATGCGCGCCGCCCACCGCTTCGTCGACCGGCTGCAGCGCGATGGCCACTTCGCCGCGACGGCACGGGTCTCGGTGGTGCTCTACGGCTCGCTGGCGCTGACCGGCCGGGGCCACGGCAGCGACCTCGCCGTGCTGATGGGCCTCGAAGGCGAGACCCCCGAGGAGATCGACCCCGACCACGCCCCGCGCCGGGTCGAGGCGATCCGTCGCGAGCGACGCCTGCGCCTGGCGGGACAGCGAGAGATCACCTTCGATCCGGCGAGCGACCTGGTCTTCGACCGCAAGCGGACGTTGCCCTTGCATTCGAACGGCATGCGCTTCCTGGCCCTGGACGGCGCGGGTGAGCTGCTGGCGGAGCGTGTCTACTATTCGATCGGCGGCGGTTTCGTGGTCAACCAGGGCGAGGCCGAGCAGGACTCTCTGGTACCCGACCGCACGGCCTTGCCCCACCCCTACGAGACCGGCGAGCACATCCTCGAGATGGCCGAGGCGACGGGGCTGTCGCTGTCCCAGCTCACTCTCGAGAACGAGAAATGCTGGCGGCCGGAGCCCGAGGTGTGGGCCGGGCTCCGGCGGATCTGGGCCGCGATGCAGGCATGCGTCAGCCGCGGCTGCAGCCGCGAGGGCTCTTTGCCGGGCGGCCTCAAGGTGGCACGGCGGGCGCCCGGGCTCTACCGCGAGCTCGCCAGCCGCCCCGAGCAGGCCTATCGCGATCCGCTCACGGTGCTCGACTGGGTCAACCTCTATGCCCTGGCCGTCAACGAGGAGAACGCCGCCGGCGGCCGGGTGGTGACCGCCCCCACCAACGGCGCTGCCGGCATCGTCCCGGCCGTCATGCACTACTACTGGCGGCTCGCCCCCGGTGCCACCGAGGCCGGGCTCCTGCGCTTCCTGCTGACCGCTGGCGCGATCGGCATCCTCTACAAGGAGAACGCCTCGATCTCCGGCGCCGAGGTTGGCTGCCAGGGCGAGGTGGGAGTGGCCTGCTCGATGGCGGCGGCTGGCCTCGCCGAGGCCCTCGGCGGCAGCGTGGCGCAGGTCGAGAACGCAGCCGAGATCGGCATGGAGCACAACCTGGGCCTCACCTGCGACCCGGTGGGAGGCCTGGTGCAGATCCCCTGCATCGAGCGCAACGCCATGGGCGCGGTCAAGGCGATCAACGCCGCCCGCATCGCCCTGCGTGGCGACGGCTTCCACATGGTTTCGCTCGACCGCGTGATCGAGACCATGCGGCAGACCGGGGCAGACATGAAGAGCAAGTACAAGGAGACCTCACGCGGAGGTCTCGCGATCAACGTGATCGAGTGCTGAGCACGGAGAGAGGGCAGATGATCAAGCCGAGCGACAAGCTGACCAAGGCATTCAACCAGCAGATCGGCCACGAGATGGCGGCCTACCTGCAATATCTCGCGGTGGCGGCCTACTTCACCGCCGAGACCTTGCCCGAGCTGGCCAAGTTCTTCTTCAACCAGGCGGACGAGGAGCGCACCCACGCCATGAAGTTCCTTCACTTCTTGCTCGATGTCGGCGCCGAGGCGGCGATCCCGGACATCAAGGCCCCGAAGCCCCGCTTCGCCTCGGCCGAGGAAGCGGTGAAGCTGGCGCTCAAGAACGAGGAGAAGGTCACGGGCCAGATCTACGACCTGGTGGAGCTGGCGCGCGGCGAGAAGAGCCTCGCCGCCCAGCGCTTCCTCGACTGGTTCGTCGTCGAGCAGCAGGAAGAGGAGGCGACGATGAGCGCGCTCCTCGCGACCCTCCGCCGTGCCGGCGAGAGCGGCCTGCTGCACGTCGAGGACTACCTGGCGCGGCAGGGCGGCGTGCTGGCCACGCCGCCGGCCGGCGCCGGGGAGGCCACCTAGGTTCGCGAAGCCACGGCTCAGTGGGCGGGGGCGAGCAGGGCCTCTGCCAGCTCCACGGCGTTGACGGCGCCGCCAACGGTGAGGTTGTCCATCACCGCCCAGACCCACAGCCCGCGCGGGTCCCGCGGGTCGGCGGCCAGTGGCCGCAGCAGGATCTCGCTGCAGGTCGCCGCCTCGACCGGTCCGGGTGCCTCATCGTCGACCGCGAAGTCGAACCGCGAGCTGGCGGCGAAGGCCAGGCTGGCAGCCGCGAGGTCGATGGGCGCGGCGAAGCGCAGGTAGAGCGAGGCGGCGACGCCGTGGAAGACGCTGCTCTCGATCGCTTGCACCGCCAGCAGGCCCGGCGAACCCAGACAGCCCTCCACCAACGCCGCGAGGTCGGGCGGCAGCGGCGGCGGGTAGTGATTGAAAACCCGCTGGCGGCCGAAGACCTCGCGCGGCTGCTGGCTGAAGGCGATCAGGGCGCGGGCCTGCTCGAAGAGCTCGTCGAGCCCGGCCTTGCCGTGGAGCGAGGCGGGCAGCAGCACGGTGGCGGCCGCATGCTCGAGGCCGAGGGCCACCAGCGGCCGCAGCAGATGGGAGAGGAGCACCGCCGCTGGATGTGGGCTCAGGAGGATGTTGCCGGTGAGCGCCTGCTCGGCGTTGACCCCCATGACGATCGGCTGGCCGTCGGCGGCGGAGGCGTCGGGCGAGAGGACGATGGCCGTCGTGGCCGCGGGCAGGGCGGCGAGCAGCGGCCTGGTCTCGGCGATCGAGCCGCAGAAGAAGGCGAGGTCGAGGCCCTCGAGCTCGTCCGCCGTGTAGCGCTGGACCAAGGTGGCCTCGCCGCGGGCATCGGCGAGCTGCCCGACCTCGTCCCTATGGGTCGAGAGCAGGCTGAGCTTGCCGCCCAACGAGCCGCGCCGCGCGAGCTCGTCGAGGAGCTCGCGGCCGAGCAGATTGGTGGGTTCGAGCACGGCGAGGCGGGTCATGCGGTCTCCTTGGGTGGCTCGGCCTCGTCCTTCGGGCCGCCCAGCTTACCGAGCAGCCAGAGGGTGGGGCCGGAGAGCGAGTAGAGCACCGCGGCGGCGAGGAAGACGGCCGGCGGGTCGTAGGCGATCACCAACAGCAGGGCGGCGATCGGCAGCAGCATCCGGTAGCTGCGCCGCTCGCGCAGGTCGAGCTTCTTGAAGCTCCAGTAACGGAAGGTCGAGACCATCAGGCTGCCGATCACCAGCAGGGTGCCGGCGAGGAGCGCGCGCACCCACGGGCGGTCCGCCCAGCCGTGGGCGAAGAAGAGCAGCGAGCAGATGGTGCCGGCGGCAGCCGGCGTCGGCAGGCCGACGAAATAGCGCGAGTCCACCACCTTGACCTGCACGTTGAAGCGGGCGAGGCGGGTGGCGGTCGCCACCAGGAAGAAGAGCGGGATCAGCCAGCCGGCACGGCCGAAGGTCTGCAGCCCCCAGAGATAGCAAAGGAGCGCCGGCACCGCGCCAAAGGTAAAGAGGTCGGCGAGCGAGTCGTACTCACGGCCGAACTCGCTCTCGGTGTGGGTGAGGCGGGCGATCCGGCCGTCGAGGCCGTCGAGCACCGCGGCGAAGAAGACCATCACCGCGGCCTGCTGGAAGCGACCACCGAGGCCGCGCACCACGGCGAGGAAGCCAAGCAGGAAGTTGCCGGTGGTGAACAGGCTGGGCAGCAGGTAGACGCCGCGGCGCAGGCGCCGGCGCATCCGCCGCTGCACCGCGTTGGCGCTGGCCCGGCGCCGGGCAGCGCCTTCCGGCGGCTTCATGGGCCGCCAGCGCCGCGGGGACGAGCCATCGGTGTCTCACCGTTGCGCATCCGCTGCCCCGGCTGCACCAGCACCTCGTAGCTCGCCGGCACCAGCAGGTCGACCCGCGAGCCGAACTTGATCACCCCCATCAGCTGGCCTCGCTCGACGGCTTGCCCAGGCGCGAGGTAGCAGACGACGCGGCGGGCGAAGAGGCCGGCGATCTGCCGCACGCCGATGCGGTCACCGCCGGGAAGCTCGAGAACGGAGAGGTGCTGCTCGTTGACGGTACCGGCGTCCTTGCGGAAGGCGGCCACCTTCTGGCCCCGGAAGAGCTTGGATGCGACGACCTTGCCGCTTGCCGGGCTGCGCTGCACGTGGACGTCGAAGACCGAGAGGAAGGTCACCACCCGCCGGTAGGCGCCGGGGCCGATCTCAGGGTCCTCGGCGTCCTCGATGGCGGTGATCACGCCGTCGGCCGGCGCCAAGAGGGTCGCCGGGTCGCCCGCGAAGTGGCGGTTGGGATTGCGAAAGAAGAGCAGCACGAGGCCGCCGGCGAGCAAGGCGACGACGGCCCAGCGTGGATGGTGCAGGGCGGCCAGGAGGGCGGCAAGAGCAAAAAAGGGCAGCACAAAGGGCCACCCCTCGCGAGCGAACGTCATGAGCAGGCCTTTCGGGTGCACGCCGGCCGGCGGGTGCTTCCGCGGCTCGGGCGCGCGGTCTTGGTGGGCCGGTCGCGAGGACCGGCCCACGTTCCACGGCTCCTAGACGACCAGCCGCGCTTCCTCGTGGGCGCGCAGCATCTCGGCCATCTGGTCCTTGAGAGTGAGTTTGTGACGCTTGAGCTGCTTCTCTTCGATCTCGTCTTCCTCGGAGAGGAGGGTCTTCTGGTTCAACTCGGTCAGCCGCGCCTCGCATTCCCGATGCTCGTCGGCGAGGCGGCGGAACTCTTCATCCGTGGCGAGAAGCTCCTCTTTCAACGCGTCGGCGTTCGGCATGCTGCATGCCTCCTTGGGTTTGTGCTGGGGACCCGCCGGTGGGCGGCGGCGAAGAAGCCGAGGTCGGCGCGGGCGTCGAGGTCACCCTGCAAGGCCGTGGCAGCTCCGCCCGCAGAGGTTCGCTCTGGGGGCAGCTGGGCAGCGAGAGCGGAGTTGGTTCGTCGAGGCCCGCATGACTGTTCGGTAGGGGCAGGCTACCACCGACGCCAGTGCCGTTCAACAGGCTGAATCGGCGGCCTGGCAGCGGGCTGGAGGGCCGCAGAGGCGAGGAGCGGCCGCTGCGGCGTCGAGCCCGTATACTCCAGCGCCGTGCTCGCCCCCAGCGCTCTCGTTCTCGCCCTCGACACCGGCTCGCCGCGGATTAGCGTCGCTGCCGGGCGGGGCGGTGAGCTGCCGGTCACCCGCTGCCACGCGCAAGCAGAGTCCTCGCAGCATTTGCTGCACTCGATCGACGAGGTGCTGGGCGAGCTCGGCGCGCGGCCCCGCGACCTCGCGGCCGTGGTGGCGCTCGCCGGCCCGGGGAGCTTCACCGGGCTGCGGGTCGGCCTGGCGACGGCGTTCGGCCTGCACCAGGCCCTCGGGATCCCGGCCGTTGCCCTGCCCACTCTCGAAGTGCTGCTCGCCGCCGCCCCGGAAGCGAGTGGTGAGCGCTACGCCGTCGTCGATGCGATCCGCGGCGAGTGGTTCGTCCTCCGCGGCGAGGCAGGAAAGGGGCTCGACGCGTCCTCGTCGCGGCCGCCGGACCTGCTGTCCGCCGCTGCCCTCGCTGGCCTCGCGCCGGCGACCCTGGTCGGCTTCGGAGTCGAGGCGGCCTTCGCTACCCTGGAGCCGCGGCCCGGTGGGCTTGTCGTGTGCGAGCCGCCACCCCTCGCGCTCGTCGCCCTCGAGCAGGCGCGCCACGGTGCCTGGAGCTGGGAGGCAGGCTCCCTCACACGTCCCCACTATTGGCGGGCGCCGGCCGTCAACCTGCCGGCACCGCGCCCGCGGTCCCCGGTCGCTGCGCGATGAGCCGTGCCTTCGATCTCCGCCTGGCCACGCCGGATGACCTCGAACCGCTGGTGGCCCTCGAAGCCAGGGCCTTTCGCGATCCATGGTCGGCAGTGGCCCTCCGCGAGGAGATCGGCCATCCGCAGGGGCTCACGCTAGTGGCCGTCCGGCCGCGGGGCCCGGTCGTCGGGTACGTCTCTTTCCGCCGGCTGGTGGGGGAGTCCGAGCTGCTGCGCATCGCCGTCGAGCCCGACTGGCAGCGCTTGGGGGTGGCGACCGCCCTCCTCGCCGCCGGCCTCGGCTGGATCGATCCGAGCGGCCACGAGCCCTGCCACCTTGAGGTGGCGGCGGGCAACGCGGCTGCCCTCGCCTTCTATGCCCGGCACGGCTTCGCCGAGGTGGGGCGCCGGCGCGGCTACTACCGGGGGGGCGAAGCGGCGGTTCTGATGCGGCGCGGAGAGGAGCTCGACGCAGTGCCGGAGTGATCGAACGGCGGGCTGAGTTGCGCGTGGCTCCGTGGAGGAGGAACCACTCATGCGCAACCAACCTTGCTCGATCGGGCTCAACGGCCCCGGCCGGCCCTTGCCCGGCCCAACACTGCGGACGATCGCCGCCACCTGCTTTGCGACCCTGGCTCTCCTCGTCTCGCCGGCCTTCGCCGGCAGCGGGCGTTGGACCGCCCTCGGCCCCTGGTGCGCCAGCATCCTGGACCTCGCCGTCGACCCGACAGACTCGGCGAGCGCTGCGCTTCTCACCTTCGGCGTCGAGTCCCCCTTGCTGTATGTGACGACCGACGGCGGCGAGCACTGGCTGCGTCTCGCCGGCCTGCCGGCAGGGGAGGCGGCCGCGGGGGTCCGGCGCAGCCCCCGCGACCCCGAACAGATCTTCCTCCTCGGTTGGCGCCTGCTGAGCACTCGTGACGGCGGGGCGACCTGGGAGACCGCTCTCGGGCGCCTGGCGAGCCAGATCAGTGACCTCGAGTGGTCGCCCAGCGAAGGCGGTCCCCTCTATGCGCTCGCCGCCCAGCGCGGTGTCTACCGCAGCGACGACGAAGGGGTGAGTTGGCGCCTGGCGGCGCGCCTGCCCGGCCAGCTGTACGACCTCGCGATCAGCACGAGCGACCCCCAAACGCTCTTCCTGGCGGGCTCGAGCGGCCTCTTCGTCTCCCACGATGGCGGCGCCAACTGGGGCCTCCAGGTCCTCACCGCCGACATCGACCTTGTCCGCGCTCCGCCTGGCGGTGTGCTGCTCTACGCCCGCAGCGCGGACCACAACCGCCTCTACCGCAGCGAGGACGGCGGGAGCAGCTGGGCCGTCGAGATGCTGCCGGAGGGGGCGCAGTTCTTCGACCTCGAGGTCGATCCGCTGGCGCCGCTCGGCCTTTGGGCACATACCGGGGAGAGCGTCCTCTGGAGCCCGGACGGCGGTCGCTCCTGGCAGCAGGTGACGGCCTTCGGCCGGGCACCAGAGCCCACGGGACGTGCCTTGCTGCGTTTGGGCGCGGGATCGCCCGGGCCGATCTGGGTCACTCGCCCTGCCGGCGACCTCGTGGTGAGCGGTGATGGCGGAGCGAGCTGGCAGCCGCGCCTGCGCGGCGTCTCGACCGCCACGGTGGACCACCTGCAGACCACGGTCGTCGATCCCGGTGTCGTGCAGGTGCTCGCCAGCTGCAGCCTGGCCGGACGGCACGTCTGGAAGTCCAAGGACTTCGGCTGGACCTGGCGGCACCGCGAGCCCCCAGGCTCGCCTTTCCCGATCGCCCTCGGGGTCGATCCTCTCGACTACCGGCACGTCGTGGTCAGCACCGAGAGGCGGAGCGGAGCGCTCAGCCGCGACGGGGGAGCGAGCTGGCTCGGCGTGGCGAGCCTCCCTGAGTTTGCCTCCGAGGTCGTCTTCGATCCCCTGGCGCCGGAGACCGTCTACGCCACCGGCTTCTACGAGGTGGCGCGCAGCACGAACGGCGGCCGCAGCTGGTCGCCGGCGGACCGCGGCCTGCCGGTGCCCTGCGACCACTTCTGGTGCACCTCCTGGCGCGGGCCGCTCGTCGCTTCGCCGGTGGAGCCAGGGACGGTCTACCACCTCTTCAGCGGCCAGCTGTACCAAAGCCGCGACCGCGCCCACAGCTGGGGGCGGGTCGATGGCACTGGCCTGGGCGGTGTGTGGGCCAACGACCTCGCCCTCGACCCGCAACACGCCGGCGCCCTGGCCCTGGCCACCAACGCCGGGGTCTTGGCGAGCGGCGACGGGGGCCGCAGCTGGCGCTCCAGGAGCCGCGGCCTGCCCCGCGCCAGTGAAGGCATGGCGCCCGGCCGGATCGTGGCCCTGGCGATCTCGCCGAGCGCGGCACGCTGGTGGTTGGCGGTGACCGACGGCGGCGCGCTCTACGCCAGCGGCGACGGCGGTGGACGCTGGCAGCCTCTCGCGGCCGGCCTGCCACCGGGCGTCTCGGCGACGGGGGTCGAAGCGGCGGTGGCTGAGGGCGGCGCGCGCTTCATCCTCCTCACCACCGACGCCGGTCTGTGGTCGATCGACCTGCCGCTCTGAGCTGGGCGCCGGGTGGGGCGGGAGCGCCGCTATACTCCCGCCCCGATGGCTGCCGGCCCCGTCCTCACCCCGATGCTCCGCCACTACCTGGAGGTCAAGGCGGCGCACCCCGATGCCCTGCTGATGTATCGCATGGGCGACTTCTTCGAGATGTTCTACGAGGACGCGGTGGTCGCCGCGCCGATCCTCGAAGTCACCTTGACGGCGCGCCAGAAGGGCACCGAGAACGAGGCGCCGATGTGCGGCGTGCCACACCACGCCGTCGAGAGCTACATCGGCAAGCTGCTCACCGCCGGCCACCGGGTGGTGATCTGCGACCAGGTCGAGGACCCCAAGGAGGCCAAGGGCCTGGTGCGCCGCGAGGTCACCCGCGTGGTGACCCCGGGGACGGTCTCCGAACCGGCCCTCCTCGACGGCCGCGAGCACAACCTGCTAGCGACGGTGGTCTGGCAAGGCGACGGTGGGGCCGGGGCCTTTCTCGACGTCTCGACCTCGACTTTCTTCGTTCGCCGCTGGACGCGCCCCGAGCAGGCGGCAGACGACCTAGAAGTGCTGCGGCCCCGTGAGGTGCTGCGCGAGGAGGGCGAGGTACCGGCCGAGATCGAGCGCTGGATCGCCCGCCGCGGCGCCTGTGCCACTGCCCTCGCCGGTGACCGCCACCTCGATCCGCGCCGCGCCGAGGAGCTGCTCTGCCGGCAGCTGGGGGCCGCCAGCCTACGCGGTTTTGGTCTCGCAAGTGGCGAGCCGGCGGTGGTGGCCGCTGCCGCGGCCCTCGCCTACGCCCGCGACACCCAGCGCTCCGAGCTGGCCCACGTGCGCTCGCTGCACGTGCAGGCGACGGGGGACCGCCTGGTGCTCGACCCGGCAACCCTGGCCAACCTCGAGGTCTTCAGAAACCTGCGTGAAGGCGGCCGGCGGGGCAGCCTGCTGGCCGTCCTCGATCAGACGGTGACCGCCGGCGGCGCACGCCTCCTGCGCGCCTGGTTGGAGAGGCCCCTGCGACGCCGGGAAGCCATCGAAGAGCGCCTCGACGCGGTCGACGAGCTGGTCAAGGACGGCGGCCGCCGCGAGGAGCTGCGCTCGGCCCTGGCCGGCACCGGCGACCTCGAACGGCTGCTGTCGCGCGCCGTCCTCGGCACTTTGCAGCCGCGGGAGGCGGGCGTTCTCCGCGAGACGCTGCACCAGGCGCCGGCCATCCTCGCCCTGGCGGCCAGCGGTCAGGCGGAGCTCCTCGCCGGCCTGGCGGCGACTCCCGCGGCCGGCGAGCTCGCCGCGGTCCTCGAGCGGGGGCTCGCCCCCC
The DNA here is from genome assembly GCA_964420075.1 of uncultured Thermoanaerobaculia bacterium. Lineage (GTDB taxonomy): Bacteria > Acidobacteriota > Thermoanaerobaculia > Multivoradales > SZUA-115 > CAYQRE01. The sequence goes on along the minus strand of CAYQRE010000023.1, from coordinate 39,148 downwards.
AACTGCCGGCAAGCCTCAAGGACGGCGGGGTGATCGCGGCCGGCATCGACCCCGAGCTCGACCAGTGCCGCCTGCTGGCCAACGACAGCAAGCGCTTCATCCTCGCCCTCGAGGCCCAGGAGCGCGAGCGGACCGGCATCCCGACCCTCAAGATTCGCTACAACAAGGTCTTCGGCTACTACATCGAGATCACCCACGCCCACCAGGACCGCATCCCGCCCGAGTACATCCGCAAGCAGACCCTGGTCAACGCCGAGCGTTACGTCACCCCGGAGATCAAGGAGCTCGAGGAGAAGGTGCTGTCCGCTGAGGAGCGCCAGATGGCGCTCGAGGCCGAGCACTATGCCCGCCTGCTCGCCGCCATCGCCGCCGAGGGCGCGGCCCTCGCGCAGCTGGCGCAGGCCCTGGCGGCCCTCGACGCCCTCGCCGGCCTGGCCGAGGTCGCGGCCCGCCAGCGCTACGTGCGGCCGGCGATCGGCGAGCCAGGTGGCCCCATCGTGGTCCGCGAGGGCCGCCATCCCGTCGTCGAGCTCAGCAGCCAGGAGGCCTTCGTGCCCAACGACGTCGAGCTCGACGCCGGCGAGCAGCAGATCGTCCTCCTCACCGGCCCCAACATGGGCGGCAAGTCGACCTATCTGCGGCAAGTGGCCCTGATCGTCCTCCTCGCCCAGCTGGGGAGCTTCGTGCCAGCGGAGTCAGCCCAGATCGGCCTGGTCGACCGCATTTTCACCCGCGTCGGCGCGAGCGACGACCTCGCCCGCGGCGAGTCGACCTTCATGGTGGAGATGATCGAGACGGCGAACATCCTCCATCACGCGACGAGCGAAAGCCTGGTCATCCTCGACGAGGTGGGGCGCGGCACGGCGACCTTCGACGGCCTGTCGCTCGCCTGGGCGATCGTCGAGCACCTGCACGAGGTGAAGCGGGCGAAGACCGTCTTCGCCACCCACTACCACGAGCTCACCGAGCTCGCGACCCTGCTGGCGCGGGTGGTCAACCGCCGCATGGCGGTCAAGGAGTGGCAGGACCGCATCGTCTTCCTGCGCCGGGTGGTGGCCGGCAGTGCCGACAAGTCCTACGGCCTGCACGTGGCGCGCCTCGCGGGCGTGCCCGGGGCGGTGATCGCCCGTGCCCAGGAGGTGCTCGCCAATCTCGAGGCGCAGGAATACGATTTCACCGGCAAGCCACGCCTGGCGCGCGGCGAGCACCGGCCGGCGGCGACGCCCAGCGCGGACCAGCTTAGCCTCTTCACGCCTCCCGAACAGGTGGTGGCCGAGGTGATCCGCGACACCGAGGTCGAGCAGTTGACGCCGCTCGCTGCCTTGAACCTGCTGGCGAGCCTCAAGGCGAGGCTCTAGACGGCCTGGACGGAAGAAGCGGGGGAGGCAGTATGGCCCACGATGCCGGTCGCTTTCTGATCCTGGGGTTCGAGGGGACGAGCCTGACGCCGGAGCTCGCGCGGTTCCTCGCTGGCATCCAGCCGGGAGGGGTGATCCTCCTGCCGCGCAACATCGAAGCGGAGCCCCAGCTGCATGAGCTGGTCGCCGCGCTGCGTCGCCTGCTGCCCGGTGTGACGTTGTATCTCGATGCCGAGGGTGGTCGGGTCGACCGCCTGCGCTCGGTGGCGGCCCCGGCGCCGAGCGCAGAGCAGCTGGCAAGGGTGCCGGCCGAGCTCGCCCGCCGCGCCGGCCGCTGGGTGGGCGCCGCCCTGCGTAGCTTCGACTTCGACGTCGATCTGGCGCCCGTCGTCGACCTCGACCACGGCCACCGCGGCAACGGCCTCGACGGCCGCTACTTGGGCAGCTCACCGCGTGGGGTGGTGGCCCGCGCCCGGGGCTTTCTCGCCGGGCTTGCGGCGAGCGGCGTCGGCGGCTGCCTCAAACACTTCCCGGGCCTCGGCCGCTCGGGAGAGGACACCCACCACGAGGGCACGCGGATCACCGGCGACGCGCGGCGGTTGGCGGCCGATCTGCTGCCCTTCCGCACCCTGGCAGCGGCGGCGGGTGCGGTCATGGTCTCCCATGCCACCTGCCCCGACCTCGACCCGAGCGGCCGGCCGGCCAGCCTGTCGAGCGGGCTCTGTCGCGACCTGCTGCGGGACCGGCTGGGCTTTGCGGGCCTGGCGCTGTCGGACGATCTCGACATGAACGCCCTGGCGCCCTGGGGGAGCGCCGCCGAGCGGGCCGAGGCTTCGTTCGCGGCCGGCTGTGACGGGGTCTTCCTCTGCTGGTCGCCGACCGCGGCGTCCGAAGCGGTCGAGCGCCTGGCCCAGCCGGCGCTCGCGGCCCGCCGGCGCGAGGCGGCCGAGCGCTTGGACGCCTACCGCAGGAAGCTGCAGCGGCTGCGGCAGGAGGGGCGCGGGGTGGGGATCGCAGAGGTCCGGCGGCGGTTGGCGGCGCTCGGCGCAGCCGTCGAGCGCGCTACCGTCGCCTGAGCTCTAGAAGGGGATGTCGTCGTCGTCCGGCTCGCTGTGGCCGAGGTCCTGGCCGCCGCGGCTGCCACCTCCGCCGTAGCTGCCGGACGCCGCCGGGCCGGGATCGCCGTCATACTCACCGCCACCTTGACGGGAGCCGAGCATCTGGAAGTTCTCGACGATGATCTCCGTCTTGTAGCGCTTCTCGCCGCTGTTCTTGTCGTCCCAGGATCGCGTCTGCAGCCGGCCCTCGATGAAGACCTGCTTGCCTTTGCGCAGGTACTGGCCGGCGATCTCGGCCTGCTTGCCCCAGCAGACGACGTTGTGCCACTCCGTCTGCTCCTGGCGGTTGCCGTCACGATCTCGCCACTTGCGGGTGGTGGCCACGCTGAAGTCCGCAACCGGCTGGCCGGAGGCCGTCGAGCGCACCTCGGGGTCGCGGCCCAGGTTGCCGATGATCATCACCTTGTTCAGCATAGAAACGGGCTCCTCTCGAACGCGGGGTAAGGTATCACAGCGGTCCGGGCCCCTCTGGCCCTCGGCGAGGCAGCAGGGGAGCGGCCGCGCTCATCGGGAAAAGGGACGGAATCGATGCGCATCGTCTTGCAGCGAGTCAGCCGGGCGGCGGTCCGGGTCGGGGGAGAAGTGGTGGGCGAGATCGGCCGCGGCCTGCTGCTCTTGGTGGCGGTCGAAAAGGGAGACAGCGCCCGCACGGCCGATCTTGCGGCCGGCAAGCTGGCCGTCCTGCGGGTGTTCGAGGATGCGGCAGGCCGGATGAACCTCGATGCCGCGGCCGCCGGTGGCGGCTTCCTCGTCGTGTCGCAGTTCACCCTCGCGGGCTCGCTCGCCGGCGGGCGCCGCCCTTCCTTCGACGGTGCCGCCTCGCCGGCCGAAGCGGAGCCGATCGTCGAGCGGCTGGCGGCGCGCCTGCGGGAGACCGGGTCGCCGGTGGCGACCGGCCGCTTCCGGGCGCACATGGAGGTCGAGCTGGTCAACGATGGGCCGGTGACCTTCGTGCTGGATCTCAGAGCCTAGGCGCCCGCGCCACCTGCCCCGCCGGGAGCGCCGCGGGTGAGGTCTGGCTGGTGGGCAGTGGCACCTCGCGCAGGGGGCTCGGCATGAAGCTGAGGACGAGGACCAGCAGGGCGACCACGGCGAGGGCCCGGCGCCCTGGCCCCAGGGGGACCGATTCGTCGCGCACTGGCGGGTGCCGCAAGCCGAGGAAGAAGACGAGAGCGGCCCACAGCAGCCAGCCTGGCCAGATCCAGCCCAGGCCAGCGACGGCGAGCCAGAGCGGGAGGGCGAGGCGGCGCTGGCGAGCCCCCACCGTGGCGTAGAGGATGTGGCCCCCGTCGAGCTGGGAGAGTGGCAGCAGGTTGAGGGCGGTAGCGAGCAGGCCGAACCAGGCAGCCAGGGCGAAGGGATGGAGGTCGAGCACCTGGTCGGCGGCGAGCGGGCCGTGGAAGAAGCGCGTCACGAGGGCGATGGCCAGGTTCTTCCCGGGCTCGAGCAGCACGCCAGGGGTAGACGGGTCGTCGAGGACGGGCAGGGAAGCCGGCTGAGAGCGGGCGATGCCCAGAAGCAGGAAGGGAAGCAGGACGGCGAAACCGGCAAGCGGGCCGGCGATCCCGATGTCGAAGAGGGTCTTCTTGTCGCGGATCGGTGCCCGGATGCGGATGAAGGCGCCGAGAGTGCCGAAGATCGCCGGCACGGGTAGGAAGTAGGGCAGGGTCGCGTCCACCCGATAGTAGCGGCAGGCCAGGTAGTGGCCGAGCTCGTGGGCGAGAAGGATGAGCAGAGTGGGCACGGCGAAGGCGAGGCCGAGGCCGAGGAGCTCACGGTTCTGCCAGACCCGCGCCACCACGTCCGGGGTCACCAGGGGAATCCCCCAGGGCGCCAGATCGCTCCAGCGATCGGTACGGACGGCGAGCGTCCAGTGGGCGCCGAGGGTGGTGGTGGTCAGCAGGGTGAGCGCGAAGAGGCCCAGGGCGGTGGCGTAGCGCGGCCGCGGGCCCGCCGGTGCAGTCGGGGGAGCGCTCAGGGCCCCCGGGCCGCCCGCCAGCGTGGCCGGCGGCAGTTCGGGTCGAGCGGGGTCCTGCGCGTCGAGAGGGTTGGGCTCGGTGGTGGGCAAGGTTGGGGCGCGGAGCGGGCAGCCGGCCGACGGCGCCCTAGATCTCCTTCAGCTCCTTGCCCGGCTTGAACCGGACGGTCTTGCCAGGGGTGATGGCCACTTCGATCCCGGTCTTCGGGTTGCGGCCCACGCCCTTCTTGCGGTCCCGCACCTGGAAGACGCCGAACCCGCGCAGCTCGATGCGCTTGCCCTCCGAGAGCGCCGCCTTCATGGCGTCGATGATGGTGTCGACCGCCTGGGCGGCCTTGGTCCTGGGGACCTCGGAGAGCTCGGCAACGCGAGTGATGATGTCCGCTTTGATCATGACGGTCGCAAATCTAGCAACGGGTTCGCAGGGGTGTCAACGTAAGCTGAAGCCCGCCTATGCTTTACGGGCCTTTCGGCGGACTAGCAACGAGTCGAGGGCGGTGGCGAAGAAGCCACAGGCCTGGTGCAGGGCGCTGAGGTCGAGCCCCTTGAGGTCGGCCTTACCGCGGTCGCCGTAGAGCACGGCCACGGTGCGGCCGCGGACGTTCACTGGCATCACCAGGGCCTCGGCGGGCAGCCCACCCTTCCACAGCCGGGCGAGCTCCTGATGGGCTGGCATCTCGGGCAGCGGGCCGAGGGAGAGCCCGGCGCCCTGGTGGAGGTTGAGGAACACGGAGGGCCGGTCGAAAGCGAGATGGAAGTCGGCGAGGGCCGCCGGGTTGACCTGCTGGCCGGCCCCCTGCCAACCGTGGACACCGTGCGCATCGACCCGCAGCAACAAGGCGCGGCGGAACTGGGTCAGCCAGAACATCAAGACCCGGCGGCCGATCTCGTCGCGCTCGAGCGCCGGGCTGAGGGCAGCCTCGAGCCACTTGAGCTGCTGGGCGAGGCCCTCCGGCATGGCGGGCAGCGGCGGCGGCGCGGCAGGCTCCAGCCGCGCCCGCTCGGCCGCGGTGAGCGGCACGGAGGCCGCTTTGGTCTTGTCGTCGGGCGCCGGCGGCAGGAAGGGCTCGATCTTGGCGCTCGGGCGGCGATTGAGCTCGGCGAGAAGGCGCGCCAGCCGCTGCGGGCAGATGAGGCCATAGTGGGCTTCGAGGGCCTCGGCCATCCGCGCCTCGGTGGTCACATGCGGTCGCAGGCGTTTGCCGGAGACGGCGGCGGCCTCCTCGACGCGGATCTGCGCCGACGGATCTTCGAGGGCCACCCACAGCTCTCCGCCGACGATCCGGAAGGGGATGGCGCGCAGCCGCTGCGCCACCGCCTCGGGGAGCAGGCTGCGCACGGTTGGCTTGATCTTCTTGAGGTCCTTGCTGGCGGCGGCAGGCACGCCAAGGGTTTGTGACAGGGCCTCGAGGATGCGGTCCTCGCTGAGCGAGCCGGTCTCGATCAGGCAGGTGTCGAGGCGGCCGCCGGTGAGCGCCTGGCTGCTCAGCACCTGATTGAGCTGGTCGCGCGACAACCAGCCGTTCTGCACCACCTGCTCGCCGAAGTCGCGCTCCAGCCGGGAACTCATCGCTGCGCCGGGCCCGCTGGTGGGGGGTGTGGTCAAGCTGGGTCTGGCCGGGGGCGGGCTCATCGCTGGCTCTTCGTCGAGAACCGTCGGTAGCAGTCCAACGGCAAGGGCTCTACCGACCTCATTCCGTGGAGGTTATCACGCACACCGGGGGTCTCTCCCAGCCCCGTCGGGGCGCTTGTGGCCTGCGCAGAGCTAGCGATATCGTTGGGTGGTGAGAGGATCGCTCGTTCTGCTCGCGCTCTTGCTGCTGGCCCCGGACGCCCAGGCGGCAACCCGCCGCAAGCCCAGCTCCCCGGCCACCCCCCCACCCCCGTCGACGACGAAAGCGAACCCGACCTCGCCCCTGCTCGAAGGGCTGGCCGCCTTTGGCGAAGCCCGCATGGCGGCGGGCCGCGGCGACACCACGGATGCTCTCGCTGGCCTCGCCGAGGCGATCCGCCTGGTTCCCGACGAGCCATATCTGCGGCTCGAGCAGGCCCGCCTGCTGCTGCGCTTGGCCGCCGCCGGTCGCAACGCCGGCGACCGCCAACGGCGGCAAGACACGGCGCTCGAGAGCCTGCGCACGGCGCGCCGGCTGGCGCCTGCCAACCTCGAGGTGCAGCGCGAGGCGGGGATCCTGCTCCTCGAGCTGGGGGACGACCATCCCGAGGCCCTGAGCGAGGCGCGCGAGGCCCTGGAGGCGGCGCGCACCGGGCGGCCGAGCGACCCGGAGATCCTCTACCCTCTCGGCCAGCTCTACCGCCTCGGCGGTGAGCCAGAGAAGGCGGTCGAGGCGCTGCGGACCCTGGTGGGCGTGGAGCGCGGAACGCCGTGGGTGCGTTCGGCCCTCGAACGCGCTCTGCTCGAGCTCTTCGATCGCAAGGGGAAGGGCACGACGAGCGCCGAGGCCGTCGGCTTGCTGCAGGAGGTGTTGAACCTCAACCCGGGCAACAAGGAGGCGCGGGTCACTCTGGCGGAGATCTTCGGCCGCCGCGGTGAGCATGCCCAGGCGGTGGCGCTCCTCGACGCCTTGGCCCCCGAGGACATCAGCGCCGATCTGCGCGAGCGTCTGACCTGGGAGCTTTTCATGAGCGGTGACCTCGGCCGCGCCGCCGAGCAAGCAGCGCAGCTCGACGCCACGGTGTCGCGGCCGGCGGCCACGCTGCGGGCCCTGGTCGACGCCGCGCAAGGCCACGCCGAGGAGGCCTTCGCCGAGCTCGCTCCCCTCGACGCCGAGGGTGGCCGGAGCAAGTCGATCGAGGCGGCGGGCTCGGTGGCCCGGGCCCTCGTGGCCAGCCACCGGCAGGACGCGGCGCGCGACTTCCTCGCTGCCGCTCTGGCGGCTTTGGCCGGCCTCAAGCCAGCGCCGGATGCCAGCTCGCTGCGGCTAGCTCTCGCCGAGAACTTGGCAGCGAAGGGCGCCTGGAGCGAAGTCGAAAAGACGCTGCATCCGTTGAGCGGCGGTGCGCTGACGCCCCCCCTCGGGGCGAGCCCGTGGAGCGTGGGCGAGCAGTGGCGGCTACCGTACGCCGACGCTCTCGTCCATCTCGACCGCGGCGGCGACGCCCTGCGCCTTCTGCCCAGCGCCGTCGCCGGCCAGACCTCGGTGGGCGGCATGGTCCAACTGGTCTCGAAGCGCGCCGAGGTCCTCCTCGCGCTGGGCCGCGGCGAGGAGGCCGAGGCGGAGCTCAAAGCCCTGGCGGCGGACGGAGCGGCCGACTCGTCGCTGCAGGCGGCGCGGGTCTACCTGCGGCTCAAGCGCTACGCCGAAGCGCTGCCGTGGCTCGCCCAGCTCATCACCCGTGACCCGAGCTCGATCGAAGGCCTGTATTTCACCGGGGTGGCGCGCGAGCGGCTGGGCGAGCTCGATGCGGCGGTGGAGGCCTTCCGTCAGGTCCTCGGCCATTCTCCCGACTTCGCTCCCGCGTTGAACTACCTGGGCTACCTCTGGGCCGAGCGGGGCGAGAACCTCGAGGAAGCCCTGAAGCTCCTCGAACGCGCCGTGGAGATCGACCCCGACAACGGCGCCTATCTCGATTCGCTGGGCTGGACCCAATTCCAGCGCCGGGAGCTCGACCGCGCCCGCGGGCATCTCGAACGAGCCGCCGAGCTGGCTCCCGAGGACGCCACCGTCTTCGAGCACCTGGGGGATGTCTACATCGCGCTCGGTCTGCGCGACAAGGCGCTCACCGTCTATCGCAAGAGCCTCGATCTGACGCCGGAGGATGCCGAGCAGGTGCGGCGCAAGCTGCAGGAGCTGGGCGATTCCTGAGGCCAGCCGAGGGCGGCTCGCCGGCCTCGTGCTCAGTGCACTACTGGCGCCTGCGCTGACGGCGGGGGCGCAGGTGGCCGCGGCGCCGGTGACCGCCGCGCCGGTGACCTCGGCGCCAGTGCCGGTGGCTCCCCCCTGGGAGATCCCGGCGAGCGAGCTCGCCTCACAGCGCCTGTTCCGCCTGCGCTACGGCGGTCCGGAAGGCGAGGTCAGCATCCGCGTCGTCCTCCACCTCGCCGACGCCGACCACTACCGGATCAGTGCCGCGGACCTCGTCGGCCGACCCCTGTGGAGCCTGAGCGTCGACGCGGGCGAGGGCCTGTGGGCCGATCATCGCGGCCAGCGCTATTGCCGCTTCACCGGCGTCGTCGCACCGCCCGCGGTGCCAGTGTCGCCGTTCGCGTCCTCTTCTTTGCCGCCGCTGCTGCTCGGCCGGCTGCCGGCGGTGCCGGCAGAGGAGCCCGTCCGCACCGACGGCAACCTCGAGCTCGTCGACCGCGAGGGGCACCGCTGGACGGCGCACCTGGCCGGCGACAGCCTGGAGCGGTGGACCCTCTGGGACGGCGAGGAGCCGGTGGCTTGGTGGTCTCGGCAGGGCGGCGAGAGCATCCTCTCCGAGCGCCGGCGGGGCATGCAGATCCGCTGGCGGGAGGTGCTGCGCGAGCCGCTCGCCGGCGCCTTGCCCACGCTCACGGCTCCGCCCTCCTACCGCGAGGACTGCGCCCCGGACCTCGCGGACGAGACCGCTGCCGAGGCCTCGCCCCCCGTCCTGGCGCCTGCGCCACCGCCCTCCTGAGCCAGGCCCGCAGCGGGCCCGTCACCACGCCGAAGGCCTCTCCTCGTGCGGAGACTCTGCGGAAACGACGCGAGCTGGCTATAATGACGGCGTTCGTTCAAACCACATCTTGCTTTGGGCGCCGTGCTTCTTGGGCGCACCTTCGAGCCGTCTTGCGGTGCGCCCACTGTGGGAGGGACCGGAATGCAGATCACCGAAGTCAAAGTCTTCCCGATCCAGGAAGAGAAGTTGAAGGCCTTCGTCTCCGTGGTCTTCGACGGCTGCTTCATGGTCAACGACATCAAGGTCATCCGCGGCCGCGACGGGCTCTTCATCAGCATGCCGAGCCGCAAGAAGAAGAACGGCGAGTTCAAAGACGTCGCCCATCCGCTCAACAACGAGACGCGGCGGATGATCGAGACGCAGATCCTCGACGAGTACGAGCGGGCGCTCGCCGAGCGCGGTGAGTCGGCCGGCGAGCCGGCCGACACGCTGGCGGCCTACGAGGCCGCGTCGCCGTCGGGCAACGGCCATCATCCTCCGGTGGCGCGGCCGGTCTTGGCCGCGATGACGCCGGCCGTCGTCGCCCCGCCAGCCCTGGTTTCCCCGCCGGTCGCTGCCGAGGCGGCGGAGGAGGCCGAAGGAGGGCGGAGCCTGGAGGAGATTCAGGAGTTGCATCTGCGCGACTCCTTCTGGACCTTCACCTGACTCGGCTTTCAGCGGGCGTCCCGCAGGAGCCCGTTGAGGAGCTGATGAGGGCAGGCTGGGCCATCACGGTCCCCATTCCCGGCTCGCTCAAGCGGTCGCCGCCGGGTACGGCTGGGAGGAGCCCTGCCGGCAGCCGCTGCACAGATCGCCCCAGGCTGCTAAGCTATGGCGGTTCGGTGAACCCTCCTTGGGGCGTCGCCAAGCTGGTAAGGCACCGGACTTTGGATCCGGTTACCGTAGGTTCGAATCCTACCGCCCCAGCCAAGGAACGAAGCTGTGCCGCAGGGGAGATCGCCCGGGACGAGGGCTGCGGGTCGATCGCTCGGCGCGTGTCGGTGGGCGCAGCTGAGGTGCGGCGGAGCGAGCGGGGAAATCTCATCTCGGATGTGATGCTGAGCCCACCCGGGGAGGCGGTTGGCGCCCTGGGAGGTGAACTTGGCTCGCGGCTGGTAGCGGCCGCGACGGGTGTCGGGGCGAGGCGAACTGGAGGCCGGTGCCGGCAACGGCCCGGCGGGGGAGAGGCGATTCATGTACGGTGAGCTCAAGGTCTTCGGGGGGCGGGCCCATCCGGCGCTGACGGAGGAGATCTGCGCCTCACTCAACCTGGCGCCGGGCAATGCCACGATCTTCAACTTCTCGGACGGCGAGACGTTCGTCCAAATCGACGAGAACGTGCGCGGCTCCGACGTCTTCATTGTGCAGCCGACGTGCCCACCCACCAACGAGAACCTGATGGAGCTCTTGATCCTGCTCGACGCCTTCAAGCGCTCCTCGGCGTCGCGGGTGACGGCTGTGCTGCCCTATTACGGCTATGCCCGCCAGGATCGCAAGGACCGTCCACGGGTGGCGATCACCGCCAAGCTGGTGGCCGACCTGATCTCCCGTGCGGGCGCTGACCGCGTGCTGACGATGGACCTCCACGCTGGCCAGATCCAGGGCTTCTTCGACGTTCCGGTAGACCACCTCTTCGCTGCGCCGGTCTTGCTCGAAGCGATCCGCAAGCTTGAGGTGCCGAACCTCGTCATCGTCGCTCCCGACGCCGGCGGGGTCGAGCGGGCGCGGGCGATCGCCAAACGCCTCGGCGCCGGGCTGGCGATCGTCGACAAGCGTCGTTTCGCTCCCAACCAGGCCGAGGCCATGCACGTCATCGGCGACGTCGATGGCTGTAACGTGCTGATCCTGGACGACATCATCGACACCGCCGGGACCCTCGGGCAAACCGTCGAGGCCTTGCGCGCCAAGGGTGCACAGCGCGTGCTCGCGGCCGCCGTCCACGGTGTGCTCTCCGGCCCCGCCCTTGAGCGGCTGGCGAGCTCGCCGGTCGAGCTGGTGGTGATCACCAATACCACGCCGGTCACCGAGAAGGTGGAGCGGCTGCCCAAACTTCAACCCCATTCGGTGGCTGGCCTGCTCGGCGAAGCCATTCGACGGATCCACGAGAACAGCTCGGTCTCCTCGCTCTTCGTCTGAGCGGTGTACCGGGCTTGAGAAGGAGCAGTCATGACGGAACTGACGATCGAAGTGGCCAAGCGCGAGGCGCTGGGCAAGAACGCCAACCGGCGCCTGCGGGCGAGCGGCGGCATCCCGGCGGTGGTTTACGGTGGCGGTCGCGAGCCGGTGGCCATCCAGCTCAACCGTAAGGGCTTCCTCGACCTGATGCGGCAGGGCAGCGGTGAGAACACCGTCTTCTTGCTCCGGCTGGCCGGGACGGACTCCTCCCGCCACACGATGATCCGCGACATGCAGGTCAACCGCCTCACCAACGAGGTGCAGCACGTCGACTTCCTGCGCGTCGAGATGAACCAGCGGATCCGCGTCGAGGTGCACATCGAGCTGACCGGCACGGCGATCGGCGTGAAGAACGAGGACGGCCTCCTCGACTTCGTCACCCGCGCCATCGAGGTCGAGTGCCTGCCGGCCGATATCCCGGAGCACTTGAGCCTCGACGTCAGCAGCTTGCACGTCGGCCAGCATCTGGAGGCCAAGGACATCGCGCTGCCCAAGGGCATCACGCTGATGACTGAGCCCGAGCGCGTCATCGCCTCGGTCGGCCATGGCCGCCTGGAGCACCATGGCGCCGGTGGCGAGGGCCTGCTCGAAGCTGGCGCTGTCGAGCCCGAGGTGATGGCGCGCGGCAAGGAAAAGGCCTAGGCCCGAGCGGCGAGCTCCAGCACCGTGGACGAGCGAGGGGAGAGCGTGTCCGGTCGGCGGTTGATCGTCGGCCTGGGCAACCCGGGGGGCGACTACGAGGGCACCCGTCACAACGTGGGCTTCGAGGTCGTCGAGGAGTTGGCGAGGCGACGGGGCCTGCGGCTCGCCACCGGCGACTGCCACTGTCGGCTGGCCAAGGCCCCTGACCTTGTTCTCGTCCAGCCGCTCGCCTACATGAACCGCAGCGGCTGGCCTCTGCGCTGCCTCGTCGAGCGGGGTGAGTTGGCGGCCGAGGAGGTCCCCACGAACCTCTTGGTGGTGTTCGACGACGTGCACCTGCCGCTCGGCAATCTGCGGCTGCGCCGTGAGGGCAGCCCTGGCGGGCACCGCGGGCTCGAGTCGATCGTCGAGAACCTGCGCTCCGCGGCCATCCCGCGCCTGCGCCTCGGGGTCGGGCCGGCGGCGCCCCTCGCCGGCGAGGAGCTGCCGGACTTCGTCCTCGGCCGCTTTGCCGGTGACGAGGCGCGCGCCGCGAGCGACATGGTGAAGGCGGCCGCCGACGCTTGCGAGGTTTGGCTGCAGCAGGGGATCGAAGCGGCGATGAACCGCTTCAACGGTTGACGTCTTGCGCAGCGGGGCGCCGAGCCCTAGAATGCGCGTTTCCGCCCGTGGCGGCCGCTGTGGCCGCAGGTCGGGCACCCACACCTCTCTGTTCCGCGCCCAGGCAGCGGGACTGTTCAGGCCAAAGGGAGGAAACATTGGCACGAACGTATGAATTGGCGATGGTGATCGACCCGCGGATCTCGGATGACGAGACCACCGCGCTGGTCGACGGCTACAAGACCCTCCTGACCAACGGCGGCGCCGTGATCACCAAGGAGGAGAGCTGGGGCAAGCGCAAGCTGGCCTACGCGATCAACAAGCTGACCGAGGGTCGCTACATCTTCCTCTACCTGGAGGTCGACGGCAAAAACCCCCTGCCCGAGGTCGAGCTGCGCATGCGGCAGAACGACAAGGTCCTGCGCTACCTGACGGTGCGGACTGATCTCGATCTCAAGCGGGCGGCCAACAAGGGCGGCAAGATGTCGATGGCGAGCGAGTCTTCGTTCGAGGAGCCCGCCGAAGAAGCCGAGGAGAAGGAGTAGCCATGCGACCGAGCTCGAACCGTGGTGCCGCGAAGGGCAAGAAGACCTTCTTCCGCCGCCGCAAAGTCTGCAAGTTCACGGCGGAGCACATCGAGTACATCGACTACAAGGACGTGCGCCTGCTGATGCAGTACGTGCCCGAGCGGGGCAAGATCATGCCGCGCCGGATCACCGGCACCTCCGCCCGTCATCAGCGCATGCTGACCCAGGCCATCAAGCGCGCCCGGCATCTCGCGCTGCTACCCTTCCAGACCGACTAGGAGACCCTCAAGGTGGAAGTGATTCTGTTGAGCGATCAGCGCCACCTGGGCCGCCGCGGCGAGGTGGTGCGTGTGAAGTCGGGCTTTGCCCGCAATTTTCTGCTGCCGCAGGGCCTCGCCCTCGAGGCCTCGCCGGCGAACATGAAGTACTTCGGCGAGCAGAAGAAGAAGATCGACGCCCGCCATGCCAAGGAGCGCGACGTGGCGGCCGAGATCGCGGCGCAGCTGGCAGCGATCAAGCTGGTGATCCCCAAGCGGGTCGGTGAGACACAGACCCTCTACGGCTCGGTGACTGCGGCCGACGTCGCCGAGGCGCTGGCTGCCAAGGGCGTCGAGGTCGACAAGCGCAAGCTGGAGATGGGCGGCGGGATCAAGACGTTGGGCGACCACAAGGTGGCGATCGACCTCCACCACGACGTGGTTGCGGAAGTGACCGTCTCGGTGGTCCCCGAGGAGTAGCCGTCCGCATGAGCGAGGCACCGGGAGGGCCGCCGAAGCTCGAAGACTTCCTCGGCGAGCCGACCCGGGACCTCGCAGCCTGGCGCTGGCTGTGGCAGGAGGACGTGGCCTTCCCGGTGCGCAGCCACCGCGGCTTCCTCGGCCGCCTCCTGGTGGCCTGCAAACGGGCCCTCCGTCCCCTCGTCAAGACACCGCAGAACGACCTCTGGGAGCGCCAGCGGGTGTTCAACCTGCTGCTCCTGGAGCGTCTGCAAGGGCAAGAACAGCGGCGCCACGAGGCTCGCCTGGGCCAGCTCGAGAGCCAGCTCCCCATCCATCTCAAGGAGCTGCTGGCCCACAACGACGCGCTCTTCGCTCTCCTCGATCAGAAAGTGGATCGCTACCGGCGTGAGGCACGGGATCTCCTCGAGGGCCTCTCGGCCGCCCTCGCGGCGACGGGTCCGCCGGCCCAAACACCAGCTGTCGGGGCCTCGGCCGAGGCCCCGGCGGCGACCGCCCTGGCGCGCGTCCTCGACGAGCAGGCCTACCTCGAGCTCGAGAAGCGTTACCGCGGGACCGAGGGCGAGATCGCCGAGCGGCTTGCGGCGTACTTGCCCTTCCTGCGGGGCAAGGGAGAGGTCCTCGACCTCGGCTGCGGGCGGGGCGAGGCGCTGGCCGTCCTCACCGCCGCCGGGATCGCCGCGCGCGGGATCGATACCAGCGCTCGGATGGTGGCGACCTGCCGGCAGCGGGGCCTTGAGGCCGAGGAAGGTGACCTCTTCGCGGGCCTCGCGGCCGTGCCGCTGGCAACCTTGGGCGGTGTCGTTTCCTTCCACGTCATCGAGCATCTGGAGGCGACCGCTCTCGACCGCCTGGTCCGCCTCGCCTTCCGGGCCCTCCAGCCTGGGGGCGTCCTGGTCTTGGAGACCCCGAACCCCCTCTCGCTGGTGGTCGCGGCCCGCAACTTCTGGCTCGACCCGACCCACCGCCGCCCGGTCCACCCCGAGAGCCTCGCGCTGTCGTGCCGCCTGGCCGGTTTCGAGCCGGTTCGCCGCCTCGAGCTGCGGCCGTTCGCCGCCGAGGAACGCTTGCCGGAGCTCGACCCCGGCGAGCTCGCGGGCGCCGACCCTCGCTTGCTGCAGCGGCTCAACGAGCTGCGGGATCGCCTCGACGACCTGCTCTTCGGCGCCCAGGACTACGCCTTGGTCGCCGAGAAGCCGGCCGCCGGTTAGCCTGGCGCCTCGTCGCTGCCTTCGGGAGGCACCGGGGTCGAGTTGGGGGGCGGCACGTAGTCTTCCGGCATCCGCTCGTGGGGCTTCGGAGTGTAGAACGGCCGCTGCTGGTACCAGGGCAGAGAGAGAATGGTCGACCAGGAAGCGCTCCACTCTTGCTCGGGCTGCGTGCCGGTCAGAAAGGCCATCGGCACCGCGCCTTCCGCCCCCGCCGCGCTGAGCAGGCCGGAGCCGCGGTCCACCCAGGAGTCAGTGATCCCCGGTGGTTCGTCGAAGCGTTGGCCTTCCTGGAGCCAGCCGCTGGCGAGGCCGTCGAGGGCGAGGTCCCGCCAGATCGGCACCGCCACCTTGTCGCCGGCCATCCCCCGGCCCATGCTGCGCGGGTGGTCGTAGCCCACCCAGATCAGCATCGTGTAGCGAGGGGTGAAGCCCACGAACCAGGCGTTGCTGTAGTCGTTGGTGGTTCCCGTCTTGCCGGCGAGGTCGAGCTTGAGGTCGGCGAGGGCGTGCGCGGTGCCGCGGTCGACGACGCCCTCGAGCATGTGCGTCAGCACGTAAGCCGTAGCACGGGGCATGACGCTGCGCGAGACCGGCCGGCGTTGCTCGAGCGTCTGGCCCTCCGGGGTGCGTACCCGCTCGACGAAGTAGGGCTGGTTGTACTTGCCCTGGTTCGCGATCGCGGCGTAGGCGCCGATCAGCTCCATGGGGGAGAGGTCGGCGGCGCCGAGGGCGAGGCTGGGATACGGCGGCAGGTCAGAGCTCACCCCGGCCCGCCGCGCCAGGTCGATGATGTTGTTGACCCCGACCAGATCGAGCAGCTTGACGGCGGTGACGTTGTACGAATGCTCGAGGGCCTTGGAGAGGGTCACCACCCCGTAGTAGGTGGGGTAGTAGTTGCTTGGGCTGTAGGAGAGCAGGCCATCGGCCCCCTTGAAGTAGACCGGGGCGTCGAAGAGCGTCGTGGCCGGGGTGAAGCCGTTCTCGAGCGCGGCCCCGTAGACGAAGACCTTGAAGGCCGAGCCCACCTGGCGCCTGGCCTGGACGGCGCGGTTGAACTGGTTGCGGCTGAAGTCCCAGCCGCCGACCATGGCGCGGACGGCGCCGGTGGCCGACTCGAGGACGATGGCGGCACCCTGCAGCTGCGGTTCCTGCTCGAGGAGGAGGATGGGCTCGCGCTCGATGTCCACCTTCTCGTCTCCCGGCGGCGGCCCGATGCGGAACCAGGCGACGTCGCCCCGCTTCAGGATGTCCTTGGGGCTGCGCTTGCCCGTCCAGCTCATCCCCTCGGGGGTCAGGGTGTAGAGGTTGTCACCCGCCTTCACCACGGCGTGCGTCGTCTCGCTGGAGAGCACGAGGCCCTCGAACCAGCCGTCGGCCACTGCGCGATCGGCGTTCCAGCTCGCCAGGGCGTAGTCGTCGAGGTTGGGGGCCACCGCTTTGAAGTGCGGGCCCCGCCAGCCCTTGCGGCGATCCAGGCGGACGAGCCCGGCGCGCAGGGCCTTCTCGGCGGAGGCCTCGATCGCCGGGTCCATCGTGGTCTCGACCTGCAGGCCCTGCTCGAGCAAGGCGGCGGTGCCGTAGGTCTCCTCGAGGTAGCGCCGCACCTCTTCGGAGAAGTACGAGCCGAGCTCGTCGCGGGGGCCGTGAGTGGTCACGCCGAGCGGTTCGGCGAGCGCCTCGTCGCGCTCGTTGCGCTTGATGAATCCTTCCTCGAACATCCGTTCGATGACGTGGTTGCGGCGGGTGAGCACCGCGTCCGGGGCGTTGTAGGGTGAGAGCTTGCTGGGCCGCTGGTAGATCCCCGCCAGCATGGCGGCCTGGGCGATCGAGAGCTCGCTCGCCGGCTTGCCAAAGTAGAAACGCGCTGCCGCCTCCACCCCGTACTGGCCGTGGCCGAGGAAGATCACGTTGAGATAGAGGGTGAGCAGCTGGTCCTTGCTGAACGTCTTCTCGAGCTCGACCGCCAGCATGGCCTCCTCGAACTTGCGGCGCCAGAGCTTCTGAGGGTTGAGCGAGAAGAGCTGGCGGGCGAGCTGCATGGTCAGGGTGGAGGCCCCCTCGACCGTCTTGCCGCGGCGCAGGTTGGCGAACGTGGCGCGCAGGATGCCGAGAGCATCGAGGCCGCCATGGCTGTAGAAGTTCGAGTCCTCGACGGCGATCACCGCCTGGCGGACGCGCTCGGGGATCTCGTCCTGGCCGAGGACGATGCGTCGCTGGCGGGCGTAGGAGGCGAAGGGCTTGCCCTGGTCGTCGAGCAGCTGGGTGATCCGGGCCGGCTTGAAGTCCGCGAGGGACTCGACACGCGGCATGTGGATCGCCGACGCCACCCCGATCCCGGCGGCGATCCCCAGGAGAATGGCGATGAGCGCCGGCAGCAAGCGCCGGAACCAGAGCCGGCGGCGGCTCTCGGGAGCGCTCCAACGAAAACCGCTGCGAGCCGGCGGTGGCTCGTCGCTGGGCGTGGCGGGCGGAGGCGTGGGCGCGGCGGTTTCCACGGACGGCGATCATACCGCCAAGCGGCGGCGTCCCTGTTGCGCCGCGGGTTGCCGGCGAGCTTGCAGCTCCTTGCCCCACTGCGGCGGGGATGATAGAAGGCCGCTGATGAGCGAGTCGGAAGGGACGCCCGCCCCAGCACCTGCGCCGGACTCGGCCTCGCCGCCGCCGGCACCACCAGCGCCGCCGCCGGAGCTGCCCAGGCCGTTTCACCCCGAGCGGGCGAAGAGCCCGGTACCGGCTGGCTGTGGCAAGCCGCTCGCGATCGGCTGCGGCATGCTGGTCGTGCTCGGCCTGATCTCGCTCTCGGTGCTGATGACCCGGGCGCACCGCATCCTCGGTTGGACATTGGGCAAGATGCAGAGCGAGATCTCCCACCGCCTGCCCGCTGACTTCCCGGCAGCCGACGCCGCACGTTTGGAGCGCGCCTTCGCGGCGGCGATCCGCCGTGCCGAGTCCGGTGCGCTCGACGCCGAGAAGCTCCAGCAAGTACAGCAGAAGTTTCTCGCCATCGCCGGCAGCGAGACCCTCGCCGCGGAGCAGCTGCGCGAGCTCAGCAGGCTGCTCGAGGGATTTGCGGGCGAGGAGAGGCCGGCCGGCCCCGGCGGTGGGGCGAGCGAACCTTCTGGCGAGCCGCCCGCGGCGGGGGAGGCCCCTGCCCCCGGCGGCGTCGGCGCGGCAGCGGGCGCCACCGTCTGAAGGGCGGCCGCCCAGCAGGTCGCCCCGTTCCACCGAACATCGTCGCTCCCGAGGAGGCTTCGCCCGTGCCAGGCTTCGAGCTCGTCTCTCCCTTCTCGCCCCAGGGCGATCAACCCGAGGCGATCCGCCAGCTGACCGCAGGGCTGCGGCGCGGCGATCACGAACAGGTGCTCCTCGGCGTCACCGGCTCCGGCAAGACCTTCACCGTCGCCCAGGTCCTCGCCGAGGTGAACCGGCCGGCGCTGGTGCTCTGCCACAACAAGACGCTGGCGGCGCAGCTCTTCCAGGAGTTCAAGAGCTTCTTCCCCCACAACGCCGTGGAGTATTTCGTCTCCTACTACGACTACTACCAGCCCGAGGCCTACGTCCCACAGAGCGACACCTACATCGAGAAGGAGACCTCGATCAACGAGGAGATCGACCGCTTGCGGCTGCGGGCCACCAAGTCTCTCTTCGAGCGCCGTGATGTGGTGATCGTCGCCTCGGTGTCCTGCATCTACGGCCTGGGCTCGCCGGAGGCGTTCTTCGGCATGTTGCACTTCTTCGAGAGGGGAAGCGAGAGCGGCCTCGACCGTGCCCTTCGCAAGCTGGTCGACATGCAGTACCAGCGCACGCAGCTCGACCTCTACCACGGCAGCTTCCGCGTCCGCGGCGACGTGCTGGAGATCCTGCCGGCCTACGAGGACGTGGGTATCCGCGTCGAGTATTGGGGCGACGAGATCGAGCGCCTCAGCCGCTTCGACCCCCTGCGCGGCGAGGTGCTCGAGGAGGTGGAGAAGGTGGCGGTCTTCCCGAAGACCCACTACGTCACCCCCAAGGAGCGGCTCGAGCGGGCGGTCGAAGGGATCCAGCTCGAGCTGGCGGAGCGCCTTGCCGTGCTCAACGACGAGGGCAAGCTCCTCGAGCATCAGCGCCTCGAGCAGCGCACCCTCTTCGACCTCGAGATGCTGCGCGAAATCGGCTACTGCCACGGCATCGAGAACTACTCGCGCCACCTCTCGGGCCGCTCAGCGGGCGAGCCGCCGCCGACGCTGCTCGACTACTTTCCCGACGACTTCATCCTGATCGTCGACGAGAGCCATCAGACCCTGCCGCAGGTGCGCGGCATGTACCACGGCGACCGCTCGCGCAAGCAGACCCTGGTGGACTACGGTTTCCGGCTGCCCTCGGCCCTCGACAACCGGCCGCTGACCTTCGAGGAGTTCGACGGCCGGATCGGCCAACGGATCTATGTCTCGGCGACTCCCGGGCCCTGGGAGCTGGAGCGCACCAGCGGCGTCGTGGTCGAGCAGCTGATCCGGCCCACCGGCCTGCTCGACCCGCCGATTGAGGTGCGACCGGCTCAGGGGCAGGTGGACGACCTGCTGGCGCGGGTGAAGGAGGTAGTGGGCCGCCGCCAGCGGGTGCTGGTCACCACTCTGACCAAACGCATGGCCGAGGAGCTGACCCAGTACATGGCGGAGATCGGCCTCAAGGTGCGCTACCTGCACAGCGACGTCGAGACCCTCGAACGGGTGGAGATCATCACTGCGCTGCGGCGCGGCGAGTTCGACGTCTTGGTGGGGATCAACCTGCTGCGTGAGGGGCTGGACATCCCCGAGGTGTCCCTGGTGGCGATCCTCGATGCGGACAAGGAAGGGTTCCTGCGCAGCGAGACCTCGCTGATCCAGACGGCCGGCCGTGCCGCCCGCCACCTCGACGGTAGGGTGATCTTCTACGCCGATCAGGTCACCGACTCGATGCGGGCCGCGATCGACGAGACCGCGCGCCGCCGCGAGGTGCAGGAGATCTTCAACCGGGAGCACGGCATCGAGCCGCGGACCATCCTCAAGGACGTCCACAGCCCGCTGGTGGCGATGAGCAACCTCGACCTCTATGCCGCCAGCCCAGGGCGGGCCCTCGAAGCGGCGGAGAACACCGAGCTGCCGCTCACCGAGCGCATCGCACGCCTGGAGAAAGAGATGAAGGCGGCGGCCAAGGCCCTGGAGTTCGAACGCGCCGCCGTGCTGCGTGACAAGCTCCGCGAGCTCAAGGAACTGCAGGTCTTCGCGGGGTAGGGCGTGGCGTCCGAGCGCGTCGTCGAGCGCATCCGTGAGCTGCCGGACCGGCCGGGGATCTACGTCTTCAAGGACCCGGCGGGCCGCGTCCTCTACGTGGGCAAGGCGAAGTCCCTGCGCAAGCGAGGGGCGAGCTACCTGTCGCGGGACCACGAACCGCGCCTCGCTGCCATGCTCGAGGAGGCGGACGACCTCGAGATCGTGGTCACCGACTCCGAGGCCGAGGCGCTGCTGCTCGAGAACAACTGGATCAAGAAGCGGCGGCCGCGCTACAACGTGCTGCTGCGCGACGACAAGACCTACCCCTACCTGAAGCTCACCGCCGAGCCCTACCCCCGTATCGCCTTCACCCGGCGCATCCGCCAGGACGGCGCCGACTACTTCGGGCCCTACCTGCCCGGTGGGCTCGCCCGCAAGGCCATCAAGCTGGTCCAGAAGCTCTTCCAGGTGCGCACCTGCCGCATCGAGATCGACGGCAGCCTGCCGCGGCCCTGCCTCTACCACGACATGCATCGCTGCCTGGGGCCCTGCGTCGCCGGCCTGACCACCGAGGCCGCCTACCGCGAGGCGGTGGAGGAGGCCAAGCTCTTCCTCAGCGGCCGCATCGACGCCCTGGGGCGGCGGCTGCGGCGCGAGATGCTCGTCGCCGCCGAGGAGCTCGACTTCGAGCGGGCCGCGCAGCTGCGCGACACCCTGGCCGAGGTGGAGATGACGGCGCAGCGCCGCAAGCTCTCCTCGGTGGACGGCGAGGACGTCGACATCTACGGCGTGCAGGTGGTGGGCGGCCACGCCGCCGTGGTCGCCCTGGTGATGCGCAACGGCCAGGTGCTGGATCGTCGCGAGCTGTTCTGGGAGGCGGTCGGCGAGGTCTCCGCGGACCGCCTGCTCTCCGAGGTGCTGCCGCAGATCTATGACCGCACCACCTTCATCCCCAAGGAGATCCACCTGCCGATGCCGATCGAGGGCGACGAGGCCCTCGAGCAGTGGCTGTCGCAGCGCAAGGAGGAGCGCGTCTATCTCCGCCTGCCGGCCCGCGGCCCCAAGGCCGAGCGGGTGGCCCTCGCGATGCGCAACGCCGAGATGGCGCACCGGCGGCGCTTCCGCGGCACCAGCGCCCACCAGGCGGCCGTCGAGGCGCTGGCTCGCCACCTCGACCTGCCCGACCCGCCGCGGCGCATCGAGGGCCTCGACATCTCGAACTTCCAGGGGGCCCAGACAGTGGCCTCGCTGGTGGTCTGGGAGGAGGGGAAGATGCGGCGCGGCGAGTACCGCAGCTTCAACATCACCGGCCTCACCGCCCCGGACGACTTCGCGTCGATGCGCCAGGCCGTGCTGCGCCGCTACCAGCGGCGGCTCGAAGAGGTCGGCGAGATGCCGGACCTGATCCTCATCGACGGTGGTCGTGGCCAGCTCAACGCGGCCCTCGCCGCCCTCAGCGAGCTGGGAGTGGAGGAGACGGCCATCGTGGGCCTCGCCAAACGCGAGGAAGAGCTCTACCTGCCGAGCCAGCCCGAGCCCCTGCTCCTCAAGCGCGACGATCCCGGGCTGCAGCTGCTGCAGCTGGTCCGGGACGAAGCGCACCGCTTCGCCGTCTCGCGGCACCGCGCGCGGCGCAACGCCGCCACGCTGCGCAGCCGCCTCGACGCTCTCCGGGGGATCGGCCCGCGGCGGCGCAAACAGCTGCTCGCGCATTTTGGCAGCGTGGAGGCGGTTCTCGTCGCCCCCGAGGAGGCACTGCGGGAGCTCTTGGGGCCGGCCCTCGGCGCCAGCGTCCACCGCCAGCTCCACGCCGATGCACAAGATCTTGTAGGATAGAGAGCCTTCTATTCCTTGCAGACGCTTCCATCCTCTGCTGGCGGGTTCCATTTGATGACTCGACTGTCTGGCGATCTGGCGCAGGACGACCTCCGCGAAGTAGTGCGCTCCCTCTTCCTGGGCCGTGCCACGGGTGTGCTCGAAGCGGTCGTCGAAAGTGGCAAGCGGCGGCTGTTCTTCATCGACGGCCAGCTCTTTCTCCCGCCTTCCAACCCGCTTGCCACGCAGGTCTCGCAGCAGCTCCAGGGTGAGCAGTCGCCCGACGTCATCGCCGACTTGATGATGCGGATGGCGGCGGTGATCCGTGGTTGGCGGACGGGTACCTACAGCTTCGACCCTGGTCGCGCCGCCGTGCCGCCGGATGCCGTCGGGCCCCTTCCCACGGCCCAGCTGGTGGTCGCGGCCATGCTGCAGGATCGCGACGACGAAGCCCTGCTGCAGCGCCTGGGCGGCGAGGGTGGGCGCTGGGTGAGCCGGCCGGCGAGCGAGGGCCAGCTGCGCGACTTCACCCTCGAGCCCACCGAGCGTGAGCTCTGGGAGGAGCTGGCCGAGCCGGCCTCGGTCCTCACCCTGCTGCAACGCAGTCTCGACCGCCGTAGCATGCTGCTCCACCTGAACCGCCTGGAGGCGCTGCGCCTGATCGAGCGTCACGAGGCGAGGGTGCGCGCCGAGCTGCTGGTCGATGGCGACGTCGTCGGGCGCTTCGCCGAGCGGGTGGCCCAAGGGCTCCATGCCAGGCCGATCGACGTCTCGCCGGCGCTGCATCGCGCCCGTCTGGCCGAGCTGCTCGGCCAACTGGGCGAGCTCAGCCACTATCAGCTGCTCGGTATCGACGCCGACGCCTCGGTGGAGCAGGTGCATGCCGCCTACAACGAGCTCGCCCGTCTGGTGCACCCGATCCATGCCGCGCAGCTGGGCCTCGCCGGGCGTGAGGACGCCATGCGCCTCCTCTTCGAGCGGGCGACCGAGGCCTATCTGGTGCTCGCCGATCCCGATCGCCGGCGGCGCTACAACCGTGAAACGGGGGTGATCCAGCCGCTCGCCCCGGGGGCTGCCAAGGGTGAGCCGCAGCCGAGCTCGCCGGAGGTCGCCGAGAAGCTCTACGGCCAGGCCCGAGACATGGTGGAGCGCAACGAGTTCCACTACGCCATCGAGCTGCTTCGCAAGGCGATTCAGGCGCAACCCAAGGCCGACTACTACGTCCTCCTCTCTGAGGTTCAGCAGAAGAACCCCAACTGGCTGCAGCACGCTTCGGACAGCATGCGCGAGGCGGTGCATCTCGCGCCGCACATGCTCGAGTACCGCCGGCAGCTGGCCGCGCTCTACGACCGCCTCGGCGACCACGCGCGGGCGCGGGCGGTCTGGCGCAGCATCCTCAGCCGGGCGCCCCGCGATCCCGACGCCCTGCGGGCCATGGAGCGCCTGGGGGACCCGACCAAGAAGAAGAAAGGTTTCTTGCAGAGCCTGTTCAGCTAGCCTGCTAGGATTGACCGGCTGGAGAGGTTCTGGCGATCGCTCTCGGCTCCGGCCGGGGGAGGAAAGTCCGAACACCCACGGGCAGCATGCTCGCTAACGGCGAGGCGCGGTGACGCGACGGAAAGTGCAACAGAGAACAGACCGCCTGGCGGCCGCGGAGGCAACTCCGGCAGGCCGGCAGGTAAGGGTGAAACGGTGCGGTAAGAGCGCACCGCCCGGCCGGCGACGGACCGGGGCACGGCAAACCCCATGCGGTGCAAGACCAAATAGGGGAGCGGCAACTCGGCGGGCTGCCCGTCCCGCTCTGGAGGCGCAAGCCTCTGGACCGCTTCCGGGTAGGTTGCTCGCGGCCGCCGGCAACGGTGGTCCCAGAGGAATGATCGCCCGCCCGGCCCTTGGCCGGGTCGACAGAACTCGGCTTACGAACCTCTCCAGCCCACAGCCCTTCTCCCGTGCGCCGCGGGCGGCCCGGCCGTGGCCGCCATGAAGCGGCGCCCGGTGCTTCGTTGATGATCGCTCCAGCTCGCTTTCCGCCGCCGGTCCAGCCGGGCGACCGGGTGGGGATCGCGGCTCTCTCCGGCCCGATCGACCCCGAGCGCCTGGAACGTGGGGTCGCGAACCTCGTCCGCCTGGGCTTCGAGCCGGTGCTGGCCACCAACCTGGCGAGCCGCCAGGGCTATCTCGCCGGCTCGGACGACGAGCGCCTGACGGCCTTCCACGCCTTGGCAGCGGACCCCAGCCTGCGGGCCATCGTCTTCGCCCGCGGCGGCTACGGCGTGCTGCGCCTGCTGGCGCGTCTCGACTGGTCCCTCTTGGCGCGCCACCCGCGGGCCTACGTCGGCTTCTCGGACCTCACGCCTTTTCTCCTCGAGGTCGTGCGCCGCCTCGGCCTGGTGAGCTTCCACGGTGCGATGGCGGCGGCGGACCTCGCGCGTGGGCAAGGCCCCGAGGAGGAAGCGACGTTTCTCGACGCGCTCGCCGGCCGCGGTCCGCTGGTCTATCCCCTGGCCGCGAGCGAGGCGGGGACGGGCGTCGAGGGCGCTCTCCTCGGCGGCTGCCTGTCGCTGCTCGCCGCCACGGTCGGGACGCCTTTCGCGCCGGCTCTCGACGGCGCGCTCCTCCTCGTCGAGGACGTCAACGAACGCCTCTATCGACTGGACCGCATGCTCACCCAGCTGCTCCTCGCCGGTTCCCTGGGCGGTGTGCGCGGCGTCCTCGTCGGCCATCTCGACCTTGCCCGCGGCGAGGAGGAAGCGGCCCTCACGGCGCTCCTGGCTGATCGTCTAGGCGAGCTCGGCGTGCCCGTCCGGTGCGGTTTGCCGTGCGGTCATCGGGCGCCGAACCACACCTTTCCGCTCGGCGCACGGGCCCGCCTGGAGGGGCTTGATCGCCTCGTGGTTGAGGTAAGCTAACCGGCGTGACCAAGCCCGTCTTCAAGACCACGAGCAAGAAGCCGCTCGGCGAATACTCCGCAGAGTTTCCTGCCGGCGAGTACATCTTCCGCGAGGGCGACCTCGGCACCGAGATGTACATCATCCACGAGGGGAAGGTGGGGATCCTGCAGGAGATCGGCGGCGAGGAAAAGCAGCTCGCGGTCTTCGAAAAAGGTGACTTCTTCGGCGAGATGTCTCTGCTGGAGGACTTGCCGCGGACCGCCTCGGCGCGCGCTCTCTCCGACGTCAAGCTGCTGCAGATCAACGGTGCCACCTTCTCGCAAATGCTGCGTGACCACCCCGAGATCGCCATCCGCATGATGCGCAAGCTGTCCCGCCGGCTGCGCGAGACGGATCGGCTGCTCGGTGAGGCCCTGGACCGCGGCGGCGACCAGCCGGCGGCCCCCGTGCCCTCCGACGTGCCGATGCCGGAGCCGGAGAAGCCGGCCGCCGAGCGGCCCTCGGGCGCGCCGGTCGAGAAACTCGTGCACACCAAGTCGGGCATGGAGTTCCCGTTCTCGCCGGGCTCGGAGACGACGATCGGCCGCAAAGACCCGGTGACCGGCATCTACCCGGACATCGACCTCACGCCGGTCGACGGCCAGCGCTCGATCTCCCGCCGGCACGCCAAGATCTACAAGCGGGGCAACAAGTTCTTCCTCGCCGAAGAGATCGGCACCATGAACGGCACCTACCGCAACGGCCAGCGCCTGGAGACCGGGGTGCCGATCGAGATCGGCCCCGGGGACGAGGTCCGGCTTGGCATGGTCATCACCATCTTCCAGGTCGCCTGAGGCGCCGCCAGCGACCGGCGGGCGCCGCCCGCCGGCACCAGCCCCGTGAGCAGCGAGCTCGCCGACCGTTCCTGGCTGGAGACCCCCCTCCGTTTCCTCAAGGGCATCGGCCCCGTTCGTGCGCGCCAGCTGGCCGAGGCGGGCTACCGCACCGTCGGCGAGCTGCTCTTCCATCTGCCGCATCGCTACGAGGACCGCCGCCACATCCTGCCGCTGGCGGAGGTCGCCGAGGCTGGGCCGACCACGGTCTGCGGGCGGCTGCACGACCTGCGGGTGGTGCGCGTCAAGCGGCGCGGCTTTTCGCTCGTCCGCGGAGTGGTGGAAGACGCCAGCGGCCAGCTCCCCGTCGTCTGGTTCAACCGTCCCTATCTGCCGTCGCAGGTGCGCCCGCAGCAGGCCTATCTCCTCCACGGTGAGGTGCACCGCAGCGAGACGGGCCGCCTGGAGCTGGTCAACCCCTCGACCGAGCCGGCGGCGCAGGCGATCCATGCCGGCCGGATCATCGCTGTCTATCCACAGGCCGGCGAGCTGGGGCCGACCGCGATGCGCCGTCTGCTGAGCGCGGCGTTGGCCCACGTTGACCTGGTGCATGCGGTGCCCGACCCGCTGCCGGCCGAGCTGCGCACCAGGCACCACCTGCCGGCCCTCGGACAAGCCCTGGCCGATCTCCACCTGCCGGGAGAGGGAGTCGACGTCGAGCTGCTCAACGAGCGGCGGAGCGCCGCCCACCAGCGGCTGATCTACGGCGAGCTCCTCGACCTCGAGCTGGCGCTCAGTGACCGCCGGGCCGAGCAGCGCGGGCGCCAGAAGCGGCATCGCTATGCCATCGACGATCCTTTGCGGGAGGTGGCGCGGGCCGTGCTGCCGTTTCGGCTGACCGCGGCCCAACGCCGCGCTCTGCGCGAGATCGCCGAGGACCTCCAACGACCGCAGCCGATGCTGCGCCTGCTGCAGGGCGATGTCGGCAGCGGCAAGACCATCGTGGCAGCGCTCGCCATCGTGCTGGCGGTGGAGAACGGCCTGCAGGCAGCCTTCATGGCCCCCACCGAGCTGCTCGCCGAGCAGCACCATCGCGGCCTCGCGCGGCTCCTCGGTGGGCGCTACCGGCTGGCCCTGGTGAGCGGGCGGACGGCGGCGGAGTCAGCGGCCCTGCGCGCCGACCTGGCCGCCGGGTCGATCCAGGTGGCCGTCGGCACGCATGCCCTGATCCAGGGGGCGGTGGCGTTCGAACGCCTGGGGCTCGCGATCATCGACGAGCAGCATCGTTTCGGGGTGGTGCAGCGCCAGCTCCTGCAGGCCAAGGGCGACCGCCCGGACCTGCTGGTGATGACGGCGACGCCGATCCCGCGCTCGCTGGCCCTCGCTTCGTACGGCGACCTCGACGTCTCGGTGCTCGACGAGTTGCCGCCCGGCCGCCACCCGGTGGCCACCGAGCTCAAGCCGGAGAGCCGGCGCCGCGAGGTCTACCGCCAGCTGCGGGCGGATCTCGCGACAGGGGCCCGGGCCTACGTCGTCTTTCCGCTGATCGAAGCGAGCGAGCGCGTGGCGGCGGCCTCGGTGGAGGAGCAGGGCGAGGAGGTCCGTAGCGAGCTCGGTGAGTTTGCGAGCGCGGTGGTCCACGGTCAGCTGCCGGCCGAGGAGCGCCAGCGAGCCCTGGCGGCGTTCGCGGCCGGCACCGTCCAGGTGCTGATCGCCACGACGGTGATCGAGGTCGGGATCGACGTGCCGGAGGCGACGGTGATCGTCATCGAAGGGGCCGAGCGCTTCGGGCTCGCTCAGCTCCACCAGCTGCGCGGCCGCGTCGGGCGCAGCGAGCGGCCGTCCCGCTGCGTCGCCCTACATGGCCGCCTCTCAGCCCAGGGGCGGGAACGCCTGCGCGTCTTCGCCGGCACCAACGACGGCTTCGCGATCGCCGAAGCGGACCTGCGCATCCGTGGGCCTGGCGACCTGCTGGGGACTCGCCAGGCCGGGCTGCCGACGTTGCGGGTGGCCCACCTCGAAGCGGACATCGAGTGGCTCGAACGAGCGGCAGCGGACGCCCGGCAGCTGCAGCCGAGATTGGGCGAGCCGGCCTATCGCGAGCTGCGCCGTCGCCTCGATCGCTTGCTGGGTGAGCGCGCCGCTCCCGGCCTCGACTAGGCTGCTAGAATTCCGCGATCTTGCTCGCCGCTCCCGGCGGCGGCGCTCGGGCTGGCCGGGACGACCAGCATTGGCTGAGAGGTGACGGTCGGCGATGTCGAAGGCATGGGGGCGGGCGATTCTGATCGTGGGTTGGCTGGCCCTGGTGGGCTGGGGCGTCGCGGCCGCGGACCGGCACTTCGAAGGCCCGTTCCAGCGCCATCTGCTGGGCGCCCTGGCTTCGACGCTGCTCTTGCTCTTCGCTCACCTGTGGACGCTCTTCTACCTCCTCGGCCTCGGCCGCGCCGTCGAGCGGACGGCGGCAGAGGCCGCGCTCTCGCCGCAGCTCGTCGCTGCCGGTCGGGGCTGGCGCCGTCGTGTGGTGCCCTCGGTGCTGCTGGCGATCGGCCTGGCGCTGGCCCTTTTCGCTACCGGGGGGGCGGCCTACACCCATGCGTTCCCGACGGCGGCGCACGTCGTCACCTTCATCCTCGCCGCCGGTGCCCAGGTGCTGGCCTTCCGCGAGGAGGCCCGCGCCCTGCGCTCCCAGGACGCCCTGGTGCAAAGGGTCGGCTTAGAGCTTTCCGGCGCCTGAGGTCGGCCGCGAGACGCGCCGCGGCCGCGCGGCTCCTGCCAGGCCGGCCCTGTGGGCCCAGGCGTGCTGGGCCGGAAGTGCTCGACCGGTACCGGCAGGTGGTATCCTCGTGCGCTCTTTCGCGGCCGCCAGGCGGCCGGGTGAATCTCGTTGTGCGCAGCGTCGCGCAGCGCGGCGACGAGCCGTGAAATGAAGAGTGAGGGTCGGGCCAGATGAGCAGCTCGGGAAAGCAAGTCGTCCTCTCTGGATTGAGGTCCACGGGACCCATCCATCTGGGGAACTACTTCGGTGCGGTCAAGAACTGGGTCGACCTGCAGGATACCTATGAGTGCTATTACTTCGCGGCCGACTGGCACGCGCTGACCACCGACTACGCCGACACCTCACGGGTGGCGGCCAACACGCTGGAGGCGGTGGCCGACTGGATGGCCGCCGGTCTCGACCCGGCGCGCTCGACCATCTTCATCCAGTCGTTGGTGCCCGAGCACGCCGAGCTCCACCTCCTCTTCTCGATGATCTCGCCGCTGGGCTGGCTCGAGCGCGTGCCGACCTACAAGGAGCAGCAGCAGAACATCGAGAACCGTGACCTCTCGACCTACGGCTTCCTCGGCTACCCCGTGCTGCAGACGGCGGACATCCTCGTCTACCGCGCCGACTTCGTGCCAGTGGGGGAGGACCAGGCGAGCCACTTGGAGCTGTCTCGAGAGCTCGCGCGCCGCTTCAACTCCTACTACGGCGCCGTCTTTCCCGAGCCGAAGGCCCTCTTCACGCCGGCTCGCAAGGTGCCGGGCATCGACGGCCGCAAGATGTCGAAGTCCTACGGCAACGCCATCTACCTCGCCGACACGCCAGAAGAGATCCAGCGCAAGTGCAAGGAGATGTTCACCGATCCGCAGCGCCTCCGACGCAGCGACCCCGGTCGCCCCGAGGTCTGCAACCTCTTCAGCTTCCACCAGCTGGTCTCACCGCCGGAGGTGTGCGAGCGGGTGGCGGCCGACTGCCGCGCCGCCGCCATCGGCTGCGTGGACGACAAGAAGCTGATCGCCGAGCGGATCAGCGAGTTCCTGACCCCGATGCGGGAGCGTCGCGAAGAGCTCCTGCGCGACCGCGCGACCCTGCTCGACATCCTCGAAGACGGCTCGCGGCGAGCCCGGCAGCGGGCGGGCGAGACGATGGACTTGGTGCGCACGGCGACCCACCTCGACTACCGGGCGCTGGTCGGCAAGGCGCGGGGATGAGCGCGGCGGTCGAGCGCCCTGCGCTGCTGCCCGAGGCCTGGCGGGTGCACCTGCCGGTCTTCGACGGCCCTCTCGACCTGTTGCTGCACCTGGTCAAGATCAACAAGGTGGAGCTGGCCGACATCCCGGTGGCGCGGGTCTGCGATCAGTTCCACGAGTACCTGATGCTGATGGAAGAGCTCAACCTCGACATCGCCGGTGAGTTCATCTACGAGGCGGCGATGCTCATCCACCTGAAGACCAAGATGCTCCTGCCGCGCCCGACCGCGGCCGACGGTGCGGCGGCCGAAGATCCGCGGGACGAGCTGGTGCGCCGGCTCGTCGAGTACCAGCGGATCAAGGAGGTGGCGCAGTCCTTCGCCGAGGTCGACCGCATGCGCGCCGGCATCTTCACTCGCCCGGCGACGGCGCCGGAAAAGCCGGCCGACGAGGGCTTCGACCTCGGCGAGGTCTCCCTCTTCGACCTCGTCGCGGCCTTCCGCGAGGCCCTGGGGCGCTACGACCGCGAGCATCCTCCGGCCTACCACCTGCGCCCCGAGGTGTTCTCGGTGCGGGCGCAGTTCGACCGCCTGCTGGCCATCCTCGACGCCGGTCGCCCCTACGAGCTCCTCGACGATCTGCGGGTGCTTTCCTGCCGTGCGGAGGCAGTCGCGGCCTTTCTCGCCGTCCTCGAGCTGGCCCGGCTGAACCTCGTGCGCCTGCACCAGACCGAGAAGGGCGACATCGTTCTCTATCGCACCACCCGCCGCCTCTCCGAGGAAGAACGAGAAGGGGTCTCGCATTGACTCCCCAAGCCGAGATCGAGGCTGCCCTTGAGGCCATCCTCTTCGCCTCGTCGGAGCCGGTGCCACGGGCCCGCCTCGTCGAGGTCTTCGACGAAGAGGATCGCGCCCAGGTTGAAGCGGCCCTCGAGACCGTCCTCGCCCGCTTCCCCAACGCCGAAGGGCGGGGGATCCAGGTCGAGGAGGTTGCTGGCGGCGTGCGCCTGGTGACCCGCCCGGAGCTCGCCGGCTGGCTGCGCCGCTTCTTCGACGTGCGGGCGAGTGGCAAGCTGTCGATGGCCGCGCTCGAGACCCTGGCGATCATCGCCTACCGCCAGTCGATCACGGCGCCGGAGATCCAGGAGCTGCGCGGGGTGAGCTCCTCAGGCGTGCTGAAGACCCTCCTCGAGCGCCGCCTGATCAAGATCGCCGGCCGCAAGGCGGTGGTCGGCAGCCCCTTCCTCTACCGCACCACGCGCGAGTTCCTCGTCCACTTCGGCCTCGGTAGCCTCAAGGACCTGCCACCTCTCGAGGAGATGGAGGAGAGCTTCGGCGAGGCCGGCGAGAGCCTCGGCGAGCGGCGGGCCCAGCTCGCCGAAGGGCCGGTCGCGGAAGGCGAGGCCATGCCAGCGCTTCCCGCGGCGCCGGATCGTGAGGAGTCGATCCTCCGCCAGCTGGCCGAGATCGAGGACCAGGAGAGCGAGGAGGCCGCGGCGGCCGATGATGACGCCGAGACGGCGGCCACGGCGGCCTTCGAGTTTGAGGTGGAGGGATCATGAGCAAGGCGGCGAGCCATCGAGAAGAGCGCCTGCAGAAGCTCCTCGCCCGCGCCGGCTACGCCTCGCGCCGGAAGGTCGAGGAGCTGATCGCGGAAGGCCGGGTGACCATCAACGGCAAGCTGGCCGAGCTGGGCGACAAGGCCGACCCGGAACGCGACGCCGTCAAGGTCGACGGCAAGCGGATCCAGCTCGCAGCGGTCGAGCACCTCTACCTCGTGCTCAACAAGCCGAAGGGCGTGATGTCGACCGTCGCCGATCCCGAAGGGCGCCGCACCGTCCTCGAGCTGGTGCCACGGGCGATGCGCAAGGGCCTGGTGCCGGTGGGCCGGCTCGATTTCGCCACCGAGGGCCTGCTGCTGCTGACCACCGACGGCGAGTTCGCGCACCACGTGGCGCACCCGCGGTACGGCTGCGCCAAGGTCTACGAGGTCAAGGTCGCCGGCTTCCCCGAAGACGGTGCTCTGGACCGCTTGCGCGGCGGCATCGTCCTCGAAGGCAAGCGCACCTCCCCTTGCCGCATCGAGCCGCGGCGGACGAGCGGCAGCAAGGAGTCGAAGGAGAACTCGTGGTGGGACGTCGAGCTCACCGAGGGGAGGACGCGGCAGATCCGCGAGATGTTCGCTCGCATCGGCCATCCGGTGCAGAAGCTGCGGCGGGTGGCGATCGGCTCGTTGTCGGATCCGGCGTTGCCGGTGGGGGCGCTGCGGGAGCTGACCGCCAAGGAGGTCGAGCGGCTGCTGCGCAGCACCCACACGGCCAAGCCGAAGCCTGCAGCGGGGACGATCCTGCCCCGGCGGCGAGCAGCGGCATCCGAGGTCGAGGGGCGCAAGACCAGGCCGGCACGGCGTCCCGCCGCCGGCACGACCAGCTCGTCGCCGAAGGCCGCCAACGAAGGGCGCCAGGCTCCGTCCCGTTCGCCTGCTGGTGCCCCGCCTCGGCGCGCTGGCGGCACTACTCCCTCGGAAAGGACGGGAGCCCGGCCACCGGCGAGCCGCCCGCAGGCGAGTCGCCCCGAGGGAGCTCGGTCTCAGGGCCCGCGTCCGCAGGGGGCGGGAGCCTCGAAGCGTCGGCCCGGAGCAAGTCGGCCCGAGGCGAGTCGGCCCAGTCGAGGTCAGGCCAGTCGAGATCGGCCCGGCGGACGGGGCCCACGCCGCTCCCACTAGCGACGCGCACCGCGCGGAGGAGAGACGATGCCACGGCCCGACCTCGTCCCGGCCTATGTGGAGCAAATCAAGCCCTACCCCCCGGGCCAACCGGCCGACCGGCTGCGGCAGCAGCTGGGGGTCGCGCACCTCTGCCAGCTGGCCTCGAACGAGAACACGGCCGGCCCTTCACCGCGGGTCCGCGAAGCGCTGGCCCGCGCCCTCGACGAGCTGGCGTTCTACCCGGAAGGCGCCGGGCTGGCCCTGCGCGAGCGCCTCGCCGCGCGGCACCGGGTGAGCCCCGACCAGATCGTCCTCGGAAACGGCTCGGGAGAGCTCGTCGACGTCCTCTGCCACGCCTTCCTCGCCGACGGCGACCCGGTGGTGATGTCCCGGCTCGCCTTCGTGCAGTACCGCCTCTCGGCCTGGACCGTCAACGCCGCGATCGTCGACGTGCCGACGCTGCCCGATCGTCGGGACGACGCCGAGGCCTTTGGCCGGGCAGCCGCCGGCGCCAAGCTGGTCTTTCTCGCCAACCCGAACAATCCCACCGGCACCTACGTGCGCCGGGCCGAGCTCGACCGCTATTTCGAGCTCGCCGGTGACGGACCGCTGACCGTGGTGGACCAGGCCTACCAGGAGTACGTCGACGCCGCCGACTACCCAAATGCCCTCGCCGACCTCGCTGCCGGCCGCCAGGTGATCGTCCTCGGCACCTTCTCGAAGCTCTACGGCCTCGCTGGCTTGCGCCTGGGCTACGCTGTCGGCCCTGCGTCGCTGATGGTCGCGGTGAACAAGGTCAAGCTGCCGTACAACCTCAACGTCCTCGCTCTGGTGGCAGCCCTGGCGGCCCTCGACGACGAAGGCTGGGCGCGGCAGACGGCCGAGCGCAATGCCGTCGAACGGGCGTTCCTCAGCGCGGAGCTCACGCGGCGGGACATGGTGGTCACGCCGTCGGTGGCGAACTTTCTGCTCGTCGACATGCCGGCCGGCGTTGCCTGGGTGCCGGAGCTCGAACGGCGGGGCGTGCTGGTGCGGCCGCTCGGCGCCTATGGGCTCGCCCACAGCCTGCGGATCACCGTCGGCACGCGGGCTGAGAACCTGCAGCTGCTGGCCGCCGTCGACGAGATCGCGGCTGGGGCCTCGGCTTGAGCGCCGCGCGGCCTCAGCCGCCCCCGCCGCTCGTGGTGGCGATCGACGGCCCGGCGGGAGTGGGCAAGAGCACGGCGGCCCGCCACCTGGCGGCGCGTCTCGGCATCCCCTACCTGAACACCGGCGCGATGTATCGTGCGCTCGCCCTGGAAGTCCTCGATCGTGGCGTCGACCCGGCGGATGAGCGCGCCGTCGAGGGGCTCGCGGCGGTGGCCGCCGTCGAGCTGGCACCACCGGCGGAAGCCGGCGGCGAGCTTGAGGTGCGGCTCCACGGTCGGAGTGTCGCGGCACGGATCAAGGGCCCGGAGGTTTCCGAGGTCACCTCGCGCATCGCCACCTACCCGGGGGTACGGCGGCGCCTCGTCGAGCTGCAACGAGAAGGTGGGCGGCGTTTCGGCGGCGTCGTCGAGGGGCGGGACATCGGCACCCGGGTCTTCCCGACCGCCCGCTTCAAGTTCTTCTTCGATGCCCGGCCCGAGGTGCGCGCCGGCCGCCGCCTGGCCGAGCTCAAGCCCTCCCGCCCCGAGCTTACTCTGGAGAGGGTGCTCGCGGAGCAGACGGCGCGCGACGCTCGCGACTCGAGCCGTGCGGAGTCGCCATTGACCCGCGACGAGACCTATCGCCTCGTCGACACCTCGGACCGCGGCGTCGACGAGGTGGTCGAGGAGCTGGCGCGCTGGATCGAGGTGGAGCGTCAGTCGGCTGACTTCGGGGTCTGAGCGGTGACGCGCAGGAAGCGTAGGGGGCCGAGGGCTCCCGGCGTGCCGCTGCGCAGGGCAACGGTCGGTCCCCCGGCCTCGTCGAGATAGCAATCCGTCAGCAGGGCCCAGGTGCCGCCGGCCGTCCGCAGCAGGTGCACGAGCTCCTCGCGCTTGCCGGCGCCGGTCTCGACCTCGGGCGCGAGCTCGGAGAGCAGCTGCCAGTCGGCGGTGGTCGAAAGCTCGGTCAGGAAGATGCGGGCGTCGCGGCCCGGTCGGCGATCGAACCAGGCGAGGGGCAGTGCATCGCCCCAGGCCCCGAGCGGCAGGTCGGCGCTGTAGTCGAGGCCGTAGTTCCAGATCTCGGTCGGCTCGACGCCCCAGGGCTTGAAGCGCAGCCCCTTCCAGGTCGCCCCGAGGTCGGCCGAGAAGTAGATCGCGCCGTCCGCCGCCAGATAGGCCGCTGCCGTGCCACCGAACGGCAGGAGCTGCCCGTGCTTGCCGGCTGGCAGCGTCGGGATGCCGGAGCTCCAAGTGTTTGGCGCCTGCGAGCGGCTGAAGCGGCCGGTGCCGGTGATCACGGCCTCGTTACTCACCGGGTCGGGGAGGAGGCCCTGGGTGGGGATGGCGCGCACGTTCAAGCTGCCGCGACCGCGCCACTCGCCCGCCACCAGGTTGAAGGCCTGCGCCGTGATCCAACCGACAGCGGCCGCGGGGCGATGCGCGACGATCCAGGCCGCTCCGCCGCGGTCCCGGGTGGTGTAGAGATTCGCCTCGTCGGCGAGACCGAGGGGACTTGCCAGCGGTTGCCAAAACCCGCCCTCCCAGGCCTCGGCGCTCACGCAGCCGGCGCCGCAGCGCCGCAGGGCGAACATCGGGCCGGGGCCGATCGAGCCAGCGAAGTGCCTGCCCGTGTCCTCGACCAGGCTGAGCGTGGCGGGGGAGGACGGCTCCTCGGGCTGGAAGCTGAGGAGCTGGGCCGGCCCGCTCGCCGCGCCGAGGGCGAAGAGGGCGGCGCCGCTGGCGGTGTCCATCGCCAGCAGGCTCGCCGTGGCGCCGTCGCCGCAGGCGGCCGGGGCGGCGAGGGCGCTGGCGGCGACGAGAGCAGGGGCGGCGAGCCAGCTCAGCATGCGGCGTCTCGCCTCAGCGGTTGCGGCGTCGCCGGAAGGTCTGCGCCCAGTGCTTGGGCCGCAGGGCACGGATCTTGGAGATCCGCTCCTCTGCCACCCGATCCGCCGCCACGTAGGTGGGGACCGACTCGCTCTTGGCGATCTCGAAGACGCGGGTCATGTTGAGGTAGATGCCACGGGTCATCCGCATTGCCCGTTCCTGGTTGTAGCCGTTCTCGTCCAACTCGCCGTAGACGTTGATCAGGCCACCGGCGTTGATGACGAAGTCCGGGGCGTAGAGGATGCCGCGGGCCTCCAGCGCCGGGCCGTGGCGGTGCTCGTCGGCGAGCTGGTTGTTGGCGCCGCCGGCGACGATCTGGCAGCGCAGGCGGGGGATCGTGCCGTCGTTGAGGATGGCGCCCAGGGCGCAGGGCGCGAAGACGTCACAAGGGACGTCGAAGATCTCGTCGACCCCGACCAGCTCGACGTTGTGTTCCTTGGCAACCTGGTCGGCCACGGCGGTGTCGATGTCGCAGCCGAAGACCTTGGCGCCCTCCTCCTTGAGGTAGCCGGCGAGGTAGCCGCCGACGCTGCCGAGGCCCTGGATCGCCACCGTGCGGCCGGCGAGCGAGGGATCACCGAAGTGCCAGCGAACGGCCGCCTTGATGCCCTGGAGGGTGCCGTAGGCGGTGACGGGAGAGGGATCGCCGCTGCCGCCATGGCTCACTGGAACGCCGGTCACCCAGCGGGTCTCGGCGAGGATGAGCTCCATGTCCTCAGTGTCGGTGCCGACGTCCTCGGCCGTGATGTAGAGCCCGCCCAGGGACTCGACGTAGCTGCCGAAGGCGCGGAAGAGGGCCTCCGTCTTGTCCTTCTTCGGATCGCCGAGGATGACGGCCTTGCCGCCGCCGAGGTTGAGGCCGGCCGCGGCTGCCTTGTAGGTCATCCCGCGCGACAGACGCAGCACGTCGGTGAGGGCCTCGTCCATGCTGGCGTAGGGCCACATCCGCAGACCGCCGAGGCTGGGGCCGAGGACGGTGCTGTGCACGGCGATGATCGCCCGCAGACCGACGTCGGGGTTGGAGCAGAAGAGGACCCGCTCATGGCCCATCTGCTGCATCTGATCGAACGTGCTCATGCCACCTCCTTGGTCGTCCGGCTTGATCGTCCGGCGATCGCCACTGCCGCGTGGGCCGCTCGCGCTGCCGCCCCGGCCGGCTGCCCGGACGAGTGCCGGTCGAGTGCGACCTACCTCGGCGGAGAGTCTGTGATTGTCGAGCGGGCCGCACCGCTCGCTGGCGGGCGGAAGCAACCGGCGGAGTCTACCGAAACGCTCGGTGGCGAGCCAAGGGCGGGCCGGAGAGGAAGGCAGCTAGACTCCTGCTGTGGATCCCGAAGCGCGCAGCCGGCTGCTCAAGGACTGGGCCCGAGAAGCTGGCTTCGCTCGCGCTGGAGTGGCGGGCCTCGAGCCAGCCACGACCGGTACTGCCTTCCTCGCCTGGCTCGCCCGCGGTGACCAGGCCGCCATGCACTGGCTGGAGCGCCGCAGCGAGGTGCGGCTGGCGCCGTCGCAAGTGCTCAGCGGGGCCCGGAGCGTCCTGGTGGTGGCCCTGCAGTACGCCCCCTTCCCCAGCCTAGACGGAAGCCAGGAGGAGGACGAGCCGGGCGGCGACCTCTGGCCGCGGGTCGCTCGCTATGCGCGGGGAGTCGACTACCACGATCTCATGGGCGAGCGCTTGCGCACCCTGGGCGAGCGCATCCGCGAGGGCTTTCCGGGGCACGAGACCCGGCACTATGTCGACACCGGGCCGGTCCTCGAACGCGAGCTGGCGGCCCGTGCCGGTCTCGGGGCGGTGGGGAAGAACACCAACCTCCTGCATCCCGAGGCCGGATCCTGGTTCCTGCTGGGCGAGCTGTTCACCACCCTCGAGCTGACGGCCGATCCGCCCGTCGCAGACCTCTGCGGCCGCTGCACCCGCTGCCTCGAAGCGTGCCCCACCGGCGCCCTGCCGGCGCCTTACCGCCTGGACAGCAACCGTTGCATCAGCTACTGGACAATCGAGCATCGCGGCAGCGTGCCAGCGGCGGTGCGTCCGCTCTTGGGGGATTGGGTCTTCGGCTGCGACGTCTGCCAGGAGGTCTGCCCGGCGAACGCCGCCGTCGAGCCGGCCACCGACCCCGCCCTGCGCCTGCCCGCCGAGCGCCGGGAGCTCGACCTCGTGGGTCTCCTCGCCCTGCGCCGCGAGGACTACGTGGAGCGCTTCCGGGGCAGCCCCCTCAAACGCGCCAAGCTCGCCGGGTTGAAGCGTAACGCCGCCCTGGCGATGGGCAACCGCGGCCAGCTGCGCTACGTCTCGGCGCTCAGTGCGGCGCTGGGCGACGAGGAGCCGCTGGTGCGCGCTCACGCCGCCTGGGCGCTGGGTGCGATCGGCGGTGAGCAGGCCCTCGGCGCCCTGCGCACGGCCGCCTGCAGCGAGCCAGACCCGGCGGTGCGGCAGGAGATCAACGCCGCTTTGGCCCGTCACGGCGCCGGTTGACACCCCAGCAGAGCCCCTCCTATACTTCCTTTTCCCGACTTCTCAAAGGGTTAGCGGTGAGCACACCCGCCGGCCTGGCGGTCAGGGGAGGGGACCCGAGGTCCTCAAATCCACCCAAGGAGGTATTCAGTCTCATGCAGTCTACGGAAGAAAACCGCGAGCCCGAGGCCCGCGAAGGAGCCCGAGCGAGCGGCGAGGGAGCTGCCAAGTCACGCATCAGCACCCTGGTCCCGACCGGCGGCTCACGCTTTCAGTACGACGCATCCGCTGACGAAGAGGCCCTGTTCGCGGATCGGCCGGACTCGGAGGACTACCAGAAGCTCGTCGCGATGTACGACGAGAGCATGCGGAACCTCAACGAGGGCGAGATCGTCACCGGCCGGGTGATCGGCATCACCGACTCGAACGTGATCGTCGACGTCGGCTACAAGTCGGAAGGCCTGGTGCCGCGGGCCGAGTTCCTCGATCGCGACGGCAAGGTCAATGTCCAGATCGGGGACGACGTCGACGTCTTGCTCGAGAAGGCCGAGGACCAAGAGGGCCACATCCTCCTCTCGCGCACCAAGGCCGAGCGCCTGCGCCGCTGGACGGACATCGAGGCTGCCTTCCGCGACGGCACCATCGTCAACGGCCGGGTGATCGAGCGGATCAAGGGCGGCCTCACGGTCGACGTCGGTCTGCGTGCCTTCCTGCCGGGCTCCTTGGTGGACATCAAGCCGATCAAGAACCTCGAGTCGCTGCGCGGTGAAGAGCTGCAGTTCAAGGTCATCTCGATCGACCGCCGGCGCAACAACATCGTCCTCTCGCGCAAGGCCGTGCTGGAGAAGGAGTTCGCCAAGAAGAAGGCGGAGACCCTCGCCAAGCTCGAGCCGGGGGCGCGGATGGCCGGCGTGGTCAAGAACATCACCGACTACGGCGTGTTCATCGACCTCGGCGGCATCGACGGCCTGCTACACATCACAGACATCTCCTGGGGCCGGGTCAGCCACCCCTCGGAGCACTTCAACGTCGGCGACGAGGTCGAGGTCGTCATCCTCAAGTTCGACCCCGAGACCGAGCGCGTCTCGCTCGGTTACAAGCAGAAG
Source organism: uncultured Thermoanaerobaculia bacterium (assembly GCA_964420075.1). Taxonomy (GTDB): domain Bacteria; phylum Acidobacteriota; class Thermoanaerobaculia; order Multivoradales; family SZUA-115; genus CAYQRE01. The sequence goes on along the minus strand of CAYQRE010000023.1, from coordinate 180 downwards.
ACCGAAGACCCCTGGACGGTCGTCGACAAGAAGTACCCCCCGGGCTCGCGGGTCAGCGGCAAGGTGGTCAGCCTGGTCGACTACGGCGCCTTCGTCGAGATCGAGGAGGGTGTCGAAGGCCTCATCCACGTCAGCGAGATGTCGTGGACCAAGAAGGTCGTCAACCCCTCGAAGATCCTC
>CAYQRE010000022.1:74591-89737 GCA_964420075.1 uncultured Thermoanaerobaculia bacterium | reverse complement strand
CAAGAGCTCCCCGCGGGCGGTGGAGGCGAGCTGTTGCGCGCCGCGGAAGGACGCCTGGGCCGCGTCGCCGGTGCCAACGCCTACGCAGCGCTACCGCCCCTCGAGCTCGGCCCGGCGCAGCTGCGGGCCGCCCTGGAGGCCGCCGGCTGGCAGCTCCTCGAGCAGTTGCTGGCCCAGCGCGGCGCGCGGCCGGCCAACGGCAGCGAGGCGCCGGCACCGTGAGCAAGCCCGCCCTGCGCTTCGCGACCATCGCGGCTCGCCGCTTGCCTGGCTTCCCGCAGGGCGGTCCCCGGCTCGCGGAGCTTTCGCCCGGCATCAACCTCGTTTACGGCCCCAACGGCGCCGGCAAGTCGAGCCTGGTGCGCGCCGCCCGGGCCCTGCTCTGGCCCGAGCTCCTGCCGGCAGCGTCCGGCGCCGAGCTGGCGGCGACCTTCGAGGTGGGGGCCGTGAGCTTCCAGCTGGAGCTCGAGGCCGGGCGCACCGCCCGCTACGAACGCGACGGTGCCCCCGGCCCGCCACCGCCGGGGCTGCCGCCGGCGAGCCTCGCCGACCGCTACGACCTCGCCCTCGAAACCCTGCTCGCTGCCCGCGGCGAACCCCTCGCCGGCGAGATCCAACGCGAGGTGGCCGGTGGTTTCGACCTCGCCGCCGCCCGGGACCGCACCGGCTTCCGTGCCCAACCCAGCCAGCCCCGCCAGCGCGCCGGAGAGCTGGAGCGCGCCGAGCAGCGAGTGGCCGAGATCAGCCGCGAGCAGGAGGCCTTGCTGCTCGCCGAGCGGGGCCTCGCTGCCCTGCACCAGCGCCGGGAGGCCGCTGCCGAGGCCCGCCGCCGCGCCGAGGAGCTGGCGCGCACCCTGGAGCTGGCGCGAGCGCAAGCGCAGCGCGCCGACCTCGCCGCCCGCCTCGAGGCCTTCGCGCCGCTGGTGGCCCGGCTCCAGGGCGACGAGGGCGAACGGCTCGACCGCCTCGAAGCGCGCCGGGCAGCGGCCGCGGTAGCGCTCGCCCAGCTCGACGCCGAGCTCAGCGACGCTGCCGAGGAGCTCGCCGGGTTGGGGCCTGCCGACGGGCCGAGCTTCGACGACGAGGCCCTCGCCACCCTGCGGGCTCGTCTCGAACAGCTGCGCCAGGTCGACGGCGAGCTCGCTCACGGCACGACCAGCGTGGCCGCGGCCGAGGCCCGCCTTGCCCGCAGCCTGGCAGCCTTCGGCGAGGTGGGTGGCGAGCCGCCGAGCCCGCCGCTGGCCAACCTGCCGGCCACCGCACCCCAGCGCCTCGCCTCTTTGCTGCAAGGGGCCGAGGAGACCCGCGCCGAGGCCCGGCTCGCCGAGCGTGCCGCCAGCCTGCAGTGGCTGGCGGCAGCCCAGTTCGCGGCACCGGCGGACCTGCTGCGCGGCCTCGGCCTCCTCAGCCGTGGTCTCGCGCGCGGGGGCGGCCCCTGGCGCCTCCTCGCCCTCGCGGGCCTCGCGCTCGGCGCCGGCTGGGCGAGCGTCGCCCTGGCTCGCTTGGGCAGCCTCGCCTGGCTCGCCGGCCTCGCCGCCGGCCTCGTCGCCCTCGGTCTGTTGGGCCGCGAGGCCCTGGCTCTGCGTGATCGCCGGCAGCTCGCGGCGGAGCTGCGCGCCCTCGGCCTCGAAGCGCCGGAGGATTGGCGGCCGGCGAACGTCGAGGCCCGGCAGGGAGAGATCCTCCGTCGCCTGGCCACGGCGAACAGCGCCCTGGCGGCCCGCGAGGTCTGGCAGGGGCTGGGGATCGACGCCGAACGCCTCGCACACAAGGAGGCCGCGCTGGCGGCGCGTTGCGCCGAGCTCAGTCGCGAGCTCGGCCTGCCCGTCGCGCCACCCTTGCTCCACCTGAGCTTCCTTGCCGAGCGCCTGCGGGACGCCACCGAGGCAGGGGATGCTCTCGCCGCCGAGCGCGCCGGCCTGGCACCGCTGCGCGCCGAGCGGGAGGCGCTCGCCGGCGAGCTCACCGCGGCGCTGCAGCCCACCACCGGCAACGACACCGCTGCCCTCGCCGCCGCTCTGGCGGCGCGCGAGCGCCGGCTGCGCCAGGCCGCGACCCTCGCCGAACGGATCGCCGGCCACCGCCGGGCCCTCGACAAGGCGCGGTGGGACCTCGCCGAGGTCGACCGTGAGGAGCAGGCGCTCTGGCAACAGCTGGCGCTCCCCGCGGCGGACCGGCCGCAGCTCGCCAGCGCCCTCGCCGAGCTGCCGGCCTACCGCGATCTCGCCAAGGAGCTGCTGCGTGCAGAAGGCACGCTTGTCAGCCTGACAGCCAGCTCTGCTGAGACCACCGCCTTGGCCGCGAGCGACCCGGCGGCCCTGGAGGCCGAGCTGGCTGCCTCCCAGGCCGCGGCCGCCGAAGAGGCGGACCTCCAGCGAGAGATCACCGCCCTCTCCACCCGGCTCGCCGACGCCCGCCAGAAGCACGATCTGGAGGCAGCCCTCGCCAGCCGCGACGCCGCTCGCGAGGCCTTGGAGGCCGACCGCCAGGCCGACCTCGCGCGCCTGGCTGGCTGGCTGCTCGCAGAGCGCCTGCAGGCCGAGCTCGCCGAGCGCTCACAGCCACGAGTGCTGCGCCGGGCCGAGGAGATCTTCGCCGCCATCACCCGCGACCGCTACCAGCTGCGCACGCTGGCCGGCTCACCGCCCACCCTGCACGCGATCGAGCGCTCCCGGCGGGTGAGCCTCGAGCTCGCCCAGCTGTCGGGGGGCACCCGTGTGCAGCTGCTGCTGGCCGTCCGCCTCGGCTTCCTCGAACAGCAAGAGCCGGCCGTCGCCCTCCCCCTCTTCCTCGACGAGACCCTCGCCACCAGCGACCTCGAACGGGCGACGGCGGTGATCGAGGCCGTCGCCACCTTCGCCGACGCCGGCCGCCAGGTCTTCGTGCTCACCGCCCAGGAGAGCGAGGTCGTGCTCTGGCTCAACGTCCTCGAACGCCTCGCTCGCGAGGGCCTGGCCGTCCCCCGGCAGAGCCACGACCTCAGCGAGCTCCGGCGCGGTGCGCACCGCGAGCGGTTCCAGCTCGCGCCGCCCACGCCCACGGCGGCGCCACCGGCCATCGCGGGACAGGACCACGCGAGCTACGCCGCGGCCCTCGGCGTGCCGCCCTTCGACCCCCGGCATCAGGAAGTGAGTGAGCTACCTCTCTGGTACCTGAGCGAGGACCTCCCCCTCCTCCACCGCCTGGTCGCCGGCGGCTACGAGCGCTGGGGTCCCCTCGCCGGCCTCCTCGATCGCGGGATGGGCGAGGCCATCGCTCCCGCAAGCGGCGCCGCCCTCACCAACCTTGCGGCCACGGCGAAGGCCGTCGAGGCGGCCGTCGCCGCCTACCGGGTGGGTCGCGGCCCACGGGTTGACCGCGCCACCCTGCTCGCCTCCGGCGCCGTCTCCGAGCGCTTCCTGGATGAGGTGGCGGCGCTCGCCGCCGCCGTCGACGGGGCTGCCGGCGAGCTCGTCGCCCGCCTCGAGGCCGGTGCGGTCAAGGGCTTCCGCGGCCGCAAGCTGGAAGAGCTGGCCGACGACCTGGAGCGCTCGGGCCATCTCGACCGCCGCCCCGCCGCCACCGCCGACGACGTCCGCCTCGCCGCCCTCGCGGCCGCCCAACCGGCGCTCGCCGCCGGCGCCCTGCACGCCGCAGACCTCCAGCGCACGCTCTCCCGCATCGGCCTGCTCTGAGGCCGCAGCACCGCCCTCTCGTCGGGGCGGAGGACCGCTCGCCCCGCCTCGCCCTACCCTCGCTCGGATGAGATGCGCAGGCGCCAGGTGATCGCAGCGCCGGCGTCGAGGATGCCTTCGCGTTGCAGCCAGGCGAGGGCGTCCTCGGCGTCGCCCTCGAACCAGGCGCGGGCCGAGCCCAGGCGGAAGGTGTAGCCCCAGGCGTCCATGTCCGCCCAGGCGCGGGCGCGACCGAAGCCGGGAAGATGGTCGGCGAGGAGGATCTGCAGGAAGCAGACGGCGTTCTCCTCCGCATGATCGCCGCCGATGTCGGTGTCGACGTTCGCCCGCCGCTCGGGATCGGCACAGATCAGGTGACAGGCCTCGTGGAGCGCCGAGTGAGCGGGCGTGTCCGGCCGCACGAGGACGTTGGGGCCACGCAGCCCCGCCTCCGGCTCGCCGAAGAACGAGCCGGGGATCGAGCCGCCGGCCGGCAGCTCGACGAGGCCCAGGCCGAAGCGGCCGAGGAGCGCGGCGAGGGCCCCCGGCGGCAGCTCGCCACAGAGGAGCATGGCGGCGGAAGCAGCCCCCGGTGCAGGCTCGGCAGCGGGCAATGTCACGGTCGAATACTATGCGAGCGCAATGTGGAAGATCGGCGACCTACTACAGCACCGCCACAACCGCACGCTGGGAACGGGGATTGTGGTGGAGGCCGATAGCCGTAGTGTCACCGTCGAGTTCCGCGACGCCGGCAGCACGATGCGCCTGGCGGTGGGCTCGGACACTCTGGTCGCCGTGTCGATCCAACCCGGTATCCGCGCCCGCCTGGAGCCCGCCGGTGAGGTCGTGACCGTCGCCGAGCGGGTCGCCGACCGCGCCATCCTCACCGATGGCCGCACGGTCGAGATCGCCACTCTCTGGCCGCTGCCCAAGGAAGAACCGCCGATCGAGCGCCTGGCCCGCGGCCAGCTCGACGCCGCCGAGGACTTCCTCAACCGCCTCGACGCCGTGCGTCTGCAGCGGCTGCGCCAGAGCTCGGGGCTCGGCTCGTTCCTCGGTGGGCGGATCAAGCTCTACCCGCACCAGCTCTACGCCGCCGAGCGCGCCTGCCGGAACTTACCCGTGCGCTGGCTGCTGGCCGACGAGGTCGGCCTCGGAAAGACGGTCGAGGCCTGCCTGATCCTCAACCGGCTGCTGCACACCGGCCACGCCGACCGCACCCTGATCATCGCCCCGGAGACCCTCACCCTGCAGTGGCTGGGCGAGCTCTGGCGCAAGCACCACCAGGTCTTCGTGCTGATCGACGACAAGCGCCTGCTCGACATCGAGAAGGAGCACGGCAAGGGCTTCAACCCGCTCGAGGTCTACCGCCGGGCCATCCTCGGTCTCGAGACCCTGCTCGCCCACCAGGAGCTGGCGAGCCAGGCCGCCGCGGTAGGCATCGACCTGGTGGTGGTGGACGAGGCGCACCGGCTGCGGCGGCCCCCGGGCCACCCCGGCAACCCGGCCTATCGCGCCGTGGCCCCCCTCATCGCCGCGGCCCGCCACGCCCTGCTGCTCACCGCCACCCCGCTCGAGGACGACGCCCACGGCTTCCTGCGTCTGCTGCAGCTGCTGCGTCCCGAGGAGTTCCCGGAGTCGGCGCCGCTCGTCGACCGCCTGGAGCGCCGCGAGCCCCTGCCGCCGATCACCTCGGCCACCCGCCGGGTGGACATCGGCGGCCTGCCGCCGCGGGTCGGCCGCCCGCTGGAGCTTTCTCCGGCCGCCTGGGAGCCGCTGCTGGCCCTCGAAGCGGCGCTCGCCAGCCAGCCGGCTGGCGATGCGCTCGCCGCCCGCCGCAAGGCCGAGCGGATCGCTCTCGCCCTCGCCTCGCCGGCCGCCTTTCTCACCCAGCTGGGTGGCGAGGAAACCGCTCTCCTCGCCCTGGCACGGGCGGCCGCCGAGGCCGATCCGCGCCCTCGCTGGCTCGCCGAGGAGGCCGAGCGCTGGCGCCAGCGGCGCGAGAAAGTGCTCGTCTTCGTCGCCAGCCTCGCGATGCTGCAACCGCTCAAGGCGACGCTCGAAGGCCGCAGCGTCGCTCGGGTGGGGATCTTCCACGAGGAGCTCGCCCCCGAACGGCGGGACATCGAGGTGGCCCAGTTCCGCCTCGCCGACGGCCCGGCGGTGCTGATCTCAACGGAGTGCGGCGGCGAGGGGCGCAACTTCGAGTTCTGCCACCGTCTGGTGCTCTTCGACCTGCCGTGGAGCCCGCTCAAGGTGGAGCAACGGATCGGCCGCCTGGACCGCATCGGCCGCACAATGCCCACCGAGATCGTCTATTTCAAGCCGTCCGGCGGGCTGGGCCGCACGGTGGCCGAGCTCTACGAGCGGATCGGCCTCTTCGCCGAGCCGCTCTCCGGGCTCGAGCACGAGCTGGCGCCGCTCGCCGCCGAGATCGAGAAGGCGGCCGTCGCCGGTGCCGCGGAAGCTGCCCAGTTCGACGCCGTGCTCGCCGCCGCCAACGCCGCCCGCGACCGCATCCACGAGGCAGCCTGGCACGAGCTCCACCGCGAGCCCTACGGCGCGGCGATGGCGGCAGGCATCCTGGCCCGCGTCCCCCCCGACCTCGAGGAGCTCACGCAGGAGGTCGTGTTGCGCGCCCTCGCCCGTTTCGGCTTTGGCGCCGAGGAGCAGAGCGGACGGGCCACCTACCTGGTCGAGCTGGGCGCCGAGGGACTGATCGATCACCTGCCCGGCGTTCCCGGCGGAAGCTCCTTCCTCGGCACGTTCGATCGCGAGGAAGGGGTCGAGAAGGAGAGCATCGACTTCTTCTCGTCCGGCCATCCGTTGATCGAAGGGATCCTCGCCGAGCTGGAAGACGGCCCGCGCGGCCGGGCCGCGGTGCTGCAGCTACGCGGCCCCGAGGACACCTCCGGCCTCCTCGTCCTCTACCGCCACGGGGTCGACACCGAGGCGGTGGTGGTCGACCAACAGGGCCGGATGCGCCCCGACCTCGCCCAGTACCTCACCACCCGGACGCTCAAGAGCGAGCCCTTCGAGGTCAAGAAGTGGACGACCCAGGCGGCCTGGCCGCGCTCGGTGCGGCGGCTCGCCGAGGCCCTGCCCCAGGACGAGGGCCCCTTCGCCGCCGCCGTCTTTCGGATGCGCAGACGTCCGCAGGGACGGGCCAAGCCGGGCGGGTTTCAAACCCGCCGCCGACAGTCGCCCCTACGGCGTGATCCGCCGGCCGGCGACGAAGGTGCCGACGGCGGCGCCAGTGAGCTCCCAGCCGCCGAAGGGGGTGTTGCGGGACTTGCTGCGGAAGGTCTTGGGGTCGACGACGACGCGCTTGCCGAGGTCGATGAGGGTGATGTCGGCCGCCGAGCCGGCGCCGAGGGTGCCGAGGGGCTGGCCGAGGATGCGGGCAGGCCCGAGGCTCAGCAGCTCGACCAGGCGGGAGAGCGTGATGAGCCCCGGCGCCACCAGACGGTCGAGGCAGAGCGAGAGAGTCGTCTCCAGGCCCACGATGCCGAAGGGCGCCAGGTTGTACTCGACGTCCTTCTCATCGGCGTGATGGGGCGCGTGGTCGCTGCCGATGACGTCGATCGAGCCGTCGGCGAGCCCGGCGAGCAGGGCCTGGCGGTCGCGCTCGGCGCGCAGCGGCGGCTTCATCTTGGTGTCGGTCGAGAAGGCGAGGTCGGAGACCGCCTGATCGGTCAGCAGCAGATGATGCGGCGTGGCCTCGCAGGTCACCCGCACGCCACGCTTCTTCGCCTCCTGGACCAGCTCGAGGCTCCGCCCCGAGGAGAGGTGCTGCACGTGGTAGCGCCCACCCGTCTCCTCGGCGATCAGCAGGTCACGGGCCACCATCACGTCCTCGGCGAGGCCGGGGATGCCCGGCAGGCCCAGGCGGGTCGACCACTCGCCCTCGTGCATCACCCCGGGGCCGGTCAGCTGCAGGTCCTCGGCGTGCTGCATCAGCGGCACGTCGAAGTGACGGGCGTAGAGGAAGGCGCGGCGCAGCAGCTCGGGATGGGCGACCGGCAAACCGTCGTCCGAGATCGCCACCGCACCGGCCGCCACGCACTCACCGATCTCCGCCAGTTCCTCGCCCTTCGAGCCCTTGGAGACCGCCGCCACCGGGAAGACGCGGGCGTAGCCGGCGCGCTGCGCCTGGGTGAGGATCAGCTCGGTGACCGCCCGGCTGTCGTTGACCGGCCGCGTGTTGGGCATCGCGGCGACGGCCGTGAAGCCGCCCGCCGCGGCCGCCCGCGTCCCCGTCTCGACCGTTTCCTTGTACTCCTGCCCCGGCTCGCGCAGGTGGACATGGAGGTCGATCAGGCCGGGGGTGACGACGAGGCCGCTGGCGTCGACGACCTCGACGCCGTCACCGGCCGCAAGGCCCGGGCCCAGCTCGGCCACCAGGCCGTCGGCGATCAACACGTCGCAGGGGCCGTCGATCCCCTGCCCAGGGTCCACCAAGCGTCCGCCACGAATCAGCGTCTTCACCGCGCGCTCCGATCTTCCAGGGTGGTCAGGGCAAGCATCAGGCCGCCTCGTCGAAAGCACCGGCCAGCAGGTAGAGGACGGCCATGCGAACCGAGACGCCGTGCGAGACCTGCTCGAGGATCACCGAGCAGGGGCCGTCGGCGACGTCACTGGCAATCTCGACACCGCGGTTCATGGGGCCCGGGTGCATCACGATCACGTCGTCCTTGGCAGCGGCGAGGCGAGCCGCGGTGAGGCCGAAGAGGCGGAAGTACTCGCGCACCGAGGGGAAGAGCATCTTCGACTGCCGCTCGAGCTGTACCCGCAGCATCATCACCACGTCGGCGCCGCCGATTGCCTCCTCGAGGCCGTAGCAGCACCGCACGCCGAGGCCCTCGAGGCCCGTCGGCATCATCGTCCGCGGCCCGGCCACCGCCACCTCAGCCCCCAGCTTGGTCAGCAGGTGGATGTTCGAGCGCACCACCCGGCTGTGCTCGATGTCGCCGACGATCGCCACCTTGAGCCCTTCGATGCGGCCCTTGTGGCGGCGGATGGTGAAGGCGTCGAGCAGGGCCTGGGTGGGGTGCTCGTGGGCGCCGTCGCCGGCGTTGATCACCCCCGACTTGAGGCGCCGGGCCAGCATGTGCGGTGCCCCGGGATAGGCGTGCCGGATGACGATCAGGTCCGGCTGCATGGCCTCGAGGTTGAGGGCGGTATCGACCAGGCTCTCGCCCTTGGTGAGCGACGAGGTCGAGGCCGAGAAGTTGAGGGAGTCGGCCGACAGGCGCTTCTCGGCGATCTCGAAGCTCGAGCGGGTGCGGGTGGAGGACTCGAAAAAGAGGTTGACGACCGTCTTGCCGCGCAGTGTCGGCACCTTCTTGATCGGCCGCTCGGCAACCTGGCTGAACGATTCCGCGGTATCCAGGATCAGCTCGATCTCGGGGCGCGACAGCTCGGCGATCCCCAGCAGGTCCTTGCGGTGCCAGGCGACGCGGCTCAAGCGGCGTTCTCCCGGCCGAGGATGCGCACCACCTCGAGGCCGTTGTCGGTCTCCGGGAAGGCGACCTGGATGATCTCGCTGCTCGAGGTCGGTACTTCGAGGCCCACGAAGTCGGCATGGATGGGCAGCTCGCGGCGACCGCGGTCGACCATCACGGCGAGCTGCACGGCGCGCGGCCGGCCGTAGTCGACCAGGGCGTCGAGGGCCGCCCGCACCGTGCGGCCGGTGTAGAGCACATCGTCGCAGAGCACCAGGGTGCGGCCGTCGATCGGCTCCGGGAAATGCGTCTCGCGCACCACCGGCTGCGGCGCCACCAGCGAGAGGTCGTCGCGGTAGAGCGTGATGTCGAGGATACCGATGGGCACCTGGCGACCCTCCATCCGCTCGATGGCCGCCGCCAGGCGCTCGGCGATCGGCACCCCGCGGGTACGGATGCCGACCAGCATCAGGTCGTCGATGCCACGGTTACGCTCGACCAGCTCGCCGGCCATCCGGCGCAGCACACGCTCGATCTGCTCGGGTTCGAGCAGCGTCTTCTTCGGTTCGCCAACGGCTGCCAAGGTGGGGGCCCTCCTGGGGGGAAACCGCCGGCATGCTAGCCAGCCCTCCTGGGGTTGTCAAACCGCTTTCCGCCAGCCCCGACGCGATCGGCAAGCGACGGGTCCGGGTTGTCAAGCGCCGCCCGCCTCTCTAAGATCTAGCCGCCGCCGGCGCGGCGACGATCCGACCTCGAGAGTTCCCGATGGCCCATCCCCAGCCCGCGAGCAGCGGCCCCGCCAGCTTCTGGAAGACCTATCGGCTGGAGATCCGCTTCCTGGTCGTCTTCCTTCTCCTCCTTGGCGCGAGCTTCACGCTGATCTCGCTCAACTGGGTCAACGATCAGCTGATCGAACCGTTCACGGCCGGCGTCGCCAAGACCAGCGGCGGCGTCCTCAAGCTGCTCGGCCAGCCGATCCGCATGAAGGACACGATGATCCTCTCCGAGCGCTTCTCGGTGAACATCAAGAACGGCTGCAACGGGGTCGAAACGATGCTGATCTTCGCCGCCGCCGTGCTCGCCTTCCCCGCCACCTGGAAATCGCGCCTGCAGGGCCTCGCCTTGGGCCTCGTCGCCATCCAGCTGATCAACCTCGTGCGGGTGGTCGCCCTCTACCTCACCGGCGCCTACCTGCCGAAGCTCTTCGACACCTCCCACACGGTGGTCTGGCAGTCGATCGTCATCCTCTTCGGGGTCCTGCTGTGGATCTTCTGGGCGAACCGCTTCGCGGCCCGCCCACCGAGCCCGGAGGCGGCCGAGGAGGCCGGCCGCTAGGACCGCGATGGACCGCGCCAGCAGCTGGACGCTTCGCCTCGTCCGCAACGTGCTCCTCTGGCTGGTGCCGATGGGGCTCGTCTGGGTGCTGATCACGCCGTTCTACAACCGCTTCCTGGAGACCGCGGCCGGCAACCTGCTGCATTTGGTCGAGAGCCCCAACGTCACCCGCCTGCTGCCGGCCGACGCTCACTACGCGACGGTGGTCCGCGAGGACTTTCCGCCGGGCAAGAGCAACGTCTACCGGGTGCGGGTGACCGACATCCACTTCCACCTCTGGTTGCTCGGCGCGCTCTTCCTGGCGGTGCCCGGCGTCGGCCTCAAGCGCAAGCTCTCGGCCCTCGGCGTCGCCTGCCTGATCGCCGTCTTCTTCCACCTGATCGACCTCTTCTTGTGGGTCAAGTTCGTCTACGCCACCCAGCTCGGCGATTGGAGCCGCGAGCACTACGGCGCCTTCGCCCAGAACCTCTGGGGCCTCGCCAAGCACGTCATGGACCTGCCCTTCAAGCTCGCCTTGCCGCTGGTCCTCTGGGTCGCCTTCTACTACCGGCAGCTCACCGCCCGCCACCGCCCGTCCTAGTCCCGCAGGGAACTGCGGGGCGGTAGCGAGCAGATGCCGCTCCCCCCCACACCCACGCCCCGCAGTTCCCTGCGGGGCTATCGAAGGGGCGGCAAGGCCGCCAGGACTTCCGCCCGACCTACGACATCTAGTAGGAGGCTTGTGCCCAGACCTCTAGCCCTTGTGGCAGGCAGGGGCCGTCTGCTATGGTGCTCGACCTTGCCATGCTCCGACTCGAACGCCTAGAGATCGCCGGTTTCAAGTCCTTCGTGGACCCCGTTGCCGTGTCGCTCCACGGTGGCATCACCGCCGTGGTGGGGCCGAACGGCTGTGGCAAGTCCAACATCTCGGACGCCATCACCTGGGTGCTCGGCGAGCAGAGCGCCAAGAGCCTGCGCGGCGACCGCATGGAGGACGTGATCTTCAACGGCTCCGAGCGCCGCCAGCCCCTCGGCCTCTGCGAGGTGACGATGACGCTCAAGGCCGAGCCGCGGCCGGTCGACGTCGCGCAGGGCGAAAGCCAGGCACCCGGCGAGCTGGCGGTGCTCGCCGCCCCCGGTGTGCCGGCCGCACCGGACGGCCGGGTGCTGATCACCCGCCGCATCTTCAGGAGCGGCGAGAGCCAATATCGCCTCAACGGCAAGCTGGTGCGCCTCAAGGACGTCAAGGACCTGCTGATGGACACCGGGCTGGGGATCCGCGCCTACTCGGTGATCGAGCAGGGCAAGATCGGGCAGATCCTCTCCGGCAAGCCGCAGGAGCGCCGCAAGCTCCTCGAAGAGGCGGCCGGCGTCACCCGCTACAAGAACCGCAAGCGGGTGGCCGAGCTCAAGCTCGAGGAGGCGACGGCCAACCTGCAGCGCGTCGACGACGTCATCTCGGAGGTCGACCGCGCGCTCAAGACCTTGCGCCGCCAGGCCTCGGCCGCCCAGCGCTACCAAGAGCGCGAGGCCGAGTACCGCCAGCTCCTCGAGCGCGTGCTGCTCGGTCGCTGGAGCCAGCTCCAGGGCCGCCTCGTCGACCTCGCCAACCGCCTGGCCGCCGCCGCCGACCTCGAGACCTCGTTCGCCGCCCAACTGCACCGCGACGAGGCGAGCCTCGCCGCCGGCCGCGAGGAGGCCGACCGCCTGGCCGCCGAGCTCGCCAGGCGCCACGAGCACTACTCCTCGCTCGCGGCACGCATCGAGGGCCGCCAGGAATTCCTTAAGAACGGCCGCGGCAGCCTCGGCGAGATCCGCGAGCGGATCACGGCGAGCCGCCGCCAGGCGAGCGAGCGGGCGACGCAGCTCGCCGCCCAACGCGACTCGCTCGGCAGCCTCGAGAAGCGCCGCTTGGAGCTCGCCGCGGAGATCGACGCCGCCGAGAGCGCCGCCGGCCTGGGCGTCGCCCAGCTCAAGGGCGCCGAGGAGCAGCTCACCGCCGCCACCCGCCGCCTCGAAGAGCAGCGCCAGAGCTACCTGGGGGCGACCGGCGAGATCACCGCGCTGCGCAACCGGGTGCATCAGGAGCAGATCGAGCTCGAGCGGGGCAACTTCCGCCGCAACCACCTCGCCGAAGAGCTCGACCGTTACGAGCACGAGGTGAAGACGGCGGCCGAGGCCCTGGAGATCGCCCGCGAGACCCTCGCCTCGCTCGAGCGCCGGCTGGCCGAGAAGGAGGACGAACGGGACCGCCTGGCGAACCGGCTCGACGAGACGGTGAAGCGCGAGGCGGCCGCGATCGAGGAGCGCCGCCAGCTGGAGCACGACCTGATGGTCGCCCGCCAGCGCCAGAAGCTGCTCGACGGCTTGGCGGAAGCGCACAGCCGCAGCCGCCAGGGCCTCGAGCAGGCCCTCGCCGAGGCCGGTCTCAGGCAGCCCATCTTCCTCGAAGAGCGGCTGCGGGCGGTGACCGGCTGGGAACGCAGCCTCGACTTCTACCTCGGCAGCCTCGAAGACGCCGTGCTGCTCGCCGACGAGCCCGCCGCCCTCGACCTTGCCTATTCGCTCGCCGGCGGGCGCTCCGCCGCCACCCTGGTGAGCCCGCTCGAGCTGAGCGCCGAGGCCACTCCGGCGCCGATCGAGGATCCCGCGGTGGCCCTCAGCCTGGGCGCTGCGCTCGGCCTGGCACCGGCCCTCGCCGCCGCCCTGCCGCCGGCCTATCTGGTCAACGATTCCGACTCGGCGAGCCGCCTCGCGCGGCTCCATCCTGGGGTGGCCTTCATCAGCCCCGGGGGCGTCTGGGCACAGGGCGGCCTGCTCCACGTCGAGGGTGGCGAGGCCCTGCCCGGCTACTTGGAGCGCGAGAGCGAGCGCCAGGCGCTGGCAGCGCGCGTCCCGGAGCTTGCCGAGCAGGTGGACGCCGCCGTGCGGCGGGTCGAAGAGTGGATCGAAGAGCGGGCGAGGCAGGCCCGCGAGACCCACCGCGCCGAGACCGAGATCAACCAGCTCAAGCAGGAGCTCGCCGTCGCCACCGCCCGCCGCCAGGACGCCGACGCCCGCCACCGCCGGCTCACCGCCGAGCGGACGAGCGTCGATGCCGAGCGCGACGAGATCGAGCGCCTGCTCGCCAAGGTGGCCGAGAAACGGGGCCAGCTGGCCAGTGACCTCGACCGCCACGAGGCCCGCCTGGGCGAGCTGCACGCGGCGGTCGACCTCGCCCAGCGCGAGGTGGACGCCGCCAAGGCCGAGAAGGAGAACCTGCGGGCCGAGACCACCGGCCGCCAGGGCCGCCTCGAGCTGCTGCGCGAGCGCCTCGCCGCCCACGACCGCGACGCCCGCCGGATCAGCCAGGAGCTCAGCGAGGGCGAACGGCAGATCCAGCTCTGGAACGAGGAAGCCGGCCGCCTCGAGAAACGCCAGGCAGAGCTCGCCGCCGGCATCGAGCAAGCCGAGATCGACCTCGCGAGCTACCTCGCCGAGCGCGCCTCGGCCGAAGAGACGGTGCTCGCCGCCCAGGCCAGGTTGGACGAGCACAAGACGGGGCTGCGCACCCTGGAGGCGACGATCACCGGGCTGCGCAGCCGCCACGACGAGGCACGCAGCGGGGTCGAAGAGCTGCGCGTGGCCCAGGCCGGGCTACGCCAGGAGTCCGAGCACCTCGCCGGCTCCTTCCGTGAGCACTTCGAGCGCGAGCCACCGGCCGACCCCGCCCCCAGCCTCCACAACCTGGCCGAGCTGGAGGTGGAGCTCGCCCGTAAGCGCGAGGTGCTGGAACGCATGGGGCCGGTCAACGCGCTGGCCGTCGAAGAGCTCGGCCAGGAGGAAGAGCGCTTCACCTTCCTGACCGCCCAGCGCGCCGACGTGGTGCAATCCGTCGAGAGCCTGCGGCGCACCATCCGCGAGATCAACCAGGCCTCGAGCGAGCGGTTCAAGGAGACCTTCCTGCAGGTCAACAAGACCTTCGGCGAGGTCTTCGAGCGCCTCTTCCGCGGCGGCGAGGCCGAGATGCGCCTGCTCGACGAGGAGGACCTCCTCGAAAGCGGCATCGAGATCGTCGCCCGCCCTCCCGGCAAGCGGCTGCAGAACATCATGCTGATGTCCGGCGGCGAGAAGGCGCTGACGGCGATCGCCTTGCTCTTCGCCCTCTTCCGCGCCAAGCCGTCGCCCTTCTGCATCCTCGACGAGGTCGACGCTCCCCTCGACGACTCGAACGCGCTGCGCTTCGTCGAGCTGATCCGCGAGCTCTCCGACGAGACGCAGTTCATCGTCATCACGCACAACAAGCAGACGATGCAGGTGGCGCACACCCTCTACGGCGTCACCATGGAAGAGCGCGGCGTCTCGAAGGTCGTCGCCGTCGAGCTCGACGACATCCAGCCCGCGCCAGTGCGGGCGACGGCGTAGCCCCGGGACCGCCCCCGGCAACTCCCCCTCCCAGGTGGCAGCAGCCGCGACCTCGCGTTGCGGCGCTGCGCCCCTGTCCCCCTCGCCGAGGGGGCCCACACAGGGCTTATTGAAGCCCTGCAAACACTCCCGATCGAAAGCCAGGGCCCGATTCTCGAATCGTGAAAGGAGTGAACAGTGATGCCAGCCAAAGCGACTCTCGCCGCTCTCGCGAGCACCTTCGCCCTGCTGGTGGGCGGTGCGCCGTCGGCAGCACAGTGCAACGGCACGCCAGGGCAATGGGCAGGCTGCCGGGGCAACGGCTGCGCCGTCTGCACCGAGCTCCTCACCG
>CAYQRE010000022.1:0-74491 GCA_964420075.1 uncultured Thermoanaerobaculia bacterium | reverse complement strand
GGCAACGGCTGCGCCGTCTGCACCGAGCTCCTCACCGACTATCCGCTCTACTTCCAGAACCACCCGCTGTGCTCGCCGAACTCCACCTGCGCCGGCCTCCATTTCACCTGCAACGCCAACTGCCCAGCACCGACCGAGGCCGACCGCTTTCACTGTGAAGTCGATGCCTGCAGCAGCTGCACCCGGCCGTCGAGCAGCGAGAACGCCGACGCCGACGGGATCCCGGACCAGCTGGAGTACGACCTCGCCACCAAGTACTTCCCCAACATTCTCTTGCAGCACCTCGACACGGACCTCCTGGAGAGCTACGTCTACAACGGCAAGGCCATCCCCTACTCGGTCGAGCCCTATGGCCCGCAAGGGATCTGCAACGAGACCCTGAAGTGCCTGCAGGTCCGTTTCGGCACTGCCTACTTCAACGACACCGGGGACCCCACCTGGGGCCAGGGCCACCTGGGAGACAGCGAGTTCTACGCCGCGCTGGTGATGCGCACCACACCCTGGTCGATCGCTCAATACTCAGCGAACGATTGGCAGATGATCCGCGACTTCACCGCCGCCCATTGGGGCTCCGGGGCTGACCACTCCATCTACGGCGAGTACGGCAACTGCCCGCCGCCGTGCCACAGCTGGGACGGCAACCAACAGGCCTGCATCACCAACCCACGGTGCATCTGGGTGCCAGGCCTCTGCATCGGCGGCGCCGGCGCCAACCAGCAACCGTGCAGCCAGTACTCCGATGCGGGCTCCTGCTTTTTCGCCGGAGGAAGCTGCCAGTGGTTCGGTGACCTCTGCGGGGCGCGCTCGGACACCGTCTGCTACTCCTCCGTGCCAAGGGTGGCGCCCTGGACGGCCTACGCCGCCGAGGGCAAGCACGCCCTCTACCACACGGATGCGGAGTGCGACGCCGGCGGCGTCTGCTTGCCCTTCTTCCTCGGCTGTACCGATGAATGCCCGAACAACACCTACAACATGCGGGACTACATCGCAGGTCGGCTGCAGAACGTCGGCAACTGCACCAGCCACGCCGGTCTCGACGTGATCATCCAGCACCCCGACAACTGCCAGCTCTACAACGTTTGGGGAGGAGCCAAGTTCGGCGGCAGCGAGTCCACGGCCTACAGCGTGCACTTCTGCTCTGTCCTGGCCTGGGACGTGCCATAGCCGAGCCGATGTGCCTCGGCACCACGGGAGGCCGGTGCTGCCGGCCTTCCAGTCCCCTTACGAGTCGCTCTCCGACTCGCTCTCCGAGCGCAGCGGCGAGGCGGAGCGGCTGCTCGGCGGCGAGGCAGAGCGGGCACGGCGGCGCCCACCGCGGGCGGGGCGAGGCCCCGGGTCGTTGTCGGGATGGTCGCGGAAGCGATCGAGGTCGGTGTAGTTCTCGACGCGGTCGACCAGCGGGTCGACGACCTCCTTGACCTTGAAATAGGTCCCAGGCTTGAAGTCCCGCACCCGCTGGTACTTCCCGCTCTGGCGCCGGACGTACTGGTTCTGTGAGGCGTTGCCGAGGACGTTGCGCTGCGCGGAGAGCGGCCAGAGGTTGTCGGGAGAGTCCTCACCGCCCCACTGCAGGTCGGTGACGTGATCGATCTCCATCAGCTGGTCGAGGACCTGGCGCTTGCTGATCAGCTTGGTGAGGCCCTGCAGGAAGGCAAGCGTGTTGGCCGAGGCGTTCTCGAGCCGGCGGCGGGTCGTCGGCACGCCGTTGCCCCGCTCGTCGGCCTCGTCCCCGGCGTACTTGAGGACGCGGTTGCGCCTGACGAGATTGCCCTGGTCCACGCGGTGGGTCAGCACCTGGCGCCGGTGGTTGTAGTCGAAACCTTGGGTCAGGTCGTAGTTGAAACCGTCCTCATTGGCGTCCGGGTACCGGCTCTGCGGCTTGAACCAGCGCATGGGGATCGGATGGGCGCTGTCCCCCTCCCGCCGCTGCATCACCGGCGGGGCCCCCTCGCCCTGCTGCACGACGTGCGTGAGCTCGTGGGCGAGGAGGTGGCGGCCCGCCCGGCTCTCCGGCTGGTAGGCCCCGGCGCGGAAGAAGACGTCGGGCCCGAGTGTGAAGGCCTCGGCGGCGACGGCGCGGCTCAGGCGGTCGGCCTCGCCGTCGGCGTGCACGCGGACGTGGCTGAAGTCAGCGCCGATGGCCCCTTCCATCGCCGCGCGGACGGGTGCGGCGAGCGGCGCCCCGCCGCTTCGAGCTCGCGCGATGCCCGCCGCCACCCCGGGCGGCGCAGGCTGCGCGGCCAGAGCATCGGGCGCCACCGGCGGGGCCGCGGCGCCGGCCGCAACCGCGCGCTGGAGCTCCCCCACCGCCTCCTCGGCAGCCTCCGCCGCCGCCTCGCCGTCTTCGCTCTCGACCAGCTGCCGCTGGACGACCTGGCGCCCGCCGCCAGCGGCGCCCCCGTGGAAGACCGGGACCGCGAGCAGGCTACCCGCCGCGGCCGTCACCCGCTCGGCGACGCGGTCCGCCTCGCGCTCGAAGGCATCGTCGACCGGTCCGACGGTCAGCGCCGGCGTGGCGGGCCGGGCCGCCACCGCGCGGTCGATCGCACCGGGGCGTGGTACGCGCGTTCTCGTCTGGCTCATCGTGGCTCTCCTCGTCACCACAGGGCGGGCCTGCGTAGCCCGCGGCCTCTCTCGCTCCCCGTGCCTTGGCGCAGCCTCCCCCTCATCCCGCGCCCCGCTCGTGCGCGATCTGCGCGATCCATCCCCGCGCCTTGATGTAGTCCGGGGTGAGCTCCAGGCAGCGCTCGAAGGCCTGGATCGCCGCGTCGTCGTCCCCCATGCCGTGCAGGCAGAGCCCGAGGTTGAAGAGCGCAGTGTCGGTCTCGCCGAAGGCGGCCATCGAGGCCTCGTAGAGCTCCTTGGCGGCCGCGAAGCGGCTCAGGCGATGGAGGAAGCTCGCCAAATTGAAGTAGGTGTCGACACCGCCCGGAACGACATACACGGCGGCGGCGATCTGCGGCAGCTGCTCGACGAGCCGGTCAACGGCGCGCCCATCGGCGTAGGGCAGGCTCGCCATCAGCACGTCAAAGAACTGGTCGAAGACGTAGGGGTCCCATTGGGTGAGCTCGAAGAGGCCCAGCAGGGTCTCGAGGCGCGCCCGCGGCTTGGTCTCCTCGAAGTAGCTCAGCACGTCATAGAGCCTGCCGGGGTTGAAGCTGCCCATGAACTGCGAGAGGGCGAGGCCGGTCTCGCGCAGCGCCACGAAGTCGGCGCCGAAGCTCAGCGCCCCCGTCACGATGCCCTCGCTCTGGTGGAGGTAGGCGGCCCCTCCCAGGCGGCGGGCCGCGGCGGCGGCGAGGTCGAGGTCGACGAGGGTGCTGACGCTGCCGCCGTGCAGCCCAGCGGCGAGGCGGGACTCCTCGTCCAGCTGGGCCATGGCGGGCAGCCCCTTGTCGGCGAAGAGCAGCAGCATGCGGCCGCCGGCGAGCGCCGCGAGGTGCTCCAAGCAGGCCAGGGCACCGGTCGGGAAGAGGAAGGCGCCGGGGGCAGCGCCGGCGGCGCGCTCGGCGAGCAGGGCGGCCAGCAGCGGCGAGCCGAAGCGGCCCGCCGGGACCTCTCGCACCCGCGCCCCCGCCAGCAGCGAGAGCAGGTTGCAGAAGGTGTTGATCGCCTCGTTGGGCGGCAGGGCCAACGCGGGATCGACGACGACCTCGCCGAGCTGGCCCTCCTCCACCGTGAAGACGTCGCAGGAGAGGGCATCGAGGGCGTAGTTCGCCACCACCACCAGGGGCGCCGGCGCTCCTTCCTGGGGGGCCGCGAGCACCCGCCCGGAGACCTCGAGCGCGAGCGGACCCCGCGCCTCGGCGTCCCACTGTGCGAAGTCGAGCTGCCCAGCGGCGACGAAGGGGGCGAGCGCGGCGTGCTGGCGCCAGAACTCGAGGTTTTTCGCCGAGAGGTCGCTCATCACGTAGCAGAGGCCCTGCGGCAGGAAGGGGCCGGCCTCGCGCAGGGCCGCCAGGCGCCGCAGCAAGTGGAAGGCGAAGGTGCCGGAGCCGGCCCCCAGCTCCAGCACGTAGAACGGCCCGGTGGACGGCGCCGCCGCCTGGCAGTCCTGCAGGAAGCGCAGGATGAGGGTGGCGTAGGCGTGGGCGAGGTAGGGGTTGCTCGTGATGTAGAACGGTACCTGGCCGTTCCAGGCGTTGACCCCCTCGGTCTCAAAGAAGCTGCGCTGCTGGCGCCAGACGTGGCAGGCGGAGAAGGGCACCAACGGGGCGCTGGCTGCGGGCGGCGGGAGCGGCGGCACGATCAGAGGTCCGCGGCGATCTGGTGCTGCTCGGTTTCCTTGAAGTACTGCCCGGCCCCGGCCCAGGGCTGGTAGCTCGCCGAGTAGTAGTGCACCGTGCAGTCGAAGGTCGGCGGAAAGGCGTTCTGCGCCCAGGCGGCCTTGAAGTCGGTGATCTTCTTGGTGATGGCCGTCTTCTTCTTACCCTTGTTGGCCTTGTTGGCGTTCTCCTCGGTGGTGACATTGTTCTTCACGTACGGCGGGATGCCAGCGTAGCCGCCCGCGTAGTTGGCCACCACCTCGTACTCCAACCACAGGTGGTGGTAGTTCTGGCCCGGCGTGTTGGCGTCGACCTCGAGGGCCCAACCAGCCTGGTCTGAAGCGTTCTTCTTCTTGCTGGCGATGCCCCGGGTCGGGTCGTTCTTGACCAGGTAGGTCGCCGTGAGCTGCGTGTGCTTGACGGCCAGGTTGTTGGGCTTGGCGGCCCAGAACAGGATGTCGGCCCCCGCTTTGTCGGTGGTCTTGACGGCCGCCGCCATCGCCGCCTGATAGCGCAAGTTGTCCTGCGTGCCGTGGTTGGTCACGGCATCGATCACCGGCTGCTCGACCTCGTTCAAGTGCGTTGGGTTGTTGCTCTTCTGGGTGCCGAGGAAGATGTTACGGGCGTTGCGCTGGGTCTTCGCGCTGTTCTCCAGGCGATGATTGATCAGGTGCATGCGGGTGGCAGCCTGCGCCAAGACCTTGTCGCGCACCAGGCCGCCGGCCTGCGAGAAGCCTCCCCGGTAGGTGCCCATCTTCGCGGGAGTGCCGGGCCTGGACACGGCGTTGTTGACCGACGAGCCGTCGGTGGTGATCTTGTTGTCGGTGCCGCAGCCGGTGGTGGCCCGCGCCGCGCCCACGAACTGGAAGGCGTGGGCGGCGAAGTTGGTGGCGACACGGTTCACGCTGGTCAGATTGGGCCCCTTGAAGGGCTTGCGCTGCAAGACGGCCGGCGCCAGAGGCCGCCCGTCCGGCGCCAGGGAGGCGGGCGCGGCAACCCCGAGATCGAGGCCGCGGCTGGCGCGCTGCTGCGCCACATGGGTGAGCTCATGGGCGAGGAGGCCGCGCCCTTCCGGCGTCTGCGGTTGGAAAAAGCCGCGGCGGAAGAAGACGTCCTCCCCCACCGTGAAGGCCGCTGCATCGACCTCGCGGCTCAGACGATCAGCGCCGCCGTCGGCATGCACACGGACCCGTGAGACGTCCGTGCCGATGGCGTTGCCGAGCTCGCCAGCGACCGCCTGGGACAGCGGCTCGCCATGCCCTTTCGCCTTCTGGACGCCACGCTCGATTCTCGTCGGCAGGGGTGCTCGAGCCCTCGTCTGCACGCTGCGCCCTCCTACAGGAAGAAGCCCACGGCACGGATCTCCCAGGCCAGGCTGAGCGGCCCGAACTCCTCGACCACGGCCCACTGGAAGCTGCCGTTGTCGAGGGGGAAAATGCCCTGATTGGCGGCGCCCCCCTGCACCCGCTTGCCGACCAGCGGGCCACCGTCGAAGGAGTGCGCGCGCAGCAAGGAGACCTCGGCTGCGCCCGCATTGCGCCGAATCCGGATGTCGACCGAACCGTGGTGGACGAAGGTCTGCGCCTGGACGAGGACGGCCGAGGCGCCCTCGGGGACATCGCCATCGGAGAAGGTGAACGTTTGGTAGCCGCTCGGCGTGCTGCCGTTCGCCACCACGACGAGGTCCGGGAAGTAGACCGGGCTGCCGCTCGCCGCGCTCGGCAGCTGCTGCCAGGTTGCCTTGCCGTCGGCATCGGAGGTCAGCACGTAGCCGTCGATCGCGCCCGGCTCGAAGGTGAGGACGCCGTTGGGGGCGGCGCCGCTCACCGTGAGAGCCGTGGCGCGCGCCTGGCCGCCGGTCTGCAGGCTCGCCGTGGGGCTCGCCACACCGAGGCCGAGGTTGCCGCTCGCCGCCAGCACCAGGCGGTCGGCGGCCCCTTCGCGGAAGACCAGGCTGCCGCCCGTTGCTGCCTCGAAGACGAAGCCTGCCGCAGTCAGCCGCAGGGCCGCCTCGCCGGCCCCAACGACGAAGCGCAAGCCCGCCGCCGGGCTGGCACCGCTCGCCACTTCCAGGGGGCCGCCGCTCACCTGCAGCTGGGTGCCGGCCGGAGGCAGGGTGGTACCGCCGGCATGCATCTGGGCGACGACCATCAGGTCCTCGGTCACCGTCAGGGGGCCGGTCATGCTGTCGCCACCGCGGTCCACCTTGTTAGGGTCGAGGGTGTCGGTGAGCGGCCGCAGCGGCACGCGGCAATCGCTCGCCACCGTCCAGCTGCCTGCGGCGCGCTGCACCAGGGCGAGGGCCGCGAAGTGGCGCTCCGGGCCGCGTGGAGGCAAGGGCTCGGCAGTGCCGGCGAGCTGCGGCCAGAGCACCCCGGCTGCCCGGCGGGTGGGGACCAGCCAGTGCTCACCGCTGCGGAACGGCCGGCCGCCGGCCGCGAAGCGCAGCGCCAGCACACCGTCGACCACGACGGTCGCACCGGCGTTGAGGGGCTGGGCGTCGCCTTCCCACTTGCGGGCCACGGCGCCGCTGCCGAGGACCGGCGCGCCCCCCGGCCAGGCGGCGACGGTCAAGGTGCCGGCCGCGAGGTCGACGGCAGCGAGCGTGGCCAGCACCCCCGGCTCGCCGCGCAGGGCGCGGCCGTCGTCGGTCACCTCGACCCGATCCCCGGCCGCCAGGGCCGTCCCCGGCGCGAGCCCCGGCCGCGGCGCGACGTTGAGCGTCGTCCCGGCCACGCTCAGCACGGCGAGCTCCACGGAGGCGCCGTCGCGGGCCCACTTCCAGGTCGCGGTGCCCGCTGGCCCGGGAGCGTGGACCTCGACGCGGTAGAGCTGGTCCGCGAACGTCGTGGCCCCCGCCGCCGCGCTGGCGGCAAGCGTCCCGGCGGCGGGTGCCGGCGTGCCGTCCGGGGTCCAGGGCGGGGCGAAAGAGCTGCAGACCGCCCCCGCCGGCACCGCCTGCAGCCGCACCTGGGTGACCAGGCGGTGGCGACCGGCCGTCCTCTGGCTGGCAAAGGCCGGGTCGAGGAGGTCGGCATCGACCGCCGCCGAGACCTCGCGCTCCCAGGCTTCGAGATAGGCGAGATAGGTGCCGTTGGCGGTGGGCAGCGCCACCCCTGGCAGGTCGGGCTGAGCTCCGAGATCGGGAACGGCCGCTAGCAGCTCGCAGAGGAAGCCGTCACGGTAGAGGCGGCCCGGCGCGACGGCAAGCGTGCCGCTACCCGCCGTGACGCGGAAGCCGTCGCCGGCGGCGCCGCTCGGGCCCACCAGGTCCGCCGTGGTGGTGCGCCGGCGGTGCTCGAGGATGTCGGCCTGCTCGTTGAACTCGGCGTCGAGCAGGAGGCGGCCCTGCTGCAGCACCACGCCGCGGTGATGCCGGCGGCGGTCGAAGAGGTCGCGGGAGAGGTCGAGGCCCATGGCGCCCTCAGAGGAAGAAGCCCACCGCTCGGATGCGCCAGCCCTGGGGGAAGGCGCCGCCGGTGGGCGGCACGTCCTGGCCACCGGCGAAGGCCTGGACGGAGTATTGGAAGTGGAAGGGTAGGTCCGGGTTGGTGTTGAGGGGGAAGACGCCGACACCGGCCCAGCTGCCGTTGTCCGAGCCGCCGGCGGCGCGCGCCCGCAGCAGCACCAGCCAGGGCGAGGCGTCGTCGCGACGGGCCCGCAGGAAGTGGTCGATTGCACCGCTGTCGGGCGAGTTCGCCGCCGCCCGCCCTTCGAGGATCACCGCCGTCGCACCCACCGGCAGGGTGTTGGCCGGAAAGACGTAGTTGACCAGCGGCAAGAAGCTGCTGCCCCCGCTCTGTGCCACGATCACCGGCCGCTGGAAAAAGGTCGGACGCACCAGCTGCTGCTCGCTGAGCGCCTGCCAGGTGGCGAGGCCGCTCGCATCGACCGCCGTCAGGGCGCGGCCAGCCCGCTGGTTGCCGTCGACGATCACCAGCTCGCTCGCCACCGTCAGCTGCCCGGCGCGCAGGCTGCCGGCGATCTCGACGTCGACCTGCGGCGCGACCGTGCCGATCCCCACCCGGCCGCCGCTGAGGACGAGGCGGTCCCCCCCGGCCTGCGCCACGCGCAGCGAGCCGCCGACGACCGCCAACCGCAGCTCGTTGCCGCTCGCGCTCAAGGACGCCGCGGCCGCCCCGAGCGCCGGGAACAGCAGGCGCGAGCTCGCTCCCAGCCGGCTGCCGCCGTCGGCGACCGCGAGGCGCGCCGTGCTGTCGGCCGCCACCGGCCCCAGCCGGGTCTGGCCGCTGACCAAGAGATGGCTGTCGACGGTGAGGGGTCCGCTGCGCGTATCGCCACTGCGATCTACCTTGCCGGCGAGGTCGATGGTGCCGGCACCCGCGAAGAGCGCCCGGCAGTCGCCGTCGGCCACCAGCTGCCAGCCGCCGGCCGTGCGCTCGAGCAGGCGCAGTGGCGCGTAGTGGTGGCGGACCTCGTCCGGCTCGGCGGTGGCAGCGTCCGCGCGAGCGCCGGCGTCCTCCTCGCTGAGCAGCCCGGCGGTGGCCCGCAGCGGCAGCAGCCAGGCGTCACCACTGGTGGCGACAGCTGCCGCCTCGCCCGAGAAGCGCACCTCGAGGCCCTCTTCGAGGGGCACGAAACCCCCGTTGGCCGTCGCCTGAGCGAGCGGCAGGGCACCGGGGGAATCCCAACGCACCAGGCGGTCGACGTCCACCGGCACCACGCCTCCTGGCCAGGCCTCGACGGTGACAGTGGGGCTCGCACCGGGGATCGTGGTGAGGACACGGGCCAGCACCCCCGGCTCGCCGCGCAGCCGCCGCCTGCGGCTGGTCGCCTCGACCCAACCGCCCGGCGGGAACCAGGCAAGGGCGTCTGCCCGTGGCGGCAGGCGCACGGCAAGCGTGGTGCCGGTGATCGACAGCACGCCGGCCGTGACGCTGGCGTTGTCCCGCGACCACTTCCAGGTGGCGGTGCCGAGACCACCAGCAGCGTGGACCTCGAGGCGGTAGAGCTGATTGTTGGCCGGGCTACCCGCGAGGCGTGCGGCGAGCCGCGGCCGCGGCGCTGCCGCCGGCTGCCAGCCCGGCCGGAAGAGCTCCGGCCCGGCGGCGGCATCGACCGCCAGGAGCCGCACCTGCGCCACCGCGCGGCTGCGCAGGGCGCTCTCCTCGCCGTCGAGGGCCGGCTCGAGGAGCTCCGGGCTGTCGAGCCAGCCGAGGCCTTCCAGCCAGACGTCGAGATAGGCGAGGTAGCGCCCGGGGACGCTCGGCAAGGCATAGCCCGGCAGGTCGGCCTGTGCGGTGAGCGGGGTGGCGGCCTCGACCTCGACCAGGCTGCCGTCCACGTAGGATCGGCCGGCCGTGAGCGTCGGGACGCCGGCTGTGACTGTGACGTCGAGAGCGGCGCCGCTCGGGCTCCCGGCAGCGCCCAAGAGATCGCTCGCCAGCGCCTCCAGGGCGGCGGCCTGAAGCTCGACGGCCTCGTTCCAGTCGGCGTCGAGGACGACCCGGCCACGCTGCCAGACGACGCTGCGCCGGCTGCGGGCCACAGCGGCCCCTGAACGCGAGAAGTCGCCCCTCATGCCCCCTCCTCCGGCGGCCGATCGAGCAGCTCGCGCAGCACCTGGATGGCGCCGCCGATGCGCAGCATCGACTCGCGCAGGCGCAGGCGGCGGTCCTCCAGCTCGGCCATCAGCCGCTCGCCGTTGGCGAGCTCGGCGTCGAGCTCGGCGAGCCGGCGCTCCAAGCGGGCACGGTCGGGTTGCGGGACGGCAGGGGTGTCGGTATCGCTCATGGGTAGTAGCCGATGGCGCGCAAGACCCAGCCGTGGGAGAAGGCCGGGCCGTCGTTGGCGGTGATCTCAAGGACCTCGTAGACGAAGCTCTCCTGGTTGAGCGGGAAAGCGCCCTGTCCGGCCCAGGCCAGGCTGTCGCCGCTACCCTCCGAGCGGGCCCGCAGCAGCAGGCGTTTGGTGCCCCCGGGGTCGGTCGCGATCTGGATCACCCCGTCGCCGGTGTTGGCCGCCGCCTCGGCTTCCAGGATGACGGCGAGGGCACCCGGCGAGAGGACGCCGGCCGGGAAGGTGAAGATCGTCTCCGGGGCCGCCCCGACACCGCTCGCCACGGCGACCGGTGCCGGAAAGAAGAGCGGCCGGCCGCGCGCCAGCACGGGGGGCTGCACCCAGCTGCCGCGACCGGCGTCGTCGGTGATGAAGAGGGCACCGGGGCTCGGTGCGCCGCCGGCGATCACCACCGGGCCCTCGATGCGCAGGTTCTGGGCCCGCATCGTCCCGGCGACGTCGAGGGCGAACCCGGCCGCCGGCACCGTCCCGACCCCCAAGCGGCCATTGTCGATCACCAGGCGGTCGACACCGCCCTGGCGGAGGATGAGGCGGTCGCTACCGCCGCCCTGGCTGCCGAGGGTCAGCTGGGGAGTGGCTCCCGCGACCTGGCTGAAGCGCAGAAAGCCCGCAGCCCCGCCGCTCGCGAGAGGCGGCCAGACCACGCCTGCGCTCCCACCCGCAGCAAGCAACAGGTCCCCGTTGGTGACCTCGAGGCGGAGGTCTGGCGCCGGCGGGTCGACGCTCCCGACGCTCAAACCGCCCAGCACCGCGAGGTCACTCGCGATCACCAACGGCCCTTCCATCAGGTCCGGCCCGGCCGGCGGCGGGTCCGGCACGCGGTCGAGCTTGGTGTCGCTCGGCGGGTCGGCGAGGGAGCCGAAGAGGCGGCGGCAATCGCTCACTACCCGGAAACGGCCGCCACTCCGCTCGACGATGGCGAGGGGTGCGAAGCGGTGGCGGGGCGACTGCGGGTCCACCGCCAGCGGGGTGCCGGCGAGCTGCGGCCAGAGCACCCCACCGCTCGCCACCCGCACCGGCAGGAGCCAGGCGTCCCCCACGGCACAGCTGGCCGCCGCTGCCGCTGCGAAACGCACCTCGAGGCCGCCCTCGATCGATAGCCAGAGGTCCCCGGCCTCCCCCACCTCGACGCTCACCTCACCCGGTGAGTCCCAACGGCGGGCGCTCGCGCCGGCGCCGAGGAGCGGCGGCGTGCCACCCGGCCAGCTCTCGACGCTGAGCACCTGGCCTACGACGCGCGCGAGCTGCACGAGCACGCCGGGCTCGCCGGCGAGAATGCGCCGCTCGTCGCTCACCTCCACCCACTGCCCGGCAGCGAAGGCCGCCTCCCCCGCCAGTCCGATCGGCGGTGCGACGGTGATCTCGCCGGGCCCCAGGGCCTCGATCGGCGCCGCGGCACTGGCGTTGTCCCGCGCCCACTTGAAGGTCGCCGTGCCCGGCGGGCCCGGGGCCTGGACCTCGACCCGGTAGAGACGGTCGGCAGGGGGCCGGCCCAGGCTTCGCGCCGCCAGCTGGACGGCTGGAGGCAACGGCTCCCAGGCCGCAAAGCCACCGCAGGTCGCCGTCGCGCCGACGGCGAGGAGCTTGACCTGGGCCACCACCCGGGTGCGCAGGCAGGTGTCCGGCCCGAGCAGGGCCGGCTCGGCGAGGAGGGGCTCCGCGAGCGTCGAGAGGGTGCGTTCCCAGGCTTCGAGGTAGGCGAGATAGCGGCCGTCGGCGCTCGGCAGGGCATAGCCGGGGAGGTCCGGCTGGGCAGAGAGCGCCACCGTCGCCGCCAGCTCGCAGCGCAAGCCCGCGACGCTGTAGCAGCCGGCGTGCACCTGCAGGCCGGCCCCACCGTCGCGCACCGTGATCTGGAAATTGCCGGCCGCCGGCAGGTCCGGCTCGAAGGGCTCGTCGACCAGGAGCACGGTCTCGGTGAGCACGGTGGCGACGGTGCGCGTCTGCCCACCGGCATGGAGCCGTGCCCCCGCCGCGATACCGGCGGCGAAGAAGCTCGTGCCGCGACCGATCACCGCCGTGCCCGTGGTGAGAATGGCGCCGACCCCCAC
This sequence comes from uncultured Thermoanaerobaculia bacterium, assembly GCA_964420075.1. Taxonomy (GTDB): domain Bacteria; phylum Acidobacteriota; class Thermoanaerobaculia; order Multivoradales; family SZUA-115; genus CAYQRE01. The sequence goes on along the minus strand of CAYQRE010000022.1, from coordinate 62,355 downwards.
CTGCTGGGGGTCGAGAGCGCTGGGCTGCCAGGTGAAGGGAACGGGCGGCTCCGCCGGCGCGCCGCTGGGCCCCACGAGATCGCTTGCCACGCGGTCGAGGCGCGCCAGCGCCAGCAGCATCGCCTCGTTGAGGTCGGCGTCGGCGAGCATCCGCCCCTGCTCGAAGCGCACCGCCGTGAAGCGCTTCGCAGGGTCGTGGCTGTGGCGGCTCAAATCCCCTTGCATCCCGGTCTCCACCCTCCTCAGGTGACGAAGAAACTCCCCACTTCGAGGCCGAAGCGGCCGTACTCGGCCACCAGCTCGGCGAGCTGCCGGCGGCGCAGCGGCTCGGCCAGGGAGTGCAGGGCCCCCATCTCGCCGCCATCCTCCGCTCCCTCGGCGAGGCCCGGATGGCTGCCGGCGGCGAGCTGCGCGTAGCCGGGGTCGCCGTAGCGCGTCGAGGTCCACCGCGGCGTCAAGGCGGCGAGCACCCGCGCGCGGTCGGGCGAGGGGTCCGGCAGGCTCGCCAGGCCCAGGGCCTCGGCCTCGCGGACGAGCGCCAGGTCCGGCTGGCAGCGGAAGCACGGCGGCAGCTGCGAGCCGGCTGGGGCGGCGCTGTAGCGCACGCAACCTTCGGCGCGGTGGCGCACCACCACGCTGGCCGCGAAGAGCACCTCCGTGGCGAGCGGCAGGGCGTCGAGGGCGGCACCGCCGAGCACCGTCACCCGCTCGAGCTGGCTCGCCGGGCCCGGCGGATCGTCGGCGTCGCTGGCGGCGAGGGCCCGCCGGCCGTTGCCGTCGAGGACGCTGTCGCGGGCCAGCAGGCCGACGATCCCCGCCGGCAGGCGGATGGCACCGACGATCGAGCACTCGATCTCGACCGCGAGCTCCCCTACCCCGCCGGCACCCGCGCGCAGGCTGTCCCCGCTCCCGGGGACGAGCGTCGTGTGGAGCAGGCGCAGGGTGAGGCTGCCGGTGAGCTCGATGGCGCCAGCCAGGCGCAGGCCGTTGAGGGTGAGGGTCGCCCCGCGGTCGCTGGCCGAGACGGCGAAGGCGCCCACCAGATTGAGGGTGGGGCGCACGCCGTCCGCCGCCTCGATCGCCAAACGCCCACCGGCCGGTAAGGCGACGGCGAGGCTGCCGCCGTAGCTCTCCGCGTCGGCGACGCGGATCACCCCGTCGCGCCGGCCGTCCGCCTGCCAGAGGCTGATCGCCTGCTGCAGGGTGGTGACCGCTCCCGCCTTGCTGACGGTGGCTGTGAACGGCGCGCTCGCCAGATCGGAGAGCGTCGCCGCCCGCGGGTAGGGGCCGCCGCCGAGGTCGGCCGCCGCGGCGTAGGCGTAGCGGCCCCGCACCGAGTCCACCGCCGCCGGCAGGCGATCGGCCGCGAACAGGATGCGGCCGAGCAGGGGGTCGACCGCCACCTTGCCGGCCGGCGGTGCGGCCCAGGCGCCGAGGTCGCTCACCACGATCGCGGAGAGGGGCACCAGCGCCCCGTCGGCCTCGACGGCGAAGGCCAGGTCGCTGCCGTAGTAGAGCCCGAGGTCGGCGGCGAGCGCCGCCGGCCGCAGGGCCACGGGCAGCTGGTGCTCGGCGGCCTGGCGCTCGCCGTTCGCCGGCAAGGGCGGCGCCGGGTTGAACAGCGCCACGTCGCGGCCCAAGGTGTCGAAGGTGTAGCGGCCGGAGCCGGAGGTCAGCCGCCGTGCCGTGGCGGTCAGCGGGTTGACCTTGAGCCGCCAGAGGAAGAGGCCCAGGTTGGGCACGTTGTAGCGACCGCGGCCGCTGGTGATGCGCCGCACGTCGACGCTGCGAAAGCGCTCCGGCGGCTCGAACGGCCCGCCCTGGAGGCTGGCGTCGCCCGGCCGGCGGAGGTCGAAGAGGCGCCCCTGGTCGAAGCGAAGTAGGGTGGGGTTCTGGGTGTGCGCGAGGTGCCGGTAATACTCCACGGCGCGCGCCGGCCAACCCACCACCTCGCGGGCCAGGCGTTCGAGGACGGCCGCCGTGCCCTTGCGCTGGCGGTAGGCCACGGCCCGCGCCAGCTGGGTGCGCGGCGAGGCCTCGGCGTAGGCGGGGTCGCCCAGCACGCTCACCCCGAGGAGCTGCGCGAGGTAGGGCACCGCCCAGGGCGGGCAGGTCTCGAGGAACCAGCTTTCATAGAGGCCGGCGACGTCCCGCTCGACGGCGACGAGCTCGCCCTCGAGAAGGAGGAGGAGGGCGCGCAGCGGCTCGCCGACCTCGTGGTCGCGCCGCCGGATCACCTCCGGCAAGCGGTGGTAGAGGCGCTCGCTCATGGCGTCCGGCTCCGCAGGAGGACGCCGTCCGCGGCCAGCTGCAACAGCTCGGCCGGGCGGACCCGACCGCCTTCGAGGCGGGCCGGGCGTGCCCGCAGTGAGGACTGGAAAGCTGGCTCCTCGCCCTCCAGGTAGAGGGCGTCGAGGTCGACGGCGACGACGCCCTCGATGGCCTGGAGGACGGCGATCACCGCCGACGCCTCGACCCCCTGGCCCAGCTCGCGCCGGTCGAAACCGAAAGCGCCGGCGAGGGCCGCGGTCGCGACAGCGAAGACCTCGCATGGCAGGTAGGCCGGATCGAGCAGCAGCTTCGCCGCCAGCCGGAAGGGCACCGCGGCGTAGCTGTCGACGCGCACGGGAGGCCCCGGCAGGCGCAGGTCGGTGATCGCCTGCACCAGGTTGCGATAGAGCTCCGAGCCGGGGACGACGGCGCTGCCGCCGACGCCCGCCACGGTCAGGTGGAGGCCCAGCAAGGGGGCCGCCTGGACCTTGGCGATGCCGGCGAAGGCACGGCTGAAGTCCTCGAAGTCCCGCTGCGAGACGAGGCGGCCGAGGGTGCGGGCGGCGAGCGGGGCGTTGCGGCGCGCCGCCTCGACGTCCTCCTCCGGCGCCGCCCCGCTGGCGGCCAGCGGGTTGGTGACCTCGCTCACCCCCAGCGGCCGGGTGACGAGCAACGACAGGGCCCCGGCCGGTACCGCTCCCGCCGCGCCGAGGCCGGTGCGGTAGACCGCGGTCACGTTCTCGAAGCCGCTCGGCAGCCGGGCGCCGTGCTGGCCGTCGCCGAAGACGACGCTCGCCCGCTCGGCGCCGCCGCCACCGTCATCGCGTTCGATCATGAAGCTGCGGCTGGCGCCGTCGACCGCGGCAAGGGTCTTCACCTCGCGCCAGGCGACCCCGTCCACCTGCACGCTGAGGCTGCTGGCAACGCCACCGGCAGCCGGCGCCGGCTGGTAGGTCAGGGGCGAGCGCTGCAGCGCGAAGCGTTGCCGGGCCTGGGTACCGTCGCCGCTGCCGAGCGTCTCGCTCACCGTCTCGCCGTGGCTGGCGAGGACGACGTTGGCGTTGAGCCGCACACTTTCCCGCTGGTAGCTCGCCGCCAACGGGCGGTCGAACTGCAGCCGCGTCCACGGCCCGGCTCCTCCCGCCGCAGCCACCGCGTCGATGCGGTGCAGGGTGAAGAGCTCGCTCGCCGGCCCCGTGCCGTCACTGCGCTCGCCCCGCAGCGCGATGGCCTGGCCGAGAGCGAGGCCCGTGACCTCACCGGCGAGGGTCAGGTTGGCGAAGCCGCCGTCCTCCTCGAGGTTGGGCAAAGGCGCCACGATCGGCTCTTCGGCGCGCGCCAGCTCTTCACTCGCCAGGTAGGCTCGGGTGCGCCGGAAATCGAAACGGGTGCGCAGCAGCTCTTCGCCCGGCAGCGCCGAGCCGTCGGCGCCGGCGAGCCCGAGGGCGGTGGCCGGGCCGGAGAGCGAGTAGTCGGCGAGGGTGAGGCTCGCCACCGCGGTCAGCCGGTAGACCTCGGTCGCCTCGCCGCCATCGAGGGTCGTCCCCACGAGCACCACCCAGCCGCCGGCCACGAGGCCAGCGACCGGGCCGTCGAGGTTCGCCTCGAAGCCCCGCAGGCTGCTCAGCAGGCGACCCTGTGAGTCCGTCCACACGGTACGGCCAGTGTCCCAGTTGCTGGCCGCCACGGCCTCGTCGAAGGGGTCGTCGCGGAACACGCTGCTGCGTGGCAGGCTGCCCCAGTTGGGAGCGCTGTGGCCGAAGAAGTCCGCCTGGGTGCGCAGGGCGAAGACCGCGAAGCTCGCCGCCGGCGCCACGGCCAGCGGCGCCGCGAGGTCCACCCTGGTGCTGCCGAGCGCGTCGTCCGTGGCCAGGGCCTGGACCCGCGCCACGCTGGCGCCGGAGAAGGCGCCGGCGGCGTCGCTGCCCACCACCACGAGGAGGTCGGCAGGGGCCAGGCCGGTCGCCGTCCCGGCGAGGTAGACGGCGGTCGCGCCGGGGAGCACCTGCGGGCGCGACAGGCGGGGCGCGAGGGCGTTCCACGCCGCGCGGGCGGTGATCTCGCTCGCCGTCTCGAAGGTCTGCGGCTGGGCGTCCTGGCCGGGGATGCTCTGCACCTGGGTGGCCGCCGGCACCACCACCGACTCCGGGCCGCCTGCCCCTTCTTCCACCGTGAAGGCGAGAAACACGCTCGCTGCGAGCCCCGGTGACAGCGCGTAGCCCACCAGGTTCGCCAGCTCGAGGAGCGAGCGCCGCTCGCCGGCCGTCGGCAGGAAGCCTTCGTTGGCGATCCGCTCCTGGTAGAAGGTGAGCACGTCGAGGGCCGCGGCCCAGGCGTCGACGAGGGCGATCGCCGGGTCGCTGGGGTCGAGGACGGCGAGGTCGGCGAGCGGGCGGCTGCCGGCGTAGGGACCGTCCGGGATGGCGATCGTCGCCAGCGCGGCGAGCAGCCGCGCCCGGAAGCTCGCCTGCGTGCCGGTACGGAAGGCGAGGCTCGCCGGGCCGGCCGGGGTTCCTGCGCTCGTACCGAGTGTCGGCCCCGGTGCTGTCGCCGGCGGCTTGCCGGCGAGGTTGGCGAGGAGGTCGCTCACCGCCCACCCTCCAGGTAGAGCGTCAATCGGCCACGCTCGGGGCGGGCCGCGTCGTTGTCGAGGCGGGCGACCTCGAGGCCGCCGAGCGAGATCTCGCCGCGCGACAGCTCACCCCGCGGCGGCTCTCCCCAACGCTGGAAGCGGGCCCGCCCGCCGGGCGCCGGGTCGAGCTCGACGGCGCGCACCCCGGGGACCGCCTGCGCCGCCGCCACCAGCGGCCCCAGGTACACCGCCTCGCCGAAGCGCAAGCGGCCGGGGGCGAAGAAGCCCTCCGGGCCGAGGGCCGCTAGCAGGTCGCGCTCGACGACGCCACGGAAGGCGGCCGGCTCGACCACCACGGCGAACGCGATGTCGAGGCCCACGTAGCTCACCGGCACCACCGCGAGCTCCCAGCCAGCCAGGCGGTCGGCTTCGAGGAAGGCGGCGAGCTCCGCCGTGAAAGCCGGGGGCAGGGCGGCGCCGTCGCGGCGCTCGACCGCCACCGTCAGCAGGTGCCAGCTGCCATTGAAGCGCAGGTCGGCGGCTGCGCGGGCGACGGCGGCGTGCTCCTCGGCGCGGCAGGCGAACTCGGCGACGCTCACGCAGCGGCCGCCGCCGGTGAGCGCCTGGGGGGCGAGCTGGCGGGCGCTCGCCAGCTCCTCGGGCTCGCTCCCCCCCACGGCGGGGAGCGGGTTCTCGGCACCGCCGACCGCGGCGCCCGCCGCCACCACGTGGCGCAGGCCGCCGCGTCCGAGGTTGCCGGCGCAACCTCCGCCCACCCGGTAGCGGGCGGCGAAGGTCGACCCCGCCGCCGGCGCGAGGCCGTTGCTGCCGTCGCCGAAGCGCAGGCGGGCCCGCCGCTCGTCATCCATCTCGACCACGAAGTCCCGGCTCGTCGGCCCGCTGGCCAGCAGGTCTTCTCGGGGCTGCCAGCTGGCGGTCCCGTCGTCGAGGGCGAGGGCGGGGACGGCGGTGCTGCTCGCCGCAAGCGCCGCGGTGGCGCTCGTGGCGCGGGCGGCAGCGTCGTCGTAGGGCCGCACGAAGGCCAGGCCGCTGCGCACCAGGGTCGGACGAAACGGCGTGCCGTCCGCCACCGTGCCGAGCGCCTCGGCGGCGATCGTCTCCCCGTGGTCGGCGAGCACCACGTTGCCCCAGGCAAGGGCCAGGCCGCGGACGGTGGCACTGCCCACGGGCGCCGCCAGACAGAGGGTGAAGGGCAGAGCGTCCTCAGGGTGCCAGCGCACGAGGGTCAAGGGCCGCGGACCGCCGCTCGCCAGGGGGTCGCTGCCGAGCGCCACCTCCGTCAGGCGCACGGCGTGGCGGTGGGCCGGGTCGGCGTCGGCGGCGAGGCCGCTCTGCGGGCCGGCCACCTCGGCCAGCACCAACACGTCCCCCGCGGAAAGGTCGAGAAAGCTACCGTCGAGCACCGCCTCGGTGGCCCCCGCGGCCAGGGCGTAGGTCGGCGCCCCCCAATCGTAGAGCGGCAGCACGTTGTGGGCGACGACCAAGTCGAGCGCGTGCAGGGTCTCGAAGACCAGCGGCCCGCGCGCCCGCGCCAAGTCGAGCTCGGCCGAGCCGGGGGCGAGGACGGCGGGCAGGCCGGGAAGGCGCGAGAGGAGCTGGCTCCCGGCCGGCAGCGTGGCGCCGTCGGCCACCGCCGTCACCCGCACCCAGGTGCGGGCGTTGGCCCCCTCTTCCAACCGGTAGCCCGCCAGGCGAGCGTGCCGGCGCACCGAGATCCGCCGCCTCGCCGTGCCGAGATAGGCCTCGGTGGCGACGGCATCCTCGAAGTAGCTCACCCGGTCGGCGGCGTCAGCGAGCACTTCGAGGACGGCCACCCAGGGGTCGGCCGGGTTCTCCTCCTGCCAGCTCGGCATGTTGACGGCCAGGCGGTCGAGGAGGAAGCGGCGGAAGGAGAGGAAGTCGCGGCCGAGGTAGGAGATCGCCGCCTCGGCTGGCGCCGCGGCCGGCGCGCTGGCCACGGCCGCGGACTGGCAATCGCTCGCCGCCGGAGCTGCCGGTTGCAGCGAGAAGGGCACGCAGGCAAAGAACGGATCGAGGGCGGGAAGGCCGTTCACCCTCAGCGTCAAGACGGCCGGCCCCACCGCCGCTGCGGCTGGCTGAACGACAGTGAGGTCGAGGCGCGGCGCTGGCGGCGGGCCAGCGGGTTGGCTGACACTGCTGACCAGCAGGTAGGGCGTGGCGAGCTCGGCGCCGAGGCGGAGCTCGATCTGCGCGGGGCCGACTGTGGCCAGCACGGCGTGCTTGCCCTCGCGGCCCGCCGCCGCCGGCAGGAAGTGCAGGGCGAGCTGCCAGCTGCCGGGGGCCGAGGCTGTGATCTCTACCTGGTCGAGGCCGACCAGGCTCGCGTGCTGCGCCACGGCAGCCCGCCGCGCACGCAGGAAGTCGGCCGTCGGATCGGCGAGGAGATCGAAGCCAGGCTGGCTCATCCACCCACCTCGCGCTCGAAGACCACGGCGCGGCGGTCGAGGCCGGAGAGCGGCGAATAGACGACGGTGACCGTCAGCCGTGCCTCGTCGCTCTTCACCTCGACCGTCTCGACCCGCAGGCGGTCGGCCAGCCATTGCTGCAGGGCCCCCTGCACCACCGCCTGAACGGTCGCCGCGAGCTCCGGGCTCGCGGCGCCGAAGAGCAGCTGGTGGAGCCCGCTACCGAAGTCCGGCCGGTTCACCCGCTCGCCCGGCGCCGTGAACAACACCTGCTCGATGAGGTCGCGCACGTGCTGCTCCTCGCTCGCGAGAGCGCTGCGACCGCTGCCATCGGGGCGGAAGGGGAAGCCGACCTGGGTCATTGCCCGCGTACCCGCAGCTGCGTGACGACGACGGTGAGCGGCGTTGCCGTCGGCACGCAACTCGCCTTGCTGTCGAAGAGGAGGAGGGGCAGGCCGCTCGCCCGCACGCGCACGGCAGCCGTGCTCCACAGGGCGGTGAGGCAGGGGCCGTTGCCCGCCGTCGGCGCCGGCAGTGTGCAGCCCGAGACCCGCCAGGGGCCGGCCTGGGTCACCACCGGCTGGCCGCCCACCTTGACCCGCGGGTTGGTGAGGATCGGTTCCGCCCGCCCGAGGTGGGCGCATTGCACCACGGCACCCTTGTGGAGGAGGAAGCCCGGCACTAGATCACCTCCAGGGCGCCATTGTTGATGCTCACCGAGGCCGGCGACAGCTTGATCGAGTTCTTGCCGTTCTGGAGCTCGATCCCCGCCGAGGTGAAGGCCAGCTTGAGCGGTGTGGCCACCGCCGGCGGCTTGACCTCGAGGGTGAAGCCACCGGCGCCCGGCAGATCGACCAGGGTGAGGGTGACGCTCTTGCTCTTGAGCACGGTGGTGAACGGGTTCGCCGGCTTGACGGGCAGCTGCCCCTTGTCCCAGAAGCAGCCGCTCCAGATCGGCGAGTCGGGGTCCCCGGCCTCGAACTCCACCCAGACGTTGGCGTCGAGGGGCGGCACGGCGTAGAAGCCCACGCCCGGGCCCGCCAGCGGCGCGCAGGGCAGCGCCCAGGACAGACGGCCGTCACCGAGCACCGCTGGCACGCTGACCTGGATGCGGCCCATCTGCAGCGGGTCGACGTTATTGGTCACCTTACCGCGGTACTTGCCGTAGAACGGCCCGTTCGACATCCCGCCTTCGTTCATGGCCGCACCACCGGCACCGTGGTGCCCAGTCCGTCGCGGGTCAAGGTGAAGCTCTGCGTGTAGGTGCCCCGTCCCAGGCGATGGGTCACCGCCTTGACGTAGTACAGACCGTCGTGCGAAAGGCCGGCGCCGCGCAGCCCTACTAGCTCGCGAGCGCGCAGGATCTCGCCGTAGCGGGCGGCGTCGAGCTCGCCGGAGGCGGTGACGGTGGCGTCGGTCGAGGCGTCGGTGTAGGCCTGGGCGCGACCGAAGGCGGCGGGGATGCTGGGCGCGCAGCCACGGTAGAGCGTCGTGCGGGTGTTCGCCCGCTGCGCCAGCCAGGTGGGCCGCAGAGAGAGCGGCGGCACTCGCTGGGCGGCGAAGGTGCGCACGGGAAACTTGCGATTGAAGCGGGCGTCGATGGCGTCGCCGTCGACGAAGGCCGGCTTCAGGGCGTCGTGCTGGAAGGCGAGCGAGGTGACGTTGGTCTGCGAGCCGAAGTTCACCGAGAGTGCCCGCTGCGGCACGCCGAGGCGGCGCGGCGGCCCCCAATAGGCCGTGTTGGTGAACGGCGCCGGCCCGGCCGTGAGGTAGAAGACGTGACCGTGGCGGCGGGCGAGCGTCTCGAGGTACTCGCGGTCCGTGCCCACCTGCACGGGGATGCGCTCGATGGGGATCGGCGGGTCGATCACCTTCGGGGGCACCACCGCCGGCAGGATGCCGAAGCGGGCGTAGCGGGCGAGAAGCTTGAAGACGATCGCCGGATCGGGCAGTGCCGGATGCTCGACGGCCCGCTCCTCGAGGTCCATCATCACGCTGACGTCCTCGCCGGTGACCGTCAATGTCGCGGCCCCCGCCTCGTCGCCGGGCTGCAGCTCGACGTGGGTGATGATGCCGTCCATCAGCACCCGCGGTCGGACGTTGAAGGTGACGATCAGGATCACCCGGTTGAAGGCGGCGAGGAGAGGGCTGCGCAGCTGCGGGTATTCGAGCAGGTCGAGCGGCCCGCGCCGCCCCACCTTGAAAACGAGCTGGAAGCCCGAGCGCTCCTCGTCGCTGTGCCGCACCTCGACCGCCGCCAGGTTCTCGATGAAGGCGAGGGGGGCCGGCCGGGCGACCGTCGGCCCGAGCAGCAGGGTGAGGCGCACGCCCAGCTCGCTCACCGCGGCAGCACCTCCGGCACCGCCACCCGCAGCCGGCGCCCGGGCTCGGCCAGCAGCTCGTCGGGATGCATCGCCTCGTTGGCGTCCGCCACCCGCCACCATTGCAGAGGGTCGCCGAGGGTGCGGGCGGCGATCAGGTCCAGCCGCTCGCCGTCGCGCACTGCCACCTCGGTGAGCAGGGACAGCGCCTCCGCCTGCGGCAGGAAGCGCCGCTTGAGATACGAGACCTGGCGGCCGTCCGCCAGGGTCAGGGTGGCGGTCTCGAGCTCGGCGTAACGGCTTTCGGGATCGAGCATCACATCTCCTCGGCGCCGCGGCCTAGAGCACCCGCACGTCGCCGGCGACCACCGCGTTGACGTTCTCCAGGCTGGCCAGGGTCGCCATCGCTTCCTTGACCAGCTGGTGCGCCAGGTAGATGCCGTAGCCGGGGTGGAGGATCGGCAGGTCGTCGTAAGTGAGCACGCGCAAGCTCAGGCCGACGCGGGCACGGATCGGGTTGAGGTTGACGTCGTATGCCTCCTCGGTCACCGCCAGGCTCTCGATCACCACTGGCACCATCCGCCGCACCCCCCAGGCGAAGAGGGTCAGGGGCGCCTGCGGGGCGATCACCTCGAGGGTGCCGAGGGCGGCGAGCGCGGTGTTGGTGATCACCAGGCTGCTCTTCGGGTAGACCAGCATCTCGAGAGCGGAGAGCTGCGGGTAGATGCCCAGCCGGGTGGCCTGCGGATCGGCGCGCTCGAGCTGGTCGGTAGCGTCGATGGCGATCTCGGCGCCGATCGTCTCCTTCGGCGCCCCCTTGAGGCGGAGGATCTCGGCGCGGGCGCCGCCGTCGACGCCGAGCTGCGGCGCCAGCGTGCGCGACAACGTCTCCGGGTTGTACTGGAAGACGATCACGCTCGCCACCGGGTTGAAGGGGTCGATGGCGACGATCGCGCCCTTGAGCAGGCGGGGCGAGCGCGGGAAGCTGGTCATCGCGCCGCCCCTCCGAGCTCGCTCTCGGTGAACGGCTTCTCGAGCTTGGCGTACTCGCTGCGCGCCGCCCGCAGCAGGTGCTCCATCCGCAACGGGCCGCCGTCCTCGGCGGCGAGGAAGGCGGCGGCGAGGGCGATGTTGCGGATGTTGCCGCCGGCGACGTCGAGCCGGGCCAGGCGCGCCAGATCGAGCTCGGCCAAGGGCGTCGATGCCGGGAACACCCGTCGCCAGATCTCGGCGCGGGCGGCGGCGTCCGGGAAGGGAAAGTGCACCACGAAGCGCAACCGGCGCAGGAAGGCCGTGTCGAGCGCCTCCTTGCGGTTGGTGGTCAGCACGGCGAGGCCGCGGTAGGCCTCCATGCGCTGCAGGAGGTAGGAGACCTCGATGTTGGCGTAGCGGTCGTGGCTGTCCTTGACCTCGGTGCGCTTGCCGAAGAGGGCGTCGGCCTCGTCGAAGAGCAGCACCGCGCCCCCGGCCTCGGCGGCGTCGAAGATCCTCTTGAGGTTCTTCTCGGTCTCGCCGATGTACTTGCTCACCACCGCCGCGAGGTCGATGCGGAAGAGGTCGAGGTCGAGCTCGCGGGCGAGGACCTCGGCGGCCAGCGTCTTGCCGGTGCCTGAAGGGCCGGCGAAGAGGGCGGCGATCCCCAGGCCACGCCCCGAGCGGCCGGCGAAGCCCCATTCGTCGTAGACCCGGTGGCAGTGCCGCACGTGGAGGGCGAGCTCGGCGAGCTGCTCGCGCTCGCGGCCGGGCAGCACGAGGTCGTCCCAGCCGACGGCCGGGCTCAGGCGCTCGGCCAGGGCCTCGATCGCCGGCCGGGCCTCGCGGCGGCAGGCCCGCCAGAGGGCCGCGGCGGGATCGGGGTCGGGGTCGGTTGCCGCCTGGGCCGCCACCGCCATCATTCCCGCGCCCGGCAGTTGAAACTGCGCGGCGAGGCGGGTCAGCTGGCCGTTGAGGGGCTGCGCCCGCTCGCCGAGGGCCGCCTGCCAGAGCTCGAGGCGCTCGGCGGTCGTCGCGCGGACGAAGTCGAAGCTGAGGCTGGGCTGGCCATCGAGGCGGCGGCGCTCTGGGCCAGCGAGCAGCAGCGGCCCCCGGAAGGCCGTGGCGAAAGCGACCAAGGCGCGCTCCGCGGCGGCGTCTGCCCCTTCCCCCGCGCCGGCCTCGAGGAGGAGCGCGCGGTGGCCGAGCGCCGCCTCGCGGCCGACCAGGCGGGCGAGGGCATCGAGGTCCGCCGCCGCCGCCGGCAAGGCGCTCACCGCCAAGAGGTCGAGGGCCCAGCCGAGCGCCGCCGCCGCTGCGGCCGCCACCGCTCGCATGCCGTAGGTGTCGTGGCCCACCAGCTGCAGCACCGCAAGCCCCGCTTGCCCCGTAGCACCCTGTCTCCAGGCCGCTGCCAGGCGGGCGGCGAGGTCCTTCTGCGAGGTCGTGAGCAGGGCGCTCGCCGCCAGCGGGCTGACCAGCCCGGCGAGCCTCTCCTCAGCGGCGTCGAGCCCCCGCAGGTGGTGGAGGACGCGCTCTTCCAGCCGCAGACGGGCCGTCGCCAACCCCTCCCCCGCCGCCACCTCGACGAGGCGCCAGGCGCGCAGGGGCGCGCTCGGCGAGGCAGCGCTCCAGTGCGCCGCTGGGAAAGCGGCGAGCGCCAGGCCGAAGGTGGGAAACGGCCGCCGCGGATCACCCTGGGCGCGGGCGCAGAGCTCGCCGAAGCTCGGGTCGAGCTCGATCGCCGTCACCAGGCTCACCACGTCCTGCTCGAAGTCCGACAGGCCGAAGGTCCGCGCCAGGCTGGTGAGGGCCGCCGGGTAGCCCTCGGCGACGAAGGGCTCGGGCACCGGCAGGCTCTCGGCATCCGGTGGCTTGCCCGCTGCCCGCAGCTCGAGGGCCGCTCGCACCCGCGCGAAGACGCCGGCGAGGAAGCGGTCGTTGGCCTCGTACCAGCTCATTCCGCGCCGATCTCCACCGCCGGCTCCATGTAGAGCCCGAACGTCGCGCTGCCGGGCGTGGTGTCCGCCACCAGAGGGCTCGCGGCGCCGTCGACGCTCAGTCGCACGAGGTAGACGCCAGGGGCGACGCCCGCGACCGGCGCCTCGAGAGCAGTCGTCGGCGCCTCGACCGGCGGCACCGCGAAGACGTAGGAGAGGCCGGCGACCGACAGGCCCGGCAGGCCGTTGAGCTCCAGGACGAGGCGCTGGTCGACGGCGATCGGCGGGCTGACGTTGCAGGTGACCGTGCCGCTCAGCGCCTGCTTGGTGCCCGAGGCGTGCTGGTAGGAAAGGTCGCTCAGCAGTGGCCGCAGCACGAAGGCTGCGACGTTCGAGGCGAAGCCCGGCCGCGGCTGCGGCGGGTCGCCGAGCAGGAACGGGTGGAGGACCTGCGCACCCTGCGGGCCGGCGCGCAGGGTGCCGACGTCGAAGAGGGGCGGGGCGAGCGGCAGACGGATCTCGCGTGCCGAGACGTTCGCCGCCGCGGGCTCGACCTCCTGCCCGGCCAGCCGTACCTCCGTGCGCTCACCGGCGAGGCGCTCACCGCGCAGCACCAGGGTGCTGCCGACGACGATCGGCTCGCCGTCACCGGCGGCGCTCACCACGCTCGCGAGGCGCGGGCTGCGGATGGGCTGCACCGTGAGCGTGCGCTCGCGCACCGGCAGGGCGGCCGTCGCCGGCTCCTCGGCGGTGAGCAGCACCACCCCAGCGCGATAGACGAGCGAAGTGGCGAAGTCCGCCTTCGAGAGCAGGCCGGACCACAGCTGGTAGAGCTCCTCCAGCTTGAGCAGCTGCGGCGTCAGGCGGACCTTGTCGGGGGCGTCGGCGAGGTCCGAACCGGCGAGGTAAGCGAAGGCCGGATCAGCCAGGGTCGCGAGGATCATCTCGCGGCTGAGCACCGGCCGCGCGTGGATGGACCGCGCCACGCTGCCGAGCAGGCGCTGGGGCTCGAGCGTTGCGTGGTTGCCGTAGAAGGTCAGCAGATAGTGGAGGTCGAGGGCGGCCTCGGGCCGTGCCGCGGCGCTGCCGTCGCTGCGGCGCGTCGGCAGGTCGCGGTTGCGTAGCTCGGGGTTCGGCGTCACCTGATAGAGGAAGAGGTTGACGCCGGTCTCCGGCAGACCGCTGCCGGCGGCGTCGGGCCGCACCGTGGTGACCGTGGCGCCACTGACGTCGTCGGCGACGACGCCCTGGAGGAAGCGCCGCAGGGTCGCCGTGGCGGTGGCGATGGCGAGGTAGTTGCTCATCGCCGGCGGCCCCGGGCCGCGAGGTAGTCGCCGAGGGCGAGCCGCGGGCCGCTCGCCGGGGTCGGCCGCGGCGGCGGTCCAGGGCGCGGCACAGCCTCCACCTCGACCTTCTCGATGGTGACGTGGACGATCGGCGGGCCGTCGCTCGCCCCGCGCTCGGCCCGCTGCTCACGAGCCAGCTCGGCAGCCAGCGGGCGTGGATAGGCCCGCGGCACGGAAGCGGCCGGGAGGGCGAGGGCGGAGACGGTCGAGGCAGCGGAGCGGAGACCGGACCGGACCGGCTGGGCCGCGACAGTGAAGTCAGTCGTCACGTCGGCGGCAGTGACGGCCCGGATCGGGCCAGGCCGCTGCAGCCGCGGGTGGTCGCTGCCGGGAGCCTGATCGTCCACGCTCGAAGCGGCCGGCCTGCGTGCCGGCCGTTCCTCCGCCTCCACCGCCGGGCCGGCCGTGGGATTCGGGTCCATCCTGGTCGCAGCAGCGGGCGCCCTCCGGGCCAGCCTCTCCCGCGCCGGCTCCTGCGTTGCGTGAGCGGGATGCGCAACGTCGACGGCCAGATCGACAGGCCGGATGGGTAGGGACTGGACAGGCGGGGCCGAGACGGAGGCGGCCGTCGGCAGGCTGGGAAGGGTGACGGCCGGTGCAGAGCTCGGGCGCTGGAGCTCGCGGCGCTCGTTGGTGGCGCCCGGTTGGTCCGCGGGCGAGGCGAGCTGCCGCTCCGCCGTCCACCCAGGCGCCACCGCCGGCGGCCCATCCCCCACCGGCGACCCGGCCTCGGCGCCCTCCAGCCGGCCCTCAGCGACCCATGGCCCGGCGGCGGGATCGAAGCGCGACAGGCGCCGCGGCGCCAGCTCCGGCCCCTCACCGCGGGCCCGCGCCGCCAGCCGTGCCAGGTAGCTCATGCCGTCACCATGGCGAGGTAGGCCTGCCGGCGCGGCGCGCTCAGGGCCAGGATCTCCCCTTCGCTCCAGCCGTAGGAGTGGGCCAGAGCGTCCACCTCGCGCAACAGCCGATGGGCCGCCGCCTCGATCTGGCGCACCAGGCACTGCGCCGGCTCGACGAGGGCCTGCCAGCCGTGCTCGCAGGCCGGGCAGGTGAGAGAGAGGAGGATCTCGGCCAGGGGATCAGCAGCGGCGAGGGCCATCGCGATCGCTTCCCGGGCGCCGGTGTCGAGGTCGGCGGCAGCGACGGCGGCACCCTCGTGCTCCGCCGCAACCAGGCAGCGGGCGAGGAGCGCCGCCTCGGCCTCGGCGGGCGCCAGCTCGGCGACGCTCGCGAGGTCGGCGAAGCCCGGCCGGCGCAGCCGGGTGGTGAGCCCACCGCTCGCCAGGGCGATCTCGGGCTCGGCGGCGGCTTCCACCGCTTCTGCCGCCAGGAGCTCGCTGATCGCGACCGCCACCTCCAGCTCCTCACCGCAGGCCGGGCAAGCAGCGTAGAGATCCAGCCGGTCGCCGAAGCTCGCCTGGTACCGCCGCAGCAGCAGCCGGTTGGCGGCGCCGAGAGGCAGCTCCGCGCCGTCGAGCAGGACCAGGGCCTGCTCGACCAGCGACCGCCCCCGGGTCCGCTCCCACAGCGCCAGCAGCTCGCTCGCTCCCACCACCGTCCGCCCTCGGGCCGGAGCCTAGAAGCTGGGCTCCGTCGGCTCGGTGACCGCCGTGTCCCGCTCCCAGCCCTCGTTCTGCAGGGTGAGCATCTCGATCGCCACGGCGTTGCCCGAGCCATCGAGCTCCGGCAGCGCCTGGTACTCCGACGGCCAACAGCGGTAGACCTTGTAGGCGAGGGCGAGCTGGCCGGCCTCGTTGTAGACCTCGATGATGATGTCCTTGCGGAAGTCGGCGAGCGACACCTCGGCGCCCAGGCCGGCACCGAAGTTCCACACTTTGGTGGCCCAGGCCTCGAACTCCGGGTCGTGGGTCAGGCCACGCTCGAGGGTGATCGCCTCGTATTTGTTCTGCCCCGGCGACTTGAGCACCGTCGAAGGGTCGCCGCCGGCGCGGTGCTCGACGACGTCGGTGGTGCGCTTGAGCGAGCCGACCTTGCTCACCCCGGCGACGTAGCGGCCATCCCACTTCACCCGGAACTTGAAGTTCTTGTACGGGTCGAGGCGCTGGGCATTGACGCTGAATTCCATGCTCGAGACCTCCCTAGGCCGGGACCTGGCCGGCGATCTGCTGGATCTTCACGATCACGAACTCGGCCGGCTTCAGCGGCGCGAACCCGACGACGATGTTGACGATGCCGCGGTCGATGTCCGCCTGAGTGGTCGTCTCGCGGTCCACCTTGACGAAGTAGGCCTCCTGCGGCGTGCGGCCCTGGAAGGCGCCCTGGCGGAACAGCGTCTGCAGGAAGGCGCCGATGTTGAGACGGATCTGCGACCACAGAGGCTCGTCGTTGGGCTCGAAAACCACCCACTGGGTGCCGCGGTAGAGGCTCTCCTCGAGGTAGAGGGCGAGGCGGCGCACCGGCACGTACTTCCACTCCGAGGCCAGGCGGTCGTCGCCGTCGAGGGTGCGGGCGCCCCACACCACCGGCCCGGCGGCCGGCCGGTTGCGCAGCGCGTTGACTCCCAGCGGGTTGATCAGGCCGTTCTCGGCGTCGGTCATCGGCACGCTGAGCGCCACCACGCCGTTGAGGTTGGCCTCGAGGCCGGCCGGTGCCTTCCAGACGCCGCGGCGGGCGTCGGTGCGGGCGAAGACGCCGGCGACGGCGCCACAGGGGACGAAGACCTCGACCATGTCCTGCCGGATCGGGTTGGCCTCGTTCAGACGCGGGAAGAAGAACGCCGCGTTCTTCTTCGCCGAGCCCATCGGGTTGGCGATCGCCGCGATGCCGCTCACCGCGTCGTTCACCTCGTCCCAGCTCGCCGGCGGGTCGACCAGGAGCATCGCCCGCCGCTCACTGGCGTAGGCAGCCGCCTCGGCCCAGAAGCTCGCCGTGACGTCGGTGCCGGGGGCGTAGGGCGGGATGCAGAGGAGGTTGAAGAGGTCGGCGTTCTCCAGGGCATAGAGGCCGGTCTTCGCGGCGCGGCTGCCCTGGAACTGCGTCGTGGTGAGGGCGCTGCCGTCGTTGCCCTGGTTGGTGGGTAGGACGACGACGGTGACGGGTGTACCCGGCGGGTTGGGAATCGGCGGCGCCGTCGGCAGCGCGCCGGCGACGCGCACCAGGGCCGAGTCCTCAGCCAGCACGAGGTCCAGCCGGCGCGGGCTGTCGCGCACCGTGACGTTGCGGTGGACCTCGGTAACGCCCGCCGCGGTGTCGGTCACCGCCAGATTGAAGAGGTCGCCGGGCTCGACCCCGAGGCGGGGCGCCACCTGCGCCGCCGAGGCGGCATCGAGCAAAGAGACCGTTGCCGTCAGGGCGTTGCCCCACAGGCCCTCGGAGGCGGCTTCGAGGGTGAGGTCAGGGGCGGTACCGAAGACGAGCTTTGCCTTGCCGTTGCCCGAGGCGCGGAACAACCGCACGACGACCGCCTGGCTGCCACCGTTGAGGAAGAAGTCGCGCACCGCGAAGGACACGGTGCTCTCGGCCCACAGGCCACCGAAGACGCGCTCAAAGTCCCCGAAGCTGTTGAGGGTCATAGGCCGGTTGACCGGCCCGCGCAGCGTCCGGCCCAGGAGAGCGGTGATCGAAGTGGCGACCCCGGTGATCGTCCGCACCCCGCTCGCCAGCTCTTCGATGTACACGCCCGGATAGGTTGGATTCACAGGCATAACCGAATCTCCTGAAAATACATCGCCAAGAGAGCACAGACCGCTCCACGCTGGAGCTGTCCGCTCACGGCTAGTTGCGACTCATCGCTCTATCTTGCTACTGTCAAGTGACCAAACGAGCATATCCAAAGCACGGATTGCTGTCAAAGAACCATCTGCGCATCACGATGGTTCGCTTCCGGCTAGCAAACGTATTCCGAGCCCTGGTCTCGACCGAGAAAGGTCCGCGTTGATGCCCGCCTACGCCCGCTCCGTCCGTGCCCTTCGCCCCGCCCTCGTGGTGCTCGCCCTCGGCGCCCTCCCGGCCCAGCCGGCGGCGGCCGTCAACGTGGGCTACTACGACATGACGCTCGGCGCCGGCAGCGCGAGCCAGGTGGCGCCGATCACCGCTGCCGGCCAGACGGCGATCCAGATCTTCGACCTCTCGCCGGCCGAGCTGGCGGGGATCGACGTGCTGATGGTGCAGAACCCCTCGAACGGCAGCTACGGCGCCGAGTACCTGGCACGGCTCGCCGACATCCAGACGGCGGTCAGCAACGGCTTGATCCTCGTCATTCACGACCGCTACGTCTCGAACCCCGACGGCACGGGCGGCGCCAAGACGATCCTCCCCGGGGGGAGCGGTTTCACCATCAGCCGCGACTTCGCCGACCCCAACAACATCGAGATCGTCAGCACCTCGACCTCGGTGACCAGCGGTGCCGGTGGCGTGCTGACGGCGTCCTCGCTCGACAACGGCAGCTTCTCTTCGCACGGCTTCGCGGCCTCGGCGAGCCTGCCAGCGCTCGCCCGCCGCATCCTGTCGCGCACCAACCCGGCCGAGGTCGTCGCCTTCCTCTACCCCTTCGGCGACGGCGGCGTCTACTACTCGACGATGCCCCTCGATCAGTTCCTCGCCGGCGGCGGCGCCAACCCGCCCCGCGACGCCTTCAACCTGATCTACGCCCCCAACGTGGTGGACTACGCCGCCCGCCTGGCGCTCGGGGTGCCGGACCTCGGGGTGGCTCTCGACGACCAGCGGACGGCGAGCGTGCCCGGTACCGACGTGGCCTACAGCCTGACGGTGATGAACTTCGGCATCGGTGCCGCGACCGGCGCCGTGCTCACCGCCAGCCTGCCGCCGAGCCTCGGCAGCGTGACCTGGACCTGCGTCGCGAGCGGTGGCAGCTGCACGCCGAGTGGCAGCGGCAGCCCGAGCGACGTTGTCGACCTGAGCGTCGGCGGAACGCTGACCTACACCCTGCGGGCCCACATCGCGCCGACGGCGCTGGGTACCTTGACGCTCTCGGCGACCATCCAGCCGGCGACCGGCATGGACCCCAGCCCCGGCAACAACACGGCGAGCGACACCAACCCGCTCAACCCGACGGCCGACGTGGCGATCGACCTGGTGACCGTCCACGCGCTGCCCCCCTCGGCGCCCTTCCACGCCCAGATCACCGTGCGCAATGCCGGGCCGTCGACCGCCACCGGCCTGGTGGTAACCGTGCCCGTGCCGGCCGGGCTGGCTGCCGACCTCGGCGCGGGTGCCGGCTGCGGTGGGCTCACCGACTGTCCCGTCGCCGACCTCGCCCCCGGCGCGACGCAGAGCCTGGACGTCTTCTTCGACCGGCCCTCCCCCTACTTGGGGCCAGACCCGATCACCACCCTCGGCGCCGTCTCGACCCTGGCGAGCGATCCGCAAGCGGGCAACAACGCTGCGCGCTCCCGGCTGCCGCTCGGCGGCACACCGAGCGCCGACCTCGCGGTGAGCGTCAGCGGGCCACCCTCGGCAGCCCTCGGCTCGACGGTCACCTACCTGGTGCAGGTGAGCAACGCTGGGCCCCACGACGCCCGCAGCCTGCAGCTGGCGCACACGCCGCCCCCGGGGCTGTTCTTCGTCGCCGCCACCGCGCCGTGCGCCGCCGGCAGCTTCCCCTGCAGCCTCGGGGACCTCAACCCGGGCGGCACGCGCAGCCTGCGGGTGACCTTCGGCATCCCCGGTGGCTATGCCGGGCCCAATCCCATCGTCTACGCGGCAAGCGTGAGCAGCAGCACCGCCACCGACCCCGCCGCCGGCAACAACTCCGGCAGCACCGGCGTACCGCTCGGCGCCGACACCGTCGACCTCCGCGTGCAGCAGAGCGGGCCGGCACAAGTGGGTCTGGCGAGCCCGCTCACCTACCTGATCAGCGTCGAGAACCAGGGCCCGGCGACGGCGACCGGCGTCACCCTCAGCGATCCGGCCCCGCCAGGGCTCGCCGCCGGCACCGGCGACCCGCCCTGCAGCCTGGGCTTCCCCTGCAACCTGGGCACCCTTGCCCCCGGCGCCCGCCGCGAGCTGCGGGCCTTCTTCGTCGCGCCCGCAAGCGGTGCCCCCGCCCTGCTCACCAGCACGACCTCGGTCGTCGCCACGCAGCCGGAAGGCTTCGCGGCGGACAACAGCGCCAGCGCGCTCACCGGCCTCCTGACGCCGGCCGCCGACGTCGCGGTGACCAAGGCCGCCCCGGCCGAGATCGCCGCCGGCGAGGCCTTGCCCTTCACCTTGCTGGTGAGCAACCGCGGGCCGGCGGCCGTGCCGGTGACCCTCGACGACCTGGCCCCGGCGAACCTCGTCTTCGTGGCGGCGAGCAGCCCCTGCGAGAGCGGCTTTCCTTGCCTTCTCGGCACCCTGCCCGTCGGCTTCACGCGGGCCCTGAGCCTGGTCCTCGGCGTCGAGCCCGATCACGTCAGCCCCAACCCGATCGTCAACCAGGCGATGGTGCTCGCCAACGTCCTCGATCCGACGCTGGGCAACGACAGCAGCTCGACCTCCACCCACGTGGGTTACGTCGCCGATCTCGGCATCAGCAAGACCAATGGCCGCCTCGAGGTGTCGCCCGGGCAGGCCCTGACCTACACGCTGACGGTGACCAGCCAGGGGCCCTCCGACCTCGCCGGCGCCACGGTGACGGACACCTTGCCCCCGGCGCTGACCGCCGCCACCTGGGCCTGCACCGCCTCCGCCGGCAGCAGCTGCGCGGCGAGCGGCAGCGGCTCGATCGCCGACACTGTGAACCTGCGCGCCGGCGGCACACTGACCTACGTCCTGCAGGCGACGGTCGCCCCGGCGGCCAGCGGCACGCTCACCAACACGGCGACGGTGGCGCCCCCGGCTGGCGCCAGTGACCCGGTGGCGGGCAACGACAGCGCCAGCGACGCCGACCCCGTCGTGCCGCCAGCCGATCTCGTCACCACCAAGATGGGCCCGGCGTCCGTCGTCGCCGGCACCCAGCTCGCCTACACCGTGCGGGTGACCAACCAGGGTGCCGGCACGGCCCGCGGCGTCTCCCTCGCCGACCCGACACCGCCCGGCATCACCTTCCTGAGCGCCTCGGCGCCTTGCATGAGTGGTTTTCCCTGCAGCCTGCCGGACCTCGCGCCGAGCGGCTTCGTCGAGCTGGTGGTGACCTACGCCGTGCCGCCCGGCTTTGGCGGCGCGACGATCAGCAACACGGCGACCGCCAGCACCGTGACGCCGGACAGCAACCCGGCGAACGACACGGTGACCGCCGTCACTCCGGTCTCCCGCCAGGCCGACCTCGCCGTCACTAAGACGGACGGCCGCGCCACGGTGGTCCCCGGCCAGCCGGTGACCTACACGATCACGGTCAGCAACCTAGGCCCGAGCCACGCCACCGGCGCCACGGTGACCGACACGCCGCCGGCCGTGCTGCTCTCCGCGAGCTGGACCTGCACGCCAGCGGGCGGTGCCAGCTGCACGGCCGCCGGCAGCGGCGCCATCGCCCAGACGGTCAACCTGCCGGTCGGCGGCAGCCTCACCTACCTGCTGACGGCGACCGTCGACCCGGCGGCCTCGGCGGCGGTCGTCAACCAGGTGAGCGTGGCACCCTCCGCCGGTACCACGGACCCGGTGGCCGGCAACAACCTGGCCTCGGACGCCAGCGGCCTCGCCCCCCTGGCCGACCTCGCCGTCACCAAGACGGACGGCCGCACCAGCACCGTGCCCGGCGAGGCCGTGAGCTACACGATCACGGTGAGCAACGCCGGCCCCAGCAACGTGGTGGGCGCAACGATCAGTGACACGCCGCCGGCAGCCCTCCTCGCCGCGAGCTGGACCTGCACGCCGACCGGCGGCGCCAGCTGCCCGGCGGCGAGCGGCAGCGGCGCCATCGCCGGCGCCGCCAACCTCCCCGCCGGCAGCCACCTCACCTTCGTGCTCGGCGGTACCGTCGACCCCGCCGCCACCGGCACGCTTGCCAACACGGCGAGCGTGATGGCGCCCCCCGCCGTCACCGACCCGACCTCGGGCAACAACAGCGCCACCGACCAGGACACCCTCACCCGCGTCGCCCAGCTCTCGCTCGGCAAGACGGGGCCGGGCTCGGTCGCCCGTGGCGGTGCCCTGACCTTCGCCTTCTCCGTCCACAACGCCGGCCCATCGGACGCTCACGTCGACCTCACGGACCCGACGCCCCCCGGCCTCACCCTGACGAGCGCCGACGCACCCTGCAGTGGCGGCTTCCCCTGCTCGCTCGGCACCCTCGCGGCCGGCGCGACAGTCAGCTTCACGGCGACCTACGCCGTGCCGGCGGCCTACGCCGGGCCGGACCCGATCGTCAACCAGGCGGCGATCGCGAGCGACGCCGCCGATCCCGCGCCGGCGGACGACAGCGCCCGCTCGGCGACCGCCGTCGACCGCGCCGCAACGGCCGACCTCGCGATCAGCAAGACGGCGCCCTCGGTCGCTACCCTCGCCTCGACCGTCACCTACACCCTCACGGTAAGCAATCTGGGGCCGGACGATGCCGCTGACGTCCACCTGAGCGAGACCATCCCGGCCGGCCTCAGCTTCGTCTCGGCGAGCCCGCCCTGCGCCACGAGCTTCGATTGCTCGCTCGGCGGCCTGCCGGTCGGCGCCAGCCGCACGATCGAGGTGGTGCTGGCGATCCCGCCGGACTACGCCGGCCCGTCACTGATCGTCAACACGGCGAGCGTCAGCGCCGCGACGGCGGACCCGGCCACCGCCAACAACTCAGCCTCGGCGCTCACCAGCCTGGTGGCCGCTGCCGCCGACCTGGCGGTCAGCAAGCGGGGGCCGGCCGCGGCCACCGCCGGCCAGAGCGTGAGCTACGACCTGACGGTGACCAACCGCGGCCCTTCGCCGAGCACCAACACCCGTCTCGCCGACCCGACGCCCCCCGGCCTCAGCTTCGCCGGCGCCACGGCCCCCTGCGCCGGCGGCTTCCCTTGCTTCCTCGACAGCCTGGCGCCGGGAGCGAGCGTCAACGTGCGGGTGACGTTCAACGTGCCCGCCAACTACAGCGGCCCGAACCCGATCACCAACACCGCCTCGGCGCAGGCCAACGAGCTCGATGGCCTGGCCGGCAACGACAGCGCCACGGCCACCACCGGCGTGGGTGCCGAGGCCGCCGACCTCGCCGTCGAGAAGCGCGGGCCAGCAACGGCGCGCGCCGGCGAGGTGCTCACCTACACCCTGCTGGTGCGCAACCTCGGCCCCGGCCTGGCGACCGCCGTCTCACTCGCCGACCCGACCCCGGCCGGCACCAGCTTCGTCGCCGCCACCGCCCCGTGCGCGAGCGGCTTCCCTTGCGACCTGGGCAGCCTTGCCGCCGGCTCCTCGGTGGTGGTGCAGGCCCGCTTTCGTGCCGCCTCTGCGCTCGCCACCGGCACCTCGGTCGTCAACCAGGCGACCGTCTCGTCCCCCTCTCCCGACCCGCAGCCCGGCAACAACACGGTGAGCACCACCACTCTGCTTTCCGTCGCGGCGGACCTCGCGATCACCAAGACCGACGGCCTGACGACGATCGCTCCCGGCCGGCCGATCACTTACACCGTCGTGGCGAGCAACCTGGGGCCGAGCGACGCCCCGAACGCCCTCGTCGAGGACACCTTTCCCGCCGCCCTCGCTGGCCTGCCCTGGACCTGCACGGCCACCGGCGGCGCCAGCTGCGGCACGAGCGGCGGCAGCGGCACGATCTCGCGACTCGTCCAGCTCACCGCCGGCGGCAGCGTCACCTTCACGGCCACCGGCACGGTGGACCCGGGGGCGAGCGGCCTGCTGACCAACACGGCGACCATCACTCCGCCGGCCGGCGTGCCTGACCCCGTAGCCGGCAACAACAGCGCTACCGACGTCGACACCCTGACGCCGGAGGCCGACCTCACGATCACCAAGACCGACGGCAGCGTCACCGCCGTCCCCGGTGGGACGGTCGCCTACACCATCACCGTCCACAACCTCGGGCCGAGCCACGCCCCTGGCGCCACTGTCACCGACAGCTTCGCCAGCATCCTCGCCGGGGTCAGCTGGACCTGCACGGCGAGCGCCGGCTCGAGCTGCGCCGCGAGCGGCACGCTGCAGATCCTCGACACCGTCAACCTCCTCGCCGGCGGCACGCTGACCTACTCCGCCACAGCGACGGTTCATCCCGAGGTCACCGGCACCCTCAGCAACACGGCGAGTGTGATCTCTCCGGCCGGGGTCAGCGACCCAGCGACCGCCAACAACAGCGCCACCGACCTCGATACCCTGACGCCGATGGCCGACCTCGCCCTCGCCAAGGACGACGGGGCGGCGACGGCGCTTCCCGGCAGCCAGACCGTCTACACCCTCACCGTCACCAACGCCGGCCCCAGCCACGCGCCGGGCTCTCTCGTCAGCGACAGCTTCCCGCTGGCCATCACCGCCGTCAGCTGGACCTGCTCGGCGAGCGGCGGCGCGAGCTGCGGGGCGGCCAGTGGCAGCGGAAACCTGAGCGAGACGGTGAGCCTGCCGGCGGGCGGCCAGGTGGTGTTCCAGGCCACAGCAGGGATCGATCTGCTGGCGACCGGGAGCCTCGTCAACACAGCGAGCGTTGCTCCCGGCGCCGGCGTCACCGACCCCAGCCCGGCCAACAACAGCGACGGCGACACCGACAGCCTGCTCCTCGCCGCCGACCTCGTGGTGAGCAAGACGGTCGACCGCAGCCGCTACCTGGCCGGCGATCCGGTCACCTACCGCGTCACGGCGAGCAACGGCGGGCCGGCGAGCCTCACCGGGGCCCGGGTGCGCGACACCTTGCCGGCCGTCCTCGGCAGCACCACCTGGACCTGTACGGCGAGCGCTGGCGCCAGCTGCGCGGCCGCCGGCGCCGGCAACCTCGACCAGCTGGTCGATCTGCCGGTCGGTGGCGCGGTGGTCTTCGAGCTACGCGGCATCGTGCTGGCGGCGGCGAGCGGCCCGATCGTCAACACCGCCGAGGTCTCGCCACCGGCCGGCGCCGGCGACCCGGACCCCGGGGACGATGTCGCGAGCGCCACCATCCTGCCGGCCGAGCCGCTCTTCGCCGACGGCTTCGAGAGCGGTGACACCTCGGGCTGGACGCTGACGGTGCCGTGAGGGAAGGACGGGCCGCGAGAGCTGGTGGGAGCGCAACGTCGAGCAGGGAGAAGAGCGCCGAGGCCCAGGAACGAGCGCCTCGGCGCGGTACCGCCCGATGCGCTACGGGCAAATCGTGGCGTAACAGCCGCCGCCGGTGTAGTCCTCGACGATCACGTCATGGGTGTCGACGCCAGACACGCTGTTGCTGCCGGTCACGGTCAGGGTCAGCGTGAACTGGTAGTCCCCGGGGCAGAGCGTCCGGGTGTAGCTGCTGCCACTGCCGACCACCGTGCCGTCGTACTTCCACTGGTAGGTAAACGGGCTCGCGCCACCAGTGACCGTCGAGGTCCAGGTGCGAGAGCGGCACGCGAAGGTGAAGAACGACTCGTAGGTCGTGCCGCTGATCGTCACCGTGGGTGCCGGGACCGCCGGGCAGGAGAAGTTCTCGTCGCTCGTCGAGTAGGCGATGCCCAGGGCGCTGCTCTGCGCGTAGGAGTTGGCGGACGAGTAGCAGGGCGTCCCGCTGATGCTGCCGCCGCTCACCGTCGCCGCGGCCGAGCTGGTGATCGGGCTGCCCGTCTTGGGGTCCTGCTGGATGATCGTGGTCGTGGTCGTCCCGCTGGTCGCCCGCGCGTAGGCGTAGGCGTAGGTCTCGCCGGTGTAGCCGCAGGAGCTGTTGAAGGTGGCCGCGGCGACGGCGCCCACGCCCTGGCTGCTGGTCAGCGGGTAGGCGTCCGCCGTGGCGCTGTAGCAGATGCTGCTGCAGCTCGGTCCGATGACGTTGGTGAGAGAGCTCCCGAAGCCTTCCGGCATGCTGCGCATCTCCTGCGCGGCGCGGACGATCACCCCGTGCAGCTCGTCGATCGCCGCTGCCAGCTCGCTCGAAGGCCACTTGTCGTACTCGCTCTCGAGGGTGCGCAGCTTGCCGTAGAGGTCCACCACCACCCAGGCCAGCCCGTCGCGGCCGAGCGCCAGGTGCTCCACCTTCGTCGGGCCCAACCGACGCTCGAGCACCGCCGGCGCCACCTCGCTCCAGCCCTCGAGCGCCTTGGCCGCCCGGAACTCTGCCCACGGATCGGGCTTGGCGCCGGCCGGCTTCGCCAGGCTCGGCACGGCCGTCAGGCCCACCAGCAACGCACACAGGCCCACCACCCAGAGTCTCGTTCTCATCACGCTCTCTCCTCTGACCAAGGAAGACCGGCCACGATGACCGGCCCCTGGGACTGATCAACCGTCAGACGGATCGGGCCGCAATATTACGGACTCCATAATTCATTGTCAAGCTAATAAGATTATTCCAAAGTGGATCCTAATGCGCGCCGCGCGAACTCGGTACGCCGAGCTTGCGGCCGGCCGTTCCAGATTGCGGGTCCAGAGAGTGCCGGGCGGGGCCGCGATCGGAACCGCGAGCCCGCCCGGGCAGGAGAGGAGGGTGCTGCGGGCTGCGGCGCCCTAAGTGCCTGGCACCGTCAGAGTCCAGGCCGAGGTGTCGCCGCTCTCGAAGCCATCGGCGAAGACCTCGCGGGCGTGGGAGGGTAAGTAGACCAGCTCACCCGGTGAGCGGCCGACGAGGAAGTCGAAGTCCCCGTCGCCGTCGAGGTCGGCGCGCCAGCGAGCGCGGACCAACCTGCTCCCGGGCGCACGCCATCGGCCAACCGTGCGCCACAGGATGCCGCTGTCATCCCGGCCAAGCTCCCTCCGAACCCCTCCCACGGGCAGGTCGCTCGGCAGACTCGATGTCACGACTGGGAGACGGGAAGTACCTTCATTGTCGTGGACTCATCCGCACCCAACCAAGGAGATGCGCCATGAAGCAGACACGAACCTCCCTCCGCAATCGACTGGCCCTCCTCGTGGCATTCGTGGCCGCCTTCGTCGTTTCCTTTGTCTGGGCAAACCCC
The DNA here is from genome assembly GCA_964420075.1 of uncultured Thermoanaerobaculia bacterium. GTDB lineage: Bacteria > Acidobacteriota > Thermoanaerobaculia > Multivoradales > SZUA-115 > CAYQRE01. The sequence goes on along the minus strand of CAYQRE010000022.1, from coordinate 35,557 downwards.
AAGGCCCAGGCCGCGTGCGACCGCGCGACGATCCGCTATTACAGCGACGCCAGCCATACGACCGAGGTCGGGAAGTGCACCCACGGCTGCTGTCAGACCTGGACCTGCACCGGTCAGGTCACCGACTACTACACCGTCAAGATCATCCCGTGCATCTGACCCCCCGCCGGCCCCGAGCCGACGCCCGGCGATAGAACAGGAGCCCGCACCCAGGCGAATCCACTAGCCCCGGGCGGAAGCCCGGGGCCGGGCGCCCCCAAGGCCCCTCAATCCGGCCGGAAGTCCTCCCCCGGCGTGTTCCACAGCGACGCCGCGGAAGGGTTGCCGTGACGGGCCTGGTAGCCGCTGACCAGCTCGAAGCCCAGCGCGTAGCCGGTCCAGCGCGGAATCTCGGGGTCCGTGCCAAAAAACCAGGCGTCGTGGCCGTAGGTCCGCGAGTCGAACAGCGGTCGCGCCCTGGCGAGCCACTGCTCGAGCTGCGCCGCGCTGAAGGCCAGCAAGTACGGCGGCTCGGGGCCGCCCAGCAGCTCGAGGGCGAAATGGTCCGCCAGGCCCTCGGAGACCATCGCTTCGAGCAGCGTCCCGAAGCCGTAGCCCGGGCCGCGGCTGCGCGCCACGTGGTGAAACTCGTGCGCCGCCACGAAGGCCAGCTGCGCGGCCAGCTGGGCGTCGGGGAGATCGGGCTGGATCGAGAGCTCGACCAGCGTGCCGCCCCGAAAGCCGCCCGTCACTCCCCAGCCCGTCGCCAACGGGTCCGGCTCGGAGCCGACCTGGACCGTGATCCCGCCGATCGGCAGCAGGGCGGCGACCGACCGGTAGGTCTCCTCCAGCTGGCGGCGGATGACGTCGAAGCGCGGCAGGAGGGGGCCGCGGTCGTCAACGAAGACGACGGCCAAACCGCTCGCTCCGGGGGCCGGCGCGTCCGGCTCGGAGGGCGAGGCGTGGTTGCAGCCGAGCAGCCCGGCCGCCGCGCTCAGCCAGCTCGCCACCGCGAGAACGAACCGCCAGCGGCACCGGCCGCGGCAAAGACCTCGAGCGAAGCCTGCGCGCATTCACCGCCCTCCTCTCGGTCAGCCGCGGCCGCCGCAGTGAGCGGCGGCGCGGCGGCCGCGACGTAGGGTTGGAGGTGGGGGCCGGGGCCCTTCCTTCGCCTGGAGTTACTCTTCGCCCAAACCGCTGCCGCGCGAGGGGGCCAGACCAGCTCCACGGGCTTCCAGGAGGCCATCGACCAGGCCCATCAGGAAGGTCCGCGAAGGAATGGCGCCGCCGGCGGCCTCTCACTGAGTCGAATGCGCTCGCTCCCCGCCGCCGCCGACCTCGCCCTCGTGCGCCGCCTGCTGGCCGGCGAGGAAGCGGCGTTCGACCTCTTCTTCTCCACCTACTTCCCCCGCCTCTACCGCTTCGCCCTCGCCCGCCTCGGCGGTGACGAGGACGGTGCCGAAGAGGCGGCCCAGGCGGCGCTCGCCAAGGCCGTGACCCGCCTCGCCTCCTACCGCGGCGAAGCCGCCCTCGCTACCTGGCTGACCACCTTCTGCCGCCACGAGCTTTGGGCCTGGCTGTCGGCGCGGCCTGGCCTCGCCGTGGCGCTCTCGGAGGACGACGGCGAAGTGCGCGCCGCCCTCGAATCGCTCGCCCGCGAGCAGGAAGGCCCGGAGCAGCATGCCCGGCGCGGCGAGCTCGCCTCGCGGGTCCACGCGGCGCTCGACTGGCTGCCGGACCACTACGCCCAGGCCCTGCGCTGGAAGTACCTGGAGGAGTTGCCGACGGCGGCGGTCGCGGGCCGTCTGGCGCTGTCGGAGAAGGCCGCCGAGTCCTTGCTGACGCGGGCGAGGGCCGCCTTCCGCGAGGCCTTCCGCACACTCGAGGGGCCGGCCGCCAAGGCCGCGGGAGAGATGCCATGAACCAGGATCCGTCCCACCGCGACGACGCCGTCGGCCGCCTCATCCGCCTGGCGGGCGAGCCGCGCACTCCCGCTGCGTGGCGGGTGGAGCGCTCTCGCCGGGGCGTGCACGCGGCCTGGCAAGCGAGCCTGGCGCGCCGGCGGCGGCAGCGCTTCCTCGCCATCGGCGCGGCCCTGGCGGCCTCGCTCCTCCTCATCCTCGGTTGGCTGGCGTACCAGGCAGAGGGGCCGAGAGCAACGGCGCCGCGGTCGGCGTCACTCGCCACGCCGGGGCTCGCCACCGTCGCGCGACTCGTCGGCGACGGCGCCACGGCCGACGGCGTGCCCCTCGCCGAGGGGGATGCCGTGCGGCCGGGTGCCCTGCTCGCGACCTCCGGCACCGGCCGCCTGGCCCTCGCCTTGGGCAAGCGGTCTCTCCGCCTCGACCACGGCAGCCGCCTGCGCTTCGAGAGCGAGGACCGGGTGCAGCTGCTGGCTGGTGCGCTCTTCGTCGACACCAAACCGGGAGGGCCGGCGGGCTTCGTCGTCGTGACTCCGTGGGGAGAGGTGCGAGAGGAGGGGACGCAGTTCGAGGCACGCCTCGACGGGGATGGCCTGCTGCTGCGGGTACGGGAAGGGTCCGTCGAGCTCACTAGCAGGCGCCGGAGCGAGCGGGTCGGCGCCGGCTTCGAGCTCGCCTGGACGGCCGCTGGCGACCGTCGCACGGCCCCCCTCACCGCCGCCGATCCAGCCTGGCGCTGGGCCTGGGAGGCCGCGCCGCGCTTCCCGCTGGAAGGCGCCAGCCTGGCGAGCTTCCTCGCCTGGTTCGAGCGCGAGAGCGGCCAGCGGGTGGAGCTCTCGGCCGCCCTCGCCGCTCGCGCGGAGTCCATCCGCCTGCACGGCACGGCGCCCGAGGCCAGCCCCTCGGAGCTGTTGGCGGCCGTGCTCGCCACCTGCGGCGTCGAGGTCAAGCCGACGGGCGGCGCCTGGTTCGCCAGCGAGGCGGGCAGATGAGAGCGGGCCGGGCGGCGGCGCTCGCCCTGCTCGCCGCCGGCTGTGCCTGGAGCGCCGCCGGCGCGCCGCAGTGCAGCCTCGCCGCGGCCCTCCGCGAGCTGGTGCGGGCGGGCCTGCAGGTGCTCTGGAGCGAGGAGCTGGTGCGCCCGGAGATGGTGGTCGAGCGCGAGCCAGATGGGGGCGAACCGGCGGGGGGCGACCCCGTGGCGCAGCTCCGCCAGCTGCTCGCGCCCCACGGCCTCGCCGCCCGCCGCGGGCCTGGGGGCGGCTGGCTGGTGGTGCGGGCCCCCGAGCGCCCGGCGACCCCGCGGACGGCAAACCCCGCCGGCCCGGGCGCCCGGCAACCCCCGGCTGCGGACACTGCCAGCGAGCCCGCTGGCCGCACCTTCGACGCCATCGTGGTGACGCCGCAGCAGACCCGCTTCGGCGGCGCCGGCGGTGAGGACCGGCTGGGCTGGAGCGCCGAGGACGTGGCCGCCCTCCCCCACGTGGGCGACGAGCCGATGCGCTTGCTGCACCGGGTGCCCGGCGTGGCGGCGACCGACACCGCCTCCCGCCTCCACCTCCACGGCAGCACCCCGCGCCAGGTGGGCTTCCGCCTCGATGGCCAGGAGATCGCCGCGCCCTACCACCTCGAAGGCTTGCAAGGGCTGTTCAGCGTCGTTGCCCCGGAGGCTGTGCAGCGGCTGGACCTGGTGGCCGGCGGCTTCTCCGCCGCCGAGGGCAACCAGCTGGCCGGCTACGTCGACGTCACCACCCGCTCGCCGGCCGAGCGGCTGTGGATCGCCGGCCTCTCGCTGTTCTCCACCCAGGCCCTCGCCGGTGGCCGCCAGCCCGACGGCGGCAGCTGGCTCGTCGCGGCCCGCCGCAGCAACCTCGAGTGGTGGTTCGGCAGCGTCGACTTCGACGGCAAGCTGCGCCCGTCCTACGGCGACCTCTACGCCAAGTGGACGTACCTTGCCGGCGAGCGCAGCCTGTTCTCGGCGCACGGCCTGGTTTTCGAGGACCGCGAGCGCTTCGCAGACGGCGACGAGGACTTCCTCAGCGGCCGCCAGACCGGGCTCTCCAGCTGGCTCAGCCTGGACAGCCAATGGGGCCTCGCGCTCTCGACCCGTGTCCAGCTCGCCGCCTCGCACGCCGGGCGGCGGCGCCGCGGCTTCATCGACCGCGGGGCCTCGCACGAGCTCGACCGCCGCGACAGCGACACGCAGTCCCTGGCCCTCGGCCTTGGCTTCACGGGAGCGCGAGCCGAGACCACGGCCGGGCTCACCGTGCGTCGCTTCCAGGCCGACTACGACCACGCCCACGTGCGCAACGAGGAGGTGGACGCCTTCGCACCACCCCGCTACATGCCCTTCGCCGCCCAGGTGGCACGACGGGAGGGCGACGCCGGCGCCTTCGTCGTCGAGCGTTACGGGCTCGGGGCGCGGAGCACGCTGGAGATGGGCCTGCGCTGGGACCGCCAGAGCGCCACGGGCGAAGCGCAGTGGAGCCCCCGGCTCGGCCTCGCCCACGCCCTCGGCGAAGCGACCACGTTGCGCGCCGCCTGGGGCCTCTACCACCAGGCGCAGGGCGTCGACGAGCTGGCGATCGAGGACGGCGACCTCGCCGTCTACCCGGCCGAGCGGGCCGAACAGCGGCTGCTGTCGCTCGACCACCGCTTCCCGGGCACGCTGGCGCTGCGCCTCACCGCCTACGACCAACGGCTGAGCCGGCTGCGCCCGCGCTATGAGAACCTCTTCGACCCCCTCGACCTCTTCCCCGGCCTCGGCGCCGACCGCGTGCGCATCGCGCCGCAGCGGGGCCGCGCCCAGGGCATCGACCTGCTCCTCCGCCGCCAGCGCGGCAGGCTGCTCTGGTCCCTGGGCTACTCCTACGCCAGGGCCGAGGACCGCGTCGACGGCCGCTGGGTGCCGCGGGCCTGGGACCAGCCGCACGCGCTGGTCGCCGAGCTCGACCTCCAGCCGCGCCAGGCCTGGCGCGTTCACCTCGCCGCGACGCTCCACAGCGGCTGGCCCACCACGCGCCTCGAGCTGGCGAGCCAGCCCGACCCGGACGGCGCCCCTCGCCTCGCCGCCGTCCGCGGGCCCCGCAATGGCGAGCGGCTCGCCACCTACAGCCGCTGGGACCTCCGCCTCAGCCGCAGCGTGCCCACCGCGCGCGGCAACCTGGAGGTCTTCTTCGACGTCTTCAACCTCTTCAACCGGGAGAACCCCTGCTGCGTCGACGAGTTCGCAGTCGTCCCGCAGCCGGATGGCAGCGCGACCCTCGCGGCCAAGCTCGTAGGCCGGCTGCCACGCATCCCATCCTTCGGACTCACCTGGAGGCTCCGCTAAGACCATGCGACCGAGAAGCCACCCAACCCTGCTCGCCACCGCCCTCAGCCTCACTGTCCTCGGACTCACCCTCGGCGCGCCGCCGGCCCGGGCCGCCGAGGGCTGGAGCCTGCGCCTGGCCCCGGCCCACGTCGACACCGGCGCCCGCTGGGCGCGCGAACTTCCCGGCGGTGGCCGCACCACTGCCAACCTCGACGGCGCGAGCGGGCTCGCCGGGAGCCTCGCCTGGCGCCTCACGCCACACTGTGGCCTCGCGGCCGGCGTCCTCCACAGCCGCCTGCCCATCACCCTCACCATCGAGGTCGCCGGCAGCCGCCAGACCTCCGACGACCGTCTCGAGCTCACCGCGCCCTTCGCTGCCGTGAGCTGGCATCCGCTGCCCGCAGGCCGCCTCTCCCCCTACCTGGCCCTGGGCGCCGCCGCCACGCGCTGGGGGGACTTGCAGTTCTTCAGTGGCCAGCGGGTGCGCAGCGACGACGCCTTCGGCTGGCTCGTGGAAGCTGGGGTGGACCTTCCGCTCGCGCCCCGCATCGCCTTCTTCGCCGCGGCGATGCGCCTCGACACCTCCTACGACGGCCACCTCGCCGACGACCCGGCCAAGATCTCCCTCGCGAGCGCGCTCACCGCCGTCCGCCTCGGCCTGGCGATCCAGCTCGGCAAGCCAAACTAGGCTCTCGCCCCATCCACACCCGTCCCACCGCGGCCTCAACGCCTTCTCCACCACCGTCCCTACCGCCGCGCTGTCCCGCGCTGGCCCGCGTGAGCCCTACCCATGGCCCCGGGTGGAAACCCGGGGCGGGGGTGGAAACCCGGGGCGGGGGTGGAAACCCGGGGCGGGGGCGGAGACCCCAGAACCCCTACCCAGGCGAACCGTACTTCCGTCAGGGAGACGCCGAGGTACCGCCCGATGCCGACCCGGCAGGAGGCCTCAGGTCGTTTCGAGGAGGAAGCCGATGGTCCGTTCAGGTTGGGTCGTTGCCGCGACGTTGCTCTTCGCCTCGGCCGCACAGGCAGCGCCGGTGACGCTGGCGCCAGGCGTCGAGCTGATTGCCGGCAGCTTCGTGGCCGGCACGCAGCCAGACGGCAACAGCGTGGTCCTGCGCGGCACGAGCGGGCTCGTGGTGGTCGACAGCGGTCGTCACGCCGAGCACAGCCAGGCGATCCTCGACGCTGCGCACGCCGCCCAGCTGCCGATCGCCGTGCTGATCAACACCCATTGGCACCTCGACCACGTGGGCGGCAACCCACGGCTGCGCCAGGAGTACCCTCAGCTGAAGGTGCTGGCGAGCAGCGCCATCGAAGGTGCCCTGAATGGGTTCCTCGCCAACTACCGCCGGCAGCTCGAAGCGCTGGTGGCCGCGGCGAAGACGCCCGAAGAAGCGGCGCCGTACCGCGGCGAGCTCACCATCCTGGACGCGGCCGCCGCCCTGCGGCCGGACGAGGTGGTGACGGCCTCGGGCAGCCGGACGCTCGCCGGCCGTGAGCTCGAAATCCACCTGGAGAGCTACGCCGTGACCGCCGGCGACCTCTGGCTGCGCGATACGGCGAGCGGCATCGTCATCGCCGGCGACCTCGTCACCCTGCCCTTCCCGCTTTTCGACACCGCCTGCCCGGCGCGCTGGCGCGATGGCCTGGGGCACCTCGCGGCGGCGGAGTTCAAGACCCTCGTCCCCGGCCACGGGGCACCGCTCGACCGCGCCGGCTTCGAGCGGTACCGCACGGCCTTCGGCAACCTGCTGGACTGCGCGGCCGCGGCGCGCCCCAAGGCCGAGTGCATCGACGGCTGGCTGCACGACGCCGGCCCGCTGGTTCCCGGCGGTGACCAGGCGCTCGCCCGCGGCCTCGCCGACTACTATCTCGACAACGTCCTCCGCGGCCCGGCCGAGCGATTGCGGTCGCTCTGCGGCAGCTGAGCTGCAATCTCGCCCCGGCTGCGGCGTCTTGAGAGAGAGCAACCTCTGCATCCTCGGCCCTGGAGCCGATTCTAGAGAACTCACCCGACCAGCGGTCGTCCGCCGACCGCTGACGCAAGGAGCAGAAGATGGACGAGGCGAAGCGGGCAGGCCGCATCGTTGGTGCCTTGATCTTGGTCCAGGTCGTGGGGAGCCCGCTGGTGAACTTCGTCCTCGAAGGCCCGCTCTTCGGCACTCCCGGCTACCTCGCCGCTGCCGCCGGCCATCCCTGGCAGATCGCCGCTGGCGCCCTCCTTGGTCTCGGCCTCGAGGCGCTCTGGCTGGGCATGGCGATCGCGGCCCTCGGTGTGCTCCTCCCCCGCTCGCGGGCCCTCGCCGTCTGGCTCGTCGCCCTGGCCACCGTCACCCTCGGGGTCGCCGTTGCGGAGGCCGCCGGCGTGATGTCGATGATCTCGGTGAGCAGCGAGTACGCCAAGGCCACGGCCGGTGGCCGCGAGCACCTCGAAGCGGTGCGGGTGATCGTCGCCGCGGCCCGCAACTGGGCGCACTATCTCGGGCGCATCGCTGACGCCGCGGTGACTTTCCTGCTGTACGCCGCGCTCTTCCGCTTCCGCCTCGTGCCGCGGCTGCTCGCCGGCTGCGGCCTCGCCGCCGCCGTGCTGATGCTGGTGGCGATCGCCCGGCCCTTCTTCGGCCTGCCGGTGCTCTTTCCCCTTCTGGCGCCTCTCGGGCTCTGCCACCTCGCGATGGCGATCTGGCTCCTCGCCAAGGGCTTCGGCGAGGGCTTGAGGAGCGAGGTCGTCCCCGCGGCCGGCTGAGCCAGCACGGGCGGCGCCCGCCTTCAGGCCTCGCCTTCGCCGCGCGGGAGCGCCGCACCGGCGCCGCCCCAACGCCAGACCACCTCGGGCATCAGCAGCAGGTTGAGGAGCGTCGAGGTCAACAGGCCACCCAGCACCACCAGGGCCATCGGCCCCTCGATCTCGTGGCCCGGCCGGTGCAGGCCGAGGGCCAGCGGCACCAGGCCGAGGGCGGTCACCAGGGCCGTCATGAGGATCGGCACCAGCCGCTCGCGGGCACCCCGCCGCAGGGTCTCGCGGCTCCAGCTGGCCCCCTCGTGATCGAGCAGGTGCTCGTAGTGGGCGAGCAGCAGGATCGAGTTGCGGGCGCCGACGCCGAACACCGTCACCAGGCCGACGAGGGCGCCCAGCGACAGGCCGACCCCCGAGAGACCGATAGCGAAGATGCTCCCCAGCAGGCAGAACGGGCCGCCCGCCATCACCAGCCAGGGAAAGCGCCGGCGGCGGAAGGCGAGGGCCAGCACGAGGGCGATCAGCGCCGCGGCGAGGGCCGAGTCGAGCAGCAGCTGCTGGCGGGTCTGCCGCTCGGCCTCCGCCTCGCCGGCAAAGGCGAGGACGACGCCGGCCGGCAGCCGCACCCGGCTGGCGATGCGGCGCTGCACTTCGCCGACCGTCGCCTGCAGGGAGCGGTCTTCGACGTTGAAGGTCACTGCCACCCGCCGCCGGCCCCCCTCGTGCTGGATGGTAAAGCGGCCGTCGCGGGGCTCGAGCCGCGCCAGCTTGCCGAGGGCGACGGGCCCGCCGGGGGTGTCGACGGGGAGGGCGGCGAGGGCAGCGAGGCTGCTGCGGACCTCGGGTGGCTGGACGAGCACCACCTCGACCGTGCGGGCGCCGTCGTAGGCCTCGCCCAGCGACTGTCCGGCGTAGGCCGTGGCCACCGCCTGCAGCACCTCCTCGCTGCGCACGCCGTAGGCCGCCAGGGCCTCACGGTCGAGCTCCACGGCCACCGACGGCGCGCCGCTCTCGCGCTTGAGCTGTAGCTCGACGACGCCCGGCGTGCCGGCGATCGCCGCCGCCACCGCTTGGCCGGCGCGGTCGAGGTCGTCGAGGCGGTCGCCGAAGAGGTTGATCACCACCTGTGCCATCTCGCCCGTGAGGCTTTCGCTGATGCGGTCGCCGAGGAAGGTCATCACCTCGCTGCGCGCCGCCGGGTAGGCGGCGAGCACCTGGCGCAGCGCTTCCTGCGCAGCGCGCTCGTCGACCGTGGCGTCCGCCTTGAGCTCGACGTGGAACTCGCTGCGGTGGGGGCCCCAGGTGTCTTCCCCCAGCTCGGCCCGGCCAACCTGCTGCTCGATGGTGGCGATGAACGGCAGGGCCAGGACGTCGCGGCTCACCCGCTCGCCCAGGGCGAGCATCTCGGCGAGCGAGGTACCGGGGGCGCGGCTCGACACCTGAAGCACGAAGTGGCCCTCGCGGAAGGCCGGCATCAGCTCGCTGCCGAGGAAGGGCAGCCAGGCGGCGGCGCCCGCCAGGAGCAGCAGGAGAAGGGCCACGCTGGCCGCGAAGTGGCGCTCCACCCAACCCAGGGCGCGGTCCTGCAGACGGGCCAGGGCAGCGATCCAGCGCGGCTGGCGGTGCTCACCGGCCGCCGGCAGCAGGAGTGCGCAGAGGGCCGGTGTCACCGTGAAGGCCACCAGCAGCGAGGCCAGCACGCCGAGGCCGAAGGCGAGGGCCAGGGGGCGCAGGAAGCGGCCCTGGACGCCGGCCGCGAGGAGCACCGGCAGGAAGACGAGCAGGACGACGACCGTGGCGTAGAGCACCGAGCCGCGGATCTCGAGCGAGGCGTCGCGCATCACGGCGAGCCGCGGCCGTGGTGCCGGCAGCTGGGCGTTCTCGCGCAGCCGGCGGACGATGTTCTCGATGTCGATGATGGCGTCGTCGACCAGCACGCCGAGGGCGACGGCGAAGCCGCCGAGCGCCATCGTGTTGAGGGTCTCACCGAGGCCGTCGAGCACGGCCACGGCAGCAAGCAGCGACAGCGGGATGGTGAGGAAGGAGATGAACGCCGTCCGCGGGTCGCGCAGGAAGAGGAGGAGGACGAGGAGGATCAGCACGGCGCCCAGGGCGAGGGCATGACCGAGGCTGTCGAGAGCGCGCTCGATGAAGTTCGCCGGCCGGTGCAGCGCCGGGTAGACCTCGATACCGCGGGCGGCGAGCGACGGTCCCATCTCGGCGAGCGCCGCCTCGATGGCGCGGGTGGTGGCGAGGGTGTTGGCGCCGAACTGCCCGGACATCGTCAGCAGCACCCCCGGCTGGCCCTGGATGCGGGCGTCGCCGGCCTTGAGGGCCGCCCCCAGCTCCACCGTGGCGACCTCGCCCAGGCGAACGCTGCCACCACCGCGCACGGCGACGACGGAAGCGGCCAGGGCGGCTGGATCGACTCGCGGTGTTGGCGTCTCGATCACCACCTGCTGGGCGGCGAGGTCGACGAAGCCGGCCCCTTCGAGGGCGAGGGCACCGCGGGCGGCGGCGGCGAGATCGGCGAGAGTGAGGCCGTAGGCTGCCAGGCGCTCCGGCCGCGGGCGCACCTGCAGCTGCCGCCCCTCGCCGCCGAAGACCGTGATCCGCGCCACGCCGGGCACCGCGAGCAGGCGGGGCCGCAGCTCCCAGTCGGCCACGTCGCGCAAGGCAAAGGGATCGAGGGTCTTCGACACCAGCCCCACCTTGAGCAGGTCCATCGTGCTCGAGGTCAGCGGCGAGAGCTTGGGCGTACCGACGCCGACCGGTAGGTTGCCGGCGACCGTCGCCAGGCGCTCCGCCACTCCTTGGCGGGCGGCGTGCACGTCGGCCGAGGGCGAGAAGCCGAGGTTGACCACCGAGAGGCCGGGGATCGACTCCGAGCGCAGGGAGTCGAGGCCGGGCGCGCCGTTGACCGCCGCCTCGACGGGGCGCGTCACCAGCTCCTCCACCTGCTGCGACGAGAGGCCTGGCGCCTCGGTCTGGATCGAGACCTGCGGCGGCACGAACTCGGGGAGCACGTCGAGGGGCGCGCGCAGCGCCTCGCGAGCCCCGAAGACGAGGCCGAGGCCGGCGAGGAGGGCGACGGTCAGAGGCCGGCGCAGGCTGAGCTCGACGAGGCGGCCGAACACGGCTCAGTCCTCCTCGCCACCGCTCTCGGGCTGAGCGGCGCCGGCCTCCAGGGCGAGCAACAGGCCGGCCCCGCGGCCGACGACCGGCTCACCCACCGCGAAGCCCGCGGCCTGGAAGTAGCCGCCGGGCAGCGGCTGGGCGAGGTCGACCGGCCGGCGCAGCCAGCACCCGCCTACCTCGACGTAGGCCCAGGCGGCGCCCTCGGCGATCACCACCGCCGTCTCGGGCACCAGCACGCCGCTCGCCGCCTGGCCGCCGCTCGCCCGCACCCGCAGGCGCTCGCCCGGCTGGGGCAGGTGCGGCCCCGCCAGCAGGGCAAGGTAGCTCGGTCCGGGCAGCAAGGCAGTCGCCGCCTCGGCCGGTGCCGGCCACACCGCCTCAGCCGTCCAGGACGCTTGACCAGAGAGGGGCTCGACGGCGAAGTGTAGGGCCCCGGCCGGCACCCCGGGCGGCAGCTGCAGGCGCGCGAGGACGGCCCGCCCCGCGGTCAGCCGCGCGAGCCAGCGCCGGCGCTCTGCCTCGTCGCGAAACGGCGAGGCAGGCCCCCAGGCGAGGGCCAACCGCCGCTCGGCGCGCTCGAGCTGGGCAGCATCGGTCGCCTCCTGGCGGCGCGCGGCCTCGAGGTTGGCGAGCGACCCGGCCTGGTCCGCCTCGTAGAGGGCAGCGGCCCGCTCGCGGCTCGCCTGGCTGGCGGCGAGGGCCGTGTGCGCGGTGGCCAGCTCGGCGTCGAGATCGGCCAGCGGCTCGGCCGCCAGCACGCTGCCGAAGCCCTCGAGGCTAGGAGCAAGGCTCGCCGCGGCCAGGGGCTCCAGCGCGATACCCAGCCGCTCGCGCAGGGCCGGCTCGGCAGCCACTCCCGGGGCCGCCTCGGCTGCGCTCTCGGGGCTGCCGGGAGCCGGTGACGGCGGGGGCGAAGAGCAGGCCAGCGCCGCCGCGAGGACGGCAGTGAGGAGCCAACGGGCAACGTGGTGGTACCAGGGCGCCAGCGCCCGGGATCGCGGTTCGAGCATCAAGGCTTGGTCCCTCCCTCCGTCGCCCGCGGCGCCGGGCCCCCGAGGCGAGTGGCGGCGGCCGTGAGATCGAGCGTCGACGGCGGCCAGACGGGGCGCTCGACTGCCGCTTCGAGCACCATGACAGCGTCGACGGCCGCGCGCTGGGCGGTGAGCAAGGCCCGCTGCTGCTCACCGGCGAGCGCCCGCGCCGTCAGCACCTCACCGCGATCGCCCGCGCCGAGGGCCAGGCGCTTCTCCGCCAGGGCCACACCCTGGCGCCCTTCTTCGAGCGCCGCCGTGGCCTCGGCGACCGCCTCCTGGGCGGCGGCATAGCCGGCGCTGGCGGCGGCCGTCGCGGCGAGAGCGGCGGCCTGCACCCGCTCGACGGCAAGGCCGACCTGCTCGCGGCCGAGCAGCGCCTGGCGGATGGCGAGCCGTTGCGCGACGGGGTCCGGCAGGGTGAGCCCGGCACCGAAGACCAGCTTGCGCTGGTCTTGATCGAAGGTCAGCCCGGGGCCGAGGGTGAGGTCCGGCACCTGGCGGGCGAGCTCGCTCGCCAAGGCAGCCTCGGCGACCGCGTACTCGGCCACCGCGCGGTGGAGGTCGAGGCGGTTGGCCACCGCCTCGGCGGCGAGGTCTGCCTCCGCGAGCTCGGCTGCCGCTGGCAAGGCTGCCAGGTCGAGCTCGGCCAGGCTCAGGCCGTCGAGGCTGGGAAGCGGCAGCGCCAGGGCCGTCGCCAGGCGGCCGCGCGCCGCAAGCTCGGCGGTCGCCGCGGCGCGCCGTGCCGCCTCGGCCTTCGCCAGCTCGAGAAGGGCGCTCTGGCGCTCCGGTTGCGAGGCGGCGCCGAGGCGGAGGAGGGTCTCCACCCAGGCGGCCAGCTCTCGCCGCGCCGCGACCTCATCGTGGGCGAGGGCCAGCTCGCGGGCGGCGATCTCGAGCTCCAAGCGGGCCCCGACGACCTCCTGGCGCACGGCCCAGAGCGTCTCCGCGAAGTGCCCGAGGGCGACGGCGGTCGCCGCCCGAGCCTCGTTCTGCCGGGCCTCTCGCTTGCCCCCCAGCTCGAACGGCCAGGCCAAGGCGAGGGCGATCGTCCACGGGTTGGCCGCTCCCTCGAGGTGGGTCGCAAACTCAGGCGTCAGGGAGAGTGCCGGGCGCTGCCGGCGGCCCGCGCCCTCCTCGGCACCGCGGGCCTTCGCGACCTCCAGCGCGCCCGCCGCCACCTCCGCGCGCAGCGCCCAGGCGGCGACCACCAGGTCGTCGGGGCCCCAGGCGTCCCCCACCGCGGGGGCCTGGCGACCAAGCCGCGCGCTGAGGGCTGCGACCTCGGGGCTCACCAGGCTCCGCGCGGCAAGCCGCGCCGCCGTGGCCGTGAGGTCGAGGGGCTTGGGTGCTTCGTGGATGCAGGCGGTGAGGAGGCCAGCGGCGACGAGACAGGCGGTGGTGCGCGGCACCATCTCTGGAGAATACCTCCGAACCCGCAGTCGCGGGCAGCGGTACGCCCGCAACGCGCCAGCCGACTCAGCTCGGAGGCGGCCCCGGCGGAGCGCCGCCGGTCTCGGGGGAGAGCAACGAGAGATCGAAACCCAGCTCGCGCTCCTGCATCGGCACCCCGACGCGGCGCATCGCCGCCTCCACCCGCGGTGTCGTCCGCTTCGGCACCAACAGCAACGGCGCCGCCTCGCCGCTACGGATCTCCTCCGCTTCGACCTTCAGCCTCTCGGTCTCGGCGAAGAAGGGGTACGGGACCTCGAGGGTGGAGACCGCTTCGAGGTTCTGGAAGCCGTAGAACGCCAGGCCGTTGCGGCGGCTGTTGACGATCACGAGCAGACGATCGGGCCTCACCCCGGCGCTGGTGAGCTCTTCGGCGAGGCGCCGGGCGTCGAGACCGTAGGGCAGCCAGCCGGCGGCAGCCTTGAGGGCCAGGAGCAGGAGCACCCAGCCGACCAGCCCCCAGCCCACCCAGCGGCGGCCGCCGGCGGGAGAGGTACCGGCGAGACGCTCCTCCAGGAGCCGCGCGGTGAGCAGGGAGAGCGGCACGAAGAGGGGCAGCACGTAGAGCGGCAGCCGCGAGCGGGCGGCGAGCAGCACGGCGAGGGGCAGCGCGATGCCGACGAGGAGGAGGGTCTCGGGCCCCGCGCTGGGCCAGGCGGGCCGCCATTCCGCCAGTCGCCGACCGCGCCACCCGCGGCGCAGCGCCGCGGCGAGCTGGCGCAGCCAGACGACGCTCCAGGGCAAGCCGCCGACAAGGAGGACCGGCAGGTACACGGCGAAGCCGTCGAAGAGGCCGGCGTTGCGGCTGAAGTCCGCGTTCACCAGCCGGCCGAGCACCTGGCTATCGAGGAGGTAGCCACCGGCCCCGGGCAAGGCACGGGCGATGGCGGCGTACCAGGGGGCCGCAACCACCAGGGCGACGAGCCCGGCGGTGAGCAGCCCAAGGTCGAACAGCCCGGCGAGCGAGCGCCGGCGCAGCACGGCAATGACGGCGAACGGGGCCACGAAGACCAGCATCGCCGGCCCCTTGGCGAGCAGGCCGAGGCCGATCGCCAGGCCGAGGAAGGTCCCGCGGACCAGGCGCGCCAGCCAACTCGAGGCCGCGTGCAGGCCGGCCAACAAGAAGTAGGCGAGCGCCACGGCGAAGGCGAGCGGCGTGTCCGGCGTCAAGATGTTGGCAGCGAAGAACGGCAGCAGCGTGGTGGCGTAGACGCCGCCCGCGACGACGCCTGCCCGCCTCCCCCACCACCGCCCGGCCAGCCCCGCGACCAGGACGACGCTGCCGAAGTACCACAGCCCCTGGGGCAGCCGGGCGGCCCACTCATCGACCCCGCCCCAGCGCATCGCCGCCGCCGTCGCCCAGTAGAGCAGCGGCGGCTTGTCGAGGAAGGGCTCACCGTTGAGGCGGGGGACCAGCCAATCGCCGCTCTTCATCATGGCGACGGCGACGTTGGCGTAGAAGCCCTCGTCCGGCTCCCAGATGCCGCGCGTCCCCTGGAAGGCGAAGGCCAGGACCAGAACGGCAGTCAGCCCGGCCAGGGCCGTGCCCGTGGGTAGGCGCCAAGGGCCGGCGCGGCGAGAGCCCGCGATCGCGGAGTGGACTGCTGTCGAGAGGGACGTCATCGTCGCGATCTCCAAGCCGGCGGTGGACCGTCAGCGATCCTGCCGCCTGGCCGTGGAGATTGGATGACGGCGGAGCGAACTTCCTTCGCCGCGAGACCCGAGCAGCACCGAGCCCGTCGAATCGGCGCCCATCGAGCCGATCCTGCGCTCGTGCCCCCCTCGCGGTCAACCGCTGAGCTTCAGGCCCAGGCCCGTGCGGCGAGGACGATGAGGGTGCTCACGGTGGCGGAGAGGAAGGCACCCCAGGCGAGGTCGGCGAGCGCCGCGGCGAGGGAGAAGTCCCTGAGCAGCGCCAGGCCGGTGAGATCGAAGGCCGCGTAGGCGGCCAGGCCGAAGAAGGCACCGAGGCCCACGGCACGCCCCAGCGACTGCCGCTCGACGGCCGGCGCCGCCACGAAGACGACGAGGGCCGCCACGTAGAGCAGGTAGAACAGCACGGCCGGCAGCCACTGGACGTCCGGGCGCAGCAGAAGGCCGAGGTGACGTTGGTAGAAGCCCTTGGCGACCACGCCGAGCCACAGCAGATCGAGGGCGAAGCAGGAGACGACGCCGACCGCGTACATCTTGAGGAACTCGCTCACCGTCAGGCGACCTCCGTTCGGCCCGGGCGGGCCCTTGGTGATGGCATCAAGAGGTAATGGCCCACGCCCCATTGCCGGCCGCCCCCGTAGCCGAAGAGCTCCTCGCAGGCCAGGAAGAAGAGGCGCCAGCGCTCGAACCACAGGGAGGCGGCAGTCCCGTAGTGCTCCCGGAGCACCCGCATCACCGCCGCGCGACGCGCCTCGAGGTTGTGGCGCCAAGCCGCGGCGGTGCGCTGGTAGTGGCTGCCGTCGAGCCACCAATCGGCGACCGGCTGCAGGCTCGCCGGTGCCGCCTCGGCCAGGAGCCCGTAGCTGGGCATGATGCCACCGCTGAAGAAGTACCGGCCCATCCAGTTGCCGGAGCCTTCGACCTCGAAGGGGTAGGCGTGCGTGGCGTGGCAGAAGACGTGGAGGAAGAGCCGGCCGTCCGCGCGCAGCCAAGCCGCGACCCGCGCGAGCAGGCGCGGCCAGTCTCGCATGTGCTCGAACATCTCGACGCTGACGATGCGATCGAAAGCTTGGCCGGGGTCGAAATCGTTCATGTCGGCCGTGCGCACCTCGAGGTTGGGCAGGCCCTGGGAGGTGATGAAGGCGCGCTGCGTGGCCGAGTTCGAGACAGCGACGATCCGTGACGCGGGATAGCGGCGCGCCATGGCGAGCGAGAGCGACCCCCAACCGCAGCCGAGCTCCAAGATCTCCTGGCCGTCCGCCAGCCCGGCGCGCTCGCACGTCAACGCCAACATCGCCTCCTCCGCCTCGTCGAGGCTGCCGCCGGCCGCCGGCCAGAGGGCGCAGGAGTACTTCCGCTGCGGGCCGAGAACGAGGGCAAAGAACTCGCTCGGCAGCTCGTAGTGCTGGGCGTTGGCGAGCTCCGGGACTTCGGCGATCCGCGCGGCCGCCAGGCGCGTGAAGAAGGGCCGCTCGTCGGTGGCTGCCCGCACCTCGCCGAGGCGTGCGGCGCAGAGCCGCCGCATCGCCCAACGCAGGAGCGGCGTGGGGACGCGGCCCCGCTCGGCGAGCGCTAGGCCGAGGTCGAGGCTCATTCCGCTTCCCGCTTCGGCGGCCAGGGGATGAACGCGCTCGTCGACCGCTGGTAGGCGCGATAGGCCTCGCCGCGGCTCCTTAGCGCCTGGCGCTCGGTGTACGGGATGCCCGTCAAGCGGAACAAGAAGAGCAGCATCACCAGGGGGCCGAGGAAGGTCAGCGGCTGGCCATGGCCGATCAGCACGTAGGCCCACCAGTGCAACCACTCGCAGAAGTAGTTGGGGTGCCTGGAATAGTGCCAGAGCCCGGCGCGGCAGACCTGGCCACGGTTGCCAGGTGTGGCCCGGAAGCGGGCGAGCTGGCGGTCGGCGAGCCACTCGCCCGCGGTGGCGACCAGCCAGACGGCGACGCCAGCGGCGGCCCAGGCATCCAGCTCCCCACCGCGCATGGCGAAGGCGAGCGGGGTGACGAAGAGCGCCGCGACCGGCACTTGCGCCAGGTAGAGCCAGAGGAAGTTGCGGCTGGCAGCGCTCCCCCAGTGTTCGCGGAGGCTACGATAGCGGCCATCCTCCTCCGCGGCCTGACGAACGCGGTCGCGCAGCAGGTAGGCCCCGAGGCGCAGGGCCCAGACGATCGCCAACCCCGCGACGAGGAGGCGCCGCGGCACCTCGCCGTCACTCACCAGCGCCGCCCCTAGCGCGCCGCCGGCCACCAGGATCGTCCAGCCGAGGTCGGCGGAGGCGGCGTTGCCGCTGCGCTGCTGCCCGGCCCACAGGCCGACCTGCAGCGCGAACCCTGCCAGCACGAAGAGCAGCGCAGCCGTCATGCCGCCAGCTCCGCGGGCGCCCGCGGCACGGCTGCCACCGGCAGTGGCGGCACCAGCTCGGCCGCTGCCCGCGCATAGAGCAGCTGCGCCGCGCCGATCGCCCGTTCGAGGAAAGCACCTTCGCAGTAGCAGAAGTAGAACTCCCAGAGGCGCAGGAAGCGCTCGTCGTAGCCGAGCGCCTTGATCTCCTGGCGACGCGCCAGCAGGTTGGCCCGCCACCGCCGCAGGGTCTCGGCGTAGTGCAGGCCGATCTCGTCGGCCTGCACGAGCGCGAGGTCGGTCGTCGCCGCAGCGGCGGCCAGCACGCCCCGCGACGGAATGCAGCCGCCGGGGAAGATGTAGCGCTTGATGAAGTCGACCTCGCGGCGCGCCGCCTCGTAGCGCTCGTCCGGGATGGTGATCGCCTGGATCACGGCGCGGCCGCGCGGTACCAGCAGCCGGGCGCATTGCTGGTAGTAGGTCGCGTAGTACTCGTGCCCCACTGCCTCGATCATCTCGATCGAGGCGAGCTTGTCGTAGGTACCGCTGAGGTCACGATAGTCCTCGCCCAGCAGTGTCACGCGGTCGCCGACCCCGGCCGCCGCCACCCGCTCGCGGGCCACCGCGAGCTGTGCCGGCGAGATCGTCGTGGTGGTCACCCGGCAGCCGTAGCGCGCCGCCGCATGCAGCGCGAAGCCGCCCCAGCCGGTGCCGATCTCGAGCAAGTGGTCTGTCGGCCTGAGGTCGAGGAGCTGCGCGATCCGCTCGTACTTGGCGAGCGAGGCCTCGGTCAGCGTCGCGACCGGACGCTCGAAGAGGGCGCAGGAGTAGGTCAGAGTCTCGTCGAGGAAGAGGCGGAAGAAGTCGTTGCCGAGGTCGTAATGCTCGCGGATGTTGCGCCTGGCCCCGCGCCGCGAGTTGGCGTTGAGGGCGTGGGCGACTCGGCGCAACCAGCCGGCAAGCGACGCCGATCCTCGCTCGAGGCCTTCCAGGGCCTCACGGTTGCGCAGCAGCAGGCGG
Organism: uncultured Thermoanaerobaculia bacterium; assembly: GCA_964420075.1. Taxonomy (GTDB): domain Bacteria; phylum Acidobacteriota; class Thermoanaerobaculia; order Multivoradales; family SZUA-115; genus CAYQRE01. Next base: position 16,972 of record CAYQRE010000022.1, on the reverse strand, counting down.
ACGATCCCGGTCAGATCGTCACTCGACCACCAGCCGGCCGCGTAGGCCTCGCCGGCCCCGACGGCGCCACCGAAGGCGACGGCAGCGTGAAAACGCGGATCGTGCACCGTGATGATCACCGGCGGCGCCGCCGGGTCCCCAGCGGTGATCTCCTCGCCGCCTTCGCGGACGAGCAGGCGACCATGTTGCAGCCGCGCCAGGCGCCCGAGGATGGCGCGCCTAGCGAGTGACGACAGGAGTGGCATCGCGCCTCCTTGGGTTGGGGTGCGGGTGGAAGGGCGCCCGGCGCAGCCAGAGGCGCAGCGCCTGCCAGTAGATGCCGGCGACGACCGCAGCCGTCATCCAGGGGTGCCGTGCCAGGCAGCGGGCGAGCACCGGGCCGCTGAGCGGCGAGCGGATGAGGGAGAGCGTGGCGTCGAACACAGGCTCGCCGCCGCGGCGGCTCTGCATGTGGAAGTGGAGGCGTTCTCCCGGCGTGGTGAAGCTCCAGGCGTAGCGCTGGTCCATCGGCATGAAGGGCGAGACGTGGAAGACCTTGTCGAGGACCGCCCGGTGCACCCGCGCCGGCCCGTCCACGGGCACCACGTAGGCGTGCCGCTCGCCCCACGGCGTGTTGGTGACCTCGGCGACGACGGCTTCGAGCCCCTCGCCGGCAGCGGCGAAGCAGTAGTAGAAGCTCACCGGGTTCTGCCGGTAGCCCCAGTAGCGCAGGTGCGTGAGCAGGCGAATCGGCCCGGCCGGGCGGCGGCCGGTGCGAGCGGCGACGAGGTCGCGCACCGCCACGGCGAGCGGCACGGCGGGATCACCCAGGTAGTCGGCGCGGCGGAACCAGGCGGGGGCCGGGTGGCGGGCGGACCACAACCAGCGCCCGGTGAAGGCCTCCGGCAGCTCATCGAGGTCGAGGTAGAGCATGAACAGCCGATAGCGGAAGGCGTGCCGCAAAGGTGCGCGCCGCCGGTGGCGCACTGTCCCCTGGTAGACGCAGCTGTTCACGCCACCGCCGCCTGCAGCTGGGCTGCCGCCGCGATCTCGTCCACCACCGCGAGCCCGCTCACCACGCCGTCCTCGTGGAAGCCGTTGCCCCAATAGGCGCCGCAGTAGTGCGTGCGGTTTGGGCCGCTCACCTCGCCGCGCCGTGCCCGCGCCGCCACCCCCGCCAGGGTGACCACCGGATGGTGGTAAGTCACCCGCCCGAGCACCCGCGCCGGATCGATCGCGTCGCCAGCGTTGAGCGTGACGCAGAAGGTCTCCGGGGCGTCGAGCGATTGCAGCTGGTTCATGTTGTAGGTGACCACGACCGGGGCCGCCGGATCGGCCGCGACCCGGTAGTTCCACGCTCCCCAGGCGCCGCGGTGGCGCGGCAGCAACGAGGTGTCCGTGTGCAGGACGACGTCGTTCGCCTGGAAGGGCAGCGCGCCGAGGACTTCCCGCTCGGCCGCGGACGGATCGGCGAGGACGGCGAGCGCCTGGTCGCTGTGGCAGGCCAGCACCACGCGATCGAAGGGCTCGCCGTCCACCTCGACGTGGCCGCTGAAGCGCGCCACCCGGCGTACCCGATGGCGCAGCCGGATGCGCTCCCGGAACGGGGCGACGAGCGCCTCGACGTAGCGCGCCGAGCCGCCCTCCACCACCCGCCAGAGGGGGCGGTCGTCGACCGTGAGCAGGCCGTGGTTGGCGAAGAAGTCGACGAAGAAGCGCGCCGGCATCGCGAGGACACGAGCCGGCGGCAGGGACCAGATGGCCGAGCCCATCGGCACCAGGTACCAGTCCTGGAAGGCCTGCGAATAGCCGCCGCCGGCAAGCAGATCACCGAGGGTCAGGGCCGGCCCACCGGCCGCCGCGGTGGCCCCGGCCGTGCGGTTGAAACGCAGCACGTCGATCAGCATGCGGAGGAAACGCGGCCTCAGCACGTTGCTCGGCTGGATGAACAGCTGGCGGAGGGTCGAGCCGTTGTACTCCAGGCGCGCGGCGTCGTGGCGCACGCTGAAGCTCATCGTGCTCGGCACGGTGCGCACCCCCAGCTCGGCGAGGAGAGCGAGGAAGTTCGGGTAGTTGCGCTCGTTGCAGACGATGAAGCCGGTATCGACCTGATAGTCCCGGCCGCCGGCAGGGACCGTCCAGGTGTGGACGTGGCCCCCGAGCCGGGCGTCCGCCTCGAACACCGTCACCGCATGGTGGGGATGCAGGCGATGGGCGGCGACCAGGCCGGCCACGCCGCTGCCGACGATCGCGATCCGCATCAGGCCACCTCCGCCCGCCGCACCGGGGCGACGCCCCACACCGCCTACTCCCCACCCCGCGCCGCGTGCATGCGCAGCAACGACCGCCAGTGAGCCAGGTCCCGCACGCAGCTGAGGCCCGCCGACTCGCCGAGCGACGCCGCCCCTGCCCCGCCGACGACGACCCAAACGTGCGGGGCGAGCTCGCGGCGCAAGGCCGCGATCTCTGTCTCCAGGCCATCCGCCATCGTGGCGACGCTCAGCGCGACGACGTGCGCGCGGCCCTGCCGCGCCGCCGTGGCGATCTCGGCCGCGGGGAGGTCCGCGCCCAGCCAGGTCACCCGCCAGCCGTCATGCGCGGCGACCGCGGCAGCCATCAGCGCACCGAGCGAGTGCCGCTCGCCCTGGGGCGTGGCCAGCAACAAGCGCGGCTGCGCCTCGGGTAGCTCGAGGTCGCGGACCAGCCGACCGAGCAGCTGCGAGATGGTCGCCGTTGCAGCGTGTTCCTCGGCGATCCCGATCTGCCCGGCGTTCCATTCGCTGCCGATCTCGGCCAGCAGTGGCGCCAGGACGTCGGCGAGAAAGCCGACCGTTCCCAACGCCAGCAACGCGCGCCGCAAGAGCCTCTCCAGACGCTCGGGCTCCAGGGCACGCGCGGCGAGCATCGCCTGCTCGCGGTGCCAGGCCGCCGGCGGCGGCCCCTGGCGGGCGTGCTCGGCGTCCTCGGCGACCAACGCCCGCAGCGCCTTGGTGTCCAACGAGACCACCGATGCCACTGGCCTTCCCGAGCGCGTCGCGCTCGAGAGGAGGGCCAGCCGCTCGACTTCCGCATCAGAGTAGAGCCGCCGGCCTGTCGCGCCGCGGCCGGGCTGGACCACCCCGTAACGCCGCTCCCAGGCTCGCAGCACATGGCTCGAGAGCCCCGTCCGCGCCGTGACGACGCCGATCGGATGGCGGGGGACGTCCTGCTCCGCGGGCTCGACCATGGCGAGAGACTAGCGATGCGTCCATCTAATGTCAATATTATCTTCTAGACAGACAGTAGACAGCACGCTCGCAGGACCCCGACCACCGGCCGAAGGCCCTCGGCCCGCCGAGAGCCGGCCGGCGTCGTCCGGCAGAACGGCGAAACAGGGCGGAGCTAGGCCGCGGTGGGCGTTGCCGGCGTGGGCAGGCCCTTGACGAGGAGCCAGAGCGCCGTCGCCACCTCGGTGAGGAAGAGCGGTCCGCCCACCAGCTTGAGGGCGTTGGTGTGCGCGGGATCGACGAACATTGCGACGCTCATCACGATCACCAGGGCGGAGGCGACGACGCCGCAGCCAGCCAGCGCTCGTGGCAGGTAGCGCGAGCGCCAGAAGAGGAGGAAGAAGAGGACCGAGCCGGCGCCCATGAACATCCAGGCGGTGGTGACGCCGGCGCCGGCCGCACGCTGGGCCACCGCCACCAAGGCCCGCAGCTGCTCGGAATTGAAGGGCCCTTCCGTCGCCGAGGTCTGGTAAAGCCGCCCTTCCGCGACGCGGAACATCAAGCTCGCCGCCCCCACGAACGAGGCGCCCAGCCGCAGGCAGAGGGCGAGCTGCGCGAGACGCCTGTCCACCCCTTCGAGGACGGCGTAGAGCGCGAAGGCCAGGACGGCGATGGCGATCCAGGCGGCCCCGACGTGCACCAACGCCAGGCGGTAGAGCCCGGCCGACTCCGCTGCCCAGCGCGCCGTCTCGGCGAAGGTCTCGCCGCGCCGGTTGAGGATGGTGACGCTGTCGCCGATCCCCTGGAAGAGGTAGTTGAGGAGGAACAGGGCCCCGGCGAGCCGGGCATAGGTGCGCTGCTGCGGGGTGATCTCCATCGACCCTCTGCCTTTCTTGCCGCTCGCGCCGGCCGTGCCGGCCACGGGCGGACCTCGGGCTGATCTCTGCTGATCTCTGGAGTCAATACGCCCGCGCCGGGCGCGGTCTTTCGTGGCGAGGCCGCCAGACCACGCCGCGGCGGGCGCCTACTTGAGCCGTTCCAGCACGCCCTTGCGGCGGACCAGGTTCTTGTAGTCCCACTGGATGTCCCGCGCCTTGGCCAGCCAACGCTCGAGGCTCGTGGTGTCCACCTGGCCCGGCGCCGTGAAGCGCGCTTCCGCCGCCTTGAAGCTGCCTTCCTTCTGCAGCCCCTCCTCGGCGAAAGACTGCCCGCTCCAGAACAGCAGGCGGATGCCGCCCTTCAGCTTGCTGTAGCCGACCACCGGGTTGCCGTCCAGGAACCACACCGGATGGGCGTGCCAGATCTTGTTCTCCGCCTCCGGGAGGTGCTGATCGATCTCGCGGGCGAGGAGATCGCAGATCGCCCTCTCCTCCGCTGCCAGGGCGGCGTTGTAGGCAGCTGTCTCGGCCTGCATGGCAGTCTCCCGTCGTCGCTTCGCTGCGTCGTCGCCCGGCGCCGTCACTGCGGTGAGGCTGGAGCCTTGTCGGCAGCGGGCGAGGCAGGGTTCTTGACCGTGGTGAGGGGCCCGAGCTTCAGCAGCCCGGACTGGTTCCCCCGCAGGTCGAACTCCAACTGAACGCCAATGATCCGAGTGAAATCGACCTTCACCGGCTTGCTCGGAGCGATGAAGCTCGAGAAATCGAAGACCAGCGGCTGCGCCGGCTTCGAGGTGACGACGGTCGCCACCGAGTCGAAGACCATGTCGGCATCGAGGGCGTCGACCTGCACGGTAACCGGCCCCGTGGTGCCGAGCACCTCGATCTGGAAGGCGTTGAGCGTGCCGCCCGCGGTGAGGTCGACGGGGGTGACCGGCGCCGACGGGTTGACGTACCAGAGCCAGCCGATCCGGCCGCCCTGGCTGGCACTGGCCGCCAGCGAATAGGTCGCCGCCCCGCTGCCGATGCTGAGCGACAGCGAGCCCGTGCCGAAGAGCATGATGCTGCCCAGGCGCTGGCCGCCCAGGGCCAGCGGCGCGCTGACGGTCGATTGCTGGGCCTTGTTGTCGCTCACCGACAGGGCCTGCAGCGTGGTGAACGGATCGATCGTGCCGGCGTCCGCCGGGACTACGGCGAGGACTGCCAGGACCACCGCGAGAACGACTGTCGAGGCACGGACCATCGGACGACCTCCTGTTTGTGGTGTCTGCTGCTCAAGACCCGCGGCTCTCTCAGCCGTCCCCGCGCAGCCCACGGACCTGCCGGAGGCGGGCCTTGAGCTCCCCGAGCACGACCAGCGAGACGGCCTCTTGCCGCAACGATTCCTGGAAGAGGTAGACGGCAGCCAGCGCCTCGCGATGCACGTCGGCCTGGAGGAAGACCTCGACCATCTCCGCCGCCAGCTCGCGGACCGCGCCGAGGTTGCCCTGCGCTAGGTGGAGGTGGGCCAGATCCACCGAGACGAGCCCGGCATCATAGGGGCGAGCGAGCGCTTCGAAGCGTTCCTTGACGGCAACGAAGCGGGCCTGCGCCGCCTCCCAGCGCTCTTCGAGACGGTCGAGCTTCCCCTCTACCCAGAGACGCTGAACGGCGATCACGTGGCCGGGATAAGCGGCGTAGAGACCGTCGTGGTCGCGGAGCATCTGGCGCGCTTCTGTGGCCCGTCCGAGCTCGGCAAGACAGTCCGCGGCGTTGTGCGCTGCGCAGAGGGCGAGGTACGGCTCAGCGGCCGGGTCGAGGCGGCCGAGAGCCGTGAGCGCCGCCGCCAGTGAGCCTTCGAGGTCGCCGTTCTCGAAGAGGACGGCGCCCTTGAGGACCTGGACGCGGCTGCAGGCCACGAGCTCGTCGAAGTCGACGTACAACCTCTCGGCGGCGGCGAGGTACTTCTCCGCGTCCGCGAGCTTGCGCTGGCCGCGGGCAAGGGATGCGGAGAGCTCCAGGAGCTCCGCTTCGATGAGGGGATCTCCCGTGCCTTGCTCGGCGAACAGCGCGACGGCGTTCTGCAGCAGCCTCTCGGCCTGGGTGAGCTGTCCTCCGATGCGCAGCGCATTGGCACGGTAGGCGTTGGCGCGGGCGAGACAGGCGATCGCCAGGGCATGCGGTACTTCTCGCTCGGGCAGGCGCAGAGCAATCTCCTGGGCGCATTCGGCGAGGTCGTAGGCTTCCGCCGGGTCGTCGGTCATCCGCCGCCGGCTCTCTTCGAGGAGGAGGTCCGCCAGCACCGGGTTGCGGAAGCGGGTGAAGGCGCGTGAGATCCGCGGGTGCCGCTCGGCCGCCGGCAGGGCGAGGATCTCCGCGGCCTCCCCGGGAGCGGTCAGGGCGAAGCGCGCCCAGGCGGCCAGCTGCGGCCGGCGCAGGTTCAGCCGCGGCGGCGCCGCGCCGCCAGGCTGCCCGAGCGCGGCGGCCGCCTCGAGCTCGGCCCGGCAGACGTCACACGCCTCGAAAAGATGTTCTAGCACCTCCTCGAGATCGCGCCGGGTCGGTTCTCCCTGCGCCACGAGCTCGAGAACGCGCCAGCGCGACAGATGTCCCCCCATGCCTCCTCCACGCGGAATTTGTTTGTAAGTGTAGTGCATGAAGAGGCATTCCACGGGGACAGCGACGCCCGAGAGAGCGATCAGCGCATCGGCTGCGGGCCGGCCCCTGTCGCGGGCGCCTCACGGGTGCAGCCGCAGAGCGGGCATGCCACTCCCCAGGGATCCGTCTGCGAACCCTCCTTCTCGTGGAGGCTGGCGAGCCTGGCTATGACCCTGGCCAGAAACCCCATGCCGTCGACCTGCAGCCATGAAGGCTCCACCGCCCCGAAGCCCGAAGCGGCGAGAACTCCCACCAAGACACTGACAGCCAGAACGCTGCGCATAGCGGCTCCTTTCAGCCGGCCCGGCGCTCATCGCGAGCACCAAAGCTTTTTCGCGAAGAGAGTTTCGCGTGAACAGAATATAGCCCACCCGAAGAGCATCTCTCCAACGCCGAAACGCCAGTGTGTGGTCTTCCCGTTGCGCCCAGAGAGACGAATCGCTTCCAGACGCGACACTCCGCAACCATTCAACGAATGTTCGAGGGAGAATACACCCGCTCGCGACGCGAAGCCGTGGGGCAGCAGCGCCCCGGCGCCGCGGTCCGCCCCGGCCCGGGCCATGCGACCCCGGCCCAAACGGCCCCGGTCGCCAGGCCTGGGTTCGGCGTATCCTCGGCGGCATGCTCCTCCCACCATCCTCCGAGGAGGGCACGCGCATGCCCGCCCAGAACGGCATCAGCATCGACTCCGACCCGACCCGCCTCGACCTGGTGACCGTCCACGGCTTTCTCGCCAGCTCGTACTGGGCGAAGGGGGTCCCGCTCGCCACCCTGGAGCGGGCGGTCGCCGGCTCACTCTGCTTCGGGGTCTACGACGGCAGGCGCCAGGTCGGCTTCGCGCGGGTGATCACCGACAGCGCCACCTTCGCCTACCTCGCGGATGTCTTCATCCTGCCCTCCCACCGCGGCCGCGGCTTGGGAAAGCAGCTGATGGAGACCATCGTGGCGCATCCATCCCTGCAGGGCCTGCGGCGGTGGGTGCTGGTCACCCAGGACGCCCACGGCCTCTACGCCCGCTTCGGCTTCACGCCTCTCGCCACTCCCCAGCGCTACATGGAGCGGCACGACCCCACGGTCTACGGCGGGCGTGGTGAACGCTGAGAGCTGCCGGCGGGTCGCCGCGCTCTACGACATCCACGGCAACCTGCCGGCGCTCGAGGCGGTGCTCGGCGAGGTCCGGCACGAAGGGGTGGAGCTGGTGGTCGTGGGAGGTGACGTGTTCCCCGGCCCCCTCGCCAGCGAGTGCCTCACAGCCCTGCTCGGCTGCGGGCTCCCCTTGCGCTTCCTGCGCGGCAACGGCGACCGCGAGACCCTGGCGCTGGCCCGCGGCGGTGACGGCGCGGGGCTGCCAGCCGCGGTGCGCGAGGTCATCCGCTGGGGCGCCGAGCGCCTGACGCCCGCGGAGATCGACCAGCTCGCCAGTTGGCCGGCAAGCCTCGAGCTCGTGATCGAGGGCCTCGGCAGCGTGCTCTTCTGCCATGCGACGCCGGCGAGCGACACCACGATCATCACCTGCCTGAGCCCGGAGGACGTACTCTGTGCCGAGCTCGCGGCCGTGGCGGCCGAGGTGGTGGTTTGCGGCCACACCCACATGCAGTTCACCCGGCGGGTGCCGGCGGGGCCACCCGGAGGAGGGACCCAGCTGGTCAATGCCGGCAGCGTGGGAATGCCCTTCGGTGAAGCGGGCGCCTACTGGCTGCGGCTGGGACCCGGAATCGCGCTGCGGCGGACGGTCTATGACCTCGAAGCAGCGGCGGCGCGGCTCCGCGCCAGCGCCTACCCGCAGGCGGCCGCCTTCGCCGCCGGCAACGTGCTCTCCCCACCCAGCGAAACCGAGATGCTCGCCCGGCTCGGCGGCGCGCCACGCTGAGCCCGCTACGGCGGGACGATCCCCAGCTCGCGACCGAGGGCCGCGGGGTCGATCACAGCACCGTCCTTGATCACCAAGCGCAGCTGCCGCAGCGCACCGATGCGGACGGTGGGGTCGCCGTCGACCAGGATCAGGTCGGCGAGCTTGCCCGGCGTGACTGCGCCGAGACGATCACCGAAACCCGCCGCCGTCGCCGCTCCCTGGGTCGCCAGGCGGAGCACCTCGGGGGCCGGCAGGCCCGCTTCGACATAGAGCTCGAGCTCGTGCGGCAAGGCCAGGCCGGCCATGCCGTCGGTGCCGGCGACCAGCGGCACGCCGGAGCGGTAGAGCAGCAGGACCATCCTCTCGAGCGCCGCAAAGGAGGCGCGGTACCGCTCGTCCGCCCCCTCCGGGACGGGCAGCCCACCGGCGAGGAGGCCGCGACGGACCGTCGGTGGCAAGCGGTCGGCCACCGCGGCGAAAGCCCGAGCCACCTGGCCCGGCCGATCGACGAAGAGGTCCTCGAAGACGCTCAGCGTGGGGTCGACGCGCACGCCGCGCTCCAGGAGCAGGGCGATGAAGTCCCGCACCGGCTGGCTGCCCAAGTCGAGCTCGGCGGCGTGCTCGGCGACCGCCGTGAAGCGGGCCGGGGTCCGCGTGTCCTGTACCTGCGGGAAGAGGAAGTTGAGGAACACCATGTTGATGTGGGTGACCTCGTCGAAGCCCGCGCGTATCGCCTGCTCGGTGCTGACGAAAGCGGGGATGTGGCCCGCCACCCGCATCCCCCGCCGGTGGGCCTCCTCGATCAGCACCGGCATCAGCTCCGGCTTGACCGAGCTGTAGATCTTGATCAGCGGAAAGCCGGCCTGCGCATATTCCGCGACCGCCGCCCGGGCCTCGGCCGCGGTCGACACCAGCATCCGCGTGGGCCCCTGGTACGGGCCCTTGCCGTCGATGATCCCGGCGAGGGCGATGCGCGGCCCGAGCGCCTCGCCGCGGTCGAAGGCGGCGAGCTTGGCCGCCTTCTCGGGCTCCGCCGCCATGTCGCGGGCACCGGTCACGCCGGCCACGAGGTAGAGCGGGCCGTCGTCGAGGCGGGGATGGGAGTGCATGTCCCACAACCCGGGCAGGAGCGTGCAGCCGGCAGCATCGATGCGCTCGGCGCCAGGCGGGACGACGACTTGACCGTCCTCCCCCACGGCCACGATGCGGTCGCCCTCGATCACCACCGAAGTGGCGGGTCGCAGGCGTCCGCTCGTGCTGTCGAAGAGGTTGGCGTGTTCGAGCACCAGGCCACCGGCCGGGCGCCGCGAGAAGCGCTCGGCGAGCTGGCGCCGCCGCTGGGCCTCCGCCGCCGTCTGCGCCTCGCGCAACGCCGGGACGAGGTCTTCCTCGCCCTCGGGGACCAGGGCCGAGACGTCATCGAGGAGGGCGAAGAGCTGGCCTTCGGCATCGAGCCACAGGCGCACCGGGTCGAAGCCCAGGCCGGAGATCGCCACCAGACGCAGCCGCCGCGGCGCTGCGGCCGGTCCCAGGCTGTGCTCACCCAGGGTCTCGATCCGGGCTCGCCCCTGCGGCCAGAGGGCCAGCTGGCCGCCGCGCGCCGCCAGGAGGGCGCGGGCCAGCAGCCCGAGCTCGGCCGGCACGCCGTCCTGGGCGAGATAGAAGGCCGGCGGGAGGGCCGCGGCCCCACCGGTCTCGACCGCGTTGTGCCAGGTGGCGCGCTCCCCCTCGCGGGAGAAGGCCTCGTCGACTTGGCCCTTCAGGTAGTCGCTCCCCGCGACGGTCACCCTGGTGGGCAACCCACCGCTGTCCAGCCAGGCCTGGTAGCGCACCGACGGCCCCCGGCCGCGGTCGTTGAACGCGTGCTCGACCCACAATGAGCCGTCCGCCGCGGTGCACGTGGTCTGGAAGCCGGCCCGGTTGCCCACCAGGTAGAAGCCGTAGGCGCGGCCCGGCACGGAGCCGCTGGGACAAAGCGTGGGCGCCGGCGCAGCGGCTGCTTCCCCCGCCGGCTGTGCGGTGGCGGGAGCGGCCAGCGCCGCTCCCTGGAGTGCGATCAGCAGAGCCGGAGCGAGCTGGCGGAGGTCGAGATTCGGCATGGGCACCTCGCGGGGACGTCGCCCCATCCTATCGGGCCCTGCGCCACCGGCTCAGCCCCGCAGCGTCGCCAAGGGGTCCAGCTTGGCGGCGCGGCGTGCGGGGGCGTAGCTCGCCAGCACCGCGATGAGAGCCACGCCGGTACCCACGGCACCGAAGGTCAGGGGATCGAGCGGGCTCACCGCGTAGAGCTCGGCGCCCAGCAGCCGGCTGGCCGCGGCGGCCGCCGCCAGGCCGAGGGCGACGCCAACACCAGCCAGCACCAGGCCATGGGCGAGGATCAACCGCGCCACGTCGGTGCGTTGGGCGCCAAGCGCCATTCGCACGCCAATCTCCCGCAGGCGCTGCGAAGCAGCGTAGGAGGTCACGCCGTAGGTCCCGACCGCTCCCAAGATGAGCGCCGCCAGCGAGGCGATGGTGAGCATCACGACAGTGAACGAGGTGCGGGCGAGCGAGCGGTCGAGGATCTCCCGCAGCGTGCGGACGCGAGCCAGCGGCAGGTTGTGGTTCACCGACCAGACAGCGCGCCGCAGCTCCTCGAGGAGCTCGCCCGAGCCGACCCGCGCGCTGCGCACAGCGACCGCTGTCGCTTGGTTGACGTAGAGCGGCGTGCCCCACCAATCGGCCATCGCCATCGGCCAGTAGACCAGCGCCGTCGCAGGCTTCTCGACCCCGTCGTCCCGCACGTCGCTCGCCACGCCGACGATCTCTCGCCACTGATCGTTCGGGTTGCCGCGGATACGCTTGCCGAGGGCGTCGATCGGGTCGTCCCAGTACTGCCGCGCGAGGCTCGCGGTGACCACCGCCACCGGCGCCTGGCGCAGGATGTCCTCCCAGCTGATGTCGCGGCCGGCGAGGAGCGGGTTCTGCATGGTGGCGAAGTAGCCGGGGGTGATCCACTTCATGCGGCGCATGGGCGGGATCTGGTTGTCCGCCAGGGGCCTCTCCTCGACGAAGATCGGGTCGTTGCTGGTGTAGCCGTCGAGGGTGATCGAGGTGGACATCCCCACCGAGGTGACTCCGGGGACCGCCTGCAGCCGCTCGTAAATGCTCTGGTAGATACGCACCACGTCCATCGCTCGCGGCGCGTCTGCGTCGGAAACCGCCAGGCGGAAGGTGAGGACGTCGTCGGGCGCAGCGAAACCGGGGTCGACGCGAGCCAGCTCGCGCGAGCTGCGCAGCAGCAGCCCCGAGCCCACGAGGAGGACGAGGGCAAGGGCGATCTGCGCCACCACCAGGGCGTTCCGGGTGCGCTGGCGCCCGCGCCCGGCGCTCGCCCCTCGGCCCTCGTCCTTGAGTGAGCTGACCAGCCCGCCGCGGCCGAGGCGGGTGGTCGCGACGCTGCCGAAGAACAACGCGGCGAGCAACGAGACCACGGTGGCGAAAGCCAGCACGGCAGGGTCGAGGCCGATCTCGCCGAGGCGCGGCAGCCCGGCCGGCTGCAGCGAGACGAGCAGGCGTAGGCCAGCCCAGGCGAGCCCGACCCCCACCACCCCACCGGCGACAGCGAGGAGCAAGCTCTCGGTCAGCAGCCCACGGGCGATCTGCCCCGCGCTGCCCCCCAGGGCGCTGCGTACAGCGAGCTCGTGCTGGCGGCCTTCGGCACGCACCAGGAAGAGATTGGCGACGTTGGCGCAGGCCACCAGCAAGACCAGGCCGACGGTACCGAAGATCACCCACAGCAGCTCTTCGATGTCGCCCACCACGTCCCGCACGAGGGGGTGGACGTTGGCGCCCAGCCGGGCGTCCGCCACCATCGCCTTGCTCAAGCCCCCGGGCATCGGGAAGCGGTCGACGGCGAGGGGGATCATCCGCTCGACGTCGGCGTTGGCCGCTGCGAGGCTCACTCCAGGCTTCAGGCGGCCGAGGCCCTGGAAGCCGAACTGCCCAAAGTTGAGCCGGCTGACGTCGATGCGCAGCGGCACGTAGACCAACGGCTGTTGGTCGAGAAAGCGGAACTCCGACCGCAGCACTCCGATGACCTCGTGCGGCTCACCATCGACGGTGAGCGTCTGGCCGATCGCTGCTGGCGAGGCCCCGAAATGGCTGCGCCAGTAGGCATCGGAGAGCACCACCGTGCGCGCGCCGGTCGGCGTGTCATCCTCCTGGTTGAACAGCCGGCCGAGCTGCGGCTGGGCGGCAAGCACCGGGAAAACGCCAAAGGTCACCTGGATCGCCGCCACCTGCTCCGGCTGATCACCGCCGGTGATCGCCACCTGCGTGTTGTCCCACATCCCGAGCTCGCTGAAGACGCGGTTCTCGGCGCGGAAGGTGAAGTGGGTGGCCGGGCCCTGGTTGAGCTGCGGTGCGTTGAGGCCCGGCGCTTTCAGCCACACACCCACCAGCCGCTCGGGCTCGGGATATGGCAAGGGCCTGAGGAGGACGGCGTAGATAACACTGAAGACGGCGGTGGTGGCGCCGATGCCGAGGGCCAGGGTGAGCACCGTGACGCCGGCGAAGAGGGGGGTGCGCAGTAAGCGACGTAACGCCTGACGAAACTCGCGGATGTCGATGCCCATCAGAGGATCTCCGGGGGAAGGCTGCGGTCGAAGCGCCTTACGAACCAAAGTCCCCCGAAGTTTCTCCGCCGGCGATCCTCCGCGGGTCCCGGGGCGACCTACCGGCGGCCTAGAAGCACCACCACTGCGCCCTGGCCTCGCCGCCGACCGCCACCTCCAGCGTGCCGATGGCCCCGGCGGGCTCGCTGCCATCCGTACAGCCCAGCTCGCTTACCGTGTAGCTCGCACCCGTGTTCGCGAAGCTCCAGCTGCGGTGGGTGCAGGGCGTCGTCCCCAGTGACCTCTCCTCGCCGGCACCCAGCTCGAGGTCGGCGACTGCGCTCAACGAGCGTGGAAGGTCCCAGGCTCGGTAGCGCGGCGGCCCGCTCCCCCGGCGGTCGATGACCACACGGTGGTGCGGCGCGTTGCAAACGAAGAGAAGCTCCGGTTCGCAGCCTTGACCGCAGTCGTCGGCCGCGGGCGGCAGGTTGACGGCGGCCACCCGGAAGCGCCCAGCCCCCTGCTCACCCTCCTCGACCCACAGTGCACCGCCCTTGTAGCCGACGTCCCCGCCACGCCAGATCAAGTCGTCGGACGTCGAGTCGAGGACGGCCCGGCGAACTGCCGCCGGGAAGGCGCTGCCGAACTCGCTCTGCAAGGCGCGCGGGTTCTCGAGGGTCGTGACCCCACCGTCGGCGTGGTTGAGGCGAAGCGGGAAACGCACCAGCAAGGCGAGCGCAACCGCATCGCCGCGGCGCAGAGCATCTCGCAGCTCGCGGTCGAAAGTCGCGAAGCTCTCGGCCGCTGCGGGTGGTGGAGGTTGGCCCAGGGCGCTTGGTGCCGAGAGGGTTGCGACCAAAAGCAGGGTCCCGGGGATGGCTCGACGGCTGGCGCGCGGCAGGGGCATAGCGACCTCTCACGTGGAAGGGCAGAGTTGGATCGCAGGGCGGGGGTGCGACGGACCCAACTCCGGCCAAGCCTACCCTGCGGTACGCTCTCGGCCATGTCGACTCTGCGATCCCTCTCGCTCGCCGCCCTCGCCCTCGTCACCCTGCTTGACACCCTCCCCCTGGCCGCCGCCGAACCGGCACCAGCGAGTCCGGCACCAGCGAATCCGGCACCCACGAATCCGCCCGCCACCGCGGCGCCGGCTGCCGCTCCGCCCCGGGTGCTGCTGGTCACCGCCCACCCCGATGACGACGCTCTCTTCTGCGCCTCGGTCTACAAGATCACCCACTCCCTCGGCGGCACGGTCGACCTCGCCCTGGTCACCAACGGCGAAGGCGGCTACAAGTACTCGACCCTTGCCGAGCCCATCTACGGCCTCCAGTTGACGGACGAAGCCGTGGGCCGGGCCTACCTACCGGGCATCCGCAAGCGCGAGCTGATGGCCGGCGGGGCCGTGGTGGGGATCCGCAACTACTTCTTCCTCGACCAGCTCGACAGTGCCTACACCCTCGACATGAGCAAGATCTTCGCCGGTGAGTGGAACGTCACCTGGGTGAAGCAGCGTCTCGCCGAGATCATGCAGGCCGGGCACTACGACTTCATCTTCACCATGCTCCCCAGCCCGAGCACCCACGCCGGCCACCGCGCCGCGGCGATCCTTGCCCTCCAAGCCGTGGCCTCCCTTCCCGAGGACTCGCGGCCCATCGTCCTTTCGGCGACGGCCCGCGTGCCGGACCGGCCGGCCGAGCCGCCCTTCACCGGCCTCGAGGGCTACCCCGAAACACAGATTCGGGCCGGATCCCCCACCTTCGAGTTCGACCGCTCGCAGAAGTTCGGCTACGACAACCGCCTGGACTACAACATCATCGCCAACTGGGTGATCGCCGAGCACAAGTCCCAGGGCACCATGCAGCTCCTCGCCGGCCGCAACGTCACCGAGATCTACCTCTACCCTGCCCTCAACCCCGAAGCCGGTCTCGAGCGAGCGCGCACCCTCTTCGACCAACTCCACACCACCCCGCCCCACCGCTGGCAGCCCCCGGCCGGCCATTGAAGCGAGCCAGTAGTACTGTGTCATGCGCTGCTGATGTTCCGAGCCGGTATCAAGATGTCTTCATGGGTCACTCAAGCGCAGAGCAACGGTTTGAGGCATATGTGAGCCGGCTTGGACAGGTGCTTGGTCATGCGGACCGGCGGGAGCCCTTGAGGGCTTATCTGACAGGACTTCTGCTGTCTGGCGAGCGCAAGAGCGTGGAGCCGATGGCAGCTCGGATCGACCCCGGGCAGGTCCAGGCTCGCCATCAGTCGATGCATCACTTCGTGGCGAAGGCCCCATGGTCGCAGAGAGCCTTGCTCGCGGTGGCGCGGGATTGGGCGCTAAGCGAGCTCGAGCGCCATGGCCCGGTGACCGCGTGGATTGTGGACGATGTCGGCTTTCCGAAGAAGGGTCGGCACTCCGTGGGAGTGAGTCGGCAGTATTGCGGCGCCTTGGGCAAGCAGGACAACTGCCAAATCGCCGTGACCGTGTCGCTTGCCAACCGCACGATGAGCGTGCCGAGCGCCTGGCGGCTCTACCTTCCCGAGACCTGGTGCGAAGACCCAGCTCGTCGCCAGAAGGCCGGGGTGCCAGCCGAGGTGGCCTTTGCTCCCAAATGGCAGCTGGCTCTGGCCCAGATCGATGGGCTTCTCGCCGACGAGCTGCCGCGAGCGCCCGTGGTGGCGGACGCCGAACGCGAAGCGACCTTCGAGCTCCGGCAGGGCCTGACGGCGCGAGGCTTGCTCTACGGGGTCGGCGTCACTCGGCAGACCTCGGTCTGGCGACCTGGCGAAGGCCCGCTACCACCGACTGAGTGGAATGGGACCGGTCGCCCCCCGACCTTGCTGCGTCGCTCGCAGGACTGCCGACCGTGCAGTGTGCTCGATCTGGCTCGAGAGCTGCCCGACAAGGCCTATCGGTCGATCACCTGGCGCGAAGGCACTCGCGGGGCCCTGCGTTCGCGCTTTGCCCGCTGTCGGGTGCGACCGGCTCATCGCGACGACTACCGACGGGCGGCTCACGACGAAGAATGGCTGATCATCGAGTGGCCCAAGGGCGAGAAGGAGCCAACCCGCTTCTGGCTGTCGACCCTGCCCGAGACCTCGAAAGCCGCGGACCTGATCGCTCTGCTCAAGCTGCGATGGCGAGTTGAGCGAGACTTCCAAGAGATGAAAGACGAGCTTGGGCTCGATCACTTCGAAGGGCGCTCCTGGCGAGGCTTCCATCATCATGGCGCCCTATGCATCGCCGCCTATGCGTTCCTGGCGGCCGAGCGCGCTCGGCTTTCCCCCCCAGAGCCTCTTGCCTTCCTCCGCCCCGCTCGCTTACCCAAGGGTTTCCGCCCGCGGGGCGCTGCCCCTCAGGGCACAGCGCCACCAACACTCCTCCATCACGACGATGCGACTCCATGACGCCCATGACCTCGTCGCAGCTCTCCAAGCGTGCCGGTGGTATCGAAAAGCTCATGATCGATCTCTTATGACACGGTAACCCCGGAGAAGCTCCTCGCCCGCCAGGCGATGGCCTGGGCCCACCGCCTCGCCAGCATCGCCGCCGAGATCGAGAAGCGGATCCCGGGATGAGCCGGCGGCTGAAGAGCGAGAGGGTGCAGTAGGCGGTCAGGGTGCGGCCGCTCTCGGGGAGGTTCCGAGGGCGGTCGCGCCTTCTCACCCCGCCGCTCAGGCGTGACACTGAACGTCAGGTAACGGCCCAACTCCCTCCAGAACGGGCGAAACCGCATGCCAGCCGCATGCTGGCGCGAAAATCGTCTCTCGCGGCCTTCTCGGCTTCGCCGCTAACTACCTTGTTTTTCTTGGGTTTCCGTGGAGCCGACGGTCGGATTT
>CAYQRE010000021.1:0-92116 GCA_964420075.1 uncultured Thermoanaerobaculia bacterium | reverse complement strand
AGCCAGACCTGCCGTCACCAACGGCCTCGAACCATCCTGCCGCGCGGGCTCCTAGGCTGCGCCCTCACCGGCGGCCGCGCGCTGGCGGCGAGCCTCGAAGAGAGCCAAGGCCGCCGCGACGGTGGCGTTCAAGGACTCGACCGGGGGAGCGAGGGGAACGGTCAGCAGGCGACTGACCCGGGCCTTCACCGCCGGTGAGATCCCGGGCCCCTCGGCTCCCAGGGCGAGCACCAGGCAACCTCGCAGGTCGGCGCCCCAAAGCGTCTCGCCACCGCGGGTCGCGAGACCGGCCCAGCGGGGAGTGATGGCAGCGAGCCGCTCATCCAGCATCCCTGGAGTGACCTCGACGGCGACGGGCAGGCGCAGGAGGCTACCCGCGGAGCCACGGAGAGCACGGGGATGATTTGGGTTGACGGTCCCGGGGGCGAGAGCCATCCCCACGGCGCCAGCGGCCTCAGCGACTCGGGCCAAGGCTCCCAGGTTGGCGGGCACTTGCAGGCCGTCGACGAAGAGATAGAGGCCATCCCGGCTGACCGGCAACGCGGCGGCGCCCTGGCGAGGGAGCTGAGCGATCGCCAGCACCCCGGGCGGCGAGTCGGTGTCGGCGAGACTGCGCAGGGCTTCGTCGGCGACCAGCAGTGGGGGGGAGGTGAGCTGGCGCACGATGGCCAGGCCTGCCGCTGAGGCTTCGAACTCGGGCGTCATCAGCACTTCGTCGAGGACCACTCCGGCGACGATGGCCTCGGCGATCAGCCGCTCGCCCTCGAGCAGGGCATGGCTGCCTTTACTTCGCCGCAAGTGCCGAATATCCTTCAGCCTTCGGTTTTGCCGGCTCGTAATCATGCGGAACAATCCTAGAGACTTCTGGCGGCGTCTCCAAACGGGCGTCGAGGTGACCGTCGCCAGCTCGAGCCCAGATCGACTGCTGGGAGTGCGTGATGCCTTCCGACGCTACTTCCAGGGAGCCCTCGGCTGGACGGCCTCGATCGTCGTCGTGCCGCAGGCCAGCGAGGACTCTGCCGGGGGCTTGCCGGTCAGCGAGCGCGAGACCCTCTGCGGCGTGCGGGCGCAGGCGCGGCAGCTGATGACCGAGCTCCCCGACCTCTATCATTTCTACGTGGCCCTGCGTGCCGGGCTGTGCCCGGCCGACGTAGAGGGCGAACAGCACTTCTTCCTTCGTACTTGGAGCTACGTCGCGAGCCCACTGGGAGAGGCCTGGGGCTCAAGCGGCTCGATCGAGCTTCCGGACCGCTTCGTCGCTGCCCTGGGGGGCGAGGCGGAGCTAGCGTCGGTGCCGGGGACGCGTCGCCAGGGTGGGATGACCAGCGCCCTCACCGGCGGTTCGTCGTCGCGTCGCGAAACCGTTGCGGTGTCTACGTTCCATGCCCTCTCTACACTCTGTTACGGGGTCTTGCACAGTCCGCCCGAGGTTGCTCCTTGAGCCATCTTCCCGCTCACGGGTCGAGTGCCGATGGATTGCCCGGGTAGGAACGCTCGCTGGCCCTTGTTCGAACGCCTCGGGATCCGTGCCGGCCTCTCGCCGGTGCTCCCGTCCAAGCAACTCTCGCGGCCCCGTTCATCGTCCAGGAGTGGGACGCAGGTGAACGCTGGCCTTCCCAGCAACTCGCGCTAGAGGTGGAAGTGATGACCGAAGCAAGTCGATACCTGTTCTCCTCGGAGTCGGTGACCGAGGGGCATCCGGACAAGATCAGCGACCAGATCTCCGATGCCATCCTCGATGCCGTTCTCGCTCAAGACCCGAAGGGCCGCGTCGCCTGCGAGACCCTCGTGACCACCGGTCTGACCTTCCTCGCCGGCGAGATCACCACCAGCGCTCGGATCGACTTCGTCGAAACAGCACGCCGCGTGATCTCCGACATCGGTTACACGGACGCGGCGCTCGGCTTCGACGGAGCGACCTGTGGCGTGATCTCGGCGATCGACCCGCAGTCGCCCGACATCGCCATGGGCGTGGACACCGGCGGGGCCGGCGACCAGGGCTTGATGTTCGGCTATGCCTGCGGCGAAACCGCCGAGCTGATGCCGCTGCCGATCACCCTGGCGCACCGCCTCACCCGCCGCCTGGCGGATGCCCGCCGCTCTCGTGAGCTGCCCTGGCTCCGGCCCGACGGCAAGAGCCAGGTCACGGTCGAGTACGAGGATGGCAAGCCAGTTCGCGTCCACACCGTGGTGGTCTCGACCCAGCACCACCCCGACGTGAGCCAACAGGAGCTGCGGGACCAGGTGATCGAGAAGATCGTTCGCACCGTGGTCCCGGCCGAGCTGATGGACGCCGCGACCATCTTCCACATCAACCCGACCGGACGCTTCGTCATCGGCGGGCCGCAGGGCGATTGCGGTCTCACGGGCCGCAAGATCATCGTCGACACCTACGGTGGCGTTGGGAGCCATGGCGGAGGAGCCTTCTCGGGCAAGGACCCGACGAAGGTGGACCGCTCGGCCAGCTACATGGCCCGCCACATCGCGAAGAACCTGGTGGCCTCGGGACTGGTGGGCAAGGCGGCCGTACAGCTGGCCTATGCGATCGGCGTCGTCGATCCGGTTTCCGTCCACGTCGACAGCATGGGTACCGGGATCGTCTCGGACCGCCTCCTCGAGAGGCTGGTCCGCGAGCACTTCGCTCTCTCGCCGCGGGGGATCATCGAATCGCTGCGGCTGCAGCAACCCATCTACCGCGCGACGGCCGCCTACGGCCATTTCGGGCGGAACGAGCCCAGCTTCACTTGGGAAAGCACGCAACCTGCAGCGAGCCTGCGCGAAGCGGCCGGTGTCGGCGGCGCCGTCCCGGCCCTCGCCACCGCCTAGACGTCTCATCCCGCCGGTTGGGTCACGCTTTCCGGCCGGCGGCGGTCGACTCCCCAGCCCGTCACAAGGAGCTCGCGACGCAGACTAGACAGGCTAGCTTGCCGGTGCTAGCATATAGACGGTCTGCAATGATTGAGGGGGTTTGCCGCCTCTCTTGAAGTGCCCGAGAGATGGCAAAACGGGGCAAGCTCGTCGCAATCCCACCCTCTGCGGAGGCGGTCCAGCCTCCTCTCGGCGAGAAGCAGCGAGGGGATGGGCGAGCAGAAAAGGTGCCGGTTTCTTTTCTCGGGAGCAGGTGGATTGGAGTACAATATCCAGGCACCTCTAAACTCAAGAAGCACAGTTGAGAGGGGATCTCCGTCGTGAGCGGTGAAGTTCAGCGCGAATCGCCAGCCGAGACCGAGCAGACTGCAGAAGCGGTGGAGCAGGATCCACTCATGCTGGCCGAGCTCTCCGAAGCCAACCCCGAGGCCTGGGATTCCCTCAACCGCCTGATGCCGCGGGTCCAGCCCAAGCTAGAACGGATCCTCTGCTACTACCAGATCCCACCGCAGGATGCCGAGGACCTGATCCAGGACTCAGTCCTGACGCTGCTCTACAAGTGGGAGAAGATCCACAGCGCAGAAGCCTGGCTGCTCGCCACGCTCAAGCGACGCTGCCTGATGTACTGGCGCAGTCGTCGATCCCGCCTCACCGACGCCGTCGATACCGCCATCCTCGAGCTGTTCGCCGAGCCCGAAGCGCCCAAACAGGAGCAGACGGAGCTCAACCACGACCTCGGGCGCGCCCTCCAGAGCCTGCCTGCTCGCTGCCAGAACCTCCTGCGCTTGCGCTACGGGCTCGGCTACAAGCCCATCGAGGTCGCTGACAAGCTCGGCTACCGTGCCTCGAGCATCCGCAAGGTAGCAAGCCGCTGTCTCGCTGCCCTCAACCGGCAGCTCGTCGCTGTCGGCTACATCGTCCCTGCAGCCGTCGAGGACTCGCTCGACCCGAGCGGCACCTGAGCTGATCGTCCTCCGTGCGTCCCATGCAACCAGAGATCTGAGCTTCTTTAGTTCGACACAACAGGTAAGGCGGAATTGTCTATGAAATCTCTGCCACCTCTACAGCCCGACTTGCCCTTCGAGGAGATCCTCCGCGAGGTGCAGCCCAAGCTCACTCAGATCCTCGGCCGCTATCGCATCCCGGCACAGGATGCCGACGACGTCTTGCAGGAGACCTTCCTGACCCTGATTCACAAGCAGGAAGAGGTGCGCAACCCCGAGGCGTGGCTGGTCGTGACTTTGCGTAACCGCTGCCTGATCTACTGGCGCCGCAAGCGCCGGCACCTCTTCCAGGCCGTCGACGCCGCCATTCTCGAGCTGCTCTCAGAACCCGAAGCACCTCTGCAGACCAAGGCCGACCTCCGGTACGACCTCGATCGCCTGGTGGCGCGGCTTCCCAATCGCTGCCGCTCGTTGTTCCGCTTGCGCTACGGTCTGGGCTGCAGTTCCTCGGAGGTCGCCGAGAGGATGGGGTACCGCCAGTCGAGCATTCGCAAGGTGACTAGCCGGTGCCTCTCCGTCCTCACCAAGGAGCTTCTCCAGGCGGGCTTCGACTTGGAAGTCCTGCCAGACCACTTCTCGTAGGAGCTCGTCACGTCGCCGACCGACGGCGGGCTCTGGCGCTACGGATGGTGGGGGAGTGGGTAGCCCGCGACACCAGGACGCCCAGCGTCGCCCTGGGCCGTCGACGATCTAGGTTCTAACTCCGAGGAAGAGATAGGCCGCGAGCGTCGAGAACACCGCACTGGGGCTCCAAACCGCGACGACCGCGGGCAAGATCCCGGCCTCGCCGAGCGCCGTGAAGAGCGCGAGGACCGCAAAGAACACCATCCCCAGCCCGATCGCCAGGCCGATGCCGTAGAGCGTGCCTTGGCGCCCGAGGCGGAAGGCAAACGGCAAGCCCACGAGCGCCATCACCAGCGCCGTCACCGGGAAGGAGATCTTCCGGTAAAGCTCCACTTCGAGGAGCGGCACGGGCTGTCCGCTGGCCTTGAGGGCTGCCACATAGTCCCGCAGCTCGCCGTAGGTCATCGTCTCCGGTCGTTTGACCTCTGAGGCAAAGAAGCTCGGCCCTTCTGGAAAGTCCACCTGGACGGGCCCGGCGAACCGCGTGAAATCAGGCTCCTTGGCCCCCTGGTTGTCAAACCGGCGGTACCAGCCATCGTAGAACAGCCAGCCTCCCTTGCCTCCCTCCAGCTTGCCGTCGTAGCGGGCGTTGGCTGCCACGAGCCGCCGCTTCAGATGGTGCTCGCTGTCCAGCTCGAAGACCTGGAGTCGCTGCAGGGTGCGCGTCGGGGCGTCATAGTGGAGGAAGTTGTAGATGTACGAGCCCTGGCCAAAGAGCCAGCGATCGGGCCGTGCGTAGCTCTTCTGCGTCTCCTCGCCGCGGATCCTGTCCTCGAGCTGCTGCGCTCGCTGGTTGGTGAGTGGGAGGACGGCAGACTCGAGGTAGGCCGCGAACGCAGCGAGGAGGGCAGCGGCGACCAGGACGGGGACCGAGAGCCGGTAAAGGCTGAAGCCGAGGGCCTTCGCAGCCGTGATCTCGTTGCTGCGAGACAGGACGCTGAGGGCGATCAGGGTGGTGATCAAGACCACGATCGGCGCCAGCTCATAGAACATCTGGAGCGAGAGGTAGAGGTAGTAGCCGACCACCACAGCGCGCGGCACGTGGTTCTTCAGGATCTCGTCGATCTTCTGGCTGAGGTCGGCGATCGTGTAGATGGCGAGCACGGAGACCAGCACCAAGGCGAGGACGCCGACGAAGGTGCGCAGCACGTAGCGGTCCATCAGATTGGGGAAGAGGAGCTTCGGGCGGGCCAGCCGTCGCCCGGCAGAGGTGGCGTCCTCGGCGCCAGCACCGTCGTCCCCAGCCCCGGTGCGTCGCCGGAAGCGGGCCGGAAGGAGCCCTCTCGCGGCCTCGGCCGTCCTCCAAGCGGACAAGCGGGCCCAGCGTTCGAGAAAGCTCGGAAGCAAGCTGCGGTCGCGATTCCGTCTGTAGAGCAGGTAGGCCCCAAGGGCGCCCAAGGCCAGGTTCGGCAGCCACATTGCGACCCACGGCGCCACGCGGCCGTAGCGGGCGGCCTCCTCACCGTTGTTGATGAGAAGGTAGTAGAGCATGATGACCCCGATGGAGAGAGCGAAGCCAGAGGTCTTGCCGCCGCGTCGGTTGTTGAAGCCCAAGGGCAGTGCGATCAGGCCGAAGACGAGACAGGCCGCGGGAATCGAGAAGCGCTTGTGGATCTCGACCCGGGCCAGGTTCTGGATCTCGGCCGGGAGCGTAGTGTCGGCCAGGCGTTCGTGGAGCTCGCCGACGTTCAGCTCACGGAGGCCCTTGGCGGCGCTCTGCTTGGCCTTCTGGCTCGAGGCGAAGCTCTCGTCGAGGACGGTGGTCATCGTCCCAAGGTGCTGCGGCTGGTACCGCTCGGGGTGGATCAGGTCGACCTTGTGGCTGTCGGCATTGCCCAGCGTGAGGACGACACGCTCACCGCTCGGGTCGAGCTTGACCTCTCCCCAGTCCGCGACGGTGACGTCACTCTGGTTGTCTGGGAAGCTCTG
The DNA here is from genome assembly GCA_964420075.1 of uncultured Thermoanaerobaculia bacterium. GTDB lineage: Bacteria > Acidobacteriota > Thermoanaerobaculia > Multivoradales > SZUA-115 > CAYQRE01. The sequence continues at coordinate 85,691 of CAYQRE010000021.1, read as the reverse complement.
GGCCAGGAACACCCCCTTCCAGCGGTCGGTCTCGCGATCCACGTCAAAGACATAGACGACCTTGTCCGCCCACTCTTCGTAGAAGACCCGCGGCTCGATCTGCTTGGACAGGCTCTGCGAGAGAGAGGTCAGCCGGATGGCCTGGAGTCGAGAGTTGCCCCAAGGGAGGGCATAGACCATGAGGGCCGTGTTCAGCAGGGCGAGCAGTACGGAAAGAACCAGGGTCGGACGATAGAGCTTCGCGGCACTAACCCCACAGGCCCTGAGAGCGATCAGCTCACTGTCCGAGGACAACCGACTCACGGCGGTCAGAATGCCAAAGAGTAGCGCCATCGGCAGGGTCAGCACGACGACGTTCGGTAGGCTGTACAAGAGCATGCTGCCCACCGTACCGGCCGGCAGACCGCGCCGGATGATCAGCTCCGCCGACAGGAAGAGGAAGCGGATCAAGAGGATGAAGGTGTAGACCAGGAAACCGAGGCTGAGAGGACCGAGGACCTCGCGGAGGTAGTAGCGGTCGAGAGTACGCATCAGGCGGAGGATTATAGGCTGCGGCCCGGCGCCTCGACCGTGGCCACTCGGTGGAGAGGCAGATCAGATCTGCGCGTCCGCGGAGAAGGCAGCGTGCACCGGGGAGCTGGCGGCCCACTACCGACATGTCGGCGCGAGAAGTTGACATAATCAATCTTATCAGACCTTGCGTTTGTGACCAGTTTGGGCGCCAGCACATGCCACTCGTGGCACAGCTGGTCAGGAGCCTCTGCCACCACGGTCGGTTCACGGGGGCCGAGTGCTGCTCCTGAAAGCGCCGCGCCCGACCCTGGCAGGCCACCGCCGCAGACGTCGTCTGGGACGCCACCGTCTGGCTCGCCAGACCGGCCACAACCGCATCGAGGCGGCGCCCGGCCTTGGTAGGCGGCTTTGGGAGTCTTGGCTGCAGCTCGCTGCCTAGGCGTCCTTGCCGCTGCGCAGATCGGTGAGAATCTGCTCGAGGGCACGGATGAGGTCCGTGCGATCGACGGCACTCTGGCGGAAGGTCAGGGCGAGGCTGTAGGTCTTGTCGGGAGCGCGGAACTTGAAGACGTAGGGCTTGCGGCGGGCCTGGGAGCTCTGCTGCTGGTGGCGTAGGCGGCGGCGTAGATCGTCGCGGTTGAGGCCCTGGCGAGAGACTTCCTCGAGCAACTGGATCATCTCGTCGGGCCCACCGGCCTTGAGCACCTCCAGGAGGAGCGACTTCGACTGGATGCCGAGAGCCTGCACGGTGTCGCGGACGCGGGCGGGCATCTGCAGCAGCGACAGGCCTTCCGTGACGACCGTGCGGGACTTCCCCACCGCGCTAGCGATTTCCTCGTGGGTGTAGCCGTGGGTCTGTAGGAGTGCGGAGTAGCCCTCGGCCTCTTCGAAGGGCGTCAGGTCCTTGCGCTGGAGGTTCTCGATCAGCGCGATCTCGAGCGCCTCTTGCTCGCTGACCTCCATGACGATCACTGGCACTTCGTACAGGCCGACCTGCTGCGCGGCCCGGTAGCGGCGCTCGCCCGAGATCACCCGGTATGTTGCGCTGGACGGCGCCTCGCCCTCGATCTGCGGCCTTGGCCGGACGAGGATGGGTTCGAGGATCCCCTTGTCCTTGATCGAGGCCGCGAGCTCATTGAGGTCGCCCATGCTCGAGCGGGGTTGCCGGGGGTCGAGCTCGATGTCCGCCAGAGGAACCAGCTTGCCGATGCTCGGCTCGTTGCGGCTGGTCAACTCCTCGACGAAATGCGCCTCGTGGCGCATACGGACCCGCTCCGGCAGGCCACGCCGCTTCAGGGCTGCGGTGCTACTGGACACGGCTGAGCACCTCCTCAGTGAGCTTGTAATACTCGTAGGCGCCGCTCGAGGTCGGCGCGAAGGTGAAGATCGGCTCGTGATAGGCAGGGCTCTCCTCGAGGCGCACGCTCTTCGAGATCACCGTGTCGAAGAGCTTCTCCCCGAAGACGTCTCGGATCTGGTTGCGGATATCCTGCGAGAGCACAGTCCGCTTGTCATAGAGCGTGATGAGGGCCCCCAGGATCTGCAACTGGGGGTTCGCCCGCTGCTTGACCTTGTCGATGGTCTCGAGGAGGTCGTCCGTCCCTTCCAGGGCAAAGTAGCTGGACTGGATCGGGATCAGGACGTGTGTTGCCGCGACCAGCGCGTTGAACGTGATGATGCCGAGAGTGGGCGGCGTATCGAGGATCACGTAATCGAAGCGCTCGTGGACCAGGTCGAGCTCGTCCTTGAGACGGTAGTGACTGTCGAGCTCTCCCAGCAGCTTCGCCTCGATCTTCGCCAACGAGATGGCCGACGGCGCCACGGCCAGATTGGGGAACTTGGCGATGGGATGCAGGATGTCAGCGAGGTGGATGTCGGGCTCGGTCAGAGCTTCGAAGGTCGTTGGGCCCTGGTGGCCGCGAACGTCGAGGTAGGAGAGTGAGCTGTTGGCCTGGGGGTCGAGATCGACGAGCAGCGTCTTGAGGCCCTTGCTCGCCAGCGCGGCGGAGAGATTGATCGCCGTCGTGGTCTTCCCTACCCCACCCTTCTGGTTTGTGATGGCGATGATCATAGGCGGGCGCGAGCATAAGAGAAGCCCAGCGGGCGGTCAAGGCAGCGCAACCGATGTCGGCGCGCCGACATCGGGCATAACTATCACTCTTGGAGGGACTTAGAGGGAATGCTCGGGATTTGGCTCACATCGTGTACTTGCCGAGGTCCTCAGGGCTGACCTCCTCAAGCCACTTGCGTAGCTGCTCGTCGTTGCTGGCCTCGGTCGCTCGATCCGTAGCCTGGGCCTTGTCGAGGACGGACCGGCACACGAAGATCGGCGCTTCAGCGCGGAGGGCCAGCGCCAGGGCATCGCTGGGCCGCGCGTCGAGGATCGCCTCCGTCTCGCCACCGCGCTGGAAGTGGATCTGGGCGTAGAACGTGGTGTCTCGCAGGTCGGAGATCACGATCTTCGCCACCGAAGCACCCAAAGCACCGAAGGTGGCGAACAACAAGTCGTGCGTCATGGGCCGTGGCGGCTCGAAGCCATCGATGCGCAGCGCGATGGCGTTCGCTTCGAAGACCCCGATCCAGATGGGCAGCAGCCGCTGACCGCCCTCCTCGCGCAAGATGACGATCGGAAGGTTGGAGGCCGGATCCAGCATCAGGCCGCGGATCTCGACGCGGATCTCGTGGTCGTCGGTCTCGGGACTGGCCATGCACCTATTGTGCGGCGGCTCCCGGGTCGCGTCAAGGCGCGCCCGGAAGCTGGTCGGGCCAACTCAGGCGAGTACGGGCACTGCGGTGCTGCGCCAGGGGCCGACCGCGGTCGCGGTGGCTTCCTGGCCGAGCACGGCCTGCCCCCGCAGGCTGTGCGGCAGCCCGGCGTCGATGCGGACGCGGAGGATCGTGCCGGGAGTGGGCGTCGGGACGATGGGGAAATGGACGATTCGATGGCACGTCGTCCGCCCGATGAGCTCGCTTCCATCGCGGGAAGCACCGGTGACGATCACCTCCATCTCGCGGCCGACGAAGGCGGCGTTTAGCTCCTGTTGGATCGCCGCCTGGCGACGCAACAGGAGCTGCAAACGCTCTTGGGCCACCGCGGCGGCCACTTCCCCACCAAGGCGAGGGGCGGCGGTCCCCGGCCGGGGCGAGTAGCAGAATGCGAAGATCGACGAGAAGCGAACCCCCTCGATGAGCTCGAGGGTCGCCGTGAAGTCGTCCTCGTCTTCGCCGGGAAAGCCGACGATCACGTCCGTCGAGATCGCGAGGTCCGGGCGGGCGGCGCGCAGTGCCTCGACCAGCTCCAGGTAGCTCGCCACCGTGTAACCACGTCCCATCCGCCGCAGGATGCGGTCCGAGCCCGACTGCACGGGTAGATGGAGATACGGGCAGATGTTCCGGTGCCGACCCACGGCTTCGACCATCCGGGCAGTGAAGTCCCGCGGATAGGAGGTGACGAAGCGCAGCCGCTCCACCCGTGGCTCGCGAGCCACGGCGTCCAGCAGGTCGGCGAAGTCCGCGTTGCTCTCGGGGTCTCGCCAGTGATTCACGGTTTGTCCGAGGAGCTCGATCTCGCGGAAGCCATAGTCGACGAGGTGCCGCACTTCCTGCATCACCTCCCCCAGTGGACGGCTGCGCTCGGGCCCGCGGGTCGAGGGAACGATGCAGAAGGTGCAGGTCTTGTTGCAGCCCTCGATGATCGTGACCATCCCTTTGTGGGTGCCGTCGCGGGAGATGGCGTCGAGATCGAAGTGGCGCTGCTCCGGGAAGCCGGTTGCCACGACGCGTGTCCCCAGGCGGCGCTTCGAGACGATCTCGGAGAGCTCCCCCACGCGCGCGGGCCCGATCACGAAGTCGAGGTCCGACACCCGGCGCAGGGCCCTCTCGCCTTCCTGCTGCGCAACGCAGCCACAAAGGCCGAGCAGGAGGTCTCCCCGCTCGCGTTTGAGCAGCCGGAGCTCGCCGAGCCGCGAGTAGACCTTCTGCTCGGCCTTCTCCCGCACGCTGCACGAGTTGAGGAGGATCAAGTCTGCTTCCCCTGGGTCGCGCGTCGGCAGCATGCCCTGCTGCATCAGCTGGCCAGCCATCCGCTGGCTGTCCAGCTCGTTCATCTGGCAGCCCCAGGTCTCGATGAAGTAGCGACGTGGAGGTTGTGGGCGACTCATCGGGGAGGTGGTTCCTGAACGACGGTGGGCTCGCGCGGATCGGTCGTCGCGGGAGTGGGTCGCGCGTCGCCCTCCGCCAGGTTGGCCTCCGGCTCGAGATCGATGCCTTCGCGGAGCCAACCTGGCAGCGCATCACTACGCCGGCCCTCCTCCAGGAACGCGTCCAGGTCGTCTCGCGCCTCGGAGATCTGACGGTTGACTTCCACGATCCGGTCTAGGGTCCGGTCCCAGGCCGGCTTGATCCGCGAGTCCCGGTAGTAGGGGTCCTCCTCAGCGTAGAACTGCTGCCGGAGAGAAGCGGCGCGTTGCTCGAGCTCTGCCTTTTCGTCGACCGCCTCGCGCCATCGCTCCCGTCGCCGGCGGACGCCTTCCCGCCAGTAGGTCTCGTCGTGGAGCTCCCCGGTGGAGCCCTCTGCGCTCTCGGGCACCGCTGCCTTGGGATCGCCTGCCTCCCCCTTGGATGGAGCGATGATCAGGGTGCCCTTCTTCGCATACTCCGCCAGGTTCTGGTTCGTGATGATGGCGATCGGCGGCCCCGCGTTCTTCTTGCGTTCCTGAGCGAGCCGCGAGGCCTCGAGGAGGCTCGGCCCCTCGGCCTCCGGCGCCGGGTCGTCGATGATCACGGTGAGCGGTGGTGTCGGGACCGGCGCTGGCTCGGCCGGGAGTGGGATCGCGGCAGGAGAAGGCAACGCGGCGGCGGGTGGTGGCGTCAGCTCGGTCACCGTTCGAGGCGGCGTCTTGGGCGCGCAGCCTCCGGCCACCACCACCAAGCTGCTGAGGATGAGGGTTCTCTTCATCTGTGCCTCCCCTGCTCGCGGCCAGCGACTGGACTCGCCCGCAGGACTGGAGTGATCTTACTGGCCGCCGGTAGCCGACTGCGACAGAGGCGCCGCCATCGCGGCCTCGAGACCAGCCCGTAGGCAGGCTTCCACCTCGCCAGCGGTGTCCAGCTTCTGGCAGCCGGCTGCCAAACGCTGTAAGTCCTCACAGGCCACGCTGCGCAGGTAGGTCTTGATCTGCGGCAGGGCACGTGGGCTCATCGACAGTCGACGAACCCCGAGCCCGACGAGCAGAGCCGCGAGCTGAGGATCGCTGGCCATCTCTCCGCAGATGGAGACCTCGATCCCTGCCGCCCGTGCGGCCTCGACAGTCATGCTCAGAAGTCGCAACAATGCTGGATGCAGGGGCTGGTACAAGGCCGCCACGTGCTCGTTGTTGCGATCCACCGCCAAGGCGTACTGGATCAGGTCATTGGTCCCGATCGAGAAGAAGTCGACCTCGCGTGCCAGACGATCGGCGACCAGCGCCGCGGAAGGCACCTCGATCATGATCCCCAACTTGAGGTCCGCGCGGTAGGCGAGCCCCTCGGCCTCCAGCTCGGCGCAGACCTGGGCGGTAACGCGGCGTAGTGCCCGCACCTCCTCGAGGGTCGAGACCATGGGCGCCATCACCCAGATGTCACCGAAGACGGCGGCTCGGTAGAGCGCCCGCAGCTGGGTGCGGAAGAGCTCGGGCCGGGCGAGCGTCAAGCGGATCCCACGCAGACCAAGAACCGGGTTCTCCTCCTCCACGCGCATCAGCTCTTGAGCGAGCTTGCGGCCCCCCAGGTCATAGGTGCGGATGATCGCGGGGTGGGGCGCGGCGGCCTCCGCCAGCCGGCGGTAGAGAGCAACGTGCTCGTCTTCCGTGGGCAGGGCCGGGCTGCGCTCGATGTAGAGGAACTCGCTGCGATAGAGGCCGAAGCCGGCGGCGCCGTAGCGGACCGCAGTCTCGATCTCCTCGCCAAGGTCGATGTTCGCCATCAAGTGCACACGCACGCCGTCCGCCGTTCGAGCCTCAAGGCTGCGGGTCGCGAGGGCCTTGCGCTCGCGGGCCACCAGGTCCCGCTGGCGCGAACGGTATTGCTCCACGACCTCCGCCGTGGGATCGAGAACGACCGTGCCAGCCTCGCCGTCGAGGATCAAGAGCACGTCGTCGCTCACCTGGCTGTGCAGCCTCTCGATCCCGCTCACAGCAGGAAGATTCAGCGAGCGCGCTATGATTGAAGTATGGGACGTCGGGCCACCGCTCTCGGTGACGAAGCCCACCACCTGCTCGCGGCCAAGCCGCAAGGCATAGGACGGCGTCAGCTCGTCGGCGACGATGATGACGTTGCCTTCGATCTCGGACAGGTTGTGGTGCGAGACCCCCTGCAGGCTCCGCAGCAGCTGGTGAGCCACGTCACGAAGGTCCTCGTGCCGCTCCTTGAGGTAGTCGTTCTCGATGGCGGCGAACTGCTCCGCCATCTCCTCCGCCGTGCAGTAGACGGCCCACTCGGCATTGACCTTCTCGACCTCGATCCGCCGGATGATGCGGTCGAGGAAGATGGGGTCTTCGAGGAAGAGGGCGTGGGCGTCGAAGATCGCTCCCAGCTCCTCGCCGAGCTGCTCGTGCACCTTGTCGCGGATGCGGACGATCTCCTCTTGCGCCTGGCGCGTCGCCACCCGAAAGCGCTCGACCTCGGTGCCCACCTCAGAGTCGGCCAGCGGCAGACGGTAGACCTCCGCGATCCGCGTGCGCAGGCAAACGGCCGTGCCGATCGCGATCCCGGGCGAAACGCCCAGCCCTTCGAGCACCTGCATCGGGGCACCGCCGGCGCTCACCGCTACTGCTCCTCGTCGAAGCGGGCAGCGATCAAGGAGACGACGGCGTCGAGCGCGCGTTCCTCGTCGTCGCCGTTAGCGCGGATGGTCAGCTGCGTCCCTGGCGCCGCGGCCAGCATCATCAAGCCGAGGATGCTCTTCGCGTCAACGTCTTCACCCTCGCGCGAGACGGTGATCCGCGACCGAAAGGCCGACGCCGTCTTGACCAGACGCGCCGCGGCGCGGGCGTGCAAACCGAGCTGGTTGACGATCTCGACGTCCTTCTGCTTCACTCCCCCTCCCCCTTCTCCGGCGGGCAGATCTCGAGCCGGCCGCTACCCCCACCGGCCTCGCCTCGACGGATGCTCGCTTGGCCCTTGAGCTGCAAGACCTCGGCGGCTTCCTGCGCGCTGAGCGGCTCGCTCGCCTGGCAGCCGAGGCGGACCAGCATGGGCAGATTGACACCCGCGAGGAGCTCGACGCGGGCGCCGTCGACCAGACCCTGGGCTGCGTTGTAGGGCGTGCTGCCCACCATGTCGACGAGCAGCAGGACTTCCGACTTCGCCGCCTGGTCCGCCAGGACATCGGCGATCTTGCCGCGGGCGGTCTCGACATCGTCGTCCCAGCCGAGCGAGACGGCAATCAGGTTCGCGGGGTTGCCGGCGATCCGCTCAGCAGCGGCGACCAGCTCGCGCGAGAGCCCTCCCTGCGAGATCACCAGGGCCTTCAGCATGCCGTCCTAGGCGACCTGGCCGGTCGCGAAGTGCTGGAGGAGGATTTCGACCAGCTCGTCGAAGCCCCGGACCTGGTGCTCGCCCGCCGCGGAATACGGCAAGCCGGCACGCCGCGCCGCCGCCGTGGGCGGCAGCTCGAGGCTCAGGAAGTAGCCATCCGGGGGCTCGCCAGCCGTCGAGATGTAAGCCAAGGTCCCCGGCTCGTCGCGTCGAGAAACTCCGATCGCACTGCGGTCGGCATCCCAATGGTCGACGAGGGCGAAGGCTTCGGCGCCGAGCCGCTGCCGAAGCCGCGCGAGCAAGCGAAGGATGGTCGCGTCCTTGTCGACACCGACCTCGGGGCCTTGGCTGAGCTCGTCTCCGCTGCCGTTTTCGCGCACGTCGCCATCATAGTGACGCCCCGGACGGAGGTCAAAGCGCGCGGCGCTAGCTCGCGGAGTCCCTAGCGGGGCCGTTCGAGGTCGCGATGGGCCGTGCGTGCCGTACAGCCCTGGGCCTTCAGCCGGGAGCCGAGCTCTTCGGCGATCGCCACCGAGCGGTGCCGGCCGCCGGTGCAACCGATGCCGATGGTGAGATAGCTGCGGTTCTCGGCCCGGTAGCGTGGGACGAGAAACAGCAGCAAATCGCTCAGCCGGTCGAGAAGGGCGTGGAAGTCCGGCTGCTGATCGAGGAAGGCCCGGACCTCGGGCTCCTGGCCCGTCTTCTCGCGCAGGCCTGGCACGAAGTGGGGGTTGGGCAGGAAGCGAACGTCGAAAACGAGGTCGGCCCCCTGCGGGATGCCGTGCTTGAAGCCGAAGCTCACCAGCGACACGGTCATCGCCGGCTCACCACCCGGGCCCGAGGCGAACTCGCGGTACACCTGGGTGCGGGTCTCATGGATCGTCCACTCACTGGTGTCGAGCACCCGGTCTGCCATGCCGCGAAGCTCTGCCAAGAGCTCCCGCTCCTGGCGGATCGCTTCGACCACCGAGCCACAGGCCGACAACGGGTGAGGGCGCCGGGTCTCCGAGAAGCGGCGGACCAGGGACCCTTCGCTCGCCTCCAGGAAGAGCAAGGTGAAATCCAGCCGCTGGCGGTCGATCGCGTTGACCAGCACCAGGCTCTTCTCGGCGAAGCCGGGGGCGCGGACGTCGGTGACCACGGCGATCTTGGCATGCCCCTCGACCAGGCCCGTGGGGTCGGCGAGCAGCGGCGCCAAGAGCGGCAGCGGCAGGTTGTCGACGACGTAGTAACCCAGGTCCTCGAAGCAGTTGGCCACCGTGCTCTTGCCCGAGCCGGAGAGGCCGGTGATCAGCACCAGGCGGGGGCGCTCGGCTTCGCTCATCGACGGCTCAGCACTTGCGCCGGGGGGTCCGGTTTCGGTGGATCTCTTCATCGAGCTTGCGGGCGAACTCGCGGGCCGAGTAATGCCCTTGCATCTTGAGGACGTGGTTGCGGGTCGCGATCTCGACCATCATCGCAATGTTACGGCCCACGGCCACCGGCATCTTGATGTAGGGCACGCTGGTGCCGAGGATCTCGAAGACCGATTCCTCGAGGCCGAGCCGGTCGTAGGTCTTGCCTTCCACCCACGACTCCAGCTCGATCACCAGGTCGATGTTGCGCCGCTCGCGGATCGCGGCAAGGCCGAAGAGGTCCTGCACGTTGATGACCCCGAGGCCACGCAGCTCCATGTGATGGCGCAGGGGCCCCTCGCTGAAGCCGATGAGGTTGCCGGGCGGATAGCGCCGCACGGTGACCCGGTCGTCCGCCACCAGGCTGTGGCCCCGCGAGATCAGGTCGAGGGCGGCCTCGCTTTTGCCGACGCCACTCGCCCCGATGATCAACACCCCGAGGCCGTACACGTCGACCATGACACCGTGGATGTAGGTGCACGGAACGAGGTGGTCCTCGAGAAAGTAGCTGATACGCCGGATGACCTCCGACGACAGGGCCGTCGAAGCGAGGATCGGCACCTCCTGGCGCTTCGCCGCCTCCAGGAAGCCGGGCAAGGGAGCGATGCCCTTGGTGATGATGAAAACGGGAACGGGAAGCTGCGTGATGATCTCGAAGCGGCGGCGGCGCTCCTCCTCGGAGATCGTCTCGAGGTAGGCCGTCTCGCTCTCGCCGATGATCTGGACGCGCCCCGGCTTGATGTAGGGGAAGTAGCCGGCGAAGGCGAGGCCCGGTTTCTGGACCCGTGGGTTGGCGATGACGTTGTCGAGATGCGACTCCCCCGCCAGCACCCGCAGCTGCAAGTCCGCGAGCTCCTCGCCGAGAAGCTCGCGGACGCAAACTTGGGTGGACTCACTCACGGGCGTCTCGTCTCCTCCCGCAGCACTCGCCTGCCGCTCGCGATGCCCGCTCGCCGGCGCCCAGGCGCCTCGCGTGCCGGCTCAGATCTCCGGCGTGATGAGGCCGAAGTTCTGGTCCTTGCGCCGATAGAGGACGTTGATCCGCGAACTCGCCGACTCCCGGAAGACCACGAAGTCATTCTTCGAGGTCTGCAGGGCCAGGGCTGCCTCTTCGATCGTCATAGGCTTGATCGGAAAGTGCGACTGCTTGATGATGCGCGGCGCGGCGCCGTCGCCAAAGCTGCCGCGCTCGATGACATTGACCGGCCAGTGCAGCTCTTCTTGGACGGAGCGGTTGGCCCGCCGGCGCGTGTCGACGCTTTTCTGCTTGGAACGGCGAGCCTGCTTCTCCACCTTCTCGATCGCCAACGCCATCGCCTCGAGCATCTGCTCGTGCTCTTCCCGGGCCTGCAGCGTGCCGTGGCGGTGGGTCACGTGCAGCTCGACGATCTGCCGGTGCTTCTCGTGCCCGAGGGTGAACTTGACTTCGACCGGCGAATCCAGGAACCGCATCACCTTGCGGAGCTTGGTCTCCGCAAAGGCCCGCTTTTCGTCCGTGACATGAAGGTTGTGACCGAAGAACTCGATGTTGAAGTCGTCACTCATGGTGTCCCTTCCCTTCAGAAGCAGTGCGGGGGCTCGGGGGCCCCGCAGCGTTCACGCTCAGAAGATCTTCTTGCGGTCGGTCGAAGACGGGATGTTCAGCTCCTCTCGATACTTGGCAACGGTTCGCCGGGCGATCTGGATGCCTTCTCGCTTGAGGATGCGCATCAGCTCGCTGTCGGAGAGCGGATGCCGGGGGTTCTCGTTCTCGATGATCTGCTGCAGCTTGCGCTTGACGGTGAGCGACGAGATGTTCTCCCCGTAGTCGCGGTCGATGCCGCTATGGAAGAAGAACTTCAGGGGGAACAGCCCGCGCGGCGTGTGCATGTACTTGTTGGAGACCACCCGGCTGACAGTGGACTCGTGCATCCCGATGTCCTCGGCCACGTCGCGCAACACCATCGGCCGCAAGTGCTCGATACCGTGATCGAGGAAGTCCCGCTGCTGCTGCACGATGGAGTTCGCCACCTTGTAGATGGTCCGCTGGCGCTGGTCGAGGCTCTTGATCAGCCAGACGGCTGAGCGCATCTTGTCCCGGATGAACTGCTGCGCCTCGGTCTCGCGACCGTCGCTGCGCATCTGCTGCAGCATCCGCCGATAGGCCCTGCTGACCCGCAGTCGCGGCAGGCCGTCGTCGTTGAGCTGGATCACGTAGTCGTCGCCCACCTTGCGCACGGCAACGTCGGGCTCGATGTAGTGCGGCCGATCGCTCGTGTACTGCCGGCCGGGCCGCGTCTCGAGCGACTTGATCTGCTCCACCACCGGCTCGAGGTCGCGCAGATCGACCCCGAAGAGCTTGGCGATCTGCACGAACTGCCGGCGCAAGAAGAGCTCCCAGCACTCGGCGATCACCCGGCTCGCCAGCTCCTCCGCGCCGACGCCCCGCATCTCCAGCTGGGCGAGGAGGCTGCTACGGAGGTCCGGCTGCGCGATTCCCGGGGGGTCCAGACGGCGAACGACGGTGAGCGCCGCACGAACCTTCTCCAGGCGCGCCTCGTCCTCGTCCGTGCAGGCCTCACGAGCCAGCTCGCAGAGCTCCTCCTCCGAAGCGACGAGAAAGCCGTCAGGATCGAGATTGCCGATGATCAGCTCGGCGATATTGCGTAGCTCCGCATCGACCTCGCTCATGTGGAGCTGCCAGAGGAGGTGGTCGTAGATGTCCGGCTCGCGAGTCAGCGTGTTCTCGAAGGGGATGTCCTCGCGGTCCTCGCGGATCGAGGCATAGCCGGGACCACCCTCCATGTAGTCGCTGAAATAGGCCTCGACGTCGATCTGCTCGAGGGGGTCGTCCTTCTTCTCGGCGGCTGGCTGCTCGGGTTCGCGGGCCTCCGGCTCGGCCTCCTCGCTGACCTCGGTGTTCTCCTCGAGGACCGGGTTCTCCACCAGCTCCTGAGTGAGCACTCCCTCGAGCTCCATCCGCGTCATCTGCAGGAGCTTGATCGCCTGCTGCAGCGACGGTGTCATCACCAGTCGCTGCGCCAGCTTGAGGGAGAGTTTTTGCTCGAGAGCCATCAGAGGCTGAACCCTTCACCCAGGTAGATCTTCCGCACCTCTGGGTCCGACGAGAGCTCGGCCGGGGAGCCGGCGCGCAGGATCGAGCCGTTGTTGATGATATAGGCGCGATCGGTTATTTTCAATGTTTCCCGCACGTTATGGTCGGTGATCAGGATCCCGATCCCCATCTTCCTGAGGTGTCCAATGATACCTTGGATGTCGAGAACGGCGATGGGGTCGATGCCGGCGAACGGCTCGTCGAGCAGGATGTACCAGGGGTTGATGACCAGCGCGCGGGCGATCTCGACCCGCCGGCGCTCGCCGCCAGAAAGCGCATAGCCCGGGCTCTGCCGCACCTTCTGCAGGCCGAACTCCTCGATCAACTGATCGATCCGGCGCTCCTGCTCGGCATGGGAGAGGTCGAGAGTCTCGAAGACCGTTCGCAGGTTCTGCTCCGCCGACATCTTGCGGAACACCGAGGGCTCCTGGGGCAGGTAGCTGATCCCGCGCTGGGCCCGTAGGTACATCGGTAGCTCGGTGATGTCCTCGCTACCCAGGAAGACCTTTCCGGCGTCCGGCTGGGTGAGGCCCACCACCATGTAGAAAGTCGTCGTCTTGCCGGCACCGTTGGGGCCGAGCAAGCCGACCACCTCGCCGGGATGGACCTCGATCGACACGCCGTCGACCACCGCCCGGCCCCGGTAGACCTTGCGCAGCGCCTGCGTCGCGAGGACCCTCACGTCGTCGCTCATGGCTCCTTGGTGACCTCGCCGCCGATCTCGACCTTGCCGCTGCCGAACTCGTAGGTCATCCGCCTGCCACTGACCTCGGCTCCCCCGCGTTCCCGCAGCAGCACCTTCTCGCCGTCGACCACCACGGTCCTCCCCGCCAGCTCGTAGTGAGCACGATCTCCTTCGAGAGTCCGACCAGCGACGCGGTCCTCGATCTTCACCTTGCCCACACAGGTCAGCGACTCGGCCCGCTGCGCGGCGCTCAAGCGGATCGTGAGCTCTTCGCAGCTGAGGCTGCGCCCGCTCGTCTGCCCGGCCGCTAGGGCTTGCTGGGTGCTGCGCACATGGCCCGTGTAGACGATCTTGCCCGCCGCCCTGGCATAGGTCATGGCGTCGGCAAGCACCTCGACCGGGCCCGTCGTGTCGCCGCTCGCGACAGAACGCTGGCCGCTCGACCACACCGTGCGCACGTGGCCGGTGCCGGTGAGGACGGACGCCACGTCGTCTCCCTTGAGCTCATCGGCGAGAATCAAGTCCTCTCCCCGCCAGGCCCGTACCGAGCCTCGGTAGAGGAAGGACCGTGGCTTGTCGCGCAGGAAGGCCTCTTCGGCCTCGACCCAGATCGTCTCCTCACCCTTGCCGAGCGGGCTCGCGGCGAGCGAGCCCGGGGCACTGCCCGGCGGCAGTTCCGTGCGGGTCCCCCCTTCTGCGTAAAGGAGGCCCGTGCGTTGAGTATAGAGGAGCCTGGGGGCCGTGAGCTTGCCGCGCTGGCTGTCGAGAAGGGCCGGTTTGCCGAAGAACTCTCCCAAGCCGTTGACGAAGTCGAAGCGGCCTTCGAGGGCGTGGACGGTAAAGCCCGGGTCGCGGAACACCACCTTGTCGAAGAGCACTACCTCGCCCAGGCCGCCGTCCTGGCTGAAGCCGGCCTCCGCCCGCTCGGCCACCACGAGGCGCACGGCGCTGCGGTCGACCTCGTCGGTGGCGACGCCGCCGTTGGCGCCCACGGGGGCTCCCGGGTCGCCGCCGGCCTCGGCGTCCGCCAGGTCTTCTTCGGTAACCGCGGCCGCCTCGCTGGCCGCCTCGCCGGCGGGCTCGTCCCAGGCGGGCTCCGGCGGCAGGGCCGTGAGCTCGGCCAGTCGCACGCCACCGAGGGCCTCGGCCTTGACCAGCCGCCCCTCGTTGAGGTCTCCCGTGATGTACCCCGCCGCCAGCCGATGCGGCGGCTGCGGCTTGGTCTCGGTCAGCAGCACCGCCGACTGCCCCTTGCCACCGGCGAGCTCGAAGCGCTCCAGGGACTTCGCATCCGGTGCCAGGACGGCCGAGAGCGACTCTCCCGAGAAGCGCACCGGCCCGACACCGCTCCCCTCGACGGCCTCCAGGCCCACCCGCCCCTGCACTGCGAAGAGGGCGCGGACGAACTGCACCTTACTGTCGTCTTCAGAGAGCCAGAGGTTGAAGCGGCCGGCTTTGATCCGGTGGCTGCCGTAGCGCACCCGGACGTCGAAGTCCGCGCGGGCGTGATGCCGGTTACGGTCGAGGAAGATGCGACCGGACTCGACGGTGAACGGGGCCGGCGCCGAGGGCCGGCTCTCGAGGAAGGTACGGCCGCCCAGCACGAAGAGCCGTTCCTGGAGGTCGAAGCGCAACCGCTCGGAGGTTCCCTGCGCGGTGTCGAGATAGCGGAACGACACCGGCTGCTGACTGAGGATGAGGCGCCCCTTGTCGGTCATCCGCAGGCTCTCGGCGCGGAGCTCCATGCCCAGCGGCCCCTTGACCAGGACGTTGCCCGAGAGCTCGGTCTCGTCACTTGCCTGGTTGAAGATGGCCCGGTCGCCTTGCACCTGGTAGGGCTCGCCGCTCGGTGAGTAGGTGGTGATCTCCAGGTTCTCCAGGCGGACCTCCTGGCTGCGCGAGAGCTCGTAGCTCTTGCCACGGATCGCGAAGACCACCTTGCCGCCGTCCTCGAGCCGGTACTGAAAGTCCTTGCCGGCCACCTTGACGTCCTCGCCAGGGATCCCGTGCTCGCTCGCGTCGGCGACCTTCGGAGTGCGGCGCTGGCGAGCAGTGCCGAAGTAGTACAGGCCCCCGAGACCGCCGACCAGGAGAACGAGCAGCAGCAGCAGCGCCCTGCGCAGGCGAGCGATGACTCTGGGTTCCGGCATCTCAGCTCAGGGGCCGGGCATCCACCAGCCGCAGGGTCGGCTGGCCGGTGTAGGAATCGATGTCCAGGGTGGCCAGGCTCTCGAAGCGAGCGGCGAGCAGGTCCGCCCTCTCCTGCCAGCCCCAACCCACGAACCGCACCTCGCTCCCATCGTCGTGGCGAGCGACCCCGGACAGGTGGTTGCGGCCGAAAGAACGCGGCGTGCTGCGCAGCTGCAGCGGCCCCACCCGCAGCAACGGTTGCGGGTTCGACTGCCCGAACGGCTCGAGGCGGGAGAGCTCACGGCACAAGTCGGCACCGATCTCCCGGCCGCCGATCTCCAGCTCGTAGTCCAATCGGGGGCGCAGCTGCTCAGGCCCCCAGGCGGCCGCGGCGCTCACCAACTCAGCGCGGACGGCCTCGAGGTCGGCCGTCCCGACGGTCATCCCCACCGCCTGCGCGTGACCGCCGAAGCGCACGAACCGCGCACGGAACGGCGTCAGGAAGCCATGCAGATCGACCCGCGGCACGCTGCGCCCCGAGCCGGTCGCCTGCTCACCGTCGACGGCGAGCAAGACGGTGGGGCGATGGAGCTCACGGGCCAGGCGACCGGCGGCGATGCCGACCACACCGCGATGCCAGCTCGCGCTCCACAGCATGAGCAGGCCCGGCAGCTCCGGCAGGGCGCGGGCCATGGCCCTGGCCTCGGCGAGCACCAAGGCTTCCTCGTCCTGGCGGGCACGGTTGCAGGTCTCGAGCTCTTCGGCCAGTTCCTCCGCGCGCGCAGCGTCGCGGGCGAGCAGCAAGTCGAGCGCGGACTGGGGGCTCGCCAACCGGCCCGCGGCGTTGAGGCGCGGGCCGATGCGATAGCCGACATCGGCGGCGGTGAACGGCGGGCGCAGCCCCGCACGGCGCAGCAGGGCCTGGAGCCCCACCGACCGGGTCCGACCGAGCTCGTCGAGACCGACGGCCGCGATCACCCGGTTCTCGCCGCGTAGCGGCACCACGTCCGCGATCGTTCCCAGGCAGGCGATGCGCAGCAGGGCCGCCACCGGCAGCTCCTTGCCGAGGCGGCTCGCCACCGCCTGCGCGAGCTTGAGCGCTAGGCCCACACCGGCAAGGTCGGGGAACGGATAGTCGCACCCGCTCTGGCGGGGGTTGACCACCGTCGCGCCGGCCGGCAGCCCTTCGCTGGGCAGATGGTGGTCGGTGACCACGACGTCGATGCCAGCTTGCCCGGCGTGAGCGATGGCTGCGGCGGAGGACGTACCGCAATCGACCGTGACGATCAGGCGGGCGCCGAGCTCCTGGGCCCGCTCGACGTGGCGCGGCTGAAAGCCGTATCCCTCGACTAGCCGATGGGGCAGCACCGGATGGGCCTCGAGCCCGCAGGCGCGCAGCACGGTCAGGAGCAGCGCCGTCGCGGTGACGCCATCGACGTCGTAGTCCCCCACCACCGCCACGGCCTCTCCACACTGCTGAGCCGCGACGAGCCGCGTCACCGCCGCCGCCATCCCGGCGAGACGGAAGGGGTCGTGCAGCTGGTCGACGGAAGGAGTCAGGAAGGCGCTGGCGGACTTCTCGTCCGCCACGCCGCGCAGAGCCAGGAGCCGCGCCAGCCGCGGCGCCAGCCCGGCCCGCACGAGGGCCTGGGTGGCGGAGGGCTCCGGCGCGGGCCGCCACTCGGCCAGCAAGCCGGGGACTACCCTTCCTCGAAAACGCCGAGAGCGCGGAAGCGCTCCCCGCGGCAGCGGACCAGCTCCGCCGGCGATTTCGCTGTGAGCTCGGCGAGGGCCGCGGCGATCGTGTCGCCCACCCGGCGGCAGGTTTCGCCGGGGTCGGTGTGGGCGCCGCCGATGGGCTCCGGGATGACGCCGTCAATGACGCCCAGCTCCTCGAGGTCCGGCGCCGTGATCCTCAGCGCCTCGGCGGCCTCGGCCTTCCGGTCCTGGTCTTTCCACAGGATCGCGGCACAGCCCTCCGGGGAGATCACCGAGTAGATGGCGTACTCGAGCATGTAGACGCGGTCGCCGACACCAAGCGCCAGGGCGCCGCCGCTCCCCCCCTCACCGGTGATCGTCACCACGATGGGGACCTTGAGCGCCGCCATCTCGATGAGGTTGCGGGCGATCGCCTCGGCCTGGCCACGCTCCTCGGCCCCGATGCCCGGGTAGGCGCCGGGCGTGTCGATGAAGGAGAGGATGGGGCGGCCGAACTTCTCTGCCAGCCGCATCACGCGCAGCGCCTTGCGATACCCCTCGGGGCGCGGCTGGCCGAAGTTGCGCAAGATGCGGGCCTTCGTGCTACGGCCCTTCTGGTGGCCCACGACGGCGACGCTCTGGCCGCGGAAGGTGGCAAAGCCGCAAACCACCGCCGGATCGTCGGCGAAGGCGCGGTCGCCGTGGAGCTCGACCCAGTCCTCCATCAAGTTCTCGACGTAGTCGAGCGTGTAGGGGCGGTCGGCGTGGCGAGCGACCAGGGTCTTTTGCCAGCGCGAGAGCTTGCCGTAGATCTCGATCGACCGTTTGCGCAAGGTCGCACGCAGCTCGGCCAGCTCCCGCTCGTAGCCGCTGCCGGCCGGGTAACCCTCGAGCTCGTCGATGCGGTTCTTGAGCTCGATGAGGGGCTGTTCGAAAGCGTGGTCGGGGCTCGCCATGGGCAGCGGCAAACTAGCATCCGAGGCGGGCCCAGTCAACGCGCCAAACGGGCCGTTGCCTACCCCGCCCTGCCCACCAGAGTCCGTCGCGAGAGGCCATGGATACAAGGAGATCCGGCCTCGCAACCGGACCCTGGGGACCCTGGCAAGCAAGGCGGCTCAGAGCAGTTGGTAGGGATCGACGTCCACCACGAGGTCGACCGCGGGCTTCGCGGGCAGCACATCAGCCACCATCTGGCGCAGAGCGCGGCCCGACGGGCCCCGCAGCAAGAGCTGAAAGCGCCACTCGTTGCGGAGCCTCTCGAGGGGTGCCGGCGCCGGTCCGCTGAGGCGCACCGCAGCGGCGTTCGGGTGGTCCGCGAGACGCGCCGCGAGTTGCGCGAGCATCTGCTCGGTGCGACCGCGATGCGTGCCGCGCGCCAGGAGCTGCACCATGCGGGTGTAGGGCGGGTAGTGAAAGACCCGTCGAAACCGCATCTCTTCGCGGGCGAAGGCCGCGTCGTCGTGCGCCAGCGCCGCCCGGATGGCGTAGTGGTCGGGGTGGAAGGTCTGGATCACCACCTTGCCGGGCCGCTCTCCCCTGCCCGCTCGGCCGGCGAGCTGGGTGAGCAAGACGTAGGTCCGCTCGACGGCGCGAAAGTCGGGGAAGCCCAGGTAGGAGTCGGCAGTGAGAACGGCGGTCAAGGTCACGCGCGGGAAGTGGTGGCCCTTCGAGACCATCTGCGTGCCGATCAAGACCTGGGCATCGCCGCGACTGAAGCGCTCGAGGACGGCGGCTGGCCCACCGGGCCGCTGTACGGTGTCGCGGTCGAGAACCTCCACGCCAGCGGCCGGGAAGAGCTCGCGGAAGGACTCCTCCACCCGCTCGGTGCCCGCTCCCACCGCTTCGAGGGCCGCCTCGCCGCAGGCCATGCAGCGGCGCGGCGCCGGGACGCGCGAGCCACAGTAGTGGCAGACCATCGCGGCGTCACGGCGGTGGTAGGTTCGCGGCAGGCCGCAACTCTCGCAGCGCAGGTCCTCGCCACAGGCACGGCAGAGGAGGATCGGCGAGTAGCCGCGGCGGTTGCGCAGCAGGATGACCTGCTCACCCGCCGCCAGCGCGCCTTCGACCTCCGCGCGCAGCCGCGCCGAAAGCACCACCTCGCCGGGCCGACGGCGCACTCCCGCCTCTTGCCGGAGGTCCACGAGGACGCCCTCGGGAAGCTCGCCCTGGCCAGCGCGGCGAGTGAGGACGAGGGGCGCCAACCGGCCGCGCTCAGTGTTGAGCCGGGTCTCGAGGCTGGGCGTCGCCGAGACCAGGAGGCAGACGGCCCCGGCGTCGCGGGCGCGGACCAGGGCCAGGTCGCGGCCGTGGTAGCGGGGCACGCTGTCCTGCTTGTAGGAGCTGTCCTGCTCCTCATCGACCACCACCAGCCCCAGGTCGACGACCGGCGCGAAGAGGGCCGACCGCGGCCCCAGGACGACGCGCGCTTCTTGGCTGCGGATGCGCTCCCACTCCTGCTGGCGTTCCTGCTCGGCCAGGCCCGAGTGGAGGATGGCGAGCTGGCTGCCGAACCGCGCTCGCGCAGCTCCCGCCAGGGCCGGCACGAGGGCGATCTCGGGGACTAGCAGGATCACCGAGCGGCCCTGGGCGAGGGCGTGCTCGGCGCCTCGCAGGTAGACCTCAGTCTTCCCGGCGCCGGTCACCCCGAGGAGCGAGAAGGCGTGGCTGGTCCGCCTGTCGAGGGCTTGCTCGATGGCCTCGACGGCCGCCGCCTGGTCGGTGCGCAGAACGTGGACGGGGCTCGCCGCCGGCCGCAGCTGATGGTGGCCCATCTCCAGGCGTTCGATCTGGGTGAATGTACGCAGCGCGCCGCCACGCACCAGCCGGCGCAGCACGGCCGGACCGCAGCCGCCGGCGGCCGTGAGCTCCTCCTGCGTCGCCGGCCGCCCCAGCGTGCCGAGGGCAGCCACCACCGCCTGCGCCTTGGCGCTGCGCCCGACCGCGGCCGCGAGCTCCGGCGGGCTGAGCGCGGCCAGCTCATAGGCCGTGCTGAAGCGGACGCCGCGCCGATGCTCACCCCGTCCCGCGGCCACCAGCCCGGCCTCGACCAGCTCTGCGAGGCGGCGGGGAAGTTCCGCGACGGTCTCCCCCAGGCGCCGTTCGAGCTCGGCCTGGCTGAGGCGGGAGCCGTCCCGGAGAGCATCCAGGACCGCGGCCTCGGCCTCGCTGCGCGGCAGGTGCAGAGCGCCGGCGTCGGTGAGCCACACCTTCTCGAGGCCCCAAGCCGGCAAGCTCGCGGGCAGCAGCCCACGCATCACCTCGCCGATCGGCGCCAGGTAATAGGTGGCGGTGAAGCGAGCGAGGGCCAACAGGTCGGCTGGGAGCGCCGGTTCGCGGTCGAGGACCGCCATGAGCGGCCGCAGCGCAAAGCCCTCCGGGAGCCGCGTGTGGAGCTCGAGGACCACGCCGGTCAGCTGTCGCCTGCCGACCGCGACACGGACCCGGCAGCCGGGGCGGGCGAGGGCCGCAAGCTCCGGCGGCACCAGGTAGGTCAGCGGCCCGGCGAGGGGCATCGGCACGGCCACGTCGGCCAGCTGTGGGGATGCGGTAGGGAGGCTGGCAGTGGCGGTCGAGGCAGGGAGGCTGGTCACGAGCGGCTACGCTCGAGACACTGCCGCGAGCAATACTGCCGGGCCTCGCCGAGCCCGTCAGGAGCCGGGAAATAGGCGCCGCAGGCCGTGCAGGCACGCAGCTCGACGGGCTGGGGCGGGGCGGCGCTACGCCGGGGCTCGGGCTGGCGTGGCTGCCCTTCATGCGAGCCCAGGAGCTGCCCCGCCAGCTTCTCGAGCCCCTGCCAGGCGAGGCCGGCGAGCGCCATCAGCAGCAGGAAACGCAACACCGCGGGCTGGCCTCAGGCGGCGCTGCGCCGCTTGGCGACCTCAGCGGCCAGCTGATCGATGTCCGTGTTGCCCGGCTGCAGCTGCCGGAGACGGGACAGGATCGACTCGGCGCCGTCGAGGTCGTTGAGGTCGAAGGCCAGCACCACGACCTCGTTGTACAACGACACCCAATGATCGGGCTGGATCTCTTGCGCCTTCTTGAAGCTCTCCAGCGCCTTCTGCGGCTGTTTGATGTTGCGGAAGGAGACGCCAAGGTCGGTCAGCACGTCGGGGTTCTGCGGGTCACTCGTCAGGTAGCGCTGGTAGAGCTCGGCGGCGCGACTAAAGTCCTTGGTGTCGTAGTTCAGGTTGGCGAGCGCGAGGACGCCTTCCATGTCGTTCGGACGCAGCTGGTAATAACGGTCGAGGAGGTCACGAGCGCGGACCAGGTCGTTGATCTGCAAGTTGAGCTGCGCCAGCTGGCGAATCGCCTCGGCGTCGTTGGGATTGGCGTCGACCTGTTCGCGCAGCCGGCGGATCTCCTCCATCGCCGGGCCGTTGCCGGCGCCGCCACCACCGGGAGCACCGCCGGCCATCGCGTCGGGTTGCGCAGCGTCGGTGGCCAGGGCCTGGCCCGGCGGCCGCAGCTGGGGCTGACGCGAGGACATTGCTTCAAAGGCCGGGTAGGCGGCCACGAAGCCGAGCACCAGGCCGATCAGGAGATAAAGCGCACTATCACGGTTCACGGTTCCTCATCCTCTCTCGGGGGCGCCGCCTCGGCGGTGAGCCGCACGCCACTCCAACCACTCCCTCCGGGCCCTCCGGTCGACAGACGGCTCGGGCTCCAGAACCCCTTGGTGGTGCCGAGCCGTGCATCGACGGTCCCTTCCAACACGCCATCGAGGCCGGCCTCGGCGTCGATCCTCTCGAGGCGCAACCGGCCCTGTACATAGGTCCCGCGGAGCGAGCCGTGGCCACCTCCTGCGAGCTCGTAGGTGCCCGTCACCTCGGACCCCACCAGCTTGAGGACGAAATGACCAGTCTCGCGCGGGTTGGCGATCTCGACCCGCCAGCGCCCGCTCACCGGGTCGGCCACACTACCCGGCTCTCCGAGCGCGACCTTCTGGAGCTCCTGGCGGAGTGCTTCGAGACGCCGGAGCCGCTCTTCGAGGGTGGTCCGCACGGCCGTCACTTGCTGCTGGGTGACCGTCACGACCGCTTCGGCGACGGCCAAGTCGCGCAGCAGTGGGCGTAGCTGCGCTGCACCAACCTCCGGCTGCCGCACCGCCGCATCGAAGCTCTCGGCCGCGGCCGCGGCGCCCGCCAGGGCAGCTCGCTCCTGCTCTCGGGCGTCGCTCAGCCGGCTGAGATCCTCGGCCAGGAGGCGCTGTTCAAGCTCGATCGCGCTACGAAACGAAACTGCCCCCTCGTCTCCCCAGGCCGCAGCGGCGAGCCAGGGAAGCAGGAGGAGGCAGGACAGAAGCCTTCGGGCCATCGCAGCCGGCAGGCCTGCTAGCTTGCGGCCTTCGCTCGTTGATCGCGCTTGTTGAGGCTGGACTCGAGGGCACCTTCGACCTGGCCCTCAGCCGCCTTCTCGGTGATCCCACGGACGTGGGCCACCTCACTGACGATAAAGTACTTCGCCCGCTCGTACATCTTCTTCTCGCGGAACGACAGGCTCTTCTTCTGACTCACCAGCCGCAGGTTCTTGAGTACCTCGGCGACCTCGGTGAGGCGGCCGGTCTTCATCTTGTCGAGATTCTGCTTGTAGCGGCCCTTCCAATCCTTATAGGTGTCGATGTTGCCGTCCTCGAGGATGGCGAAGAGTGCGGCGATCTCAGCTTCGGGACAGAGCGGACGCAGCCCCACGAGCTCGATGTTGGCCCGGGGTACCATGACCTTCGAGTTGTTCGAGAGCAACCGGAGGTGGTAGTACGTCTGCTCGATACCGTCGATCTCGCCTGGCTCAATCTTCTCGACGAGGCTCACCCCGTGGTTCGGATAGACCACTTTCTGACCGACCTGGAACGACACGTCCTAGAACCTCTCTAGTCTTGAGATTTGTGGTGGGTTATCGGACCGTAAGCCCTGAAAAGACTTACGCTTAGACCAAGGAAAGATACACGACTTCCGGGCTTTCGTCAAGCCTGCCGAGAGGCAGGCGGGCGGCGGCTTGGCCAGCGCCGGGACGAGGGCCAGCTGGGAAGGGCCCCGTCTGGCGGCCGCCCTCGGCCGGCAGCGCTCGCAGCGGACCTCTCTGGCCGAGCCGGGAGATTGACTTCCCGCAGGCCCTTCCCTAGCATGCAACCCTTCTTCCGCATGGCTCTCCCGGTGGCCGGAGTGGCGGAATTGGCAGACGCAGAGGACTCAAAATCCTCCGCTCCTCGCGAGCTTGCGGGTTCGAGTCCCGCCTCCGGCACCATCTTCCTCCCCGCGCACGCTGGCACGAGATCGCCGCCTGGCTGAACGCCGGCATCGGCTCTTCCGTATGCCATATTGCCATGAACATTCAGGGCGAGGCTGCAGGTCCGCCGGGCGGCGTGGCAAGAGCACCAGGGCGGTCACGCCGCGGGCAGCGATCTTCTCGGACCCGGCACATCGTTCTCGCGGCACAAGCCGTCTGGGGCCTCTGGTTCATCTGGCGGACCTCGTTCGTCGCGGGCGGCCGCCGCACCTTCTGCCTGCTCGACGACGCAATGATCTCGCTCACCTATGCTCGCAACCTAGTCGAAGGGCACGGGCTGAACTGGGCCCGTTTCGGGGCGCCGGTCGAAGGCTTCAGCCATCCGTTGTGGACGTCGTTGATGGTCGGCGTGCATCTGCTATCCCTGCCCAGGGCCTGGACGAGCCTCGCCGTGCAGCTCGCGAGCCTCGTCCTCCTCCTCGCCACGACCGCGACGACCGCCAAGCTCGCCAACCGCCATTTCGCACCACCCCCTGCAGCCAGTTGGCTGGTTGCCGCCCTTCCCACGGCCTTCTTCTATCCGCTCCAGCTCTGGGCCCTCCAGGGCATGGAGACGGCGCTCGTGGCCTGGCTTTGCCTTCTCGTGGTGGGCTGGAGCCTCGATCTGGTGACCGCTCGCGAGCCGGAAGGTGCGGCAGCGACCACGTGGCGCCTGGGATGGGCGTTGGCAGCCGCCTACGCAACCCGCATGGACCTCTTGCTCCTGGCCGTCGTCGTCGTCGCCTTTCTCGCCCGCCACCTGCCGCAGGGTGGCAGCCGGAGGACCTGGCTGGCGCTGGCCGGACCGCTTGGCCTGGTGGCCGTCGCAGGCCAGTTGCTGCGCTGGCGGTACTTCCGGGATTGGTTACCCAACACCTACTATCTCAAGCTCACCGGAGTCCCCCTCGAGGTCCGCCTGCTCAAGGGCCTCGCGAGCTTCGTGGCCTTCGCGCGGCCCCTCCTCTGGCTGTGGCTCGCGCTGCTCGTCGCCAACCTGTTCACGCGTCTCGACCGCCGGCCAGCGGTCCGCCTCGTAGGCCTGGTGACCGCCACCTATTTCGCCTACTCGATCTGGGTGGGCGGCGACGTCTGGGAGAAGGCAGGGGTGGGCGCCAATCGCTTCGTCGCCTTCGTGATGCCACTCGTCTTCTTGCTGGTGGCAGCGCTCAGCGCCCACCTCGTGGCGGCGTGGAAAGAGCGCTGGGCCTTCGGGCGAGCCGGCACCGGCCCGCTGCTGGCCACCGTCGCCATCGTGCTGACCCTCGCAGCCAACGGCCTTCTGGCACCGGCGGCGGCCGCGGCCTGGGACCGCCAGCTCGTCCTCGATCTGCCGCTTCACGTGGCCGAGAACCGCCGCTTCACCCGCGAGGTCCTCGCTCTCGAGGAACGCGGCCTGGTGGCGCCAGACGCCCGCGTGGCCGTCGTCTGGGCTGGCATCCCGGCCTACTTTTCGAGCTGGGAGATGGTCGACGTCCTCGGCTACAACGACCGCCGCCTGGCGCGCCAAGCGAGCGCCTTCCACTTCGACGCCCTCAACTACCGGGACTACCTGCCGGGGCACTCCAAGATGGACTGGGCCTACACCCTGGAGACCTATCGCCCGGACCTCGTGTTCCAGACCTACGGCCTGCCGCGGCAGCAGCTCGCCGCCCTGATGCGCCAGCACGGCTACGCCCCCCGCCAGCGCCTCTGGCTGCGCATCGATTCCAGGAAGGTAGCCCCCGAGGGCTGGGCGGCGGCCCTAGCCGCCGCCGAGTGAGGGACGCCCGGCTCAGGGCACGGTCAGCGTCCAGGCCGAGGTGTCGCCGGTCTCGAAACCGTCCGCGAAGACAGCGTTGTCGACCACCACTACCGCCGAGCCAGCCACCATCTGGACGGGAGGTGTCCGGCCGTAGGTGGTCCACAGGTCATGCAGTAGCTCACCCCGGCTCGCCGCCGGCGCGCCGCCGGTGCGCGTGATGCAGTCATCGGGGAAGTTGTTGTTGACCGCCTCGTCGCGGAGGAAGCCGATGTAGTGGTCACTCGCCGTCTGGTAGTAGAGCCGAGCTTGAACCGTGATCGGCCCGATCACTCCTCCGCCGATTGGCACCTGGTAGTTGGTGATGTCGAAGTTCACCAACTTGCCTGACCCGGGGGTCGTCTCAGGATAGACGTACCCCACCGGCTTGGTCTCGGCGTCGCTTCCGCCGGTGAAGCCCAAGGGCGGGATCCGGTTGTCGGTCTTGACGCAGTTGTTGAGGACGAAGTGGAAGATCGGGTTGCCGCCGCCGTCAGCGATGTCGCAGTTGTTGCTGCTGTTGTAGTTCCAGATCCCGGGGTCGCTCCGGTAGATCTTGATCTGTGGGTCCTCGGTCAGGCTGCCGGTCGCGGTGTTGTAGGCACCGCTCTCCCAGATCACCTGGTTGTTGGCGTTGCGCACCACGAGGTTGATCCACATCCGGCGGCCCTCGGTGTAGCCCGTCGGCAGCTTGTGACCGGAGAGGTTGGTGACCTTGACGTCCACGCTGAGGTTCTGGCCTGGCAGGACCACTCCCGGGGCCGTCACCTGCACGCTCGCCGCCTGGTCCTGCAGCATCTCTTCGGCCCAGGCAATCGTCTGGGTGTACTCCGCCGTGCGCCCGAGGGTCGGGTACTCGCCGCGCAGCACTGCCGGCACCCAGGTGTTGCCGCCGGCGAAGCGGTGCACCGGCATGTTGTTGGCGCGGTTGTTCTGCTCGTTGATGCAGGCGAACGAGCCGGGGTCCGTCGAGTCAGGCATGTGGCAGTTCTGGCAG
The DNA here is from genome assembly GCA_964420075.1 of uncultured Thermoanaerobaculia bacterium. Classification (GTDB taxonomy): domain Bacteria; phylum Acidobacteriota; class Thermoanaerobaculia; order Multivoradales; family SZUA-115; genus CAYQRE01. The sequence goes on along the minus strand of CAYQRE010000021.1, from coordinate 59,627 downwards.
GTCTTGAAGCCGGTGCCGGCGACCGCGTAGTCGCTCTGCTGCCACTCCTTGAAGGTGCGCTCGATCGGGTACGGTAGGCCGGTGTCCGTCCCAGTCTCGTCGATCAGGGTCTGCGCCGGGCTGGTGACGTTGTGGCAGTTGGCGCAGAAATCCGCCTGGGTGTGGTACTCGGAGTACTTCCAGGCATGGGGAGGCGGGATGTCACCGCCGCCCGGGTAGTCGTAGGGGCCGCGCCGGCAGGGGCCGGAACCAGCCCCCGTGCAGTCCGTGTCCTCGATCCACACCTGGGCGTTCTCGAAGTACCGGGACTGCTCCCCCGGCGGTGGGCTGTCGTTCGGCATGATGCGATGGCAGTAGTGGCACGACAGCCCTTCGAAGTCGTTGTCGGGCTCGTCGATGTTGCCGAAGAGAGCACAGCCGTCGGCCGTGCCTCCGGGTGACTCGGTGCGTCCGGCGAAATAGCCCGTGGGCACGTGGCAGCGCAGGCAGAAGGCCCCGGAGCCCGGCACGTCGTGGTTGGCCACGTCGACGGCCGCCCAGAAGATCGGGTCACGCGCGGCGTTCGCCATCATCGAGCCGGCCCAGCTGGGGAACGGCTCGATCTCGAGCGTCGGCAGGAAGTTTCCGTGGCACGCTCCACAACCGGAAGGCTCGACAATCGAGTTGGTGAGCGGTGGCTGCGTGCCGTGGGGCGTGAAGCCGCCGGCGAGGACGGAGAAAGTCAGCGGCAGGAAGGCGAGAAGGCAGGCGCCGACGACGAGCAGCTGCTGGCGAGCCGGGCGGACGGCACCTGCGGGCGGCCGCGTGCGACCGCGGCGTCCTACTGGCAAGAGACGGCCCAACATCCCTGAGCCTCCGTGGGGTATGGGTTGCGAGGACTTGCAACGATGCCTGAAGCTCTCAGGCTACCACGCGGAGGTGTGCGGGCCAAGCAAAAGGAGCTGCCGATTGCGCTCCCGAGAGGCCGCTGAGGCCTCTCGGGGTCCGGTCGTCACTCGTAGCGCAAAGCCTCGATCGGGTCGAGCCGGGCAGCCTTGGCTGCGGGATAGATCCCGAAGACCACCCCGACCGCGGTCGAGAAGCCGAAGGCGATGCCGATGGCCCATAGTGGGACGTGCGCCGGCGGCAGCTCGAAGGGGATCACGGCCACGGTGAGGGCGCCCATGGCATAGCCGGCGGCGACCCCCAGGGCGCCGCCAACCAACGAGAGCGTGATGGCCTCGATCAGGAACTGGACGAGGACGTCCTTGCGACGGGCCCCGACCGATTTGCGGACGCCGATCTCTCGCGTCCGCTCGGTGACCGAGACCAGCATGATGTTCATGATGCCGATGCCGCCCACCAGGAGCGCCACCCCGACGACGGCGCCGATCACCGCGGTGATGCCGCCCAGGATCGTGTTCACGGTCGCCAGGATCTGGTCCTGCACCAAGACGAGGAAGTCGTCCTGTTGGTCCTTGCCGATGCGATGGCGCTGGCGTAGGAGGTCCGTGATGCCGTCTTTGACCTGGTCGACCTCCTCCACCGTCCGGGCTTGCAGGCGGATCTGAATCTGGTCTCCAGCCTGCTGGCCGAAGATCGACAACGCCGTATCGAAGGGTAGGAAGGCGAGATCGTCGACGTCCTGCCCGAGCGTTTGGCCGCGCTTCTCCATGATCCCGATCACGGTCGCGCGCAGGCCGCTGACGTAGATCTCCTCGCCGACCGGGTTGTCGCCCAGCCGCAGCTCCTCGACGACCTTGCGACCGATCACCACCACCTTGCGCCGCTTCTCGACGTCGAGCTTGGAGAAGAACCTGCCAACATCCACGGTGTGGTTGTTGACGTCGGGCCAATTCTCGTAGGTGCCGATGGTCACGGCCGTGTGCTGGCGGTCCCGGTACTTCATCTGCAGGCTGCCAGCGAGCATTGGCGTCATCGCCCGGATCCCCGGCACCCGGTCTTTGATCGCCAGCGCGTCCTGCCAGGTGAGCTTGACCTGGCGGCTGACGAAGCCCGGGTCCTGACGCTGCTGGAGCGGCATCACCATCACGTAGGTGGCCCCCACTCCCTGCAGCTGACCGACGATCATGTACTGCAGGCCCTGGACGATCGAGACGACGGCGATCACCGCTGCCGTGCCGATGATGATGCCCAGGGTCGTCAAGATCGACCGGAGCTTGTTGGCCTGGACGGCCCGCAGCGCGATGGCGAAGTTCTCGGCGAGTGCCATGGTCTTCCCTGCCTCGCCTCAGCGGGCCGACGGCGCGACGCCGGGCGTCCGCGCCGGAAGCTGCTGGTCGAGCAGGACCTTGCCGTCCTTCAGCACGACCTGCCGGCGGGCGTAGGCGGCGATGTCCGGCTCATGGGTCACCAGGATGACGGTATTGCCGCCGGTGTGCAGCTCATTGAACAGCTGCATGATCTCCTCGGAGGTCTTCGAGTCGAGGTTACCCGTCGGCTCGTCGGCCAGCAAGATCGAGGGTCCGTTGACCAAGGCGCGCGCCACGGCGACCCGCTGGCGCTGCCCCCCCGAGAGCTCGTTGGGCTGATGGTCGACGCGATCGCCCAGTCCCACCCGTTGCAAAGCCTCGAGGGCCTTCTTGCGCCGCTCGCTGCGCGAGATGCCGGCATAGATCAGCGGCAGCTCGACGTTGTGCAGGGCGCTCGTTCGAGGCAGCAAGTTGAAGGTCTGAAAAACGAAGCCGATCTCCTTGTTGCGGATGGCGGCGAGCTGCTGGTCGGAAAGACCGCCGACCTCGGTACCGTTGAGGCGGTAGGTCCCGGAGGTTGGCGTGTCGAGGCAGCCCACCAGGTTCATCAGGGTGGACTTGCCGCTCCCCGATGAACCCATGATCGCCACGTATTCACCCTGCTCGATGGCGAGGTCAATGCCGTTCAAGGCGCGGACCTGCACCGCCCCCATGTCGTAGACCTTGGTTACGTCTTTGATCTCAATCAGTGCCATGCGCTGTCGTCGTCCTCGACCTCGATCGTGTCTCGCCCAGCTGCCGGGCGCTCTCGCCGCAGCGGCGAGCCGCCCTCCCGCTACTCCACCTTGACCTGCACCTCGGCCTCGTCATCCTTCGCATCATCGGACTTCTGCGTGCGGATCTCAACCGCTGCGCCGTCCTTGAGGTCTTTGAGGGCGCGGTAGGGGCCGGTGATCACCTGCTGGCCCACGGTCAGGCCCGAGAGGACCTCGACATGCGTCTCGTCGGCGAGACCGGTGCTCACCGCGTGGCGCTTCGCCTTGCCATCCTCGAAGGTGTAGACGACAGGCTCCTCCTCTTCACTACCGCTCGTCGCGCTGGCGTCGGCCGGCTTCTCGACCGGCCGCTGCACCACGGCCTGGATCGGGACCACGGGCTTGCCGGTGCCGCTGGCCGTTTTGATGTCGGCGCGCACCGACATGCCGGGCCGGAGGGCCGGATCTGGCTGGTCGATCAGCACCTTGACGAGGAAGAAGGTGACGTCCGGCTGTGCGGCGCGGCTGAACCCGGAGTTGCCGATCTCGACCACCTTGCCCGACAGCTCCTGGCCCGCCAGGGCATCCACCCGGACGGCGGCTTCTTGGCCGAGGCGGATCTTGACGATCTCGGTCTCGTCGACGTCCACCTCGGCCAGCACCTCGGACAGATCTGCGATCTTGGCGATCACCGAGGCGGGGTTGTTGATCGTCCCGGAGATCACCACTTCGCCTTCCTTGGCCGGCAGGCTGACCACGCGGCCGGCGAGGGGCGAGTAGATGGTCGTCTTCTTGAGGTCGTTCTGGGCGCTGGTCAGATTGGCCTTGGCCTGGATCACCGCCTCCTGGGCGCGGACCTGCCGCAGGTTCGCCGAGTTGTACGCCAGCTCGGCCGCCTGCAGCGAGTCCACCGCCACGATCCCTTCCTGGTTGAGGCGGCGAGCCCGGTTGAGGCGGATCTCACTGTCGGCCAGCTCGATCTTCGCCTGCTCGACCTCGTTGTTGGCCATCTGCAGGCGAGCCTCCCAATCATCGCGCGCCGCCTTGAAGGCCACCTTCTCGAGCTCCAAGAAGGGCTGCCCGGCTGCCACCTCGTCGCCTTCGCGGACGAAGATCTTCTCAATCTTGCCGATCACATGCGAGGAGATGTTGACCTGTTCGCGAGCGTTGATCTCCCCACTCGCCTTGACGACCTCGGTGAGCGACTGCTCCTCGACCCGGGCCACATAGACCTTGACGCCCTTCTTCTTGAAGTTCGCCGCCAGGCCGAGCACCACCACCGCCGCCAGGGCGAGGATGCCGACCAGAATCAGGATCACCTTCTTCACGATTGCCTCGATCCTCGAATCACGCGCTCCCGGTTGGCCGTGCCGGGCCCCGGCCCGGCTACGACCCTGCCGGGCGGGCCAGCAGCCAGGGCAGGCACGTGGTCAGTTCTTCGTCTCCCCCGCTCCGGGGTCATCGATCGTGATGCCGTTCTCGCCCAACAGATCGCCGATCGCGCGGTGGTAGGCGGCGAGGGCCCGCCGGTAGCCGGCGATCGCCTGCACCTCGTTGCTTTTCGCGAGGCTCAAGTCCTCTTGCACCTGCGTCACCTCGAAGCTGGTGGACATGCCGTTCTCGTAGCGCTTCTGCTGGGCGTCGAGGTTGCGCTCCTGCAGCACGCGAGAGGCGCCGGCCGCTTCGATCTGCTGGGCGGCGGCCCGCACCTGGCGTGCCGCGTTGCGCACCTCGGTGACGATCTGCTGCTGCAGCTGGGTGAGCACCACCCTGCCACGGTCGAGGTCTGCTTGCGCAATCGCGCTCTGCGCCCGCGCGGTGCGGTTCTGCAGCGGATAGGCCAGCTGCAGGCTCACTTGCCAGGTGGGAAAGTCGGCCTTGGTGACCTGCTTGAACGCATCGTTCCAACCGCCGTTGATGCGCCCGGTCACGTTGCCCTGGTCGTCGACCTCCAGGACGTCGCCTCCGACGCCACTGAAGTTGTAGCCAAGGCCGAGGTCGAGCCGGGGCAGGGTCTGCTGGCGGGCGAACTTCGCCTCGATCTCCAGCCGCTCGAGCTCGATCTTCTGGCCGGCCAGCTCGGGCCGCGCGGCGAGCGCGCGCTCGATGGCCCGGGCGAGGTCGATCTCGGCCGGCGGCCGCCGCGGGTCGGTCTCGGCCACCACCTCAGCGTCCCAGAGGGCGCCCTGGTCGATGTTGAGGAGAAGGCGCAGAGCATCGCCGGCGTTGCCGACGGCGGTCGTCGCCTGGATGATGCCCTCGCGGCGGGTGGCGATGTTGGCCTCCGATTGCACCAGCTCGAGCGGCGGCTTGGTGCCGACGTCGACCTGGACTCGGTTGCGGCGGTGCAGCTCTTCAGCAAGGGCGAGGCTCTCGCGGGCCACCACCAGCTGGTTCTGGGCCTCGACCAGGTCCCAGTAGGCGTTCTCGACGCGCTCGACGAGGTCGGTCAGCTGCTGCTCGAAGGCCCGCAGGTTGCCCTGCGCCTGCAGCTTGGCGACCCGCACGCCCCGCTGGGTGGAGGCGGTGCCGAAGCCGCGCAGCAAGGGTAAGGCGTACTGCAGCTGCAGGCCGCTGGAGAAGGCCGGATTGATCGCCGAGAAGGAGTTGTTGCTCTCCGACCTCGTGTTGTTGAATTGCAGGGTCGTCTCACCGCCCCAGGGATCGAGCTGCGCCAGGCTTAGGTTGAAGTTCTGGCTGTTGCTCTGCAGCACGCTGGCGCCGGCCAGCCGGCTCGAGGTCGGGGTCTCGCTGTCCGTCCACGAGCTCGAAGCCGCCAGGTTGAGGTCGAAGATGCCGCGCGCGTTGGTGATGCCCAGGCGAAACTGCTCGCGGTTGTAGCGCTCGATCACCAGGCCCAGGTTGCGCTGCAGCGCGAGGTCGACCGCCTCTTCGAGAGTGAGCAGGATCTTGCCGTCAGCCACCCGCAGGTTCGCAGAAGGCAGCTCACCGCCGAGGGCGGTCGAGACGGCGCGCTCGGCGGCAGCACTCGGTACGGCGGACAAGCCGGAGCAGATCAGGAGAAGGGCGCCGGCCGCCGCGAAGCGCACCCACCCTTGGGGACGTGTACCAAATGGCCTCATGCTTGAATCCTCTCCGAGGTCGACGAGTAGGCCGAGCGGGCGAGCTCGGCGGCGCCGCGCCTTACCGCGTCTGCGGTCTCTTACGGGGCGGCGGCCAAAAGGTTATCGCACGCCGGGGGCTGGCGGGGTCGCGGCCGGCTCGGGATGGAAACAGGCGGCCCTGTGCCCCGGCGCGACCAGCGTGAGGGCCGGCGCTGCGGCATCGCACTCCGCATCGGCCCGCGGGCAGCGGCCGCGGAAGGCACAGCCGCCGGTGCCAGCCGGGCGGACCTCGCCGCTGGGCAGCTGCGGACGCCGCCCTGGCTCTGCCACCGGCACCGCCGCGAGGAGCTGCGCGGTGTAGGGATGGCGCGGCGCCGCCAGCAGCGTTGCCGTGGCGGCCTCTTCGACCACCCGACCGCGGTAGAGGACGACGATCCGGTCGGCGATCTGCTCGACGACGGCGAGGTCGTGCGAGATCAGCACCAGGGCCAGGCCAAGCCGCCCCTGCAGGTCGGCCAGCAGGTTGATGATCTGGGCCTGGATCGAGACGTCAAGGGCCGAGACGGGCTCATCCGCCACCAAGAGCTGGGGCTCGCAGGCGAGGGCCCGGGCGATCGCGACCCGCTGCCGCTGCCCACCCGAGAGCTGGTGCGGGTAGCGCTCGGCCGCGCTCGCCGGCAGGCCGACCTGCTCCAAGAGGGTGGCGACCCGCCGGCGGCGCTCGTCGGCATCGCGGGCCAGGCCGTGTGCGGCGATCGGCTCGCCGATCGCCGTTCCCACCCGCAGGCGAGGGTTGAGCGAGGAGACCGGGTCCTGGAAGACCATCTGAAAATGACGGCGCAGGCGGCGCAGCGGCTCCCCGCGCAGCCGGGTCAGCACCAGCTCGCCGAACCAAACCTCGCCAGCCGTCGGCTCGAGCAGGCGGACGAGGATCCGCCCGAGCGTCGTCTTGCCGCTCCCCGACTCGCCGACGATCGCCAGGCTCTCGCCGGCGGCGACCTCCAAGTCCACCCCGTCGAGGGCCGGCGGCTGCGGCTTGGCGCGCGACCAGAGGCCCGTCCGCGTGCTGTAGACCTTCCGCAGGCCTTGTGCCCGGAGCAAGGGGGCGCTCACGGCACCTCCTCAGCGGTGAGGCTCGCCGCCCCAGCGCCTTCCGCCGCCAACCAGCAGCGCGTGCTGCGACCCGCGGCAAGCTGCAGCAGCTCCGGCTCGGCCGTCTGGCAGCGTGCGATCGCCTCGCGGCAGCGCGGATGAAAGGCGCAGCCGGCGGGCCGCTCGGCCGGGTTGGGCACCGTCCCGGCGATCGTCGGCATGGCGCCGCGCGGCGCTGGATGCCCGAGCCGGGGGCTGACGCGGAGGAGCGCCCGGGTATAGGGGTGAGCCGGGGCCGCGAAGAGGGCCGGCGTCGTGGCCTCCTCGACGACTTCCCCGGCGTAGAGCACCGCGACCCGCTCGCACCACTGCGCCACCACGCCCAAGTCGTGGGAGATCAGCAGGACGGCCAGCCCGAGCTCGCGGCGCAGCTCGTCGAGGAGGGCGAGGATCTGGGCCTGGACGGTGACGTCGAGCGCCGTGGTCGGCTCATCGGCCAGCAACAGGCTGGGCTCGGCGGCGAGCGACATCGCGATCATCACTCGCTGGCATTGCCCTCCCGAGAGCTGGTGCGGGTAGGAGCCGGCTCGTCTGGCGGCATCCGGCAGGGCGACCCGCTCGAGGAGCTCGATGGCCCGCCGCCGGGCCTCGCGCCACGACGCCGCGCGGTGGGCGCGGACCGCCTCGGCGACCTGGTAGCCCACCGTGTAGACCGGGTTGAGCGCCGCCGTGGGCTCCTGGAAGACCATCGCGATCTGGCGACCGCGCACCGCCTGCAGGCGGCGTTCGTCGGCCTGCAGCAGGTCGGCACCGGCGAACAGGACCTTGCCGGCCAGCACCTGGGCCGCCGGCGGCAGCAGGCCGAGGACGGCGAGGGCCGTCAGGCTCTTGCCGGAGCCCGACTCGCCGACCAGGCCCACCATCTCGCCCCGGTCGATGTCGAGGCTGACCTGCCGCACGACCTCGATCCAGCCGCCACGGCCAGGAAAGCCGACCGAGAGCCCCTGGATCGACAGCAGAGGGTTCATCGCCGGGCGAGGCTGTTGATCCAGTCGAAGCCGAGCGAGATGCCGTATCCCGTCGCCCCGAGCCCCTCGGGGCCCTCGGCGGAGGTGTTGGCCGGCCCGGCGATGTCGAGGTGGGCCCAGCGCGCGAGGTTGCCGACGAACTGCGCGAGAAAGGCCGCCGCGAAGTTGGCGCTCCCCCAGCGTTCCCCCGAGTTCTTGAGGTCGGCGTGAGTGCCCTTCGTCTGCTCACCGATCTCGGGCCACAGCGGCATGCGCCACAGCCGCTCGCCGGCCCGCTCGGCGGCGGTGAGGAGCTCGCTCGCGAGAGCATCCTCCGGGGTGTAGAGGCCCGCCGCATGGCGGCCCAGCGCCACCATGCAGGCGCCGGTCAGGGTCGAGAACTCGAGCAGGTGCTCGGCACCTTCCTCCACCGCGAGGGCCAAAGCGTCGGCGAGGACCATGCGGCCCTCGGCGTCGGTGTTGGTGATCTCGACGGTCTTGCCGTTGTAGCAGGTGATGATGTCGCCCGGCCGGTAGGAGTCGCCGTCCGGCATGTTCTCGGCAACGGGCAGGTAGGCACGCAGCTGCACGGGGAGCCGCTGCTCGGCGACCAACGCGGCGAGCGCCAGCACGGTGACCGCACCGCACTTGTCGTACTTCATCTCTTCCATGCTGGCCGCCGGCTTGATCGAGATGCCACCGGTGTCGAAAGTGATGCCCTTGCCCACCAGGGCGACGCGCGGGCCGCTCGAGCCGTAGCGCAGCTTGAGCAGGCGGGGCGGCCGTGCCGAGCCGCGGCCGACGGCGAGGATGCCTCCCATGCGCAGGCGTTCGAGGTCTTCGAGGTCGAGCACCTCGAGCTCCATGCCGGCGTGCTCCGCCACTCTCTCTGCCGTCTTCTCCAGCCACTCCGGCACGGCTTCATTCGGAGGCGCATTGCCGATCTCTCGCGCCAGGATCACCGCCTTGGCCAGCGCCGTGGCCGGGGCGAGAGCGCTCTGGTAGTTCGCGCCCTCCCCCACCGGAGGGACCAACTGGACCTCGGCGAGGCGGAGCTCGACCTCGTCGCGCTTGGTGAGGTAGGACTCGTAGCGGTAGCCGCAGACCATCACCCAGCGCAGCAGGCGTTGGGCCGCGGCGGGACCGGTCGTCTCGGCGTGGGCCGGGAGCAGCAGGCCGAGCCGCGCGACGCCATTGCGCCGTGCGGCGTCGACGGCGCTGCAGACCCAGCCACGGAGCGTCACGGCGTCGAGCTGCTCGCGCTTGCCGAGCCCGCGGACGGCCAGCGCCGAGACCCCGGAAGCGCCACCGATCAAGGTCTCGACGTGTTGGTTCTCTTTGCCACGAAACCCGCTCCGGGCCGCCAGCCGCTCGAGGGCCGACGCGAGATCAGGCGGCGCTCCGGCCGTCGGCGGCGCCTCGCCCTGGAAGCAGCCCACCAGCAAGAGGTCCGCCGCAAGGGTCTCCAAGGCCGCCAGGGAGACGTGGGTTGGTTCACGCATGGCCATTCTTCTCCTCAAGGCAATGCCAGCAGAGCACTGGAGAGCGAGATTCTAGCAGCTGAGGCTGCCCTGGATGCTGCGCAAGCAAGGTCGTCGGGCGCCTTCCTGCCCCAGGGGTGGCTCGGGATGTCCCGCCGTCAGTCGCGCCGGCTCAGCGCTGCCGGAAGGTCGCCACAGGGGCTCCTCAGCACTGGCGAACGGCGGTATCGTATAGCCTCTTCCGCCTCCAGATGGCACTGTACCCGCGATGACGACGCAGCCACTCGCCCAACTCCTCACCGGCCCGTTCAGCTTCCTCGACCCCGGAGCGGTCGAGATCCAGACGCTGTTCCCGAACGGCCTCACCGAGCTGCCGGTGCCTTACCCGATCTACCTCGAGGACGAGACGGCGACCCCCTTTCATGGCTTCCCCGTCCTCCTCAGCGACCACTACCAGGAGCTGCGCGACGCTCTCGAGTCCTACCTCGAGGCCGAGGAGGTGGCCCAGCTCAACGCGCTGCGCCGCGAGCCGTTCTCGCGCAGCACCTATCTCGCCTGCCGGGAGCGGTACTTGCGCCTCCTCGGGATCGCCCTCGAGCACTCGATGCTGTCGAGCTACGGGCGCCATTTTCCCGCCCTGTTCTGGCTGCACCATTCGATGGACGTCGCCCGCCGCCTGCGCGACGCCGGCAAGCGCCTGGTGCGCCAGGACGCCGAGCTCGGCAAGCGTTTCGGTGAACAGGTCCGCTACCGCGTCTTCGAGAAGTATCGCGAACAGGTGGGCGCCGCCGTCCTGGCGCTGATGAGCCGCCTCGCCAGCGAGCTCGACGAGGACGCCGAGCCCACCCTGCCTCGCCTGCTCAAGCGGATGTTCGACAACGTCCTGGCCTTCACCGAGGAGCACGTGAGCTCGGACCTGGGCGAGCTCAACGGCTATCTTTCGGTGGTCACCGGGCTCGATCCCAAGGACTTCCGGCAACGCTTCGAGCGCCTGGCGGAGTGGCACGCGCAGGAGATCGGCGACGACTTCCGGCTTCGCGCCATGGCCAGCCAGATCCTCGGCGTCGAGCCTGGCGCGCCGCCGCGCCGTATGCTCTACCGGCCGCGGTACGTGACCTTCCTCACCAGCCGCGAGACCTACGATGCTCGCAACCTGCTGAGCCCACGCCAGGTCGAGGTGTGGGAACAGCTCTTGTGGCGGCTCAAGGAGTTCGAGCTCCTCAACGCTCTGCGGCGCCTCGTCTTGCCGGTGCGCCAGGAGGGTGGCCGCCTGATCTTCCGCGCCGGCGGCCTCGACCGCACCTGGGTGGGCCAGCGGTTCATCACCCTCTCCCCCGCCACCCGGCCGCTCGACTTCATGTCGCCCTCGGTGATCGACCCGCTGATCCATCGCTTCGGGCTGATCTACGACATCAGCGAGTTCTCGGCCGTCGTCTCGCACCTGCGGCGGGCCGGCACCGACGTGCAGGAGAAGTCGTTCCGCCAGATGTTCCGCTTCCAGCGCCAGATGAACCGTCTGGCGGGCACCTACCGCCTGCAACTCGAGAAGTACCTGGGCGACGGCGCCTTCTACACCTCCCGGCAGCCGCTCAACCTCCTGCTCTGCGCCATCCATCTGCAGCGCCTCTACCGCCGCGCCCTGCGCGACGGCTTGCCCTTCGACCAGGGCATGCGGATCGGCCTCAACTTCGGCCACTACCGCCTCTTCCCGATCTCCGACGCGGCGAGCGGCGAGCCCGACCGCTACGAGTTCTTTGGCCACGGCGTCGTCGAGCTGTCGCGCCTCACCTCGGGCAAGAGCACGGAGGAGATCGCCGAGATCAAGAACGTCCTGGTCAACTACGGCTATCCGCCGGCGACGGTCGAGAAGTTCTTCGGCCCTCTGGCCGGCCGCAATCTCGATGTCGTCGACCAGCAGGAGCAGTCGCGGGCCTTCTTCGCCTACATCAACCGCAACGGCTCGTTGATCAACGAGGGCATCGTCGCCACCGAAGAGTTCGTCCTGCAGCTGAGCGACGCTTTGGGCGAGGTGAGCTGCCATCGCGGCGAGCTGGTGGGACGGCCCTACGTGGTGGTCGCCCTGCCGGACCAGGAAGGGCAGCTCTTCGTCGGCGCCCGCCGCCTGGGGATCGCCCACCTCAAGGGCCTCGACGACCTGCCCGTCTACGAGATCGTCGACGGCCTCGACCTCGAGGTGGGAGCGCTCACCGCGCTGCCCGAGAACCGCCTCCTCGCCGCCATCGAAAAGCTCGCGAGCACTCCTGCCCCCGCGCCGGCCAGGCGCGAGGCGCGCTGAGGCCCGCGTGGCACCCTTCTGACCGCCAGCGAACGCTCGCACGGAGACCGCGCAGGATGGACACCATCTGGGAAACCAAGCTCGCCAACCTCCCCCCGCCCAAGCGCGGCAAGGTCCGCGACGTCTACGACCTCGGCCAGGAGCTGCTGATCGTCGCCACCGACCGGCTTTCGGCCTACGACCACGTGCTACAGCCCGGGATCCCAGACAAGGGCAAGATCCTCAACCAGCTGTCGAACTTCTGGTTCGGCAAGCTCGCTGGCGTGGTGCCCAACCACCTGCTGGCCACCGAGCCGGAGGACTTCCCGGCGAGCCTCACGCCCCATCGTGACCTGCTGCGCGGGCGCGCCGTGCTGGTCAAGAAGACGCAGGTCGTGCCCTTTGAGTGCGTGGCGCGGGGCTATCTGGCGGGCAGCGGTTTTCGTGAGTACCGCCGCTCGCGCTCAGTCTGCGGTATCGACCTCCCCGACGGCCTCGAACGCGCGAGCCGCTTGCCGGAGCCGATCTTCACCCCCGCCACCAAGGCCGAGGAAGGGCACGACGAGAACGTCAGCTTCAAGGTGATGAGCGACGGCGTGGGCTCGGCGCTCGCCGAGCAGCTACGCGAGCTGACGCTCAGCCTTTACGCTGCCGGCGCCGAGCACGCCGCCCACTGCGGCCTGCTCCTCGCCGATACCAAGTTCGAGTTTGGGCAGCTGGCCGGCGAGGTGATCCTGATCGACGAGGTGCTGACCCCGGACTCCTCGCGCTACTGGGATGCGGCCCGCTGGCAGCCCGGCGAGGAGCCTGTCTCGTTCGACAAGCAGTTCGTCCGCAACTGGCTCGACACCACCGACTGGGACAAGAGCTCGCCGCCGCCCACCTTGCCCCCGGAGGTGGTTGCCGGCACCCGCGACCGCTACCTCGCGGCCTTCCGCCGGATCACCGGTCGCGATCCTGTGTTGTAGGGCGGGGCCGGTCGCAAACCGGCCCTGCCCTTCTGGGCGTCAAACCCGCCCAGCCTCTTGGCGGTTCAGGCCGACCCTGCCTAGAACTTCGGCACCGAGCCCAGCAGGTACTTGAGGTCGTCGTCCTGCCAGCGGATGCCGGCGCCGAGGAAGAGCGAGCCGCGGTCGCTGTTGAGCGGGTCGTCGTAGCCGCCCATCACGTAGATGTTCGGGTGCAAGCGGTAGCGGGTCGAGAAGCGCAGGTGGGGCTTGAGGTCGCCCTTGCGGCTGAAGTCGTAGGCTTCGAGGGCGAACCAAAGGCGGTCCTCGAGGGCAGAGCGCTCGACCTCCAGCCCGAACTTGCTCTCGATCACCCCGGTGTGGACCTTGAGCCGATACGGCAGCTGGGCGCCCAGCAGGGCTGAGATCCGCAGCTGATTGTCCTCGGTGGTCAGGGTGTCGATGGTCGTCGTCTCGACCGTGCCGTCGGGGAGCGTGGTGATGATCTGCTGCGTCTTCGACTTCTCCACGCCCTGCGCCGGGTTGACCACGCCGAAGCGGTAGAGCCAGTCGCTACGGGTGCGCACGTCGACCTGGAAGGCGGCCTGACTCTCGTCGGTCCGCGGCAGGTAGAAGCCCTCCATGCCGAGGTCGAGCTTGATCTTCTGGGCCGCACCCAGCGTCTCGCCGAGGCTGTCGACCCCGGTCTTGATCGTCCCCAGGGTGGCAACCAGCTGGTCGTGCGCCTCGTTGCTGGTCAGCAGCTTGCCGATCGTCCCCTCGCCGTTGGCGAGCCGGCCGGAGATCGTCTTGAGATCGGCGACGGCAGGCTCGAGGCCGGCGGTGATCCGCTCGATGTTGCCGAGGCTCGCCTGTAGCGAGCTACGGTTGTCCTTGACCACGCCGCCGATCTCCGCGAGCACGCTGTCCAGCCGGTCGGCCAGCTGCGGCAGCTGCTGAGCGAGGGTCGAGCTCGCGGCGCGGAAGTTCGACAGCGTGGCCGAGACCTCGTCGCGGTTGGCAGCGATCAGCATGCGCAGGTCGGCGCTGATCGCTTCGAGGTTGTCGAGCAGGCGGGAGATCTGGCCGCCACCCTCGCCACCGCCGGCCAGCGAGCCGGTGATCGACTGAATGTTTTGCCCCACGGCGTCGAGGCGGGCGATCGCCTGATCGAGAGAAACCGGGGTGGTCCCCTCGAGGACCGCCCCGGGCGGCAGGGGCGGCGCCGAGGCCGGCCCCAAGATGAGCTCGACGTACTTGTCCCCCAGCAGCCCGGAGCTGGCGATCGCCGCCCGGCTGCCCTCCGTCAGGGTGACGGGCTCTTCGAGCAGCAAGGTGACCCGCGCCCGCTGGCCCGCCAGGCCGACACCGTCGACCCGCCCCACGCGGACGCCCGCTACCCGCACCGCCGCCTTGTCGTCGAGGCCGGCGACGCTGTCGAAGACGGCATCCACGCGCTGTCCCTTGGGGGCGAAGAGCTGGAGGTCCTCGATCTTCAGGACGAAGATACCGAGGACCACGAGAACGATGGCGGCGAAAGCACCGACCTTGATCGCTTGCGACATGCTGGAGCCCTCTTCTTCTCGGCCGCCCGTCTCAGCCGGGCCTGGTGGCGACGGGCGCTGGCTCGGTGAGCGGTCCCTCCGCGCTGCCGTGGATGAATTGCTGGACGATCGGATCGTCGAGCTGCTGGAAGCGGTCCGGGTCGGCGATCGCCGCCACCTTGCCCTGATAGAGCATGCCCACGCGGTCGGCGATGCGGAAGGCGCTCTTCATGTCGTGGGTGATCGTCACGGTAGTCGTGTGCAGCCCCTCACGGAGCTCGTTGATCACCTCGTCGATCTGCGCCGTGGTCACCGGGTCGAGGCCGGTGGTCGGCTCGTCGAAGAGCAAGATGTCCGGCTCGAGGGCGATCGCCCGTGCGAAGCCCACCCGCCGCCGCATGCCGCCCGAGAGCTGGGACGGCAACTTCGCCTCGACGCCCTCGAGGCGGACCATCGCCAGGCACTCCGCCACCCGCTCGGCGATCGCCGGCCGCGAGAGCTTGGAATGGCGGCGCAGGGCGAAGCCGACGTTCTCCGCCACCGTCATCGAATCGAAGAGCGCCCCTTCCTGGAAGGCCATACCGAAGCGGCGCCGGAAGTCAGTGATCTCGCGGTAGTCGAGGCTGTTGATGTCCACCCCGTCGACCTCGACGAGACCGCTGTCCGGCTTGATGAGCCCAATGATGTGCTTGAGCAGCACGCTCTTGCCGGTGCCTGAGCCGCCGATGATCACCAGCGACTCGCCGCGCCGGACGTCGAGATCGAGGCCGGCGAGGACCACTCTCTGCCCGAACGCCTTGTGGACGTCGCGCAGGCGGATCTTGACTTCCTCGGTGGTGGTGGGCTCGCTCATCAGAAGAGCAGCTTGGTCAGGAAGAAGTCCGAGATCAGGATCGCCATCGAGGCCAGCACCACGGCGGCCGTCGTCGAGCGGCCGACACCGTCGGCACCACCGGTCGTGAAGTAGCCCTTCTGGCAGCCGATGACGGCGATCAGCATGCCGAAGACGGCCGCCTTGATCAGACCTGAGAAGAGATCGTTGAAGTCCATGTAGCGGTAGGTGTTCTCGAGGTAGCTCACCGGGTTGGCGCCCATCAGCACCACCGCCACCAGATAACCGCCCCAGATCCCCACCCAATCGCCGAGCAGGATGAGCATCGGCAGGGTGATCGTCGTCGCCCACACCCGCGGCACCATCAGGTAGTGGATGGGATCGGTCGCCATCACCTCCAGGGCGTCGATCTGCTCGGTGACCCGCATGCTGCCGAGCTCCGCCGCCATCGCCGAGCCGCAGCGCCCGGCGACGATCAACCCGCCGAGGACGCAGGAGAGCTCGCGCACCATCGACAGGGCGACGATCGAGCCGACGTAGGCCTCGGCGCCGAAACGGCGCAGGACGCTAAAGATCTGCAGCGCCATCACCATGCCGGTGAAGGTCGAGGTCAGCAGCAGCACCGGCATCGACTGGATGCCCACCCGCACCATCTGGCGCAACAGCTCACGCAGGTCCCAAGGGCGGCGCGGCGTCCAGGCGAGCACCCGCCAGAGGACGATCCAGAACCGTCCCAGCTCCTCGAAGAAGTGGCGCAGGCCGCCGGCGAGGCCGCGGCCATCGCTCGGTCGGGTCACGGGCGGTGCAGGAGCGAGAGCCATGGTCGCGGTGGTCGTGGCTAAAAGGGGGCCTCGGAGGCGCCACCGCCGTAGCCATGGCGGTCCCGGTTCTTGAACGTCGTCGTCTCGCCGAGGAAGACCAGATCGACCGTCCCGGTCTCGCCGTTACGGTGCTTGGCGATGATCAACTCGGCCAGGCCCTGGTTGTCAGGATCGTCGCGGTTGTAGACCTCGTCGCGGTAGATGAAGGCCACGAGGTCGGCATCTTGCTCGATGCTGCCGCTCTCTCGCAAGTCGGCGAGCTGGGGCCGGTGGTCGCTGCCCCGCCGCTCGGGTTGCCGGGAGAGCTGCGAGAGGGCGATCACCGGCAAGTCGAGCTCCTTGGCGAGCTGCTTCAAGCCCCGGCTGATCGCCGAGACCTCGAGGTTGCGGTTCTCGTAGCGCCCGCCGGCCTGCATCAGCTGCAGGTAATCGACGACCAGCAGCTCGAGGCCCTTCTCGGCCTTCAGGCGACGGGCCTTGGAGGCCACCTCGAGAAGGGTGGGCGAGGGCGAGTCGTCGATGAAGAGGGGTGCCCCGGCCATGCCGCGCACCGTCTTCATCACCTGGTTCCACTGCCCCTGCGAGAGGTGGCCGGAGCGCAGGCGGCTGAAGGAGATGTCCGCCTCCGAGCAGAGGATGCGCAGGGCGAGCTCCTGCTGGCTCATCTCGAGCGAGAAGACGCCGACGCCCTTGCGTTCGCGGATCGCCACGTGCTGAGCGACGTTCAGGGCGAAGCTGGTCTTGCCCATGCCGGGGCGGCCGGCCAGGATGATCAGGTTGCCGCGGTTGAGGCCGTGGGTGATGCGGTCGAGGTCGAGGAAACCGCTCGGCACGCCGAGGATCGCCGAGCCGGGGCGCTCCTCGATCTCCTCCAGGGTCTCTTCGAGGATGCTGCCGATGACCACGAAGCCGCGCTGGATCGCCTCCTCGCCGAGGCCGAGGATGGCCTGCTCGGCGCGTCCGAGGGCGGCCGCCGCTTCCAGGCCGCCGTCCAGGCAGTCGCGGATGATCTCGCTCGAGGCCTGGATCAGCCGGCGGCGGATCGAGCGCTCCTTGACGATCTCGACGTAGGCATCCACCCGGCCGAGATCGGGCAAGTCGACGTCGAGCCCGGCGAGGTAAGCGATGCCCCCCACCTTCTCGAGCGACGCTCGCTGCTCGAGCCGCGCCTGCACGGTCCGCAAGTCGATCTCGACCTGCTCCGTCTGCAGGTCGACCATCGCCTGGAAGAGCAGCTGATGGCGCTCGGAGTAGAAATCGCCGGCCACCAGCCGGCCGGTGACGGTGGCCAGCAGGCGCGGGTCGAGCATCACCGCCGCGAGCACCGCCCGCTCGGACTCCTCGCTCTGCGGCAAGGTCTTCGGCGTCGTGGGGTCGATCATCGCATTGGGCTGGCGGCAGGCGGGCGGCCATTCTCGCGCAAGGCCGAGGGCGGGGCAAGGCCGCAGACGGAGGCCGGTACCGGCGCCTTGCGGGGCGCGGCGTGGCGCGGGGATAATGCGCTGGCTCGTGCCGGCCACGCCGGCGCGCCCAAGCGACCGTCTTCGAGACAGGACCCCAGCCGATGAGCCAGCGCCCCGCGCCGCACGAAGTGCCCGTCGTCATCCTCTGCGGAGGCAAGGGCACGCGCCTCCGCGAGGAGACCGGCTACCGCCCCAAGCCGATGGTCGAGATCGGCGAGCAGCCGATCCTTTGGCACATCATGAAGATCTACAGCTGCCACGGGCTGGACCGCTTCGTCCTCTGCCTGGGCTACCTGGGCTGGGAGATCAAACAGTACTTCCTGCGCTACCACGAGATGCACCGGGACTTCACGCTCTCGATGGACGGCCGCTCACCGATCGAGTACCACAACCGCCGGGGTGATGAGAGCTGGCGGGTGACCCTCGCCGAGACCGGCGCCGAGACGGCCACAGGCGGCCGCCTGTGGCGGGTGAGCCAGTACCTCGACTGCCCCACCTTCTGCTTCACCTACGGCGACGCCGTGGGCAACGTCGACATCGGCGCGCTGCTCGACTTCCACTACCGCGAGGGGCGCCTCGCCACGGTCACCGGCGTCCATCCCACCTCGCGCTACGGCGAGATGCGGGTCGAGGACGGCAAGGTCATGGAGTTCAACGAGAAGCCCACCCTCGCCGAGGGGGTGGTCAGCGGCGGCTTCTTCGTCTTTCAACGCGAGGTCTTCCGCTACCTGAACGACGATCCGCAGCTCTTCTTGGAGCACGATCCCCTGCGCCACCTCGCCCGCGACGGCGAGCTCTCGGTCTACCTCCACGAGGGCTACTGGCACCCCATGGACACCTACCGCGACTACTTGCACCTGAACGAGGTCTGGCGCCAGCCGAACCCGCCGTGGAAGACCTGGTGAGCGATGGCGAGCCTCGTCTGCCGTTCCTGCGCCAGCCCCTTGACGCACGTCTTCGTCGACCTCGGCACCTCGCCGCTCGCCAACTCCTACCTCGAGCCGGCAGCCCTGCTGGCGGCCGAGACCTACCTGCCCCTCTGCGTCTACGTCTGTGAGCGCTGCTGGCTGGTACAGCTGCCGGAAGCGGAGCGACCGCAGGAGATCTTCAGCGACTACGCCTACTTCTCGTCCTTCTCCGAGAGCTGGCTCTTGCACGCCGAACGCTACGTCGAGATGGCCTGTGGGCGCTTCCGTCTAGGGCCCACCGCGAGCGTCGTCGAGGTGGCCTCGAACGACGGCTACCTGCTGCAATACTTCCAGGCGCGCGGCGTACCCGTGCTCGGTGTCGAGCCGGCGGCCAACGTCGCTGCCGCTGCCGAGGCCAAGGGCATCCCCACCGTGGTGCGCTTCTTCGGCCGCGAGACGGCGCGGGCCCTCGCCGCCGAGGGCCGCCGGGCCGACCTGCTGATCGGCAACAACGTGCTCGCCCACGTGCCGGATTTGAACGACTTCGTCGCCGGCCTCGCCGCGCTGCTCGCGCCCCAGGGCACCATCACGCTCGAGTTCCCCCACCTGCTGCGGCTGATGGCGGAAAACCAGTTCGACACCATCTACCACGAGCACTACTCGTACTTTTCGCTGCTGGCGCTCGGCCCCGTCTTCGACCGCCATGGCCTGGCCGTGGCGGACGTCGAGGAGCTGCCGACGCACGGCGGCTCACTGCGCCTGTTCGTGCAGCACGCCGGCGCGGCGGCGCCGGGTCCGGCGGTCGCCGCACTCCTGGCCCGTGAGGAGGCGGCCGGACTGGGCTCGCTCGCCGCCTACCAGGGCTACGGCCGCCAGGTCGAGAAGGTCAAGAGAGACCTCCTCCGCTTCCTCCTCGCTGCCCAGGAGGCGGGCAAGACGGTGGTGGGCTACGGTGCGCCCGCCAAGGGCAACACCCTCCTCAACTATTGCGGGGTGCGCGCCGACCTCCTCGCCTACACGGTCGACCTCTCGCCCCACAAGCAGGGCCACTTCCTGCCCGGCGTGCGTCTGCCGATCCATGGCCCCGACCGCATCCGCGCCGACCGCCCGGACTACGTGCTCATCCTGCCGTGGAACCTCAAGGACGAGATCGCCCGCCAGATGGCCGATGTCCGCAGCTGGGGCGGCCGCTTCGTGGTCGCGGTGCCGGCCCTCGAGGTGCTCGCCTGAGCCGCGGACCGGCCGGCGTTGGTAGAGTCGCGCCGTGATCTTCCGTGAGCTGCCGCTGGCCGGCGCCTTCCTCCTCGAGCCCGAGCGCCACGCCGACGAGCGCGGCCACTTCGCGCGCACTTTCTGCCAGCGGGAGATGGCGGCCCACGGCCTCGAGACCGGCGTGGCGCAGGCGAGCCTCTCCTGGAACGCCAAGGCAGGTACCTTGCGCGGCCTGCACTTCCAGGCCGAACCCCACGCCGAGGCCAAGCTGGTGCGGGTGGGCCGCGGCGCCATCCACGACGTGATCGTCGACCTGCGGCCGGGCTCCCCCACCCGCGGCCGGTACCTCGCCTTGACGCTCTCGGCCGACAACGGCGCCCAGCTCTACGTGCCGCCGGGCTTCGCTCACGGCTTCCAGACCCTCGCCGACGACACCGAGGTGAACTACCTGATCAGTGCCTTCTACGAGCCCGCGGCCGGCCGTGGCTACCGTTTCGACGACCCTGCCTTCGGCATCCTCTGGCCGCTCGCGGTGAGCATGATCTCCGAGCGGGACCTCGGCTGGCCGGCGTTCGCGGCGGAGGTGCCTTGAAGCTCCACGAACTGCTGGCCGAGACCGATTGGGCGGCCCAGGGCGAGGCGATGCAGGCGTGGATCGCCCGCGCCTATCCGCTACCGCGCAGCCTGACCGGGGACGGCGTGCGCCAGACGCTCGCCCTGGCCCAGGAGGTCGTGCCCCTCGCCGTCACCGAGGTGCCGACGGGCACTCCCGTCCTCGACTGGGAGGTGCCCCGCGAATGGAACCTCCGCGCGGCCTGGATCAAGGGCCCGGACGGCCGTATCGTGGTCGATGCCCGCGCCCACAACCTGCACGTCCTGGGTTACAGCGTGCCGGTCGCCGCCCGGCTCTCGCGCGCCGAGCTCGACGCCCACCTCTTCTCGCTGCCCGAACAGCCCGACCTCATCCCCTACCGCACCTCCTACTACCGCGAGGCCTGGGGCTTCTGCCTGCCGCATCGGCTGCGCGAGAGCCTGCCTGAGGGCGAGTACGAGGTGCGGATCGATGCCACGCTCGCTGCCGGCGCCCTGACTCTCGCCGAGAGCCTGCTCGCCGGGGCGAGCGAGCACGAGGTGCTGCTCTCGACCCACCTCTGCCACCCCTCGCTCGCCAACGACAACCTCTCGGGCCTCGCCGTGATGCTGCACCTCGCGGCCCTGCTGCGCCAGGCCGAGCACCGGCTGAGCTACCGCTTCCTGTTCATCCCCGGCACCATCGGCTCGCTGACCTGGCTCGCCCTGCACCGGGACGACGTCGGCCGGATCGCCGCCGGACTGGTGGCCGCCAACCTCGGCGACGGCGGGGCCTTCCACTACAAGCGCAGCCGCCGCGGCCGCACCTGGATCGACCGCACCGTGGAGCACGTGCTGCGAGCACGGGGCGAGCCGTACGAGGTGATGGATTTCGTGCCCTTCGGTTACGACGAGCGGCAGTACTGCTCGCCGGGCTTCGACCTCGCCGTGGGCTCGCTCACCCGCACACCCTGGGGCCGCTACCCCGAGTACCACACCTCGGCCGACGACCTCTCGCTGGTTCGCCCGCAGCATCTCGCCGGCTCGCTGCGGCTCTACCTCGAAGTGCTCGCTGCGCTCGAAGCGGACGGCCGCTACCGCAATCTCTCGCCCTACGGCGAGCCGCAGCTCGGCCGGCGGGGCCTCTACGGCGCCATCGGCGGCGGCTCGGCCAAGGACCGCGAGCTCGCCCTCCTCTGGGTGCTCAATCAGTCGGATGGCAGCGCGACCCTGCTCGACATCGCGGAGCGCTCCGGCATCGCCATCGGGCGGCTGCGCCAGGCAGCAGACGAGCTCGCCGCTGCCGGCCTCCTCGCCAGGCTCGACGAGCCGGCCGCCGCAGCCGCGACGAAACCCTGATCCTTCCTCCGCAGGAGCCCACCATGGAAGAGCTTCGCGATCAGATCGCCCTCGTCACCGGCGCCTCGGGCGCCATCGGCAAGGCCATCGCCGAGGCGCTGGCTGACCACGGAGCCCGGCTCATCCTCGTCGGCCGGGACGCCGACAAGCTCCACGCGCTGGCCGAGGACCTGCGGGGCCGCTCGCCGGAGATCGACGTGCAGCCCCTCGATCTCACGGACGACGCCAAGGTGCGCCGGCTGGCGGCACGGATCAAGGGCAGCTACGGTGCGCTCGACATCCTCGTCCACTCAGCCGGGGCGTTCGCCGCGGGGCGCCTCGCCGAGGCGCCCGTCGACGAGCTCGACCGCCTGCTGCGCATCAACACGCGGGTGCCCTACCTGCTCACCCAGCTGCTGCTGCCGGGCCTGGAGTCCCGCCGGGGCCAGATCGTCTTCATCAACTCGAGCGCGGCGCCGGCACCGCGGGCGCGGATCGGCGCCTACGCGGCCTCGAAGGCAGCGCTGCGCGCTCTCGCCGACGCCCTGCGCGACGAGGTGAACCGCTCCGGGGTACGGGTGTTGTCGGTCTTTCCCGGCCGCACGGCGAGCGCCATGCAGGAGGAGGTCCGGCGCTTCGAGGGCAAGGACTACGAGCCGAGCCTCTTCTTGCAGCCGAGCGAGGTCGCCGCCGAGGTGGCCCGCGCCCTCACCCTGCCGCGCACCGCCGAGGTGACGGACATCCACCTCCGGCCGATGCAGCCGGTGACCTAGGACCAGGCTAGGCCGGCGGCGTTTCCCGCAGCACCCGCCAGGTCAGCAGCAGGGCGGCGATCATGCAGGGCGCGCCGGTGAGGAGCACCAAGCGGAGCCCCTCGATGGCCCTTCCCAGCTCGAGGATCGCGAGGATCAGCAGCGCGGCGCCGAGGACGTCCGAGGTGCCGGACCAGCGCCGCAAGGGCGGCACCCAGCCGAGCCCAAGGATCACCAGCCCGACGACGGCCAGCCACCAGAAGACAGGCAGCACTCCTCGCGGCCCGGCGAGCAGGAACTGGGCGATGAAGCCGCCACCGCTGCCACCGAGGGCGATGACGCCCAGAAAAAGCACCACCGTGGCGGCCCGCAAGATCGCTCGCATCATCGTCCTGTCCGGCGGCGGGGCGAGCCCGCCGCCTACTCCTCCTCCTGGGACTTGGTGGGCTCGATGTGCTCGGCGCCCTCGTTCTTCGGCTCGACGACGATCCCGGTCGCCCGCTGCTGCTGCGAACGGGCCTGCTGCACCAGCCGGATGGCCTGGTCCACCGCCTGCTGGACGTTCTGCTCGGTGTAGGCGGGGTCGGTCTTGACGCTCGGCACCCGCGACTCCTTCTTGAGCTCCTTCAGCGACTCGTCGTAGTCCTTGCCCCAAAGGATGCCGTAGCCGAACAGCCCTCCGACCTCCTTCTCCTCGGGGACGTATCCGACGTCGCCACCGGCGGCCTGCACCTGCCGCTTGATGTGCAGCTGGAAGGCCTTCTCGAGGCAACGGTCGTCGGTCGCACAGCGGGTGACGGTCTCCTCGAAGTTGAGCCGCACGGCCGCCTGGCCGTTCGACTTGTAGTAGTACTGCTTGCCTTCGCGGACCCAGGCCCGGATGATCGACTGCACCTCGTCCTGGATGGCCTGCTGGTTGCTGCTCGCCGCACCGCCGCCCTCTCGGCCGACGGGCCGCGTGAGGTCGCGACCGGAGTTCTTCGGCAGCGCTCCCTCCGAGCTCCCCAACGGCGCCAGCGCGGCCAGATCGTCGCGGCGCTGGAAGTAGGTCCGGCCATTCTTCTCCGCCAGCACGCTGTAGAGCGTCCGCACGTAGTCGAGGTAGATGTCGGGCCGACGCAGCACCTTGTCCGGGGACACACCGTCGCCGGCATGGCCGAAGCCGGTGGCGTAGACCGCCTTGTCGTTGTCGATCTCACGGTGGGCGAAGGTGTCGGCGAGACGGTGCAGCAACAGACCGGTCGTCGCCAGGTCGGAGCCGGCACCGCGGATCGCCGTGATGGTGGCGCGGGTCTCCTCATCGGCGTTGCGGTTGCCGGTCAAGGAGTGGAAGGTCTGTTGGATCGTCGTCCTCTCCTGGCGGATCTCGCCGGCGATGTTGCTCTCCCGGCCCATCCGCGCCAGGTCGGCGTCCGCCTGCGCGGCGCCGCCGAGGGCGAGGAGGTAGTTGCCCTGGGCCGCGATGGCGTCGAGGCGGGCGACCTCGTCCGGCAGCTGGGTGAAGTAGGCGAGCTTCTGAGCGTTCTCCACCGAGTAGCCGGCCTTCAGCGCCACGTAGTAGACCGTGTAGTAGTGCCCGGACTCGGCGTAGAGGCCGGTCGGGTCGATGAACGCCGTCGGGTTGGCGTTGGCGTAGAGGTACTTGTGGAGAGACGGCGGGCTGTTGGCGTCGCCCTTCGCCGGGTCCTGACTGAGGAAACGACCGATCGTCGGATCGTAGTAGCGGGCCTTGAAGTAGTAGAGGCCGCTCTCCGCGTCGCGCTCCTGGCTGGTGAAGCCGAAGGGGTTGAAGCTGGCACCCACGGTGGAACGCGGGTTGCCCCAGGCGTCGTAGCGGTAGCGCGCCTGCACGGTGCCGTCGGGCTTGGTGAGGTTGACGACGCTCTTGAGGGCGTCGAAGAGGTAGAACTGCCGGCCCTCGGTGGCGTGGATCATCGACAGCAGGCGGTCCGGGCCGTACTCGTAGCGGGCCAGGGTGCTGCCGCTGCCGTCGGTCTCGAGCAGCACGCTGTGATCGTCATAGACGTAGCGCAGGTCCTGCCCGCTGCCCGCCTTCTTGACCCGCAAGCCGTTGTGATCGTAGAGGTAACGACCGGCCAGCACACCGTCGTGCTGGACCTCGACCAGCTGGTCGCGGTTGTCGTAGAAGAAGGAGTCGGTCAACCCGCCCAGCGTCTTCGAGGTCTGGTTGCCGTTGGCGTCGTAGCCGTAGGTGGCGGTCTCGCTGCCGTCGATCAGGTCGTCGACCCGGGTCAGCCGATTGCGGTCGTCGTAGGTGAAGGACTTGGCCACCAAGGGGTTCGTCGCCAGGTCCTCGGCGTTCTCGCTCAGCCGGTTGCCCACCTCGTCGTAGGTGTAGCGAACACGCTGGTCGGGGTAGTCCACCCCGGCCAGCCGATCGGCGTCGTCGAACTGGTAGGTGGTGGTTTCGGCGGCAGCGCCGTTGACCTCCACCTGCTGGGTGCGATTGCCATTGCCGTCGTAGCCGTAGGTGTAGCTCGAGACCACCGCGGCGCCCTGTTTGTTGTCGATCGTCGCCACCCGGTTGGCCAGGTCGTAGGTGTAGCGGGCTTCGGTGCCGTTCGGATAAACGAGGCGCTTGAGCAGGCTGTTGCGGAAGTACTCGTACTGCGACACCCCGGAGAGCGGCACCGTGACCGAGGTCAAGCGGTTGTTGGCGTCGTAGGTGTAGGTGGTCAGGCGGTTGTCCGGGTCGCGCAGCTGCGTGCGGTTGCCGTTGGCGTCGTAGGAGTAGCTCAGCGCCTTGCCGTCGCCGTTGGTGATCGCGGCCAGGCGGTCGAAGTCGTCAAAGGTCGCGGTCGTGGTGCGGGTGCCGGTGGCGCCCGAGTAGGTGTCGACCACCGTCAGCGGGTTGCCGTTGCCATCGTAGGTGCGGCTACGGCTCAGCAGATCATCGCCGACCGACGGCAGGGCCGGGGTGTAGGCGGAGGCCGTGGGGCGGTTGAGACCGTCGTAGGTGAAGGTCGCCACCTGGCCCTTCGGGGTGTGCAGCTCGAGAACATTGCCAGCGCCGTCGAGCACCCGCTCCTCACGGGCGCCATCCGGGTAGACCAGGGCCGTCATCCGGTTGAGGGCGTCGAACTCGAACTGGGTCAGCCTGGTTCGGCCGTCGGTGACCGAGGTGCGGTTGCCGTTGCCATCGTAGCCGTACTCGGTCGTGTCCCCGGCACCGTTGGTGAGGCGGACGAGGCGGCCGGCGTCGTCGTAGTCGCGCCCCCAGGTGGCCCCTTCGGGGCGCCGCGTGCTCCGCTTGTTGCCGTTGCCGTCGTAGGTGTAGGTGCTGGTAGCGCCGGCGCCGTCGGTCTCGGTCAGGATCCGCCGGCGCACGTCGCGCGTCCAGCGCGTGGTGCGTCCCTCTGGGTCCCGCTGCAAGACCACGTCGCCCATGGCATCCAGGCCGTACTGGGTGATCGCGGCGAGGGGCCGGTTCTCGGCCACCCGCAGGTTCCGCTCGTCGTACTCGAAGCCCACGATGTTGCCGTTGGCATCGGTGTCGAAACGGACGTTGCCCGCCTTGTCGTACTCCAGTCGGCGAACGGTGACGCCGGCGCGACGGGTGGTGGCTTGGCGGTTCTCGTTGTCGTAGGTGTAGGTGGTGACGATGCCCCGGCGGTCGGTCTCGGTGAGCCGGTTGCCCACGGCGTCGTAGGTGAAGGAGCGCGAGGTCCCCACCGCGGGCGGGTCGATGATCTGCGTCGGCCGGCCGAGCGCATCCCGCACGTGGGTGGTCACCAGGCCACGGCGGTCGGTCTCGGTGGCTACCCGGCCAGCGGCGTCGTAGGTCGTCGCGAGGGTCGTCCCGACCTCGGCCGGGTCGATCGTCTGGCGCAGGCGGTTGACGTCGTCGTAGACGTACTGAGTGGTGAAGCCGCGTGGATCGACGCGGCTGAGGCGGTTGCCCGCGACGTCCCAGGTGTAGGTCTGCGTCCGGCCTTCCGGCATCTCCTCGCGGGTCGGACGGTTGAGCGCATCGAACGTCCGCGTGGTGGTCGCGCCGTTGCCGTCGGTCTCCGTCAGCATGTTGCCGTTGGCGTCGTAGGTGCGGGAGAGCACCGCGCCGAGATTGTCGGTGCGTGACAGCAGGCGGTTGAGGCCGTCGTAGGTCTGCACCTCGACGTTGCCGTTGGGCTGGCGGGTCTCGGTCAGGTTGCCGGCCGCGTCGTAGACGAAGGTCGTCGTCACCGAGCCCACGGCGCCCAGGCCGAGGGTGACGGGCTGGGCCTTGGAGGTGCGGCGGTCCCGGCTGTCGTAGCTGTAGGTCGTCTCGTGCAGGCGCGGATCGATCTCGCGCAGCAGGTTGCCCACCGCGTCGTACTCGTAGAGCCAGGCGTTGTTGAGGGCATCGACCTTGCGCGTCACCCGCCCGAGGGCGTCGTATTCCTGGCGCCGCGTGTGGTTGAGCGGATCGGTCTCGGTGAGCCGGTTGCCCACCGCGTCGTAGGTGTAGCTGGTGGTGCCGCCGAGCGGGTTGCGGAACGACCGCTTGCGGTCGAGCGCATCGAAGGTGTGCTGTGTCTCGCCGCCCAGCGGGTCGATCTCGGCCACCACGTTGCCTTCCCCGTCGTAGCGCTGATGGGTGGTGACATCGCCGCCGCTGTTGAGGCGGCGTTCGGTGTGGCGGCGGTTGAGCGCGTCATAGCCGTACTCGGTGACGTGCGGCGTGGAGAGGCCCGGGCCGCTGAGGGTCTCGCGGGTGATGTTGCCCACCCCGTCGAGAGTGTAGGCGGTGGTCTTGCCCAGGGGCTCGCTCTTGCTCGTTGTCCGCCCGGCACCGTCCAGACCATAGGAAGTGTCGGCACGCGCCGTCCCGCCGCCGAACCAGTTGCTTTCGCCGCTCAGCGCGCCCTCGGGGTCGTAGGAGTACTCCTTGCGGTTGCCGAGCGCGTCGACGATCGACAGCGGGTGCTGCTCGAAATCGAGCGCGGTGACCGTGTGGCGGCCGAGCACGTCGGTCAGCGTCGTCGTCCGTGCCGCGTCATCATAGACCGTGCTTTCGGCGAAGCCGCCTGGGTACGACGTCTGCGTCACGCGGTTCAGCGTGTCGTACTGGTAGCTGGTGGTATGGCCGTTGGGGTCGGTCTTCGCGACCTGGCGGCCGAGGACGTCGAAGGCCGTGCGCGTGACGCCGCCCAGCGGGTCGGTCGCCGTGACCGGATAGCCGTAGGCGTCGTAGGTGAAGCTCGTCGTGTGGCCGTTGGCGTCGGTGCGCGTCCGTCGGTCGCCGTTCGGGCCGTAGGTGAACGTCTCGCTGTAGCCGCCGGAGGTGATGCTCATCGCCGTCAGGTTGCCGCGTCCGTCGTAGGTGAAGTCGGTCCGCACGCCGTTGCGGTTGGTCGACGACGCCTGGCGGTCCTTGATCCCCGGTTTGCCGAAGGCGCCCTCCGAGTACCAGGTGTTCACCTGGGTGTAGACGTGGCTGGCGCCGTCGAAGTCGGACACCGGCAGAGACGCCGAGAGCAGGTTGGCGTTCTCGTCGTTGGTCAGCGTCGTGGTGCTGCCGTTTTCGTCCGTCCGGCTGGTCATCACCACGTCGTCGGCGGCCCAGCTCATCTCCACTGTGTGGCCGGCGCCGTCGCTGATCGACAGCGGGCTGCCGTAGCGGTTGAGCACGTAGGTCAGAGTGCTGCCCCGGCGGTTGGTCACCCGCGAGGTGAGGGTCGTCGCCGCGCCGCCGCCGAGCGCCGCGGTGTCGAACTCGAAGGAGTCGCTCCCCCCCTGCGGCTCGACCATGCTCGAGACGAAGGTCGAGGGCACCATGACGTTGCCCTGGAGACCGATGGGCGCCTTCATGTAGGTGAAGGAGGTCGTCCCGCCGGTCACCTCGTCGGTGATGCTGGCAAGGTCGTTGCGGGTCTCGAACGGCGCCGTCTGGGTGTCCGGGTAGGTGTAGGCCTCTGCCCGCACCCCACCCTCACGGGCCGCCCGCGTCAGGTTGCCGGCGGAGTCGTACTCGTAGGTCATCGTCAGGCCGCCAGGGCCTTCGATGCCGGTGACCACGTCCTGGGCGCCGAGCATGAAGAAGCGACGCTCGTAGGTGAAATGCAGGCTCCGCCCCCCCGGATCGGTCACCGAGACGAGCTTCGGCTCGATGCCCGAGCGGTCGTAGGCGAGCGTCGTGCGGTTGCCGTTGGTGTCCTCAATGTAGTCGAGCAACCACTCGCGGAACTGGGCGAAGGCGTAGTGGTAGTGCGTGCCGTCCTTGCTGTAGAAGTCCCAGCTCGAGTCGGCGTGGTTGGCGACCAACGTGCCGTGGTAACCCTTGAGCGGCTTCAAGCCCCCGGCACCGTCGTCGACGAAACGCATCCCACCACCCTCAGCACCGATGACGATCACCTCACCGCACTGGGTGACGATCACCTTCGAGTCGTAGTTGTGCCCCCAGCCGATGCCGAAGGGCCCCGGCTCCTTGGTGCCGTTGCTCGAGTAGGAACGGATGAGCTCCAACGAGCGGCCCCTGCCGGGCACCGCGAGGTCCTGACGGACCACCGCAAGGTGGCCGTCGAAGAGGTCCACCCCTTTGTAGATGGCGTGGCCGACCGGCAGGGAGTCCTCGGTGCGGAACTCCGAGGTGGCGGCGCCGTTGACGCTGTCCATGTGACCATCGACCTCCGAGACCCCAGAGAGCTCGAAGAGGTAGTCGCCGGGCAGCAGGTCCGTCGGCACAATGGTCAGCTGCTGGTCGCCGACGCCGTAGAGCTGGTCGTCGATCAACTTGGTCTCGGAACCCAGGTTGAGGCTGCCGTCGGTGTTCGAGCTCTCGATCTTGCGGAAGGCGAGTGTCACCCGCGCCGGCTGCGTGGTGGTGAAGCGGAAGTCGCTGCCGAAGGCGCAGACCCGATCGTTCAGCAGGTCGACGAACTGCGACAGGGTCACCGAGCGCGAGACGCGGGTGAAGATCCGCTGGTAGAGCGGCAGCGCGAAGCGGTCCGAGCGGGCTTCGTTGAGTGTGCCGCGGTTGGCCACCAGCTCGGCCTCGTAGGTCTTCTGCACGTCGAAGTGGAAGCCGCGCTGGATCGAGACGTTGCCGGCGCCGGAGCGCGTCGAGCCCACGGCGCGGCCGATCTGCGCGCCGTTCTCGTAGAGCAGCACTTCGAGGAAGAGGGCCCGGTAGTCGGCCGGCATGTTGAGGTACTGCAGCGTCACCGGCTCGACCGAGTTGCCGGTCTCCGAGAGCACGATCGGGTCCGGCGTCGAGCTCTGCACCGTCGGCATCAGCCCGTAGACCGAGGGCAGGCTGCCGTTGATCGTCACCGTGCGCTGGCCGACGCTCTCGGCACAGGACTGCGAATCCACCCGCGGGTACTCCATCACGACGTTGGCCGCGGTGAAGGTGATGGTGTTCTCGGCGGGGGTCAGGCCGGTGGTGATCAAGGTCTCGTAGTGGTCGCCGAAGTAGGCGGCACCGGAGGCCGAGCCGCCGTTGGCGACGTTGAAGCTCAGCGAGCCGGTGGTCGGCCGCCAGCTCCGCATCGGCTTGTACTCGATGTAGCAGTGGCCCTCGGAGTCCGTCTTCACCTCGTAGTCCGGCCACTCGTAGAGCAAGGTGATGGGGATCGGCCGCTGGAACTGCTGCCCGGCGCGGGTCGCCTGGATGTTGGCGCCGAACTCGTCCGAGAGGAACGAGGTGTTGAAGACGGTGAGGGGTGAGGCGTCGCAGGAGCTCGGGTCCTCGTAGGAGACGCTGAGGTTCGTCAAGCCCGCCGCACTGACGCTGACGTTGTAGACCGTCGCCGTGGCGTTGCCGAGGATCACCCCGGCGAAGGCGCCGCGCAGCGAGGCGGTGGTCGTGAAGCTGCCGCTGCCGCAGTCTCCGAGGTGGGGCACGCCGACCGCGCAGGTGGCGAAATCGAACACCACGGCGTTCTGGAACCCGGCCGGCGGCGGATCGCAGTTGAACTGCGCGCTGCCCACCGAGAAGGTCACGTCGACGTTCGACAACGGGTTGTCGTACTGGTCCTGCACCTGCACCCGCAGGGTGTCGGCCCACAGGCCTTCGCGGCCGTAGGTGCGCGGCGCCGAGGTGCGGGCCAGCTTCTGGGGGACGTCCGGGTAGGCCAGGGCCTCGAACGGCGCGCTCACCGGCACCACACCGTCGTGGGCCGGTGCCACCACCTCGATGGTGTGGGCGAGGGCCTGGGTGTAGTAGCGGTCGCTGGGGTTCTGCACCGCGTAGACGGGGTTGACGTCGGTGTGCTGGCCGGCCTTGAGGGTCACCCGGGCGATGCCCAGCTCGTCGGTGGCGGCCACTACCTGCGGCCCCTCGGTGCCGTCCGGTCCGATCACCGTGCCTTCGCTCTCCGAGACCTGGAAGACCACCTGCGCACCGAACACCGGCCGGCCGTCGGCGTCGCGGGCGAGCACGGCCAGCTGGGTCGGGAACTCCTGGCCGACCACCCCTTCCTGACCGTCGCCAGCCGGGACCTTGCGCAGCTCGGCCACCGCCAGCGGATCCGTGTTGGGTTCCGCCGAGTACGGCGCGGCGAGGGCGCGGGCGAGGAAGTCGAGCACCCAGCTCTCGGGCGGCTCGCTCGACGAACCACCGGCGAGGTTGCCGGCGATGAAGTAGCCGGCAGCCCCCGTCGCCCCCTCCTCCACCTTCCACACTGAGCCGGTCCAGGCGTTGCGCTGGACGGTCGTCCGTGGGACGTCGACGGTGAGCCCCTGGCGCACCCAGTTCTCGATCTCCGTCTTGACGGCCGGTGGATGGCTGAGCGCCGGCAACTCGGTCGCCAGGTTGGCTGAGGTCAGGTGCACGACCTCGATGCCGCCGTCGCGGGCGAGCCCCAGCCCCTTGTCTGCCGAGATGCCGTCGACCTGGAAGTCGCGGCGGAAGACCAGCTGCTCCAAGGCCGAGCCCTCGAGGGCAGAGAGCTTCATCCAGTCGCGCGCCGCGGCGGTGTCGGCCCGCCGGGCCTGTGGCTCGGCGGCACGCAGCGAGGCATCGAGGGTAACGCCCTTCCAGGCGAACGAGTACGGCAGGCCGAGGACGCTCTCGACGGCGACGGCGTTGCTCGCCACCACCAGCGAGGGCAGCGGCCGGAGGACGGCGACGTCGAGCAGGCCGGCCAGCTCGTCCTCGGCAGCGTCCCAGCTCACCGCGTAGCCGGCGCCGAGCTGCGAGAGGAGCCGCGCCGCCAAACGCTCGGTGTCGGCCGGATCGTCGCCGGTGTCGGCCGGGCGCATCGCGCGCTGGGCGCCGACGGTAAGCGCGTGATAGGCGCCCGCGAGGACGCTCTGCCCTACCCGCTGGGTGCCGTTCGGGCCGCGAACCTCGACCTCGAAGCGGTGTACCGCCCCCATATCGAGACCGCCCGTGCCGATCCCCACCGGGCGACCGTCGAGCTTGGCCTGCGGCAGCAGCTCGACGAGGTAGACGGGTACCGCGTAGAGGCCGCCCCAGGCGTTCACAGCACGGTGGTCTTCGACCGAGGCCGGGGTGTAGCTGAGGGTCAGGCGGTGGCCCGCGACCTCGGCGAGCGGCAGCTCGAGGTCGAGTGAGACGGCACTGCCCTCGGCCGCGCCGCGGCGGGCGATCAGGCGCACCCGCACCACCTCCGAGGCGCTCAAGGTGGCCTCTTCGGCGGTCACCGCCACCACTGTGCCCGGCATCGAGCTCGGCAGCAGAGAGAGGTGCTCGCTGACCACCGCGCGGCTGCCGAGCTGCTCGGCATAGACCCCGCCCGTCGGCTGCAGGTAGCCCTCGACCTCCTGCCGGATGCCGTCGAGGAGCGAACCCGCCTGGACCGTCGAGAGATAGGCGTCGAGGCGCTGGGCGACCGGGTAGCTCATCGCGCGCAGGACGGCCGTCGACGGCGTCACCGTGAAGTGCTTGAAGGCGGGTGCCAGGGGCACCCAGATGCGGCCCGAGAAGTCGACCACGGCGCCGCGGTAGTTGGTGTACGGCACGTAGGCGGCAACCCAGGTGTGCTCCACCTGCACCGCTGCCACGCGGCCGCCGCGGATCACCGGCCGGAAGGCCAGGCCGGCACGCCCCAGCAGATCGGGCACCACCGTCGGGTCGGCGAGCCCGAGGTCAGCCGCCACGTTTTCGACCGGTAGCTCGACGACGCCCCGCACGTAGCGGGCCGGCACCAGGCTGGCACGCAGCAGGGCCACCAGCAGGCTGGCCTGATCGACGTCGTTGCCGCTGCCCTGGGCGAGCGTTCCCTCCGCCCCCTTCATCGCACCGGCGTAGAGCTCGGTCGCGATCTGGTTGCGCACGAACTCGTAGATGCGAACGGCGTCGTGCCCGAGGTCGTCCGCCTGGCGCAGGATCGCCTCCGAGAGTGGCGCCTGGGTGTCGCCGGCCAGCTCGATGCCGCCCGGCGGCGCCGCCAGCGGGTCGAGGTAAGACGGCGTGATGGTCGGCGTCAGGCGCGGCGCGCGCGCGGTGAGCGAACCGCGGCGGTAGGGCAGGTTCGCGGCCCCCAGCGGCGCCAGCAGTGGCTCGCTCCTGGGCACGCTGGCCAGGGCTTCCCGGGCCTCGCCGGCGGCCCGCACGAGGGCCTCCCCGGCGGCGGCGAGGCGCGTCGGTCCGGCGCCGGCAGCACCCCGGCTGGCGCGTTGGGCCTGGCGATAGGCCGCCACCGCCTCGCCGAGCGCGGCGTGGATGCGGTCGCTCACCCCCAACAGGCTCTCGCGCGCCGCCACCAGGCGGTTGCTCACCTCGCCGCCGATGTGCAGGCTGTCCAGGCGCTGCGCCGTGCGCTCGAGCTCGCGGCGCAGCAGTAGGTCCTGGGCCTGGAAGGCCTCGTAGGCCGCGGCGAGCGCGGCCGGGTCGGTGCCGCCCTCGAGCGCGGCCCGCTCGCCGAGCTCCGACTCACCCTCGGCGGGCAGGCGCAAGGCGCTGCGCAGCCCCATGAGCGAGGCGTTGAGGTCGGCCGCGGTGTCGGTGCCCGGCGGCAGCACGGACTCACGGGCCGCCTTGGCCTTGATCGCTGCCGCACGTGCCGCGAGGCCGCTCACGTCCCCCCCGACCGCCAACCGCGAGAGCAGCTGCCGTTCGACCTCGACCGGCGACGGCTGGCCCTGCTGCGCCGCCGCGCCGATCGCCATCCAGAGAAGGCCGGCGCTCACCAGGCCGACCGCACGCATCCAGCGGTGCACCAGCTCCATCGACGTCTCCGTCATTCCTGCCCGTTCCCCACCCCGCCTCACGGTTGCACCTCCTCGACCACGGCGGTGCCGAGGCTCTTGGCTCGCACCAGGACCACTGTCGCGGGCAGCGACTCGGTCTCGCCGTCATCGACCACGAACTGCAGTTGCTCGACGCTGCTCTGCCCCGCCGGGGCGGTGTAGATGAGATGTGGCGGCGAGCCGCTCAAGGTGCCGTGCAGCGGCGGCGTGACCACCAAGTACGCCAACGGGTGGCCCTCCGGGTCGCTGCCGGCCAGCTCGATCGGCACCGAGCCGCCCGCGACATACCCAATCTGCTGGGCATGGGCGGCCGGCGGCGCATTGCTCTCGGCGCAGCTCTTGACCTCGACCAGGTTGTAGCCGAGGAGGCTCGCCGGCACCACCGTGGCGTGTACCACCGGGCCCGGGGTGAGCCCGAGGCCCTGGAAGCGCACCTCGATCACGTAGGTGTGGTGGGCGCCCGCCGGCAGGCCGAAATGGAGGGGCGCCGCGTCCTGCGAGCCGTGGCCCCGGCCGCCGTTGACCTGCTGCAGCGGCGAGGCCGGCGTCACCCCGTCCTCCTCGAACAGCCGGACGCTGGCGCCGAGGTCGTCGCGGTACGTGTGGTCGCCCAGGCAGCGCAGCGCCCGCACCACCAAGTAATCCTCGCTCTCGCCGTCGTTGGCGTGGCTCTCCCAGAGCTGGTTCTCCTTGCCGTCGACGGCGATCGCCAGATCGAGGTCACCGTCCTGGTCGACATCGGCGAAGGCCGCTTCGCGCGCGATCTCCTTGACGTCGATCCCCCGCTTGCGCTGCTCGAAGGCGAGGGCTCCACCGGGCGGCGTCTTGTTGAGGAA
Source organism: uncultured Thermoanaerobaculia bacterium (assembly GCA_964420075.1). Classification (GTDB taxonomy): domain Bacteria; phylum Acidobacteriota; class Thermoanaerobaculia; order Multivoradales; family SZUA-115; genus CAYQRE01. The sequence continues at coordinate 25,380 of CAYQRE010000021.1, read as the reverse complement.
GAGGTAGCTCACGCCCTTCTCACCGGCAAAGAAGAGGTCGAGGTCGCCGTCGTTGTCGACGTCGGCGCAGGCCACGCCTTCGATGTCGTATTGCGCGATCTCCGGACACTCGTTGTGGCCGTCCTCGCCGTCGTCATCGTCGTCGTCCCCATCGTCGCCCGGCGAGGAGCCCGGACCGTCGTCATCGTCGTCGTCACCGCTGGTGCACTGGAAGCGCGGCAGGCCGGTAGCCTGGAAGGCGCCGCCCTGGTTGCGCCAGATCTGGGTCAGCGGCGCGTCCGTCCACACCAGGTCGAGGTCGCCATCGGCATCGAGGTCGCAGAAGGCCGCCCCGCCCTTGTTGTTCTTCTCGCTCTTCAGATCGACGCTCGACTCGGCGTTGAAGCTGCCGTTCTTGAGGTTGCGCCAGAGGTCCGGCTTGTTCTCGGCACGGGCGAGGAGGTCCACCCAGCCGTCGGCGTTCCAGTCGGCCACGGCCGCGTAGTCGCCGGACTTCGCCTTGGTCGGCAGACCGCGCGGGCTCGCATCTGGCGTCGCGTGGCTGAAGGCGCCATGGCCGTCGTTGGCCAGCAAGTCGACACCGGCCGTGCCGTTGGCGAGCAGGAGATCGAGGTCGCCGTCGCGGTCGAAGTCGACGAAGCTCATGCCCTCGGCGTTGAGACCACCCGGCAGGCTCGTCCACACCTCGTTCGGATCGCCGTTGTCGTCCCCGAAGCTGAACGGCGGCTCGGCCTCCGGGCCACGGTTCAGGTAGATCTCGACCCGGCTGGCGTTGTTGCGGGCGAAGTCGACGAAACCATCGCCATTCAAATCGGCACAGACCGCTGAGAGCGGGGCGCGCTTGCGTTGCAGTCCGGCGGCGTGGGTCGTAGTGACGTCGGCGAAGGTGCCGTCGCCAAGGTTGAAGTAGAGGTAGCTCTTGCCGTTGGCGTTGGCATTGGTGGTCTCGCGGCCAGCGTTCGCCAGCAGATCGAGCCAGCCGTCGTGGTTGAAGTCGCAGAAGGTGAGGCCGCCGTCCTTGTTGCCCACCGTGCCTAGACCGCTGGCCTCCGTCGCCTGGGTGAACCGCCAGCCGTCGTCATCGTCGTCGTCATCGTCGTCGTCATCATCGTCATCGTCGTCATCGTCGTCGCCGTGGCAGTTCGGATCGGTGTTGTACTTCTCGAGGTCGCTCTTAAGCTTCTCGGCGTCGTCGCCCGCCGTACCGTGCGGGTTGCTGCCCGGCGGGTACTGGACGAGGAAGGCGTCGGCGAGATCGACGATCGGCTGGATCGACGGGTCGCTGCCCGAGAGCAGGTTGAACTTGGTGGCGATCAGCTGGCGGGCCAGCTTGGTCGACTTGTCGGGGCCGCCGTAGTTGAGGATGTCGAGCAGCTCGGCCGCACGGTAGAGCACCCCACCGAGCACCAGCTCGTGCACCGGCCAGGCTCCCGTGTGGGTCTTCCAGTAGCCGGGGCTGCGAGCGCAGAAGGTGCCGCCCGGCACGTCGTCGTCGAGGATCGACCCCACCGCCAGCCCATCGCCGATTGTGGCGTTGACGGGGTTGGAGAGGGTGACGGCAAAGGTCTCGTCCGGCTCGTCGAGAGTGTCGCCCAAGACCGGCACGATGATCATCGCCGAGGTCTCGCCGGCAGGGATCGTCAACGTGCCGCTCGCCGCCGTGTAGTCGGCGCCGGCCGTCGCCGTGCCGTCCGCCGTCGCGTAGGCCACCGTCACCTCGACCGTGGTGCTCGCCGAGAGGCTGACGGTGAACACGGCGTCGACGCTGCCCGTGTCGCCTTCGACGACCGCCACGTCGGCGATCGTGAGGCTCGGCGTCGGGGCGTCGTCATCGACGATCGTCCCCACCGCCACCGGGTCACCGAGCGTGGCGTTGACCGCGCCGGAGAGGGAGACGGTGAAGGTCTCGTCCGGCTCGTCGAGGGTGTCGCCCAGGACCGGCACGACGATCGTCGCCGCGGTCTCACCGGCGGGGATCGTCAACGTGCCGCTCGCCGCCGTGTAGTCGGCGCCGGCCGTCGCCGTGCCGTCCGCCGTCGCGTAGCTCACCTGGACCTCGACCGTCGTCGCCACCGAGAGGCTGACGACGAACACCGCGTCGACGCTGCCAGCGTTGCCTTCGACGACCGCCAGGTCGGCGATCGCCAGGCTCGGCACCACCGTCTCGTCGTCGTCGAGGATGGTCCCCACGGCCTCGCCATCGCTGAGGACGGCGTTCGCCGGGTTGCTGAGGATGACGAGGAAGGTCTCGTCGACCTCGTCGAGGGTGTCGCCCAGGACCGGCACGACGATCGTCGCCGAGGTCTCACCGGCGGGAATCGTCAGCGTGCCGCTCACCGCCGTGTAGTCGGCGCCGGCCGTCGCCGTGCCGTCCGCCGTCGCGTAGTCGAGCGTCACTGCGAAGCTCGTCGGTGCCGACAGGCTGACCGTGAAGACGGCGTCGGTGCTGCCGGCGTCCCCTTCCGTCACTGCGGCGTCGGAGATCGAGAGGCTCGGGGCGCCGTCGTCGTCGAGGATCGTCCCCACGGCCTCGGCATCGCCGAGCGTGGCGTTGACGGGGTTGCTGAGGGTGACGGTGAAGGTCTCGTCCGCCTCGTCGAGGGTGTCGCCCAGGACCGGCACGACGATCGTCGCCGAGATCTCACCGGCGGGGATCGTCAGGCTGCCGGTGGCGGCCGTGTAGTCGGCACCGGCCGTCGCCGTGCCGTCCGTTGTCGCGTAGTCGACGGTCACCGCGAAGCTCGTCGGTGCCGAGAGGCTGACCGTGAAGACGGCATCGACGCTGCCAGCATCACCCTCGGTGACCGCCAGGTCGGCGATCGCCAGGCTCGGCGCCTCGTCGTCGTCGACGATCGTGCCCAGGGCCTCGGCGTCGGCCAAGGTGGCGTTCACCGGGTTGCTGAGGGTGATGGTGAAGGTCTCGTCCGCCTCGTCGAGGAGATCGCCCAGGACCGGCACGACGATCGTCGCCGAGGTCTCCCCCGCCGGGATCGTCAGACTGCCGGCCGTGGCCGTGTAGTCGACACCGGCCGAGGCCGTGCCGTCCGCCGTCGCGTAGTCGAGCGTCACCACGAAGCTCGTCGGCGCCGAGAGGCTGACCGTGAAGACGGCGTCGACGCTGCCGGCGTCACCCTCGGTGACCGACACGTCGGCGATCGCCAGGCTCGGCGCCTCGTCGTCGTCGACGATCGTGCCCAGGGCCTCGGCGTCGGCCAAGGTGGCGTTCACCGGGTTGCTGAGGGTGATGGTGAAGGTCTCGTCCGCCTCGTCGAGGAGGTCGCCCAGGACCGGCACGACGATCGTCGCCGTGGTCTCCCCCGCCGCGATGGTGAGGATGCCGGCCGTTGGCGTGTAGTCCGCGCCGGCCGTCGCCATGCCATCCGCCGTGGCGAAGTCGATCGTCACCGGCAGCAGCACGGCACGCGACAGCGCGACCGTGAAGACGGCATCGACGCTCCCGGCGTTGCCCTCGGTCACCGTCACGTCGCCGATGGCCAACGAGGGTGGTGTGTAGAGGCTGAAGGTGACCGTCTGCTCTGCACGGTTGCCGGCGAGGTCGGTCGCCGTCACCTGCAGGACGTAGTCGCCGTCGAGCGGGACCGGCGTGCCCGAGGTGTAGGGCACACCGTTGAGGGTGATCGACTGGCTCGCCGGGTGCGCCTCGACGATGGTGATCGTCGGTGCCACCGGAGGCAGGTACTGGCCGCCGCTCACCACACCGTCGACGATGATCTGCGGCGGCGTGGTGTCGACGATGAAGGACACCAGCTCCGACGTGCCCGTGTTGCCGTAGGCGTCCGTGGCGCGGGCCAGGATGTCGTGCGGCCCTTCTGCGAGGCCCGCCAGCACGCCTTCGTAGGCGTTCGCCGTCGGGTCGCCCTCGGGCAGGACCTGCCAGGCACCACCGTCGACCTGCACCTCGACCTGCCGGATGGCGGAGAGGGTGTCGGTCGCCCGCACCCGCGCCAAGAGGCTCGCGCCGAGGTAGCCACCCGCCGGCGGCTGGAGGATCGTCACCAGAGGCGGCTCTTCGTCGACCGTCGTGAAGCTCGCCACCTTGAGCGTGACGTCCTGGGTGCCACCCGGGGCCGGAACGGTCGCTACCAGCACGGCGAGGTAGTTGCCGAGGTGGAGGCCGGTGGTGGTGAAGGTCGCCAGGCCGGAGACCCCGCCTCCCGCCGGCAGATCGGCCGTGCGCGGCTGGCTCGCCACCACGTTGCCGGTCGTCGGGTCGACCAGCGAGATGCGGTACGGCAGGGCGGTGAGGCCGCTGCTGCCGACGTTGTGCACCGAGTAGGTCACGCCGAGCGACTCACCCAGGGCCGGTGTCCGGTCACTCAGCACCAGGTCGCCCACCAGCTGGACGGCGCTCGCGGTGAGCGAGAAGAAGGTCTCCGCCGAGGCCTGGGGCTCATTGTCGAGCTCCACCGCGAGAAGCACCTGGTAGTCACCGAGAGCGGCACCGCCGGAGGCCCAGGAGACGGCCACCGTGGCTTCGCCGTTGGGCAGCAGATCGGCGAGCGCCTCCTGCCAGCTCGCCACCGTGGCGCCGCCGCTGTCGAGCAAGCTCAGCCGGGCGACGGCGCCGGAGACTGCCGTGTTGCCGCCTACCAGCTGCACCGTGCCGGTGATCGCCACCGTCGCCCCGGCCTGGTAGGAGCCGCGGTCGGTGGTCACCTGCGCTGCCAGCTGCACCACGGAGCGGATCGCGAAGGGCGCCGTCGCGGTAGCGATTGGGGTGCCACCGGCGTCGAGCAGCTCGGCCGCCACCCGGTACGGGCCCGCGAAGATCCCCGTCGAGTCCCACGGCCGCAGCGCGGTCAAAGTCTCGCCGAAGGGCAGGCCCACCACGGGGACGGCGCTGAGCTCCTCGACCAGGAAGCCGTCGGCGTCCTCGATGCGTAGGCGCACCTCACCGTCGAACGGATCGCCACCGTTCGACACCCGCACCTCGACCGCGACGCTGTCACCCGGGCTGTAGAAGCTCTGGTCGGTCGCCACCGCGAGGAGCGGCACGCCCGGCGTCGCTGCCACGAAGCTCGCCAGCGCCCGGTTGTTGGTCTCGTCGCTTTCGAGCAGGCGAGCCAACGGGTCGGCGGCCGCCGACACCGAATACGTCCCCGCCGTCGAGCCGATGGTGAGGTCACGCACTAGCGTCTGCGCGGCGCCTGGCTCGAGGTTGCCGACGACGGTGCCGGAGATCGGCGTCGCCGTGAAGCCGCCGGGGCCGAGCACCACCACCGTCAGATCGCTCGGCGGTGCGGCCGTCACGCCCAGGTTGCGCACGGTGACGCTGATCCGCACCGTCTGCCCGGTACCGGCGACCGGCGGCAGCACTGCGAGGTCGCTCTCGGTGATCGCCAGGTCCGGCCGCTCCGCGGTCGCCAGGCGCACCACCATGGGCTCGCTCGTCGGGCTGCCGTTGCCGGCCTGGTCGTGCGCTACGGCCGTGAACGTGTTGTCCCCGGGGTCGAGGCTCAGGGAGCGCACCTGGAAGAAGCCGGGCGGCTCGATCCACGCCTGCTCCCAGTTGGCGGCGAAGAGCAGGTGGCCGCTCTGCGTCCAACTCAGCTCCTCCCAGAAGCCGGAACCGATGAGCGGCGTCAAGGTCTCGGTGTCACCGCTCGCCAGGGTGAGCACGGTCGGCTCACCGTTGGCGTCGAGGTAGGCGAGGCGTTTGCCATCCGGCGAAAGCTGCGGCGACCAGGCCTGGCCAGGGGTCAACCGGGTGATCGAACCGCTGGCGAGGTCGACCCGCAGGGCTGCGTCGTCCCCCAAGTCGGCGTCATAGCCCGCGAAGAGGAGTGAGCTGCCGTCGAGCGAGAACTGCAGGTGCGAGTCGTCGACCGCGTCGCTCAGGAACGTGGTTGCACCGCTCGCCGTGTCGACGACTTCGAGGCCGAAGCTCGGCTGATCGCGCACGTAGGCGAGCTGGGTCGAGTCGGGCGACCACTGCAGGGAGTAGCCCTCGATCCACCAATAGGGCTCGTCCAAGAGCTGAGTCCAGCTGGCGGTCTCGAGGTCGTAGAGGTAGAGCCCGAAGGCGAAGTTGACCTCACCGAGCACGGCGATCCGGCGGCCGTCCGGCGCCGGCACCGCGTAATTCACGTAGCCCACGCTGACCAGCGGCGTGACCGTCCTGGCCACCGCGTCGAAGAGGAGGACCTGCTGGTCGGCAGCGAGCGCCAGGCGATGGCTGTCCGGGAACCAACGGCCGCGGGTGTAGGACGGCACGCCGGTGGGCAGGAAGTCCTCACCGGTGCGGAAGTCGTGTACCACCGGCGAGAAGACGTCGTCCGTCCACAGGAAACGGCCATCCGGCGACAGCACCCGGCCACCGTAGATCCCCGTGTAGTCGATCGAGGGGAAGTCGAGGGCAGTCGTCTGGCCCACCGCGCGGCCGTTGCGGTAGAGCTGCACGGCAGCTCCCGGCTCGGCCGTGCCGTTGACGTCGGTCACCGTGCTCTCGGTCTCGAACACCCGGTTCGGATAGCCCGGCCAGTGCAAGAAGGGCGCGGCTGCGGCCTGGGTGTCGGCCGGGGTGCCGCTCGCCTCGTTGGAGGTGGTGCTCTCGTTGCCGAGGAAATCGAGCGCCCGCACCACATAGAAGTAGGTCACGCCGTTCTCGACGCCTTGGTCGAGGAAGCTCGTCGCGTCGGTGTCGACGATCGGCTCGTAGGGACCACCGGAGGTCGTGCCGCGGTAGAGGCGATAGCCGTCCGGGAGCGCTCCGGCACCCGGCTGCCAGCTCGCCTCGAGGGCGCTGCCGCTCGGCACCACAGTCACCGTCAGCGCGATGGGCGCCGGCGGCACCGGCACGTCGACGACGGCCACGGCCTCGTTCGAGAAGCCGCCCAGGTTGCCGACCGCATCGACCGGCCGCACCGTGTAGGTGTAGGTGGCGTTGGGCAGGCCGGCGTCGAGATGGGTGAGCAGGCCGAGGTCGGTGTGCACGGCGAGCAGCTCGCCATCGCGATACAGCTCGTAGCGAGCCACGTCTGGCGAAGCGCTGGGCGTCCAGTCGAGGGTGACGTCCGAGCCGCTCACCGTCGCCGTCAAGGTGACCGGGTCCGGCGGCGTCACGTCGCCGATCGAAGCGCTCGCTGGCGCCGACGGCACGCTCTCGAAGCCGTAGTTGTTGACGGCCGTCACGGTGTACTGGAACTGGCCGTTGGCCACCGCGTCGACCGCGCTGGGGCTGGCCAGCAGCGGGCGCTCGTAGAGGCGGACCTCGGCCAGGCGCACGGCCTGGTAGTTGTACTCGTAGAGCAGGCTGGTCAACAGCCGGACCCGCAGCCGGTTGGTGACGTAGGGCTGCGCGAGGGTGAGTGAGAGCGAGGCATCACTGCTCCCCGTGACCCCGGCCACCTTGACCCAGCTCGTGCCGCTCCAGGCCTCGAGGACGAACTCGCTGGCGCCGAAGACGAAGATCGGCGAGCCGTCGAAGTAGTACCAGTCGAGGTCGACGCGCGAGATCAGCTTGTTGCCCGTCCACGCGAACTCGATCCACTGGTCGCGGATCGGCGGCAGCGGCGACCAGTAGGTGTCGGCGCGGCCGTCGCGGGTGTTCGCCGGAGCGGCGCTGTAGTTGCTCGACGCGGTGGCGCTGACCGCGCTCACAGCGACATCGGCCGCCAGGGGATCGCCGTCGCGCTGGGCGCGATAGCCGCGGATGTCTGGCTCGGGGTTGGCGTTCCAGCTGAGGTCGACCTGGCCCGTCCCGGCAGTCGCGGTGAGGCCGGTGGGCTGGCTGGGCGGCGTGCCGGCGATCAGGCTGACGCTGGCCGGCTTGCTGCGATTGCCGTCGCCGTCGGTGAGCCGCACCGTGATCGTGTTGGCGCCCAGCTGCAACGGCAGGTCGGCGAGCGTGAAGCAGCCCTCGTCGTCGGCGGTCGCCGCCGGCAGGGGCACGCTGCCCACCGTGCCGTCGAGCGTCGCTCCGGGCACCTGGCCGCAGCCGGCGAGCGTCGTCGTCGCCTGCGGAGTCGGCGTGTAGGGCTGTTCGAGGACGGGTAGATAGACGAGCGCCGAGGCCTCGTTCGAGCGGTTGGACTCGTTCTCCACCCCGTCGACCGCCGTCACGGCGTAGAAGTAGGTGTCGTCCGGCAACCCGGCGTCGGCATAGGTGAGCTCGGTGACGGCGCTCGGGGTCAGCAAGACCTCGGAGCCGGCCGTGTCGCGGCGGTAGAGCAGGTAGCCCACGACGTCCGTCGAGGGGCTCGCCGTCCACTGCAGGGTGACGGTCCCACCGTCGACGGCGGCGGTCAGCGCCAGCGGTGGCTCGGGCCGGTCGACGTCGGTGTAGGTGACAGTGATCGGTGTCGGCGCCGGATCGGTCTGCCCACCGCGGTCGGTGGCGACGGCCTGCAGCTCGTAGTCACCGTAGGTCAGGCCGAGGGCCGTCGGATCGAGGCTCGCCTCCCACGGCAGGGCGGTGTCAGCAACACCGAGGCTCAGCCACGGCGTGGTCCCCAGCCGGCGGTACTGGAACTGCACCCGCTCGACGTCGGTGTCGACGGTCGTCGCCAGGATGTAGAGGGTGTCGCCGAAGGCGATCCCGGCCTCGGGCTCGACGATCACCGCGTGGGGCGGCCGGGTATCGATGGTCACCTGGGCCGGCGACGACGGGTCGGAGAGGTTGCCGGCCCGGTCGATGGCGTAGACCTCATAGGTGAAGGTGCCGTCCGGCAGATTGCGGTCGAGATAGCTGTTGGTGTGGATGATGTACGGGGTGAGGTCACCCACCACTACGCCCGTGGCGTTGGCCAGGCGGCCATCGCGGAAGAGCAGGTAGCCGGCGAGGTCCGGCTCCGTGTTGGCGTTCCAGTCGAGCTGGGCGTCGTGGCCCACGGGGACCCCGACGAGCCCGGTGGGGGCGGCCGGCGGCTGGTTGTCGACGGTCACCGTGACCTCGACGGTCGCCACGTTGTGGTTCAGGTCCTCAGCCTCGAGGTGCAGCCGGTACTGCGCGCCCTCGGGCAGCGGCAGGGTGTTCCACTGCCCCAGCACGTCGGCCTGCACCGGCACCGGCGAGCGGCGCAGGAGCTGCACGCTGCCGTTGGCGAGGTCGATCACCGTCAACCGGTACTCGCGGAAGTCGTCGGCGCTGTAAGCCGTGCCGAGCACGTCGAGGAGCCCAGAGACGGTGTCGCCGTTGCGCGGTGCCGAGATGCGCGCGGTGGGCGGCGTGCGGTCGACGGCGACCTCCGCCGGATCCGACGGCTCGCTCTCGTTGCCGGCGCGGTCCACTGCCGTCACGGTGTAGACGTAGGGGCCTTCCTGCAGCCCGCGGTCGAGGTAGTGCGGGTCGGGCACCAGGTCCGGGGTGATCTTCTGCCCGTCGCGGTAGACGTAGTAGCCAGCGAGGTCCGGCTCGTGGTTGGGGTTCCAGTCGAGCTGGGCGTCCGCCTGGTCGACCACCGTCGCGGTGAGGCCCGTGGGCTTCGCCGGCGGCGTCAGGTCGACCGTCACCGAGACCATCGTCGCGGCGCTGTTGTCGGCCGCGTCCTTGGCGGTCAGCCGCAGGGTGTACTCACCGTCCGGCGGCAAGGCCTCCCAGTTGGCGAGCACGCCGCCGCTCACCGGCAGCTGGCCGGTGGCGATCGGCAGCCAGGCCTGGCTGCCGGCAGCCGCCACCTCGAGCTTCAGCTCGGCGAAGTGCGGATCGGTCGCCGTGCCCAGAACCTGGCGGGCACCGGTGATGTAGTCGTCTTCCTCCGGCGAGGTCAGCGCCACCTCGGGCGGCGTGTTGTCCACCACCACGGCGAGGCGGGTCTCGGCGGTGAGGCCGGCCTTGTCCTCGGCGCTGAGGCGCAGGGTGTAGGCGCCGTCGGCGAGGCTCGCGACCGGCCAGTTGGCGAGCAGGTCACCATTCGGCAAGGTCGTCGCCTCGGTGATCAGCGTCCAACTGCTGGGGTCGCTGCCGGCCCCCACCTCGAGACGGTAGTGCAGGAGATTCTGCTCGGTCACCGAGCCGCGGACCTCGTGCGGATCGTGGACCCGCCCGAGCACGGCCGCCGGGTTCGGCGCCGTCAGCTCTACCACCGGCGGGGTGTTGTCCACCGTGAAGCGCAGGACCTGCTGCGACTCGATCTCGCCCTCGTCGTGGGCGGTCAGCCGCAGCGCGTACTCGCGCTCCTCGCTGAGGTCGAGGAAGGCCAGGGTCGCGTTGAGGTGCGGCAGCGTCCCGCTCGCGATCTCCTCCCACGCCGGAGCGTCCGGGTTGTCCGCCAGCTCGACGAGGTAGTCGCTGAGATGGAGGTCGTCGACCGTACCGACCACCGCGCCGTGACCGCTCACGTAGCCCTGGTTGGGGCTGGTGATGGCGATCGTCGGTGGCGTGGCGTCGAGGATGACCGAGAGCATCTCCTCCTGGTGGACGTTCGGGTTGGCCGCCAGCACGGCATTGAGGACGAAGCGGTAGACGCCGTCGGGAACCGGCTGACCGCCGTCGTCGCGGCCGTCCCAGTCGATCGAGTGCGCGCCGACCCCGAGCACGCTCGCGCCGTCCGCGAGGGTACGCACCACGCTGCCGCCGGAGTTTTTGACCAGCAGCGAGACGGTGCACGCCGAGTCCAGGCCGAAGCGCAAGCTGGTGCGCTCGCGGCGCCCGTCACCGTTCGGCGAGAAGAGGAGCGGCACCACCTCGGCGTAGGTGAGGAGGTAGACCGGGTTGGTGAACAGCAGGTTCTGGAAGATCTCGGCGTGGTTGCCGGCGAGATCGCTCGCCGACAGGCGCAGCACCGCGTCGCCGACCAGGCCGTTGGTGTTCCACGGCGCCAGGATCTCGTCGTGGGCCTGGCGGCCGCCGAGGCCGATGCGCGCCCAGGTGTCCGGGCTCGTCCCCAGACCGTATTCGAGCAACCAGCTCTGGAAGTGGCTATCGGTCGCTGTGCCACGCACCTCGACGACCATCGGCATCGGGTCACCGAGATGCGGGTAGGCGATGGCCAGCGTCGGCGGCGTGGTGTCCACCTCGACGAAGACGGTCTTCGCCGCCTGGTTGCCACAGCCGTCGGTGAAGGTCGAGACCAGGCCGTAGAAGCCGTCGCTGACCCGCGCCCCCTGGCCGTCGAGGCCATCCCAGGCGAAGGTCTCGGAGTCGAAGATCACGGCCCCGGAGACCAGCGTCCGCACCGCGTCGCCGGTCACCACCAGCCGGTGGTTCACCTCGACGGCGTGGAAGATCTCGACCTCGAGGTCGGCGGTCTCGCCGGTCGCCACGCTCAGCACGGTCTCGTCGAGCACGTCGTCGCCGTTCGGCGAGAACAGCACGGGGGCGATGGTCGCCACGGTGTCCTCGACGGCACCGTCGTAGAAGAAGCTGACGTCGCGACATTCGTGGTAGCCACCGCGGTCCCAGGCTTGGACGCGGGCCGTGACGTCACCCGAGAAGTCTCTCTCGCTGGCGTCGTCACCCCAGGTCGCGAGCACGCCGTGGATCGACGGGCAACCCGCGGGGGCGCGCTGGCGCGGCGGCGGATCGCCGAAGAGGATCGACGGCGCCGAGCGGAACTCCGGCGGGCTCGCCGTGTTGCAGCTGCCGGACTGCAGGACGCGAACGAAGCTGCTGCTGCCCGGCAGCTGGAGGTCGACCTCGTAGGCGAAGTCGTCATCGTCGATCGTGCCCTCGATGTCGAGGACGTTGCGCAACCCGAAAGGCGTCTGGCGGCGCACACCGCAGAGGCGCTGGCCCTCGTGCGGGATGGTGATCGCCGCCACCGGCGCGGTGCGGTCGACGAAGAGCGGGATGGGCGTGTAGGAGCTGCGCCCCTCGCCGTTCGACAGCCGCCCGGCGAGCACGTAGCGGCCCTCCGGCAGCTCGCTGGTGTCCACCTCGAAGCTGTACTTGCGCCCGCTCACCGGCCGGTTGACGCTGTAGAGGATGTCCTCACCGCCGCCCGGCAGAGGTCGCCCGATGGTCATCAGCACGAGGGCGACGCCGTCGGCCGACACCGGGCTGACCTCGATCCGGGTCTGCTGGCTGATCGGCGGCTGGTTGCAGCTCGGGTAGGTGGGTGGCAGCTGCCGGCCCTCGATGTAGAGGCAGGCCAGGGTGATCCCACGGCCGTTCGAGACCAGCTGCCGGCGGTCCGGCTCCGGCACCGTGGTGGCGAGAATGTAGCCCTGGTAGGTGTCGCAGGGCTCCGCCGGGTCCAGCTTGAAGAGGAACGCACCGTCGATCTGGTAGACCGGCGTCAGCGGCACCGGCGTCGCGTAGCGCGGATCGTCAGGGCTGGTGATCGGCAGCACCACCGACTCGAAGGGCTCGCTGACGAACTCGACGCCCCACAGCAGACGATCGCCCGCCTCGATGGCCCCGGCGTCGTCGGCCTCGGAGAGGATCTGGGTGAGGATGGTCGAGTACGGCCCCTCGAAGTCGTCGGGGGTCAGCAGGCCGCCGAAGTAGATGCCGTCGACGAGCACTTGGAGCGAGTTCGAGAAGTGCTCCTCGGCCTGCTCGTCGACCAATCGCAGGCGCACCTCGGTCTCGATGCCCAGGGGTACGCCCTGCATGTCCCAGAGCGCTTCCAGATGCTCGGCCGGGATCTCGTCGATGACGACGTTGCCGCGCAACGGCACGAAGCGGTCGAGCCGCGTCTCGTTCCAGTTGGTCTCCCCCACCTGGCGGAACTGCACCGCGAGGCTAAAGGTGTCGGCCCGCACTGTCTCGGCGAGGCGGAAGCGCACGTCCCCCAGCGACAGACGCACGGCCGGCACACCGTCCCAGGACACCGGCTCGAGCGTCGAGAACGTACCGTCGGCCAGCACGGCGTGCTTGCCGAAGCCGTAGAGCACCACTTCTTCGTCGGCCAGCGGGCTCGCCACCAGGGCGCGGTTGCCGCCGCGGTCCTTGGCCGAGAAGCGGAAGCGGTGGTTGGTGATCTCGCCGATCTCGAGCAACCGCTCGCCGACCAGGGCCGGTGGGTCCTCCAGGTCGCGGCCCAGCGGCACCGCCACCTCGTCCCAACGGAAGGGGTTCGCGCCCTCGCTCGCCTCGGCGAGGCTCGAGAGGTAGTTCTCGTCCTTCACCCAGACGTGGACCTTGGGCAGCACGGCGACGATGAGCTGGCCGCTCGCCTGGTCCTCGACCGGCTGCGCCGCCTCGTCCAGGCCCACCTGGACCTGCGGCGGCGTGGCGTCGACGTGGATGAAGAACTCATAGTCCTGGATCACCAGGCGGTACTCGCCGTCCGGCACCGGCAGACCGTTGTCGCCGCGGCCATCCCACGGCACCTCGAACTCGGCGTTGACCACGCTGTGGTCGCGCCGGATGGTGCGCACCCGGTCGCCGTCGGCGTTGAAGACCTGGATCTCGAGATGGACCGGCTCGAGGACGCGGTAGTGAAGGATGGTCTGGTCCTGCACACCGTCGCCGTTGGGCGAGATGTACTCGGGCTCGCGGTAGAGGTCGGTGATGCTCGGAGTGTCCGAGAAGCCCACCCGCTTGATCCGGCTCTTGGCGTTGCCGGCGAGGTCGTCGACCGTCAGCCGGACGAAGTAGGTCCCGGGGCCCGGCGGTACCCAGGTGGTGAAGCGGTCGTCGATCACCGGCTGCGACGACGGCGGCGCCACCGGCCGCCAGGTCGACGGGGCCTGCGCGGTCAAGTACTCCAGGCGGTAGCTCCTGAAGTGGGCGTCGGCCGCCGTGCCTTCGAGCAGGATGCCGCCCGAGGACGCCGAGCGCCGCGGGCGCAAGTCGACGGTCAGGTTGGCGAGCGAGCTGAACGCCAGGTCGTCGACGTAGCCGCGGTTGTAGCAGGAGGTCGTGGGATCGTTGCTCGGCTCGTAGGAGCGGAACAGCAGGCGGCGCCCGCTCGGCGTGAACTTGGCGTCGTAGAAGCTGTACCAGTCGGTGAACAGGGGCCGGAACTCGTTGTCCTCGTCGAGGAAGATGGCGAGCGGCGACGAGCCGTAGCCGTAGGAGTCGCTGTAGAACAGCGTGCGCTCGTTGGGCACCCACTTGAGCTGGCCGCCGAAGGGCAGCTGCTCGGGGACGCAGGTGTCGGGGTCGGCGCAGACGGCCGCCGTGCCGTAGGCGCGGAAGCGCACGGCGAGGGTCTCCCCCACCGCCGCGCCGAGCTCGGCGAGCGGCACGTGGAACTCGTAGTACTTGTGCTCGTGGCGCACTGGTGCCGTGTGGGTGAAGCCGGCGATGCCGTAGCGCTGCTGGCTCGCCGTGACCCGCATCTCTTGCCAGCCGTTCGCCGTCTCTACCTCGAAGCTCGCCCAATCGCGCTCACCGTCGAGGGTGTTGTCGACTGTGAAGTCGAGGACGGCGTAGAGCTCGGTGCCGTCGCTCTGCACCCAGCCGCTGACCTCACCCGGCGGATGGCCGGTGTCTGGCCGGCTCATCACCCGGAAGAGCGGCTCGCCCAGCCCGTCGGCAGCCGTCTGCTGGCCGTCGAGGACGAGGGGGCCCTCGGTGCCGACCACGACGTGATAGGCCTGATCCTGGCTGGGGTAGACGAAGGGCACGAAGGTCCGGTTGGAGAAGTCCTCCTCGCGCGCCAGCAAGGCCAGGCGAAGCAGGCGCGAGCCCGGCGGGGCGCCGGGCAGGGCCGCCGTCTTCGGCGCGAACTCGACCTCCATCGTTTTGCCCCAGAGGTCGAGCACCTCGTTGTCGGCCAGGGTGAGGCGGCCCTTGGCGTCCTGTCCATTGGCGAGCACGAAGGCGCTCGCCGGCGCCGCGCGCTCGAGGGTGCCGACCAGCAGCGACACGGCGTCGACGTGGGCGGCCTCGTGGCCTTGCTGACTGATCCGCACCCGGTACTTGCCGGCGGCGTCCGGCAGGTAACGCGAGAGGTCGAGCTGCTGCTCTTGGTAGTGGCTGCCGTAGTGCAGCACGCCCCGCTCCTGCCAGGCCGTGCCGTCCCAGGTCGAGACGTGGTAGGACTCGCCCTGCTGCGCCTCTTCCCACGCTACGTGCTCGCTCTGCGCCGTCGCGGCGTCGAAACGCAGCACGCGGCCGAACTGGGCGTAGTAGGGGTAGGACACCCACATCTCGTAGTCGACGGCGAGCTCGGTCGAGGATGCCGCCCACTGCGGTGGCTGGAAGTAGGCGAGCTCCGGCGTGCCGTCACCGTAGAAGCCGCGGGTCGCGAGCAGGGCGTCGCCGACACCCGCCGCGTAGTCAGCCGTCGACGTCGAGCTGCCGGAGGCCGTGGCCCCGCCGGCCGGCAGCCGCCCGAAGTTGAGCAACGGGTACGGCGGCAGCTCGAGCGGCAGCTCACCGGTGGCGAGCAGGTTGCCGTCGCGATCGTAGATCTCCAGACGCGCTGGATCGGGCCGCAGGATGGCGAGCCGAGTGCTGTCCGGCGACCAGGCGAACTGCGGCTCCGGGTAGGAGTTGATGAGGTCGAGGAAGACACCGCCCGTCATGTTGTCGAGGTCGACCAGGACGAGGGACGGCACCTCGCCGTAGCTGCGCACGAGGAGCCGGCTGTGGTCCGGCGAGAAGGCCGAGCCATAGCTGTAGGACCCGGCGCCGTCGAACAAGACCCGCGGCCCCAAGAAGCCCGTGAGGTCGAGGGCGACGATCTGCGAGGAGAAGTTGCCGATCACCAGCGTGCGACCGTCGTTCGAGAAGCCGTAGATCGTCGTCCCCTGGTTGGAGGCCACCTGCCGCAGGCCGGTGCCGTCGCTCGCCACCACCCAATGCTGGTAGCTGTAGGCACCGCCCGGGATCAGCTGGGCGTAGAGCGTGAAGGCGACCTGGAGCCCGTCGGGTGAGATCGCCATCTCGTAGAGGTAGCCGCCGGTCCAGAACGCCGGCACGATCTGCCGGACGTCGCCGCCAGTGTTGGTCATCCGGTAGATGCCGGCGGTGTAGAGAGGGTCGCCCGGCTGGACGTAGAAGATGAAGTCGTCCTCGTCCCGGCCGTAGAGGAGCTCGTTGACCGTCGGCAGCTCACAGGTCAGGTTGCTGAACAGCTCGAAGGGCGTGCCCACCGCCTCGATCAGCGACGAGCGGTTGGTATCGAGGGTGACGGTCGCCTGGCCGCGTAGGAGGCCCGTCGGGTCCTCCACCCGCAGCTGGTAGTCGCCGTCGCGCACCACCCGGCCGCGGTCGTCGAGACCGTCCCAATCGAAGCGGCCGTTCGCCGCCGCGGGGAACTCCGGCGCGTGGCGGACGATCTCGCCGCGGGCGTTGACCACCTTGACGCTGACGGCGCCGGGCGGCTCGAGCCGGAAGAGGAGGCTGGTCGAGTCCTGC
This sequence comes from uncultured Thermoanaerobaculia bacterium, assembly GCA_964420075.1. GTDB lineage: Bacteria > Acidobacteriota > Thermoanaerobaculia > Multivoradales > SZUA-115 > CAYQRE01. The sequence continues at coordinate 9,164 of CAYQRE010000021.1, read as the reverse complement.
ACGCCGTCGCCATCCGGCGAGAAGTAGCGCTGGGTGACGAAGAAGTCGCCGTCCTGGACCGCCACGTCGAGGGCCGCCTGGTTGTTCGCCTCGGAGCCCTCACGGATCTGCTGGTCTGGATCGACCACCACCACCAGCGGCCGGGGCTCGCTCGAGTCGCCGAAGGTCCAGGCGAAGTCGGCGAAGGTCGTGCCGTGGCCGCCCACCGAGGGCACCACCTGGTCGGCTGCCACCGGCGAGCCACCGGCGAGCGGGTCGCCATCGTAGACGCGCACGACAACGTTGGTCGCCGCCTGTTCACCGAGGTTCGCCAGGTTGACGCGCAGGGTCACCGGCTCGCCGGGCCGCGGGAAGGCCGGTACGAGCTCGAGGCCGCCGGTGGTGACGGCAAGGTCTGGCAGCGACAGCACGACGAGGCTCTGGAACGCTGAGTTGTCACTCTCGTCGAGCTCGGCCACCAAGTCGAGCGGATCGGCGACGGCGAAGATCAGCCGGTCGCGGTCCCCCACCAGCTCGGGCAGGGTCACGGCGACGACGACACTGGCGCCGGCGTCGAGGTTCGCCACCGTCTGCAGCTCGCCGATCAAGGCGCCGCCCTGCTGCGGATCGCCGTCGTAAAAGCCGAGTTGGGCGTCGGTGATCGCCCCGGCGCCGTTGTTGCGCAGCAGGATCGAGACTGTGAACGGCGAGCCTTCGAGGCCCGGGTTCGGGTCGAAGCCGAGATCGGCGAAGGAGACGGCGAGGTTCGGGCTGGTCGCCGTCACCGCCGTGAAGGCCAGCGCCGCGTTGTTGTTGGTCTCGTCGGTCTCGGGCAGTGCGTTGGTCGGGTCGATCTCGACGGTGAACGTCAGCGGTCCAACCAGGTCCACCCGCCAAACGATCGTCTGCACCAGGCTCTGGCCGGCGGTCGGCTGGATCTGGTTGAGGCCGAGCTCGCGGGTCGTCGTGCCGTCGCTCACCCGGTAGCGCACCTGGGTGCTAGGCGCATCGAGGGTGCCGCGGTTGTGGAGGGTGACGTGGAAGGTCACGTCGCTTCCCACCAGCGCGCTGCCGCCCACCAGCTCGAGGTCCGTGTCGGCGACCGCGAGGTCCACCGTCGGCTCGGTCGACACCACCGCCGTGGCGCGGTTGTTGGTCTCGTCGTCCTCGGCGACCAGCTGATCGGGGTCGACCTCCACCACCAGATGAGTGGTTCCCGGCGTCGTCAGCTCGTAGCTGAAGTTGGCGGCGACCGAAGAGCGGGCCCCCACCGCGAGGTTGAGGTCGCCCACGATCGGCGCGTCCACCGCCTCGCCCAGGCGCAGCACCACCCGCACGGCGGGCACCGCGGTCAGGCCGAGGTTGCGCACCGCGACGGAGACGGCCAGCGTCGCCGGCAGCGACTGCGGCTGCGCCGGCGTGATCACGATGTCGCTCGCCCGCACCTCGAGGTCGGCGCCGGCTGGCGGCGGCACCACTTCGACCTGGGTGCTGCTGCGGTTGTCCAGCTCGGAGAGCTCGGCCACCACGTCGGCAGGATCGATCACCGCGTAGAGCGTGTGGATCCCCGCATGATCGAAGGTGTCCCACAGCGTTTCGACGATCGCCGCCTGCAGCGGCGCCAGGGGCGGCAAGGCGAGGTCGCTGCCGATCTGCACACCACCGGCACCGGGGTCGCCGTCGTAGAAGCGGAGCACCCCGGCGGGCGCGAAGGCGTTGCCGTCGTTGACCACCCGGGCGGAGAGGCGGACGCGCTCACCGTCGCGAGCCTGGGCCGGCTCGGCGCTGAAGGCACCGTCGAAGCGCCAGTTCGGGAAGGCGAAGCGCCGCAGCGCCGAGACCACCAGGGCCGTCGTGGTGACGCTCCCTTCCCAGCTCCCTTCGACCGACTGGCGGCTGCCGAGGTAGGTCGCCGCCTGGCCGCCGTTGACCAGGGGCAGCGCATCGAAGCTCATCAAGGCGTTGAGGGCCCGCGCCGTGTCGTGGGCCGTCGAGGGGCTATCGCCGAAGCCGCCGTCCGGGTTCTGCCGGCCAGCGAGGAAGCCGAGGGCCGTTGCCACGGGGGCGTTCTCGCCCGCTGCCTTGAGCGCCGCCAGCACCTCGGAGGTCACGCCGGTGCGGCTCGCACCGTTGGGGGTGGCTCCCCAGCCGCCGTCGGCGGCCTGCGAGGTCCGCAGGTAGGCCACCGCGGCCGCCAGCTTGGCGGCCGGCACGCCGCTCTGCCCGGCCAGTGCCTGCACGGCCAGAGCGGTGTCCAGCGGGACGCTGGCATAGCCGATGCCGAGGCCCCAACCACCGTCGGCGTTTTGCGCCGCGAGGAGCTCGCTGCGCAGGCTTGCCGCGTTCTGGCCCAGCTCGGCGAGCACGTCGGCCGAGCGAGCGCGGTAGTCGGCCGAGGACTTGGGCTCGCTGCTGAGCCAGGCAATCGCCTCCGCCCGCCGGCTGAAGCCGGCGTCGAGGCGCGCCAGGGTGGCGAGCACCACGGCCGTGTCGCGCACTCGGGTGGAGCTGGTGTCCGCCCAGAATCCCTCGGTGCTCTGCCGTCCGCGCAGCCAGGAGAAGGCGTCGGCGAGGTTGGCCTCACCGGGCCGCAGCGGCCCGCCGGCCACCGGGTCCGGCGACCCTGGCTCGACATCGAGGCGGGCCTCAGGGTAGACCTCGACGATGCCGCGGCCACCGGTCAGGGCCGCGAAGCGGGCGAGCAGGCCCTCGCGCAGGTCGTTGAGCGCGGTGATCTGGCGGTCGCTGACCGCGTCGCCCGGGCGCGTCACCATCAGGAAAGCCACCCGGAAGTCCTTCTGGGCTTGGGCTGCGGCCGGCACCCGGGGGCCCATCGCCGCCACCACGTCGGCCAGGTTGATGCTGCGTGGCGTGGCGGTGATCGTCGCCCCCTGGAGGGGGATCTGCGTGGCATCGATGGCCGGGTTGACCAGGAGCGTCAACGGGGCGACCTCGTTGGCTCCGTAGAAGCCACCCAGGTAGAGATCGAGCGCGGAATAGAAGCTGCGGGTGGCGGCAGCCGTGAAAGTACCGTTGCCGTTGTTCCGCCAATCGCTGCCGTACATCACCGAGGCGTCGGAATCGAGCAGATACGACCAGTGCACGCCGTCCTTGCCGAGCAGCGCTGTGCTGTCGGCGGCGCCGTCGCGGAACTGGACGTAGCAGCACCATTGATGCTGCATCTCGTGGGCCAGAGTGCCCAACGCGAAGTCGAAATCGGGGTCGAGAGGGTCGCTGCCGTAGCGCGTCAGCGCCGCCATGTCGATGTAGCCCTGCAGCTTGCCGTTGCTGCCGAAATAGGGCGAGTTGTCGAACTGGGGCAGGCCGATGCCCTCGACGCCGTTGCGCACGCCGAGGTGGAACGCCACCGCGTCACCGGTGTTGAACTCGAAGTTGGTGAAAACGACGAGGAAATCGTAGGTATCGGGGTGCGTCGCGTAGAACTCGCGGGCGATCACCCCGCGGGGCTCGACGTTGGTGGTGCCGTCGGTGTTCTTGCGATCGTAGCTGCCGCCGGCGAGCTCGATGATCGAGATGTGGTCGCGGTCCTCGATCAACCGCGCCGAAAACGCTCCCGAGGAGGTCAGCGGCTCGGTGACGAAGAACGAGTGGGGCGACGAGTAGCGCTCGCTGGCCGATCCCGTCGCTTCCGCGGCGCCGTCCGCCACCGGCCAGAGGCCGCCGCACAGCAACAACATCCCAGCGACGAGCCCCACGGCTCGCCGGGATGGACGCACGTTGAACCGCTTGGAGATCGATGTCCCTGCAAGGCTCCGGTCGCTCACGGCAGAGCGCCTCCTGTGGCAAGAGCCAACAGACCGGTCCGCGCTCCCCACGGGAGCCGGCGACGGTCAACAAGCCCACCGGCCGAAAGGGCCGGCGGCTAACGCCGCAAGGGCTCGGAGAGCGGGTGCCGAGACGACGGAGGGGGCGGAGAGGGTGCCGTCACCACGGGTGACGGTGGCTCCGGGAGGTCGGGTGCATCCAGGCGGACCATTCTGAGCCGGCCGGGTTTGCCGGGCTCGGTGGCGCGATACATCCACACGACCCGCTGCTCGCCGTCTAACTCGACGGTGAACACCGCGTGGTCGCCTAGCACCTTGGTCAAGACGGCCTCATAGCCTGCAACTTCCATCCCCAAATCGATCGCCTCGAGACGGCCATCGGGAAAGCGCAGCACCACCTCACCGGCCGCCGGTGCCAGGGCCTCCAGCCGCAGCTCCTTGAGCTTCGGCATCACCTCTTCGGCCCAACCGGCTCCCGCGAGGAGGGCGCACACCCCCATTGACAGCGCTCGACGAGCTACCTGACGGATCACTATGCACATGAACCTATCTGCGCTCGTGAACAGCCGTCAAGAACTATTTCGCGGGGCAATCTATTTTAGTCCTGAAGCGGCGGTCTCACTTCGATGCCGGCCTTCGACAACACCTTGCTGCCGTTGGGGATATCGACCGTCACCAGGGCGTTAGCGCCCACGAAAACGTCGTCGCCCACCCGGATGGCGCCGATCAGCTTGGCCCCCGCAGCGAGGAAACAGCGGTCCCCCACCACCGGCATGGCGTCGAGCCGGGCCTCGGCCGGCGAGCCTAGTGTGACCTGGTGCAGGAGCTGGGCGTCCGCACCGATTCGCGCGTACCCCCCCACCACCGTGCCGACGCCGTGGGTGATCCGCAGGCCGGGGCCGATCTCGGCGGCCGGGCTGAGCTCGACGCCCGTCAAGAAGAGGCCGAGACGGGAGATCGCCGGCCCCAGGACGGGGACACCATGGACGCGGAACCAGCGTGCGAGCCGGTAGCAGAGCACGGCCTGGAAGCCGTTGTCGAAGAGCATGGCCTCGACCCCGGCCCGGAAGGCCGAGCAGCCGCGGGCCGCCGCCAGGCGGCCGACGTCACGGCGCAGGTTGGCGAACATCCTCAGCGCCTCCACGCGGGCGGCGGGCCGAGCGGCGCCCGGAAACCCTGCCAGTAGCCGCGGACTTTGGCCGCCACCGCCGCCTGATTCCCCTTGGCGAGCTCGCGCAGGTAGGCGACGGGCATCGCGAGCGCGATGGTAAGGAGCGCCCGGGCCCACTGCCAGGGCCGGGCATGCCGGCGGATGACGAGGGCCGTGCTGCGAGCAGAGTGGAAGGTCTTGCCCGGCTTGTAACCGCCCGTCGATGAGGAGACCTTGTGCCAGAGGCGGGCCTGGTGCGCGTAGTAGCAGCGAAAGCCAGCGCCGCGAGCGCGCAGGCAGAAGTCGGCGTCCTCGAAGCAGAGCTGGAAGAGGGGGTCCCAGAGGCCCACCGCCTCGACCACCCGGCGCTTGATCAGCATGGCGCAGCCGTTGACGTACGGCACCTCCTCGTCGCGATCGTACTGGCCGCGGTCGACCTCGCCCTCGCCCCGCTCGCGGGTGATCGCCTCGGCGAAGCGCAGCCAGCCGCCGGCCGACCAGATGGTCTCCCGCTGCCAGAAGTAGTAGCTCTTCGGCCCCACGATGCCGATGGTCGCCTCGCGCTCAGCCACCGTCACCATCTCGGCGAGGAGCGCCGGATCGACCTCGATGTCGTTGTTGAGCACCAGCAGGTACTCGTAGCCGGCCTCCATGGCCGCCTGCATCCCGGCCGCGGCACCGGCGGCCGGGCCGCGGTTGAGCTCCACCCGCAGCACCTCGACGCTCGGAAAGGCGGCCCTCACGGCCTCGGCCGTGCCGTCCGTCGAACCGTTGTCGACCACCACCACCCGATAGCTCGCGTAGGCCAGGCGAGTCAGGCTCGCCAGGGCCTCGAGGGTCACCTCGCGGCCGTTGTAGCTCAGCACTAGGGCGGCCACGGGCGGCGCCCCGGCGACGGCCGGCGGTGCCGGCTTCAGGCCCGCCACGCGCCCTCCTCGGCCCAGGCGTAGAAAAAGAGCAGCCGCCAGAGCGCTGTCTCGGCGTTGGCGCGGCCGGCGAGATGGCTCGCGAAGCGGCGGCCGGCCACGTCGCGCCGGAAGTAGGTCCAGGTCAGGCTCGTGGTGTCGGCCAGGGCGCGCTCCATCCACGGCCTGAGCTCACCGCGGAACCAGCGCCGCAGAGGTACAGCGAAGCCCTGCTTGGGCCGATCGAGGAGCGCCTTCGGCACATGCCGGTAGGCGAGCTCGCGCAGCAGCAGCTTCTGCCGGCGGCCAGCGAGCTGCCAGCCGACGGGCACCCGACCGGCGAGCTCGATCACCTCCTGATCGAGCAGCGGGCTGCGCACCTCCAGGGAGTGCTGCATCGAAGCCCGGTCCGCCTTGACCAGGATCTGGTCCGGCAGGTAGCGCTCGATGTCCATCGCCCGGCAGCGCTCCAGGAAGCTGAGGCCCGGGTGGCGCTCGAAGTCGGCCTTGGCCGGCTGCGCCGCTGCCGGCCCCAGGGCCGCGCGCGTCTCGGGGGTGAGGAGCGACAGGTACTCGGGCGCGAAGCCCACCGCATGATGGTAGAGGTCGAAGCCGCGGTAGGACATCCGATCGAGGGCACGGCGGGGGAAGGAGCCGACTGGCAGGAGCTGCGCGGCCCCGCGCGCCAACCACCGCCCCGGCGGGGTCAGAACAGTGCCCCAGCGCCGCAGCGTCTCCGTCTCCCAGTAGCGGCGGTAGCCGTAGAAGAGCTCGTCACCGCCGTCTCCCGAGAGCGCCACCGTCACCCGCCGCCGGGTCATCTGGCTGACATACCAGGTGGGGATCGCCGAGGGGTCGGCGAACGGCTCGTCGAAGGCGCGAACCAGCTGGGGCAGCACGGCGACGGCGTCGGGCGTCACCCATTCGAGGTGGTGGCGGGTCCCCAGGTGGTCGGCCACCGCCTGCGCCGCCGCCGACTCGTCCCAACCGGCCTCGTGGAAGCCGACGCAGAAGGTCTCGACCGGCGCCGAGGAGTGGCGGACCATGTGGGCGACGATCAGGCTGGAGTCGATGCCCCCCGAGAGGAAGGCGCCCAGCGGCACGTCGCTGATCAGGCGTAGGCGGACGGCCTCGCTGATCGTGGCGTCGAGCTCGTCGAGCAACGCAGCGCGGTCGAGCTTGGAGTCCGGCTGCGGCGTGAACCGCCAGTAGCGCTCCAGGCGGGGCACGAGCTGTCGCGTACCCGTCGCCAACAGCAAGCTCGTCCCCGGCGCCAGCCGCCGGATGGCGCGAAACGCCGTCCGCTCGCCCACCACGTTGCCGTAGACCATGTGCTCGCCGAAGGCGGCGGGGTCGAGCTCGCGCGAGACCGCCGGATGGGCCAGCAGGGCCTTGATCTCCGAGCCGAAGAGGAAGCTGTCGCCGCCCAGGTGGTAGAAGAACGGCTTCTTGCCGACGCGGTCCCGCGCCAAGAAGACGAGGCGTTGGCGGCGGTCGTAGAGCACGAAGGCGAACATCCCACGCAGGCGCCGGGGCAGCTCGCTCCCCCACTCCTCCCAACCGTGGGCCAAGGCCTCGGTGTCCGATTGGGTGCGGAAGACGTGGCCCTTGGCCGCGAGCTCGCGGCGCAAGGCCTGGAAGTTGTAGATCTCGCCGTTGAGGATGACCTGCACCGAGCCGTCCTCGTTGCCGAGGGGCTGGTCGGCCGCCTGGGAGAGGTCGATCACCGCCAGCCGGCGGTGGCCGAGGCCGACGTTCGCCTCCAGCCAAAGGCCATCTGCGTCCGGCCCGCGGTGGCGCAGGGTGGCGGTCATGGCCGCGAGCGTGTCGCGGCAGACCTCCTCGCCATCCGGCACCACGATCCCCGCGATCCCACACATCGGCGGCGCAATCTTACGAGATCGACCGCGCTCCCGCCGTCTCCAGCAGGGCTTGCCACTGGCCGAGCAGCGGCTCAACGGCGAACCGGGCCCGCGCCTGCCGCTGTGCCGCCTCGCCCATCCGCTGGCGCCGCGCCGGGTCGCGCAGCAGCGCGAGCGCTGCCGCGGCCAGAGCGGCGGCGTCCCCCGGCGGCACCAGCAGGCCCGTCTCACCGTCGACGACGATCTCATCCGGGCCGTAGGGGCAGCGCGTGGCGACGGCGGCAAGGCCCAGGCCCTGCGCTTCGATCAGCGCGTTCGGTAGGCCCTCGAAGTCGCTGCTCAGGACGAAGAGGTCCGCCTGGCCCAGGAGGGCGAAGGGGTTGCCGACGAAGCCCAGGAAGTCGACGACGTCGGCGATCCCCAGCTCCCGAGCCTGCGCCTGGAGCGCGCTCGCCAAGGGGCCTTCGCCGCAGATCCACAAGCGGGCAGGGAGCTCGCGACAGACCTGGGCGAAGGCGGCGAGCAGGAGGTCGGGGCGCTTCTGCGGCACCAACCTCCCCATCCAGACGAGGAGGCTCCCTGCGCCGCTCCGCACCACGGCCGGCGGCGCGGCGGCCTTTGCCCCGAGGCCCGTGAAGTCCGTGGGGTTCGCCACCCAGCGGACCCGGCCGGCGAGTGCCGGGTAGGCCGCCTCCACCGCCGGCACCAGGCCCCGAGAGTTGGCCACCGCGAGGTCCGCCCGCCGGTAGGCCCAGCGCGCCCAGGCCCGCTGCCAGCGCGGATCGGCTTGCCGCGGAGCGTTGCCGATGCGCACCAGCCAGCGTGGCCGTGGCGCCAGCCCGGCGAGCGCAGCACCGGCAAGGCAGCTCGTCGACAGCACGTTCGAGAGCACGACGTCCGGGCGCCAGGCGCACACGAGCTGGCGCAGGCGCCACACCGTGCCCGGCAGGCTCGCCAAGCCCCGGTAGCCGAGCGGGAAGACCTCGACGTCGGCCGGCAGCTCGTAGGTGCGGCCAGCCGTGGCGCTGGCGATGGCGACCTCGAAGCGCCCGCGGTCGAGCCCGCCAGCGAGGGTGGCGACGAAGCGTTCGGCGCCGCCGCCGGAGAGCGAATGGGTGACGGCGAGCAGGCGGATGCGGTGAGCCAGGTGGCTCAAGGCTCGCTTGGCTCCGGCCTAGCGGCTGCCTCCGGCGGGGCGGTGGGCGGCACGATGGGCGGCGCGGCCGTCGCCGGCAGCACCTCGACCTCGGCGCTGAAGACGTTGCCGCCGTTGCGTTCGGAAAACCAGGCCACCTGCTCGAAGACGGGGTCGAGCTCCAGGCGGTAGCGGCCGGGCCGGGAAGGTGCGCGGACTTCCTGCTGGACGGCCACCCGCGCCCCGGGTGCGACGGGCAGGGGCAGCTCGGTGCGCAGGCCGTCCCACTCGACGACGCGGCCGTCGAGCTGGCGCCAGTGGTAGGCGAGCTTCACCCGCGCCACCCCG
>CAYQRE010000020.1:0-93602 GCA_964420075.1 uncultured Thermoanaerobaculia bacterium | reverse complement strand
ACGTCCGAGACGTGGAGGTTGAGCCGGAACGGCGTCGAGCCGCTCGTCGCCGCCCAGAGGAGCGCCGGGCTGCCCGCCGGGTAGTAGCCGCACGGATTGGTCGGAAGCCCGGGCCAGACGCTCGTCGTCGGCAGGAGGTCCGCCAAGTTGAGCGTGCTGATGAGCGGCCGGCGGACGTTCGGGTGGGCATGGGAAGGCAGACTCGATCGGAACGCCTCGAGCGCGTTGACCCGCTCGATCCGCGCCGCGAAACCGCGGTTGTGGATCTCCTTGAGGACCAGCCGCGCTGACGATTCGACCTCGTTTTCGTCCTCGGCCATGAGGACGAGCGTCGTCGTGTAGAAGCCGTAGCGGACGGCACCGCCGAGGCATTCGGCGAGCGCCTCGTCGGCGTCCTCGGCCATCCGGACCGCGTCCCGGTTCACGAACTTCGGCTCGGCGGCCTTCTCCTCAGTGGTGATCGCCTCCTTGATCAGACCTCCGAGGCCCTTGCGCTTCTGCCACCAGTTCCGCCGGTAGAGCCGGATGTGCTTCGCCGCTGACTCGGGGTCGAGCGGGAGGAAGCGGTGCGACAGCCGGTACTCCATCGGGATCCGGTGGAGGAAGTCGAACATCGCCGGGTGCGACTCGTGCGGGAAGCCGGTGATCGACACCGCTCGGAGGTGGCGGTCGCCGACCCGCGGGCTGAAGCCACCGTAGAGGTCCTGCGACGCGAGGAGCACGTCGAGGTAGCACGGTGTCTCGGGAACCGCCACGCGGTGGTAGAGGCCGGTGAGGCAGGTGTGGAGATGCGTGAGCAGCGCCTCGGAGCTGAGCCGCGTCAGCGCGAGCGAAGCCGATAGTCGGTCCTCGATGTCCTCGAGCCGGTCGACGAAGGTATCGACCTGCGCGCGCCAGTCCGGCCCCTTGCGGTCCTCGCCGCTGATGAACCAGCGGGCGAGACTCGACTGGAGCTCGTCCGGGGGCAGCCACGAGACGCACAGCGTGTAGGTCGTCTCGTAGTTGCGGCGTCCCGACTCGTACTGCTCGCGGCGTTCGTCGTCGAGAAGCTCCGACACGGGGTCGGGGAACGGCCCCGGCGGGGGGTAGTCGCGGCTCGGCCGGCGGATGGCATCAGCGTTGAGGATCCACTCGTCGCCGAGCGGCAGGAGCGCCTGGTTGAAGTGCTGCGAGAGAAGCGCCAGCTCCTCGGCCGTGGCGGCGTCGAGGTCGGGACCGGTGTAGCTCCAGCCGGCAAGGAACGAGCCGTCCTTGTTGACGGCGATCCCCTCGCCAACCAGGGCGGCCCAGTTCAGGAGGTCGGCGAGGCCCTGCGGCTTGTGCCGATGCTCGCGCAGGATCATCGCGTGTCCCCCCGGAAGACAGGCACGCGGGAGATCGGCGCGCCGACCGCCGCCGTCGCCGGGTAGAACGGCTGGTATAGCCGGTGACGGGCAAAGACGCGCGTGGCCTGCGGGTCCTGGCGGCCGATCCAGACGAGGATGCGGTGACCGACCGTGCCGATCAGCAGTGCAAGGCTCAGACTGGCGAATCGGAAGCCGACGCCGAAGAGCAGCGCCGCGATCACGCTCACCTCGATGATCACGAGGTCACGCTCGGCCCCGCCCAGGAGAATCGGCCGCGTGAGCGAACTGTGCAGCGGCACGGTTCGGAGCGACCTTCGCTTCACGGTCATCAGAGAACTGCCCCAGAGAAGCCGAGTGCCGTGACGAAGCTCACCGCGCCAAGCGCCACGCCGGCGCCGAAGATGACCTGGGACACTCGGCGCATGCCGGTGCCGTGGTCGGAGAGCGCCCACATCACGCCAGCGAGCGCGACGGCGATGATGATGATCGCGCTCGCGACCGGGCCGGTGAGGTTCTCCTGGATGCGAATGAGCGGTTCGTCCCACGGCATCGACGTTCCGCCCGTGGTCGCGAAGGCGGCCGGCGAGGTCAACATCCAGAGGGCGGCGAGCGCCCCGAGCTTCTGTCCCTTCTCCCTCCAGTGCTTCATGACTTGTCACTCCTCCTCGGTAGGCCGAGCCGCGGTCGGCTCGAGTTGAAAGCTGCCGTCGCCGGCGAGGCCGGCGACACGAACGAGCTCGGAGACGCGGCGCCCGCGGCTCCCTCCCTCGATGTGGACGACGAGGCCGACGGTGTCGGCGATCAGGGCGCGCTGGGAGGGCACGCCGGCCTCCTGCGCGAGCTGGTCGAGGCGGTGGAGCGCCGCGACAGCGTTGTTGGCGTGCACCGTGGTGCAGCCGCCCGGGTGGCCGGTGTTCCAGGCCTTGAGAAGGTCGAGCGCCTCGCGCCCGCGAACCTCACCGATGATGATCCGGTCGGGATTGAGGCGCATCGTCGCCTTGACGAGCGTCGCGAGGTCGACGTGGCGCGTCGTGCGGAGCGCGGTGTGGTTCTCGGCGGTGCACTGAAGCTCGACCGTGTCCTCGAGCAGAATGAAGCGCTCGCTCGGCTCGCCGAGGCGCACCATCTCGTCGAGGATCGCGTTGACCAGCGTCGTCTTGCCGGAGCCGGTGCCGCCGGAGACCAGGATGTTCCGCCGCTCGGCGATGGCCGAGCGCAGGAGGTCTGCCTGTTCTTCGGTCATCGAGCCGGATTCGATGTAGTGCGAGAGCGGAAAGACCCGGGTCGCCCGCTTGCGGATCGCGAAGCACGGGCGGGCGACGAGCGGCGGCACCATCCCCTCGATCCGGCTCCCGTCGAGCGGCAGCTCGGCCTCGATGATCGGATGCTCGGAGTCGATCTGGGTCCCGAGCATCCCGGCGATCGAGGCGAGGATCGCCTCCGCCTCCTGGGGCAGGAACCGGGCGCCGGAGTCGTACATCCCGTCCGTGCGCGAGTCGAGCCAGATCCGCCCGTCCGGGTTGAGCAGCACCTCGACCACGTCCTCGTCCCCGAGGGCGCGGACGATGGTCTCCCCCAGCTCGCGGATCAGCCCTTCAGTCCACCGCTGCCGCTGCTCGTCGTGTGCCCCGTGCCGCATGAGCGGGGACACTACACAAGCGTTGAGTGTGTGTCAACGGATGTTGATATTGCCCGCCACGACCCACCCACAGCACTCGATCAGAGCAGAGCTTCGACCCAGTCCTTGACTCCGTACCTATGTCCAGGGTTTAGCATGTTCCCTGAGGCGGGGAGGATGAGCATGTCGAGCCTGAAGATCGGAGAGGTCGCGGAGCGGGCGGGGGTCGGAGTCGAGACGGTCCGCTTCTACGAGCGCCGCGGATTGTTGCCCGAACCGCCGCGGCGGGCTTCGGGATATCGCGCCTTTCCCCCGGAGAGCGTCGAGCGGTTGCGCTTCATCCGCCGCTCCCAGCGGCTCGGCTTCTCGCTCGCCGAGATCCGCGACCTGCTGGCCTTGCACCCGGAGTCGCGCCACGCATGTTCCGCGGTGCGGGAGCACGCCGAAGAGAAGCTCGCCGATGTGCGTGGCCGGATCCGCGACCTGCGCGCCGTCGAGCGCGCGCTGGTGCGGCTGGCTTCCGCCTGCGCCGACAACGAGACATTAGGCGTCTGCCCGCTGCTCGAATCGCTCGGGCAGCACGAGAACTGAGGAGAATCGAGATGGAGGAAGTCCGCAAGAACGGTCTACTGGGCGCCGGCGTCGTCGTGGCCGCCCTCGCTGCGTCGCTCTGCTGCATTCTGCCGGTAGTGGTGGCGGTGCTGGGGGTCGGGTCGGCCGCCCTCGGCGCCCGGTTCGAGCCGTTCCGGCCGTACTTCGCGCTCGCGACGGCGCTGCTTCTTGGTTACGCCTTCTACCGCGCCTACAAGCCGATCGAATGCGCCCCAGGCGAGGCCTGTGCCGTGCCGGCCAGCCGCCGGCGGACTCGCATCGTGTTGTGGATCGTGAGCGTAGTCGCCTTCGCGCTGCTCGCCTTTCCCTACTACTCGACCTGGCTCTTCTGAGCCGTTCGCAGCAAGGAGAATCGTCATGAAGAAGCTCGTTCCGTCCTGGAAGTTCGTCGCCGTCGTCGCGGTGGCCGTTCTGATCACCGCCACCTTCGGCCTGCGGGCCGCCGAATCCGAAGCCGCGGTGCCGTCGGTCACCTCCGTGTTCCACGTCGAAGGCATGACCTGCGGCGGCTGCGAGGCGAGCGTCAAGCTGACCGTCAAGCGGCTCGACGGCGTGCAGGCGGTCGAGGCCTCGCACACCGAGAAACGCGCCACGGTCACCTACGACAGCCGGAGGGTGACGCCGCAAGCGATCGTCGAAGCGATCGAGAAGCTCGGCTACACGGCCGAGCTCGTCGAGACGAAGGCCGCCGAGCCCGAGGCGACCGGCCTGCTCGCCAGGCTCCGAGCCTGCTGCTGACGCAAAGCTTGGGCGACGACCCCCGCGTCGAGCCGGTGCCCAACACGCGGATCGCCGAGATGCTCGGCGCCGCCGATCGAGTCGTCGTCTACTGAAGCGGAACCGAAGGGATGCAATGAAAGAGAACCTGCTGATCGAAGGGATGACCTGCGACCACTGCGCGACGGCGGTCGGCCGCGCGCTCGAGCGGCTCCCCGGCGTGCGGGCGGAGGTCTCGTTCGCCGACCGCCTCGCCCGCGTGGAGAGCGACGGACTGGCGACCCGGGCCGATCTCGAGGCGGCCGTCGCCGCGGCCGGCTACGCCGTCGTTCCGGCCCCGACGGACACTGAGTCGAGGGCGGACCGCGAAGGCGAAGGGCTTCACCTTGCCATCCTCGGCTCCGGTTCCGGCGCCTTCGCCGCGGCGCTGCGCGCCGCCGAGCGCGGCGCGCGGGTGACGATGATTGAGGCCGGTACCGTCGGCGGCACCTGCGTCAACGTCGGTTGCGTGCCCTCGAAGATCCTGCTGCGCGGCGCGCACGTCGCGCACACCCAGCGCGAGCACCCCTTCGCCGGCGTCGGACGCACGCACCCGGAGATCGATCGCGCGGCCATGGTGGCGCAGCAGCAGGAACGCGTCGCCGAGCTGCGCCGGGCCAAGTACGAAGACCTCGTGGCGGGCAACCCGGCGATCGAGCTCGTGCGCGGTTTCGCCTCCTTCGAGGACGCCCGGACGCTGCGGATCGCGAGCCCGGACGGATCGACGCGCACCCTGCGCGCGGATCGCTTCCTGATCGCGACCGGCGCTGCGCCGGCGGTGCCGCCGATCCCGGGCCTGGCAGATGTACCGTTCTGGACCTCGACCGACGCTCTGGTGGCCGAAGAGCCGCCACGGCACCTCCTCGTCCTCGGCGGCTCGCTGGTGGCGGTCGAGCTGGCGCAGGCCTTCCGGCGCCTCGGCGCCGAAGTCACACTGATGGCGCGCAGCACGCTGCTCTCGAAGGAGGATCCGGCGCTCGGCGCCGGGCTCGCCGAGGCGCTCGCGGGTGAGGGGATGAAGATCTTGCTCCACACCGTTCCGACGCGCGTGCGGCACGACGCGAGTGAGTTCCGTCTCGAGACTGCGCACGGGATCATCTCGGCGGACCGTCTCCTCCTCGGTGTCGGTCGCAGCCCCAACACGGCGCGGCTCGGGCTCGAGCACGTTGGAGTCGCGACCAGCGGCGGCGCCATCCTCGTCGACGATCACCTGCGCACGAACGTGCCGGACGTATATTCCGTCGGGGACTGCACGAACTTGCCGCAGTTCGTGTACGTGGCGGCTGCCGCGGGCACCCGCGCAGCGATCAACATGACGGGCGGCGACGTGACGCTCGATCTCGCGACTATGCCGGCCGTGGCGTTCACCGATCCGCAGGTCGCCTGGGTGGGCTTGTCCGAGGCGGAGGCAAGCCGACGCGGTCTCACGGTCGAGAGTCGCACGCTCTCGCTCGACAACGTTCCGCGGGCGCTCGCGAACTTCGATACCCGGGGCTTCGTCAAGCTGGTCGCCGAGCCTGGCAGCGGGCGACTGCTCGGCGCTCAGGTCCTGGCGGCCGAAGGGGGCGAGGTGATCCAGGCGGCGGCGCTCGCGCTGCGCGCCGGGATGACCGTCCACGACCTCGCCGACCAACTCTTCCCCTACCTGACGATGGTCGAGGGACTCAAGCTCGCGGCCCAGACATTCACGCGCGACGTCAAGCAGCTCTCCTGCTGCGCAGGTTGAGCGCTCCGGCGGCCTCGAGACGCGGGCCAGAGATCGCTGGCCGTTCCCCCTCGACGGCCTCGAGCCTGTCTCTGGCGCGTCAGATCCGCCGATCGGGTTCCTCCTGCGGAGCGCGCGCTCGGTCCAGTGTTGACACGATCGATCCGAGCTCGCCGATGGCTCCCCTGTCCGCCGTCATCGCCGAGGCCCTCGGGAATGAGAGGCCCTCCCAAGCCGAGGCCGCCATGCTCGTTCGGTCTGAGCGGAGGGGCGCCGCGAGACTGGCTCTTCGCGTCATCTCCCGATCCCCGAAATAGCGCATCTTCGCCGCGTACATCGGCTGCTGCCCGGCCACGAACACGACCTCGTGGTCGGAGTCGAGGCGCATCGCCTCGTCCGGGGTGAGCAGCCGCCGGCGAATCTCCTGCTTCGTGGTGTTCCTATCGCCCATCATCAGGCTCCCGCCGCGGTAGGAGACCTGCTTGTGCGACACCGTGGTGTCGCCCGCCATCTGCGAGAGGAGCTCGGCGGTCTCGGGCTTGTTGGCGGCGAAGGCGATGCGGACGTGGCAGTTGGCGGTGATCGACTCCTGCCTCCCGTAGACACCCTGGTGCTGCGACAGGTCCTGGGTGATCAGCATCGCGCGGATGCCGTAGCCCGCGAGGTAGGCGAGCGACTCCTGGAAGAACTGGAGCTTCCCCAGGGCCGGGAACTCGTCGAGCATGAGGAGGAGCGGGTGCTTGCCCGCTCCCCTGCCCCGGCCTTCCGAGAAGTCCATCCGCTCGGTCAGCCGCCGGCACGCCTGGTTGAGGAGCAGCCGCACGAGTGGACGCGTGCGGCTGAGGTCCGACGGCGGGACCGTGAGGTAGAGACTCACCGGCCGGTCGTGGTCGACGAGATCCTCGAGTGCGAAGTCCGAGACCGCCGTGTTCTGCGCCAGGATCGGGTCTCGGTAAAGATCGAGGAAGCTGAGCGCGGTCGAGAGGACCCCCGACCGTTCGTTGGGCGACTTGTCCATGAGGGCGCGCGCCGCGGCGGCGATCGTGGGGTGCGTGCGGAGCCACTCGCCGGTCACCGGATCGCGCCAGCCGGGATGCCCCGGCGGCGCGTGCTCGGTGCCGAGCATCGCCTCGAGACTCAGGTCGATCGGCCGGTCGGGTCGCGCCAGGAAGTGCGCGCAACCGGCGAGGGTCTTCTCCTTCTCGGCGTAGAGCACGTGCAGGATGAGCCCGACCAGGAGCGAGTGCGCCGTGCGGTCCCAGTGGTCGCGGATCCGGTCGCCGTTCGGGTCGACGAGGATATCCGCAACGTTCTGCGCATCGCGCACCTCCTGATCGCCCATCCGGATCTCGAGGAGCGGGTTGTAGCGGGCCCCCGAGCCGTCCGAGCAAGTGGGATCGAACTTCAGGCAGAGGCTGCCCAGCTCGCGGCTCCGCCAGCCGGCCGAGAGCACCCAGTTCTCCCCCTTCATGTCGTGGACGAGCACCGAGTGCGGCCAGGTGAGGAGATTCGGCACGACGAGCGAGACGCCCTTGCCACTTCGCGTCGGGGCGAAGACGAAGACGTGTTCCGGGCCGTCGTGGCGGAGGACGCGGCCGCCACGCCCTGGCCACTGCCCGAGAATCAGACCCTGCTCGGCGAACAGGCCCGCCTCGCGCGCCTCCCGCTCCGTCGCCCAACGCGCCGAACCATGGAGGTCGGACTGCGGCCGGAGCCGCCGAAGGACGATCGCGACGACCACGGCGGACACCACAGCGGCGATGCCCGTCGTCAGGCCGAGAATCCGAAAGTCGGCTCGCCAGAACTCCCGCGCCGCGGGTGTGGCGCTCAAGCGCCGCGCCCACACCAGGAAGTGAAACGGCGTGTAGATCGGGCCCAGCGACCAGGCGAAGGCGCCGGCGCCGAGGGCCGCGACGATTGGCGTCAACAGGCGGGTCCGTCTCGGGACGAGCAGCAGAAGGGCGGCGCCCCAGAGCCCCCAGGCCACGAGATTCAGCATCTCCTCGCGGCCAGTCAATGCCGGGAGCCAGGGCCGGCCGAGCGCGGCGTGGAAGCCGAGCCGCTGCGCCGCATGCTGCGTGAGCCCCCACGTCGTCAGCACGCCGATCGCCGCGACCACGCCGATGCCGCGCGCGATGACGCCCTTCGCCGTCAGCGCGGCTCGCGCCGTCAAGCGATAGCCAGGCTGGCCGCTCATCGGATCGTCATCACCGGCACGACGACGGTCTTCACGCACGCGAGCGGCACCGGACCGAAGTAGCGACTGTCCCAGCTGCGGTCCTCGAACGGTGAGTGGAGCCACAGCTCCCCCGGCCGAAGCCCCTGCACCAGCCCAGGGAAGGCGGCGAGTGGGCGGCCACCTCGGTCTCGTTCGAGAGGAACGCTATGCGGAAGCAGCTCGCCGTTGACGGTGACTCCCGCTCGCGTTACCTCGACCAGATCGCCGGCGACCGCGACCACGGCCTTGAGCACCGGCTCGACTCCGTCCGGACACGAGCCGGCGCCGAGATAGCCGCGCTCCAGACCGAACCTGGCGATCTCGCTCGGCAGGCAGACCGCCACCCAGGAACCAGTCGTGACCCTGCCGTCGACCGCGCGGTAGAGCCCGCGCGGCATACTCGTTGAAAGGTTCAGCCGGAGTCCGGCGAACTGCGGCGCCGCGTAGACGAGCATGAAGACGGCAACGGCGACGAGTGGAGCCCGCGTCCGCCACCGGCTCATCGACCCCGCTCCTGCGACAGCTCCCGCGCGATCGTGCGGATGATCAGGAGCGCCTTGACCACGGCGATCGGCGCCTTGACGGCGGTCGCGAGCGCCTGGACGGTGAGCGAGACGGTCTTCTCGACCGCCCGGCCAGGCTGAACCGTGGCGAGGGCGCGTGCCACGACTCGCGTGCCGTGGGCAAGCGTCGCCTCCTTTGACGCTGTCGCTCTCGCGCCGCGCTCCGCCACCTCGCGCAGCACCACGTGAGGCTCGACTCCGCGCCGGAGCGCCGCGGTCGCCCAGGCGGTGTCGGCCCGCTCGAGATTCGGCGCGTAGGCCGGATGGCGGTGATAGGTCGCGAGCTCGGGCGTCCCGGTCCTTCGCAACGATTCGCGAAGAGCGGCGGCAGCTAGTCGCTCGTCGGTGGCGCTTCCTCCCAGAGCGACTTCAGGACCGTGAGCCGCTCGGGCTCCTCCATTCGCTGAAGGTGGAGGTAGAGCCTCTCCCCGAGCAGCAGCTCCGCGCGCTGGCGCGACCTCAGCGCCCACTCGGGCCGGACCAGCGTGATCAGGACGAGCGTCAGGAGTGCGGCTCCGAGTGCCCACACCGCGACCGACGTCAGCCTGGCCCGGCGCGCGCTCGACCGTGTCTCGTTGGCGGTTGGCGGGAGGACCCGGCTCGCGCGCTCGAGCGCTTCGAGCCTCCGGTTCGTCTCCGTGATCGCGGCCAGGAGCGCGGCCAGCTCGCCCGGACCGCTCGGGCTCGGTGGCGCCGCCGCGCTCAGCACTTGGTCGTTCGCGGATCGCGCGGAGGCGAGGAAGGTCTCTCGTCGGCTCATAGCTGACTCCCAGGCGCTGCTGGACTCCCGTCCAGGTGAACGCCGGTCCGAGGTCCTGGCCCGGGATCACCTCGTTGCCGAGCCGGTAGGCGATGGCTCGCACCTCGCCGTTTCGCCCGACGAGCGGGAGCGGGCGCACGCCCGCCGCCTCGAGACGGTCGAGGAACTGACTCATCGACGGGCCTCCGGTCGCTGCCGCCCTGACGTAGGCGGCGGTGACGCTCCGCGAGAGAGGCGTCGGGCCGCCTGAGCGCGCAAGAGCAGGCAGCGCCAATCGACCGGCGGAGGTCGCGAGCCGAGCCCCATAGAGGAGCAAGCCGAGCGGCGACCGAGCGGCGCTCGCGAGATCGAGAACCGGCGCCACGACGGAGAGCCCTGGGGCACGACGGACCGCGAGCCGCGCCGCTGCTCGCGGCGAGCGGAGAGCGTGCGCGAGGTGAGCGGCATCGGCCGCGCTGGCGAGGGCGCCGCCACGTCGATGGCCGAGCTCCGAGGCCGCCCGCGCGATCACGCTGCGCCGGCCGTTCGTGGGCAGCGACCGCAGCTCCTTCTGAAGTGCCTCGAGACTTGCCGGCGACCAGGGCGACGAGGGCCTCGACGACTCCAGGCTCGCGCCAGCAGCCGTGCGGACGGCCGCGAGATCGCGCTCGGGGCGGTAGTCGACGCCAAGGCGCTCCTGGAGGCCCCGCCAGGAATACGGACGGCCGAGCGCCGAGCCGCGGAAGGAAACGCCGTCCAATCCGTAGGAGATTCCCGAGACGTGGCCGGTGGTTGCGACGCGCGGCACCGCTTCGACTCCGGCCGCGCGGAGTCGCTCGAGGAAGGTGCTCATCGTCGGCCGGTCGGCGGCGGCGCGATCGAGAAGGTCCTGGAGCCGAAGACGCACGCTCACCTCGCCGGTGCGCTCGAGGTGGCGGACCTCTCCGGGTCGCAAGGCGGACTTCTCGACCTCGTGCGCGGACTTGACCTGGGTCAGGCCGTACTCACGCTCGAGCTGGCGGAGGACCTCCTCGCCGCGGCGATAGTCGTGCGAGTCGGAGACGGCCCGTCCGTCGGCGCCGATGCGGGCCGCGACGATGTGGACGTGATCGTGATCGGTGTCTCGATGCCGAACGACGACGAAGGGCGAGCGCCCGTAGCCGAGATGCTCGAGGTAGCGCTCGGCGACGTCGCGCCACTGCGCGTCGGTGAGCTCCTCGCGCCCACCGGGGCCATGAGGAAGCGAGAGCGACGAGTGGAAGACCGCGCGCGTCAGGCCAGGCCGCAGCTCGCGCCACTCTCCGAACTCCTGCGCGAGCGCGCGGGGATCGGTGCCGTACATGTTGCCGCCGACGAGCTCCGGCGACTTCGCGCGGCCGAAGACGTAGTTCAGGATTCCTCGGAATCCCTTCCCCTTGTGGATGCTCTGGATCAAGCGGCCCCCGCCCGGCCGACGAGCGCTTGGCGGACCTCGTGGAGCAGTCGACGAAGCTCCTCGACGATGCCGGCCGGAACGCCCTCGGCCTGGCCACGGTTGATCGCGCGTTGGAGCTGGTTCAAGTTGGCGGCCAGGCGGCCAAGCTCGACCCACTGGTCGGACGCGATCGGATCGGGTTGGTGTCGGCGCGGAAGTGGACGGCCGAGCGCCGCCTCGCGCAGTAGCTCGGCGACCGTGATGCCGAGAGCGCGGGCGCGTTCGCGCAGTCGGCCGTCCTCGGCGGGAGTGAAGTGCGCGCCGTTCTTGACGACGCGGGCACGCGCCGGGTCCTTGCGCGGGCGACCCCGGCGACTCATCGCCACCTCCCGAGGAGTCCGCCGATCCGCGAGTTGCAAATTTGCAACTCCGGCCCGTCGAACCTGCCCGCGAGCCCAAGCGAGCGGCGGCCAGACGTTGCCCGCCCGGCGAAAGCCCGGCGCCCGCGGAGGCGGCGACGGGGTTTCCCGGGCCGGGAAACATGGCTGGCTCCGAACCCGCAGTCGTAGTGCCGCCCGACCTCCGGGAGCGGTCGAAGCGAGAAACAGGAAGGACCGGCGGGGTCCCACGAAGCCGCTCGCCCCCTCGACCGCCGGAGAGTCGCCCGGCCGTCGCTCGCGTCAAGGGTTCGCGGGCGCCGGTCTGTCGACCGCCCTTGACCCGACCGCCTGCGCCGGGCACTCGACGACTCACGGGCGAGGGGGACGGATGGGCTCAGGGTCCGGATGGGTGTCACCGCGCGGACCTACAGGAAGAGGGTGCTGCGACCGGCCCGCTCGGCGAATCCCACGACAGCCTGGTGAACCGGGAGTGCCGCACAACCTTTGGCGGTGAGTACGACGCGCTCGCGTTGCACGATCCAGCCCGAGTGCTGCCACCGTCGGAGAGTCGCCCGGCTCACCGAGTCGGGGCAGAGCAGGACGTCACCCACCCGCGCCGGCCGACCCAGACCGAGACAGCGATAGAGCCGCTCTCCGGTCGCGAGCGTCATCGCCCCACAGCCACCCGTCGCAGGCTCGGACTCAGAATCGCGGGCGGACCCGGGAAGCCGCGAACGCCCCACCCACGACCGCGCCGAGGACGACGAGCGGGAGGGTGAGAAGGACGAGGAGGATGCGGGCCGCGAGTCGCGCGCCGCTTCCGAGATCACGCTTCCATTCATGTCGCACATTGCGCCTCCTGGCGAGACGACCCCCGACTCGAGGCGAGACGGGGGCGAAGTTGGCGGCAGGAGCACGAGCCGACGAAGAGCACACCTCCCCGCCGCCGATCGCGCTCGCCTACGCGGCGGCTTCGCTGGTCCCCGGCGCCCGAGTGAGGGCCTGCCAGGTCTCCGCGATTACCTCGGTGCGGAAGTGCTTGCCGCTCTCGTCTTCCCAGGAGCGCGTCTGGATCCGGCCCTCGACGTAGACGAGCCGGCCCTTGGCAAGGACCGAGGCCACGTTCTCGGCGGTCTTTCCCCAGAAGACGACGCGATGCCACTCCGTCTCCTCCTGGCGATTGCCCTCGTCGTCGCGCCAGTAGCGAGTCGTCGCCAGGCGAAGGTCCGCGACCTTCGTCCCCTGCGGCGTCGCGCGGACCTCGGGGTCCTGTCCGACGTGACCGATGAGCTGCACTTTGTTCAGCATGGGGTCTCCTCTTGTAGCGTCGTTATCAACGTTTGTTGACATAGCGACGCTACCGGGCTGCCCCCGCCGAGTCAAGCGGCGGCTTCGTCGGTCGCGACCGCCTCTGCAGAAGCGGCCACCTCCTCGGGCGCTCGCGAAGCGCGTCCGAGGACGTAGTCCGCCGCGCGCTGGGCCTGCTGAGCAGCGGTGACTACCAGCCGCGAATCGCGCGAGAGGTGCTGCCGCCAGTGGTCGATGTAGGCCGTGGAGTTCGGGATGTCGGGCGCGATCCCCGCCTCACCGCAGAGGAACGCGGCGCCGAGCTCGGCGACGAGCTCCTCGCGCGCGTACGGCTCCGACCCGAACGGCGCGGCGTGGTTCTTGTCGAAACTCGGTCTGGCGAGCCGCTTGGCGTGGCCAGTCGCGTGGGTCAGTTCATGAAAGAGCGTCGAGTAGTAGCCCTCGGTGCGGTCGAAGGCGGCGCGTGGGGGCATCGTCACGCTGTCGGTCGCGGGACGGTAGAAGGCGCGCGGCTGCGCGCGATGCTCGATCGCCGGCGGATCCGGGAAGCTAGCGACGATCTCCTCGGCAGTCGGCACCTCCGCGAGCGCGCAAGCCTCGGTGGACGGCGCCTTCGCAGGGTCGATTCCCTCGGTCTGGTCGAGGTTGAAGACCGAGTAGTACCGCAGCACCGGGATGCGGTCGCCGCGCCGCCAGCCATTGTGGACACCTGTATCTTTCCCCTCGACCTCGCGTCCCCGCCGGTCGATCCAGCGCCAGAGGATCACCGGAGTCGACCGCTCGCCGGCACGAACCGCTCCGCCGAGAGCGTTCGCCTGCCGAAACGTCAGCCACCAGGGAGTCGACGCCGCGCGGAAGCCGAGCAGGAAGACGTTGATCCCGCGGTACGGACGCCGCGACACCAGGTTCGACGGCGCCAGGCCATCCACCTTCCACGGCCGCGCCCACGGGACCACGCCCCGCTCCAGCTGCTCCACGATCTGGCTGGAGATCACCTCGTACACCTTCGACATCGCAGCGCTCCTCTCGGTGCCGTTCTCGGTGGATTCCGAGAACCCTGAGGGCTTCCCCTCAACGCACCTTGAAGAGCCAGTCAGGCCGCGAGGAAGCGTCAAGGCTGGCCGCAGGCCACCCGCAGGGCTCGGCCTTGACGCCCCGGAGCGGCCGATGAGACTGGTCGTGCGTTGGGGGGAAGAGCGCAGCGGGAGGTGGAATCCAGGTCCTGAAGTTCGCGCTCTAAGCGATTTCCGCAGCCGATCGCCGGCTACTACTGGAGAGCTACAGGGCTTCTCTACAGGGGACTACAGGAAGGGCGCACAAGCTGCGCGGTCGCAGTGGGTTGAGCCTCGTTGGCGTCGCTGAATCATCGGTTTGGCGTCACCGTTTCATCGGCCGGCGAGGCGGGCGCGTCACAGTTTCATCGGTGGGGGCGTCACCGTTTCATCTGGAATGCTCCGCGCCCACAGCGGCTTTCTCCGCAGGGACCGCGAGAGCGGCGGCGTCACAGTTTCATCGGTGAACGCCGCCGCCGGCCTCGTCGGGGCCAGCGCGCGGCTCTGGTTCAACGTCGCCCTACAGGATCAGTGAGATCGCCTGAGGCCGGTCGTGGCCAGCCTGCCGAGCGACGCCCGCACAGCGCTCGCTGCACCAGACGCGCTTCGAGCTGCGGTCCTCGGGCTCAAGGTGGTAGTCGCCGACGCGGAGCGGGTGTCGGCACTGCGAGCAGACGGTCTCCTGCGAGGGTCGATAGATCCGAACGAGTCGGTGGTGGCTCAACGGCTCCTCCCTTCCGTGTCGCTGTCGTCCACGGCGAGGGAGGGACCGGCGAAGAGAGACGAGCCGTCAAGGGCGCGTAGCGCCGCCAGGGCACCCTTGACGGCCGGCTAGCCGGTCTAGGGTGAAGCCAGGGGATCGAGGAGACAGGGAAGGGAACGAGCTAGTACTTCGACGTGTGCCGGCCTACCGCGTCACCCACTTGATCCGACCGCGCACGACGAAGAAGTGACTTCGGCAGCCGGCCGTTCTCCAGATCGATGGCCGGAGAGTCGGCAACTCGCCCGTCACCTCCACGGTCCAACGTGGGCCCGCAAGTCGGACCAGAGGGCACTTGATCACTTCGCCACATCCGCACGGGCACACGAGCGCGGCGAGCCAAGGGTCGTCGGCCGCGCCGACGATGTAGACGGTGTTTGCACGCGGGCGCTCCGGGAGATCCTCGACGACCACGGCCCGAAGCGGCGGCCGGCCAAACAGCCGCCGCCAAAAGACCGCTACTCGTTCGACCAGGTAATGCACATCTCATCCCACAGGTCGTCTACCGCACAGCTTCCACGGCCAAGCCACCGCTGCATCGTTCGGCAGGGCTCGCCCGCAGACTCGGTCAGGTAGCTCCCGTGCACCAGACTCAACCTCTGGATCTCGGGACCTTCCATCCGGAAGCCATGGACCCGTGCAAGGAGATCGGTGACACCAAGAGCGGCGGCGAGCATGTTCAGTGGCATGACCGCCGGCTGCGCCTCGCCGACGCTCGCGAGGTACCTCGGGACATCCCCCTCCTGATCGACGTTGGGATCGACTCGACGGTACCCCTCGGCCGCGAGCTGATCGGCGGTGTAGACACCGCGGCTGAGCAGACTGGAGCCTCCAGGAACAACGTAGTGCGCCGCCGCCACGGCTGACCGGATACCCCCGTCGCCGTCGGGATCGACGTGGACGCCAACGTCGAAGTAGGGAGCGACGTAGGCATTCGCCAGCACGTCGAGGATGTACCGTCCCTCGACAGAGTCGACACAGCCGAAGAGGACGTCGCAGCCAGCGAGGGCCAAGGCCGCGTCCCTGTCGTGGATCGAAACGGCAAGGGGCGTCACCTTCGTCCCGCTCCCCATCGCGTTGATGCTCCGCGCCATTACCTCGACCTTGAAGCACTCGGCCTCGGCATCGCGTTCGGTGGCGCCCACGATGCGGTTGAGGTTTCGACGGTGGAGCCGTTTCGGATCCACCAGGACCAGCGCACCCACACCGGTGCGAGCCAGCTGCTCCACCACCAGGCTTCCCGTGCCGGAGCACCCGACCACGCCCACGCACAGGGACTGAAGTGCCGCCCATGTCCCGCGCCCGAACATCTGCACAACTCGGCTACCCCAGCTGGGGACCTCGACCTCCGGAGCCCCCAACGTGCGGATCTCGCGCCCGACGATGGTCACCCTGCGAATCGGCACGAAGCCCTCGTCGGGGCGGTAGGTCCGGGCAATCACCGCGCCGGCGGGCAGAACAACCATGCTTCCGTTGGGAGCCGCGTCGTCCAACCAGCCGGCCACCGACCCCAAGACGCTCGTGTCGGCGCGGTCGTCAATGCGAGAGAAGCCCGCGAATCCTCCCGGATGGCTGTGAGTAAGCACGAGGGACAGCTTCTCCTTCTCGAGACGCTCAGCCAACGGAACGAGGTACTCCGCCGATGGCCAGGCCAGCGAGTCGCGCGTGCGCTTGGAGGCGTCGAGGGGAACGGGGGCAACATCCCTCGTGACCAATCGGAGTCGATCAGCGACTGCGCAGCGCCCGCAGAGCAGCACGGCGCCCGCCTCCAGCCCATCACCCGGAAACAGGTGAGAAACCAAGCGTCGATGCTGCTCCTCGGTAAAGACCAGATCAGTCGGTGGCCTCAAGCAGCCTCAGCCTCCAGGACCGCCTGCACCAGCAGGAAGTGGGTGGCCAGATTGTCGATTCCGGCCCGCCAGCGGGTGGTCCCGGAGCGGTGCCTCGACCACCGCTGCCAGGACCGACCGGCAAACGACTGCACTACCAGCTGAGGGATCGCACGCTGATCGACCCGGGTGAGGGCCGGCGAGCACCAGAACATGTCAAGAGGCGCTGCGGGGTAGTTCGGCGGGACCTGGATCATGATGTCGATCGTGCTCGGTCGGTAGGCGGCCGGTACCTGGACGCCCGAAATCACCACGGCTCGAGTCGCCCCCTCCGTCACGAGCTCCCACCGCAGACCTAGGCTGTCCAGAAACTCGCGATCCTCGTCGAGGAGGGGAACGGGGGCGCCGGCTTGGACCTGGCGCTCCACCGTCTCGAAGCGCTCGATTCCAGGGGTTCGGAAGTCGACGAGTTGCTCCGGCTGGATGACCTCTCGCCGGCCCCCCCGGAGCTTCTGCGCGAGCACCCACTCGGCCGACGTCTTTCCGACCAGCGCCAGGATCTCCTCGCCCCGCATGGCAGAGTCCGAGACTTCGAACCGCTGCCGATCGATGAGAATGCGATAGCGCCGACAGCGGGGCGGCGGCTGGTGGGCGTTGTCTCGCGACCACTCTTCGAGGTCGACGAGGTCCTGCAGGTCTTCGGTATCCATACACGCTCCTTCTCCCGGTTCCCCGGGTCGAACAGTGCCAGCTGCCATAGCCGGCTCTATTCCGAATACCTGGGACCGTGACAAGGAGCGATGTCGCGGTCTGGAGTACTCTCAAGCGGAAGGGCAAGAGAAGGGTGAGCGAGCCGCTACTCAAGGACGAGACCGACGAGGACCTGCTGGTCTACATCGGTTTGGACGGCGACGAAGGCCGTGCAGCCTGGGGCGAGTTCTACCAGCGCCACCTTGGCTACGTATTCGGCACCCTCGCGCGGAGATGGGGAAACGTGCTCGACAAGGGGTCACTCGAAGACGCAACACAGGAGGTCTTCCTCAGGGCGCACCGCTACGCCGACTCCTACGATGCCGAAAAGGCCGGTAAGCCACCGTCGGCGTCGGACTCCGCCATCGAGAGTCGGCGGCGCGTCCGGGCTTGGTTGGGCACAATTGCGACGAACGTCATCAAGGACGAGCTCTCGAGACTGGCAGGCACCAGCACCGAGATCCTCGACGAGGCGGTCCTCGACGTCCCGACGCAGTTGGACATTGATGATCCGAGTCCCGAGCTGCTCGCGGTGTGCACGGCGCTTTCTGAGCTGAGCCCGCGAGACCAGGACGTTCTTCGAACCACGATGCTCTACAACAAACCGGGAGCGACTCACCAACGGCTGCCGGACTCGGCGTCGCAGGCGCTTGCCAACGCTTGGACGACGACACCGACGAACATCCGCGCCATTCGCGCTCGCGCCCTCAAAAAGGTGGCTGCCCGAGCCGAAGAGCTGCTAGCGGAGGAGCGCAAATGAGTCGAAACAGAAAGGGCACTCGAACCGTTTCGGAGGCTTCCGTGGAGGATCTCCTCCCGGCCGCCTTGGCGCGCACGGGACTAGCCCTTCCGACGACGCCGGAGCAAGTCGCGCGGGAGGAGCGGGAGCTGGAGAAGGAGGCGATCGAAACGCCTGCTGGCCTCCGCGACCCGCTTGCGATCTTCAAGCCACGACCCATGCGATCGGAAGCTCCTTCGCCTCAAGCGCCACCAGCGGAGGTCCTTGATGAGCTTCGTCAGGCCGCGAGGTTCGGAGGCGACATCTCACCTGAAGTCCGCTCCCGGATGGAGAGCGACCGCGCAGGAGCCGAGGCCAAGGAGCAGCCAGACGGGGGCGATTCTGACTGAGCTTTCTTCGACCCGTCGCGAGGAGTTGGAGCGGTTCGGCGAGTCCATTGCCGCCATCGCCCCCACCTCTGGGAAGCGGATCTGTCCGGAGCTGCTAGCTCGAGAAGAGGGTATTACCCTTTCCTTTGGGAGCTACGCAGAGGCATTCGACGGACTTCTCGAGTGGAAGGGCGGTAGGTTCCATATCTACTGCAACCTCGACAGGCTCGAGAGCCAGAGCTCGGCGCGCACGCGATTCACGTTGGGCCATGAGCTCGGGCACTACTTCATCGATGAACACCGCCGCGGCCTGGAAAGCGGTCAGGTTCCCAGCCATGGTTCTTGGGTTGAGTTCGTGTCGGACCTGCGCGTGGAACAGGAGGCGGACACCTTTGCCGCGGCTCTGCTCATGCCGCGCGAGAGGTTCCTTCCGCTCGCCGGCGCAGGCAGCGGGCTTCCGGGAATTCTGGTCGCTGCTGAAGCGCTTGGAGTCTCAGCGACTGCGGCAGCTTTGAGGTATGTCCGCCTCAATGTCGGCCGCGCAGCTGTGATTCGCTGGCGTCAGGACGGTTCCAGAGCTTGGCGACACACGGCTGCGAGCTGGCGTTTCAGTGGCATCACAGGGGCCGGACCGGCGACTATTGCCGACCTGCCCGACGACTCACCCACAGCCATGGCTTTCCGTGACGAGGCCTTGAAAGGGGTCCAGAGCAAGGGGAGCACCCTCAGCTTCTGGTTCGGCCGCGTGCAGACCGGATCCTCGATGGACGCCATCATCTACGAACAGGCTATTCGCCTGGGCCGCTTCGGCGTCCTGACGGTCCTCGTTCCTGCCGACATCTGAACCGATGCCGCCATCGGCGCGGCTGGTTGGTGCGGGTCCAGCACGCGGACACGAAGAGCGATCACTCCCACTGCCACAGGGAGGGGTCCCACCGGCCCGCCTTACTCGGGCCGAGCACGGGATCGAGGAAGAGTGAGACGGCCCCCGCGACAGCAGGCAGCGTCGCCCAAGGCAGCTCGTCGTTGGTTGCCATGGCGGCGTAAGGAGCGCCCCAAGAGTCTGGCGGTTCTGGCACGCTGGCCGGGACCGGATGCGTACCTCTGTACGCGAATGTCGTTTCGATCGCCCGTCGGAGCGCCGCGCGCTCGATCGGACCGGCCGTCGCGAGAAGCGCAATGTCCGGAAGGTCCCGGATCCGAGTATTGGGCCGTGGTCGCGGCATTGTGAAGGCGTGTAGCTTCTCGGCGATGTGCGAGACAACTGGATAGAGGCGAATGGCCGGCGGAGCGACGCCGGCGAACCCCAGGGTGTCCTCCGCCGTGACCACGTCGGGCTCCCCGATGAGCGGATCACCGAAGGCCACGTCGACGCCGAACGGTCGGCTATAGATCATCCCGGCGAGCCTGCACTCGGCTCGGTAGCGGTAGCCCTCGTAGCGCATCCCCTCGTTCTGGATCTCGGGGTGCTCGTCGTCGGGCTGGATCTCGAACGCCATGTGATCGCCGAGGTCGAGTCGGCCAGCCTCCTGGAGCAGCTCCAGGACGTCGGCCGGCGACCCCATCATCCGCAGGTCTACGTCCTTCGTCGTGCGAGCGCGGTCGAGGCGCAGCTCGAGCACGAGCCCGCCCTTGAGGGTCACCGCATCGCCGGCGACCCTGGAGAGTCGCGCGAGGAAGCGGTCGAACACAAGGAGCTGACGGCGACGGCCGAAGTCTGTTCCAGTCGTAGATGCCGACCTGAGCCGCTGCTCCAGCGCCTGCTTGAAGGCGAGCGGCGTCGCATACTGGCGTACCGTCATCGCGACTCCGCCCGGCGTCCGCTTCGCTGGCTGCGAAGGCGAGCTTCATCTGCAGGCGAGATCAGCCCTCGACGGCGCGCCTGACGAATCGCCTGGTCGAGGAGCCCGGGCGCAAGATCAGCCTCTATGCAGTCGCTGAGGGTTCGAAGTGGTGCCGTTACCGGAACGGCCCCGAAGCTCGTGCGTTCCCGCTCGCCGAGGTCGGCGAAGTGGAGCACGAGGCCCGCGGGCACGCGCAGGCGCCGACGACCCCACGCTGCCGGCAGCGTGAGGTGCGCCTTGCTCGGCAGAGCGTCCGAGAGGTCGAGGAGCGCCAGAGCCGTGTCGTGCGAGAACACTCCCGCCTGCTCGCTCCAGAGCCAGAGGACGACGAGGTCCTCCCGGTCGCTGGCTGGGAAATGCACGACGCGATAGACGCCACGCCGTGCGCGCACGATCTTCCCGCCGGCCAGGTGCTTGTGCAGGAGGGGGCGCGAGTACCCCGATTGCGCTGCCTGGGCCGTCGTGAAGTAGCCATCCTGGCCCTGGGCTACCTCGAAGAGGGAGTCCCAGTCAGGTGACCGGCGAATTCGAGCAGGGGCGGCCATTGCACGAATGTTAACTCTGGGTTAACTTTTGTGCAATCTGCCGCAAGGAGCCAAAGGCCCGTCACAGTTTCATCGGTGGGCGGCGAGGCGCCACATGCGTGGCCGAGGGCACCAGCTGGAGACCGTTGTCGCTGGGCCGGACGCGCGCCTCGGGGTAGTAGTCGATGACGCCGCGCAGGTATCCAAGGAACCGCTTCTTGAAGTGCCGGGGGTTCGCGTACCCCGACCCGAACTGGAGCGCCAGCGACGCCCACGGGATCGTCACCGGCTTGCGGAGCCGGAAAAAGCGCCACGTCAGCCAGACGTAGATGTCGATCTCGAAGGGCGACCGCAGGGCGCGAAGCACCCGGAGGTCGAGCGGAACCGGCGCCTCGGTCGCTTCCCGGTAGAACCGGTCGGAGAGCACCACGTGCGACCCCCACGCGGCCTCGCCCTTGCCGGGCCGGGGGTCCCACCAGAGCTCCCGCTTCTCCGCGATCAGGAAGCCGTCGCCGGCGTGGCGGCCCTGGCTCTCGTCGTGAAAGATGCACTGGAAGGTCGATGCGAACAGCCTCTGGAGCTGATCCCGGAGCATCGGGAGAGAGCCCCGCGGCCCGGTGGTTGGCGGAATGCCCAGGCTGGCGCAGAAGTGGGAGAAGTGGCTGCCGAGCTCGATGTCTGGGCTCTTGCGGCGCACCGCCTCGGTCGTGAGGTAGGCGAGCACCAGCCGCGGATACCGGCCGTAGGGCAGTCCCACGTCCTTCGGCGCCAGGATCGAGAGGGTGAAGTGCCCGTTCCGCCGGACGAACTCGTTGGCCTTGGGATCGCTGTGCGGAAGGGTCGCCTGCACGAGCGCCCGGGCAAGGAAGCCGACCTCCCCCGCGGCGTAGGCGTCCTCCTGGTCGAGGTAAAGCGCCTGCCGGATCAGGCTGCCGGTACGTCTGGCCTTGAGCGCCCCGATCTCAACATCTGTAGAATGAAACTGTGACGCCGAGTCGCCGGGCAGGACCAACGAGAGCTGCGGGGTCGCGGACTTCCAAGCGGTACTTCCAGCCATGTGGCCCCTCCGCTCCGCTGCCGGGCAGCGGATACCAGAGAGGGACGCCGGCCCCGGCGAAGCGCCCCTGTGGGCGCCTGCGGGGACGGCGTACGGGAACCGGAGGCAGGGTCGCCGTCATGCGGCCTGCCTCAGTGCCGCGACTTCCCGAAGCCAGGAAACCAGGGTGTTCGAATCTCCAGGGGTGTTCGAACTCGGAGTGAGTTGGTCCACCAATTTCCTTCCTCCAGAACGCCTCGCAAACAGCTCACAGCGCAGTCCCTGTCACGGCATGGCCGGGCGGCGAAGCGGTGCCCGGGCTCGCTCTGGGCCCTACAACCCATGCTCGAGGAGGCCGACGACGGTGCCAGAGACCCTGAAGAGAGCGCTGGTGACCGGGGCCACGGGTGGCCTCGGGCGGGAGTTCGCCCAGCACCTGGCGGCGGACGGTTGGCGGATCACGGCGGTCGGCCGGCAGGCGACCGCGCTCGATGAGCTCTGCAGCACGCTGCCCGGTGAGGGCCACGCGGGGCTCGCCGCCGACCTCGAGACCGCCGCCGGGATGGACCTGGTCGCCGGCCACCTGCGGACGGTGCATCACACCCTGCTGGTCAATAATGCGGGCTTCGGGCTCTACGGCGCCTTCGACGCCCTGCCACTCGACCGGCAACGGGCGATGATCCGCCTCAACTGCGAGGCGCTGACGGTCCTCGCGCATGCCTTCCTCGAAGTGGCGACGCCGGGTGACACGCTGCTCAACGTGGCCTCCACGCTGGGCTTCACCTCGATGCCCTACGGCGCCACCTACGCGGCCACCAAGGCCTTCGTGATCGGCCTGTCACAGGGCTTGTGGGACCAGCAGAGAAAGCGGGGGGTCCACGTCTTCGCGCTCTGCCCCGGCGCCACCCACACGCCGTTCCACGCCAACGCCGGCGCCACCGAGGCGAGCCCCTTCCCGCCGATCGCGTTTCAGCAGGCCGCCGAGGTGGTGCGCGTCGCCCGGCGCGCGATCGCCGCGCGACGGGGGGCCACCAAGGTCTCCGGCGTCCTGAACAAGCTGCTGGTGGCCTCCGGCCGGCTGCTGCCCCGCACCTGGTTGATCCAGATCATGGGCACGATGGTCCCCAAGACGAGCGCCTGAGGGCCGGCCGGATGGCCGTCCCAACCCGGTTTGGTCGCGGCGGGAGGCCGCGGCCGGCGGTGCCTATCGACTCACCATTCTCTGCAAGTGCTCGGAATACCGCGCCCCCTGGATAGTGATCTCTGACACCGCGGAGTCGATCCGTTGGAGGTCGCTCGCGCTGAGCTGGAGCTCGGCGGCGGCGAGGTTCTCCTCCAGCCGCTGTAGCTTGGTGGTTCCGGGGATGGGGACGATCCATGGCTTGCGGCTGAGCAGCCAGGCGAGGGCGATCTGCGCCGGAGTCGCGCCCTTCTCCCCCGCGATGCGGGCCAGGAGCTCGACCACGCTGCGGTTCGCCTTGCGGTTTT
Organism: uncultured Thermoanaerobaculia bacterium; assembly: GCA_964420075.1. Classification (GTDB taxonomy): domain Bacteria; phylum Acidobacteriota; class Thermoanaerobaculia; order Multivoradales; family SZUA-115; genus CAYQRE01. The sequence continues at coordinate 70,553 of CAYQRE010000020.1, read as the reverse complement.
CGGCCGCGAAGCGCGGCAGGAGACTGCGAAAGTCCGAGCTGTCGAAGGTCGTGGTCTCGTCCATCTTCCCGGTGAGGAAGCCCCTGCCGAGCGGGCTGAAGGGGACGAAGCCGATGCCCAGCTCCGCGAGCACCGGCAGCGTCTCCTCCTCCGGCTCCCGCCACCAGAGCGAGTACTCGCTCTGCAGCGCAGTGACCGGCTGCACCGCGTGGGCGCGGCGGATCGTTGCCACGCCGGCCTCGGACAACCCGAAGTGCCGGACTTTGCCCTCTCGAATCAGCTCGCTGACGGTTCCCGCCACCTCCTCGATCGGCACCTGCGGGTCAACGCGGTGTTGATAGAAGAGATCGATGCGATCCGTCCTGAGCCGCGCGAGGGCCGCTTCGGCCACCTCGCGGACGTGCTGCGGCCGGCTGTCCAGGCCCAGGGCGAAGTCCGCTTGTTTGAAGCCGAACTTGGTGGCGATCACCACCTGGTCGCGGCAGGGCGCCAGCGCCTCGCCGACCAGCTCCTCGTTGGTGAAGGGGCCGTAGGACTCGGCGGTATCGAAGAGGGTCACGCCGCGATCGACGGCGGCGCGGATCAGCCGGATGGCCTCCTGCTTCTCGGTGGCCGGTCCATACGCATAGCTCAGGCCCATACAGCCCAGGCCGATGGCCGAGACCTCCAGGCCACTGCTGCCCAAGGTGCGTGTCTTCATCTCATCTCCGTGGCTGTGGTTTCGGCGTCGAGGCTTGCGGCGGGCGATTCCCCTGCGATCCTGGCGCGGTTCGCGCCTCACCATCAAACGACCGGCGGCGGGCCGGGTCAGCGAGGCCTCACCGTGGCGCCTCGCCGCAGCGGGTGGGCCTCGGTGGTGAAGACGGTGGCGTCGAAGTCGAGCGGCGGGTCCGGGGCGAAGAGCAGGTAGAGGTACTTCAGAGTCTCGGCCAGGAAGTAGCTCGGCATGAGGTCGCCCTTCTCCTTGCCGACCACGTCGTTCAGGGTGGTGAAGCCATCCGCCGTGCGGCAGCAGGCTAGCAGGTCCGCGAAGTAGCGCTCCCCCATGTCGAGGTAGCGCGGGTCCCCGGTGTAGTGCAAGAGGTAGTAGGCCGACTCGATGATCTCGGGGCGCAGCGGATAGTCGGCCTCGGTGACCTTCCCTGAGCGGTAGTCGAAACCATCCGGTTCGACGCCGTGGGCCCGCCACATGGAGTCCGCCGAATCCTGGAGGGCTCGCGCCCGCTCGAGATCACCGCCGAGCGCCAGCACCGCCGGGAAGAACGCCTGCAGGGCCCCGAACTCCGAGGCGAGGCGCTCGCCGGTTTGCATATCGACGACGCCGAACCAGAGCCCGCTCGGCGTCGGGTCGGCGACGTGGCGGTCGAGGGCTCGGAGGGACCGCTTCCACATGCGCCGGCAGGAGCGGTCCTGGAACAGCAGCTCGCACTTCAGGAGGTACTCGTAGTAGGAGTCGATGGCACCGCCCACGTGGCTCGCACGGCTGAGCCACTGACCGGTCTCGACGTCGATCTGCTCGCCCACCAGGCCGCGCGGCGAGCGGCGGGCGTAGAGGTCGGAGAGTGCCCGCTTGGCCTTGTCGAAGTAGATCGGCTTGCCCGTCAGCCGCGAGAGGGTCCCGAACTCGAGGATCAGGGTGCCGATCTCGGCGGGGTTGCTCTCCTTGCCGCGCACGGCGCCGGTCTTCAGGTTGACGAAGCGGTACGGCATGCCGGTGGGCGAGCCGAAGACCGGCAGCAGGCGGCTCCCGAGGTCGTCGGCGAGCCCCAGGAGGCGGCGATCGCCGGTCATCTCGTAGGCCGAGAGCAGGCCGCCGAGGACGCGGATGGTGATCTCGAAGTTCTGCACCTCGACGTCCCGATCGAAGGAGAGCTGGCTGTCGATCAGCTCGCGGGCCCGCTTCGCCTCGTCGTCGAGGCCCAGCAGGAGGAGGGTGTCGAGGGTGTCGACCGGGGTGATCAGGAGCGACGTGCCGTACCAGTCGCGCCCCGTCCGGCTCAGGGGCCGGAGCTCGTCGTGGCCCCAGGCGTGGCGCTCGTAGGCCTGCCAGGAGCGCAGCAGCTCGGCCCGCACGCGCTCGGCCATCTGCTGGCGGCGCTGCCGCGACCAAGGCGTGCCGGCGGCGCGGTTCTCGACCGCACCCTGCTCCTGCTCGGCCTGGAAGCGGCGCTCGTGCTGGCTGGAGCCGAGGTCAAGGTCGCCGAGGAGCTCTTGGGGTGGCCCCGCAACGAGCCGCGAGGGAGCCGGGGCGACCGCCAGCGCTCCGCCGAGCGCCAGGGCTGCCAAGACCACCGGAAATGCGAAGGCTCGCTGCCCTGTCATCGCGGCCGCATCGTATCCCGGCGGCGGCCGGTCGCGAGGCGACAGCCAGCGCTCCAGGCCGTGCAGGCCGCTCCACGCGGTGCCGAGATCCTTCTCAGCCAGCCCGGGCGCTCAGCCCGGCGCCGGCGACGCGGCGTCCGGCTCGAAGATCTCCTCGATCGCCCGCTGGAACAGACGGGCGATGGCGAAGGCGAGGGGCAGGCTGGGGTCGTAGCGGCCGGTCTCGATGGCGTTGATCGTCTGGCGGGAGACGCCCAGGCGGTCCGCCACCTCGGCCTGCGACCAGCCGCGCTCGGCGCGCAGGATGCGGAGGCGGTTGTTCACTCCTCGTAGCGCCCGGAGACGTTGCGTCCAGCTTCGCTTCGTCCAGAATAGCGGCGCGTCCCCAGCCAGCTGCCGAGGACCAGCGCGAGCATCATCGCCATGGCCGTCAGCCGGCCGCCGACCCGCGGCAGGCCCAGGTCTTCGAGCAGCGGGTAGAGAAGAGAGAGCACGAGCCCCACGCCGCAGGCCAAGGCCAGGGCCTCCAGCTGGATGCGCCGCAGCAGCTCGTCCGCCTGGCGCAGGAAGAGGAACCAGCGGCGCGCCGCCTCGACGGCCATCAGGGCGAAGCCGCCGGTGAGGGCCCACGCCAGCACGGGCCCGCCCGGGAGCCGCGCTTGCCAGCGCAGGGCCGCGGTGGCGCCGAGGTAGACCAGCGAGGCAGCGATGATCCAGGCGTTGAGGCGGCGCTGGTTGCGGCGGTCACGGGCGGTGTGGAAGCTGCCACAGCCGGGGTCCGAGCCCGTCACGCCGGCCGGCTTGGACTGACCGGGCGCGGGGTCCGGGCCGCGGCCGGGCTCGTCGTTCGGGCTCATGCGACGCCGCCACGTTCGACGGGCAGGCCCGCGGAGAGCCAGCCGCTGATCCCCGCGGAGAGCACCCGCACGTTGTGATAGCCCAGCTTGCGGGCCCGGCGCGCCGCTAGCGGAGCCTTGCGGCACAGCGGGTTAGAGCAGTAGAAAACCAGCGCCTGCTCGGGATCCTGCGGCAGCACGCCTTCGAGCTGGGCCTCGGGGTCGAGATAGCGGGCCCCCGGCAGCCGCGCCTCGCGGAAGCTGGCCGGCGAATTGACGTCGAAGATGGCGATGGCCTCCCGCTGCATGCGCTGGTGCAGCTGCGCCGGGCTCACGGTGGCGAGCCCCATCAGCCGGGCCATCATGGCGCGCACGCTCTGGGGTTCGAGGCCGCGGGGCCGCCGCCGGTCCGCCGGCGTGGCTCGAGGAAGGGCAGGGCGCCGGTGCTGCCGAGGATCGGGATCATCGGCACGAAGCGGTCGGGGCCGCTCGTCGCAAGGACGCCGCAGGCCACGGCGATCGTGCCGGCGATCACCAGGACGACCGGCGAGGGGCGCCAGCGCTGGCCCGTGCCGAGGCTACGGACGAGGTCGGCGCCGAGCAGGGCGAGCACCAGGGCCGCGATGACCACAACAGAGGCCCAGCCCGACGGCGGCAAGGCCACCGCCAGCGCGGTGGCGGCGAGGATCCCGACCCCCACCACCAAGGCGGGAAGCCAGCGGGCACCGTGGCGCAGGGATGGCCTCGGATCATTCGCTTGGGGGTTCATGGTCGAGTCTCCTGGATCAGGTCGCTGGTGGAGTACCGAGGCCTCTCAACATGCGGAACCGTAAAGCATGCCGGACAAAATGTCAAGCATGCTTGTCATTCTTGGTCCCCTCTCTCGCTGGCACCTCGTCGTTCATACCCGCTTCACATCCACTCGCTAGGCTCGCTCCCCATGAGAAACCGCATGAGAGTCCAAGTGCCCGTTCGCTCCCTCTGCGCATCCCTGGCCCTGATGCTCCTCTTCTTCGTCCCCAGGCCCGCCGCCGCCCAGGAAGGCCCGCCGGCGGAGGTGCGGCAGGCCGTGGACGCCATCGTCAACGTGCTCGCAGCCACCGACGCGGCCTCGATCAGCCGCTTCGCCGAGGAGCACCTGACCCCGGCCTACCGCGACAGCTTCGGCCCCGGCGAGCTGGTGCGGCACTTCCAGGCCCTCCGCGAGGCCGCCCGCGGCACCACCAGCAACCGCTCGCTGCGCCGCGACGATGACGACCTCCTCCTCACCCTCGAGGGCGAGCGCCGCGCCACCTTCCGCCTCCTGCTCACGCCCAGCGCCGCGATCGCCAAGCTGGAGCTCGCTCCGAACCCTCCCGAGGAGCCGCTCGTCGAAGGGCCGCCGCTCACCTGGGACACTCTCGGCCCGGCCCTCGACGAGGCCGCGCGCCAGGGCTTCGCCGGCGCGGTGATCGCCGTGCACGACGGCCAGCCCCTGCTGCAGAAGGCCTACGGCCTCGCCGACCGCGAGAGCGGCCGGCGCAACCGCCTGGACACGGTGTTCTGCATCGGCTCGATGCCGATCGACTTCACGACCACCGCTGTGCGCCTGCTCGTCGAGCGCGGCAAGCTGCGCCTGGAAGACCCCATCAGCCGCTTCCTCGACACCGCGCCGGCCGACAAGCGTGCGATCACCATCGGCCAGCTGCTGAGCGGGGCCTCGGGCCTGCCGGACTTCCACCACCGGCCGGAGAAGGATTGGGACTTCGACCTCGCGGCGCTCGACCGCGACCAGGCGCTGGCCCGGATCCTCGGCCAGCCGCTGCTCTTCGCCCCCGGCTCCAGCCGCCGCCACTCGCACTCGGCCTTCGTGCTCCTGGCCCTCCTCATCGAGAAGGCGACCGGCCAGCCCTACCCGGAGTTCCTGCGCCATGAGGTCTTCGAGCCTGCCGGGATGAGCCGCACCGGCTTCTATGGCGAGAGCCTGGACCTCGACGAGCGGGACTTCGCCAGCGGCTACGGAGCGAGCGCGGTGGGGCTGCCGAACATCCCTCCCAACTGGGGGCCGACCTCCTGGCTGGTGATGGGAAGTGGTGGCATGGCCTCGACGGTGACCGACATGCTGCGCTACTACCAGGCGCTCGACGGCGGCCAGATCCTCCACACGCCGCGGACGGGCCCCACTGCGGCCATCGGCGGCTCGGACCGTGGCTTCCTCTTCCTCCACCTCGCCGACGGCAAGGGCAACCGCGTCCTCCTCGCCACCAACGTCGGGGACGACCAGCCCAGTGTCCGCGGCCTGGTGCAGCGCCTCCGCCGGCTGGTACTCGGCGACGCTCCGCCGGGCGGCCCTGCCAAGGAGAACGTGAGCCGAGACTAAGCATGCCGCTCGCCGCCGCGCGCCGGGAGCGGGCCAGACTAGGATGGGCCATGCGCAGCACGCCCGCCCCCGCCCGCATCCTGGTGGTCGAGGACGACCCCAAGACCGCCGAGCTGGTCGCCCTCTACCTGCGCCACGCCGGGCACCGGGTGGAGGTCGAGCACCGCGGCGACCGCGCCCTCGCCCGCCTGGGCGGCGAGCGCTTCGACCTCCTGGTGCTCGACCTGATGCTACCGGGGGTGGACGGTCTCGAGCTCTGCCGGCGGGCGAGGGCCGGCGAGGCGGCCAACGGACGCGTGGGCATCGTGCTGGTGACCGCCCGCACCCGCGAGGAAGAGCGCGTCCACGGCCTCGAGCTCGGCGCCGACGACTATGTCTCCAAGCCCTTCAGCCCCCGCGAGCTCACGGCGCGGGTCGCCGCAGTCCTGCGAAGGGTGGCGCCCGAGGCGGTGCTGTTGCGGGGCCGGCTGCGGATCGAGCTCGAGCGCCGCCTGGCGAGCGTCGACGGCCGGGCCGTCGAGCTCACCGCCTCCGAGCTGGCGCTGCTCGCCGCCCTCGCCCGCGAGCCGGGCCGGGTGAAGAGCCGGGCCCAGCTCCTCGAGCTGCTGCCCGGTGGGCCTTACGAGACCCTCGACCGCACCGTCGACGCCCACATCAAGAACCTGCGCCGCAAGCTCGAGCCCGATCCCTCCTCGCCGATCTTCATCGAGACCGTGGTCGGGGCCGGCTACCGCTTCGCCGCCGGCACGGGCAGGGCTTCATGAGGTCGCTCCGGGCTCGCTTCTTCCTCATCTCCTGGCCCCTGGTGGTGGTGGCGGTGGGAGTGGTGGCCTTCGGGCTCCACCGCTGGACGCGGCAGGAGTTCGAGCGGCACGAGGTGCGCTCCTTCCGCGGCCCCGCCGGTGAGCAGCTCGAGGTCCACGAGAAGATCGTCCTCGACCCGGCGGGGGCGGCCCCCGGGCCCGGCCTGCGAGAACGGGCCGAGCGGGTGGTGTGGATCAGTGCTCTGGCCGCAAGCCTCGCCGCCGCCGCCGCTGCGTGGCTCCTTGCCGGGCCGCTTGCCGCCCAGGTGGGCCGCCTGGAGAACGCCGCCCGCCGGCTGGCCGCCGGCGAGCTCACGGCCCGGGTGCCGCTCTCCCGCCGATCGCGCTCCGCCCAGGGTGATGAGCTCGCCCGCCTCGAGCGCTCTTTCAATGCCATGGCCGAGGCGCTCGAGCGCGCCGAGATCCAGAAGCGCAACCTGGTGAGCGACGTGGCCCACGAGCTGCGCACGCCGCTGACCAACCTGCGGGGGACCATCGAGGCCATGGAGGACGGCCTGCGCGCTCCCGACGCCGCCGCCCTGAGCTCCTTGCGCGAAGAGGTGGGGCTCCTCACCGCGCTGGTCGAGGAGCTCCAGGAGCTGGCCCTCGCCGAGTCCGGGCAGCTCGCCCTCGAGCTCGAAGAGGTCGACGCGGTGGCGGCGGCCCGGGCGGCGCTCGACGCCCTCAAGCCCGCGAGCCGGGGCCAGCAGCTCCGTGGCCCGACGGCGTCGGAGCCTCTCCTGGTGAGAGCCGACCGCCGCCGGCTCGCCCAGGTGCTGCGCAACCTGATCGAGAACGCCCTCCGCCACACGCCGCCCCATGGCGAGATCCGGGTGGAGGTCGAGCGCCGCGGCGAACGGGTGGCGCTCGCCGTGGCGGACGCGGGCCGCGGCATCCCCCGCGAGCACCTGCCGCTCATCTTCGAGCGCTTCCATCGCGTCGACCCCTCCCGCCAGCGCGGCAGCGGTGGCATGGGCCTGGGGCTCGCGGTGGCGCGCCAGCTCGTCCAGGCCATGGACGGCGCCATCGAGGTCGAGAGCCGCGAGGGCGTGGGCTCGACCTTCACCGTGGTGCTGCCCTCGGCCGGGGCCCCAACCTCGGTTCCGCTCCTCACTGAGTAGCCACGGCGACATCGAGATCACTTCGCGCCCGCCGGGCGCAGGCGCGGCAGCGGCAGGCTGCGGTGGCCACGAACGGCGATCCAGAGAAGGCCCATCGCTATCCGCCAGCGGGCCGCCTGGCGCGCCAGACTGTTCCCTCGAGGTTGACGCCTCCTGCAAGAGGCCCTACCCTCTGAAGCACTGTGCGGATGGTTCGCCTCTCGCTGCGGCTGGTCGCGGTGGCCCTTCTCACCGCTGCCTTCCTCTCTCCCACCTACTCCGAGACCCGGCAGATCGATCAGCACGCAAAGACCACGACCACGGTACTGAGCCTCGGGTGGCCCTCCTCGCCCTGGTGGAGCTATGAGAAGACCACGATCAACGGCGAGCTGGCCGGCTTCGCGAGCGGTGTGAAGCTGCGCTCCTTCTCGTGGCTCTTCGCGCTCGCCGCGGTACCGCTCTTCTGGTCCTGGCAGCGTGCGCGGCGCTCGCTGGCGACCAGCTCTACCTAGGGCCACGAGAACCAGCCTCGCCCAGGCTCGGTGCCGGCGGCTCAGCCGGTCTCGATCGCCGCCGCTGGCGGCTGGGGCGCCCGCCGCGGCTCGGCCCCCTTGATCAGCAGCCAGAGCAGCATCGAGAGCTCTCCCAAGCCGCTCACCTGGGCCACGTAGGTGAAGAAGCTGGAGGCCGGCACGGGGTACTCCGAGCTTCGGGCGAAGAGAGAGCCAACCAACCCGCCGAGGTCGTGAGATCCCTCCCTCAGGGCCTTCCGGGCACGGGGCTGGTGGGCAGGGCCGGATAGCGGTCGAGCACGGTCTTGATCAGGCCGGGGTCACCCACCACGCTGGTGGAGGCGCTGCAGGGCCCGCCGCCGCCGGCGCAGCCGATGCACTCCAGGGGGGTGCAGCCACCCTGGCCGTCGGGGCTGCAGCCGGCAGTGCGGCAGCCTTCCTTCCAGTTGCAGAAGTTTCCCGTGCAGACGGTGACGGCGACCAGGCTGCCGAAGTCCGGCAGGCCGCTTCCGGGGCTACCGGGAGCCGGCTGGAAGCGGAGGCGGTAGCCCTGCTCGGTGACGCGGACTCCCACGTTTTCGATGTCCCGCGGCTGGGCCTCAGCGAGGGGCTCGGCGAGGGTGGCTCCAGCGAAGACAGCCGTCGATTGCTCGGCGCTGAGGCGAGCGAGGGTCGGTTCCTGGGCAGCCGGCGGGGTGGCGACCTCCTGTCGGCATCCCAGGGCGATCAAGGCAAGGGCAGTGGCAACGATGACTCGACGCATCTCTATCCTCCTGGCCCGATGGGCCTCCTGGCGCCCGGTCCAACCCGAAGCCACGGGCCATGCGCAGGGAGCGAACTTCCCTCGCCGGCTTCCAGGCTCGACCGAGCTGCTGGACGTTTGCCTTGGATGGGCGACGGAGATGAAAACTCGTTACCAGTCCAGGAGATGAAGATGCACGGTTGGCCAGAGCTCTGCGGAGGCGAAGCGACGGAAGGCAGAGCCTGCCCGAGGGCAGTGGCTGCCGTGGTTGGCGAGCGGCGAGCGGAGCTAGAAGCCAATACAGCAGGAAGCGCTTGCCGCCCCCCTCTCACGAGCTCACGGAGCGGGTCACTCTTGCGCCGTCGGCGACGTCGTCGCTGGGGTTGACGATCACGGTAGTGCCGGCGTCGAGGCCGGAGACGATCTCGGCCTGGAAGCCGTCGCGATGGCCGACCTCGACGGGGCGCAGGCGGGCGCGGCTGCCGTCTTCGACGAAGAGGGCCCAGCCGCCCCCGTGGCGGAAGAGAGAGCCCTCCGGCACCAGGACGACGCCGTCCCCCCGCCAGACCTCGATGCGGGTCTCGACCCGGTAGCCATCCCCGAGGGCCTTCCAGGCGGAGCGCGGGTCGGCGAAGGAGCAGACGACGTTGACGCGCTGCTCTTCGACGCCGAGCGCCGAGATCTTGGTGAACCCCAAGGGCTCGACCCGGCGCACCACGCCGCGCAGGGGCTCGTCACCGCCCCATTGCTCGATCGCGACGGGCATGCCGGGCCGGATGGCGACCGCGTCGGCCGAGAGGTAGTCGGAGACGGTTTCGAGGTCGGCGAGGTCGGCGATCTCGAGGAGCGGCTCCCCCGCCGCCACCGGCGACTCGCTCTCGTGCAGCCGGCGCAGCACCACGCCATCGACGGGGGCACGCAGGGTGACCACCGTGCGCGCGCCGCCCTCACGGCTGGGCTCGAGCAGACGGGCGCGGGCCGCCGCCAGCTGGTGGCGCGCCGAGGAAACGGCGGCCTGCGCCGCCACCACGCCCTCCGCCGCGCTTCGCGCCGTGGCTTCCGCGGCCTCGAGGTCGCTCGTCGCAACGACACCGCCGGCGGCGAGCCGGCGCAGCCGCGCCAGCTCGTCTGCCGCCCGCTTCGCCTCGGCCGCCGCCGCGGCCTCCAGGGCCTGGGTGCGGCCGAGCTCGGCCTGCGCCGCCGCCGCCCCGGCCTCGCCCTCGGCGCGGCTGCGCGGGTCGAGGGGGATGGGCTCGCCGGGGGCGAAGGTGGCGACCACGGTCTCGCCGCCCACCACCCCGTCCCCCGGCTCGAGCGCGATGCGCCGCAGCGTGCCGGCGACGGGGGCCGACACCAGGTAGCGGTCGTGCACCCGCGTCTTGCCCTCGTGGTCGAGGGTGACCCGCAGCGTCCCGCGCTCGGCCGGCGCCACCTCCACCGGGATCGCCGCTGGCCGCAGCACGGCGTAGAGCACCAGTGCGACGGTGAGGCCAGCGCCGCCCCAGATCCAGATTCGCTTGCGGGTCACCTTGGTCATTGCTCTACTCCCGGGTCTTGAGGACCGCGATCAGGTCGAGCCGCTGCAGCCGGCGGCGCACGATGAGGCTCGACACGGCAGTGGCCGCCACGGTCACCAGGGCGGCGAAGGCATAGGTGCGCGGGCTGACCACCAGGGGGATGCGGTAGACCTCCGTCTGGTAGGCCTGGACAGTGACGGCGGCGAGGCCATAGCCCAAGAGCATGCCGAAGGGCACCGCCACCAGCACCACCAGCAGCAGCTCGCCGAGCAGGATGTAGGCGATCTCGCCGCGCTCGAAGCCGATCACCCGCAGGGTGGCGAGCTCGCGCTCGCGCTCGGCCAGGGAGATCCGCGAGGCGTTGTAGACGACGCCGAAGGCGATGATCGAGGCGAAGACCACCATCACCGCTCGCATCGCGCCGACGAACTCGGAGAGCGTGCGCTCGAAGCTCGCGATCGCCGCCCGCTTGATCAGCTCCCCAGCCACTGCCGGCAGGCCCTTGAGGCGGTGCTGCAAGGCCGCGAGCTGAGCGGAGTCGGCGCGCAGATAGGCACCGGAAAGCGTGCCGGCCTCGCGCAAGGCGCGGTGGAGGGCGGGCAGGGCGAGATAGGCGTTGGTCCCCATCGCCTCATCGACCAGCCGCGCCACCGGCAGCTCGAGCACCGGGCGGCCGCCGTCCAGCACCTCGGCACGCACGCGGTCGCCGACCCCGACGCCGAGGAGCTCGGCGAGCGCCGTGGACATCACCAACCCCTCCGGCGGTAGCTCGACGACCCGGTGGTCGCCGCCGACGATGCGGTTGAGGCGGCCGTCGACGGCGAGCCCGGTGATCGCCGACTGCCGGGAGCGATGCCCGACCCGGAAGCGCACCGGCACCACCCGGAACGGCTCGGCGGCGAGCACGCCGGGCAGCCGGCGGACCTCGTCGAGGGCGCTCGCCGAGCGCGGCGCCACGAAGCTCACCGCCACGTCGTAGCGCTGCGCGGTCTGGAAGGTGTCGCGCATCACGAGGTCGATCGAGTCGAGGGTGAAGGCACCGACGATCAGCAGCGCCTCGCCGAAGGCGATGCCGGCGATCGAGAGGGCGGCGCGGCCGGGATGGCGGCGCAGATTGCGCACCAGGATCCGCGTCGGCTGCGAGAGCAGGTGGCGCCAGCGCGGGAGGTCGAACCAGCTGCGCCGGAAATCCGCCGGCGGCTCCGGGCGCAGCGCCTCGGCCGGCGGCAGGGCCACCACCCGCCGCACCGAGGCGAGGGCCCCGGCGGCGGCGGCGACCAGAGCCACGCCGACCGCCCCGAGGCCGACGGCGGGCTCCAGCCGGTAGCGCAGGATGGGGAAGTTGAAGAAGTCGGTGTACATGCGGGTCATCGCCGCGCCCAGCCAGGCGCCGGCGGCCAGGCCGACCACGGCGCCGCCGAAGGCGACGGCCAGGGCCCACTGCAAGTAGTGGAGGGCGATCGTACGGTCGTCGTAGCCCATCGCCTTGAGGATGGCGATCTGCCCGCGCTGCACCGCCACCACGCGGCCGAGGACGACGTTGAGCAGGAAGGCGGCGACGGCGAGGAAGACGACAGGCATCACCGCGGCGGTCTCGCGCAGCTGGCGCAGCTCGTTTTCGAGGTACCAGTGGGAGATCTGCAGCCGGCGAGGGATCGCTCCCAGACCGCCGTAGGGCGCGAGCAGATGGTCGAGGTGGGTGATGACGTCGGCTGCCGAGGCATCGGGGCCGAGGGTCAGCACCACGTCGTTGAAGCCGCCCTCCATGTCGAAGGCGGCAGCCAGGCTGCGGTGCTCCATCCAGAGGATGGCGAAGCGGCTGTCGTCGGGCAGAAGCTCGCCGGCCCGGATGCTGTAGATGTACTCGGGGGAGAGCGCGATGCCGACGATGCGCAGCTCGCGGCGGCGGCCGTTGATCAAAGCCGCCAGGGTGTCCCCCGGGCCCAGGTGATGGACCTTGGCGAAGGCCTCCGAGAGGATCGCCTCGTCACGCCGCCCTGGCTCCAACCAGCGACCAGAGCGCAGAAACAGATCGTTGAGCGCGGGTCGGCGGTCGGCCGGCACCGAGATCAACCGCCCGGACGCGGGCGCGACGACGCCGGGCAGGTCGAGCAGCACGTCGCGCACCACGCGCGTCTCGACCCGCGCCACGCCGGGGACCTCGGCAAGCCGCGGCGCCAGGGCCTGCGGCGCCCGTTCGAGGGAGGCGAAGACCTCCGCGAAGCGGTAGCGGCGGTAGTAGGTCGCGAGAGTCAGGTCGAGGGATTGATAGGTCGAGACGAACAGCACGTAGAGGGCGATCCCGGCGCCGATCACGGCGACGATCGCCGCCGCCTGCCCGCGCAGCTCCCAGAGCTCGCGGCCTAGCTTGCGCAGCAGGGGGCGGTTGAGGCCACGGTGGCGGCGTGCCTTCACCACTGGATCTCCCGCGGTGCGCAGAGCGTGGCGTTGCGGCGGTCTTCGACGATGCGACCGTCCGCCATGGTGAGCACCCGCTCGGCCATGCCGGCGATCGCCGCGTTGTGGGTGATCAGGGCCACGGTGGTCCCCAGCTCGGCGTGGATCAGGGCCAGCGCCTCCAGCACCAGGACGCCGGTCGAGATGTCGAGGGCGCCCGTGGGCTCGTCGCAGAGCAGCACCGCCGGCCGCTTGGCGATGGCGCGGGCGATCGCCACCCGCTGCTGCTCACCGCCCGAGAGCTGGGCCGGGAAGTGGTCGAGGCGGGCGCCCAGGCCCACCAACCCGAGGGCCTCCGCGGCGTCCATCGGCTCTTCGGCGATCTCGGTCACCAGCTCGACGTTCTCCCGCGCCGTGAGACTGGGGATGAGGTTGTAGAACTGGAAGACGAAGCCCACATGGAGGCGGCGGAAGAGCGTGCGCTCCTGCTCGCTCGCCCCGCTCAGGTCCTGGCCGCGGTAGCGCACGGTGCCCGCGGTCGGCACGTCGAGGCCGCCGAGGATGTTGAGGAGAGTCGACTTGCCGCTCCCCGAGTGGCCGAGGATGACGAGCAGCTCGGCCTCCTCGATCGTCAAGGTCACGCCGTGCAGGGCCACCACCTCGACCTCTCCCATGCGGTAGACCTTGCGCAGGTCGGCGACCTCGTAGACCGGCGCGGCGGTGCTCATCGCTCGGGGCCCCCCGGCCCATCCGGCGCCGCCAACCGGCGCAGGGCGGCGAACACGCTCTGCCCGGCGGCCTCCAGCTCGGCCGGTGCGAAGCGCTCCCAGGCCTCGACGATCCAGCGGTCGGCGGCCTCGGCAGCGGCGATCACCAGGGCGACGAGCAGCTCGGCCGGCAGGTCGTCGCGCACGGCGCCGAGCGCACGCCCGCGTTCGAGGACCTGGGTGAGGAAGCTGCGCGCCCGCTCGAGGTGGGCCCGCACCAACGGTTCGAGCTCGGCGGCCGGTGGGTGGTAGAAGAGCCGCCCGGCCATCGCCAGCCAGGGTGAGGCCAGCGCCCGGGCCTCGGTCTCGAAGAAGAGGGCCTCGAGCGCCGGCCAGAAGGTCGGGGCGGTGAGCGTCGACGGGTCGAAGCCCTCGGTGGGCAGCAGGGCCTCCGTGGCCTCGTCGAGGACGGCGGCGAAGAGGTCGGCACGGTCGTCGAAGTAGTAGTAGAACGAGCCCTTGCTCAGGCCCGCGACCTCCAGGATGCGGTTTAAGGAGGCGCGCTCGAAGCCCACCTCGGCCAGCTCACGGGTGGCCGCTTCCAGCACCTCGCGGCGGCGCTCGGCAGGCAGCTTGAAGAAGCGGGGGCGCGGGCTCATGGTGGTCTCGGCAGAATTGGACCAGCTGGTCGGACTGGTCGGTTCAAGGCCAAGATAGTCCTCGCCCACCGAGCTGTCAAACGCCGCCCGTCGGGTACGCCTGGGCCAACGGAGCTGGGCCGGCCGCGACGAAAGCGGCCCGAAGATGGAGGGAAGATGCGCCGGGGAAGCTCAGCCCGGAGGCGGATCAGTCCCGACCGCCGGCGCGGCCAGTGCGGCCTCAGCGGCGCGCCGCTGAGGCACCAGGTTGTGGTCGTAGACGATCTGGCCGATGTCGCGGTAGCGCTCCAACACCGTGCGGTAGACCCAGGTGTAGTGATCGTTGGCCCAGAAGTCCATCACCGCCTTGGTCCTGAGCTCACCCAGCAGCTCGATGCCGGCCCGCCGCTCGAGGTAGCAAACCAGCAGGTGGCGGTAGGTGGACTCCTCGTCCGCCGCACCGCCCGCTGCTGGCTCGGCGGGTACTTTGGGGAAGAGCTTGCGCAGCGCTGCCACCGCGGCCCGCGTCTCCTCTTGCTTGCCGGAGAGGAACCAGTGGAGCTGCTCGTGGACGAAGGTCGAGAGCAGCAGCTCGTCGTCCTTGCCGTGGCGGGTGTGGACAGTGAGCACGGGATGGCTGTGCGGGATGGCGCGCTCGTCGACCTTGACCACGCGGGTGAAGGTCCACGACGCCAGATCGTAGGTGCCGAGCAGGCGCTCGAGCTGGGCCTTGGTCGCGGCCTCCGCCGGGCTGCCGTGCTCGAGCGTGATGCTGATTCCCGCCTCGGCCCAGGCCGGGAGCGGCAGCCCCGCGACCAGCACTGCCAGTGCCGCCCCTCCAACCAGCCTCCGTACCAACCTCCTCGTCGCGCTCAGGTCCACCAGCGACCTCCTTTCACTCGGCCGCCGCCGGCAGGAGCGCTGCGGGGCCTGCCAGGTAGACGGGTGCCGGGGCGGCCGCGTCTACCCGCGAGCGCAGGATCTCGTCGCCGAGGTCGGGCGTCCTTCCACAAGCGACCGGCCGCCGGCAAGGTTGATGACGCGCCCTGGACCGGTTCCCCGCGCGGCCCTTCCCCTAGCCGCGGCGCCGCCTGGCCGCCGCCGGCGGCTTGGCCAGGTTCTGCTCAAGGCGGTGCTTGGTGATCCGGGCGATGAGGTCGTAGGGGATCGGCTGGTCGAAGGGGAAGCGGAGGTTGCCCTTCTCCCCAGCGTACCGTGCGACGGCGGCGACGAGCGCCGCGTCCCCCTTGACGGGCGGGTAGAAGCCGATGTGCTGCTTGAAGGCAGCAAAGTAGACCACGACGCCGTTCTGCTTGAGCGCCGGGATGCCGTAGCTGATCGCCTCCTCGGCCTCCGGCGCGGCGGCCCGCACCACCCGCCGCACTTCCTGCAGGATGGCCTGCACCGGCGGCGGGAAGCCCGCGATGTAGGCGTCGATGGTGGTGGGCTTCGTGCGCGGAGTGGGCATCTGGCTAGCGACCTCCTGTGAAGCCGACGGGGACCAGCACCTCTCCGGGGTCGTACATGTCGAGGTAGAGGACGACGGGCTCCGCCAGCCCCTCGTAGGTCACCTTGTAGACGTCGAGCAGGCCGGAGCCAAAGTCGGAGTTCTTGGTCTCGAACGGACAGCAGGAGCCTTGTCGCACGAATTCGATCGCCTCGCCGGCCGGTCCGCGCAGAGCACTCAGGTAGACCTTCTCGGCGCGCGGGCCGCTCTCGGCCAGGCCAGCGACCTTCACCGGGTTCTCGACGCTGTAGCCGTAGCTGCGGTCGGTCGCGGCGGTGGTGAGCACGAGATCACCTGCCGAGCCCGAGCCTCCGGCCGGATACGGCTTGCCGTCGACCGTCGTCGAACCGACGATCGGGCCAGCCTGGGGTACCTTCCCGGTCGACGAGCACGCCACCACCGTCAGCAGCAAGCCGAGAACGACCAACCGACCGTTGTGCTGTTCCATCGCCGTCGCCTCCTTCTTAGGCCTGGCACCCATCATAGTTAGTTTCCAAATTCCATAAAGAGGCTCGATCAACCACACACTGCCGGCCGCAGCAACGAGTAGACGGCCGCGTCGTGGTGGCGGCCGTGCAGCAGCAGGCGCCGGCGCAGGGTGCCTTCGCGGAGGGCACCCACCTTCTCCGCCACCCGTTGGCTCGGCCGGTTCTCCACCGCGGCGAGGATCTCGAGGCGCACGAGATCGGTCTCGCGGAACGCCCACGCGGCCGCCGCCCGCGCCGCGGCCGAGGCCGCCCCCCGGCCGGCCTCCGAAGTCCGCACCCAATAGCCCAGGTTGGCCCGCTGGTGGACTCGATCGAGCAGGTTGATGCCGCAGCCACCAACGAAGCCGCCGTCCGCTCCCAGGATGACGAACTCGAAGGCCTCGCCACCGGCGAAGGCCTTCACCTGCTCCTCTACCCAGGCCTGCGCCTCCTCGCGGCAAAGGCCTGGATGGCACCAGGGCAGCCAGGGGTAGACCTCCGCCACGGACTCACGGGCCGCCGCGAAGAGGTCGTCGACATCCGTGAGCGCGTAGGGGCGGATACGGAAGGTCATGCCGCGGAGGATACAGCGCCGGCAGAGGCCCGAGCTGGCGGCTCCCTCGCCCGCCGGCGGCGGTGCGCCTACTGCTGGCCGCTCGCGCTGCCGGCTTGCTGGCGGGGCGCCGGCGCCGCGTAGAAATGGAAGCGGGAGTAGTTGATGTCGAGGTCGGCGTGGCGGCCGCCGTTGCTGGCGTCTCGCGCGACGAACACGGGCAGCGCCGCCTGGTCCGGGTTCTCGACGTTGTGGACGTGCACCACACCGTAGAGCCCGAGGGCCCGCATGATCAGGGTGACGTTGGCGTCGTTGGCGGGGATGAACTCGCCCGCCGGTACCCCCTGACTGGCGAGCTCCACGCGGATGGCTCGGATCCGCTCGTCGCTCACGCGGACCCCGGCGGCATCGGCGAGGGCGTGGATCAGGCAGTTGTTCTGCCGGTAGACCTGCTCGCGGAAGAAGTTCGCCAGGTGGAGGGCCAGAGCGGAGACGGTGTCGCGGATCGGCACGTCGGCTTGCCCCGTGACCAGCGCGTGATCGATGTTGAGCCTCTCCCAGGCGGCCAGCTCCGCCGTCTCGGTGCCGCGCTGGCGGAGGTCCTCGAGCGACTCCGCCGGCCGACCGCGGTCCGTCGGTGGCAACGCCGAGGAACTGGTGTTCTGCCAGTCGAAGGGCACCACGAAGTGGTCGGCGGTCTGGATCCCCTGACCGCGCTTGAAGTTGGTGGGGACGTCTGGGTGCAGCGCCTGGAGGTCGCCTTGCCCGGAGTTCAGGCGCTGCCAGTTCCGCCGCGAGCCGCGCTCCATGTAGAAGTCGCCGCTCGCGATGGTGTTGGGCTCGGTCCGCCGCAGCTGGCGCGTCTGCTCGAGGATGTCGTCCACCTGCTGGCGGATCGTCGAGATGCTGGGCGAGGTGTGGACGTTGAGATAGCGCACCCGGAAGTAGGGCTGGGACCGGCGGTGCCGCAGGTTGCGATGGGTGGCGGCATACTGCCGCACCTCCTCGGGGTCCCCGAGGTCCTTGAAGGCCGGGCGGAGGTTGCGGCTGGCCGGCAGGTAGAGCTCCCAGTAGGTCGTGGGGCGAGCCTGCTCGAGGCTCTGGTCGCCGGCTTCGTCCGCGGCTTCCTTGCCGAACGGCAGCGGCCCGCTGTACGGCTGGGACTGACCGCTGGCGGGATCGAGGAAGAAGAGGCGCGGAGGGAAGTGGACCGTCGCCCGGTTGAAGGCCGCCGGGTAGTTCTCCCGGTAGGTCCCGGAGGTGAATTGCGGCCCCGGCTGCAAGGAGAACTGCCCCGCAAAGTCCGGGTTCGCTTGCGTGGCGCTGGCGAAGAGGTCCGAGCGGGTCACCTCCTGCTGCGAGGCGACGTCGGGTTGGGCCAGGTCGAGGAGACGCGTTTCTGCGTCCGCCTTGTCCTGGCGGTTCGCCGTGCCCTGGCCGAACTTCTCGATGTTGTGGCTCGAGAAGGAGAAGGTCTGGTGGTCCAGCTGCGGTGGTGGTGGCGGCGGCGCTGGGCTGGGGCTCGCAAGCTGCCGCTGCCGGCGACGATGGTCGCGTTCCAGGTCGTCGAGGCTGCGATCCAGAAAGGCGATGATGCGCTGCGCCTCGGGGTGGTCTTCCAGCGCAAGCCCGCTCTCGTGTCGCAACCCCTGCAGGAATCGCAGCCAGGTGCGGCGGCCGAACCGAGCCCGCACCTCCCGGAAGAGCAGCCGGCGAGCCAGGCCACGGCCCCAGGCCTCGCGGATCCCCCGCAGCCAACGCCGGTCGTAGAGACGAAAGTTGGCCCGGCTGTAGAAGAAGCCCTGGAGGACTGGCGCCACGGCGCCACCCACGGGAGGGCCGCCCGCCGAGGAAGAAGCCGCTCGCGACGACGACCGGCTGCTCTGCCGCACCGCCTCGGCACCCCTGGCATCCGCCTCGCGCTCGAGCCGCGGGTCTCGATTGACCGGCGTCTCCCCGAGCTGCGAGGTGGCTGGCACCCGGCCTTGGGCCTGCTGGGCGACGTGCCAGGCCTCGTGCGGCAGGTGGCGCTCCTGGCCGGGACCGAGGTGGATGTCCCGGCCGCGGGCAAACGCGAAAGCGCCGATCGCGGCGGGCTCGGGGGAGTCGTGGTGCACCCGCGTCCCGGCGAGCGAGACCCCCGCCATCCCTTCGACCGTGGCGCGCAAGCCCGCGGGCAGGCCGTGGCCCGTCGCACCCGTCGGGGCTGGAGGCCTCACCGGAACGCCGAGCAAGCTGGCCGGCATCCCACCGCCGGGCGCCGGCATCGATCCCGGCTGCGCGGCTGGCCGCACGGTGGCCGCCTGGCGCTGGACGGCGGCGCCACGGCTGGGGGCGCGGCCGGGAGCGACCTGCGCTCGGGGTTCTGCGCTACGCAGGGTGGCCAGTCTCAACCTCCCCGGAAGACCGTCGACGGAGGAACGGACCTCGTTCCGCGACTTCGATGGGTGCCTTGTCGGCGGAGGATATCAAGCGGCGGCCTCGGCACAGGCGGGCATCGCTAGGGAGCTCGCGCTCCCACGGCCTGCCCCGCCGGCGCCATCCAAGTGGGTTCTTCGAGCACGCAATGGCCCGTCCGCAACTCGGCGAGATCTTGCAGGGCGGCGGAGAAGACCTCGGCGAGATGGCCGTCCAACCGCAGCTCCGTCGCGGCCCTCGGCAGGCGGGCCGTGGCCGCCGCATCACCACCCGTCGCCGCCAGGACTACCAGCAAGGGAAGCTCTTCGCCCGGGGGCTCGCCCTGTTGCGCGGCCGCGTAGCGATGCGCGATCTCCCGCAGCTCGGCGGCCGAGAAGCGGGGGCGCGCGAAGGCGAGCTCGCAGGCCGTGTGCCACTGCCCGCCCTCGGCCCGCAGGGTGAAGCGGCGGTACGGCACGTCCTGCCACGAGAAGTCCTCCCCGATGGGCAGCCTGCGTTGCTCGATCACCTGCAGCGCCGCTCCCTGCTGCTCGACGGTCGCGGTGTCCTCCGCCGCAAAGCGCAGCAGCAGGTTCCCGGAGCCGGCCTCCACTAGCTCGAACTCCGAGTACTGCGGGAGGCCGGCTTCGCTCCGCTCGGCCCAACCACAGAGGAGCACGGTACCCGCCTCGCCGAGCGCGAACACCTGTCGCGGAGCGTCCCCGGCGCTCGCACCGAGGCCCTGCGGGCAGCTCGGCGGGCCGGCCTGGGCGACGGGCGCGGCCCAGCCATACAGGAGGACCAGGATCGGAAGGGCTCTCAAACGCACTCTACTCTCCTCGGTTTCGCTCGCTGGACGGGCTCCCGAGACGGGCCTCAGGCGGGCGGCGAGCTCATCGCGCCGCCTGCACCAGGTACGTGCGGAAGGGAACGCGGGGGCACGCGCCGCTGGCCGGCGCGTCCAGCCTGCTCGCGACCTCCGCCACCACGGCACGCTGCTGTGCGGGCGAGGCGGCGGCGAAGCCGGGTGCCATCGGGGTCGCAGCCACGTGACGGGGTACGAAGTCCGCGAGCTCCGGCAGCTCCAGGTCGAGCTCGACGGTGGTGGCCCGCAGCTCCGTGAAGCCCGCTCCCTCGACGAGGGTGCGGATCGTCCCCAAGTCCGAAAGCCCGAAGGCCGCCCCCAGCCCCTGGGCGGTCTCCGCACCGAGGTGCTGGGTGACGGCCGCGACCAACGCGGCAAAGTAGGGGCTCGCCGCCATCTCACACCACAGGCTCACGGCCACGCGGCCGCCCGGCCTCAGGACGCGGTGCACCGCTGCCAGCGCACGCGGCCGGTCGTCGAGGAACTGCAGCGTTTGGGCGCAGAGCGCCACGTCGAACTCGGCCTCCGGAAAGGGTAGCCGGTAGGCGCTCTCGACCAGCCACTCCACCTGGGCGCCGGCGACCGGCAGCGACTGCGCGACGTCGATCATCCCGGCGTTGACGTCGACGCCGACCACCCTGCCCGCCGCCCCCACCTTTTCGGCGGCGTAGCGTGCCGCCGCGCCGGTGCCGCAACCGACGTCGAGCACCGGCTCTGCGGCCAGCGGAGCCGCGAAGTCCACCAGGGCGCGGGCGGCCGGTCCGAGGATGGCCGGCACCAGGACGCGCTCGTAGCGTTCGGCCGCGCCGCGCGCCAGCTGCCATTGGGTGGAGGTCGCCATGCGCGCCGTCTCGCTGCCGCCCAGGGAAGGGGCCTACCAGGTCTCAGACCTGGTCCGGCGAGACCGCCTGCAGCCCGTCAGCCGCTCGCCGAAGTTGGCGCACAGTGTACACAGTCGAGGCTCGGGCTCAACGCGATGCCGGGCCGCGATGCGGGCAACGGGGGCGGATAGCAGGGCCATCCGGGCCTCCCTCGGGGATCAGCGGGGCGCCCAGGCTCCGCGGCGAGCGAGCCGCGCGGCCTTCTCGGCCTCCCGCAGCCGGCACTCCTGGTACCAGTCGACGGCGTCGCTCGCGAAGCTGCGGTAGGTCGCCTGCCCGGCTGCCAGCTGCGCCTCGTTGAGGTTCTGGTCGCCGGCGAAGACGAGGGCGTTGGTCGGTCCTTCCTCATCCTGGTGGTGGCTGAGCCAGAGCGCGACGTCCTCGCCGAGCACGGCGGCGGCGAGGGCCTGCCTGGCGGCCGCGGCCGCCTGTGGGTTCAACGGCGGATCGAGGGCGACCAGGCGGATGCGGGCCCGGCAGCTGCCCACCGCGCAACCGGGAAAGCGCTGGGAACCGGGCGGCTCCGGGGCGACCTCGACCACCAAGGTGACGGCGTCGAGGACCTCCTGCACCCGTCCGAAGTGGGCTTCGTAGGCGTTGCTGACGGTCGCCGGGTCGCCGCAGGGATCGGCCGCGGTGGCTGCCCTGGCCTGCTGCGCCATCGCCAGGACAGCGACCAACAGCAGCGTGGCGGCAAGAGTGCGTTGGGGCATGGTCCCTCCTCGGGCGGCAGCCTTCGCCGGCTGGCTCTCTGGCAGCAGGCGCCAGGGTCGGGAACGAAGTTTCGTCTGCGCAGGCCCGCGACAGCAGGCCCGTCTCGCACCTTCAGGGGGCAAAATGCACCGTCGCCGAGAGCTTGCCCTTGCCGGCCAGGCCCGGGAATCGATGGCTGACCGTGGCCCCCGCGTCAGCGGCGACGCTGACGGCTTCCTTGGCGGAGGCAACCAACTTGCCGTCCAGCCAAAGCTCGATGACGGCGGTCCCCTGCGCCAGGTCGAACCCCGCGTTGAGGAGCTCCACGGAAACGAGGACGTCTTCGCCGTTGCGCCGAACCTCGGGATCACCGATCGCGGTCAGCTGTGCCACGCTCAGCGCGCCGGCACGGCGCTCGGCCCGCTCGAGCTTCGCCTGGCAGCGGGTCGCCTCGATCTCCCAGCGGTCACGCTCTTCCCGCAGCCGCTCGATCTCGGCCTCGAGGGCCCGCACCATCGGGGCCTCCGGCGCCGGGCTGGCTTCGGCCCGCACCCCCTGGGACGGCGCGAGCGCGCTCCAGGGTGAGGCGACGAGGACAGCGACGAAGACGATCAGCGTCCAACGGTGGGGCATGGGTCCCTCCTCAGGGAAAAGAGCTTGGGCCGACCTCGGCCAGGCGCTCTCAGCAAGCAGACGGCGGCACTCACGCCGCGGTATTAGACGCGCGGTATTAGACGCGCGGTCTTAGACAGCGCCGGCGAGCTCAGCGGCGGCGGCGCGCAGCGGAGGTCTCCTCACCTCATAGCGCAGCTCCACCATCCCGTTGCGATAGGCCTTGGTCTCCGCGAGGTGCAGGGCAAGATCGCTATCGAAGGCACCGAAGAAGGGGATGCCGTCACCGATCAAGACCGGTGCGATCGAATAGCGCACCTCGTCGGCGAGACCGCGGCGCAGGCACTCACTGCAGACCTCCCCGCCGCCGACGACCCAGATGCTCCGGTACTTGGCCCGCAGGCGCTCGTCGATCAGCTGCGCGAGGTCGCCGGCATAGAGCTCGACGGTCTCACGAACGCGCGGCAGCTCGCGATGGGTGAGGACGATGGTGGGTTTGTCGCCGTAGGCCCAGCCCAGGCCGTCGGCTGCGAACTTCCGCGCCAGCTCGTAGGTCCGCGCCCCCATCACGTAGCAATCGATGGTGGTGAGAAAGGCCTCGATGTCGGCCGCGGCCAGGGCAACGCCGTCCGCGAACTCGTCCGCCGTCTCCAACCAGTCGACGCTGCCGTCCCGGCGAGCGATGAAGCCGTCCAGGCTCGCCACCATGTGGATCGTGACCGTGGAACCCGTGTTCGTCATCGCCTCTCCTCGATCTCGTGGCAAACCGTCCGACCCACCGGGAGCCGCCGCCAGCCCGCGATCACTGCGTACCTCACGGTCGCCTCAGCCCACAGCATGGCGCGACCTAGACGATCCCATGCCGCGCCAGGAGCTCGGCCACGCCGTGGTGGCTCTCGCGGTACGCCTCCCACACGGCCGCGCACCAGGCGTCGATCGCGCGCTCCCGTTCGGGGCCCGGTGGTGCCGCCATCACCTCGCAGGCGGTGACGGCGCCGCGCTCGCGCGGCAAGGGGAAGGTCGGCCAGCTCTTGCTGCGCCGCACCAGCTGCATGTGCGCCTTCTGCACCTGCCGGCCAGAAAACCCCCGTTCGAGATGCAGATAGAGCCCGATCAACGCGAAGGCCAGCCCGAGCGGCTTGGTGCTCGCATCGGCAAGCTGCGCCCGCCGCGCATCGACCACGTGCTGATGGATGAACGTGGCGTCGCCAAGGGAGAGCGTGTAGAACTGCAGCTCCTCGTAGGCCTGCGGCTCGGAACGCGCGCTCATCGCACCATCTTCCGCCGCTCCGCTTCGTCCGGCGCCCAGGCGACGGGCCACCGCGGCCACCTCGCGGACTGCGTCCGCTCCGCGCTCGCCCCGCCCACCTCGTTCTCACCCCGCATGCTGCTTCTTCTTCGCCACCGCCGCCGTCTTCACCAGCTCGGCGAGCACCTTGGCGTCGACGTCCGCCAGGCGCTTCAGGTAGAGGCAGCCCTTGCCCGCCTTGTGTTTGCCGAGCTTGGCGAGGAGCGCCTCGGCGTCCGGCGCGGCGTGCAGCCCGTAGAGGGCGATGTCCCCCTTGCGGGAGGCGAAGCCCACCAGGCAGGACTCGCCCTCACGGCCGCTCTCGTACTTGTAGCGATAGCTCCCGAAACCCACAATGCTGGTGCCCCACATCTGGGCCGGGTACTGCGCAGCCTTCGCCATCAGCTCGGCGAGCGCCGCACAGTCCTGCCGCCGCGCCTCGTCCTCGATGGCGGCCAGGTAGGCGTCCACGCTCAGCTCGGTCGGCGTCGTCTTGTTGCCCTTTGCCTTGCTCTCCGCCATCGCAGCTCCTCTTTGGGGGTCGCGGTGCCCCCGGTGGCGTCGAAGCTCAGATCCTGCCACGAGTGCGCGCCGCGGCGCCCTGGCCCTCAGAACGGGTTGCCCACCGAGAGGTGGATCTCGTAGGCGCTCTCGCCGGGGTCGCGGTCGAGCTTGAAGCCGATCTCGAAACGGATGGGGCCGACGGGCGAAAGGTAGCGCACGCCGAGGCCGAGACCGAGCTTGGCCTGGCGGGGGTCGATGCTGCGCCAGTCCGCCCAGATGTTGCCGGCATCCAGGAAGACGACGCCGCCCACCGGCCCGACGAGGGGAAAGCGGTAGTCGAGGTTGAAGATGGCGAGACCATTGCCGCCCACCGGCTCGAAGCTGACGCTGCCGCCGCGCGACACGGCGATCGATGTCTCGCCGCGGATCGCCAGCTCGTCGCGGTCGTAGGCGCGGTGGGTCGACAGGCCCCCGGCGAAGAAGCGCTCGGCGATCGAGATGCGGCTGCTCGGCAGGTCGGGGGGCAGCAGCGGATCGTCCCCCGAGGAGCGCAGCGGTTCGATGGCGCCGAAACGCAGGCTCGCCGCCAGCAGCCCGAAGTGCCCGAGGCTCACGTACTGGGTCTGCTGCACGAAGAGCTTGAGGAACTCTTCGGTGGTCGACTGGAAGGGGAAGGCGTACTGCAGCTGGACGAGCGTGCTCCAGCCCTGGCGCGGGTCGACGGGATCGTCCCGGCCGTCGAGGAAAAGGTTGGGGATCAGGCTCGAGATGCGGATCTGGCGGTCCTCGCGCGGCAGGGGCTCGTCGAGGGTACCGAGGTCGAGGTTGGGCTTGACCACCCGGTAGTCGTAGATCAGCCCCCAGCGGTCGTTGCCGTGAAACTCCTTGATCGCCTCCACCCGGCCGCCCCAGCGCTGGACTTCGAGGTTGAGGTTGGGGCGCCGCTCGTCGAGATAGAACAAGGTGTAGGTGAGCGGCACGTCGAGCGGCCCCAGGTAGGGCTGATCGAAGGTCAGGCGGAAGCTCTGCGTCTGCTGCGAGGCGCGGAGATCGGCGCCGAGGGTGAAGGCACGGCCGGCGATGTTCGAGCTCGAGAGGCCCACCAGGCCACGGGCGCCGTCTTCCGAGTCGTAGCCGATGCCGTAGACCACCCGCCGCGTCTTGCCCTCCTCCACGCGCACCACCACGTCCCGGGTCTGCCCGGAGAGGTCGGCCGGGCCGAGGCTGACGTCGGCGGTCGAGAAGATCCCCAGGCGGTAGAGCTTGCGCTGGGCGTCGAGGAGGCGCGCGGCGGAGACGAACGAGCCCGGATCGAGATCGACGGCGCGCAGGATGACGGCCTTCTCGGTCCGCAGGTTGCCGCGCACGATCACCCGGTCGATCAGGCTCTGCTCGCCTTCGAGCACCTGGATCTCGACCTTCACCAGCCGCGAGCCAGCGTTGGCGTTGGCGGGCGTCGGCGGCACCTCGGTGACCTCGGTGCGCGCCGAGACCTGCACCGAGCCGAAGCCGAGCTGCTGGTAGCGCGCCCGCACCGCGGCCAGCGCGTCATCGAGCAAGGTGGGATGGAAGGGCCCACCTTCCCACAGGACCTTGCGCGCCGCGAGGTCCTTGCGCACGTCCTCGGCCTTGAGCGTCTCGAGGCCCTGGAGCTCGATCGCCGCCACGCGGCTCTGCGGCCCCTCCTCGATGGGGATCTCGACCGACAGCTCGTCGCCCTCTTCCTCCACCCGCGGCCGCAGGACGCGGGCCTCGGTGAAGCCCTGCAGGGCGTAGTACGAACGCAGGTTGGAGAGGTCGGCGGCGAGCACGCTCGCCACCAACCGGCCGCTCCCCAGGCGCAGCGGCTCGCGGGGGGTGGTGGTCACCAGGGCCCGCAGCTCGTCGCTTGGCACCTTCTGGTTGCCGCCGAAGCGCAGGCCGGTCAGCGTGTACTGGCGGCCGGGGACCACCCGCAGCTCGATCGCCAGGGTGCCGTCGCCGCGCTCTTCCTGGGTGGTGACCGCCACCCGGTAGTAGCCCTTCTCCTGGTACCAGGTCTCGATCCGCTCGACGGCCTGCAACAGGAGGCCCTCGTCGTAGCCGTCGCGACCGAGGAAGGGGAGCAGGCCCTTGCGCTCGAGCTCCTTGCGATCGGCGCCCAGGACTTGCACGCTGACCTCGGGGCCCACCGTGACGGGGATGGTGAGGCTCATCCGGTGGCTCGCCCCGTCGTAGGTCTCGGTCGGCTCGCCCACCCGCGCCAGGCGGCGGTCGGAGCCGACGAGCGAGCGCCGCAGCTTCTCCCGCGCCTCCTCCATCGCCCGCCGGCGGTAGTGATCGCCGACCTCGAGGCCGCTGCGACGGCGCAGCTCCTCGGCCGTGAAGGGGCCGAGATCACCCGTGAAGCCAACCTCTCCGAGGAGGGCGGGGGGGCCGCTCTCGACGCGGTAGACCACCACCGCCTCGTGGGCCGGCGCTACGGCCTCCTCGACGCCCACCCGCACGTTCGCCTCGAGATAGCCGCTGTCCCGGTAGAGGTCCTTCAAATCGTAGACACCACGCAAGATGCGGCTCTCGACCAGGGGCTGGCCCTGACCGCGGGCCACCACCTTGAGGACGTCGCGCCGCTTCAAGCCGAGCTGCCCTTCGACGCGCACCTCGGCCACCGTCAGGTTGGCCCAGAGGGCGACCACGGCCACCACGCCGCCTTCCGAAGGCCGGCCGTAGACCTCGACTTCGCGGGCGACGCCGCTGGCGTAGAGATTGGTGATGGTGCGGCGAACCGCCTGCTCGTCGAGCGGCTCACCGACGCGGATCGACAGGAGGTCGGCGAGCGAGCGGCCCCCCGGCAGCGGACCGTCGCTGCGGACCTCGATGGCCACCACCCGCGGCGCCGCGGCGGCCTGGCCACGGACGGCCGGCACGGCAGCCAGCCAGGCGAGGGCGACGAGGACGGCGGCAGCGCGGCGGCTCAGAAGCGCTTCTCCCATCGCAGGTCCACGGCGTACTCGTCGCCGTCGACGGCCGAGAACACCACCACCAGGCCGGGCGCCACCTGCCACTCAGCCTGCACCACGTTCTGCTGGTTTTCCGAGGCATTGAACTGATAAGTCACCGAGAGGTTGCGGGACACCCGCTTGCCGACGATGAAACGCGCCGCCCCCACCGAGCCGCCGGCCGTGGTGGTGGGGTCGATGCGGAACTTGTCGAAGCCGAACAGGGTCTTCACCCGCGAGCTGATCGCCGAGGCCGCCTGGCCGGCGATGAACATCTCTGCCGCCGAGGAGCTGGGGGCCCCGGTGGTCGTCGGGCTGCCGCCGGCGGCGGCCTCATCGAAGCGGCTGCCGGTCGACAGCAGGGCCAGCACGTCGAGGTCCGGCAGCGGCGGATCGGAGGACAGGCTGGCGTTCAGCCGTTCGAGGGTGCCGCTCAGGTTGAGCGTCACCTCGTACTCACGGATCTGCGCCCGCGCCACCAGGTCGACGACCGGATCGATGCGGTCGAGGCTCGCAAAGGTAAGCAGGCCGCGGTCGATCTCGTACTCGTTGTCGGCGTAGCTCAGCGTGCCGCCGGCACTGGCCTCCACCCGGCCCACCACCACCGGCCGTGCCAGGTTGCCGCGCACGGCGAGGTCGACGTCCGCCTCGAGGTCGGCGAGGTTGTTCTTGACGCGCAGCGCTCCCGGCCCCTGCACCAGCACGTTGAGCTGGGTCGAGACGAGGGCCGGCTCGGCCGAGGTCACCTCCAGCCGCTGGCGGCGCAGGAAGCCGCTGAGGATCTGGAAGAGGTTGACCTGCAGGTCCTGCAGGTAGAAGGCACGGGCAAGATCGACGCGGCCGCGCACCAGGCGGCCGCCCGGCACCGGCGTCACCACCAGCTCGGCGCCGCCCTCGAGCACCCAGCCTTCGGGATAGCGGAGGTGGAAGTCCGCCAGGCTCGCCTGCAGCTGGTAGTCGGAGCCGGGATTGGGGCCGAGGGCGAGCGAGCCGCCGGCCTGCAGGCGGCCGCCGGCGAAGCGGGCCTGGAAGGTGTCAAGCACCAGCTGGTCCGGGTACACCAGGACGACGGCCCGCAGGTCTTCCAGAGCGTGCGGGAAGCCGGCGAGGACGGCGCGGCCGGCGGCGACGTCCGCCTGGCCGTCGAAGCGGATCGCCTGCGGGTTGCCGGTGATGCGGCCGAGGGCGCTCACCGTGCCGCCAAAGGTGCCGCCGTCAACCAGCGGGTCCAGCCAGGCGGCCGGGAAAGTCCCCTGCAAGCGCAGGTCGAGTGCCGCCGGGCTGCCGAGGGCGATCTTGCCGCCGAGGAAGAGCTCGCCGCCGGGCTCGCGCCCCGCCGGCGTCTCATCGCCGAGATAGAGCGAGTCGACATGCAGCGTGCCGGCCTCGTAGCGCACGGCGACGGGTTCGAGCGCCCGGGCCGCGAACGAGTCGTAGGCGATCTCGAGCTGCGGCAGGCTAAGCGCCGCTCGCGGCGCCGAGGGCGGTCCGCTGACCGTGAGGGTGCCGGCGAAACGGCCCTGGAGGTCCGCCACCGGTTCGCCCACGGCAAGGGCCGCGAGGGGGGCGACGTCCGGGCTCGCGACGGTGAAGCGCAGATCGCTCGCTTCGAGCGACAGGGGGCCGCCGCCCTCCAGGCTGAGCGAGCTGCCTAGCCGTGCCGCGAGCGCGAGCCGGCCCGCCGTCCAGTCGAGGTCCGCGGCGAGCTCGCCCAGCACCGCGGGCGGCAGCGGCGCCTCGCCGCCACTCTCGCTCGCCGCCGGGCCGGCCAGCTGCAGCCCGGCGGTGGTGACCCGGGCGGTGAGGGACGGCTCTCCGAGGGTGCCGCCGAGATGCCCCGTGAAGGAGAGCGTCCCGGCGAGCGCCGTGGGCAGGACGTCCGCGAGGGGTGCTCCGCCGAGGGCCAGTTGCGGGGCTGAGACCGCGAAGTCGAGGGGCGTCTCGGCGCCCAGGCCAAGCTTGCCCTGCGCCTCGACCCGGCCGGCCGCCGAGGTGACGGCGAGCCGGGAGAAGCGAAGCTCCGCCGGGCTGAGCTCGAAGCTCGCCTCACCGCTCGCGAGCGCGACGCCGCCGAGGCTCAACGGTTCGAGGCGGACGTCGGCCACGCCGGTGAGAGCGTCGGCCTCGCCGGCGAGGCTCAGCCGGCCGCTCACCGGCCCGGCGAGGGGCAGCTCGGCCGGTACGAAACCGGCGAGGTCGGCGTAAGGCCAGCGGTCGACAGCGATCCGCAGCTGGATGCCACCGGCATCGGCCGCGAACGGCACGTCGCCGGCCACGGTGAGCTCGCCGCCGCCGCGCGCGAGGCTGAGGTCGAGGTCACGGATGCCGCCCTCACCGAGCAGGAAGGTGCCGTCCAGGCGGTCCGCCACCAGGCCCGGGCTCACCACCGCCGCGAGCCCGAGGCCGATCTCGGCGACCAGCGGCTGGCCGCGGCCGAAGGCGAGCTCGGCCCAGAGGTCGCCGCGGCCGCCGGTGGGCAGCCAGGTCGGCGGCTCGGGAGCTGGCGCGAGCGGCAGGAGCGGCGTCAAGCGACCGACGTCCTGGCTCGCCACCCGCAGGCCGAGGCGACCAGCGGCCCGCCCGAGGTCGATCTCCAGGAGGTGGATGTCCACCTGCTCGGCGTCGCCCAGCAGGCGGATGCCGGTCGTCGAGAGGGCGCCGCCCGCCATCCGTAGGGCGCCGTGGCCGGTCAAGGGGAGGCCACCGCCGGCACCGGCGCCACCGCGGATGGAAAGCTGCGCCGCCCCATCGCCGGCGAGCGGCCGGTCGGTGGCGAAACGGTAGGAGAGCTCGCCGCCGATGCGGGCGTCGAGGCCCGCGAGCGGCACGCCGAGGTCGGCGAGCAGGCGCACCAGGTCGACATCGCTCGCCGTGAGCGCCGTCTCGACGCTGAGCGGCGGCGTGCCCAGCGGGATGCGCACCTGGCCCGTCGCCTGGCCACCGGCATAGCCGACGGCGCGGATGGGGAAACGCAGCTCGTGGCGGTCCCCGACCACCGCCGCCCGCAGGCCGCTGATGGTGAAGCCGGCCGCTTGCAGGCGCTCGCTCGCCAGCTCGCCGTCGAGCAGCCACTCACCGGCGTTCCAGGCGAAGCCACCGTCGTAGCGGAAGGGGCCGCTGACCTCACCCGGGGCCGTCCAGCCGAGGGCCGCGAGGATCGCGGTCTCGCCGCTGGCGCTGAAGCGCAGGTCCAGCCGGTCGCCCTGCGGCTCAAAGGCGAAGACGCCGTGGACGTCCGCCGTCAGCTCCGGCCCCTTGAGGGTCGCCGCGTTCAAGGTGAGCGCCTGTTCGGCGAGCGTGAGGTCGGCGGTGAGGGCAAGCGGGTAGGGTCGCGCCCCGGGCAGCGTGGTCTCCACCGCCGCGACGTGCAGCCGGGCGGTCAGCGGTTCTCCGCGACCGTGGCCCTGGAGGCTCGCCGCCACCTCCCGGGCCGCGACGTTGACCGGCGCCGACAGCTCGTCGAAGTCGAAGCGGCCGTCGGCGACCAGCAGGCTGCCGATCTCGATCTGCAGGCGGTTCTCGCCGGGCGAGGAGGGCGGCAGCGCCGGCAGGTTGGTCTGACCGTTCTCCGCCACCTGGAGAACGACGTGGGGCCGCCGCAGCTCGATCCGCTCTAGGCGAAGGACGGGCCGGCGCAGGCCCCGCAGCGACACCTCGACCGAGCCGTAAGGCAGCTCGACGACGGGCGGGTCGGCCGCCGTGGGGCCGGGGATACGCAGGTTCTCGACCTCGAGACGGAGGGGGAAAAAGCCCAGCGCGACGGCGCCCAGCTCGGCGGGGCGGCCGGTGGCCTCCACCAGCCGGGCGACGACGAAAGATCGCAGCTGCTCGCGGGCGGTGGCGCTGCCGAGGTAGGCGACGAGCGAGACCGCGGCGACGAGGAGGAGCGTCAGCAGCCAGGCCAGGGGCCGCAGCAACCAGCGGCGCAGCCGGCCAGGGCCGCCGGAGCTCGCCGTGGTCGGCGTGGGGGCCGGCGTGGGAGCGGGCTCAGGGCGCGCTGCGTCCGCCACCGCTCAGGCCACCCCAGCGCAGCTTCTCGCGCAGGTTGTCGTAGAAGGTGCGCTCGCCGACGCGGATCAGCCTCACCTTCTCGCGGCTGCGATGGACGCGCACCACGTCGCGGTACCTGAGCTCCACACCTTCCTGGCCGTCCAGGGTGAGGAAGACCTTCTCGCGCTGGGTATCGAGCTGCACCTCGAGCGAGCCGGCGTCCGGCACCACCAGGGGGCGCAGCGAGAGGGTGTGGGGGCAGATCGGGGTCACCACCACCACCGGCAGGCCCGGGTCGACGATCGGCCCGCCGGCCGAGAGGTTGTAGGCCGTCGAGCCGGTGGGGGTCGAGAGGATCAGGCCGTCGGCGCGGAAGTGGGACACCACGCGGCCGTCGAGGCGCAGCGTGAGCTCGATGATGCGGGAGAGCGCGCTCTTGTGGATCACCGCGTCGTTGAGGATCCGGTAGCACTGCGGCGGCCCCTCGGCTCGGCTCAGCTCGATGTCGAGGAGGGCGCGTTCCTGGAAGCCCATCTCACCGCTCAGCACCTTGAGCAGGCTCGGGTAGAGCTCGTGACGGCGCAGCTCGGTCAAAAAGCCCAACCGGCCAAGGTTGACGCCGAGGATCGGCATCCGGCTGCCTACCGTGCGGGCGGCCACCAGCAGGCTGCCGTCGCCGCCGAGGACGACCAGCAGGTCATACTCCTCCGCGACCTCGTACACCGGCGCCCCGGCAAGCTCGGCCGGTACGCCCTCGGCCTCGAGCAGGCTGCGTTCCAGGGCCACCTCGAGGCCGCGGCGGCGCAGCCAATCGGCGAGCTCCCAGGCGGTGGCGAGGGCATCCGGGCTCTCGGCCTTGGCCACCAGGCCCAGGCGGCGGATCGAGCTCATCGTGGGTCTCCTGGCGGCTGGGGAGCGGCGAGCGGGCGCCGCAAGAGGGCGAACGCTTCCCGGTTGCCACCGCTTCCCGGCAGGGCCGAGTCGATCACCGCCAGGAGCTCGAGGCCCAGCTCGCCCAATCGTCGCGCCGTCGTCGCCACCACGCGAGAGCGTACCTCTTCGTCGCGGACGATGCCGCCCAGCCCCACCTCACCTCGCGCCGCCTCGAACTGCGGCTTGACGAGGGCGAGGAGGAAGCCGCCGGGCTTGAGATGGAGGACCACTGCCGGCACCACCTTGGTGAGCGAGATGAAAGAGAGGTCGAGGGTCACCAGGTCGCTCGCCTCCGGCAGGTCTCCCGGTGCCAGATGGCGGGCGTTCAGCCGCTCCATGACGACCACCCGCGGGTCCTGGCGCAGGCGCTCGGCGAGCAGGCCGTAGCCGACGTCGAGGGCGTAGACGCGGGCGGCGCCGCGTTGCAGCAGGCAATCCGTGAAGCCGCCCGTCGAGGCCCCGACGTCGAGGGCGACGGCACTGTGCACGGCGAGCTCCGGGTAGCGGGCGGTGAGGACTTCGAGGGCGGCGTCCAGCTTGCGGCCGGCCCGCGAGGCGAAGGGCTCGCGCTGGCCAGCGACGGCGAGGGGAGCGTCGGCCGCGACCGGCGTCCCCGGCTTGTCGACCCGCCGGCCGTCGACCGCGACCTGCCCGGCCATCACCGCGCGGGCCGCCTCGTCCACCGTCGTGAAGAGGCCCTGCGCGACGAGCTCGGCGTCGAGCCGCCGGGCCTTGGCCGGCTTGGCCGGCCGAGCGGCGGCCGCTCTGGATGCGCTCATGAGCGCGGCGCCCGCCCGCGGTCGAGGGCCGAGGGATGCGGCAGGAAGAACTGCCGGAGCCGGAAGTACAACCCCTCGGCGTCGAGCCCCAACGCCTGGCGCAGCAGCTTCTGCGAGCCGTGGGGCACGAAACGGTCGGGCAGGCCGAGGCAGAGCGTCTCCACCCCTTCGAGCCCCATCTCGGCGAGGGCTTCCAAGACCGCGCTGCCGAACCCCCCGGCGAGGGCGTGCTCCTCGACGGTCGCCAGCCGCCCACCGGTGGCGAGCTCGCTCGCCAGCAGCTCGCGGTCGAGGGGCTTGACGAAGCGAGCGTTGATCACCGAGAGCTCGACGCCGTCGCGGGCCAGCCGCTCGGCGGCGGCGAGGGCACCGCGCACGGTCGGCCCCAGGGCCCAGACGGCGCCGTCTCTCCCCCGCCGCAGGACTTCTGCCTTGCCGGGAGGGAGCGGCCCGAGGGCGACCTCCGCCGGCGCCTCGCCAGCCATCTCCTTGGGGTAGCGCACCGCCGCCGGATGCTCGAGAGTGACGGCGGTGGCGAGCATCTGGGAGAGCTCCGTCTCGTCCTTCGGCGCCATCAGCACGAGGTTCGGCAGGGCGCGCAGGAAGCTCAGGTCGAAGACGCCGTGGTGGGTCGCGCCGTCCTCACCGACGAGGCCCGCACGGTCGACGGCGAAGGTCACCGGCAGGTTCATCAGGCAGACGTCGTGGAAGATCTGGTCGAAGCCGCGTTGCAGGAACGTGGAGTAGACCGCTACCACCGGCCGTAGGCCGGCGAGCGCGAGGCCGGCGGCGAACGACACGCTGTGCTGCTCGGCGATGCCGGTGTTGAAGCAGCGATTGGGGAAGCGCTCGGCGAACGGCGCGAGACCGGTGCCGTCCGGCATCGAGGCGGTGATCGCCACGATCCGCGGGTCGCGCTCGGCGAGCGCCACCAGGGTGCGGCCGAAGACCTCCGTGTAGGTCGAGCCGCCGCTCACCGCGAGGCCCCGCCGCAGGTCGAAGGGCGACGGGCCGTGGTAGTCGACCGGGCTGTCCTCGGCCGGCCGGTAGCCCTTGCCCTGCTGGGTCATGACGTGGATCAGCACCGGCCCCGGCACCGCCTTGGCCTCGGCGAACGCCGCGAGCAGCGCCGGTAGTGAGTGGCCGTGCACGGGCCCCAGGTAGCGGAAGCCGAGCTCCTCGAAGAGGCTGCCGGGGGCGAAGGTGGTGCGCACGCCCTCCTCGATCGCCCGCGCCACCTCCAGCATCTGCTCGCCCACCGCCGGCACCCGCAGCAGGATGCCGCGCACGTCGTCCTTGAACTTCGCCCAGTGACGGTTGGCCATCACCTCGGAGAGGTAGCGGGTCAGGCCGCCGACGCTCGGGCTGATCGACATCGAGTTGTCATTGAGCACCACGATCAGCCGTTTGCCGAGGTGGCCAGCCTGGTTCATCGCCTCGAAGGCCATGCCGGCGGTCATCGCGCCGTCGCCGATGATCGCCACCACGTGGTGCCGCTCGCCCCGCAGGTCGCGGGCAACGGCGAGGCCGAGGGCGGAGGAGATCGAGGTCGAGGCGTGGCCGGCCTCGGTGACGTCGTACTCGCTCTCGGCGCGGGAGAGGAAGCCTGAGAGCCCGCCGTAGCGCCGCAAGGTTTCCATGCGGTTGCGCCGCCCGGTGAGGATCTTGTGCGAATAGGTCTGATGCCCGACGTCCCACACCAGCTGGTCGCGCGGGGTCTCGAAGGCGTAATGGAGGGCGAGGGTCAGCTCGACGACACCAAGGTTCGAAGACAGATAGCCGCCGGTTCGCGAGACGACGCGGAGGACCTCCTCGCGCAGCTCCTCGGCGAGCTTGGGCAGCTCGGCCACCGGCAGCTGGCGCAGGTCGTGGGGGCTCTGGATGCCGTCAAGCAGGCGGCCGGCGCTCATCGCGGCGATTCTCGCACGAGGCCCAAGGTCCGGCATTCTGGCCCCACCAGCGACTACCGCCCATAGCCCCGGGGGTAACCCCGGGAAACGAAGTCCCCGGGGCACGAAATCCGGCACGAAACCCCGGGCCGGGCCGGCCTAGATCCGCGCCTGGACCGCCCGCGCCAGGCGCTCGACGTCGGCGAGGTCGTTGTAGATCTGCGCCGAGGCCCGCACCCACAGCTGCCCGCGCCAGGCGTGGAGCTGCACCTCGATGCAGTCCTCGAAGAGCAGGGCGTCGCGCAGCCGGGTGGCGGCCGGGCGATCGCCGCCCAGGCTCGCGGGCAGCGGTACCGTCATCATCGTTCCAACCATGGCCTCGGGGGTCGCGACCGTCGTGCCCCAGGTCCGGCAGAGCCGCTGGCCGGCCTCCCAGGCGAGCTGGTGGTTGTAGCGGGCGACCGCCTCGACGCCGAGCTCCCGCATCATCGCCAGCCCCGCGGGCGCGGCGAGGTACGGCGAGGGGTCACGGGTGCCCACCCAGTCGAACTCGCGGCAGAAGCCCTGGTCGAGGCCCCAGGAGATCACCGGCGGGTGCAGGCCCGCCTGGCGCTCCGGCGCCGCCCAGAGGATGCCGCAGCTGCGCGGCGCCCAGGCCCATTTGTGCAGGTTGCCCGTGTAGTAGTCGACGCCCAGGCCGGGAACGTCGACGGCGATCGAGCCGGGGGCGTGGGCGCCGTCGGCCAGCACCAGCACGCCGTGCCGGTGGCAGAGGGCCGCCATCTCGGCGAGCGGCAGCACGAGGGCGCTCTCGGCGGCGATGTGATCGAGCAGGGCGAGGCGGGTCCGCGGACCGAGTGCCGCGGCCAGGGCCTCGACCACCTGCTCGGGCGCCACGAGCGGCCAGGGCAGCTCGCAGATGCGCACCGTCGCTCCCCGCTCGCGGGCCACCAGCCGCGCGGCGTTGACGCAGGCGCCGTAGGCGTGGTCGAAGGCGAGCACTTCGTCGCCGGCCGTGAGGTCGAGCGAGCGCAGCACGGCGTTGACGCCGGCCGTGGCGTTGTCGACGAAGACGAGGTCGTCGCGGCGCGCGCCGAGGAAGGCCGCCACCTCTGCCGCCGCCGCCCGCAGCCGGGGCACCGCCGGCGGGTTGGCGCCCTGCAGGCCGGTGAGCTCACGCAGCAGATAGCGCGCCGGCTGCAGCTCGATCTCGTCGCGGATCGCTTGCTGCGCCGCCAGCACTCGCCGTGGTGGCGCCCCCACGGTGCCGTGATTGAGGTAGGTGATGGCGGGATCGAGGCACCACTCGGCGCGCATCGCGGCGCCAAAGTGACTCACGTTCCACCTCCAGGGACGGTGGCCGCGGCCGCCTCCTCGGCTTCGCGACCGATCACGAACGGCAGTACGAGGACGAAGAGCATGATCCGCTGGACCTCCGTGTCTCCCCAGTTGTTCTCGAACAGACCGGCGACGGCAAAGCCGATCAGGGCCAAGATCACGCCCAGGTAGATGTCCGCGCGCGGGCCGTGGAAGCCGCCCTCGCGCCGCAGGCCCCGGAAGGCCCGTTGCAGGCTGGCCGCCAGCATCAGGAGATAGGCCGCGAGCGCCGGCAGGCCCCGCTCGGCGGCCAGCTGCAGGAAGCTGTTGTGCAGGTGCGGCACCGTGAAGCGCGGTGCCGTGGCGTGGCGGTAGAGCGGGTAGCGGTCCTTGACCAGGTCGGGACCGATGCCGAAGAGCGGCCGCTCCATGACCATCATCAGGCCCGCCCGGGCCATGCACAGGCGGTCGTAGTTCGACTCGTCCGAGACGTCGACGATCGAGCTCGCGCGGTGGAGCACCGGCACCGGCGCCACCAGCACGAAGATGAGGGCGGTGAGCGGCAGCAGCAGCAGCCCACGCGGCGCCCGCACCACCACCAGCGTCCCCACCGCCACGGCGAGCGCCACCCAGGCGCCCCGGGTGAGGCTGCCGAAGAGCGCCACGTTGAGGACCACCAAGCCCAGCCAGACGAGGGGCCGCTTCCAGCCGCCAGGCTGGGCCAGCCGCGCGAGCAACAGCAGGCTCGCCAGCAGCAGCACGCCCGAGAAGGTCATGTAGTGGGAGAGCGGCCCGCGGATGCGACGGTCGAGGTCACCGTAGCCCCAGAGGAACTGGGCGAGACCGGTCACGGCGACCAGCACGGACATCAGGATGAGCCCGTCGACGAGGCGGCGGGCGTCCTTCTCGAAGCGCACCACCAGCAGGCCGAGCCCAAGGGTGGCGAGCGAGAAGATCTCCGACAAGGCACGGGCGCTCGTCGCCGGCTCATAGGAGGCGAGGATGGCCGCCAGCAGGCAGACGATGTAGGCCGCCGTCGCCAACCACAGGCGATGGGCGCTCGGTGGGCCCCAGCGGCTGCGCCGCAACCACCAGGGCAGGGTGAGCAGGCAAGCGCCGAGGAGGATGTTTGAGAGCGCCAGGCTGGCGATCAGCAGCAGGTGCAGGCCGTAGAGCACATAGGCCAGCCGCTCGCTGCCGCGAGCCTGGTCCCCGCCGGTGGCAACGGCCGATCGCAGAGCCGACAAGAGTGGACCTGGGGAAAGCTAGCTGCTCAGGGCGGAGGCTGGCAGCGCCTCGTCCTCCAGCATGATCGGGATGTCGGAGACGATCGGGTAGACCAGCTGCGACTCGTGGCAGAGCAGCCCCTGCTCGACCACCGGTTCCTCGTCGCGGAAATGCTCGCGGTATTTCTCCACCAGGCTGCGGCGCAGCTCGGTGGGTAGCTCCACCAGCTCGAGCGCCCCGTGGCTCTTGGGGCAGATCAGGATTTCCAGCAGCTCGGGATCGACCGCCATCGTGCCTCCTCCGGCGGGGAGGTTAGCACGCCAGCCGTGCCCTGGACGCTCGCTTTCAGGGCCGGCCCGGAACCGTGAAGGTGAGGACCAGAGACTCCTGACCGGGGTTCTCCCTGCTCAGCCGGGCGTTCGACAGGTGTTGCAGGGAGAGGCCCACGCGCCAGATGGAGCCAACGGGAACGCTGAGCTCCAAGGCGCTGCGGAACTCCAGGCCGAGGCCGAGCGTCCGGCCGTGCCCGCGCTGGTAATAGGCCGCCGCCAGGCTGGGCGCCAGCCGCCAGCCGTGTGCCAGCCGGACCTCGTGGCGCAGCCCGGCGTAGAGCCAGGACCCGCCGTCGCCGTGGTAGGAGAGGCCGGCGATCGGGTGGAGACGCCATCGCCAGGGCAGCAGGGGGATCTTGCGCCGCATCGAGATCAACTCGACCCCCACCTGGCCGCGGCTCGGATGGTCGACCCCCAGGTCGAAGACCCCGGCGCTCAGCTGGACCCGCAGCGGTGCCTCGGGAACGGCCCGTGCCGGGCCTGCGGTGAGGAAGCCGGTCGCCAGCACGCCGGCGAGGGCAAGCTGCCGCCACAGCCGTCTCAAGGCGTGCCGTCCCCCGCACGTTCGAGGTCCGCCGGCGCTGGCGTCGCCTCGTCACCCCAGACGGCGAGCCAGCGGCCGCGAAACGGCATCGCGAAGAGCGGCGTGCCGAGCTCGCTCGGCGGCGAGCCCTGGTAGTCGCCGATCAGCCGGCCTGCCGGGTTGGCCTGCAGCCAGGCCGCGGCGGCGTCCTTGTCCAGCACTGCGATCGGCCGCTCCAGCCGGCCGGCGAAGTGGAACTGGCCATGGTAGGCGCCACGGTGAGCCAGGGGCCACCCCTGCCGCTCGCAGGCGGCAAGGTAGAGCGCCATGGGGCGGACCTCGTAGCCCGAGGCCGCCGCCGCGACGCCGAGATGGATGGCAAGGAAGGTGGCGAGCGAGAGGCCCGCCAGGGCTCGCAGCGGCGCAACCTCACCGCGGCGAAAGAACGGCACGAGCCCCAGAGCGACGAGCAGGAGGCCGATCCCCGGCCCGACGTCCCGCGCCCAGACGGGAAGCTTGCCCAACCGCGCCGCCAGCGGCACCAGGGCCAGCAGGGCGCCGAGGCCGGCCACCAGCCCGAACGGCAGCCGCAGGCTCGACCAGGGGACGCGCGGAGCCACGCCCGCTGCCGCCAGCGCCAAGAGCAGGGCCGCCGCCGGCAGCAGGCCGATCAGGTAGTGCGGCTGCTTGGAGCTGATCAAGCAGAGGAGGAGAAAGGCCGGCGCCAGCCAGGCGAGCAGAAAACGGACGGGGCGGTCAGCAAGCCGCAGCCGCAGCAGCGGCCGCCACAGCGCCGGCCAGGCGGACCACGGCAGCAACGCCGCCGGCAGCACCGGCAGATACCACCACCAGGGAGCCGGGTGGGCGCTCGCCTGCACCAGCCGGTCCGTCGTCTGGCGCAGGAAGATCGCCGCCGCGTAGTCCGGTCCGCCGGCCTGCGCTGCCGGCAGCGCCCAGGCGAGGGCGATGGCGACACCGCCGGCAAAGGCGGCGCTCACCCCGAGGTACCAGCGTCCCCAGCCCTCGGCCGGCTTCGCCGCGGCCCACCACGGCGCGAGCAGCGCCGGCGGCAGCACGAAGACGAGCAGCACCGGCCCCTTGGCGAGGATGCCGAGGCCGATCCCCAGGGCGGCGAGCCCCCAGGCCCTGAGGCCACCGCCCTGCGCCGCCTGCAGCCAACCGAGGAGGGTGAGCAGGCAGAACGACCCGATCAGCATGTCGAAGGTGAGGAGGGTGCCGACGAAGCTCCACAGCAAGGTCGTCAGGAGCAGAAGCGGGGCCGTTCTCTCCAAGGAGCTGCCGGGGCCCCACAGCCGGCGGGCCAGCCGTTCGACCAGCGCCAGGCTCGCCAAGCTGGCGAGGGCAGGCACCAGGCGCGGCCACCACTCGTTGACGCCAAAGGCGGCCCAACCGAGATGGATCAGCCAGAAGAGGATCGGTGGCTTGTGACTGTACGGCAGACCGTTGAGATGAGGGACCAGGAAGTCCCCCCGCTGCCACATCTCCCAGGCGACCGAGATGTAGCGCGTCTCATCGATCGGCAGCAGCGGCCGTAGGGCAAGCGAGCCGGCGAGCAAGGCTTGCCAGACCACCAGCCGTGACGGCGGCGCGGCGCCCTCCGAGGCCACGGAGGCCTTGCGGGAGGGCGCGAAGGATGCGGAGCGCGTGGGAGCAGAAGCCAAACGAAACCTGCGCGGTTCTGAAGTTGATGATCGAAGCGCACTGAGAAACAACGCCCGCAGCGTACTCTACCAGCCTGCCTCGGGCTGCGGGTCCGCGCCGAGCAGGGGTGGCGGCGGCCGGCTAGAATACCGCCGGCCCAGCCGCACGGCGCCGGCCTGCCGGCAGCTTCGTCCAGACCAAGCTCTAGACCAAGGAGGCCCTCTGAGCCCCGTCGAGATCTCGATCGTCGTGCCGGTCTTCAACGAGGCCGAGAGCCTGCCCGTGCTCACCGGCGAGATCCACGACGCC
Organism: uncultured Thermoanaerobaculia bacterium; assembly: GCA_964420075.1. Taxonomy (GTDB): domain Bacteria; phylum Acidobacteriota; class Thermoanaerobaculia; order Multivoradales; family SZUA-115; genus CAYQRE01. Next base: position 30,914 of record CAYQRE010000020.1, on the reverse strand, counting down.
CTGGCCCAGGTCGGCAAGCCGTATGAGCTGATCTACGTCGATGACGGCTCGACGGATGAGAGCCCGGCCATCCTCGCCAGCCTGCAGGCGGCCGATCCCCGGATCCGGGTCGTCCGCCTGGCCCGCAACCAGGGCCAGTCGCCGGCCCTCGCCGCCGGCTTCCGGCGGGTGCGTGGCGCGATCGTCGTCACCCTCGACTCCGACCTCCAGAACGACCCGGCCGACATCCCGGCGGTGTTGGCGGCCCTCGCCGACCACGATGCCGTCTCCGGGGTGCGGCGCAAGCGCCAGGACACCTATCTGCGGCGCCTGCAGTCGCGGCTCGCCAACCGCATCCGCGACCGGGTGATCCACGACGGCATCCACGACGTGGGCTGCTCGCTCAAGGCCTACCGTGCCGAGCTGGTCCGCGACCTGCCGATGTACAAGGGCATGCACCGCTTTCTGCCCGCCCTCGTGCAGCTGCGCGGGGCGCGGGTCCGTGAGATCGCGGTCAATCACCGGCCGCGCAAGTACGGCACCGCCAAATACGGCTTCGGCAACCGTGCCTTCCGCGCCCTCGCCGATCTGCTGGCCGTCGCCTGGATGCAGCGGCGGTGGATCGATCCGCGGCTCGAGTCCGAGGTCCAGCCGGGGGTCGCCAGCGAGAGCGAGCGGGAGCCTTGAACACCTCGGCCGCTCCCGCCCGCCCGCCGCGCCGCCACCTCGCCTTCGCCGCCCTGCTCGGGCTGGCGATCTTCCTGCCGGGGATCGGCAATCGTGACCTCTGGAACCCGGACGAGCCGCGCTACGCCGAGGTGGCGCGCGAGATGGTGCTCTCCGGCCAGTACTTCGTTCCCCACCTGAACGGCACGGTCTACACCCAGAAGCCGCCGTTGCAGTTCTGGGCGATGAGCCTGGCCTCGCTGCTGACCGGCGGGGTGAACGAGGCGGCGGCCCGCCTGCCGGCGGTGGTCTCCGCCGCGGCCACCCTCGTCCTCCTCCTGTTGCTCGGCAGCCGCCTGTTCAACCCGCGCACGGGTTGGCTCGCCGCAGCCGTCTTCGCCTCGATGGTCGCCATCCTCTGGCAAGGGCGGATCGGCCAGATCGACATGCAGCTGATCTTCTGGGTCAGCCTCTCGGTGTGGCTGTGGGTGCGCGGTGAGACGGAGGGGCGACCGCTCTTCTACCGCCTCTTCTTCGTGGCCGCGGGCTGCGCCACCCTGGCCAAGGGCCCGGCCGGCTTCTTGCCGCCGCTGCTCGCCATCCTCGCCTTCTATGCCTGGGCGGGCGATCGTGCCGGCTACCGCCGCCTGCGCCCCTGGCTGGGGCTCGGGATCTGGGCCCTGGTGGTGCTCGCCTGGCTGGTGCCGGCCGGCCTGGTCGCCGGCCGCGAGTACCTCGACCAGATCGTCCTCAAACAGAACGTCACCCGCTACGCCGACCCCTGGCACCACCGGCAGCCGTTCTACTACTACCTCACCAACCTGCTGAGCCACGCCTTCCCCTGGACCTTCGTGCTGCCCGCCGTGCTGGTCGTCGGCTGGCGGCGCTTCGTGCGCGATCGGGACGCTCCCGGCCGCCCGGGCTTCCTCTTCGCCGCCTGCTGGGTGGGGGTGACGCTGCTCTTCTTCAGCCTGTCGCCGGCCAAGCGCTCGGTCTACATGCTGACCATGTTCCCCGGCCTGGCGCTGGCCGTCGCGGCGGTGCTCGACCGCCTGGCCGCCGAGTGGCCCCGCGAGCGGCGTTGGCTGAGCCTGCCGCTGGGCCTTCTCACCGGCCTGCTGGGCGGCGCTGCGGTGGCCCTGGTGCCGGCCACCGCCGGCCGGCCGGAGCTCGCCCTGCTGCCAGCAAGCCTGCCAACCACGGCCGCCCTCTGCCTGGGGCTCTGGGCCCTCGGCTGCGGCATCGCTTTCGGCCTGGCCCTGGCTGACCGCCCTATCTCGGCGGTAGTGAGCGTGGCGGCGGGGACGGTGCTGAGCGTGCTCGGGCTGGTGCTGACCATCCTGCCCGCCGTCAACCCTCTCAAGTCCGTGCGCCCGCTCGCCGAGCGCTTCCGCGCTGAGGCGGCCGCCGGCGAGCCCTACGCCGTCTACCCGCGGCTCGACGCCCCCGTGCTCTTCTACACCGGGCGCTTCGCCGTCTGGCCGCAGGACGAGGCGGAGCTCCGCGCCTTCGCCACCGCCCCGGGCAAGCGCTGGCTGTTCATTGAGGTGGACGATCTCGCCAAGCTCGACCCGCCGCTCGCGATGACCGAGGTCGCCCGCGGCCCCGACCCCAAGGACGGCTACGCGTTGCTGGCGAAGGAAGAGTAGGGGGCCCGGCGCTCAGCGATCGGTGCGGGGCCCTGCTGGCGGCGCCGGAGAAAGCTCTTCAGGCGGCGGGTAGCCGCTCCATCACCCGCTCCACCGCCCGGGCCTTGCCGCTGGTCTCGTCGATGTCGAAGAGGGTGCCGGCGAGGCGGACGTCGCCCTTGGCGGTGTCGAAGGGAACGTGCGTCTGCAGCAGGAAGCGCTCGATGACGCGGTCCGGCCGCACGCCGATCACCGACTCGTAGGGGCCGGTCATCCCAGCGTCGGTCTGAAAGGCAGTCCCCTGGGGCAGGATGCGCTCGTCGGCCGTCGGCACGTGGGTGTGGGTACCGACCAGGGCCGAAACCCGGCCGTCGAGGTAGAAGCCCAGGGCTTGCTTTTCGCTCGTCGCCTCGGCGTGGAAGTCGACGAAGCGCACGCGGACATCGGCCGGCAGCTCGGCGAGCAGGTGGTCCGCCACCGTGAACGGGTCGTGGAGGTTCTTCATGAAGACCCGCCCCTCGAGGTTCAGGGTGGCGACACGGATGCCGGCCGCCGTCTCGCCGACGTGCACTCCCACCCCGGGGTTGCCGTCCGGGTAGTTGGCCGGCCGCAGCAGGCGCGGCTCGCGGGCGAGGAGAGCGAGGGTCTCTTTCTTGTCCCAGATGTGGTTCCCGGAGGTGAAGCAGTCGATCGGCAGGCGCGTCAGCTCCTGGAAGACCTCGATCGTCGGGCCACCTCCGCCGGCGCTGTTCTCGACGTTGACGATCGTGTAGTCCACCCGGTGGTGGTCGACGAGGCGCGGCAGGAACTCGGCGAGCGCCCGCCGGCCGGGCTTGCCGACCACGTCGCCCACGAAGAGCACCTTCATCGCGCGTACTCGATCGAGCGCGTCTCGCGGATCACCGTCACCTTGATCTGGCCGGGGTAGGTGAGCTCGCCCTCGATCCGCTTGGCGATGTCCTTCGACAGCCAGATGGCGTTCTCGTCGGTGATCTTGCCGCTGTCGACGATGATCCGCACCTCGCGGCCGGCCTGGATCGCGAAGCTCTTCTGCACGCCCTTGAAGCTGTTGGCGATCTCTTCGAGCTTCTCGAGCCGTTTGACGTAGGTCTCGAGCACCTCGCGGCGAGCCCCCGGCCGCGCCGCCGAAAGGGCGTCCGCCGCCGTCACCAGCACCGCCTCGACCGTCTCGGGGTCGTAGTCGCCGTGGTGGCAAGCCATGGCGTGGATCACTTCCTCGGTCTCGCCGTACTTGCGCAGCAGGTCGATGCCGATCTCGAGGTGGGTGCCGTCCATCTCGCGGTCGACGGCCTTGCCGATGTCGTGGAAGAGGCCGCCGCGGCGGGCGATGTGCACCTTGGCCTTGAGCTCGGCCGCCATGGTGCCGGCGAGAAAGGCGACTTCCTTGGAGTGGTAGAGGGCGTTCTGGCCGTAGGAGGTGCGGAAGCGCAGGCGGCCCAGCAGGCGCACCAGCTCGGGATGGACGCCACCGATGTTGAGCTCGAGGAGGGCCGACTCGCCCTCGGTGCGGATGCGGTCGTCGAACTCCGCCTTGACCTTCTCCACCACTTCCTCGATGCGCGCCGGGTGGATGCGGCCGTCCTGGATCAGCCGTTCGAGGGCGACACGGGCGATCTCGCGGCGGAACGGGTCGAAGCCCGAGAGGATCACCGCCTCGGGGGTGTCGTCGACGATCAGGTCGACGCCGGTCGCCATCTCGAGGGCGCGGATGTTGCGCCCCTCGCGGCCGATGATCCGGCCCTTCATCTCGTCGTTGGGCAGCATCACCACCGACACCGTGACCTCGGAGACGTAGTCCGAGGCGGCGCGCTGGATGGCCATGCCGATGATCCGCTGGGCCTGCTTGGCGGCTTGCTCGCGGGCCTCGTCTTCCAGCCGCTTGACGAGGTGGGCGGCCTCCATGCGGGCCTCACCCTCCATCAGCCGCACCAGCTCCTCGCGGGCCTGCTGCGCGGTCAGCCCGGCGATCTGCTCGACGCGGGTGCGCTCCTGCTCGACCAGGCGGGTGAGCTCGGCGTCCTTGGCGGCGAGGCTGCGGTCCCGCTCACTGAGCTGCTTTTCTTGCTGGTTCAGCTCGCCTTCGCGGCGCTCGACCTGCTCGGAGCGTTTGTCCAGCCCGTCTTCCTTCTTGGCCAGCCGGCGCTCCATCTCTTCGAGCTCCGAGCGCCTGGCCCGCGACACCTTCTCGAACTCGGTGCGGGCCTGGAGGAGCTTCTCTTTGGCCGCCAGCTCCGCTTCGCGGACCTTGCCTTCGCCCTGACGCTCGGCCTCGGCGACGATCCTGGCCGCTTCGCGCTGCGCCTCGGAGAGCACGGCTTGCGACCGCCGATGGCCCAGCCACCAGGCGATGGGCAGAACGACGGCGACCAGCAACACCGCCGCAACGAGCACTAGGTTTGGGCTCACGCGTTACCCCCAAAGCCAGGCGGGAGAGAGTGGGGGGTAGGGCAGGGTCCGCCGCAACTCGGAGATAAAGCGCATCCCCCGCACAGCCGTGTGGGCTGCCGCGCTTAGAACCTGAAACGCGCCAGGTGGGTGTCCGCGCCACGAGCCATTAGCGTCCCCGTCGATGCGGGGCTGGCACAGGCCACGCGGGTAGAAGACTCCCAAAACGTAAATGTTGGTTCTACAATGGGTAAACCCATCACCAACCGCGCAGGGGATGCAACGACCCTAGCCATCTATGTGAGAGTGGGCAGCGACTTCAGCCCGCCAGCACGCCATCGAGCTCGGCGGTCATCCGCGCCACCCTATCCCTGAGTTGAACCCGTTCCCCCTCCAGGCCTCTCCGGCACTGGAAAAGTTCATCCGACACGTTGAGCGCCGCCAGGATCGCGATCCGCGCCGTGTCTACCGTCGTCACCTGACGGGCGACTTCACGCATCTTGCGGTCGACGTTGGCCGCAAGGCCCTGGAGGTACTCGCTGTCCTCACTGCCGCGAACCGGATAGACCGCGCCAAAGATCTCGACCTCGGTCGTTCCCGGGCTCTTCTTGCTCATCCTCGCGGCACCCTTCCTGGCTCGCCCTCACTTCCCGGCCGGTTCTCCTGATGTCGCGGAACCCTTGCCGTGACAAGACTTTGAGCCGCCGCGACTATAGCACACAGAGGTTCCGCAAGATCCGCCGGGGTGGGCTCGCTCACGCCAACAGGTCTTCGAGGGTGGCCGCGAGCTCCTCGACGCGCCGGCGGATCTCCTCGCGCTCCTCACGCCAGTCTGCGGCGCCCTCCGCCTCGTTGCTCGCGAGAAGCTCCTCGAGCTCGGCGAGCTTGCCGCGCAACTCCGCGTTCTCCGCCTTGAGCGTGCGGATCTTCTCGACCGCCTGCTGCACCCGGTCTTCGAGCGCAGCCAACATGTCCTCTGCCATCTCTCCCCCTTCCGAAGCTCAGCCGGCGGCGCTCAAAGCGAAGCGCCGCGCGAGCTCTGCGGTGAGCCCCCGCTGTCGCTCGTTGACCTCTTCCTGGGTGAGCGAGCGTTCCGCCGAGCCATATGAGAATGCGATCGTGGTGTTGACCGCCCCGGCCGGCACGCCCTGGCCCTGGTAGCGGTCCTTGTGAACGAAGCTCAGGAGGTCCGCCGGCCGCAGCTCCTCGATCGCCGCCGCGATCTCCGCCCAGCTCACCGTCAGGGCATGAGTGAGGGTGAGGTCGGCCGAGACGCCCGGAAAGCGCGACGGCAAGCTCACGTCGTAGAAGCCGCGGCCGGCGCCGAGGGCCCGAAGATCGAGCTCGAGCCCGTAGAGCGGGTAGGGATCGTCGCCCGCCAGGCGGCCGATCAGGCCCACCCGCTCGGAGCCCCGCCAGAGCTCGGCGCTGATCCCCGCGACCATCCCCGCCACCGTCGCGGGTCGCGCCTCGAGGCTCACGCCGAAAGCCGTCGCCAAGGCCTCGAGCCCGCCCTTGAGGTCGAAGAAGTCGAGCTCCTCGGCGCGCTCCCAGGGCGTCCCCACCTGGCCGCCGCAGACGACTGCCAGCACCTCGACCTCCTCGGGGAAGGCCTCGCTCTGGCGGCCGAAAAACACCCGCCCCAGCTCGTAGAGGCGGACGGCGGCCGCGCCACGGCGGACGTTGAAGCGCGCGCTCTCGAGCAGACCTGGCAGCAGCGCGCGCCGCATCACCGCGTAGCGCTCCGAGAGCGGGTTGGCGAGGGCGAGCTCGGGGGCCTCGGGCCGCAGGCCCGGCAGCTGGGCGATCTGCGCCGGGTCGCCGAACGCGAAGTTGATCGCCTCGGCGTAGCCGCAGGCGGCCCAGTGGTCTGCCACCCGGCGGCGGCGCAGCCGCTCGACGCTCGGCCGCGCGTCGGCCCCCGAGATCGCCGGCAGCGTCGCCGGGATCGCCTCCAGGCCCAGCAGCCGGGCCACCTCCTCGAAGAGGTCGGCCTCGTAGCAGGAGCCGTCGGGGCGGAGGGTCTGAAAGTCGTAGAAGCGCCAGGACGGCACCTTCACCTCGTAGGCCCCGTCACCGGCGGCCTTCAGCTCGAAACCCAGGCCGCGAAGCCAGCGCTCGACCGTCTCGGCCGGCACACTGACCCCGACGAAGCGGTCGAGCCGCGCCCGCTCGAGCCGCCCCTGGACGACGAACGCCCCCTCCGGCACCAGACGCTCGTCGATCACCCCCGCGAGCACGGTGCCGCCCGCCAGCTGCTGGATGAGAGTGGCCGCGCGACCAGTGGCGCGGGCGCACATCTCGGGATCGGCCCCCCGCTCGAAGCGATGCCCGGCGTCGGTCTTGAGATCATGCCGGCGCGCGGTGCGCCGCACGGCCCTGGGCTGGAAGTGAGCGCTTTCGAGCAGGACGTCGGTGGTGGTGGCGGTGACTTCGGTGTCGAGGCCACCCATCACTCCACCCAAGGCCACGGCGCGCTCGGCGTCGGCGATCACCACCTGATCGGGATCGAGCGGGCGCTCGACCCCATCGAGAGTGGTGAGCTTCTCCCCCTCGACCCCCGGACGGACCCGCACCGTCGCCCCCGCGATGGTCGCGAGGTCGAAAGCGTGCAGCGGCTGCCCTAGCTCCCAGTTGACGTAGTTGGTGATGTCGACGACGTTGTTGATCGAGCGCACGCCGACGATCGAGAGACGGGCTTTGAGCCACTCCGGGCTGGGGCCGACGCGCACCCCACGGACCACCCGCGCGGTGTAGCGCGGGCAGCGCTCGTCCTCGATCACCACCCGCACCGCCGCGGTGGTCGGCTCGGACCCTTCCGGGGGATCGCAGGTGGGCCAGCGCAGGGGCTCGTCCAGGAGCACGGCGAGCTCCCGCGCCAGCCCGAGGTGGCTCATCGCATCGACGCGGTTGGTGGTGACGTCGATGTCGAGGACGACGTCGCCCGCCTCTTCTTCCACGTGCTCGACGGCGAAACCGGCCGCGGTGAGCCGGGCGGCGATCGCCGCCGTGTTGGCCGGTGTCGGCTCCGGCAGCGCCACATGGTCGCTCAACCAGCTCCACGAGAATCTCATCGTCAGCTCCTCCCGCCTCAGCCGATCTGCCGCAGCAGGCGCTCGTCGTTGTCGAACAGCAGCCGGATGTTGGGGATGCCGTAGCGGATCATCGCCACCCGGTCGAGGCCCATGCCGAAGGCGAAGCCCGAGTAGCGGTCGGGGTCGATGCCGCAGCCGGCGAGCACTCGCGGGTCGACCATGCCGGAGCCCAGGATCTCCATCCAGCCCGTCCCCGAGCAAGTGGCGCAGCCCTTGCCCTTGCAGCTCGTGCAGGTCACGTCGACCTCGGCCGAGGGCTCGGTGAAGGGGAAGAAGCTGGGGCGCATGCGCACCTTGGTCTCCGGCGAGAAGAGGCGGCGGGTGAACGCCTCGAGGGTGCCCTTGAGGTCGCCGATCGAGATCCCCTCGCCCACCGCCAGCCCCTCGACCTGGTGGAACATCGGCGAGTGGCGCAAGTCGTTGTCATGCCGGAAGACCTTGCCCGGGCAGATGATGCGGATCGGCGGCGCCGCCCGCGACAGCATGGTGCGGATCTGCACCGGCGAGGTGTGGGTACGCAGCAGCAGCCCGTTGGTCAGGAAGAAGGTGTCCTGCGTGTCCCGCGCCGGGTGGTCGTGGGGGAAGTTCAGGGCCTCGAAGTTGTGGTAGTCGTCCTCGACCTCCGGCCCCTCGGCGACGCTGTAGCCCAGCTCGGCAAAGATCTCCTCGATCTCGCGGGTCACCATGGTGACCGGGTGCAGGCTGCCGAGCCGCGGCCGCCGGCCGGGCAGGGTGACGTCGAGGCGGGCGGCGGCGAACGTAGCCTGCTGCGCCGCCGCCTCGACGGCGACCTCGATCTCGGCCAGCCGGGTTTCGACCTGCTCTTTCAGGGTGTTGACGCCCTGGCCGTAGGCGCGCCGCTGTTCCGGCGCCACCTCCTTCATCCGCTCGAGGAGGCCTTTCAGGATGCCCTGTTTGCGCCCCGTCCAGGCGAGCCGCAAGTCCTCATAGGCCTTGCGGTCGGTGACCGCCGCCGCTTCGGCCGCGAAGCGGGACGTCAGCTGCTCGAGGTCGATCTCTGCCATGGTCACCCTCCAATGCCGGGACCTGCCGCTGACCGGGCGGCGGGGCCGCCGGTCGCTGCGGGAGGATCTCCGAAAACGTTGCTCGCCTGCAAGGGGGAAAGGGGTACACGCCACCCGCGGCGGCAGGCTGTCGCGCCTGGCCGCGAGGGCGAGGCTCCGCCCACCGGCGGGCGGCGAGCGCGGCCTGGGCCGCGCCGCTCACCACCGGGCGCTACGGCAAGGGTACGGGTGCTTGGGGGTCGCTTCAGGTCGCCGCTGCTTCGGCGCCGAGGGCTTGCCTGGCCAACTCGGCCAGGCGACCAAACCCCACGGGGTCGGACACCGCGAGATCGGCCAGCACCTTACGGTCGAGCTCGGAACCGGCCTTCTTGAGGCCGGAGATCAGCCGGCTGTAGGACAGGCCATGCAGATGCGCCGCCGCGTTGATGCGCACGATCCACAGGCTGCGGAACTGGCGCTTCTTCTGCTTGCGGTCGCGGTAGGCGTAGACGCCGGCGCGGTCGACCGCCTGCATGGCGATGCGGTAGGACTTGGACTTCTGGCCATAGAAGCCTTTGGCCAGTTTGAGGACCTTCTTACGCTTTTGGGCTCTCTTGTTGCCCCGTTTGACGCGTGCCATCTCGAACCTCGTTCTCGGCCCCCAAGGGGCTCGTCGTTAGCGGCCCCGGTGGACAGGTTCGTCCCACCGGCAGCCGGAGACCACTCCTCAGCCGAGGAGCATGGCCCGCAGGTTCTTGGCGAACTTGCCGCCAACCTGGGTGGCCTTGCGCAGGTTGCGCTTCCGCTTGGTGGTCTTCTTGGTCAGGATGTGACTGTGCATCGAATGATGCCGGACGACCTTGCCCGAGGCGGTGATCTTCACCCGCTTGGCGGCGCCTCGGTGGCTCTTCATTTTCGGCACGGGACTCTCCCTTGTTGAGGCCCTGCAACGGGCCTGAGCTCTTGCCTCGGACCGACAGCCCGGCCCGGTGGGAACCGCGGATTGTAGGGCATGCGAGGCCCGGAGGGCAACCCGCCGACGAGCGGGGTGGGCGGCGCCGGCGCCTCGACGACCCGCCGCATGGGTTATCCTAGGCCGTCTTCCCTCAACAACCTCGCCCCGAGGGCGAAGGAGGCGCCATGAACTGGACGCGCGTCGCAGGTGCGGGCCTGGCCGCAGGCATCGTCGGCTGGCTCGCCGATTTCGTCATGCACGGTCTGATCCTCGGCAACACCTACAAGAAGTACCCGCAGGTGTTCACGCAGAGCGAAGATCCTTCAGGGGCCGTCTGGTTCCTGCTCATCGCGGTGGTGACCTTCTTCTTTGCCGCCATCCTGTTCGCGAAGACCCGGCAGAACTGGGCGGACGGCTTCAAGGGCGGTGCCACCTATGGCTTCTTCCTCGGCCTCGTCGGCTTCTGGACCAGCTTCTACAGCCCCCTGGTGATCGACGGTTTCCCCTACTACCTGGCCTGGTGCCAGGGCGGTGCGGCTCTCATCACCTGCGTCTTGGGCGGCGCCGTCCTCGGTGCCGTGATCAAGCGCGCCTAGGCCACCCCTCTCAAAGGTCCAACGCGCGGGTCGCTGCCTTGGCCGCGATCCGCGCCGCCACCTCCGCCACCGGTAGCGTTCCCAGGTCCTCGCCGCTGCGTAGCCGCAGGGCCACCCCGCCCTGCTCCTCCTCGCGCCCCCCGACCACGAGCATGTAGGGCACCTTCTGCAGCTGCGCCTCGCGGATCTTGTAGCCCAGCTTCTCGTTGCGCTCGTCGAGCTCGACCCGCGCCCCGCCGGCCACCAGCTCGTCGCGCACCCGCGCGCCGTAGGCCATGAAGCGTTCGGAGACCGGCAGCACCACGGCCTGCACCGGCGCCAGCCAGAGCGGGAAGGCGCCCGCCGTGTGCTCGATCAGAATGCCGAGCAGCCGCTCGAGCGAGCCCAGCATGGCGCGGTGGATCATCACCGGCCGCTGCTCACTGCCGTCGGCCGCCACGTAGGTCAGGTCGAAGCGCTCGGGGAGCTGGAAGTCGAGCTGCACGGTGCCGAGCTGCCAGCCGCGGCCGAGAGCGTCCTTGACCCGGAAGTCGATCTTCGGGCCGTAGAAGGCGCCGTCGCCGGCGTTGACGTTGAACGTCAGGCCGTGGCGCGACAGGGCCTCGGCGAGGATGCTCTCGGCACGCTGCCAGACCTCCAGGGCGCCGATCGCCTTCTCCGGCCGCGTGCCGATGCCGATCTCGACGTCCGAGAAGCCGAAGGTGCGGTAGATCTCGAAGATCATGTCGACCGCCGAGCGCACCTCGGCCTCGATCTGCTCCTCGGTACAGAAGACGTGGGCGTCGTCCTGCGCGAAGCTGCGCACCCGCGTCAGCCCCGAGGTCACGCCGCTCCTCTCGTAGCGATGCAGCCGCCCGAAGTCGGCATAGCGGATGGGCAGGTCGCGGTAGCTACGCAGCCGGGTCTTGAAGATCAGGCAGTGGGTCGGGCAGTTCATCGGCTTGACCGCCATCTGCCGCTCGTCCACCTCGGTGAAGAACATGTTCTCGCGGTAGTTGGCGTAGTGGCCCGAGGTGTGCCACAGGTCGACGTCGAGGATCTGCGGCGTCACCACCTCGCCGTAGCCGCGGCGCGTTTGCAGCTCGCGCACGAAGCCCACCAGGGCGTTGTAGACGAAGGCCCCCTTGGGATGGAAGAAGGGCGTCGCCGGTGCCAGCGGGTTGAAGCTAAAGAGGTCGAGCTCGGGGCCGAGGCGGCGGTGGTCGCGCGCCCGCGCCTGCTCGAGGGCCGACTCGTATTCCGCCAGCTCCTTGGCGGTGGCGAAGGCGGTGCCGTAGATCCGCTGCAGCTTCTCGTTGGCCTCGTCGCCCTTGAAGTAGACCCCCGAGGCCTCGAGCAGCTTGACGGCGCCGATCTGCGACGCTCGTTGAACGTGCGGGCCCCGGCAGAGGTCGGTGAAGCGACCGTGGCGGTAGAGGGTGATGGTGTCGCCCTGGGGAATGTCCTTGAGGCGCTCGACCTTCAGGTCGTTGTGCCAGCCGGCGAAGATCTCCGCCGCCGCCTCACGGTTCACCTCGACCCGTTCGAAAGGGGCGTCCTCGGCGAGGATCTCGCGCATTTTGGCTTCAATCGCCACGAGGTCCTCGGGGGTGAAGGCGCGGGGGAAGCGGAAGTCGTACTGGTACTTCTCGCTGTGGTCCTTGCGCCCGGCATCGTAGAGAGCTTCCGGCCACAGGCGGGTGACGGCGTCCGCCAGCACGTGCTCGGCCGAGTGGCGCACGAAGATGCCCGCTTCCGGGCTCTTGAGGGTGAAAAGGCGGAAGCTCCCGCCCCGGGTCAGCGGCTGGCGCAGGTCCACCAGCTCGCCGTCGAGCTCGGCACCCACAGCGTCCTTGGCCAGGCGCGGCCCGATCGACTGCGCCACGGCGAGCGGCGTCGTCCCCGCGGCGACCTCGCGCACGGACCCGTCGGGCAGAGTAAGTCTCACTGGCTCCACGGAAGCGGCCATCGAAAGCCCCTTTTTGACTAGGTAGTGAGGGTGGTGGGGGTGGCGCGAAACGTCCGCACGGCGAACGCAGCAGCGCCGGCGCCGCGGCGGCTCGGCGCGGGCTCGCCCTGGTGGCGATCGCTGCGGTACGTGAGGACTTTCATTGCGCTCGACCTTGCGCCGAGAATGTAGCACAGGAGCTCACCCCGAGCGCCGTCGCGCCGAGCCCGGAGGCCCCCACGATGAGCCAGGCAACCACCGCTCCCATCGACCCCGAAACCCGCATCGGCCACGTCCACCTCAAGGTCGCCGAGCTCGAGCGGGCCGTCGCCTTCTATCGCGACGTCCTCGGCTTCGAGCTCACCCAGCGCTACGGCACCGGCGCCGCCTTCCTCGCCGCCGGCGGCTACCACCACCACGTGGGCCTCAACGTCTGGGAGAGCCGCGGCGGCGCCTGGCCCGCTCCCGGCACCACCGGCCTCTACCACTTCGCCATCCTCTACTCCACCCGGGCAGCGCTGGCGCGCGCCCTGCGCCGTGTGCTCGCCGCCGGCGTCGCCCTCGAAGGGGCCGCCGACCACGGCGTCTCCGAGGCCCTCTACCTGCGCGACCCGGACGGCAACGGCGTCGAGCTCTATTGGGATCGCCCCCGCGAGGCGTGGCCCCGCGACGCCGCCGGCAACCTGGCAATGGTGACCGAGCGTCTGGACCTGGAAGACCTGCTGGCGGCGGGCGCCGGGTGAATGGCAGCACCCGCGCTGCCCGGCACGCCCCACCGGCTGCCTGCGGTTCCTGCCGCACGAGCTCCTGGGGCCGGCGCGATCCCGGACGGCGGGCCTCAGCGCCCGCCGAGGGCGCGCTTCAGCCAGCCGCTCTTGACGCCCTTCATCATCTTCCGCATCGTCTTGTACTGCTTGAGCAGCTTGTTGATGTCCTGCACGGTGGTGCCCGAGCCGCGGGCGATGCGCAGCTTGCGGCTGCCGTCGATGAGCAGCGGCAGGCGGCGTTCCTTGGGGGTCATCGAGTTGATGATCGCCTCGATCCGCTTGAGCTCGCGCTCGTCGACGTTGGCGCCATCGAGCCCCTTGAGCGGCCCGACCTTGGGCAGCATCTCCATCACCGAGGCCAGGGGGCCGAGCTTGCGCAGCTGCCGTAGCTGATCGCGCAGGTCTTCGAGGCTGAACTCCTGGCTCACCAGGCGCTTGGCGAGCCGCTCCGTCTCGCCGGCGTCGAGGCCCTCCTGCGCCTTCTCGATCAGCGACAGCACATCGCCCATGCCGAGCATGCGCGAGGCCAGGCGGTCGGGGCGGAAGAGCTCGAGGTCGTCGAGCTTCTCGCCCATGCCGACGAAGCGGATCGGCACCTTGGCGACGGTGCGGATCGACAGCGCCGCGCCACCGCGGCTGTCACCGTCGAGCTTGGTCAAGATGACGCCCGAGAGCGGCAGCGTGGCCGCGAACTGTTCGGCGCTCTTGACGGCGTCCTGGCCGGTCATCGCGTCGGCCACGAAAAGGATCTCGGTCGGCTTCAGCAGCTCGGCGAGGCTCTTCACCTCGCCCATCAGCGCCGCGTCGACGTGCAGGCGGCCGGCGGTGTCGAAGACCACCACGTCGTGGCCGCGATCTCGCGCTTCGCGCAGGGCCCGGGGCGCCAGCTTGAGCACCGTCTCGCCGGCCTCCGGGGCGATCACCGGTACGCCGACGGCGGCCCCCACCTGCTTGAGCTGCTCGACGGCGGCAGCACGCTGGAGGTCCCCGGCCACCAGGATGGGCTGCCGGCCACGGGCCTTGAGGCGCTTGGCGAGCTTGCCGGCCGTGGTGGTCTTGCCGGAGCCCTGGAGGCCGGCGAGCATCACCACCGACGGGCGGCCGTCGAGGCGCAGCTCGCTGCCCTCCTCGCCGAGCAGCTCGACGAGCTCCTCGTGGACGATCTTGATCACCTGCTGGGCACCGTTGAGGCTCGCCAGCACCTCCTGGCCGAGGGCCTTCTCGCGCACCCGCTCGAGGAAGGGCTTGGCGACCCGCACGTGGACGTCCGCCTCGAGCAGCGCCAGGCGCACCTGGCGCAGCGCCGCCGTCAGCACCTCCTCGGTGATCCGCCCCTCGCCCCGCAGACGGCGGAAGACGTCCTGTAGCTTGGTCTGCAACCCGTCGAACATCGAGACTCCTCAGTGAGATCCTTGGCGACTCTGCCGCGGCCGAGCGCAGCGGGCGGATGGTAGCACCGCGGGCGGCGTGGGGTGGGGCCATCGTGGCTGCGATGCCCGAGCCCAAGTCGATCGAAGGAACGCGGGGCGCCGCAGACGAGGAACCCCCCCTACGGACAGCCAGTCAGGGCCGAGGTGTCGGTGATCGCCGGAGCGCTCACGCCTTGGGGGTTGTGGTACTCCACCTCGCCGCCGCCGACCAGGTCGCGCACCGTCAGGGTGTACTCGACGTTGGTGGTGCCGGCGGCGAACACCCAGTAGCGCTGGTTGACGGCGCAGCCGTCGAGCACCTTGACCTGCAGCTCCCAGTTCTCCGGCGCGAAGAACCACAGCAAGCCCGAGTCGCGCTCGCGGGCGGCCGCCACCCGTGCCTCACCCTCGCTCCCCTGGCGGCTGCGCCAATGGGCGCTCACCGCGAAGCGCCCACCACGCAGGCAGAGGCGCGCCGGTGCGGGCACGCAGCCCCCGGCCGTCTGGTAGCGCTGGGCGAGGAGGAAGGCGAAGCCATCCCCCAGCGTCGTCTCCGGCCAGTTGCTGTGCCCGAAGCCGGCGGCGATCTGCTCCTCGACCGCCACCCCCAGCCGCTGCCATTGCCCGGCGTAGGCCAGGTAGCTGCCGCCCGTGTAATTGGGGTCCGTGGTGCCGTAGTAGGTGCGCAGAGGTGCCGTGTAGTCCGCATCGGCCACGGCGAGCACCTGGCGGAACGGCGCCGAGAGGAGGAAGACGCCGGCGAAGCGCTCTTCACCGGCGTAGGCCAGCACTGCGGCGTAGGCGCCGCCGGCCGAGTGCCCGGCAAGGCCGATGCGCGCCTCGTCGACGGCGAGCTCGGCCCGCACGCTGGCGAGCGCCGCGGCGATCGTCGCGTCGTCCGCGCCGACACCGAAGCCCAGGTCGTCGATCGATTTGGGGACGATCACCACCGCCGGCCGCAGCTCAGCCTCGGTCTTCAGCAGGTTCTGCCAGGCCTCGGGGCTCGAGCCCGAGCCGTGCAGAAAGACGATCACTGGTGCCGGCTGGCCCTGGTCGAGGGCGTAGGGCACGTAGCGCAGGGCGTAGGTGCCCGTCTCGGCGACGTCGAAGCGCCGCCAGCCAGGGTTGACGGCCTCGGCGGACGCGGCGAGAACGAGGCCGAGCGCGCAGGCGGCGAGGACGGAGCGCATGGACGCATTGTACGCAGCCTGGCTCACAGTGCCGCCGGCCGGCGCGGAAGCGAACGCTATACTCCCCGGCTCATGAAACGCCGCGCCAAGATCATCGCCACCCTCGGGCCGGCGAGCACCGAGCCGGGCATCGTCGCCCGCCTGCTCGCCGCCGGGGTCGACATCGTCCGCCTCAACCTCTCCCACGGCGACCACGCCCAGCACCAACTGCGCATCGAGCGGGTCCGTGCCGCGGCTGCCGAGCGCGGCGTGCACGTGCCGATCCTCCTCGACCTGATGGGACCGCGCTACCGCCTGGGGACGATCGCCGACGGCCCACGCCCGCTCAAGCGGGGAGCGCAGGTGGTGCTGGGCGAGGAGGCGGCAGGGGTCGACGTGCCGCTCGACAACCCGGAGCTCCTCGCCCACTTCCAGACCGGCGAGCGGGTGCTGATCGACAACGGCCTCATCGAGCTCGAGATCACCGGCCGCCGGGGCCGCACGGTCGGCGCCCGGGTGATCACCGGCGGTGCCATCTCGACCCGCAAGGGCATCAACCTGCCGGACACCGAGCTGCCCTTCACCGTCTCGGCGAAAGACGCCGACGACATCGCCTTCGCGGTGGCCGCGGGGGTCGACTATCTGGCGGCGAGCTACGTCGCGGGCGCCGCCGACCTCGAGGGCATCCGCGCCGTCGTCCGCCGCCACGGCGGCGCCATCCCGCTAGTCGCCAAGCTTGAACGCAAGGCTGCGATCCACCATCTCCACGAGATCATCGACGCTGCCGACGCCGTGATGGTGGCGCGCGGTGACCTCGGCGTCGAAGTACCGCTCGACAAGGTGCCGGTGCTGCAGAAGCGCATCGTCGTCGCTGGCCGCGCCACCGCGACGCCGGTGATCGTCGCCACCCAGATGCTCGAATCGATGATGGAGCGACCTCGCCCCACCCGCGCCGAGGCGACCGACATCGCCAACGCCGTGCTCGAAGGGGCCGATGCCGTGATGCTCTCCGGCGAGACGGCCGCCGGCCGCTATCCGGTGGAGGCCGTGCGCACGATGGCGAAGATCATCGAGGAGGCCGAGCGCTACCGCCGCGAGCACCCGGAGGCAGTGCAGGTGCCGAAGCGCTCGCTCGCCAAGGCGAGC
Source organism: uncultured Thermoanaerobaculia bacterium (assembly GCA_964420075.1). Lineage (GTDB taxonomy): Bacteria > Acidobacteriota > Thermoanaerobaculia > Multivoradales > SZUA-115 > CAYQRE01. Next base: position 14,167 of record CAYQRE010000020.1, on the reverse strand, counting down.
CAGGCGAGCCAGCCCGACCTGCGCTACCAGATCGCCGACGTGGTGTGCTCCGGCGCCGCGCGCGCCGCCGACCAGCTGGGAGCGAGCTTCATCGTCGCCTTCAGCCAGGGCGGCTTCACCGCCCGCTCCCTCGCCCGCTACCGACCGGCGGCGCCGATCCGCGTCTTCACCACGACGCCCGAGGTAGCCCGCCGCCTGCAGTTGGTGTGGGGGGTGCGCCCGCTCGTGCTCGACGATCCGCTCTCTTCGCTCGACCAAGTGGTCGAGGTGGTCGAACGCAAGCTGAAGAGCGAGCGCCTCGCCAAGGCCGGCGACACGCTCATTCTCGTGATGGGCGACCCGATCCGCGAGCGGCCCCTGACCAACCTGATGCGGATCCACCGGATCTCGGCATGATCCCGCTGCGCGACCTCAACCCGAGCCGGGGCCGGCCGCTGGTGACGATCGTCCTGATCGCCGTCAACGCCGTGCTCTTCCTCTACGAGCTGACCCTGGGCGATCACCTCCAGGGCTTCCTCGCGCAGTCGGCTTTCGTTCCCGCGCGGCTGTTCAGCGACGCTCCTGGCGGCGGCTGGGGTTACGGCGTGCCCTCGGCGCTTCTCTCGATGTTCCTCCACGGCGGCTGGATGCACTTCCTCGGCAACATGCTCTTCTTGTGGATCTTCGGCGACAACGTCGAGGACCGGCTGGGGCACGCCCGCTTCCTCTTCTTCTACCTGGGCTGCGGCTACGTCGCCACCTTCGCCCACGCGATCGCCGACGCCAACTCGCAGATGCCGGCGATCGGCGCCTCGGGGGCGATCGCCGGCGTGCTCGGGGCCTACGTCTTTCTCTTCCCCAAGGCGCGGGTCGTCACCCTCGTCTTCCTCGGCTTCTTCTACACCACCGCCGAGATCCCCGCCGTCGTCTACCTCGGCATCTGGTTCCTGATGCAGGCGTTCTCGGGGGTCGCCTCGCTCGGCGCCGGCACCGCGGGGCAGGGTGGGGTCGCCTGGTTCGCCCACATCGGCGGCTTCATCGCTGGACCATTGCTGCTCTGGGTGCTTCTCGACAAGAACCGGCGCCTGCCCCCGGCGCCGCCCCGGCTCGAGCCCTGGGCCTAGCGCCGTGCGCTGGCCCGCCCTGGCTCGCTGGCGGCGCCCCCTCGCCCGCACCGCGCGCTGGCTGCTACCGCTCGCAGCCGTCGCCGCCCTCGATGGCTTCTGGGTCGAGCCGCGCCTCCTCCTCTGGCGCGACGAGGCGTTCCTCGCTCTGCCCACCGGCCCCTACCGGATCGTCCACCTCTCCGACCTGCACGTCGCCCGCGAGACGGCGATCGAGCGCCGCCTGCTGCGCCGGGTGGCCACCGAGGCACCGGACCTAATCGTCGTCAGCGGCGACATGGTGGCCGACACTCATGACCTCGACGCCCTCGTCGCCCACACCCGCGCCGCCGCCCAGGTGCTCGGCGAGCTGCGCCGGCTGGCCCCGGTGGTCGCCGTGCAGGGCCACTCCGAGTACTGGGGGCCGGTGGTCGCCGAGCTCGGCAGCTCAGGCCTCGAGTGGCTGTCGAACGAGGGCAAGGTCTTCGGCCGCGACGGCGGCTTCCTGCTGCTCGGCCTCAACCAGCAGGTGGGGACCGACCGGCCCTGGGCGGACCGCGAGCCGCCCTTCGAGACCGTCGAGATCGCCGGCGAGCCCGCCTGGGGCCGCACCCGGCGCGGTGTTTTCAACAGCTACCTCCACTTCGACCCACCTGCCGGTGGGCTCACCGACGCCGGCGGCCCCCTCGCCTGGCGCGACCAGGAGCTGACGGTCGAGATGCGCCTCGGCAGCAACCGCTCGGAAGGCGGCATCGCGGTGCTCTCGCGCTATCCGTTGGGCGAAGACCGGCTGTTCCAGATCGTGCGCCCCGGCCTCGACAGCGACCGCCCCACGCGTTTCACGATCATCCCGCACGGGACCGCCCCCAACGGCCAGGGCGACACCGGCGTCGACCCCGAGCCCGGTCGCTGGTACAGCCTGCGGGTCCGCGCCACGGTAGCGGCCGAGCTCACCCGGCTCGAGCTGCGCGCCTGGCCGAGCGGCACGCCCGAGCCTGCCGCCTGGCAGGCCTGGGCCGAGGACCGCTCCGCTGCCCGCCTGCAGGCAGGGACAGTGGGCCTGTGGGCCCGCGAGGGCACGGTCGCCTTCCGCAACCTGCGGGTGACGGACGGCAGGGGCAAGGTCCTCCTTGACGAGCCGATGGCGGGGCCGGCGAGCCCCGCCTCGCGCGGATTCCGCCAGGGGCCGCGCGCGTCCCGCCTCGAGCTCGCCCTGGCCCGCTCGCCAGCGGTGCCGCCCGGCACGCCGCGGATCGTCGTCTCTCATGTGCCGGACGTCGCCCTCGAAGCCGCCGCCACGGGCATCGACGCCGTCCTCGCCGGCCACACCCACGGCGGCCAGGTGCGCTTGCCGGGGGGCCTCGCGATCCTCACCCGCTCCGAGCTCGGCCCTCACTACGACCGCGGCGTCTTCGATTTCGCCTCCCCCGCCGCCGCCGGTTGGACCCGCCTGGTCGTCAACAGCGGCGTCGGCACCTCCAAGCTCGCCGTGCGCTTCTTCTGCCCACCCAGCTACTTCGTGGTGGAGGTGGGGAGGAGGTAGGAGGCGCAAGGCGGGAATGATGCGTGATGTATGATGCAGCGCATCAATGCTCGTGCGGAGGCTCGCGTGCGCACCACCCTGGCGATCGACGACGACATCCTCGCTGCTGCCAAGCAGCTTGCAGAACAGGATCGCAGCACGCTCGGGGAAGTGATCTCTCGGCTGGCTCGCCGGGGCCTGCAGCGCGATGCCCCCGCGGAGCGCGCCGAGCGCAACGGGATCCCGCTGCTGCCGCGCCGCGCGGGCGCCACAGTGACCCTCCAGCTGGTCAACCAGATCCGCGACGAGCTCCCGTGACCCGCTACCTGCTCGACGTCAACCTCGTCATCGCTCTCGTCGACCCGGCCCATGTCCAGCATGACCTCGCCCACGAGTGGTTCAGCCGGGTCGGGCGGCTCCGTTTCGCCACCTGCCCGATCACCGAGAACGGGCTCCTGCGGATCGTCGGGCACCCCAAGTACCCGGGCACACCCGGCACACCGGGCGCCGTGCTCCATTCCTTGACAGCGCTCAGGGCGATGCCCGGCCATCAGTTCTGGCCCGACGAGATCAGTATCGCGGACCAGGCCCATATCGACCCGGCGCGTCTAGCCAGCCACTCCCAGGTGACCGACAGCTATCTCCTGGCCCTCGCCAGGTCCCGCGGTGGGAGGTTGGCCACCCTCGACCGTCGCCTGGTGGTCAGCGCGGTCGCCGACGGAGCGGCTGCACTCGAGCTGATCTGAGGCGGCGCCGCAAGAGCCTCAACCAACGGGTCACCGAGGTCTTGAGACGGGCGGTAGGCTCCGCCGGCTGGGCTCGACAGAGCCTGCATGAGCCCGAGTCCTCGTCGGCCAGGTTCAGCCTTTCTCCAGTAGCCAGACACCTGCCCTACGTCTGCACAGGCACTCGGCTTGAGCACAGAACAATCCGCCATCTTTTCGCAAGTACTGCGAATTCTCATCCCTAGCCTGGCACTTTCAGGGTCAAGCGCTTCCCAAGCGCGGCTGAGAACGGAAGCTCGTCGGGCTCCTAGAACTCGCTGCCAAGGGCCCATCCCTTCACCTCTTTCAAGCCGCACTCCTGAAGCACTCACTCCTGCCACCGAGAACGCCTCGGCTCTGTCGCCGCGCTGCCCCTAGAGTCTCAGGCATGTCCCTTGCGACGAGTTCCCACCCATTGGTGCGGGTTCCGCAGCGTCACCAGGTAACGGTAGAGTGGATAGGCCTGAAGCCCGCGCGATCTAGGATCCCCCCCTCCCCTCTCCCCGATGCAGCGCCAGCTTCCACCTACCTCCGAATGGGGCTCGTCCGCCGGCGCCCCAAGGGCTCGCCGTTGCTTCCACTCGCTCCATCAGACCCTAGCGCTCTCCAGGTAGCCCGCGGAGGCGAGCACAGCATCGAAGACGCATGCGGCTGAGGCCCATTCGACTCTCGTGGTAGCTGCTCTGTACCACCGAGAAGTTGCCAGCCATTCACTTGATCGCGTACACTGCATTACGGCATAGCTCCGACCCCAAGAACCTCCACTCCTGCCCGGCCATCCGTGGTTCCAGGGAGGAAGTACTGCGTGGTCAAGCGACGAAAGACATCCGACACCGAGCTCCAGAGTTCTCTACTTTCGCAACGCACACCACCCGTCGCTCCCGACTTCGCGGCACTCCTCGCAGCCCCGCTGGTGCGCGACCATCTGCCGTCCGACTTCGACCGCGAAATCGAAGCACGGCACCTTACCGACCTCTGGGGGCGACTTCCTGAACTCTGGAATTACGTCTTCCTGGCCTTCGTCCACGCCGGAGGGTCGGGGCTCGTCTTTCGCGTGCACCGCAAGACCGCAGATACTGACCAGGCCCTCAAGATCGTCCGAAGAAAGCTCCTTTCTCGGGACGGCCTACCACAGGATGCCGCAAGAAGTCTCTCCCCCGTGTCAGAACGGGAGCTTCGTGCCCTGGAGAAGCTCTCTCATCCGCACGTCGTGCGTCTCTACGATGCGATATCCAGCGAAGAAGGCGTAGTAGCAATCGCAACAACGTATGTCTCCGACCCACAGCCACTCGATGGCTACCTCCGATCGACTCTGGCGCGCACGCCCGGGAAGGGTACTCATGCCTTCTCTCCCCAACGCCTTGACCATGCCTGCAGCTTTCTACTAGAGAGGTGCCTGGAAATAGCCGAGGCACTTCATCACATGCATGGCTCCGGGATATTTCATCTCGACATCAAGCCCGCCAACATCCTGATTTCAGCGGATCGCAGAGCTGTTCTTACCGATCTGGGTGCTTGTGTCCACGAAGTGGATCTCAACCAGACGCGTGAATTGAGAGTACACTTCACTTGGACCTATGCACACCCTGACCTTACGAGCATGCTTCACCAGCCAGCGAGCATTTCTGGCGGAGGGCTGAAGGCCTCAGCCAGTGTCGCCGCCCCTCATGGCCTTGCGCGGTTTGACCTCTTTGCATTCGGCAGAACCTTGCAGGAAGCGTTGGCCATCCTAGAGTTCGAATTCGGTGAACGCTCGTACGTGTCCTACGGCTTTCGCTACCTCCACTTGGTGGCAGCACTACTCCTTGACGGCAGGAACGCTCCAAGCTCTCAGAGCGTGATCCACCGCGACGGTCGTCGCTTTGTTTCCGACACTGCACTCGAATACCCCGTAGCACTCTTTCAACGCCACAAGATCACTACCGCGCAAGAACTGATGGAGCGTCTTCAACGGTACAGCAGAGAGTACTCCTGGCATGCCCAGATACCTGAACTCGACCCCTGGCAACCCCGACTACTCAACACAGGCATTGGTGAACCAGCTCCCTTCACAGAACGAGTCTCCACTCTTCTTGGCCATCCAGCGCTACGCCGCCTCAAATCCGAGGCACAGCTCGGATGGATCCGAGAAGTCTATCCAGGCGCAACCCACAATAGGTGGTCGCACACAATAGGTGTCTTCGCAGCACTGGTCCGCTACTACACTTCGATACTCGCCGACCCAGAGGTCCCCACCCTACGTTTACTTCTTGATCCACTAGACCTGTCGCATGCAATGCTGGCTGCCATCCTCCATGACGTCGGGCAGGTCGGATTTGGGCACGACTTGGAAGGGGCTTGCCCACACCTTTTTGATCACGAGAAAATGGTGGAACGCCTTCTCGATGAGACAGGTTGGGGGGAAGAGTCGCTACGGACGATGATCGGTCGCGAGTGGCCCAAAGTTGACCTCTCGAGAGTCATGAAAATCTTGCGCCGGCAGCCAACAGAGCGACCAATTGATGGTGTCGCCCAGGACATCGTCGATGGCCCTATTGATGCCGACAAGATTGACTATCTAATCAGGGACAGTGCGGGGTGCGGAGTTCCCTACGGATTGGGGATCGATACTCTTCGATTTCTCCAGGCTCTCTCTGTTGATGCTAGCAGCAGCGGAAGCCACTGTAAGCTGTGCCTCGCATACAAGGCAAAGGGCTCGGCGGCAATTGAGTCTCTGCTTCTTGCAAGGTATCAGATGTATGGCGCTGTCTATTGGCACCATACATTCAGGTGTATTCAGGCAATGTTCTCGCATGCGGCTTCGTCGACATTCGGTGCTCTCAGGCAAGGAAGACGGAAGTTGCGCAACTCTACGGCGACAACAGATACGATTCGCGAGCTTCTGTACCAGTGGGTGATTTGTGGCAAGACCCTCACAGCCTCTGAGAGGCAGATCAAGGCGCGACCTCCGAGTGAGTTCTTTGATGAACCACCGGCTTCGCTGGGCGGAGAGAGGCTCTTGGAGTTTGTATGGAAGTTCTCGGAGGATGGAGTTCGGCGGCTCCTGGATCGACTAGGCCGCCGCGACCTCTACAAGAGAGTCTACGAAGTCAAGGTCTCCGACCTCGGTCATCTCGCCGACTACTCTGCCTTGCGCAGTGATCTCAATCCTGAACGACGACCGTCCCTTGCCGGTGACATTGGACAGAGGTTCCTTGACGCGATCCACAAGACAATGGCTGAACGAGGCCCGCGAGAGTCCGTTGCTGAGGACAGGGCTCGTGAGCGACTTCATGCGCTTCAGGGCAGCACCGTGCCGCTTGTCGTAATCGACTTTCCGACACGTGGTATCCCCGAGGAGCTGAACTTTCCGCCCGAGCTTGGAGACCCTGCCAGAAAGTACATTGCAGCGCGCCACTCAGACTCCCGAAGGGGTAGGATTTTCCATGTTGTCCGGGAGCTACAGACCCAGAAGGCCATGCTGAGGGTTTTCGCGGCCCCAGAGCTCCACGAGTTGATCGTTCGGTACCTCGACACGCCAACCGTAGAGGCCTGCGTTGGTGACGTTGTTCCGCGAATTCGGACCACAGCGTAGAGCCGGAACGCAAGCGAGGATGTTGCTCACGCATCGTAACCGAGGCCTGATCTCCTTCTTCTCGCCCTCTCTGTCGAGGTGACGAGGGCGGCGCCCCATCGCAGCAGCCGCCCCTGGCCACCTCTGGATCCCTACGGACACACCCTCCACGTGCCACTCGCGGTGCCGGTGATGGTCGGCAGCGGGTCGTCCCGGAAGCGGCCACCGAGGGTGCCGACGAGGTTGCCGGTGCCCGGGTCGGTGAGGTTGACGGTGAACGGGCCGCTGCCCGGTGGGGTGTCGATCGACCAGCTGCCGGTGGCGTTGTAGAGCACCGTCGTGCCGGTGATGTTCCACACCTGGCCGCCGAGCGTGCCGACACCGGGGCTGGTCTCGACGAGGGTCGCCACCAGGGTCGCCACCCAAGTGCTCGTCGAGTCATAGAGGGCGAGCTTGGTCGAGCCGTTGGTGGCACCCTGCGGCAGGTTCCAACGCCCGGTGTGCTTGCTGAGCGGACAGTAGTCCCACTTCACGACGTTGAAGCCCAGGTTCTCGTCCTGGGGATCGGTGGTGAAGAGGGGGAAGTAGTGGCGGGTGTCGGTCCACGCCACGTAGGCCTTCTGATCGAGCACCGAAAGGCCCAGGTATTCGCCGTATTGGTTGGGGTTGGCGCCGGTGTTGCTCGCCGTGTTGACGTTCGACCACGCGATGGTGCTGTTGTTGAACTCGCTCGTGGGCTGCGAGATGCGGATGTTGGGCTCGACGCTCTGGCCACAGGTGGTCGAGCGGCTGCCCCAGATCTCCACCTGGCGCAGGGCGGCGTCGTTGCGCGTGTCATGCCAGGCCACCACCACGTCGCCGTTCGAGGAGTCCACCTGCAGGAAGGGATGGAACTGGGTGGGGCCGCCGGCGCCGTCGTCGTTGAGGCGCAGCGGCGCGCTCCAGGTCACGCCACCGTCGGTCGAGCGCTTCATCCAGACGTCTGTGGTGTTGACGCCGCCGGCGGTCCAGTCGGAGTAGGTGACGTAGAGGTTGCCGTCGCAATGGCCCCGCGAGTTGTCGACGCCGATGGCGCCGAAGGGGTTGAGGCAGCGGTTGTTCTGCGCCGGCGGGCAGTTGACGTTCGAGAAGCCCACCAGGTTGAAGTCGACGACGAGCACCGGCGCCGACCAGGTGAGACCGCCGTCCACGGAGCGCGAGTAGAACATCTGCTCGTTGTTGCAGGTCGCGAGGCAGCGCAGAGTGTCGTAGATCACGTGCACCGTGCCGTCACGGGAGACCTCCAGCTCGCAGGCGAGGTCGAAGGCCGAGCCGCTCCCCGTCGAGGGCGTCGGCGGCAGGTCGACTTCCGTCCAGGTGGCGCCGGCGTTGGTCGAGTAGGCGGACTTTTCATTGTTGTTGCGGTCCCAGCAGGTGTAGTGACGGCCGTAGAACGGGCTCGAGGGCGTGTTGTCGATGGCGTAGAAGTTCTTGTCCTCGATCTGGGTGTTGGCCCAGCTGTTGGTGACGATGCCCTGGCCGTTCCAGGTGGCGCCGCCGTCCGTGGATTTGGCGACGACGATCGAGAAGTGGTTCGTCAGGCCGATGCGGCAGATCAGCATGTAGTTGAGGAAGACCTCGTGGTTGTCGTTCCAGAACAGGGCCGGATCGCTGCCGAAGACGGTGCCCGAGCAGCTCAGGCCGTAAGCCGCGGCGGCGGGGGCACAGGTGTAGCCCCAGCTCGCCCCGCCGTTCGCCGAGTAGAAGATCGCCTGGGTATCGCTGGCGCAAACGCCCGGGATCGAGTTCCAGGTGTTGGCTGCCGCCACCAGCTGGTTGGCGTTCTTGGGGTCCACCACCAGCTGGATCTCGCCCTGGAACTCGTTGGGGGCCGGCGTGAAGTTGAAGGCCACGTTGCGGTTGGTGCCCAGGCTCGGAGAACGCAGCGCGAGCTCGGGCGCGGCTTCGCCGGCCGCGCCCTCGCCGCCGTCGCCCAGCTGGCGGCGCAGCCCCTCCTCACCGTAGAGCGCGAGCGCTTCGGCCGGGTGGAGCTCGAGCCAGCGGCGGTGCCACTGCTCGACCTCGCGCGGGATGGGCACCTCGTACTTACGCAAGAACATATCGAGCTCGAGCATCTCGCGCGGCGGCAGGGGCAGGAAGCGCAGGTAGCGGTCCACCACTTCCGGCCGGCCGTGTTGCCCGGCCATCTGCTGGTCGAGGGCGATGAACTGCGGGTCGAGGAGCAGCTTCTGGTACGCGGGCAGCAGCCGCTCGCGCAGGGCCGCTTCCGCGCCGTCAGCAGGCGGCGGGGCCGCCGCCTGCACGGCGCTCACCGCGAGCAGCGCGAGGAGGCCGGCGGCCCAGACGGCGACGCGGCGGCGCTTCGACAAGGCGGGTCGACGGGCAGAGAGGCAACACAGGCTCGTCATCTCAACCTCCTTGGGATCGGTGGGGCACACATTGCCCCTACCCAGGGACTGCGGAGAAAAGACCGTGCGGAGATAGAGAATCGCCGATCACCGAGACACTCCAGCCCGCGGCCGGTGGCTTCCGGTGCCAGGGTGGAGCCTCAGGCGGTGGGCGGGGAGGTGGCTTGGCCGTCTGCGGCGGCAGCCTCCTCGCGCACCAGGTTCGGATGGCGCAGAGCGAGGAAGGCGGGCAGGAGGGTGATCGACACCACGCAGGTGGCCACCACGCCGAGGATCGCCACGTAACCCGTCGAGCGCAGGCCGGGGTAGTGCGACAGCGAGATCGAGCCGAAACCGGCGAGGGTCGAGAGAGCGGCGACCACCACCGCGTTGCCGGTCTCGGCGAGGCCGGCGAGGAACGGTTTGCGCTCCACCAGCACCTCGCGGTAGCGGTGCACCATGTGGATACCGTAGTCGACTCCGACGCCGATGATCATGGTGGTGACGAAGATGTTCATGAAGTTCATCGGCAAGCCCAGGGCCACCATCGCCCCCAGCATCCAGGTGATGCCGATGAAGAGCGGTATGAGCGCGAAGACGGCTGCCCGCACCCGGCCGAAGTCGAGCCAGAGGAGGAGGAAGACGAGGAAGGTGCCGAGCACGGCGGCGATCCAGGCGTCGCGCCGCACCCGCTCGCGCATGATCTTGCTCACCACGTTGGCGCCGGTGAGGAGCACGTCGGGCCCCAGCTCGTCGGCCAGGGCCATCGCCGCGGGAGGTGGCTCGCGCCGCCAGCGCTCGGCCGGCAGGTTGAGCTGCACGACGCTGCGCCAGCCATGCGGCGTCTTGTGGAGGTAGCGTGCCAGGAGCTGCGCCGCCTGGCCGTCCACGGACAGCTGCTCCGGCGAGATCGGCTCGTTCGCCGCCAGCGCCTCATCGAGCAGGCCGAGGCCGGCCGCGAAGGGCTCGAGGCGCATCCCTTCGCTGGCGAGCGCGGCGGCGAAGTCGCCGCGGATCCGCCCCGCATCGAGGCTGCCGTCCTGCCGCCCGGCCGCCAGCCAGGCGAGCGCCTCGCGCTGGCGGTTGGGGGGCGGGATGAGCGAGGTGACGCTGGTGATCGATGAGACGCTACCTTCGGCGACCAGGGCCTGGGCCCGCTGGCTCACCGCCTCGGTGCGCTCGAACACCTCGTCGAGATCACTCCCCGAGAGGAGCAGCATCATGTAGTCAAACTCGCTCTTGAAATGCTCGGCGACGAGCTCCTCCACCTCGACGCCGGGGTTGCCCTTCGGCCGCATCGAGCGCCAGCTGTCCTCGAAGCGCAACCCAAAGGCCAGCACACCGGTGATCACCGTGAACAGCATCCCCACCGCCAGCACCGCCCGCGGGTGGCGGGCGCAGAAACCGAGGACGCGATCGGTGGCGAAGCTGTGCAGGTAGAGCGTCGGCGTGCGATCGCGGCGGGCGTGGTGGGCCTCGGAGAAGGCGAGCATGGCTGGCAGCAGCACGAGCACCGTCGCCAGGCAGAAGAGGATGCCCGAGCCGGTCAAGATGCCCATCTGCCGCAGGCCGGTGAAGTCGGTGAAGGTGAAGGCATAGAAGGTGGCGGCCGTGGTCACGGCGCCGATCACCACCGCCCGCCCGGACGAGCCCATGGTGACGGCGAGGGCCTCCTCGAAGCCCAGGCCGCGCCGCCGCTCGTCGACGAAACGGCCGTAGGAGACGATCACGAAGTCGATGCCGAGACCGATCAGGAGCGCCGCCGTACCGCTAGTGGCCGAGCTCACCACGCCGATGGCGGCACCGGCAAAGCCGAAGGTGAGCACCAAGCCGAAGGCGAGCGGTAGGAAGGCGTAGGTGAGAGTGCCGATACGCCGGAAGGCGAAGAGGAAGAGGACGAAGACGAAGAGCATCGAGCTGCCGATGTTGAGCGTCATGTCGCCACGGATCAGCCCCTCGTCGACCATCGCCGAGACGTGCGAGCCACCCACCTTGACCACCGGGGCCGGCGGCGGCTCGGGGCCCGCGAGGTCCGTCCATTCGGCGTTGGTAGCGGCGATCGCCCGCTCGACGTTGGCGACCATGGCGCGGTCGAACGCGATGTCCTGCGGCGCCTTCTTGGGCTTGCCCAGAAGGAGCAAGAGGCGCTGGTCCTGCGACAGGTAATAGCCGCTCGTCCAGTCGATGGCCATGCCGTTCTGGGTGCGGCCGATGCGCTCGAAGAAGATCTCGGCGACGCCGAAGGGGTCGAGCCGCAAGAGGTCCCGCATCATCAGCGACTGTGGCGTCGACAACAGCCGGCGTAGCTCGGCAGCACGCTGGGCCACCCCGGTCGGCGACAGCTTGGCGGCCAGGCGCTCGCGCTCGCCGGCCTCCAGGAAGAGCACCGCGCGGGGGAAAAGCTCCGAGATCAGCTTCTCGGGATCGTCGATCCGGTAGTCGACCCGCTCGAGCTCCGGGACCTGGGCGAGGCGCGGCGCCAGCGCATCGACGTAGGCCTCGTAGGGGTCCGCCGCCGTGCCCTCCGGCACCCCGACGACGATCAGCAGATAGTCGAAGGTGCCGTAGTCGGCCAGGGTGTCCATGTAGGCGTTGAGCGCCGGGTCCTTCTTCGGCAGCAGGTGCAGCACGTCGGTATCGAACTTGATCCGCGTGATGAAGAAGGCGGAGACGGCGAGGACGAGGGCGAAGCCGAGGAAGACCTGCCGGTAATGGCGGGCGCTCCACAGGGCGAGGCGTTGCAACCAGGTTCGCGCCACGGGCGGTGCTCCTAGGGATCGTGCGGAGCCGGCCCGGAGGAGTTGGCTCCCTCGCTCGAGAGGATCAGGCGACCAAAACGAAAGAAGTAATCGAGGCCCGAATAGACCGAGGCCGCCATCGCCACCCACAGCGAGGCCGGGGCGATCCACACGGCCGGCGGCGCCACGTCGCGGAGCTCGATCAGCCGGTCGTGGATGATGAGGAGCGACACCGAGATCACGTGCACGACGGTCTTCACCTTGCCGGAGACGCCGGCGGCGATCACCAGGCCGTCGGCGGCCGCGAAGCTGCGCAGCGCCGAGACGGCGAACTCACGGGCGATGATGGTGACCACCATCCAGGCCGGCGCCGTGGCGGGGTTGAGCTCCACCAACGAGATGAAGGCGGCGGCCATCAGGATCTTGTCGGCCGCCGGATCGAGCAGCTTGCCGAGGCGGGTGACCTGTTGGTGACGGCGGGCGAGGAAGCCGTCGAGGAAGTCGGTCAGCGCCGCCACCAGGAACAGCCCCAGGCCCCACCACTCCTTGTTCTCGAACTTCGTCAGCAAGACGACGACGAGGATCGGCACCAGCAGAATGCGGGTGATGGTGAGGACGTTGGGGACGTTCAGCATCGTGGGCTCGACGGCCGCGGCGGGGCCTCGGGAGCTGGCTCGGGGGGCAACGATACCGCGCTGCGGCGAAGCTGGCTAGCGGCGCCGCCCGCCCCGTCTCGCGCGGGCGACTACTGGTACTCGGCGGGGTCCGTGGTGATGATGGTGCGGCCGTTGCGGCGGATGACGAACGGCGTGCGGCCCTTCTTCTCGAGGCGGACCCCGGCGAGCGGCTCGTCCACCCCGCGGTAGAGCCGCAGCACCCGCCGCACGTAGTCGAGCGTCTCGGGATAGGGCGGGATGCCGCTGTGCTTCTCCACCGCTCCAGGGCCGGCGTTGTAGGCCGCCAGGGCCAGCTCGAGGCGCAGGAAGCGATCGATCAGGGCCCGCAGGTACTGCGTGCCGCCCCGCAGGTTCTCCTCCGGGTCGTAGGGGTCGTCGACCCGCAGGTCCTGAGCGGTGGCAGCGGTCAGCTGCATCAAGCCCATCGCACCCTTGTTGGAGAGCGCACGGGGGTTGTAGCCGGACTCGACCTGGATCACCGCCCGCACCAGGCGCGGCTCAAGCCGCTGGGCCTCGGCGTGGTAGTCGATCAGGGCCGAGAGGTCGTGCTGCGGCACCGGCACCAGGTGGGTCGCCACCCGGCGGGCGTGCTGCACGGCGCTCTCGTTGGTGATGTAGATGCGGCCGTCCTCGCCGCGCTCGACCCGCACCCCGGCGCTCGCCGGCAAGGCCAGCACCAGCAGGGTCAAGGCGAGAGCGCGGCGCAGCCACATCGATCGGATCTCGGTAAAGAAGAAGACAGACGATACACCAATCTTGCTGCCGCCTGCCCACGCCCGCGGGCGGGTCACCCGCCGGAGAGCTGGGCGCGCACCAGCTCGGGCACGGCGGCCAGGGTTTCTGCCAGCTTCTCCGGCTCCTTGCCGCCCGCCTGCGCGAAGTCGGCCCGGCCGCCACCACCGCCACCGACCATCGCCGCCGTCGCCTTGACCAGCTGGCCGGCATGCACCCGCCCGGCGAGGTCCGGGCTGACGCTCGCCACCAGGCTCACCTTGCCCTCGTCGCGGGTGGCGATGAAGACGACCCCCGAGCCGAGCTTCGAGCGCAGGGTGTCCGCCATGTTGCGCAGCTCGCCGGCCGGCGCCGCCGGCACTTCCTTGACCCACAGCTTGACGCCCGCGACCTCGGCCGGGGCGTCGCTCGCCGCCGCCGCACCCGAGATCATCTCCAGGCGCAGCCGGGCGAGCTCGTCGTCGCGCTCCTTGAGCGCCCGGCGCAGGCGCTCGACCTCCGCCGCCGCCCGCTCGGCCGGCGCACCGAGCGCTTCCTCGACGGCCGCCAGCTGGGCGCTGCGCGAGCGCAGGTGGTCGAGGGCGCCGCCACCGGTCAGGGCCTCGATCCGCCGCACCCCGGAGGCGATCCCGCGTTCGCCGGTGATCAGGAAGGCACCGATCTCGCCGGTGTTGGCCACGTGGCAGCCGCCGCAGAGCTCGAGGCTCACGCC
>CAYQRE010000019.1:0-93807 GCA_964420075.1 uncultured Thermoanaerobaculia bacterium | reverse complement strand
CTCTGGTTGAACAGGCGCACGGGTAGGTGGAAGGTCTCGCCGGCCACCATCGTTGCCGGCGGCCTCACCTCGCCCCAGCGAAGGGCGTAGACGTCCCCCTCCATCCCCGTGCCACTGCCGAGGTAGGCGAGGTCGGCGCCAAGCAGGAAGCTCTCCTGGTAGGACGGGTTGAAGGCGAAGTAGGTGCAGGGATCGGGCGGCATCAGCCGCGTCCAAGGGCGCACGCGACCGATCTCGCTCCCCACCGTCAGGGTCTGGACGTAGAATTGGTTGGCGCCCACCCAACGCAGCACCCCGGCCTCCTTGGGATGGAAGGTGAGGCGCCGGGTCTCGCCGTCTTCACCCACCCCACCGAAGTCGAGCACCTGGCGATCACCGCCGAAGGAGAGCACGAGGCGATTGCCGGGTGCGACGTTGCGCACTGCGAAGACGGCCTCCGCGAGCGGCGACGGCCCCCAGACCTGGAGCTCTGCCGCGTCGGCGCCCCGCACCCACAAGCGTTCGCCCTGGGGGAGCACCTGGTCGCGGCGGCCCTGGAAGGTGCGCTCCCCCACCGGCACGCGGACATAGCCGGGCACCTCGCGCAGGGAGAGCTCGAGCGGCAGCCAGCGAAACGGCGCGTTGCGCACATGCGACTGCAGCGTGGGCTCAGGGCCGCCGGCGCCGAACGGCGTGAAGACGATCGGCCCCAGGAAAAGGCTGCCGAGCGCATAGCCGGCGGCGGTCAAGCCACGCGGCCCGAGGCGGGTGGCGAGGAAGAGGAAGCCCGGCAGCACACAGACGAAATAGCGGTTGCCCACGAAGCCACCGCCGCCCTGATAGTTGGCGGGGATCCACAGGAGGAAGAACAGCGCCACCCCGGCGAGGGCCGCCAGCAGCAGCCAGCGTTCGAGCGAGCGGCGACCGTAGGCAACGAAGAGGCCGAGGGCGAGGAGGGCGAAGGGCGCGTAGACGAAGAGGCCGGTGTGCCGCCCCCAGAGGAAATAGCCGAGCGATTCGCCCACCAGGCTCGCCGGTACCCGCGGCAGGGCGAAGATCCAGCTCCAGGCCCCGCCGGTGCCACCGGGCTGGCCGCCGGTGGTGAGAGTGCTGGGGTCCACGCCGCTCACCGCGGCCGGGGGCTCGGGGCTGAGCGGCAGCTTGCCCGGCTCGCAGATCGAAACGCCGCGGCGTTGCACGCCGAGGTAGCTCGTGGGATGACCGGTGAGGGCCACCGCCAGGCCGACGATCAAGGCCATCGCGGCCACGGCGCCGCCCAGCCAGGCAGCGAGCGGCCGCCACCAGCGGCGACGGGCGAGAAGCACGAGGATGGGGGCCCCGACCAAGGCGAAGACCGGCTTGTTGTAGACCGCAGGCGCCAGGAGGCCGGCCGAGAGGGCCATCTGCCAGGGCGGCGGCGGCGCTTCGGCCGCGGGCTCGGCACCGAAGCGGTGGAGGGCGAAGAACAGGCAGGCGGTGACCGACGCCATGCTGAAGATCTCGGGATGCAGCCAGAAGGCGTAAGCGAAGCCGTTCGAGAGCAGGAAGAAGCCAGCGGAGAAGAGCGCGGCGCGGGGGCCTGGGTTGTAGCGCGCGAGGTAGATCGTCCCCATCCAGATCATCGCGCAGAGCAGCAGCAGGTTGCAGGCGAGGATGCCGTTCGCCCCGAAGAAACGGGCGAGCGGTGCCGCCACCAGCGAGTAGATGTAGGGCTTGCCGTAGAGGATCGTCTGCCAACCGTCGTTGGTCATCACGATCACGTTGTCGGCCTTGCGGAAGGGGAACTCACGGAACAGGCGCTCGACGTCCTCGAGGCCCAGGCGCAAGTCGAGATCGTGGCCCAGCGAGAGGGCCATCAGGTAATACGCCGGCTCGTCGGCCTTGAGGCCGGACGGCAGGCCAGGCTTGCCCAAGGTGAGGGGAAAGAGGACCAGGAAGAGGGTCAAACAGACCAGGCCGAATGCGGTCGCGCGCCCCACGGCCGGGGAGCATACCGCAGCCTGAGAGCCGCGCCGGCGGTGTGCTACTGTCGAAAAATGCCGCACCGCGCCAACCGCCGTTCAACCCTCCGGCGGGCCCTCCGCCTCGCGACCAGCCTCCTCGCCCTCGCCCTCCTCGCCACGGCCTGCGGCCGGCAGCCACCGCGCCGCGTCTTCCTGATCACCGTCGACACCCTGCGCGCCGACCACCTCGGCTACCACGGCTACCCGCGGGCCACCTCGCCCTACCTCGACGGCCTCGCCGCCCAGAGTGTGGTCTTCGACCGCGCGATCAGCCAATGGCCGAAGACCGGCCCCTCCTTCGCCTCGCTCTTCACCGGCCAATATCCGCTCACCACCGGCCTCACCCACAAGGCGGCGATCGAGGTCCCGGCCGCCTACCTCACCCTGCCCGAGCTCTTCCAGAAGCAGGGCTACCGCACGGTCGCCGTGAACTCGAACGGCGTGCTCAGCAAGGAGCTGGGCTGGAACAGCGGCTTCGACGAATATTTCGAGACCCGCGATGCCTTCGCCTTCGAGGCCGGCAACCAGGTGAGCTACCGCGGCTCGATGAACGCCCTCAAGGTCAACGAGCTCGCCCTGCCCCTCCTCGCCCGCCAGCGGGACGCCAGCCAGCTCTTCGCCTGGATCCACTACTCGGACCCGCACACCCCCTACCTGCTGCCGCCCGGCGTCAGCAACCCGTTCGTGGGTGACGCCTTCTACGACGGCGCTGAGCAGGTGAGCCTCGAAAAGCCCGAGGCGACCCAGATCGACGATCACCTGGACCTCAAGTTCTACGTCTCGCAGTACGACGCCAACGTGCTCGTCGTCGATGGCGCGATCGCCAAGCTGATGGGCGAGCTGGAGCGCCTGGGCCTGCTCGACGGCGCGCTGGTGATCTTCAGCGCCGATCACGGCGAGAGCCTGGGGGAGAAGGGCTCCTACCTCGAGCACGGCCGCTACGCCAACAACAGCACGCTGCACGTGCCGCTCTTCTTCTACTTCCCCGGCGAGCCCCAGCGGGCGCGGCGGATCAGCCAGCCCGTCGAGCTCGTCGACCTCTACCCCACCCTGCGCGACTTGGTGGCTCCCACGATGCAAGTGGCTGGCCTCGAAGGCAAGAGCCTGCAGGCCCTGGTGGGCCGCCGGGCCCCGGCGACGGCGGACCTGGCGCCCTTCGTCGCAGCCTTTTCGCAGGCCGGTGGCGGCACGCCCCTCACCCACTACCGCAGCGTGCAGACGGCGGACTGGCAGCTCGTCTTCCACCCTCGCCGCGAGACCCGCAAGGGCGAGACGCTGCCCGAGTCCTGGGAGCTCTACGACCTCAAAGCCGATCCGCTGGGCCGGCGGGACCTCGCCAGCGAGCGGCCCGAGGACAAGAAGCGCCTGAGCCGGCTGCTCGTGGAGTGGATGCAGGGTCGCCTGTGGATCTACCCGCCCAAGGGCCTGGCAGACCAGCACGGCGACGAGATGCTGAAGCAGCTCAAGGCCCTGGGCTACGTCTGAGGGGCTGAGCCGGGCCCCTGGAGCGCCGCCACGAGGCGGCTGCGGGCTCGCTCGTAGCTCGCTTCGAGGGTGCTCGTGCGGCTCGCGAGGTCGGCCGTTCGGCCGGCCCGGGCCTCGCTCTCCAGCTGCGCACAAAGCTCCATCATCTCGCGGGCGCCGAGGTTGCCGGCGCTGCCCTTGAGCGAGTGCGCGAGCCGCTCGACGAGTTGGGTGTCGCCGGCTTCGGCGGCGCCACGCAGCTGGGCGAGGACCGCTGCCGAGTGGCTGCTGAAGAGGTCGACCAGCTTGGTCAGGGCCTCACCCCGCCCGCCGTCGAGCTGCCGCAACCGTTCGATGACCTGCAGATCGACCGTCATGCCTGCATCCATGCCTGGATCCATGCCTACACCGTCTCATGCTCGCGGCCGCCGGTGACCTCCGGGGCCTCTGCCTGCCTGGCTTGGCTCCGCTCGCGCCGTCTGGAGCCGCGCCGGCAACGCGCCGCCCCAGTCGGGCCTCCGTGCGAGCCCCGCAAGCCCGGCCACGGATCACGAGCTTTCCAGGCAGGGCCCCAGGTTAGCAGAGCGCTACCGCGAACGGCAGCGACCACCGCGGTAGGATAGGCAGCCGACGAGCAGCGAAGGACCTGGCGGAGACCCTGGGAGCCGGCGAGGATGGAGTTACAGAAGATCCTGTTGGTCGACGATGAGGCGGACATTCGCCTCGTCGCGCGCATGGCCCTCGAGGGCTTCGGCGGCTTCGCGGTCGAAGAGTGCAGCTCCGGCCACGAAGCGCTCGAGCGGGCGAGCGAGGTGGACCCGCAGCTCATCCTGCTCGACCACATGATGCCCGAGCTCGATGGCGCGGGGACCCTCGAGTCCCTGCGGGCCAGTTGGGGCGAGCGCCTGCCGCCCGTCGTCTTCCTCACCGGCAAGACGGACGCCAGCGAGCACGAGCGCTTCCTCGCCGCCGGCGCCTTCGCCGTCATCGTCAAGCCCTTCGACCCCCTCACTCTGGCGGAGCAGGTAAGGCAGATCTGGCAACGCCACCAGGTGCAGTAGCCCCGCTGCCGGCCGGCAGACCCGGCGGCGCCGCCCAGAGCTGCAGGCGAGGAGGCACCTCGTCGAGCCAGGAGTAGCCCCGCGGCAAGCGCACTGGCAAGGCCTCGGCGCCGGGGCTCAAGCGAAACCTCGGCGTGAGAAAGAGGCCGCGGCGGCCGCGGCCCTGGGTCAGCCACAGGGGCAGCGGCTGGCCGGCCACCTCGATCGTCGCCTCGCCTCCCGGTTCTGCCTCGCGCCGCAGCTCGAGGAGCAGCGAGGCCACTGGCGCCTCAGGGCTCGGCGTGGGCAGAACGAAGGTCCGCCGGCGGCGGGCCGCGTCCGGCTCGGCCGGCGCTTGCCGGGCCAGCACCACGGCTTCGCCGAGCCGGCGCCAAGGGTGCAGGGCAAGCACCAGCTCGGGGCCGTGGGCGCGCCACCAGCTTGGTGCCACGCGCTCGATGCCGGAGGCCGGCAGGCGAGCCAGGCGGCCGGCGTAGAGCTCTGCTGCGTCGCCGCCGAGCCGGGCGGCCGGAAAGACCTCCGCATCGGTGAGGTCGAGAACCTCGGCCGGCAGCTCAGCCAGGCTCGGCACCACGTAGGCGCCGGCCCGCAGGCCGTTCTCGGTGACGATCAGCTGGCCTTCTCGACGCTCGTAGGCGAGCGAGCGCTCCTCGACAGGCCGCAGGGCCGCGAGGAGCCGGGAGGCGGCGAGCCCCGCCGTCGAGGGCACGACCTCCCGGTAAACCGCTCCCACCGGCAACCAGAAGAGGACCAGGCTCCCCAGGGCGGCCCCCGTCCAGACGACTGCCCTCCGCCGCAACCACGGCCAACCCGCCGCGGCCCACGCCGCCAGCCCGACGACGCCGGCACCCAGGAGGAACGAGGTGGAGGCCCCCACCGGCAGGTAGTTCTGCCCCTTGAAGAGCGTGGTCGCCGCCGCGTAGAGGAGCGAGTAGCCGAGCGGCCAGGCGAGGAGGCAAGCCGCCAGCCGCCGCTCGCGAACACCACCCCGAAAGGCGCGGGCGAGGAGCCAGCCCGCGGCCGGCAGCAGGGCGCCGGCCAGCCACTTGCCGTGATGGCGGGCGAGGAAGCGGGCCTCGTCGGTGAGCACGTCGAGGTGGCTACCGCCGGCCGCCGCCCCCTTGCGCTGGTAGATGGCCGCCAGCTCGGGCAAGAAGCCGAGCACCAACGGCAGGTTGGGGTTGAGCAGCAGGAAGACGGCGAGAGAGCTCGCCGCGGCGAGGGCCAGCAGGCCCCAGCGCCGAGCGCTGCGCCAGCCGCCGTCGAGCCAGCTCAAGGCCACCAAGGGCAAGGCCGAGCCCACTCCCGTGTACTTGGCGGCCACCGCCAGGCCGATGGCACCACCGGCAAGGGCGTACGAGCGGGCCCCGGGCGTCTCGGCGGCCGTCCAGGCAAGGTCGAGGGCCACCAAGGCGAGCAACACCACCAGGATGTCTGGCTTGATCTGCGTCGAGCTGGTCACGTGGGCTGGCATCGCGGCGAGGAAGGTCGCCGCGGCGAGCCCGGCGGCCGGCGTGAAGAGGCGCCGGCCCAGCCGATAGACGAGGGCAAGGGACAGCGTGCCGTAGAGGGCCGAGAGCCAGCGGCAAAGCAGGTAACCGGTCGCCGTGAAGCGGCCCGTCGCGAGGTCGAGGGCCTGCGCCGGCCCCCAGCCGGTGGCCCGGTAGAGGGCCTGCGAGGCGCCGACGAGGAGCGTCTGGGGCAAGAACGAGAGGCTCGGGTAGTAGCCGTTGGCCGGCGAGAAGCCGGGCCGCACCAGCAGCGCCTGGACGTTATGGAGGGTGAAACGCTCGTCGAAGTTGCGCCCGGCGTGGAGGGCCACGCTGCCGCTCCAGGCCCGCAGCGCAAAGCTCGCGACGAGGAGGGCAGCGAGGCCGAGGCGGACGGCCGGGCTCGCCCGCTCGCTCCGGCTGCCGGCCACAGTCATCCTGAGCCGCCCTCGGGTGCTGACGGCAACGCAGGCGCTGCCGCCGAGGGCGCCCAGCGGTTGAGCATCACCCGGGGCACGAAACCGGCGGGCACCGCCTGCTCGAAGCGCAAGTGCAACTCCTCGCTACCGGCCGCCAGGGGGACGCGCGGGGTGAGGAAACGGATCTTGCGGCCGCTGATCCGCATCTCGTAGAGCGCCACCGGGGTGCCGTCCACGAGCACCGACGAGGGCCGCTTCTTGCCGCGTTCGAGCGGCAGCCAGATCGACAGCGAAGCCACCTCGCCGGAAGCGAAAGGAGCCGGCAGCCGGGCAACGAACCGCCGGCCCTGCGGCCCCTGCGGCCTCACCTCGAGATCGCTCGGCTCCCCCACCAGCTGCCAGGGGCGCAGCAGCAGGGTAAGGGTCGTGCCATGCGCGGCAAGGAAGCCGGCGTGGAAACGCAGCTCCTCCGTCCCCGGCCGGGCGCTCCAGGCGCGGTAGGGCTCGACCGTGGCCGTCGCGAGCCGCGACGAGGGGAAGACCACGCCGTCCGCGCGCCCGAGCGCCGCCTCCGGCACCACGTCGAGCCGCGGAACGGGTATGGCGAGCATGCGGTTGGGGCCGATCTCGGCACGCAGCGGCGCGTCGCCTTCTTCCCGCTCGTAATAGAGCTCGCGCAGCTCGGTCGCCGCCAGGCGGGCCACCAACGCTGCCTCGGCGAGGTCCAGGGTCGAGGGCACCACGTCGAGGTAGGTCGCCCGCGTCGGCGCAACCAGGAGGGCGAGGGCCGCTGCGGCCGCCGCGGCGACGGTGAGCCAGCGCGGGCGCAGCCAGGCCAGCCGCGCGCGCAGCCCATCCCACAACGACACCGCGGCCCAGGCCGCCGTCAGGCAGGTGAAGGCCCCCACCGGGATGTAGTTCTGGCCGCGGAAAACCTTGCCGAAAGCCACATAGAGCGCCGAATAGCCGACCACGTAGGCGAGGACCATGCTGGCGGCGAGGCGATCTTCGCGCGGTGTCGTGGCTTGCCAGGCGCGCACCGCAAGGCCCACCAAGCCGGCGATCGCCAGCGCGAGGACGACCTTGCCATGGTGGCCGTGGAGGAAGCGCAGCTCGCCGCGGAAGACATCCCACGGCGTCGACTGGTAATAGGCAGCCTTGCCCTCGGCGATACGCCAGAGCCGCGGGATGTAGCGGAAGAGGATGAAGAGAAAGGGATTGAGGACGGCGAAGGTGACGAAGGAGACGGCCCCGGCGAGCACCAGGCGGCCCCAGGCCCCCCGCTCGCCGAGCCGTCGCAGGCCCTCGCCCGGGGGCAGCAACGTGACCCAGGTCAGAGGGATGGCGAGGCCGACCCCGGTGTACTTGGCGGCCACCGCGAGGCCGATCCCGACGCCGGCCCAGGCGTAGCGCCGCGTCGTCGGCTGCTCGACGGCGTCGAGCCCCCAGCCGAAGCCGATCAGCACCAGCAGCACCACCAGCACGTCGGGCTTGAAGATCGCCGAGGCGAAGGCGTGGGGAGGCAACACTGAGAGCAGCAGGGCTGCGGCGAGCCCGACCCGGACGTCGAAGAGGCGGCAGCCGAGGGCAAAGAGGGCCCACACCGCGAGGGCGCCGAAGAGCGCGGCCACCCCACGCGACAGCAGATAGGCCGTCGCCGAGAAGCCGTCCCCGGTGTCGGCGAAGACCGACAGCGCCGGTGCCCCGGTCGCTCTCGCCAACAGCTCCGAGACGCCGAGGACGAGAGTCTGCGGCAGGTAGGAGAGGCTCGGGTAGAAGGCGTTCGAAGGCTTGAGCTCGTGGGCGACGAGGATCGCCGCCACGTTGCGCATGCTGAACTGCTCGTCGAAGTAGCGGCTGGCGTCGAGCCCGATGCTGCCGTGCCAGAGGCGCAGCGCGAAGGTCCAGACGAGGAGGGCCGCGAGACAGAGGCGAGCCCAGCGGGGAACGGGAGGGCGAGGGCTGCCGCCCATCCTCAGGCTGACCCTCCGCCCAGCCGGCGCGCTGCGACGAGGATGGCCGGCGTGTGTTGCCGCCCCAGACGGGTGGGCCAGTGCAGGTAGAGGCGGCCCGGCAACAGATAGCGCAGCATCCCCTGCCAGTCGAGGACGGCGAAGCGCTCGGCGGCCCAATGCAGCCAGAAGGCCCGCTCGCGCTTGTGGACGTGGGTCGGGTCGCGGTCGAGCCGGCGGATCAGCGGCCCGGAAAGGCCGTCGTAAACCGGCACCACGAAGAGGAACAACCCACCCGGGCGCAGCATCGTGGTGACCGCCGAGGCCACTGCTGCGAGGTCGGGCACGTGCTCGATGACGTCGAAGGCGGTGACCACGTCGAGCGAGGCTGCCGGCAGGGCGACGTCGGTGGCCGAGGCCACCTGGAAGTCGATCGCCGGCCAGCGGCGGCGGTCCTCCTCGACGGCGTAGGCGGACAGGTCGGTGCCGTGCAGCCGGTAGCCGCCCCGCGCAGTGAGATGGCCGAGAAACCGCCCCAGGCCGCAGCCGATGTCGAGCAGCTCGAGGGGGCGCGTCCGCGGCGCGAAGCGCTCCACCTGGCGGGCGTAGAAGCGGAGCTTCCAGGGCGGGTTCTGGGCGGCATAGTCGCGGTAGTTGGCCGCGAAGTACTCCGCCGCGAAGTCTTCGGCGCGGGGCGTGCTCACGGCTCACCCAGGCGCCGGCGCGCCATCAGGCCCAGCGTGTTCTTGATCGTGCGCCACACCCGCATCTTGCTCGCCCCTTCCTTGAGGTCGTAGCGCAGGACCAGGGGCACCTCGCCGAAGAGCAGGTCGTGATTGCGGCGCAGCTTGAGCAGGATGTCGACCATGCACTGAAAGCCCTCCTGATCGAAGAAGGCCTCGCCGTGCTGCTGGATCACCTTCTGCAGCACCGCCGCGCGGTAGGCGCGGTAGCCGCAGGTGTAGTCGCGAACCCCGGGGATCGGGAACACCAGGCGGAAGAGCCAGCTGCCCCAATAGCTCAAGGCGCGGCGCGCGAAGGGCACGCCGCGCACCCGGCTGCCCGGCTGGTAGCGCGAGGCGATCACCACGTCGTGCCCCTCGCGAGCGAGGCGCACCATGCGCAGGATCAGCTCCGGGCTGTGCGAGTTGTCGGCGTCCATGGTGACGATCAGGTCCTTGGGGTCGGCCAGCGCCGCGGCCTTCATCAGCCCGTCGCGGATAGTCATCCCCAGACCGAGGTTGACCAGATGGCTCTCCACCACTAGGGGCAGCGTCTGCGCGGCCTCGCGCGCCAGGGCCGCCGTGCCGTCCGTCGAGCCGTCGTCCATCACCAGCACGCGGTAGATGAGGCTCGACTCGAACATCGCCTCGTCGATGGCAGCGAGGAGCTTGGGCAGCGAGAGCTCCTCGTTGAAGGCCGGCAGCACCACCCAGATGTGCTGGCGGCGGCGCGCCTCCTTGCCTGGCGCGCTGGCTTCGAGCCGGCTCATGGCCTGGCCTCCTCGCGCGGCTGGCCCAGCTCATCGGTGGCGGCGAGGGCCGCCGCCACGTCCGTGCGGATGGGATAGACCGGCGAAAGCAGCCGGAAGCCCAGCTCCCGGCAGATCGCTTCGAGCAGCGCGTCGGTCTCCCGGACGTAGACGCGGATCATCAGGCGAGTCTTCTTTCGCACCGCACCGAGCAGGGTGAGGAGGGCGTCGCGGGCGACCTCGCTGGGCAGGTCGGGGCAGAAGTAGACGGCATCGAGGGCCTGAATGCGGGCCGGCCAATGCGTCCGCACGCGCGCGAACGCCAGCAGCCGCGAGCCCTCCGTAATGGCGTAGGAGCGCACGGTGAGCGGCGGCAGCAGCCAGCGCAGCAACGAGCCGACAAGGCCGCGGTCGAGCTCGCGCTCGACGAGGAAGCCGCCCTGGAAGCGGGCCCAGATCGCCGGCGCACAGGCCAAGGTGTCGAGCTCGGCGCGGTGGAGCCGTCGCCAACGCACCACCTTCGCCGGGGGTGGGATGGCGGCCGCGCTCGGCTCTGCCATGTAGAGGCGGGCCTCCGGCAGCACGCTGCAGCGGAAGACGTCCCGGTAGGGGCGCAGCGCCCCCTGGTTGTCGATGCGGATCTCCCCGCCGCCCACTTTGCCGCCCCGCGCCGCGACCCGTTCGAGGGTCCGGCGGATGAGCCGCTTGTAGACCCCGCGCCGGCGCAGGCTGGGGTCCACGGCACCGAAGCCCTGGTACCAGGCGCCGCGGTCGGCGCGGAAGGAGGCCAGGGTCCCCAGCACGCGGTCGCCCTCGACCGCCACCGAGACCTGGAAGAAGTCGAGGTGCAGGGGGGCGAGCAGCAGGTTCGCCCAGGCCACCAGGCGGTAGTGCCGGCGGAAGCCCCAGACGTCCAGGCCCTGCTCCTCGTACTCCTTGCGGAAGCTCGTGGTGAGGAGGTTGCAGAGGCTGTCGACGTCGCCGGGAGCGAGGTCCCGAACGACGATGCCGTCGACCGCGGACGGTCGCCCGCCGCTGTTCACGGCGGCCCCCCGGCTGCCCCGTTCACCCGCCCGGCGAGCTCCGCCAGCGTGATGCCCTCGGCCCCAGTGCAGAGCAGCCGCAGGCTCTCCCTCACCCAGGCGCGCCGGCTCTCGACGGGCGAGCCGTAGCCCGGCACCAGGCCGCCGCGACCCGCGACGTCGCGGGCCATCAGGGGCGCCACCTCGGCCGCATGCATCCCGTAGTTGATCGCCTGGCCTCCAGCGCGGGCCGCGGCCAGGGCGAGGGGAAAGAGCCGCGGCCCCAGCACCTGGGTGATCGTGCCGTAGAAGGGGAAACGCAGCCAGGGCAGGACGGTGATCGGCAGCTCGACGAGGGTGGGCCGGCCCCCGGCCCGCGGGCCGCAGCGCACCTTGCCGTCCTGGCGCCAACACAGATGCGGCCGCCTCTCGGCGAAGCCATGCAGGAAGCGGCCGAGGCCGACTCGCCAGCGCCGCGCCTTGAGCTGTACGGCCCACTTCATGGGTAGGAGGAAGGGCGTGGGGTTGAGCGATGAGTCGTAGAGGTAACCGCGTTCGAGAAGGAGGTCCAGAAGCTCGCCGTCCAGATCGTACGCGGGGCTGCGAAAGCCTACCACAGGGGCGCCCGCGGCCTCCTCGAGGCGCGCCTTGGCAACGTCGATCTCCGCGACTTTCTGGGCCCGCGGCAGGCGCCGGAAGGCGTGCGGGTGGCTGAGGCTGTGGTTGGCGATCTCATGACCGGCCGCCACCAGCTGGCGCAGCCGCCGGCGGGCCGCCGGACCAGCGCAGTCGCGGGCGATGGCGAAGAAGGTGGCGCGCACCCCCAGCTCGGCGAGAACGTCGAGGAAGAAGCCCAGCGACTCGTCGAGAAAGGGATCGGAGGGGGGCTCCTCGGCCACCCGGTAAAAGCGACAGTAGTCGATCGGCGCGTCGAGATCGACGTTGACGCAGACCACGCCCGGAGCCAAGGTCATCCGCCGTCCGCCGCCGGCCGGCAGGTGGCGAGCAGCAGCTCGACGATCCGCTCGCCGGCCCGGCCGTCCCCGAAGACGTCACTGCGCACGGCACGGGCGGCGTGGGCCTGCGGGTCGGTCAACAGCCGGTGGCCGGCCGCGGCGATCCGCTCGGCGTCGGTCCCCACCAG
The DNA here is from genome assembly GCA_964420075.1 of uncultured Thermoanaerobaculia bacterium. Taxonomy (GTDB): domain Bacteria; phylum Acidobacteriota; class Thermoanaerobaculia; order Multivoradales; family SZUA-115; genus CAYQRE01. The sequence continues at coordinate 81,802 of CAYQRE010000019.1, read as the reverse complement.
CTCGGCGACCCCGGCGGCGATCGCTTCCTGGCGCTCGCTCGTCTGCCGGGTCACCAGCACCGGCACACCGAGCGAGGCTGCCTCCTCCTGCACCCCTCCCGAGTCGGTGATGATCAGCCGAGCCGAAGTCATCAGCTTGACGAAGGCCGGGTACGGCAGCGGCGGCAACAGCCGGACGTTGGCGACGCCGGTCAGCACCTCGCGCGCCGCCGCCTGGACGTTGGGATTGAGGTGGACCGGGTAGACGATCAGCACCCGTTCGCCCAGCTCCTCGGCGAGCTGCTTGAGGCCCAGACAGAGGTGACGCAGCCCGGCGCCGAAGCTCTCCCGGCGGTGGCCGGTGACCAGCACCAGATCGCGGTCGGTCGGCAGGTCGAGGCCCAGCTCGGCATAGCTCTGCCCCGCCACGCGCGCCTCCATCATCCGCAAGGCATCAACCACCGTGTTGCCCACCACGTGCACCCGCTCGGCGCCGACCCCGGCATCGAGAAGGTTGCGCCGGGCGGCGGCGGTGGGCGCGAAGTGGAGGTCCGCCAGGCTGCCGAGGAGGGTCCGGTTCATCTCCTCGGGGAAGGGATCGTAGCGGTGGAAGGTCCGCAGCCCGGCCTCGACGTGGGCGACGGGGACCTTGCGGTAGAAGGCGGCGAGGGCCACCATCGCGACCGTCGTGGTGTCGCCCTGGACCACCAGCCAGCTCGGCTGGAGCTCGGCGAGCACCGGGTCGATCGCCGCCAGGATCGCCGCCGAGAGGCCGGCGAGCGACTGGTCCGGCTGCATCACCCGCAGGTCGCCGTCGGGCTCGAGGCCGAAGCTCGCCAGGACCTGCTCGAGCATCTCGCGGTGCTGGCCGGTCGAAAGCACGTGCGTGGGGACGCCGGCGGCGGCGAGCGCGCTCACCACCGGCGCCAGCTTGATCACCTCCGGCCGCGTGCCGAGGACCACCAGGGCCGGGTGATCGGCCGTCGGTGCCGCGGGACCGGGAGATGCCATGAGCAAGGAAGCGGGAGGCTGCGCCGTCAAGCGGGGTCCCAGAGCAGGGCTGCGAGCGCCAGGGAGCCTGGCGCTGAGGTTGCCGGGGCGAGGTCGGAAAGTCCCGGGTTGAAGGCGATTCGGTAGGCCGCCGGCAACGGGATGGGGGCGACGACCAGCGGGCCCGGGACGGCCTCGCGGCCGGCGACGGAACGATCCACGCCCCCACGACAGCCGTAGGCCAAAGCTCCACAGACGACGACGGCCAAGATCAGCTGCCTCGACAACCGACCACGCTCCTCCCAGGGAATCGCTCACGGCAGGCACACCGTCAGCGGCCGCCGCCGGGAGACCGAGACCAGGTGCCGAAGCGGCAACTCTAGCATGCGCTTCGGGCGCCAGATATGCTAGATTAGCGTACCCTGGATTCCTGATCTAAACCCTCTCTTCCGGCACAAGGCCACTGGTCCGCCCCCATGTCGCTGACGTCGTCGCGTCGTCTCGGCCCCCTGCTCGCTGCCTCCAGCGCTCGCCTCGGTTTCGTCCTCAGCCTGGCACTCCTCGCCCTCGTCGCGAGCTGGCTGGCGAGCGCGGCCGGCCACCCGCCTCCCCATGGCAGCTGCCGGGGCCTGGCCTTGGTGACCGTGGTGCTGGGCCTCGCGCTGCTGCTGCGCTCGGCGATCCGCCTGCTGCGCGGTCGGACCTTCCCAGAGCCCGCCGCCGGCCCGGTGCTCCTCGCGGCCCTCGGCGTGGCCCTCGCGGCGAGCTTCTGGGGGCTCGGCCATGAGATCGGCGGGCTCTACTTCGCGGACGAGGGGATCTTCCTCGCCCAAGCACAGCGGATCAACGCCGGCCAGCTGCTGCGCGGCTGGTTCGTCTATCCCCATCTGCTCTTCTACCTCGACGCCTTCGCCCTCTGGCTCGCTGCTCTCTTCCAGCACTCCGTCGACGTGCTGGCCGCAGCCCTCTATGGCCTGGCGCCGGGGCAGCCCACGGCCGCCCTCGTCACCCGCGGCGTGACCGCCACCTTGGGTGCCGCCACCGTGGTACCGGCCTTCGCCCTCGCCCGGCGGCTGGGCGGCTTCGGTGCTGGCGCTCTGGCAGCAGCGCTGATGGCCGGCTCCCCCCTGTGGCGGGAGGTCTCGCAGTTGAACCTGGCCGACGTGGCCGGCGGCTTCCTCGCCGCCCTCAGCCTGCTCGCCGCCAGCAACCTCCTCGACATCGAACGACCGCGCGACTACGCCCTGGCCGGCCTCGCCGCCGGGCTTGCCGCCAGTGCCAAGTACCCGGCCGGGGTCGTCGTGGTCGCCGCCGCGGCGCTGTGGCTGAGCTGGCGGCTCCGCCAGCGACGGGCCCGGGCAGCTCGTTGGTGGTCCCCTCAGGGCCTCCTAATCCTCGCCGCGACGTCGATCGTCGGCTTCCTGCTCGCCACGCCGAGCCTCTTGGCCTTTCCGGGGGCCGCCACCTCCGGCGGCGCTGACGTCCTCTTCGGGGTGCGCCTCTATGCCCGCCACGGCTGGCCGGGTGTGGTGCGGGGCAGCAACCTCGGCTTCTACCTCGGTGAGCTGCGCTACGCCTTCGGCGCGGGGGCGCTCCTGCTCGGGTTCGCAGGCCTCCTGCTGTTGCGCGGCGAGGCGGCCCGGCGCGTCCTCCGCATGCTCCCCTTCCCCATCCTCCACTTCCTGCTCCTGCTCTCCATGAAGATCGCCGTCCGCCGCAACCTGATGGCCCTCCACGCCATCTTCGCCGTGTTGCTGGCCGTCGGCCTCGCCACCCTGGCCAGCCGTCTCGCGTGGTGGGTCGCCACCTGGTGGCACCTCTCAACTCACCAGGCACGGCGGGTAGCCCTCGTCGCCCTGTCGTTCGCCGCCCTCGCCGCGCCGGCCCAGGCCACCTGGCGGCAGCTCTACGCCGCGGCCTCGCCCTCGACCCGGGAGGAGGCCCTGCGCTGGATCCGCCAACACGTGCCGCCCGGCGCCACCTTCGTGCAGGAGGCCTACACCCCGGAGCTGGCCCCTCCCCCGCGCTACTTCTCGCGGCGTCCTCGCCTGGCGATCCGTGTGCCGCGCGCAGAGCTCGCAGCGCCTCCCTACGATTACCTGCTGCTGGCGAGTGAGGCCTATGACCGCTTCCTGCGGCCGGAGCACCAGAGCGACCCGGCGCTCGCGGCCGCGGCGGCACGCTACCGGGAGCTCTTCGCCCACTTCCAGCTCGTGGCGAGCTGGCAGCCCTCGGCCCGCCACCGCGGCCCGGAGATCCGCCTCTATCGCCTCCCCGCGGCGCAGCCCAGGCCACTCTCGGCCCTGGGCTGCACCGCGCCCGACTGCTGGCTCAGCGATGACGGGATGCGCCAGGCGAGCGGTGAGGTCGCCTTCACCGCTGCGGGCCAGTGGGCCCTGCTCAAGGGCAGGCTCGGCGCCGGCACCTACCTGGCGCGGGTGGCCGGCAGCGGCGCGGGCGAGGTCAGCGTGCGCGACGCCGGCAACCACGAGGTCGCCCGCGTACCGCTGCGCGATGGCACGGCCGCGCTCGCCCTCGCGGTCGAGGACCAGTACTTCGTCTACGCCGAGCTGGGGCCGGGCGGCACGCTCACCAGCTTCACTCTGACCGAGAGCGGGGCTACTTCAGATAGCCCAGGGCCTTGAGCTCACGGATGGTGCGCTCGTCGAGGTCCATGCGCCGGCCCGAGAGCTGCTTGCGCTGGGCGATGACGGCCAGTGCCCGGCGGTGGAGGTCGGCGAGGAGCGGGGGTGCCGTGGCTAGCAGGTCGTGCTGCTCGGCCGGGTCGCTCGCCAGGTCATAGAGCTCGGCTGCACGCTTCTCGTGGTGGATGTACTTGAAGCCATCGCGGCGGATGGCGACGACCGGCGCCGCGCCCTCTTCGGCGATCTCGCTGACCGCGACCCGGCATTCGTCACCGCGACTCCCCGTACCGAGAATGAGCGGCAGGAGGCTGCAGCCGGAGACGCCACGCGGCGGCCGCGCCCGGGCCACCTCCAGCAGGGTCGGCATCAGGTCGATCAGCCGTACCTGCTCCTCGACGACGCGGCCGGCGGCCACTCCGCCGGGCATCTTGACGAGGAGCGGCACCCGGACCAGCTCGTCGTACGGCACCGTCGAGTGCGAGATCGCGCCATGCTCGCCGAAGGCATCGCCGTGATCGGCGGTGAGCACGATCAGGCTCTTGTCGTAGAGGCCGAGGGCGCGCAGGCGCTCGAAGGTGCGGCGCAGCCGGTCGTCGACAGCGCGCAGCTCGCCGTCGTAGAGCCGGCGCAGCTCTGCGATCTGCGCCGCGGGCAGGGTCCGCTCGCCGCGGCGGATAGCTTCGAGCGTCGCTCCCCAGGCGTCGAGGTCGATGCCCTCGTAGGCACCCGCCGTCGGTCCGAAGAGGGTGTCGTAGGGCGGCTGCGGCCGGTAGGGATCGTGCAGATCGATGAGGTGGAGGTAGGAGAAGAAGCCGTAGCGGCGACCAGGACCGCCAGCGAAGCGCTCGAAGCGATCGAGGAGGCGTGGCGCCGGGCCCTGGTCGGCGTTGTAGAGCACGAAGCCCTGGCCGAAGCCGCTCGCCGCCGTCAGGTGACTGTTCTGCACCCAGGCGGTGGTGAGGTAGCCCCGCTCGCGCAGGGCTTCGGCGAGGGTGACCTCCTCCTCGGTCAGCACGTCGGAGGTCAGCGCTCCTGACTCGTCACGGTGGCTCCCCCAGTAAAGACCGTGCTCGAAGGGGTTGCGCCCGGTGAACAGCGAGGCGACGCTCGTCTTGGTGAAGGTGCTTTGGGCGATGGCCTGCCGAAAGCGGACGGCGTCGCGGGCGAAGGCGTCGATCGCCGGCGAGGTCTGCCGCTCGTAGCCGTAGACCGCGAGCTCGTCCATCCGCAGCGCATCGATGAGGATGACGATGATCGGGGTCGGCGGCGTGCCTGGCGCCGGCTGGCGGAAGGCGAGGTGCAGGCCGAGCGCGAGGAGCGCACAGAGGCCGGCGGCGAGCGGAGCGCCGACGCCCAGGCCGGCCGGCGGGTCCTCGTCGAGCGCGGCAAGGCGGCAGAGCCAGACCGCCACCGCGCTGAGGACGGCGATTCCCAGGGCCAGCAGGCCGAGGTTGCGCAGCAGGGCATCGGCGGTGAGGAGCTGCGAGGGACGGATGCCCCAGGCCCAGTTCGCCTGGTAGCCGGCAACCGCCAGGATCGGCGCACCGGCGAGGTAGGCAGCAAGGAAAGTGCCGCGCCGCGACGGCAGCTGGCCACGACGCCGCGCGAGCACGGCGACGAGCAAGGCGAAGGCGATCAGGAAGCCGGCGAGGGCCGCGAGCGCCCAGAGCATCGCGTCACGGACAGATGCCAGGAGGAGCAGGGGGAAGCCATCGAGCAGCTCGCCGAGGCCCTGCCAGGTGCCGAGCACCATGGCGGCCGCCGCCGCCAGCACGGCGAGCGGACCGACGGCGGAGCGCACCAGCCGCGTGAGCTCAGCCTGCACGGCTGCCCCGCCGGCCGCCGGCCGCCACCGCGGCCAACGCCAGCTCCTCGTGGATCGCGGCGATCGCCGGCCAGTTGAGCTCGCGCTGGACCCGCTGGCGCGCTGCGGCGCCAAGCCGCTGGCCGAGCTCCGGCTCCGCCAGCAGGCGGACGATCGCAGCGGCGAGCGAGGACGGGTCCCGCTCCGCGACCAACAGGCCCGTCTCGCCGTCGGTGATCGCGAGCGGGATGCCCGAGACGTCGCTGGCGACGATCGGCCGGGCGGCTGCCATCGCCTCCAGGACCACCACGGGCAAGCCATCGACGTTGCCCCGACGGTCGCGCACGGACGGCATCACGAAGACGGTCCCGGCGGCGATCAGCGCGAGCACCTCGGGATGGGAGAGGCCGCCCGTGAAGCTCACCCGCTGGGCGATCCCCAGCTGGCCGGCCAGCGCCTCGAGCTCGGGCCGCAGCTCGCCGCCGCCACCGATCACCAGGCGGGCTGCCGGCTGCGCCGCGAGGAGCGCCGGCCCGGCCTTGAGGAAGTCGTCGAACCCCTTCTTGTCGACCAGGCGGCCCACCGCCACCACCAACGGCGCGTCCGCCTCCCACCCGTGCCGCCGGCGCAGCGCCGTCGCATCCGCTGTCTCGGCCGGAACGAGGTCCGTGCCATTCGCCACCAGGTGCACCTTCTCGGCCCACCTTCCGCCGGCCACCGCCACCAGCCGGTCCTTGAGCTCCGGGCTGCAGGAGGTGACGTAGGCGGCGCCGGCGAGGGCCTCGGTCGCCAGGCGGCGAAAGAGGGCGTTGCGCTCGGCCATGAATACGTCCGAGCCGTGCAGGGTGGCGGCATACGGGATGCCCAGGCGCCGGCAGGCGCGGGCAGCGATGTAGCCGTTGGGGAGGATCCAGTGCGCGTGGATGAGCTGGAGCTGCCGCTCGCGTACCAGCCGGGCGAGGGCCCGCTGCCCGAAGAAGAAATAGAGCGGCGACTGCAAATAGCTGCCCAGGCGCATCCCGACGTCGCGCTTGAGGGTGCGGGAGTACCCCAGCTGATGCCAGCGATCGGGCCAGACGTAGCGGAAGGAGCGGATCTCGAGCGGTGTCGCCGGATCGGACCGGAGCTCGACGTCGAAAGGCACCAGGGCCGTCACCCGATGGCCGCGCGCGGCGAGCGACTCGGAGAGCCGCTTGACGAATGGGCCATGGGTGTCGCCGGCGAAACGCGGGAAGCTATGAGCGAGGACACCGATCCGCAAGGCGGTGCTCGCAGGGCTGAGGCCGGATGGGTGCAAGGTCGGGCGGCCGGCCTCTCAGGAGCTCGAACGGCCGAAGTTCGACGCCAGGATCGCGAGGTCGAGGCCGTCGATCACTCCGTCTCGGTTGAGGTCGAAGCCAACGCGGTAGAGCGCCTCGCCATCCCGCGAGCCGAAGCGCCGCGCGAAGGTCACCAGGTCCGCACCGTCCACGCGCCCGTCGGCGTCGACGTCGCCAAGCAGGAAGGCGGTCCCGGCGACCAGGAAGCGCGAGATCTCCCGTTCAACGGTGTTCGCCGGGTTCGCGAGGTCGCGCGCTCGCAGGGTGACCGAGACCACGCCCGAGAGCGGGGTCGTCGGCGCGTAGACCAGCTGGGAGAGGCGAGTCCCTGCGGTGAGCTCGGCGCCCACCTCGGAGCCGTTGACCAGCAAGCGGGTGCCCGAGGTGTCGATCCCGGCGCCGAAGTCGAGGACTTCGACCTCGATGCGCGCGCCCGAGCTGACCCCCGAGGCGCCGTTCGCCGGCGAGACGACCCCATCGACCGGCGGCACCCGGTCGACGCCGGTGATGACCTGGAAGAAGGCCTGGGCCATCAAGTCGTAGCCGGTGGCGTTGGGATGGCCGACGAGGTCTTCGGCATCGAGCCAGTAGTAGGAGGCGAAGAGGTTGGGTTGGCCGCCGAAGACCTGGAAGTTGTCCACCAGGCGGCGGTTGCGCACGCCGGCCATGTGGCGGATGAGCTGGTTCAGCCGTTGGTTGGTGACGTTCTCGCTGTCGACGGGCGCCGAGGGGATCCGCGGGATGGTCGTCGCATGGATCACCGCCATCCCGCGCGCCTCGGCCTTGAGGGCCATCTGCGCCAGGTTGAACTGGGTATCTTCGACGGCAAAGCCCCGCGAGACGTCGTTCGAGCCCTCCATCAGCAGCAGTACGTCGCCACCGTCGGCCGCCAGCACGCTGTCGAGACGGGTCAAGCCCTCGACGGTGCGCTCGGCGCCCCTGCCGCGGTTGAGCACCTCGGCCTGCTGGCCGGCGCCGACCAACAGGGCCTGCAGGCGGCCCGGGTAGCCGGGAGCCCCCTCGGCGCTGTCGCCGACACCGAAGGTGATGCTGTCCCCGAAGGCGACGTAGCGGGTCTGTGCCGCCGCGGCCGAAGCCAAGAGGCCCAGGGTCAGACAGAGCGGAAACCAGCGGTCGGTCCTCATCGCGGCACCCCTTGAAGGGTCGCGCGGAGGGTCGCGCGCAGCTCGCGCTCGGCGAGCGGCCAGCGTAGGACGACCTCCCGTGTCGCCGGATCGAGGGCGAGGAGGGGGCGGTTCTCGCCGCTCCGCGCCACCGCGGCCTTGCCGCGCACCGCGCCGTCGCCGGCGAGCTCCAAGACTTCCCAGCGACGAGGAACGGCCGCGGCATAGAGCAGGAGGGTGCGCCCCTGGCTGGTCACGAAGCCAGGCTCGAAGGAACCTGCGGGGCCGATCATCGCTTCTGCCTCGAAGCCCTGCCCCGTGAAGCGGGCGAGCAGCAGCCGGTAGTCGTTGCCGTCATAACGGCTCCAGGCGAGCAGCGCACCGTCCGGCGTGGCGAGGAGCGCCGGCAGCACGTCTGGCACCCGGTTGTCGGCCGAGACCGGTGCTGGCGGGCTCCAGGCACCGTCCCGCCGCTGGCTCCACACCAGCTCGGTGTCCTCGCCGTCGAAGCGGCTCCACACCAGAAGCCAGCTGCCGTCGGCGAGCACAACGCCGGTGAGGGCCGTCTGGCTTCCCGGCCCCTGGCTCGACACGCGCTCGACGGCCTGCAGACCCTGGCCGTCCCAGGCCGCAGCGCGCACCCGCAGGCTGCGATCGCCGTCGCCCTCGAGCCAGGCCAGGCCGCGGAACGAACCGCCACCGACGAGTGGCACCGGGCCGGTCGCCAGCGCACCCTCGCGGTTGCTGGGCAGGGCCAGCTCATGGACCTCACCCAGGTCGCCGAGAAACGCCCGCAGCTGCCGGCCGCCGGCAGGCATCGCGGTCTCGCTGACGGCGAGCCAACCCTGGTCGAGAGCGGTGAAGGCAGCCAGGCGGGAGCCGGGCTCGAGAGCGATCGTCGCGGCGTGATCGCCGGGACCCACCACTCGCACGGCGCGGTCGCTCGTGGTGTAGGCCAGCAACTCACCCTGGGCGCTGCGGGCCGCGAGGGCCTCGGATTGGGCAGCGGCTCCACTCGCCAGGGCTGCCAGGATGGGCAGAGACAGCAAGGGAAGGACGTGGACGTTCCGCGGCAGACGGGCACTCATCGCCGCGGATCCTAGCAGGGTCGGCGCCCGATCGTCTGCGCGCAACGGGCCCCGGAGAGTCAGCCGAGCCGGCCTCGGAGCCAGCCGCGTGCGAGGTCCACGAGATCGACGAAAAAGTCCCCGAGCGGGCTGTCGAAGGGGGTCTCGCGGCTTGCCGGGAACTCGCCGAGCAGCGTCGGTTCGGCCTCCCGCGCGTGCCGTTCCACCCGCTGGGCGCGTTCGGCTGCCGCTCGTTCCTCCGCCTCCCTCTTGGCGGCCGCTTCGAGGCCGCCACGCCGCACCCAGGCGAGCAGCTGGTCGAGCTCATGGGCATCGAACCAGACGCCGTGCTGGCCACAGACGTCGATGATCACACCGCTCGTCCGGCCGAAGTTCTGGCGGTGCATCAAACGCGAGCACTGCGGGCAGGAGCGATAGAGCGGCCCCTCATGGCGCTCCCGGGAGGTGCCCTGGCGCGTGGCCGGAGCCGGTTCTCCCCAGGGCTGAAGGCTCCCGGCGCGCGCTTGCGTGGTGAGCTGCTCGAAGGCATCGCGGCCCAACCAGAGGCCAGCGCAACCGCGGCATTCGAGCACCGAGACCTGAGTGCCGGCGAGGCGACGGCTGTGAAGGCTGGACTTGCTCTGGCAGGCCGGGCAGGGGCGAGGGTCGAGCCCGCCCGCATCTTCGTCCGGCTGCAGGGGCGTACCGCAAGAGTGGCAGTAGCTTTCCCGGCTGCTGACTCGTGCCAGACAGTTGCCGCAGAGGCCACCGAGGTCGGTCTCTCGGAGGGTGAACTCGGCGCCGCAGTAGGAGCAGCTGCGCGCCTCCCCAGCCCGCGGTCCGCCACAGCTCGAGCAGCGCACCACCGCCGCGGCGTGCGGCGCTGCCACGGGGACCGAGAGGACGGCGCCGCAGCGGCAGCGCAGCCTCTCGCCGGGTTGGGCCGCAGCCAGCCGATAGCGGCGGGCGCAGCGCGGACAGCGCAGGAGCGCGATCAACGGCGGCGGGCCGGGCGCTGCCGGCGACAGGGGCGAAACGGGGCTCACTTTGGCGCTATCTTACGGCTCAGCGAGGCGGCGCATTCCCCCAAAGCTGTCATGGCTGACGAGACACCGACTCCCAAAGACCTGGCAGTTACCCTCCGCCATCTCGACCGCGGGCTCCTCCTGGTGGTGACCGGCGCCGGGATCAGCCTGGCGAGCGGCATCCCCACCTTCCGCGGCCAGGACCCGGGGGCGATCTGGAAGCACGACGTGACCACGCTCGGTACGCTCGACTACTTCCGCCGTGACCCCGTCGGCTCCTGGAGGTGGTACCTGGAGCGCTTCGAGCGCGTCCTCGCCGCCCGGCCCAACCCGGCCCATGACGCGCTCGCCGCGCTGGAGGACTGGCACTGCGGGCGAGGCGGCGAGTTCCTGCTCGTCACCCAGAACATCGACACTCTGCATGAGCAAGCGGGTTCCCAACGGCTGGTCAAGGTCCACGGCTCGGCGGACCGCGTGCGCTGCAGCCGCGAGGGTTGCCATCTCGGGGCCCCGCGGGGCTCGCTGCCGCGCTCCGCGGTCGACCTCACCGCCTTCCAGCGCGAGCCGTGCGCGGCGAACCTCCCCCGCTGCCCGGCCTGCGGCAGCCTGCTGCGCCAACACGTGCTGTGGTTCGACGAGTACTACTCGGACCACGAGGACTACCAGTGGCGCCGGGTCGAGGACGCCGTCGAGCGGATGCACGCCGTGCTTTTCGTGGGCACCTCCTTCGCGGTGGGGGCCACCGAGCTGGTGATCCGCGCTGCCGTCTGGAACGGTGCTCCGGTTTTCGCGGTGGACCCGGGCGAGCTGACCATCGCCGCCCAGCCGGGCCTCCACCATCTGCAAGCACCCGCCGAGGAGCTGTTGCCGAACCTCGTCGCCACTCTGCGGGCAGGCGGCTAGCCGGCCGTCTCGGCCGGCGGATAGGCCGGGAAGACCGGCGCTGCCATGTGCTCGAAGATCAGCGCCGTCTCGAGATGGGCGACCTCGGGCCAGGTGGTGAGCGAGCCGAGGGCGAGGTCGCGCAGGTGGTCCGAGCCGCGGACCGCCACGTGGCTCATGAAGTCGTTGATGCCGCCCAGGTGGTAGACCCGCACCACCTCCGGTAAGGCGAGGACGTGCTCGCGGAAGGCGACGACTTGCTTGCGCGAGTGGCGCGCCAGGCGGACCGAGATCATCGCTTCCAGGCGGACGCCGATGGCGCGCGGCTCGACCTCGGCATGAAAGCCGCGCAGAACCTTCGCAGCATAGAGCCGGCGGACCCGCTCGAGACAAGTGGACGCGGCCACCCCCACCCGCTCCGCCAGCTCCTTGTTCGGCAAGCGAGCATTCTTCTGCAGCTCCGCCAGGATGTCGAAGTCGATTCGGTCGAGCTCTCGCATGACGCCTCCAGTCTGAACTCAGTTCGGAGATCGGCTCATCGGCCATCAATCCTGGCAGAATTGAAGGCATGAGAGAGAAGAAACTTCGGCCCACAGACCTCGAAAGCGACACGACTGCTGTCCATGCCGGGCGTTGGGACTTCCTCGACATGGGGGTCCACGCCCCACCGCTCGACCTCTCTTCCACCTACCCCGTGCCGGACCTCGCGGCCGGGGTCGCGAGCTTCGACGCGATGCTCGCCGGTGGTGAACCGGCCGGCCCCTCGATCTACGCCCGCCTGCACAACCCCACCGTCGCCCGCTTCGAGTCGGCGCTCGCCGAGCTCGAGGGCGGCGAGGCCGCGGTCGCTTTCTCCTCCGGGATGGCGGCGCTGACCGCCTGCCTGCTGGCCACCCGCGAACGCGGCAACCACATCGTGGCCACGCGGCCGCTTTACGGCGGCAGCGACCATCTGCTGGCGAGCGGCCTGCTCGGCAACGAGGTGACCTGGGCAGAACCGGCGGGGATCGCCGCCGCCGTGCGCCCCGACACCGCTCTGGTGGTGACCGAGACGCCTGCCAACCCGACCCTCGCCCTCGTCGACATCGAGTCGGTGGTGGCGCAGGCGGGTGCGGTGCCCGTGCTCGTCGACTCGACCTTCGCCACGCCGGTGCTGCAGCAGCCCTTGCGTCACGGCGCCGCGATGGTGCTGCACAGCGCCACCAAGTTCCTCGGCGGCCACGGCGATGTGGTGGCCGGTGCGGTGGTCACCAACCAGGAGTGGGCGGCGGCGCTGCGCCGGGTGCGCATCGTCACCGGGGCGCTGCTCCATCCCCTCGCCGCCTATCTCCTCCACCGCGGCCTGCCGACGCTGCCTCTGCGGGTACGGGCCGCACAGGAGACGGCGGCCGAGCTGGCAGAGCGGCTAGGCGAGCATCCGGCGGTCGCGCAGGTGCTCTACCCCGGGCTCGCGGCCTGTGATCCACACCGCCTCATCGGGCGCCAGATGCGCGGCCCCGGCTCGCTGATCAGCTTAGAGGTGCATGGTGGCCTGCCGGTGGCGACCCGGGTGATGGAGTCCCTGCGCTTGATCACCCCGGCCGTGAGCCTGGGCTCGATCGACACCCTGATCCAGCACCCGGCCGCGCTCACCCATCGCGCCGTCCCCGAGGCGGAGCGGCGGGCGAGCGGGGTGACCGACGGCCTCCTCCGACTCTCGGTGGGCCTGGAGACGGCGCGCGACCTGTGGCAGGATCTCGCGGCAGCGCTCGATGCCGGTTCGAGGCTGGCCACGGCGAGCCCCACGACCAGCGCCTTCGTTCCCAAGCCCGCATGCCCGATCTCTCCCAGCCCGCGGCCCAAGAGCAGCAAGCGGCCGACGGACCGCCTGCTGGTGGCGGCGATGCAGTAGCCCAGGCGAGCGGCCTCGTCGTCAGCCTGGGCCGAGCCCTGCATGCCTTCGGCACGCCCTCGCATCGCCTCGAGCTAGCGCTCGGGGCGCTTTGTGCACGGCTGGGGCTGAGCGGCCAGTTCTTCTCGACCCCGACAGCGATCTTCGCCTCCTTCGGTGACGGCGACGCAGCGCGCACAGTTCTCGTGCGCGCCGAGCAGGGCGAGACCAATCTCGAGAAGCTGGCCCGCCTCGAAGAGCTCTTGGCGGACCTCTCCACCGGTGCGGTGGACGTGCCGGCGGCGAGCCGGGAGGTCGACGCCATCCTCACCGAGCAGCCGCGCTACCGGGGCCGCCTGGTGGTGGCGGCGGCCCCCCTCTCCTGCGCTTCGGCCACGGTGTTCTTCGGCGGCGGTTGGCGTGAGGTGTTGGCCACCCTCGCCTTGAGCTCGGTCCTCGTCGCGCTCGCCCGCCTGCTGGCGCCGCGGCCCAACTCGGGCCGCCTGGTGGAGCTTCTCTCGGCGGCCCTGGCGGCCGTTGCCGCCGGCGGCTGTGCCGCCCTGCCGGCGCCGTGGGGGCCGATCGCACCTTCCGTCTTGCTCCTCGCCAGCATGCTGCCCCTCGTGCCGGGCCTCAGCCTCACCGTCGCGATGTCCGAGCTCGCCAACCGGCACCTGGTGTCGGGCAGCGCCCGCCTGGCTGGAGCGCTCACGACCTTCGTGATGCTGGGCTTCGGCGTCGCCCTGGGCCAGCGGATCGCCGCGCAGCTGGTCGCTGCGACCCCGGCGGTGGCTGCCGTGCCGCTGGCGGCGTGGACGACCTTCCCAGCCCTGCTGGCAACCTCTCTGGCCTTCCTCGTCCTCTTCCAGGCCCCGCCGCGCGACTACCGCTGGGTGCTCGCCGGCGTCGCCCTGGCGGTCTTTGCCGGCCAGCTCGGTGCCGAGCTCTTCGGCCGCGAGCTGGGTGCCTTCGCCGGTGCCCTCGCCGTCGGCCTGGGCAGCAACCTGGTCGGCCGCCTGCTCGGCCGGCCCGGGGCGATCACCCAGCTGCCGGGCTTGATGGTGCTGGTGCCGGGCAGTCTCGGCTTCAGGAGCGTCAACGCCCTCCTCGCCGAGGACGTGCTCTCCGGCGTCCAGACCGCTTTCAGCATGGTGCTGGTGGCGGTGGCGCTGGTCACCGGTCTGCTCACCGCCAACGTTCTGCTGCCGTCGCGCCGGCCCCTGTGAGGGACGCCGCTTGAAGGGCGCGCTTGAGGGACGCCTCGTGACGCCACCGAGGAGCCGCGCCGCGGCGCTCGAGCTCGACGCTGAAGAGCCGCTCCGCGGCCTGCGCGAGCTGTTCGAGCTCCCGGCGGGCCTGATCTACCTCGACGGCAACTCGCTCGGCCCCGTGCCCCGCGCCACCGCCGGCCGGCTGGCGGCGCGGGTCGGTCGAGAATGGGGCGAGGCGCTCATCGCCGGTTGGAGCCACCACGACTGGCTCGGGCTGCCACGCCGCTTGGGTGCACGGCTCGCGCCCCTCCTCGGCGCCGAGGCCGACGAAGTCCTGGTCGCGGACTCGACGAGCGTCAACCTCTTCAAGGTGGTCGCGGCGGCCTGCGCACTGCGGCCCGCCCGCCGCCGGATCGTCACGCAAGCAGGCATCTTCCCCACCGATCGCTACGTGCTCGACGGCCTGGTGCGGCTCAGCGGCCGGGAGCTCGAGGTGGTGACGGCAGAAGCGCCGCTGGCAGCCCTCGCCGAGGACGTCGCTTGCGTGGTCCTCAGCCATGTCGACTACCGCAGCGGCGCCTTGCACGACCTCGCCGGGATCACCGCGGCCGTCCACGCCGCGGGAGGCCTGGTCGTCTGGGACCTCTCGCACAGCGCCGGCGCCGTTCCTATTGAGCTCGGCGCCGCGGCGGCGGACTTCGCCGTCGGCTGTGGATACAAGTACTTGAACGGCGGCCCCGGAGCGCCCGCCTTCCTGTTCGTCGCCAGGCGCCACCAGGCGGCGGCCGAGAACCCCTTGAGCGGCTGGCTCGGGCACCGCCGGCCGTTCGGTTTCGAGCCCTCCTACCAACCGGCCGCGGGAATCGACCGCTTCCAGACCGGCACTCCTCCCGTGCTCGCGCTCACCGCCTTCGAGGTGGGGATCGAGACGGTGCTCGCCGCCCCGCTCGAGCAGCTGCGAGCGAAGTCCCTCGCGCTCAGCGAGACCTTCATCGCCCTCGTCGAGGCGCGGTGCCCGGCCGCCGGGCTCACTCTCCTCACCCCGCGTGAAGCGGCCCGACGCGGCAGCCAGGTCGCCTTCCGCCACCCTCATGCTGAGGCCTTGATCCAGGCCCTGGCGGCTCGCGGCGTGGTCGGCGACTTCCGGCCGCCGGACGTGCTGCGCTTCGGCCTCGCCCCGCTCTACGTCCGCTTCGTCGACCTCTGGGATGCCGTCGAAGCGCTCCGCGAAGCGCTCGCGGCGCGGGTCTGGGAGGACGCCGCCTTCGAGGCTCCCCACGCCGTACCCTGAGCGCTCGCCGCGCTACCCCTCGCCGGCCTCGGCGCGCAGGGCGTCGAGCGTCTCCATCGCGTGGCGCAGGTGCGGGATCACGATGGTGCCGCCGACCACCAGCCCGACGTTCATCGCGTCCTCGATCTCGGCGTCGCTCCAACCCACCGCCACGGCGCGATCGAGGTGATAGTCCACGCAGTCGTTGCAGCGCAGGACCAACGAAGCGACCAGCCCGAGCAGCTCCTTGGTGCGGCCGTCGAGGGCTGCGTCCCGGTAGGCCGCGGAGTCGAGGCCGTACATGCGCTTGTAGCCGAGGTTGCCGGTGCCGAGGATTCGCTCGTTCATCCGCTGCCGGTACGCCCTAAAGGCAGCCAGCCGCCGCTGCGCCTCGGCCGTGGCGGCTGGCTCAGGCGCGGGCGCGGTGCGGGCCGTTGGGCGGCCCTCGCCGCGGCGGGAGCGAGCTGAGGTACGACCGTCTTTCTTCATCACGCAAGTTCCTCTCTCGAAAAGGGAACAGTGGAAACTGCCACCGATCGCCCTCGCCCCACCAGCGAGCCCTCAGGGTGCGGTGAGCCCGGCCCGCCGCCGGGCTTCCTCGACCGCCCTCTCGAGGCCGCGGCGCAGGCGAGCGTTGAAGCCGAAAGCGACCTCGAAGGCCGCGGCGCTGCGCTGGGCGAGCGCAGTCGCCTCCGCTGGCGAGGCGGCCCCTTCGGCAGCCATCAGCAGCAGCTCACCATCCAGGGCGTAGCCGCGGGCGTGGCGCGGATTGAGGGCCAGGAGATGCTCGACGGCCCGCCGACCGTCGTCGAGGAAACGGTCGCCGCGACCGCCACCGGTAGCGCGCGCACGGACCAGGGCCAGCTCGCCGGCCTCCAACCAGAGATCGGTGTCTCTCGGGTTGACCGCCAACCCGACCTCGACGGCATCTTGGGCTCGCTGGTAGGCGGCGCGCGGTGAAGCTCCGAGGCGCTCCTGCCAGCGCCCGACCAGGCGGTGGAGGCGCGCGGCCTGGAAGCTCGAGAAGGCATCCCTCTCGCCCTTCTCCTCGTAGTGCGCCAGGGCCGCGAAGCCGGCCTTGAGAGAGGCCGACGGGTCCTTCCCCTGGGAGATCTCCCAGCCGGCCGACGCCTCGCCGATCGCCGCCAGGTTGGCGAAGGCGTTGAGGTGGAGCGTGGAGATCTCGAGCGCCTTCTGGCAGCTCTCTTTCGCCTTCGCCAGCTCGGCCGATGGGTCTTCGTCCCGGCGCAGCAGCACGTCACCGCGGTTGAGGTAAGCGTTGCAGACGTTGGTCTGGTAGAAGGCGTTGCGGGGGCTGAGCTCGGCCGCCCGGCGATAGGCGTCGAGGGCCCTCTGCAGGGTCGGAAGCGGGTCCTGGCCGGTCGCCAGCTCGTAGGAGGCGAGCAGGTCGAGCTGTTTGCCGGAGTTGTTGACCGGGTAGGGATCGAACGGGTTGAGACGGGTGATCTGGTCATAGGCGGCGAGCGCCGTATCGACGGCCTGGCGCGGGTCGAGCCCGCCGCCGGCCTGGGTCTCCGCCACCAGGGCCGCTGCGTTGCCGCGGACCAGCAGGGCGCTGCGCAGCGCCGGTTGCAGAGCCAGGGCACGGTTGGCGCTCGCCAGCGCTCGTTCGAGCGTGGGCAGAGCGTCCTCTCCACGATCGAGCTGCCAACGCGCCTGCACCAGGCTGGCGGAGCCGATGTAGCGGTGGGCTTCCGCCTGCCGCGGGTCGAGCGCGATGGCCGCTGCCGCCTCGCCGATGGCTGTCGTCAGCCGTGGCGTCGGGTCATGGCGGAAGTACACCTCGTAGCGCGCCCACCGTGACAGCAAGTTGGCCTTGAGCGTGTGGGCCTCCGCGAGGTCGGCATCGATGGCCAGGGCCTCGTCGCAGCGGGCGAGGGCCCAGTGGGCCGCCGCCTCGTTGAAACGCGCCAGCTCGAGCTCGAAGGCGATCGCGCGCACGGCCCGCCGGCAGTCGGCGGCGTAGAGCGTGGCATCGCTGCGCGCTACCTCGAGAAGGGCCGCGTACACCTCGCCGGCCTGCCGCGAGCGGTCGAGGGCCAGCGCGTAGTCGCCCTGCTGGAAGTGCTCTTCGGCCTCTTCGACGAGAACCTCGGCCTCGAGCTGATGGGCCTCGTAGAGCCAGGGCGCCAGGGCCCGCGCTTGCTGGATGCGCTCGCTCGCGAGGTCGTAGCGACGGCGGAAGAAGGCGTCGATCGCCTGCAGGTAGGCTGCCTCGGCCGGTGCAACCCCCTCGGCGCTGGCCGCATTCGCCAAGTACTGCAGTGCCGGCTCGCGATAAACGTCGTCGACGCGCGCCACGTCGGCCGCGATCATCGGTTCGGGGGCCGCCAGGGCCGGTTTCTCGGTGCGGTCGCGGGGCCCGCGCGGCTCCTCGGCGAGCAGCGTCCGCTGATAGAGCACGGCCAAAGTTCGGCCCAGCCCGGCAGCGATCTCCGGGCTGCGGTAGCCGAGGTCCCAGGCCTTCTGCAGGTGCTCGAGCGCCTCCTCCTCGCGGTGCAGTGCCAGATAGCCGCGGCCGAGCGCGTAGTGGCCGGGCCCGGCGGCGAGCTCGCCGAGACGATCCATCTCCCGCGCGATCTCCTGCATGCGGCCGGCAAGCTCGTCACGGTGGGGTCGGATGTCGTGCTTGGGCAGCAGGGCGGCGAGGCGCTGGTCAGCCTCCACCTTGCTGACCTCCTCGGTGAAGCGCTGCAGCAGCCGGGCGCGTTCGGCCTGCCGGAGCTGCGCGCGCATCGACAGCGCCGCGGTCGCCAGCAAGACGAACGACGAGGCCGCCAGCACGCCCGCCAGGGCCTGGTTGCGGCGCACCCACTTGCCGAGCCGGTAGCTCAGCGTGGGTGGCCGTGCCAGGATCGGCTCGCCGTTGAGAAAGCGGTCGAGGTCCGCCGCGAAGGCGCGCGCCGAGTCGTAGCGGCGCTGCGGCTCTTTCTCGAGGGCCTTGAGGACGATCGTTTCGAGGTCGCGGGGGATCGCCGGATTGTGGCGGGTCGGCGGCAAGGGGGCCTCGCCCACGACCTTGATCAGAGACTCGGCCAAGCTGGTCCCCCGCAGGGGCAGCACGCCGACCAGCAGCTCATAGAGCACGACGCCGAGGCTGTAGACATCGCTGCGCCGATCGACGGGCGTGCACTGCGCCTGCTCCGGCGAGAGGTACGCCGGCGTGCCGGTCACGGCCCCGCTGCGCGTCACGACCATCGCCTCCTGGTCATGGACGAGCCCGAAATCCACCACGTAGGGGTGGAGTGAGCCGTCGTCGCGGGTCTCGAGGAGGATGTTGCCCGGCTTCAGATCGCGGTGCACCAGGCCGATGCGGTGCGCGGCGTGGATGCCGTAGGCGACCTGTTGCACCACCCGCACCTTCTGTTCGAGGGTGAGCAGCTCGGCGGCCTCGATCAGCGTGGTGCCCTCGACCAGCTGCATGGCGATGTACGGCCGGCCGCCGACCTGCCCGACCTCGAAGACCTTGCAGACGTTCTCGTGCTCGATCCGCGCCTGGGCTCGCGCCTCGCGCAGAAAGCGCTCCATCTGCGGGCGGTCGTTGAAGCGCAGGAACTTGAGGGCGAGCTGGCGCTTGAGCGCCGGATCGAAGGCGCGATAGACATGGCCCATGCCACCGGCGCCGAGGAACGACTTGATCTCATAGCGATCCCAACCGGCGAGAAAGCTGAGGTCGGCGTCCGGCGGCAACGGTGGGGCCGTCATCGTGTCTTGCAGCCAGTCGACGCCACCGGCGACCCCTAGCTCACCGCCCTCGGTGGCAGCTGGGCCCAGGTCGTCACGGACCGTGACGGAGTGTCGTCTGGACCTCAGAGGGGTGCTCGCCAGCGGGGTGCTCGCTCGGCGCTTCCGCGGGCCAGGCCCGGCCGGTGCCCACGGCACGTCGACCTGGGTGATCTCCTGCGAGACCAGCTCGTCCTCCAGGCTCGCCAGGTCCCGCTCGTCGAGCCGCCCCTGCTGGAGCAGGCGCCGCAGCCGCGTGCCTGCCGGCGGCCCCGAGCCCCGTGGCGACGCACCGCGGTCCTCCCCCGGCAGCGCGGCGACCTCGTTCTCGTTGAGCAGACCGCGCTCGACAGCCAGCTTCAGCAGAAGGGTCTCGGTTCGGGAATCCGTCGCTCTCAAGGGCGGGACACTCCGCTGACCGTGCAGCAGACCTGCCAGTGACGCCCTCGGAGGCGCTCACCGCAGGAGTATTGGCGGAACCAAGCGAATTATGGGACTTCGACCCGCAGGGCGCAATCCGCCTCCGCGGGGACCAGGGCCTCGGCAAGGACGAAGGTTCCCCGCTCGCGATCCTTGACCACACCTGGGAAACGCAGGGCGCGGCCGTGTGCCACGGCGTAGACCCCGGGAGACAACGCACCGGCGGCGAAGATGGCCTCGGTCAGGTTCTGCAGTGCGTCGGAGCGCTTCATCTCGAAGGGACGCATGGCTCCCGTCAGCACCACCGGTACGCAAGGTTCTTCCAGGCGCTGGCAGAGCAACTCACCGGTGACGCTCAGAGTGTCCGTCCCGTGGAGCACGACGAGGCCGAGCGGGTCGTTCGGCGCTCCGGCCGGCAACGCTGCGCGCACCGCCGCGAGAATGGCTTCGCGGTCCGCGGTCGTCATCTCCAGGCTGTCCTTGCTCATCACCTCAACGACCTGCACCACGGTGTCTTCCAGACGAAGCTCGGCGAGCATCCGGCGCACGATCGAGCCGCGATTGGCCAGCTCGCCGGACTGCTCGTCGTAGGTCTTTTCGATCGTGCCACCGGTGGTGACGAGGACGACGCGTCGCATGCCCGCCGATCATAGCCGAGCCGCTCGCCGGCGTGAGAGGGTACCACCCCGCGGGGGAGAGCGCCGAGAGCCAGTCTCGATATACTGAGAGTCCCGCAGACCGAGCTCCTTCGCGGCCGCTCTCGCTGCCGCACCCAGGGGGTGAACCTTGCCGATCGAGACCACGACCGAACCACCCGCAACCAGCCCCGCAACGCGGCTGAGCCCAATATCCACTGACGCTGCCGGATTCGTCCGCGACTACCGCATCGGCTATCGCAGCCGCCAGGCAAGCCTGCTGGGCCGCCGCGAGGTGCTCACCGGCAAGGCCAAGTTCGGCATCTTCGGCGACGGCAAGGAGGTACCGCAGCTGGCGCTGGCGCGGGCCTTTCGGCCAGGCGACTTTCGCTCGGGCTACTACCGAGACCAGACGTTCATGCTGGCCGCGGAGCTCACGACCGTCGAGAACCTGTTCGCTCAGCTCTACGCCCACGCCGACCTTGCCGCTGACCCGGCCTCGGCCGGCCGGCAGATGAACGGACACTTCGCGACCCGGCTGATCCTCCCGGACGGCAGCTGGGCACCGCAGTGCGAGCTGCGGAACATCGCCGCCGACTCCTCCCCCACGTCTTCGCAGATGCCCCGCCTGGTCGGTCTCGCTCAGGCCTCCAGGTACTACCGTGCCTTCCCGGAGATCGCGGGCTCCTTCTCTCGGCAGGGCAACGAGATCGCCTTCGGCACGATCGGCGACTCCGCCGCCGCGGAGGGCCTCTTCTGGGAGGCGATCAACGCTGCTGGCGTGCTCGGCGTCCCGATGCTGCTGTCGATCTGGGACGACGGCTATGGGATCTCGGTCCCCAACCGTCTGCAGATCACCAAGGCAGACCTCTCGCGCGTCCTGGCCGGCTTCGACCCGGCAGCGGGCGAGACGAGCGGGGTCCGGGTCCTCGCCGCCCAGGGCTGGGACTACCCAGCCCTCTGCGCGCTTTACCGCCAGGTGAGCGACCAGATGCGGCAAGATCACGTTCCCGCCGTCATCCATGTCAAGGAGCTCACGCAGCCGCAGGGGCACTCGACCTCGGGGAGCCACGAGCGCTACAAGAGCCCCGAGCGGCTGGCCTGGGAGGCCGAGCACGACTGCCTCACGAGGATGCGCCAGTGGCTGCTGGAGATCGACGCCAGCAGCGAAGCGGAGCTCGAGCGCCTGGAGAGCGAGGAACGGCAGCTGGTCAAGGAGGCGCAGCTCGCCGCCTGGCGGGCCTACCGCCAACCGATCGACGAAGAGCTGCGCACCCTGGTCTCCTTGACCAGCGATCTGGCCAAGGTTGCCTCCCAGCGTGAACAGGTCGAAGCCGCCTCAGCGGCCCTGTTGCGCCGCCCCACCGCCTTGCGGCGTGACCTCCTGGCCGCCGCCGAGGAGGCCCTGCTGGCGGTCTGGCAGGAGCCGTCTCCCCAGCGCCAGCGGCTGAGTGATTGGAAACGCCAGCAGGAGCAGCTGAACACGCAGCGCTACGGCAGCTGGCTCTACGACGAAACGCCCAGCTCGGCGCTCGCGGTCGCCGGCGTCCCCGTCGACTACGCCGCGGACGCCCCGCTCGTCAACGGGTTCGAGATCCTCAACGCTTGCTTCGACGCCATGCTGGCGCGGGATCCGCGCGTCCTCGCCTTCGGCGAAGACGTCGGCGCCCTCGGCGACGTCAACCAGGGCTTTGCCGGCCTGCAGGCCCGCTACGGTGCCGAACGGGTCAGTGACACCGGGATTCGCGAGGCGACGATCCTCGGCCAGGCGATCGGCCTCGCCCTGCGCGGCCTGCGGCCGATCGCCGAGATCCAGTACCTCGATTACATCCTCTTCGCCCTCCAGGGCCTGGCTGACGACCTCGCCACCCTGTCGTACCGCACCTGCGGCGGCCAGCGGGCGCCGGTGATCGTGCGCACCCGTGGCCATCGCCTCGAAGGCATCTGGCACTCCGGCTCCCCGATGGCCGGGATCCTCAACCTCGTGCGCGGCATGCACGTCTGTGTGCCGCGGGACATGACGCGCGCCGCGGGCTTCTACAACACCCTGCTCGCCGGTGAGGAGCCGGCCCTGGTGATCGAGGTGCTGAATGGCTACCGCGCGAAGGAGCGGCTGCCGAGCAACCTCACCGACTACCGCTTGGCATTGGGCGTTCCCGAGGTCCTCCGCCCCGGCCGCGATGTGACGCTGGTCACCTATGGGGCTTGTTGCCGCATCGCGGCCGAGGCTTGCGACCTGCTGGCCAAGGTGGGGATCGAGGTCGAGCTCATCGACGTGCAGACCCTGCTGCCGTTCGACCGCGAGGGGCGGATCGTGCAGAGCCTGGAGCGCACCAACCGCATCCTCTTCGTCGATGAGGACGTCCCCGGCGGGGCCTCGGCCTTCATGCTCCAACAGGTGATCGAAGACCAGGGCGGCTACGCCTGGCTGGACAGCGAGCCGCGGACGCTCCCTGCCACTGACCATCGGCCGGCCTACGGCTCGGACGGAGACTATTTCTCGAAGCCGAACCGCGAGCTGATCTTCGAAGCCGTCTACGAGCTGATGCACGAAGCCGCGCCGCGGCGCTTTCCCCTCTTCTACCGTTAGGCCTCGGCGCTGGGCGGCGGAGCGCCCAGCGCGCTGGCGCCGGCGGCCGTGAGGTAGAACCGGTCGCCGCGTTCGAGGGGTGCGATCAGCCCCTTGTCCGCGAGCCCACTCAACCCGGTCTGCCAGCCACCCCCCTGGGCGGCAGCGGCGGCCTCGACCGCCCGGCGGCGGAAGAGGTAGCCGGCCTGGACCTGACCCAAGGCCAGGCACTTCTGTTCGAGGAAATCGAGGACCGCACGTTCGTCGTCGTTGAGGTGCATGCTCCCTCCCGCCAAGACCCTCCGATCCTAGCAGCGGCCTCGTCGTGATACCGGGCTTCCCTCAAACGGGACCCGTTTGGTACTGTTTGTCGGCTACGAGGACGGCGCCATGGAAACCAGAGAGAGAGTCACCCTCAGCCGCGACTGCCCGGTGATCCAGGTCCCGGAAGGAAACCGCAGCACGCTGGCCGCCGGCACCGAGGTCACCATCACCCAGGCCCTCGGCGGCACCTTCACGGTGATGACGCCCTACGGCCTGCTGGTACGCATCGACGAGCAGGACGCCGACGCCCTCGGCAAGGCCGCCGCGGCCTCCTCGCTGCCCTCGGCCAACCTCGCGGCCGACCTCGAGACCCGGGTGTGGGACGAGATGCGGAAGTGCTACGACCCGGAGATCCCGGTCAACATCGTCGAGCTCGGGTTGATCTACGACTGCCATCTCGAGCCCTTGCCCGACGGCACGAGCCGGGTGCACGTCAAGATGACGCTGACCGCTCCGGGCTGTGGCATGGGCGACGTCCTGACCGACGACGTCAAACGCCGCATCGAGGGCCTCGCTGGGGTGAGCGACGTGGACATCGAGCTCGTCTTCGATCCCCAGTGGAGCATGGAGATGATGAGCGAAGTCGCCCGCCTCCAGCTCGGCATGCTCTGAGCCTGTCGCCAACCCCAACCTGCCCCGGAGGACCGCATGTACTTCAACGAGAGCCTCGGCCTGCGGCGGGGTGAAGACGGCACGAGCCTCGAGCTCGACACCCGCGAGGAGCATCAGGTGGTGGCGGGGACGATCCACTTCGCCGTTCTGACCACGATGGCCGAGATCGTCGCTGCCCAGGCCACTGGCGTCGCGGTGGTGCCCGCCAGCGTCACCGTCCACCTGCTGCGGCGGGCCCGGGCAGGCCATCTCGTCGCCCGCGGCCGCCTGCTGCGCCGTGGGCGCAGCGTGGCGGTCGCCGAGGGCGAGGTCAGCCAGGACGGCGAGCTGGTGGCCAAGGCCACCGTCAACTTCGCGGTCTTGGCTCCGGCTGGCTGAGGCTTCCGCCGCCGTCGGCGGATCGCTCGTAGACCTCGAAGCACAGTGCCAGGGCATTGCGCTCGTCGGCCGGCCGCGGCACCGACTCGATGCACCGCCAGGCTGCCGGGTCGAGCGGGGAAAAACGGACGTCGCCGTCCGGCTCCGCCTCCACCCGGGTGAGGTAGACGCGGTCGGCGAGCGGCAGGAACAGGCGATAGACCTCTCCCCCGCCGGCCACGAAGAGCTCGTTCTCCCCCGCTTCCCGCGCCACCGCCACTGCCGCCTCGGGAGTTGACACCAGCCGCGTCCCAGCGGGATCCGGGCCACCTCGCCGGCTGAGCACCAGCATCGTGCGCCCGGGAAGGGGGCGCCCGATCGCCTCCCAGGTGCGGCGGCCGACCAGCAGGTGGTGGCCCAAGGTGAGCGCCTTGAAATGGCCAAGGTCGGCGGGCAGGTGCCAGGGCATGGCACCGTCACGGCCGATCACCCCGTTGCGGGCGGCAGCGACGATCAGCGAGATCTGCATCGATGTTCGGTGGGAGGGCCGGCGAGCTTGCCGCCCGACCGGTTCAGACCGCGATCGGGGCCGGGATCCCCGGATGGGGGTCGTAGCCCTCGACGCTCACATGCTCGAAGCGGAAGTCGAAGAGCGAGCGCACCCCGGGGTCCAGCCGCAGCGTGGGCAGCGGCCGCGGCGCGCGGCTGAGCTGCAGGCGAGCCTGCTCGAAGTGGTTGCAGTAGAGGTGGGCATCACCCAGGGTGTGCACCAGCTCGCCGGGCTCGAGGTCCGAGACCTGCGCCAGCATGTGGGTGAGCAAAGCATAGGAGGCGATGTTGAACGGCACGCCCAGGAAGACGTCGGCGCTGCGCTGGTAGAGCTGGCAAGACAGCCTGCCGTTGGCGACATAGAGCTGGAAGAGGACGTGGCACGGTGGCAAGCGCATCTGCGGGATCTCGCCCACGTTCCAGGCCGAGACGAGGTGACGGCGCGAGTCGGGATCGCGCCGCAAGCCCGCCAAGAGGGCGGCGATCTGATCGACCCGCCCGCCATCCGCCGTGCCCCAGGCTCGCCACTGATGGCCGTAGACCGGCCCCAGCTCGCCGTTCTCGTCCGCCCACTCGTCCCAGATGGAAACGCCTTGGGCCTGCAAGCTGGCGACGTTGGTGTCTCCGCTCAGGAACCAGAGCAGCTCGTGGATGATCGAGCGCAGGTGGACCTTCTTGGTGGTGAGAAGCGGGAAACCGGCACCGAGGTCGAAGCGCATCTGGTAGCCAAAGACGCTCCGCGTTCCGGTGCCGGTGCGGTCCGGCTTGTCCGTGCCGTGATCGAGGATGTGGCGGAGGAGGTCGAGATAGGTGCGCATGCCGGCTGGGGAAGGAAGCCCTCACCGCCCGCCCGGGCGCAGGCGGCCGCTCTCGACGCTCCTCACCATGAGGGGAGCCTCAGGGGTTCACGATCGTGTTGCCGGGCCGGCGTGGCGGATCGTTGCGCGGCCGCTCGGGGACGGGCGGGTTCTGGTTGAACTCGGGAGCCAGCTCGCGGTTGATCGCCGCCCACTCCGGGTCCTCGTCCTCGGTCTCGACGATGGCGCCGATCGGGCACTCCGGCAAGCAGAGGCCACAGTCGATGCAGACTTCCGGGTCGATGATCATGAACTCCTGGCCCTTGTAGTCACCAGGCTTGATGCAATCGACCGGGCATACCGCGACGCAGGTCGCGTACCGTTCGCCCAGACATTTCTCGGTGATGACGTAGCTCATGACGGACTCCCTCCCGTGCTGGATCCAGCCCTCGGTACCGTTGCTCCAACCGCGTTAACTGTAGTGAGATCGCAGCCGGTCGTCAATCGATCTCGCAGCCCTCCGGCGCACCCTTGGGGGGACTGCTAGAATGCGCCGCCACGAGCCCCTCGATGCACGTCCTCTTCCTCGCTCCCGAGCATCCCGCGCCGCATCGGGACTACGTGCGCGCGCTCAAGGCGGTGGGCTGCCGGGTGACCGGTATCGGCCACCGGCCGCTTGCGGCGCTCGACTCCGAGCTGCGCGGCTGGCTCGACGCCTACTGCGCCGTCAAGTCGCTGTTCGACGAGAGCGAGCTCCTGGCCGCGGCGCGTGAGCTCGAGAAGGCCGGCGCCTTCGAGCGCGTCGAGGCGGTCGACGAGATGCTGACCCTCCCGGCGGCCAAGCTGCGCGAGGCCCTGGCCCGGCCCGGCCTCTCGGTCCAGGCAGCCATCCTCTGCCGCGACAAGACGGTGATGAAGGAGTCGCTGCGCGCTGCCGGCATCCCATGCGCGGCCTCCGCCGCCGTGGCGTCGGAAGCCGAGGCCTTCGCCTTCGCCGAGCAGGCGGGCTACCCCTTGATCGTCAAACCGCGCGCCGGGCTGGGGGCGCAGAAGACGTTCCGCGTCGAGGGGCCGGCGGAGCTCACTGCGGCTTGTGCCGCCCATGGCCTGGGCCGCGGTAGCTCGGTGGCGATCGAGGAGTTCGTCGAGGGGCACGAGGGCTTCTACGACACCCTCACCGTCCAGGGCGAGGTCCGTCACGAGTTCATCAGCCACTACTACCCCAACGTCCTCGTCGCCCTCGGGGACCGCAAGGTCGCACCGCAGATCGTCGCCACCAATCGCCTGGACGCTCCGGGCTACCAGGAGCTGATCCAGCTCGGGCGCAAGGTCATCACGCTGCTGGGGATCGAGACCTCGGCCACCCACATGGAGTGGTTCTTCGGCCCCAAGGGCCTGCGGTTCTCGGAGATTGGCGCGCGACCGCCGGGCGAGCGACTGTGGGACTTGCACTGCACCGGCAACCAGATCGACCTCTATCGGGAGTGGGCCCTGGCGGTGAGCTGCGGCCGCACCGAGCAGGAGCCGTCGCGCCGCTTCGCGGCTGGCTCGGTCCAGGTCCGTCCCAACCAGGAAGGCAAGATCGCCGGCTACCGGGGCCTCGACCAGGTCTGGAAGCTCTGTGGACCCTATCTGACGGCCTCCAGCGTGCCGGCGATCGGCTCACCCACCAAGCCCCTTCGCCTCGGTTACCTGGAGAACGCCTGGTTCCGCCTGCGCCACCCGAGCTACGACGAGACGCGGCGGCTGCTCACCCTGATCGGCTCCACGCTCAAGATCTTCGCCGTGCCGGCCTAGGCCGGCGCCTCAACGCAGTCGGTCGAGGTCTTCGGCGAGCTTCTCCGCCCGCCAGCGCAGCTCGTCCGGCAGTGGCTCCG
Organism: uncultured Thermoanaerobaculia bacterium; assembly: GCA_964420075.1. Taxonomy (GTDB): domain Bacteria; phylum Acidobacteriota; class Thermoanaerobaculia; order Multivoradales; family SZUA-115; genus CAYQRE01. The sequence continues at coordinate 54,732 of CAYQRE010000019.1, read as the reverse complement.
CCAAGAGGTGGCGGAGGCGCTGCAGGGCCGCCAGGACCAGGCCGCGGTCAGCCAGGGCGACGGCGGCCGCGAGCTCCTCGTTCTGGCGGGCGAGGCCTTGCGCTGCCGCGTTCTCGGTCGCCTGCCGCGCCGTCGCCAGCACCTCCCGCGCCTGCGCGACGAGGTCCGATCGCCCACGCCCGGCGAGCTCGCCCTCGACGAGCGCCGAGGCGCGCGCCAGGTCTCCCGCTCGCACCCAGAGCATGGCCTCGTTGAAGACCACGTCATCGCGTTCCGGCAGCAGCTCCCGAGCTCGCTCGAGGTGGGCGATCCCCGGCGTTGGATCTCCGGCACCGAGGACATAGCTGCGCCCGAGGGCGGCCTCGGCCTCGGCGAAGTTGGGGGCCACGGCGAGGGCTTCGGCCAGCAGACGCCGAGCCTCGAGCAACGATCGCTCTCGCTGGCTACCGGCGCGCACCAGGGCCGGCCGCTCGTTGAGCTCCGCGAGCAGGAGGTCTGCCAGGACGACGCGGGTCTCGGCCCGGCGCGAGCCGAGAGCGAGTGCCTGGCGGGCCAGACGCTTCCCCTCCTGGCTCTGCCCCCTGGCAAGGGCGACCTCGGCGAGCCCTCCCCAGGCTTCCCCCAGCTCCTGGGCTCGGCGTGCGGCGAGCCGGAAGTGGGCCTCAGCGGCACGCAGGCGCTGCGGTTGCACTTGCTCGGCGCTCTGCCGTTCGGCGAGCAGGAGGTCACCCAGATGGCAGAGCGCCACCTCGTAGGCGAGGTCAGCGGTCGGCGGCGGGTGCCGGCTGGCTGCCGACGCCGGCAGGGTGAGCGCAGCGAGCCCAGCACGGCCGGCGCGGGCCCGTAGCCGCGCCTCGAGATCGGCCAGGCTCGAGCCCAGGGCGGCAGGGACTGCCGTCGCCGCCGGCTCACCGCTCGACAGCCGCCGGAAGAGGTCCACGGCCTCGAGCCGCCGCCCGGGCGGCTGCACGAGGAGCTCATGGACCAGCAGCCAGGACTGGGCGTAGAACAGCGCCGAGCGATTCGTCTGGGTGTAGACGGGTGACTCGGTGGTCACCGCAAAGAGCTCTGCGAGCGGCATCCAGCCGCCCTCGCGCAACCGGCGCAGATGTCGTTCGATGCCCTGGCCGAGGGCCAGCTCATCGCCTCGCGCGAGGAGCGACGAGGCCAGCTCGGCGAGCCCCTCGTTCGCCCACAGTGGCAGCTCCGGCCACTGGTGGCGCACGAAGAGGTGGGTGTACTCGTGGCGGGCCACCGCCAGCGGATCTCCCTCCGGGGGACGCGCGTTCAAGGCCAGGAAGTTGCCGAGTGGTTGGCTGAGGAAATAGCCCACCAGCTCCTCACCGGCCTGGCGACCAGCCAGGCGATAGGGTGCGAAGGAGCTCTCACGCGCGAAAACGAAGACCCGGGTAGGTATCGGGATCGGCTGCCGCGGCCCGGCAAGCAGGCTCGCGAGCAGCTCCTGCACGGTCGCGAGCGTCGCCGCCACCTCCCTCGCCGTCGCCGGACCGGCGTCGCTCACCACCACGAGTTCAGCGGTCCGCAGCTCCAGCCAGCGGGTGGCCGGTGCCGGTAGCTCGGGCTCGCCGCGCGCCGGAGTGGCCGGAAGCTGGAGGAGAAGGCAGCAGGCAGCGAGCCAGCCAGCCAGGGGTGAGCGGCGCAACGCCTAGTCCTCGGCCGCCACCCGGCCACGCAGCCGCTTGCGCTCGCTCTGTTGGCGCTTGCGGCGTTCGCGGGCGACCTGCGCCCGGCGCGGCAGCTTGGTGGGCACGCGAGGCGGGTCCTCTGACAGGGCCCAGGCGATGAGCTCGGCGAGGCGAGCCACCGCCGCCTCGCGGTTCGCCTTCTGGCTGCGGTGCTTCTGCGAGCTGACCCGCAGGACGCCGGCGCGGTTGATGCGCGTCGCGAGGCGCTCCCGCAGCCTCTGCCGTTCGAGCGCACTGAAGCGCGCGGAGCTCTCGAGGTCGAAACGGACGGTGACCCGCGTCTCGACCTTGTTGACGTTCTGGCCACCCGGCCCACCGGCGCGCGAGGCCTCGATCACCAGCTCGTCTTCGCGCAGTTCAAGGGCCTCACCGGAGCTCATCGTCCGCCGACGATAGCACCGGCGGCCTGCGCCACCGGCGCCGGGCACCAGGGCCTCGCTTGCGCTGGGCGCCGGCTGCTGGTAGAACCGAAGCTCATTCCTTCTGCCTCCCGGAGGTCGCTCGTGCTTCAGCTGCGTCGCCTTGTCGTCACCGCTGCTCTCGCTGCTGCCTGGATTTCGCTCCTCTCCCCCAACCCCCCGGCCCTCGCCGAGCCAGCGCAGTCCATCCAGGCGGCACCGGCGCGGGCCGAGGGCGAGGGGCCCTTCCCGCGCTTGGTCCTCCGCGGCGGCATCCTGATCAACGGCACGGGCGCACCGCCCATCGGTCCGGTCGACATCGTCATCGAAGGCAACCGGATCAGCCGCATCGTCGGCCTGGGCGGCCCGGACGCCAAGATCGACCCCACGCGGCGGCCGGCGGCGGGCCCCGGGGGCCGCGAGATCGACATCAGCGGCATGTACGTGCTGCCGGGCTTCATCGATCTCCACGGCCACATCGGCGGCGTCGAGCAGGGAACGCCCGCCGAGTACGTCTTCAAGCTGTGGATGGGCCACGGCGTCACCACCGTGCGCGATCCGGGCTGCGGCAATGGCCTCGACTTCTGCCTCGATCAGCGGGCGAAGAGCGCCAAAAACGCCATCACGGCGCCGCGGATCTACGCCTACGTCACCTTCGGTCAGGGGCGTGACGAGCCCTTCGTGGAGCCGGACCAGGCGCGCAAATGGGTACGCGAGGTGGCGGCCCGCGGCGCCGACGGCCTCAAGTTCTTCGGCTACCGCCCCGACATCATGCAGGCGGCCCTCGACGAGGCCAAGAAGCGGGGCCTGCGTTCGGCCTGCCACCATGCTCAGATGGATGTCGCGCGGGTCGACGTCCTCGACACCTCGGCGTGGGGCTTGACCAGCATGGAGCATTGGTACGGTCTGCCCGAGGCGCTTTTCGAGGACCGCACGCTGCAGGATTATCCCGTGGCCTACAACTACGCCAACGAGCAGGACCGCTTCGCCCAGGCCGGTCGGCTCTGGAAGCAGGCGGCGCCGCGCGGCAGCACGCGGTGGAACGCGGTGATCGACACCTTGATCGCTCGCGACTTCACCATCGATCCCACGCTCACCATCTACGAGGCCACCCGCGACTGGATGCGCACCCGCCGTGCCGAATGGCACGATGAGTACACCCTGCCCGCCCTCTGGGACTTCTTCCGCCCCAGCGCCAACGCCCACGGCTCCTTTTGGTTCGACTGGACGACCGCCGACGAGATCGCCTGGAAGGAGAACTATCAGATCTGGATGAGCTTCCTGCGCGACTTCAAGAACCGCGGTGGGCGGGTGACCACCGGCTCGGACAGCGGCTACATCTACAAACTCTACGGCTTCGACTACGTCCGCGAACTCGAGCTGTTGCAAGAGGCGGGCTTCCATCCCCTGGAGGTGGTGCGTTCCGCCACCCTCAACGGTGCCCAGGCCCTGGGTGCTGCCGCCGACATCGGCTCGCTGGAACCTGGCAAGCTGGCCGACCTGGTGGTGGTCCCCGAGAACCCGCTGGCCAACTTCAAGGTGCTCTACGGCATCGGCGCGGTACGGCTCGGTGACGACGGCTGGCCCAAGCGGGTCGGCGGCGTGCGCTGGACGATCAAGGACGGCATCGTCTACGACGCACCACAGCTGCTGGCCGACGTGCGGCGGATGGTCCGCGAGGCCAAGGTCAAGGACGGCCGCGAGATCGTCCAGCCGGGGCTGCCGGCCGATCGGCCGGCCGACGGGCGCACCAAGACGGAGTAGGTGGCACGAGCGGCCTGCCGCCTCCTCTCGCCGGCTCGCCACGTCGTGGGCTTCTCGGATAGTCTCCGAGGCATCCAGGACTCCGCCGGGCATTCCTCGCGCGAACACCGATTCACCCACCGCTCGAACTTCGCCGACCGCGCGCGCACTGCATGGACCAGCTTCTCGAAGCCTTCGACCGCACCTGCCAGGACCAGCGCCACAGGCTGGCGCTGTGGTCTCGCGGTGAGAAGCTGCAGCTCGACTTCGCCACCTTGGCGGCGCGCAGTCGCGACTGGGAGGCGGCCGTCGCCGGCCTCGAGTGCGGCGTCGTGGCGCTCGCCTGCGGCAACGGCACGGCGTTCGTCGAGCTCTTCTTCGCCCTCCGCCGCCGCGGCCTCCCCGTCGCCTTGATGGACGGCGGGCTGCCGTTCGCCGAGAAGGCGCGGCTGTGCGCGCGCCTCGGTGTCCGCGAGCTCCTCCACCGCGACGCCTGCGTGGGCTCCGAGGCCTGGCCAGGCAGCATCCAGCACAGTCGCTTCGATGCCGTCGAAACCACTGAGCCGGCCCCGGGAACGGCCGTCGTCAAGCTCACCTCGGGCTCGACCGGCGAGCCCCTCGGGCTCTGCTTGACGGCCCAGGCCCTGGTCACCGGCATCCAGCAGATCGCCACCGGGATGGCGATCTCGGCCACCGACCGGGTCCTCGTCGCCATCCCCCTCTCGCATTCCTACGGCTTCGACAACGGCGTCTCCTCGCTCGCCGTCGTCGGTACCCCTCTGGTCCTCGAGCCGGGCTTCTATCCGAGCCCACTGCTGGCGGCTCTGGCTGAAGGAGACGTCACCTTCTTTCCGGCCGTCCCGCCGATGGTCCGCGCTCTCGCCGACAGCTCGTGGCCGGGCGAGCTGCCACTGCGGCGGGTGATCTCGGCGGGTGGACCGCTCGCCCCCGAGTTCGGGGCCCGCTTCCGCGAGCGCTCGGGCCTTGCCGTGCACCAGTTCTACGGCTCCTCGGAGACGGGTGGGATCTGCTTCGAAAGCGATCCCAGCGCAGCGGGGGCCGCCGGCACCGTGGGCTTCCCCTTGCCCGGCGTCGAGGTCGAGCTCCTCGACCCGGGGGCCGAAGACGATGCTGCGATGGGCACCGTCGCCGTGCGGTCGGCCGCCAACTTCCTCGCCACCCTGGGTGGGACGCCGCGCAGCGATCGACGGGTGATCCTCGGCGACCGCGGCGCCTGGCAAGCCGACGGCCGCCTGCGCCTGGTGGGCCGCTGCTCGGACCTCCTCAACGTCGCCGGCCGGCGGGTCTCGGCGACCGCCATCGAGACCTGCCTGCGCCAGCTGCCCGGCATCGACGACGCCGCCGTGGTCGCGGTCGCCGACGCCGTGCGCGGTGACCGTGTGCTCGCCTTCCTCGTCGGCAAGCCGCAACCCTGCCACGCGAGCAGCCTGCCAGCGGGCCTGGCCCGCCGTGACCTGCGCTACATCGAGGCCCTCCCCTACACCGATCGGGGCAAGCTCGACCGCACCCGCCTCGGTCAGTGGGCCCGCGAGAAGGTATGAACGACACCTCTCACTGTGACGTCGCGATCGTCGGCGGCGGCCCGGGCGGCAGTGCGGCCGCGACGGTCCTCGCCCGCCGCGGCTGGCAAGTCGCCCTCTTCGAGCGCGAGCGCTTCCCCCGCTTCCATGTCGGCGAGTCCCTGCTGCCCTTCCAGGGGGACCTGCTGCGCCGCCTGGGCCTGGAGGCGAAGCTCGCCGAGGCTGGCTTCGTCCGCAAGTACGGCGCCCTCTTCCTCGCTTCCGACGGCTCCTGCAGCAGCCAGATCGACTTTGGAGACCTCCTCGCGCCGCCCAACAACTACGCCTACCAGGTGGAGCGCGCGACGTTCGACAGACTGCTGCTCGACCATGCCCGGGAAGCCGGAGCGCGGGTCTTCGAAGAACACGCCGTGGTCGAGGCAACGACGGGTGCTGCCGACACCCGGCTGGTGGTGCGCGGCCGAGACGGCGCCGAGCAGGCATGGCGGGCCCGCTGGGTCATCGACGCCAGCGGCCAGACCGCCTTCCTGAGCCGCCGCCTCGGGCTGCGAGCCGATGAGCCGCGGCTGCGCAAGGTGGCGCTCTTCGCCCATTTCGTGGGCGGCAAGCGCCGGGAAGGGCGGCGGGAGGGCGACATCTGCCTCGTTTTCGGCGACCGCTGCTGGTTCTGGCAGATCCCCTTCACGGATGGTCGCTCCAGCGTGGGCTGCATCATCGACCACGAGCTCTGGAAGGCGAGCGCCCTCGACGCCGGCCCTTTCTTCACGCAGGCGATCGCCGCGACCCCTTGGCTTGCCGACTGGCTGGCGACAGCCGAACAGGTGACTGACGTTCATACGGTCGCCAACTTCAGCTACAGCGCCCGGCACTTCGTCGGGCCCGGCTGGCTGCTGGTCGGCGATGCAGCCACCTTCCTCGACCCGATCTTCTCGACCGGGGTGCTCCTCGCCCTGGTCTCGGGCGAGCGGGCGGCGCTCGCGCTCGACCGCCAGCTGCAGCAGCGAGGTCTCAAGCCTGGCCGCGCCCTCGCCCGCTACGAGCGCACGCTGCGCAGCTGGACCCGGCAGTACTTCCGGCTGATCCACGCTTTCTACCAGCCCCACTTCCCCGCGATCCTGTTCAACCCGGTCCCGTTCTTCCAGCGGCCGATCACCTATTTCCTCGCCGGCCAGCTCGACCTGCCGTGGTACCGGCGCGTCGTGGTCGAGCTCTTCCACGGCGTGGTGCGCCTCAATCGTCGCTACTGGCTGGTTCCCGACCCGCGGCCGGCCACCGCCAACGCGCATCACGGCTGAGCCGGCAGGAGCGCCGGGGCCCGGCTTTCCAGGCGAGCGTCCAGGCCGCGGCTCAGGGCGCGGAAGACGCGGTTTCCCGACCGCTTCAAGCGCTGGTAGGTCCGCCCGATATCGAGCAGGAGCACCACCCGCAGCCGATCGCTCAGCAGCTCGCCGTAGCGGTGGGTGGCGATCCGTTCAAAGCCCAGCACACGGGTGTGGAAGGCCAGCGGCGAGTGCGGATCGCCCTCGAAGACATCGGTGAGCAGGTGGGTGTAGCCGCGCTCCACCACTTCCTCGACGGCCGTCCGCATCAGCTCGAGGGCCACCGCCGCGCGCCGGCGGTAGCGCGGCAGGATCATGAAACGACCGATATCGACCACTTTGCAGGTGCTCGCCAGCCGCTCGAGATCGAGCTCACGTTCGAAGCGGAAGTCGAGCTCGGGCGGTACCGCCAGCGGCGGGTCGTAGGTTAGGCGGATGACGCCGGCTGGCTCCTCACCCACGCAGGCCAGGAACCACGAGGTGCCTGGAGCCTGCTGCTCGACCGGCGGCAGCTCATGCTCCGTGCTGGCGATCCACTGCTTCTCCGCCAGGTAGACCGCCGCGACCACCTCCATAGCTGCGGCCCGTTGCTGCGGCGTCAAGATCTTAGAGGTGGTGATCTCCGGGTTGCGCATCGTGGCCTCCTCCTGCGACAGGAACGGGCAGGCGACCTCCCGCCCGTTCGACCTTGGTCAACGGCGGGAGCTTCCCCGCCAGCTCGGCAATGCGGCTCATCACGGCGTGGTCGATCTGCCGACGGAGCTCGCGCTCGGGCTTCCCAGAGCGCCCGCCCGCGACCGGAGCGAGGCCCTCGTAGCCTGCGCGTTCCGCGGCGAAGTCCAGCGGCTCGCCGACGACGAGGTCGAGGCGGCCGATGGCCGGGGCCGCGGGGCCGGAGCGCCAGCGGATGCCCATCGGCACCACCGGCACGCTGCTGGCGAGGACCAGCCGGGAGAGCCCCGCGCGGGCCGGTAGCAGACGACGCGAAGTGGGATTGCGCTTGCCTTCGGGGAACAGGGCGACGCTCTCGCCCCCGTCGAGGTAGCGAAGCGCTGCGCTCCAGGCTGGCTCGCCGGCAGCGGCCCTGCGCACCGTCGACCAGCGGCGAAGCCGATCCGGCTTGCTGAACACGGCGATGGGCTGGCTCTGCCCCACCAGCCAGCCGAGGACGGGCCGCTGGAGGACCACCCAATCGACCAGGAAGTGGAGCGGTCTGCCCCGCCGTGCCAGCAGGAGAAGCGGCGGCAGCACGCAGCACTCGAACGTGTTGCTGTGGTTGAAGGCGTAGATCGCCGGCTCCGGCAGGGAGTCGAGCGCGGCCGTGTCCGCCGATCGCACCCAGGGCGCAGCGAGGACGGCAAAAAGCCGGATCAGCCAGCGCGGCGGCGCCCCTCGTTGAGGGCTGATGGGTTGGCGAAGGGCCAGGGTAAGGTTGCGCATCGCCGCGTTCACGGTCCCGGCGGCGGATCGGCAGGAGTGGCTGCAGGCCGCCGCGACGTGAAGCCTGCGCCGGCCGCGTCACCGCAGCGCGGCAGACGCCCTACGGCCCCGCGGCGGCTCGCTTACGAAGACGTGACGAAGGAAGAGGTGCGGTTAGTTGCGCAGCTCGGCCGTGGTGATCGTCGGGCCACCGGCACGGTCGAGGTCGCTCACCCAGAGGACGCGGCGGGCGCGCTCCCCCAAGAGCCAGACGCCCGTGGTGCGGCCCTGGCCCTCGCGCGCCAGAGCGTCCAGGGTCAGCAGATCGGAGCGTGCCGTCAGCCAGCCCGTGAGCTCTGGTCCGACCAGCGTCGCCGCCAGCCGGCTGCCTGCGGCCAGGTTGCGGACCATCGCCAGGCGGCCGGTGAGGCGGTCGAGGACGAGCACGGCGCCGGTGGCGCCGTCACCATCCGCGACCGGTGCGAGGGAGAAGCGCCGGCCGGACAGCTGGCCCTCGGTGGCCGGGAAGACCTCGGCCAAGCGCAGGTCGCTCCGGCTCATCACCAGGCGGCTCAGCCCATCGGCGCCGTAGCCGATCAACAGCACGCTCGAGTCGGCCGCGTCGACGACCAGGTAGCCGGTAGTGGTGCCACTGCTCGTGCGGAGGGTCACGGCATTGCTGGCCAGGCGGAAGCTCGGCAGCGTGTCGCAGGGTTGCGTCTGCGGCTCCTGCTCCGGCTTCTCGACCCCATCGAGGAGGACACAGTCTCCCGTCGAGGTGTGCACGACGTAGATCTGGTCCGAGCGGCGGGCCGAGTCCTGCCTGGGGAGCGCCAGGTACTGGCCGTCGAGCCCGACGAGGGCTTGGAGGGGCCGGCCGGCGATGGTCCGTACCTCGCCGAGCTGGTCCCCTTGCCCCGGCTTGAGGAGGTACGCCGCATAGCCCGTGGAGGTCTCGACCAGGAGATAGGCACGGGTCCGACCACCGCGGTCACGCACGCCCTCGAGGAGAAACTCGCCCGGGATGGCTGCCTGATCGGCCGGTCGACCGATACTGCCGAAGACGTTCTGCGCCAGGAGCGCTACCCGCAGGGACTCGCCACCCCGCCGCGGCTCGAGGGAGCGCACACGGCCGGCGTCGAGGTCGAGCAAGAAGATCCGCGACGAGGTACCGGCCGAATCGAAGAGCGGCAAGGCCAGCTGCCCCGCCTGCGCCGGCGCCACCTGGGCGGCCGAGGCGACGAGCACGAGGAGAGCGAGACGCAGAGCTCTGCGGAGGGGAACAATGACGGCGCTCGGCCGCGAGGGCCTACCAGCTGGGGACACTTGCATCGGATCGGCGGCAAGCATACCACGGCTTCTCGCGCCCGCGGCCCGCCCCTCGTCGCGCGGTCGAGCACGCCAGCCAGGCCGCAGCCTAGAGGAGCTCGCTCGCCAGGTTCGCCAGCTGAGACCGCTCGCCCTTCTCGAGGCTCACGTGCGCATAGAGCGAGCTGTTGCGCAGGCGGTCGATCATGTAGGAGAGACCGTTGCTGTTCGAGTCGAGGTACGGCGTGTCGATCTGGAAGATGTCGCCAGTGAAGATGATCTTGGTGCCCTCGCCGGCGCGGGTGATGATCGTCTTCACCTCATGCGGCGTCAGGTTCTGCGCTTCGTCCACCACGAAGGCGATGTTCGAGAAGCTGCGGCCGCGGATATAGGCCAAGGGAACGACCTGAAGCTTGCCCAGCTCGGTCATCTCGTCGATCCGCTTGGCTTCCTTGTTGCGGTCCCCGAGCTGGTCCTTGATGACCCCCAGGCTGTCCCACAGCGGCTGCATGTAGGGGCTGATCTTCGAGCTGATGTCGCCGGGCAGGTAGCCGATGTCCTTGTTGGAAAGCGGCACGATGGGCCGCGCCAGGTAGATCTGGCGGAAGAGCCGGCGCTGCTCGAGGGCGCCCGCCATGGCGAGGAGCGTCTTACCGGTCCCCGCGGGGCCGCTCAGGCTTACCAGCGGCACTTCGGGGGAGAGGATGGCGTGCAACGCGAAGGTCTGCTCGGCGTTGCGCGGTTGGATCCCGTAGGCAGCGACCTTGAAGACGCGCTCGATGCGCTGCGTCCGCGGGTTGAAGAAGGCGAGCGCCGAACGGCTGACGCCACGCAGGATGAAGTAGTGGTTCGCCGGCGGCAGGCCTTCGGGCCACAGTGCGCCCGGCTCGACCCAGCCTTCTTCGTAGAGGCGATCCACCAGCACGGGATCGTCGACATCGATCTCGCTCCGCCCCGTGTAGAGGTGCGTCACGTCCTGGATGCGCACGCTCTCGTAGTCCTCGGCGTCGAGGCCAAGGGCCCGCGCCTTGACCCGCAGGGCGATGTCCTTGCTCACCAGGATCACCCGACGGTCGGGTTCCTGGCGGGCGAGGGTCAAGGCAGCGTTGAGGATGCGGTGGTCGTTCTTGCGGTTGCCGAAGGTGGCGACGGCGTCGCCTTGGTCCTCTTCGGTGACGACCCGGAACCGCCCGCCGTCGGCTCCATTGATCGGCACCCAGCTGCGCAGGTCGTGGTCCCGCGACATGCCGTCGAGCTGGCGCACGAACTCGCGGGCGTGCAGGTTGATGACGTTGCCGCCCTTCTTGAACTGGTCCAGCTCCTCCAGCACGGTCACCGGGACGGCGACGTCGTGCTCCTCGAAGTTATTGATACTGTTGAAGTCGTAGAGGATGACCGAGGTATCGAGGACGAAGATCTTGACGGCAGGGCCAGCTGTCATCCGGGGACCTTTCGGTGGGACCGCGGGGAACGCCGGGAAACCTGCTGGTGGTGCGCCCGCGGCATCGTGAACAAGGCGATGCTAGCACAGGGGTCGGCGGCCTCATCTCGGGCTCATCACGGCCTCTTGACCCTCCTCGGGATGCTACAGTAGCATCCGAGTACCAAGCTTCAGCGCCCCTTCACCCACGTCATCGGGAAGAAACGAGGTAGCAGATCTCATGATCGCCCAGCGTGCCCAGCAGGTGGAGTTGGTGGGCCGGAATATCCGCCGGCTCCGCAAGGAACGCAGGTTGACCCAGAGTGAGCTCGCGACCCGCATCGGGATCCAGCAGTCGGACCTCTCGCGCATCGAGCGCGGCGAGTACCGTGTCAGCCTCGATACCCTGTTCCGCATGCTCGCCGAGTTCTCGGTGTCGGTGAGCGAGTTCTTCGAGGAGAGCGCGAGCGCCGCCTTCACCCCTCGCGACGTCTTGCTGGTGCAGCAGATCAACGCCTTGCCCTCGGAGGACCAGGACGAGATCCGCCGCGTCGTCGCCCACCGTTCTCGTCCGACCCACAAACGCGACGCCGTCGAGTGAGGTAGCCGGTGGCCACCCAAGCTCCCTTCGAACAGCTCAAGCAGCAAGCCTGGACGGCGGCCCAGGAAGGCGACCTCGAGCGCAGCGTCGCGCTCTGCGACCAGGCACTCGACTGGGCGCGGGCCCATGGTGACGCCGAGCAGGTGGATCGCGCCACCGTCAACCGCGCCGCTGTGCTCGTGGTGCTCGGCCAGGCTGCCGGCCTCAAGCAGGATCTGCGTCGAATCCTCATGCGCAGCCGCGATGCCGAGGTGTCCTTCACCACGGCCTACACCCTGGCACGTGTCTACGACGCTGAAGGCGATGGCGAGAAGGCGATGTTCTACGCCCGGATCGCCTATCGCCACGCGGTCGAGACCGGCAACCCCGAGCAGCTCGCGTCGGCCCACAACCAGCTCGGCGACTTCCTGGTGGCCAGGAGCAGCTTCGACGAGGCGCTCGAGGAGTTCGACCGCGCGTTGAGCCACCTGCCCCCTGGCCTCAACATCCGCCGCGCCATCGCGCTCGACAACCGCGGCTACTGCTACGTGGTGAAGGGCCGCTTGCGCAAGGGTTTCGGTGACCTCGTCGAGGCGGTGCGCATCTGCCGGCGGCTGGGCGCCCAGACCTTCGAGGCGAGTGCCCGCCTGAGCCTCGCCTACGCCTATCTGCAGCTCGGCCGCTACGAGCAGGCCCTGCGGCATGCCCGGCGCAGCCTGGACGTCGCCGAAACGAGTGGGCTCAAGCTCACCACCAAATATGGGCTGTTCATCCTCGGCGAGGCCGAGAAGCTGGCCGGCAACCCGCTCGCGGCCCGCTATTACTTCTGCCGCCTGCAGGATGAGTTCTACCCCAATGCCCCGAACGTCTCCGACCTCCTCCTCGTCCTCAACGTGCAAGGCCTGGTCAATATCAAGGCAGGGGGCTGAGGCGATGCGACGACTCCTCACCTACCCGGCCAGAGCAGCTCTCGTCCTCGCGGTCCTGGCGACGGCGCTCCAGCCAGCAGCGGCCGAAGAACGCGATGCAGCGCTCACCTTCTCCGGAGACGTCGTGGTCGCGGTACGCGGCGCCTGCCGCGAGGTCTTTCCCCAGTGTGGCGCCGGCGCCGAGTCCTTCCCCGTCCTGGCGCTCGACCTTCTCTCGCCAGGCAAGCCGACGCGCCGGGTCCTCGTCCCCGAGACCCTGGGGCCTGAGGCGGAGGGAATCCCGGCGATCCTGGTCGAGGACGCTTCGAACAGCATCGTGGTGGTCTGGGAGAGCAAGCTCGGAGCCCACCAGTCGCGCCTCAACCTCGCCAGCCTCGAAGGTAGCGAGTGGTCCGAGGTGATCGAGATCTCAGGGGACACCGAGCCCCTGCGTGGCTCGCCCCAGGTGGCGGTCACCCGCGACCAGTACCTGCTGGCGCGGGACGGTGGCGAAGCTCCGGCCCACCAGCGCACGGTGCTACATGTGCTTTGGTGGGAGAAGACGGCGAGTGGCGAAGAGGTCTTCTACTCTCCCGTCATCTTCGTCGATGGTCGTTACCTCGGCCTCAACCAGGTCTACGACCTCACCCAGCTCGACACCAACCCGCTCGCCACCGAGACGCAGCTCGCGGCGAGCGGCCTCGTCCGTTCGCCACGGCTCGACATGGGACGCAACGGCAGCTCGGTCGTCATCGGGTTCATGAATCCGGCAACCCAGCGCTTCCTAACCTTCGAGGCCCAGGTGTTGCCCGCAGAGCTCTCGGAGCTGGCCGATACCGCCGAGGCAGCCGTCGTTGCCAACGCCGGCCTCTACGACCAGGGCCGCCTCGTGAGCCTCGCCGATCGCGTGCGCAGCCAGATGATCGAGTTCGGCGTGCGCTTCCAGCCAGGGCAGCTGGCCTCGCTGATCAACGAGGTCAGCGCGACGATCAGTACCGCCGCCTTGCATGTGAGCGGTGGGGCGCTTTCGCTCGCCGACCGCGTCCGCAGCCAGATGATCGAGTTTGGGGCCCGGGCAGCGGCCGGCGACACCTTGATCAGCGGCCCGCCGGAGCGACTGAGCAGCCTGCTCGAGACGCCGTCCCCGCCGCTGCCAGGTGGCGCTACCCTTCCCCCGCACTCGCTGCGGCTGCGTCTCGTCACGGACCGCCCTGCTCCCGGGCTGACGGCCGACGGCCCAAGCTGGCTGTTCCTCTCCGAGAACGCCCAGCGGGCCATCGTCGCCTGGGAGGAGGAGGGTTCTCTGCGCTACTACGAGACGCGCGGGATGGGCTGGACCGCGGTGCGGCAGATCGCGCTCGACGGTCCGATCGACGCTGCCCGCGCCGAGCAGATCCTCCGCCAACGCATCCGCGAGCACTGAGCCGCAAACACCTTCGAGGCACGACGGCGCTCCACGCTGTCGTGCCTCGTGGTGCATTCCTCCCGTGCTTCCCCAACCCGGCATGGTGAAGTCGGGCCCCGCTGCAGTTCCGGAGTGCAGGACGCCGCGCGGTGCACCGCCTTGGCCCGTCTTCGCCGCCAGCCAGGACGGTAGCAGGCAACAGAGTCCCGATCACCCATCCAACGGAAACACCAGGCGAGGCCGCACCGAGCCCGGTTCCGAGCCCGGTTGCAAGGCAATGCGAGGAGAACCGTGTGGGGCCTGCTCCAACGCATGAAGGGCCCGCCTGACGGCGAGCCCTCGGGGAGAACCGACGCGCGTTGCCCCCAGCGGAGGGGGGCGGATCAGATCCGGGCTAGCGCTTGCTGACGCGGGCCTCGAGAAGGTCGAGCACGTGCTCGAGGCTCAGATCAGCGCTCAGGCGGATCCGATGGAGACCGCTCCAGCTGCCGTCGGCGTTGGACTCGTAGTAGCGCACCACCGGGTCCATGTACCAGGCGACCAGCGCAGACGAGCCGCTGGGAGACAGGAACAGAGAGGTCGGAGCGGCGTCCGTCTCCGGCGCCGTCAGCGCCTGCGCGAGGCGGAGGCGGATCGCCTGCACGGGTCGGAGCGTCTGACCATCGCTGCCAGCATCGCCCGCCGGCAGCTCAGCCAGCCACGCCGGGGCACTGTCCGGCGAGCCGGAGAAACCCTGCGCCAGCATTCGCACGCCGAACTCGACGATCTGATGCCGAGCCCGTTCGCCCAACGCGGCGGCGCCGTTTTCCCCACCCGCGACATGGAGATCGCTCTCCAGAGTGCTCGCCACATACTGCAGGAAGCCCGGGTGCATGCCGAGCCGCACACCGAACTCAACGATCTGGTGGCGCGCCCGTTCCCCCAAAGCGACCCCATCGGCGCCAGGGTTGTTCACTGCGAAGTTCGCGAGGTCAGCCTCGACCTCACTCGCCAGGAGGGCCAGAGAACCGGGGACGGGGCTCAGTTGCAGGCTGACTAGCTTGCCACTCGTCGGATGGACGAAGCCCACGACCACCGAGGCAGTGTCCGTCGAGCCGCTCTGCACCGTGGGGGTCCGCACCAGCTCCGGCCGCAGGTTGGGGAGCGGCGCCGCAGTCTGCAGGCTCTCGCTCACCAGATCCGTCAGCACGAAGACCGAGTTCGAGCCCGTGTAATTTCCGTCCAGGAAAACTAGCGGCGAGTAGACGATGCGGTCCCCCGAGCCGGCCTCCTCCCACCACACCACGTGGTAGATGGTCCGCGATTGCGCGACGGGCCCGTCCTGCCGATCCGACACGAACGTATCGCGGGTCACGGCCACCGCCGGCGACGACTTCAAGCTCCAGGCGTCGCCCGACAACTCGATGGTCTGCGACCACCGGCCATCGTTGAGGACCGCGAGGTTGATGCGCGAGTGGATGTAGTTACGCTGGCTGGCCCAGATGACCGTCAACGAGCGACTGTCGTCCTCGAGGCTGATCGATGCGGCCAGCTCGACATCGTCGGTCTCCGTGCCAGGCACCAGCAACCGCGTTGGGGAGCGCACGCCCGGCCGGATGATCTCGAGGACCAGCACGGAGTTGGCCGCCGGTACCAGCCCGGCCGGGAAGAACTGGCCGTAGGTACCGGTCACGATGCGGTAGACCTCGCCGTCACTCCCCAGAGCGCTCTGCCGGGAACCGAGGGCCGAGGCCGTGGGGATCGCCAAGGACCCCACCAGAAGGGCGAGAAGGAGGCAACGGACCGTTCTCATCATGACGCTCGCAGGTTGATCATCCGACGCACGTCGACGTGCATCAGGAGCTCGGCCACGAAGGGCGATTCGGGATAGTAGCTCTGCTGCAGCCGCTGGAAATAGCCGGCCGCCGTCGCTACCTG
Organism: uncultured Thermoanaerobaculia bacterium; assembly: GCA_964420075.1. Classification (GTDB taxonomy): domain Bacteria; phylum Acidobacteriota; class Thermoanaerobaculia; order Multivoradales; family SZUA-115; genus CAYQRE01. The sequence continues at coordinate 39,068 of CAYQRE010000019.1, read as the reverse complement.
CCCGGACTGGTTGACCGCCGTACCCATCAGGAAGAGCGCGTTCTTGAGCACGTCGTCGGCCTGGCAACGCTCGGCGAGTGCGACGGCCTTCGCCGCGTGGCGCATGGCGTCACGCACCCGCCCCAACTCGAGGTGGGCGTAGCAGAGGTCGTTATGCGCCACCGCCAGATCGGCTTCGCGACCGACGCGGCGCAGCACCCGCAGGCTGCGGTAAAGCAGGTCGAGACCGGGCCGCACCAGCCCACGGGCCACGTTGCAGTAGCCGAGGTTGCCGAGCACCAGGGCTCGCCGCCCCTCGCTCGCCTCTGGATAGCCTTGCAGGGCTTGGTCGTACTCGTCGGCGGCCTGCTCAAAGAAGCTCTCGGCCAGCAGGAAGTTACCGATCTGGTTGTGGCTGGCCGAGATCCAGTCCCGGCGGGCGAGGTGCTCGGCGCGGTCGAGGGCGATGCGCGCGTAGAAGAGCCCCTTGCGGTTCTCTTTCTTGTACTCGAAGGACCGGCCGAGGTTGTAGGCGGCGAGCCAGCTGTTGGTGAGGTCCTCGTTGGCCATCAGGATCTCGCGTAAGCGGTTGCTGGTCGCAGCGTCCAGCGGGGCCCCTTCTCCGAGGGCGATCCGCACGCTGGTGAGGTTGCAGAAAGCCCGATCGATCTGCCGCTGGTCACCCCGCGAGCGCGCCTGCTCCAGCGCCTGCTCGAGGATCTGGATCGCATCGGCGATCCGGCCCTCCTCGAACGCCGCTTGGCCGCGGGCCTGCAGTTGCTCGAAGTCGTCGAGATTCGCCATGTCGATCGTCGTCCTCCCCTTGCGCCCCGGCTGCGCAGGACGAAACGCGCAGCAGATCGTGAGGAACTGGCCGCCCCGGTACACCTAGCGCTGAAGATACTCCGCTTCACCCGTCGTCGTCAAGCTCGCAGCGAGCTACCATCTTCTGACGCTGCAAGCATTTCCGATGCTTCCCGGGCGATCTCCGCAAGCACTGCGGCGCCGACCAGGACGGCCTCCTCGGCGGCGTAGAAACGCGGCGAGTGGGCGCCGATCACTGGGCCGCCCGGTTCGCGGGCACCGATGCGGAGAAAGCAGCCCGGGATCCGCTCCAGGTAGCAGGCAAAGTCCTCACCCGCCATGTTGGTCATTCCCAGGGGCACCAACGCTGCCGGGCCGAGGCAGCGAGCGACGGCGGTCCGCGCCCAGTGGGCCGCTTCCGGCGGGTTGATGAGCGGCGGGCTGCTGTCGGAGAAGATCACCTTCGCCTGGAGGCGGTGGGCTGCGGCGACCGCACCCACGATGTGCTCCAGCTCACCGCGCAGCAAGGCCCGGCTCTCGGGGTCGGTGGACCGCAGCGTGCCAGCAAGGAGGGCACGGTCCGGGATCACGTTGGCCGCGGCCCCGGCTTCCACCTTACCGATCGACAGCACTCCCGGCCTGTCAGGCGGCAAGCGACGGGAGACCACGGTCTGTAGAGCGAGAATGATGCTCGCCGCGCCGACCACCGGGTCGATCGCCTCGTGGGGCCGGGCACCGTGCGCCCCGCGGCCCACCAACTCGATCTCGAAGAGGTCGGCCGAGGCGGCCAGCGGCCCTTCCTGGGCGACCACCTGCCCCACCGCGAAGCGACGGTCGACATGGCCACCGAAGATCGCCGCCACGCCGTCGAGGCAGCCGGTGGCGAGCACCGTCTCGGCCCCTTGCGCCACCTCCTCGGCGGGCTGCAGGAGGATCAGCACGTCGCCCCGGGCGGGGCGGGCGCAGAGGAGCGCTGCGGCGCCCACCGTCCAACTGGCGTGGACATCGTGGCCGCAGGCATGCATCAGGCCGGGCTTTTCAGAGCGGAAGGCGAGCCCCGTCTCCTCGTGGATGGGCAGGGCGTCGATGTCACCGCGCAAGGCCACGACCGGCCCGCCGGGCTGGCCGCCCGGCACCCGCGCCAGGACCCCGGTACCAGCGATACGGCGGATGTCTGTCAGCCCGATGGAACGCAGCTCGCGCTCCAGGCGGGCCGCCGTCTCGTGCTCCTCGAAGGCCAGCTCCGGCCGGCGGTGGAGGTCTCGGCGCAGGGCGAGGAGCTGGCTGGCGAGGTCGGCCGGCACCAGCTCCGCGACAGCCCTCGATGGTGGTCCGGGCGATGCCTCGGCCACCTACTCTTCCTCGAGCTGCATGCCCATCACGTGGTAGCCGGCATCGACATAGACAGTCTCGCCGGTGATGCCCGAGGCAAGCGGCGAGAGCAGAAAGAGCCCCAGCTGCCCCACTTCCTCGTGGGTGACGTTGCGCTTCAAGGGCGCAGCATCGCCCACCTTCTTGAACATCTTAATGAAGCCCGGGATACTGCGCGCCGCCACGGTGCGCACCGGGCCGGCCGAGACCGCGTTCACCCGTGCGCCCTTGGCCCCGAGGTCGTAGGCGAGGTAGCGCACGGTCGCTTCGAGCGCGCTCTTGGCGATCCCCATGACGTTGTACTTCGGGACCACCTTCTCCGCTGCGTAGTACGACAGGGTGACGAGCGAGCTGCCCTCCCCGAGCAGGGCCTCAGCCTCACGCGCCACCGCCAGCAGGGAGTAGGCCGAGATCTCGAGGGCGAGCAGCCAGTCAGCCTTGGTCGTCTCGATGTAGCGGCCGTCCATCGCCGGCCGCGGCGCGAAGGCGATGGCGTGCACGATGTAGTCGATCCTGCCCCAGGCCGCGCCGAGATCGGCGAACACCGCGCGCAGCTGCGCCTCGTCGGTGACGTCGCAGTCGTAGAGCCGACGCCCGGGGATATCGGCAGTCAGCTTCTCGAGGTCGCCCAGCAGGCGCTCTCCTTGGTAGGTGAAGGCCAGCTCGGCACCGGCGTCGCGGAGCTGCTCGGCGATCGCCCAGCCCAGGCTCCGGCTGTTCGCCACCCCCATCACCAGGGCCTTCTTTCCGTTCAGATCGATCGCGATCATGGTTCGCTTCCCCGCTCTTCGCCGGCTGCGAGCCGGCTCGTCCGTACCGCGAGGGCTTCGACGCGCTCGCGGTCGATCTCCACTCCGAGGCCCGGCCGGTCGCGTGGCACCGCCACCTGGCCGTCCTCCCCCATCTCCCATTCCGGCTCGACGATGTCGCGCGCCCAGTAGCGGCGGCTCGGCGACAGGTCTCCTGGCAGGGTGAAACCCGGCAAGGAGGCCAGGGCCACGTTGTGGGCCCGCCCGATGCCACTCTCGAGCATGCCGCCGCACCAGACCGGGACGCCTGCCTGGCGGCAGATCTCGTGGATGGCGAGCGAGGCGGCAAAGCCGCCGACCCGGCCCGGTTTGATGTTGACGATCCGCCCCGCCCCCAGGCTGATCATGTCCTCGGCCGCGTCGGGCCCGGTGATCGACTCGTCGAGGCAGATCGGCGTCGACAGCTGTCGCTGCAGGGCAGCGTGGCGGACGAGGTCGCCGACGCCGAGCGGCTGCTCGATCATCATCAGGTCGAACACATCCAGCTGCTGCAAGTGCGCCGCGTCGGCCAGGCCGTAGGCACTGTTGGCATCGGCCATCAGCGGTGCGTCAGGCCCCAGCGCGCGGCGCACCGCGCGCACGAAGTCGAGGTCGGCTCCCGGCGCGATCTTGAGCTTGATCTTCCGGTAGCCCGCCGCCAGGGCCCGGGTCGCGCGCTCGACGAGCGCCGACGGTGTCGACTGGATGCCGAGCGAGATCCCCACCGGCACACGCTGCCGGCTGCCACCCAGGAAGGTGGCGAGCGGCTCGCCGGCGAGCCGTGAGGCCAGCTCCCAGCTCGCCATCTCGAGGGCCGCCTTGGCCATCGGATGGCCGCGGAAGCCCTCCTCGAGGGCCGGCGCGACCTCCCGCGGATGGGCGAACGGCCGGCCGAGGAGGCGAGGCGCGATCCAGCGCTCGATCGCGAACCAGGCGGTATCGATCGTCTCGTAGCTGAAGTTCGGCTCCTCGCCTGCCACGCATTCTCCCCAACCGTGGGTGCCGTCCTGATTCACCAGCTCGACGAGAAGGATCCGGCGCTCCCGGGTGACACCCGAGGAGATGCGGAAGGGCTCGCGCAGCTGGAGGTGGATCTCGCGCAGAACGATCGTTTGCAGGTTCAGCATCGCAGCGGCTCAGGCTCAGCCCAGGACATAGAAAGACCGGTCACTCCCGGCGGCGTGGTAGAAGGCACGAACGGTCCAGCCGCGGGCCAGGGCCGCCTCGAAAGCCCGCCTGCTGCCGGCCCGCCAGCGGGCAGCCAGCTCGGGATGCTCCGCCTTGAGCCGTTGGATCGAAGCCGGGACCTCCACCCGCAGGGCCGGCGCGTCGGCCAGCGGTCTCGCCACCGGCGCGGCCACGCCGTTGGCGTCGAGCTCCGCGTTCGCCACTGGCAGGGCGTCCCACTGCTCCGGCGCCTCGGGAAGGTGGCCGGCAGCCGCCTTGGCGGCCCGCTCGCCCGCCAACTCCCAGACGACGATGAAGCGGTCGGTGCCGATGCCTCGATGCAGATGTGAGGTCTCGCCTGCGCCGTAGTAGTCCCGCACGTACTCGTCGACGCCGACGCCCAGGCGGTTGAAGTTGAGATGGGCATTGCGGCTCTCAAGGGGATCGAAGGTCCAATACACCGCTTCCACGCCCAGCGCCAGCAGGCTCTCGCGCTGGAACTGCTTGAGCCGCCGGCCAAGGCCGAGATCGCGAGCTTCCGGCAGCACGCCGAGCATGTGGGACCAGTGGGCCAGGCGGCCCTTGCGGACGCCGGTCAGTCCCCAGACGAAGCCCAAGAGCCGGCCGTCTGCCGCAAAGGCCCCGGCTGCCACGCCGCCGACCAGCTGGCTGATCTTCTGGATCCGCGGTGGCACGCATTCGAGCAACTCCTCGCCCCAGATCGCCTGCTGGAGGTCGAGGCAGGCGCGGTAGTCCGCGTCCGACGCCAGGTGACGGACGGTGATCTCGGCCTCTGTCGCCATCGCCGCGATCATACCCGTCCGCGGTCCCCGCCGTTCGCCGCGCGGACCGCGCCGCCAGATCGACAGGCGCCGGACCCGGTGGTAGCATTTCGCTCCCCACTCATCGACCCGGACTGGCCTCGGCGATTCTTCCCTGAGCGGAGATTGCGCATGGCGTCGAGCACGGGCAGCCTCCTGCAGTCGCTCGCGCTGCTGACCGCAGCCACCGGGCTCGCTGCGTTCGTGCTGAGCGCCCTCTACCGCCAATACCGCCGCTCCTATCTCGGCCGCTGGCGCCGCTCGTGGCAGTGGCTGCTCCTCTACTACGCGGCCAGCTTCTTGGCGCTGTGGGCTGGGCTCGCGGCCGCCCTGCCGCCGAGCGGCCTCCTCGCCCTCAACATGGTGACCAACACGGCCGCCTACCTCCATGCGGTCTATCTCCTCTTCGGCAGTTGGGAGCTGCGCCACCGCGAGCGCGTCTCACGGCGGCGGCGGCGCGGTTGGAGCGCTGTTGCGACGGTGGTCGGCTGTGGCGTCACCGGCCTCTTTGCCTGGAGCGACGCTGACGAGCTGCTGCGGCTCTTCCTGCGCACCGGCCTGCGCGGGCTCGTCTACGGTCTCGCCTTCACCATCTCCGGCCTCGCCGCCTGGCGGGCCTTCCACCGTGAGGGCGGCATCGGTCATCGCCTGCTCGCCGCCTCGATGGTGGCCTACGGCGCCGAGGGCCTGGTGCTCTTCGGCTTCGGCCTGGCGAGCCTTCTCGGTGACCGTCTCCTCCCGCAGCAGGTGCCGCTGCGGTTCACGGAGGTGATCCCACAGATCGGGATCGTCGCTGGCATGGTCATCGTCCTCCTCGAGGAGGAGCGCCAGGCGACCCAACGCCACGCCGAGCAAGCGGAGTACCTCGCCTCCCACGATCCGCTGACCGGCCTTGCCAACCGCACTCTCTTCCTCGACCGCCTGCGCACCCAGCTCGGTAATCCACCGCCGCTCCCACAGAGCCTCGCCGTCGCCTATCTCGACGTCGACCAGTTCAAACAGATCAACGAGGCCCAAGGCCACGCGCGAGGCGATCTGGTGATGCGCGCCCTCGGCCAACGCCTGCGCGGCCTGTTGCGCTCCGGCGACCTGGCCGCGCGCATGGGTGGCGATGAGTTCACGGTGATGCTGCGGGTGAGCGGTCCCGTCGAAGCGGAGCTGCAGCTCGGGCGGATCCGCGAGGGGCTCTGCCGGCCCCTCCAGGTCGACAGCGGGACGCTGAGCCTGTCGACCACCGTCGGCCTGGCCGTCGCCACCGATCCCACGATCGCCGCCGAGCCCCTGCTCGACCGCGCGGACCTCGCCCTGCGCGCCGCCAAGCAGCTCGCGCCAGGCACCGTGCGGCTCTACGAGGCGGCCGACGGTGAGTCGGGCCGCAGCCGCGAGCTCGACGCCGAGCTGCGGGCCGCGCTCGCCGACCCCCGCCAATTCGTCCTCCACTACCAGCCGGTTGTCGACAGCGCCAGCCGCCGGGTGCTCGCGGCCGAGGCCTTGGTGCGCTGGCAGCGGGCTGACGGGCAGCTCGTCCCTCCCGCCGCCTTCGTGCCCTATGCCGAGGCCAGGGGCCTGATCGGGCGCCTCGGCCGCTGGGTGCTGCGGGAAACCTGCCGGCAGACGGCGTGCTGGCGGCAGCAGGGGCACCCCGGCTTGCAGGTAGCGGTCAACCTGTCGGTCCAACAGCTGCAGGAGCTGGACTTTCTCGCCACGCTGATGGACCTGCTGGACGAGCACGCGCTACCCGGCGATGCCCTCCAGCTCGAGATCACCGAGACCCACGCCATGCAGGACACCGACCTCGTCGAGTTCGTCCTCGCCCGCACCAAAGAGCTCGGCCTCCGGGTGGTGCTCGACGACTTCGGGACCGGCTACTCCTCGCTGGCCTACCTGCAGCGGTTGCCCATCGACGGCGTCAAGATCGACGCCTCGTTGGTCCGCGCGCTCCACGACGGCAGCGGCGCAACGGCGATCGTTCGCGCCATCCTCGGCCTCGCCGCCGCGCTCAACCTCGAGGTCACGGCGGAAGGTGTCGAGGACGAGCAACAGCTGCAACTCCTCCACGAGCTGGGCTGTCGTCGCATTCAGGGCTACCGCACGGGCCGGCCGATGCCGGCCGCCGATCTCGAATCACTGCTGCGGGCCAGCTGAAGCCGGCGTTCTCAGCCGAGCTGGAAGGCGTCGCGGACGAGGGTGAAGGCCCACGCGCCGCCGTCGAGATCGAGGGCCAGGACGTCGAAGCGGCAGGCCGGCTCACCGCGCAGACGCGCCAGGTAGAGGCTCGCGGCACGGCCGAGCCGCCGCTGCTTGCGCGGGTCGACGGCATCCAAGGCGCTCCCTGCCTGCGCCGAGGCGCGGGCCTTGATCTCGATGAAGCAGAGGACGTCGCCATCCCAGGCTACGGCGTCGAGCTCGCCGGCCGCGGTCACCAGGTTGCGTTCCACCACGCGGTAGCCCTGTGCGGCGAGCCAGCGCACGGCGCGGTCTTCCGCCTGCGCCCCGCGCGCCCGGGCATGGGGGGCCCGCGCGAAGTCCGCCGGGGAGGTCAAGCGCGCTTCCAGCGGGTGCCCTGCGGAGTGTCCTCGAGGATGACGCCCGCCGCCGCCAGCTCGTCACGAATGGCGTCGGCGGCGGCGAAGTCGCGGCGGGCACGCGCCGCCTGGCGGTCGGCGAGACGCTGCTCGATCGCCGCGTCGCTGGGCCCGGCCGCCGAGTTCGCGGCCTCCCAGGCGCCGGCATCGAGCACGCCCAGCACCTGGTCGACCCTGGCCAACGCAGCCACCACCCGCTCGCGCTGCGCCGCCGAGACCCGCCCGGCCTCGATCGCGACGTTGACGTCCTTGACGAAGCGAAAGACGGCAGCGAGGGCGCCGGAGAGGTTAAGGTCGTCCGCCACCGCCGCGCTGAAGTCGGCGAGCAATCGCTCGGCACCCACCTCGAGCTCCGGGTCGTCGGCGTCGGCGCTGGCGGCACTGCCGAGCCGAAAGCGCATCTCGTCGACGCGGCGCAGGGCGGCCGCCGCGGCGTCGAGGGCCGCGAAGGTGAAATTGAGCTTCTGCCGGTAGTGCACCGAGATGAAGAGATAGCGGATCGCGCGCGCCGCGTAGCCTCGCTCCAGCAAGTCCGAGAGGTTGTACTGGTTGCCCAAGGACTTCGACATCTTCTCGCCTTCGACCAGTAGGTGCTCGCTGTGCACCCAGGTGTGAGCGAACGTCCTGCCGGTCGCCGACTCACTCTGCGCGATCTCGTTCTCGTGGTGGGGGAAGATGTTGTCGACGCCGCCGCAGTGCAGGTCGAAGCTCTCCCCGAGGTACTTCATGCTCATCGCCGAGCACTCGATGTGCCAGCCCGGGCGGCCGGCGCCCCAGGGCGACTCCCAGGTGGGCTCACCCGGCTTGGCTGCCTTCCAGAGGACGAAGTCGCGCACATCCTCCTTCTCGTACTCGTCGCTCGCCACCCGCTCGCCGCGCTGGACCTCGGCGAGATCGAAGCCGGAGAGCCGCCCGTAGTCGGGATCGGAGGTGATACGGAAGAAGACCGAGCCGTCGCTCTCGTAGGCGTGCCCACGGGACAACAGGCGTTCGATCAGCTCGATCATCTCGGCGACGTGGCGGGTGGCCCGCGGGTATTCGTGTGCCGGCAGCAGATGGAGGGCGGCGAGGTCGGCGAAGAAGGCGTCGATGTACGGCGCCGTGTAGTCGTCGAGGGCCTTGCCGGCGGCATTGGCGTCACGGATCGTCTTGTCGTCGACGTCCGTCAGGTTCATCACGTGATGGACCTGGTAGCCGAGGAACTCCAGCGTCCGGCGCAGCACGTCTTCGAAGAGGAAGGTGCGCAGGTTGCCGATGTGCGGCACGTTGTAGACCGTCGGGCCGCAGGTGTAGAGACGAACCACACCTGGTTCGAGGGGCCGGAAGGCTTCCAGCTGGTGGCCGAGGGTGTTGAACAGCCGTAGCTCGGCGCTGCTCAACGGGTCACCTGCACGGTACCGCCGTCCCAGGCCACGCCGTTCTGGCCCAAACCGTTGGGGCTGAAGGCCAGGTTCTCGGAGAAGGTGAGGGCGCCCGACCCGGCGTTGGCCGCGGTGAACTCCAGGCTCAAGACCAGGCCGCTGCCGTCGACCCCACCCGTCGGGCCGATTCGGCTCAGCCCCACCACGAGGTGCCCTGTGCTGACCTCTGCCACCTGGAAGGTCGTCGACGAACCGCTGGCGAGGAAGGTGCCCTCGGCGGCCCGCGAGTAGCGCAGCACGGACGAGGGGTAGCTCAGGTCGAAGGCAACGCCGTAGAGCTGGGAGACGTCCTGGGCCCGCAGATCGAGGACCAGGGTCGTGGCGGTCGTCGCATTGTTGCGCGCCAGCGACAGCCTGGCCCCGCCGCCACTCGTCGACGGCGTGAAGGTGATCGCCGGGGTGGGCGGCGTCACCGGCCCGCCGCCACCGCCACCGCCGCCACCGCCGCCGCAAGCGCCGAACAACACCTGAGCCACCAACAGGCCGCTCAACCCACTGCGTATCCAGCCCGCTGCGCTCATCGCTGTCCCTCGCTGGCCCGATCCATCTTCTTCAAGAAACGGCGCGCGCGCTCGCGGCGGAGCCCACGCAGATGGTCCACGAACAAGATCCCGTGCAGGTGGTCAACCTCGTGGCTGATCGCCCGCGCCAGCCAGCCCTCGGTAGCCAGCTCGAAGGCCTCGCCATCGAGGCGCTGGGCCCGCACCCGGATGCGCTCCGGCCGCTCGACCTTGTCGAGAAAGTCCGGGATGGACAGGCATCCCTCCTGCTCCACCCACCGCCCGTCCGGCTCGCTGATCACCGGGTTGGCCAGCACCAGCAGCTGGTCGGGAGCCTTGCCTACCGAGAGGTCGACCACTGCAAGCTGCAGGTCGACCCCGACCTGCGGCGCCGCGAGGCCGATCCCGGGCGCGGCGATCATCGTCTCCACCATGTCGTCGACCAGCCGCTTGAGCTCGGCATCGAAGCTCTCGACCGGCCGGCAACGGCACCGCAGCACGAGGTCGGGGTACAGGCGGATCGGCAGCAGTGCCATTAGGACGAGATCCCCATCTGGTGCAGCGAGAGGGCGACCATGCGATCGAGGTGTTGCTCGCGCAAGGCGTCGAGGAGCATTCTGGGGTCGGGGTTGCCCAGCAAGGCCTGCTCCAGGCCTTCGCGGCTCAGGGTCAGCAGCATGGCGGTCTCGCTGACACGGTAGGTCGCCGGCCAGGCCCGGTGCTCCAGGAGCGCTCCCTCCCCGATCAAATCGCCCGTGGTGAAGTTCCTGATCACGGTCTCGCCACCGCCCGTCTTGGGCACCACCGCCTCGATCATCCCGCGCCCGACGAGCGCCATCTGCGGCAACGTGCTGCCGCGGGTAGCGAGGATGTTGCCCGGCTCGACGCGAATCAGCTCCATCACCGCAAAGAGCCGCTTGAGCTGTTCGCTGGGGAGCCGGCGCACGAGGGAGCAACCACTGAGATTCTGCCAGATCTGCTGCAGCTCGACGGCCGCCCGCTGGCGATGGGCCTCGGCGTGGATCCCTGTGCGCAGCCCCTCCATCGCCGCCACACGACTCTGCTCCAGGCGCTTACCGCGTTCGAGCGATTCGGCGCGCCGCTGCAGGCCGTCGTCCAAGGGACGGAGCTTCTGCGCCTTGGCGACCAGGGCGAGCGCCTTGTCGAAGAAGCCGTCCTGGGCGTAGGAGCCTGCGACGAAGACGAGCTCTTCGACGGCGAGGTCGAAGCGCTTCGAGGCCGTATAGACGTCGGCCAATTTCAGGTGCGAGCGCAGGTCGGCGGCGTTGGCCTTGAGCTTCGCCTTGAGCCGGGCCTCTGCCTCCTCGTAGCGTTCGAGGACGATCAGGTCCTCAATGGTGAGTTCCTGGTCCTTCGCCGACGAGGACGCCGAGTCACCGAACCACCGACGGAATGCCACGACCAATTCCTCCCGGCGGTCCCCACCGCCATCGCTCTCCGGCGAGCCGAGCTGGCCGCGAGCACATTGGATCCAGCACCAAAAGGCCCGATCGGCCTGCGTGAGTAGTATAGCTACAGAGCCCAGGCTCTCTGCCGCCAACTTCGGCACGATGCTTGCTGTAGACCCTGTCGACAGCGAGCGAACACCCCTCGCTGCAGCGGAGGACGCGATGAAAGCACGATCCCGGACCCGTAACCGCCCCTGGTGGCTTGCGGCCCTTTCCCTGAGCTTGCTCGGCCTGCTGCCCCTCGGCGCGGTGGCCTCTCCAGAGGACAGTGACTTCGCGGGCGGCAGCTACAGCTTCCTGCGCGTGCTCGACGGATCGGCCACGATCTTCCAGACGCAATACGCCGACCGCCAGGCCGCCGAGATCAACCAGCCCATCTTGGTCGGCGACCGCCTCTACGTGGCGCGTGACAGCCGCGTGGAGGTCGTCCTCGCCGACGACAACCTCCTCCGCCTGGAGGGCGACACCGAGGTGCGGCTCGAGGCCGTGGCCGGTTCTCCCGACGGCAACGCCGAGAGCACCCAGATCAGCTTGCTCGACGGCGTTCTGCAGCTGATCGTCGACGAGCAGGCCCTCGGCCGTGACCTGCCGAGGATCGATACGGGCAACGCCACCACCTACATCCAGCAGCCCGGCTCCTACGTCTTGCACGCCGACCGCGACGGCTTCACCTCCGTCCTGGTGCGCCAGGGCTACGCCGAGGTGGTCACCCAGCGAGGGTCGCTGGTGGTGCGAGACGGCGAGGTGGCGACGGTCGAGGGTGACCGCTGGCCGCACTCCGAGATCGCCGAAGCAGGTGGCCTGACCGCCCTCGAGCGCTGGGGCAACCGTCTCGAGGACGAGGCTCGGCGAGCCCGGCTCGATGACCTCGATCCCTCGCTGCGCTACTCCGCGGCCTCGCTCTCCGGCTACGGGGAGTGGGTGTCTGTCGACCGTCGCCGGGCCTGGCGCCCGCGGGTGGGCGGCGACTGGCGGCCCTACACCTACGGCAGCTGGAGTAACACGCCGGCCGGTCTGGTGTGGGTGTCTTCCGAGCCGTGGGGCTGGGTGCCCTATCACTACGGGACCTGGGACTACGTCCGCGGCTACGGCTGGGTGTGGTACCCCGGCTCGGTGTGGTCCCCCGCCTGGGTGTACTGGTACTGGGGCCCGAGCCACGTCGGCTGGTGCCCGGTGGGCTACTACTCACACCACTACTACCCAACCTACCGCCACGGCTTCCGCTTCGGCGTCTACGGCTGGGCCGGGGGAGATTGGGGCGTCTTCGCCGACTGGAACTTCTTGCCGCTCGATCGCCTGCGGCATCGCGACCAGGCCCGCTGGGTCCGTCCCTCCTACGCGCTGCAGCGCGAGGTCGGTGGCAGGCTCCCCCGCGGACTGATCACCACCGACACCCGTGGCGTCGACCAGGACGTCCTGGCTCGGCCGGAGCGGGCCGCTCAGGTGCTCGCCACCCGGCCCACGCGCGGCCGCAAGGAAGCCGAGCTGCCCGACGTCACGGCGTTCGTCGGTCGCCAGCCCCTGCCGCCGCAGGTCGAGCGGCAGGTCGTCGAGGTGAAGCCCGCACCCAATGCGGCGCGTGGCTGGGCCACTCCGCTCGATCCAGACTCGACGGCCAGCGGCAAGCCCGCCGAGATCGCCGGCCAGACGGGTGTCACCACGCGCCCCGGCCGCGCCCGGACCGAGACCTACGAGGTGAAGCCGGCGCCGGAACGTCAGACGAACGTCGAGGCCACTCCGAACAATGGCCGCGGCGGCGCGCCGGAGCTCGCGACCAAGCCGGGGAGCTGGCGTGAGCGGCCGACTCAGGTCCAGGGCAGCGCCGGCAGCACGGCGACCGTGAAGCCCACCGAGACTGCCCAGGGCGGCTCCGCGGGCGTGGTCCGGCGGCCGCTGCCTTCCGCGTCCGCCGACGCTTGGCGGCAGCGCGACGGCGGCTCGGGGAGCTCCAGCCCGGCCACCGAGCCCAAGGTCGAGTCGGCGGCGGGTAGCGAAACGGGCCGTGTGCGCATCGAGCGCCGGCCGGCACCGGCCTGGCAAGGCAGTGGCGCGGGCACGGCGGAGACCGCCAAGCCGGAGCCCTCGGCGAGCCCGTACCGCGGCTCGACCACCTCTGGCAGCAGCGAGCCGGTACTACGCACCCGCCCGCAGCCCGTGCCGCGGACCAGCAGCAGCGCCGGGAGCCCGACAGCCGGAAGCTCGACGTCTGGTGGCTCGTCGACGGGGAGCTCGGGCCCGAAGGTCGAGCCCTACCGGGCCCCCAGTGTGCAGCCCAGCAAGCCGACGACGAGCACTTCCTCGTCGGGCTCGTCGGGCTCGTCGGGCTCGTCGGGCTCGGGGTCCGGGTCGAGCGCCAGCCAGCGGCGCCCCGCCAACAGCGGCTCGACGGCGACCGCCAAGCCCGCCGACGCGGGCCAGGGCAGCCAAGGCAACCGCAGCGGCGGCCGCGCGCGCAGCAAGCCGCCGGCGAACGAGGAGAAGAAGGAGGGGGACGGCGGCGGGGTGAGGTAGCGCCGTCCGCACCGCGAGGGGCCGTCCGCGGCCCCTCGTCCCCTTGGCTCCGCCCTCGACCGGGCTAGAATCGGCCTCGCGATGCGCCGGTCGTTGGTCACCCAGATGCTCTTCATCCTCTACTGCCTCGAGGCCGGGCTCTTCTTGCTCGTCGCGCCCTGGGCCCCGAGCTGGGAGCGCATGCTCTTCGAGCTTCCCCTCTCGCACATCTTCCCCCTGGCCTTGCATCCCCTCGGCCGCGCCGTCGTCTCCGGCTTCGGAGTGATCCACCTGGTGTGGAGCGCCCACGACTTCGATCGTCTGCTGCTGGCTCTGAGGCCGGATCGCAACGCCTCATCCGAGCCCGTCTAGGCATGGCCCGCCAGCACAGCGTCCCGCGTCTCCTCGCCGTCAGCGATCGCCGGACCCTGGCAGGGCAGGACCTCGTGGGCTGGGCCCGCGGCCTGGCTGCCGCCGGCGTCGACGGGCTCTGGCTGCGCGAGAAAGACCTCCCCGACCGCGACCTCTACGAGCTCGCGACCGAGGTCCGCGCCGCCTTTCCGCCGCCCGGCCGCCTGCTCGTCGCGGCCCGCCCCGACCTCGCGCTGGCGGTCGCCGCGGATGGCGTCCACCTGCCAGCCGACGGCCTGCCGACGGCACAGGTCCGGGAGCGTTGGGGTGGCGAGCTCCTCGTCGGCCGTTCGACGCACAGCCTGGAGGAGGTCGAGCAAGCGGGCCGCGCAGGCGCCGGCTACGTCACCTTCGGACCCGTCTTCGACTCGCCGGCCAAACGCGGCCTCGGCGCGCCGACCGGCGTCGATGCACTGGCTGCCGCCTGCCGGCTGGGGGTTTCCGTCCTCGCACTGGGAGGGGTTATGCTCCTCCAGCTCGATCAGCTGGCGGTCGCCGGAGCGCACGGGATCGCCGCCATCCGTCTCTTCCAGGACCCGACCGCGCTCCCTACCGTCGTTCAGGCCCACGCGCGGGCCTTCGCCGAGCGCCAGGAGAACACACTGCGATGAGCCTCGCTGCCACCGACAGCGCTCCCCTCGGCCGCGCCCGCTCGAAGCTCCGCTTTTCGCTGCTCTCGCTCGCCGTGCTGATCCTCGACCAGTGGACGAAATGGCTGGTGAGCGTCCACCTGCCCGAGCTGGCCAGCCAGCCGCTGATCCCGCGCTTGCTATCGATCACCCACGTCAAGAACACCGGCGTCGCTTTCGGCCTCTTCGCCGAGGCCGGTCGCGACGGCGCCACCTGGCTCCTCGCCGGCCTTGGTCTCTTGGCGCTCGGCCTGGTCAGCGTCTATTTCTGGTCGGTGCCGAGCGACCATCTCCTCTTGCAGACGGCCCTCGCCCTGGTCGTCGGAGGAGCGATCGGCAACCTGATCGACCGCATCGCCTACGGCGCGGTCACCGACTTCATCGACTTCTACTTCGGGACCTACCACTTCCACACCTTCAACGTCGCCGACAGCGCGATCAGCGTCGGCATCGGCTTGATCGTGCTCGACACCCTACTCCACCGGCGGCGTGAGGCCCCGGAACCCTCCGAGGCCTGAGCCCGGGTGGCCGAGCGCTGGCGGATCGGCGAGGACGCGGCCGGCGGCCGGCTCGACCGTTTCCTCGCCGCTCGCACCGCGACCCCGCGCAACCAGGTGCAGGCCTGGCTGCGCGACGGCCGGGTGTCGGTCAACGGTCGGACGGCCAAGCCCTCGCAAGCCCTCGTCTCGGGTGACGAGGTGCTCTGCGAGCGGCCGCCCCCGGTGGTCGAGGACCCTCGGGTGGTGCCCGCCAGCGGTCCCCTCGCCGTGCTCTTCGAGGACGACTCGTTGGTGGTGCTCGACAAGCCCGCCGGCTTGGTGGTGCATCCCGGTGCCGGCCGCCGGGAGGGGACCCTCGCCAGTCGTCTCCTCGCTCACTACCCGCAGCTCGCCGGCGTCGGCGGCCTGGGCCGGCCGGGCATCGTCCACCGCCTCGATGCCGGCACCTCGGGGGCGATGGTGGTCGCCAAGACGCCGGCCGCCTACCAGGCGCTGAGCCGCGACTTCGCGGCCCGCCGGGTGACCAAGACCTACCTCGCGATCGTCCACGGTGTGCCACGCGCGACCGCCGGGGCGATCGAGCGGCCGATCGGCCGTCACCCCGAGCGCCGCAAGGAGATGACGGTGCGCGCCGACGGTCGGCCCGCCCTCACCAGCTGGCGCTGCCTGGCAAGCGCCCAGCGCTGCGCTCTGCTCGCCGTCGACCTCGGCACCGGCCGCACGCACCAGATCCGCGTCCACCTCAAGAGCATCGGGCACCCCCTCGTCGGTGACCCGGTCTACGGTGAAGCGCGGCACCGCGGGGCACCGCGAGGCGTGCAAGCGGCCCTGCGAGACTTCCCCCGCCCGGCCCTTCACGCCTGGCGGCTGCGCTTCGCACACCCTGAGCAGGCGGGCGAGACGGTGGACGTGGTGGCACCGCTCCCGGCTGACTTCGTCGACCTCTGGGTGAGTCTCGCCGGCAGCGAGCCGCCCCTGCCGGCCGGCTGCTAGACTCTCCTCGCATGAGCTCACCGCCGATCTCCGCAGCGTTCCTCCGCGACATCCCGAAATCCGACCTCCACCTCCACCTCGATGGCTCGCTCCGTCTCGACTCGTTGATCGAGCTGGCCCGTGAGCGGCGTGTCAGCCTGCCCTCCGAGACCCCGGAAGGCCTGCTCGAGCTGGTCTTCAAGGAGAGCTACCGCGACCTGCCGGACTATCTGCACGGCTTCGCCTACACCTGCGCCGTGCTGACCGATGCCGAGGCCCTGGAGCGTGCCGCTTGCGAGCTCGCCGAAGACTGCCTGGCAGAGGGCGTGCGCTACATCGAGGTGCGCTTCGCGCCGCAGCTGCACGTCCGCCCCGGCTTCGACATCGGCGCCGTGATCAGCGCCGTCGACCGCGGCCTGCAGCGTGCGCAGCGTGCCCATGAGCTCTCGGAGGGGGTTCGCCTCCGCGGCGAGCCGCCGTTTCGCTACGGCATCATCGTCTGTGCCATGCGGATGTTCACCGGCGGCTTCGCGCCCTACTTCAAGAGCCTCATCGAGGTGCTGCAGACCTGGCCGCACCCCGAGGTCTACGGCGCCGCTTCACTGTCGCTGGCGCGCGCCGTGGTCGAGGTCCGCGATCGCCTGGGCCTGCCGATCGTCGCCTTCGACCTCGCCGGCGCCGAGGCCGGCCACCCGGCGTCTGACCACATCGCCGCCTTCAACTACGCGCACCGCCACTTCCTCAAGAAGACGGTGCACGCCGGCGAGGCCTACGGCCCGGAGAGCATCTTCCAGGCGATCACCAAGCTCAATGCCGACCGCATCGGCCACGGCACCCACCTCTACGCCGCCGAGATGGTGAAGGAAGAGGAGCCGCAGCGCTATGTGGAGAGCCTCAAGGAGTACATCGCCGACCGCCGGGTGACCCTCGAGGTCTGCATCACCTCGAACCTGCAGACCATGCCGCAGCTCAAGTCCGCCGCCGAGCACCCCTTCGGCCGGATGCTGCGCGACAAGCTCTCGGTCACGCTCTGCACCGACAACCGGCTGGTCTCCCGCACTTCGGTGTGCCGCGAGCTGGCCCAGGCCTGCGAGGCCTTCGCGATGACGCCGCGTGAGCTACGCTCGGTGGCGATCTATGGCTTTAAGCGCAGCTTCTTCCCCGGCAACTACCGCGAGAAGCGTGCCTACGTGCGGCAGGTGATCGACTACTACGACAAGGTCGCAGCCGCCCACGGCCACGCCAGTGCCCCGGCCCCGGCCGCCGGCTTGCACGCCGCCGCGGTCTGAGCGAGAGTGCCTAGCCCGTGGGCTCGCTCGCCGGCAGCAGGTGGCGGATCGAGTTGGCGTAGTAGGCGAGCAGGCGCCGCTCGCCCGGACAGGCACGGTAGAGGCCGCCCTGCTCGCTCACCAGCCGGCGCAGCAGCAGCATCCGCAATCCCACGTGGACGGCGTAGTCCTGGTCCTGGCGGGGCGCGTAGACCAGCGCGCCGCGGCGGGTTAGCTCCTGGAGCAAGGCGTAGAAGCGCCCCTTCACCTCCAGCTCGGAGAGCCCCTCCTCGCCGGCGGTGAGGAAGACCTGGGCGATCACCGGCACCGGGATGACGGGGATCACCCGCCCGATCTCCGCCAACAGGTGGCTCGCGAGGTCGCCGGTCAGGCGAAAGCGCTCCTCGCGCGACAGGCGCTTCGGGTCGGCCTTGGCCGCTTCCAGAAAGCTCCGCAGCGAGATCGGAGTGCCGAAGTTGACGCAGGCGTAGCCGAAGCGGTGCCACTCGCTCTTCGCCATCAGCCAGAGGTTCTTGGCCACGAAGCGGGCGGTGGTGGCGAAGGCAGGGGCCCGCTGCCGTTCCTCACTCGGCAGGGTGTCGAGGATCAGCGTGCGGTCTTCCAGCACGCGGTCGTAGTTGATCGCCACCGGCACGAAGTAGAGGTCGCGATCACCGGCCGGGTCGAAGTCCCGCACCATGTAGTCGAGCAGGCCCAGCCGCGGTGGGCGCAGGGCGCCGTCGCGCGACAGACCTCCCTCGGGGAACACCGCCTGCGTCACGCCGTGGGCGGTCGCCATGTGCACGTAGCGCTCGAGCACCCGGCGGTAGAGGACGTTCTTCGAGTCACGCCGCACGAAATAGGCGCCCATCGAGCGGATCAGCTGCTGCAAGGGCCAGATCCGCGCCCATTCCCC
Source organism: uncultured Thermoanaerobaculia bacterium (assembly GCA_964420075.1). GTDB lineage: Bacteria > Acidobacteriota > Thermoanaerobaculia > Multivoradales > SZUA-115 > CAYQRE01. Next base: position 20,977 of record CAYQRE010000019.1, on the reverse strand, counting down.
CACCGCGTAGGAGAGCGCCGTGCGCTCCGCCGCCAGGTAGGAGACCAGCACGTAGTCCATGTTGGAGCGGTGGTTGATCACGAAGACCACGGTGGCATTGGGCGGGATGGCGGCAAGCGCGGCGTCGTCCACCGAGCCCAGGCGCACCCGGTAGAGGGCCCTGGCCGCCGCTCGGGCAATGGCGTAGCCGAGCCGAAAGTAGATGTAGGCGTTGAACGCCGGGACGATCTCCTGGGCGTAGTGCTCGACCTTCGCCCGCACCACCGGCCGCGGCGTGCCCGTCTCGCTCGCGTGGGCCTCGATCGTCTCGAGAAGGACGGGGTCGTAGAGCAAGCGGTCGATCAGGACCTCCCGCTTGGTCAGCTTGAACGGCTGCAGCCGGATGTGCAGCCGGGTGTTGACCTCCTCGATGGCGCGGTTGAGCTGGCGGCGGAGGAACCAGCGTACGGACGGCACCAGCAGCCGGGCGAGGAAGGACCACGCCGCGAGCAGCGCAACGAGCAGGAAGAGCCAGAGGGGCAGGGTGACGGGCTGGCTCAGCATGGCCACCTCGCCAGAACAAGCTGGGGCCGTGCTACGTAGAGGATGGACGAAAGGAGGGCACCTGGCATGCTCAAGTTCCTGCTCTGGCTCATCCTGCTCTTCCTCTGCTGGCCTCTGGCCCTGCTCGCCCTGGTCCTCTACCCCGTCGTCTGGCTGCTGTCGTTGCCGCTGCGCCTGGTCGGGATCACCGTCGACGCCGTCTTCTCGTTGCTCAAGGCCGTCCTCTTCCTGCCTGCTCGCCTCCTCGGCGCCAAGGCCTAGCCCGCCCTGCTCACTGCCAGGCCGGCCGGTCGTCGCGGTACGGGGCCCAGGCGAGCACCACCCGGCGAATCGCGACATCAGACTTCTTGGGCCGGATCACCACCGTCTCCAGAGGCTGTGCCTGGGGGTCGAGGCGGGCCCCCAGGGCGGCGAGCTCGCTCTCGATCTGAGCGTTGAGGTCGGCGAGGTTCTGCTTCTGCACCTCGACCTCCTGCGCCGCCCGCTCGACATCCTGGCTCTCCTCCGAGGACCGCGAGAAGCCCTTGATGGCGCTCGACGCCTTGCTGATCGTCGACCGCGAGAGGGTCTTGCGACCGAAGAGCGCCGAGACCGCCGTGGCGCCCACCGAGAGCCAGCTCGAGGTGCGGGCCTGGCGCGCCTGCGCCTCCTCGCGGGCCACTCGCTCCTCGGCGCGGCGGATGCGATCCTCGAGGGCCTGCACCTTGCTGGCATAGCGTTGACGAAGCTTTCCCTTCTCGGCGTCGCGCGCCTCGCGGGCCCGCTCGGCGATCCGCACCCGGAAGCTCCGCTCGTCCTCGCCGGGCTGCGAGACCTCGCCCAAGTCCTTGGCGCTCCAGAGCTCCAGCTTGCGGTCCCGGTAGAGCGCGTCGGCGAGGTCCTTCTCCCAGCTCTTGGCGGCCTTGGCGACCCCGCCGAGCCCGTCGGCCTCGGCGAAGGTGGCGTCGCCGAGCGGCGCCGCGTCGAGGTCGCGCTCAGCATCGAAACCGGCGGCTCCGAGGTCGGCTGCCTGCCGCCAGTCCAGGCCACCTCCACCGCCGTGCAGCGGGGCGAGGACGGCCACCTCCTCGGTGGCCTGGATGCCCTTCTTGGCATCGTCGTAGTGGACCGTCGCCAAACCCAGCACGCCCGGGTGATAGACCACCGCGCCGCCCCCACGAGCGGTGAGGAAGGCCTGCTGGACCTCGGGCGGCAGCACCGGCCGGCTGCCGGTGGCAGCAGTGGTGGCGAGCGGGCTTGCCGCGGGTCGGGCGGCGGCACCGCTCTCCGGCGCCTGGCTGGCCCGCCGGCCGTCGGTCAGCCGCTTGATCTCCTGGCGGGTCATCGGGCCACGCAGATAGGAGAGCGCCCAGCGGCTTTCGAAAAGGAGGGGCTCCTTCTCGTGCACGTTGTGCAGCAGGAAGATGCGCTTGCCGAGGCCCGCCAGCACCTGCTCCATGGCACCGCGATCGAAGCCGCTCGACGCCGCTGCGGCGGCCCCTTCCAGGCCTTCGAGCACCCGCATCTTGTCGCGCTCGGTCTGCAGGCGGCCGAGGAACCAGGTGCCGGCGTTCGAAAGCGCCTTGTAGTCGAGGTCGGCCGGGTTCTGGGTGGCGAGGAGAACGCCGACGCCAAAGGCACGGGCTTGCTTGAAGAGGGTGAGCAGGGGCTTTTTCGACGGCGGCTCGCCCAGGGGCGGCAGGAAGCCGAAGACCTCATCCATGTAGAGCAGCGCCCGCAGGCTGGAGGTGCCGGAACGGCTGCGCATCCACCCCACCACCTCGGAAAGCAGCAGGGAGACGAAGAACATCCGCTCGTTGTCCGAGAGATGGGCGATCGACAGGATGGCGAGCCGGGGCTTGCCCTCGGCAGTGTAGAGCAAGCGGTCGATGTCGAGGGGCTCGCCGACCAGCCAGCTCTGCATGGTGGGCGAGGCGAGCAGGTTGTTGAGGGCGAGGGCGAGGCCGAAGCGGTCCTTGGCCGGGTAGAAGCTCTCGAGGTCCATCACCCCGATGCGCTTCATCGGCGGCTCCTGGATCAGCTGGATCAGGCTCGCCAGATCGAGATCGGCACCGGCCCGAAAGCGGTCGGCGAGGATGTTCGCGAGCAGCACGTGCTCGCGGCTGCGCACCGGATCGGCCTCGATGCCGAGGAGCGACAGCAGGCTGCCGGCGACCGTCTGGATGCGGTCGGCGAGGAGGTCGGCGTCGTTCAGCACGGCCTCCCCCGGCGCGCGCAGCGAAGCGAGGATCGACAGCGGCAGCCCGGCCTCGCTCCCCGGCGTGTAGACGGCGACGTCGGCGGCATCGCAGAAGCGCTGGATGCGCGCCCCGTCCTCCTCCCAGGAGGCCAGGCCCTTGCGCCAGAGGGTGGCCTGGGCGGCGGCAAAGTCGTCCGCCGACTGGCCCTGGCGCTGCGCCTCGGCCTCGTCGATCCACGGCCGGAAGTCCTCGGGCCGCAGCGCCGGGAAGGTGAGCAGGAGATTGGCGAGGTCGCCCTTGGGATCGATGATCAGCGCCGGGATACCGTCGAGCGCCGCCTCCTCGAGGAGCGCGATGCAGAGGCCGGTCTTGCCGCTCCCGGTCATCCCCACGCAGACGCCGTGGGTCAGCAGGTCCTGGGAGTCGTAGAGCAGCGGCTGCGCGGTGGTCTGGTGGCTCGCGCCGTCGTGGACGCGTCCAAGGTAGAACACCCCGAGCTTCTCGTAGGAAGGCAGTTCAGTGGCCATCGGAGCTCCTCGTCACATCGCCCTCGGGCCCAGCAGCGAGCAGCCGGGGGAAGGCGGCGATCAGGCTTTGGTAGACCGCCCGGGCGGCCAGCTCGTGGCCGCGGGCGTTGGGATGTCGGTCCTGGGCGCTCACCCAGATCTCGCGCGGCTCGACCCCGGACCAGGCGGCGAGCAGGTCGATCACCAGAAAGCCCCGCACCTCGGCCATCGCTCTCACCTGGGCGTGGAGGTCGGCATAGGGATAGGCCTTCCAGTTGCGGGCCGGCATCAGGGGGAAGATCGCCACCGCGGTCGCGAAGCCGTGGTCGCGCGCCGTTGCCGCCATCGCCGTGAAGGCGCCTTCCACGCTTCCCCACTTCCGCGCGTCCTTATGCAAGGCGCGCGTGTAGTTGCCGCCGCCGAGGTCCGCCACCCTGCGGCTGTCCACCGCGCGGGCGAGAAGCCGCAGCAGATGCCAGTGCTGCCACCAGGCCGGGCGGGCGAAGGCAGCGTGAAGGGGCTGGACGGGGTCGATCTCGGGGTCGTTGAGCACGTAGCCCACCAGCAGCAGGTCGGGGGCGAAGGCGACCACCTTCTCGCGCACCACCACCGCTTCGTCGCGGCTCGAGTAGCCGCCGACGCCGAAGTTGAGCACCTCGAAGCGGCGCGGCCCCACGGCCGGGTTGAGCAGCCGCTCGAGCACCGCCGGATAGGCCTCGTCGCCGTCGACCCCGAAACCGAAGGTGAACGAGTCGCCCACCACGGCGATGCGGACGGTGCCGGCGGGCTTGGTGGGCGTGCGCTCGCGGTCCCGCATCCCATGGGCGTTGGTGCGCACCCGGCCGCGCGCGCTCGGCCGATCGAGGTCGGGGACCAGCTCGTAGCTCAGGCCGGGGACGGCCGAGGCACGGTGGACCTGCCGCCGCCAGTTGTCGCCCTGCCGCACCACCACGGGCGCGCGGTAGTCGACCGGCGCGAAGGACCGCAAGAAGAGCTCGGCGAGCCCCAACGAAGCGAGGAGAGAGACCAGGCTGAGGGCGACCGCGAGGCCGGCGCGCCGCAGGCGGGGGGGAGCGGGAGAGGGGAGCACCGCGAGGACTTTATACCCTTCGCGCGCCCCTTCGCGCACTCCTTGGAGCCCAGGGCGCTCAGGGCTCCCAGGCCCGGGGCTCGAGGTCGTAGGGCAAGGGAGTGAGGTCCTCCGGGCCGTCTTCGCCGAGATAGAGCAGGTCTTCGAGCCGCACGGCCCAGCCCTCCGCAGGTTGGTAGAGGCCGGGTTCCAGGGTGATCAGGTCACCGACCGCGAGGCGGCCTTCTTCCCCCGCCTCTCGGCGGAAGCTCGGTTGCTCGTGCAGCTCGTAGCCAACCCCGTGACCGAGCCCGTGGACGTAGCCCACTTGCGTGCCGGGGTGGCTGATCGGCGTCGGATAGCCGTGGCTCGCCAGCAGCTTGCAGACGCTTTCCTGCAACGAGAAGCCACGGAGGCCCTCGGCGAGCGCCCCCGCGCTGAGCCGGCCGCGCGCCCGCCCGAGGGCCTCACGGACGGCGTGGTGGGCGGCGGCGAGGGCTGCGGGAGGGCGGCCCCGGCAGAAGGTGCGGGTCACGTCGGCGAACAGCAGGCCCTTGGGGAAGAGGTCGACGATCAGCGACTCGTTCGCTCGCAGCACGCGCTCGCGGGTACCCTGATTGTGGGGCACGGCGCCTTCTTCGCCGGGGGCGATGAGGTTGCCGTGGGGCTGCTCGACCTCGAACCGAGCCAACACCTGCGCCACTTCCTTACGCAGGCGTCCCACCCGCAGCGGCTCGCCCGCCAGCCAGAGCTCGCCGCCGCGGTCGAAACCATCCCGCTCCTCGGCGTGGGCGAGGAGGGCCGCGACGTGGCGCAGGGCGGCGCAGGCGGCGGCAGCCGTCCGCCGCGCCGCCACGAGCTCGTGCCGGCGCTTGCGCTTGCGCAGCGCGAGGCAGAGCTCGCGGCCATCGACGAGCGACCAGCCGCGCGCCTCGAGCCGGCGGCCGACGGCCTGCACCAGGCCGGCCGGGCCGCAGCCGGCGACGGCCAGCCGGCCCGGTGCCAGACCACACGCCGCCAGCGCCCGAGCGAGGAGCTCGCTGAGCGCAGCCTCACGGCCCGGAAACTGCGTCTGCAGCTCCGCCAGGCCGAGCGCTTCGGGATGCAACAGCGGCAGCCCCGTCGCGGCCGCTTCCTCGCGCTCCATGGGCGAGGTGTAGAGCAGATGGGGCGGCGAGGGTGGGGCCCAGAGAAGGTAGCTCTCGCCCAGGTGGACCGACCCCACGAAGGCGGCGAGGTCCGGCTCGGCGGCGGAGCCTGCCCAGACGAGCAGGCCCCGGGCACCGAGGTCGGTCAGCCTGGCGGCAACGTCGGGCCCCGGAGCGGGGCCCTCCTCCGTCACCGGCCAGGCCTCAGAGGTTGCGGGCGATGAAGCTCTGGAAGGCGGCCTTGGGCATCGCGCCCATCATCCGATCGACCGCCTTGCCGTTCTTGAACAGGATGAAGGTGGGGATGCTCGACACCTGGAATTGGTAAGCCACCTGCTGGCTCTCGTCGACGTTGAGCTTGGCGATGCGCACCTGGCCATCCAGCTCGTCGGCCAGCTGGTCCAGAGTGGGGGCGACCATCCGGCAGGGGCCGCACCACTCGGCCCAGAAGTCCACCAGGACCGGCTGGTTGGAGGTCATGACTTCCTGCTGGAAGTTGCCGTCGTTCACGTTCAGGATCTTGGCGCTCGCCATGGGTTCACTCCTTGTCGTCGTCTCGCGGCTATCTTAGTCGCTGCTCGCGGCTCACTGCTCTCGGTTGATGGTTCGGTCTGGTCTCGCACGGTCGACAGCGTGGAACGCGGACCTCGGGTGCCTCGGTCGTAGCCCGGGCGCCTCCGGCGGTCTATGTCGACTCGTCAGAGGGAACGCCTCCGGGCCGAAAAATATTCTCGCGTCGCCGAAACATCCCGGCGAATCTGCGCCGAGAGGTCCATCACCGTGGCAAACGTCCGTTCCTCCCGCAGGCGCCGGTGGAACTCCAGCTCCAGCTGCTCGCCGTAGACGTCGGCGTCGAAGTCGAGCACGTGGGTCTCCACCACCCGCCGGTAGTTCTCGTAGACCGTTGGGCGAGTGCCGACGTTGGTGGCGCCGTCGAACTGACCGCTCAGCTGCGGGAAGCGCACCTGGCAGGCGTAGACGCCATCGGCCAGCAGCACGTCCCCATCCGCCGCCAGGTTGACCGTCGGCCAGCCGAGGCGCTTGCCCATGCGGTCCCCCCTCTCAACCTTGCCCGTCAACGCATACGGACGCCCGAGCATCTCGGCCGCTTCCTCCACCCGGCCCTCGGCCAGGCTCTGGCGGATCCGGGTCGAGGAGATCCGCTCGCCACGGAAGAGCGTCTCCTCGACGCCGAGGGCACGGAAGCCCAGCTCCTCGCCCAGCCGCGCCAGGACCGCGAGCTTGCCCTCGCGGCCGCGGCCGAGGGCGAACTCGGACCCCACCACCAGCTCGCGCAGGCCGAGGCGGCTTGCCAGCATGTCGCGGGCGAAGCGCTCGGCCGAGGTGCTCGCCAGCTCGTTGGTGAACGGCACGATGAGCAGAGCGTCGATACCGAGGCCGGCCAGCAGTCGTTCCTTCTGGGCCGGGGTGGTGAGTCGCGGCGGCACAGCCTCGGGGCGCAGCACCGCCAGGGGATGGGGATCGAAGGTGATCACCAAGGCCGGCCCGCCCAGCTCGCGGGCCCGCTCGACCGTCCGCTCGAGGATCCGCTGCTGCCCACGATGGACGCCGTCGTAGTTACCGACGGTGGCGACGCCCCCCCGCGGCAGGTCCGTCGCTTCGAGGGCCCGCGAGATCACCAGCATAAGGTCCTCAGTCTCGCTCGGCCGCCACGAGACCCGGCGCGCCCACGGGCCCCACGATGCGCCCCACGAGGGCATCGGAGTAGGCGTCGGTGATCTCGACCTCGGCCAGCGTCCCGGCGGGGGCCTGGCCGTCGTTGAGGAAGAGCTTGCCGTCGATCCCGGGGGCCATGCCGCGGTGCCGCCCTTCGAGCAGGTGCTCCGTCTCGCTCGAGACACCTTCGACCAGCACTTCGAGGGTCCGCCCCAGGAGGCGCTGGCGGCTGGCGAGCGAGAGCGGCTTCTGAGCGGCCAGCAAGCGCTCGTAGCGGCGGCGTGCCTTGCCGCGCGGCACCCGGCCCGGCAGCTGCGCCGAGGGGGTGTCTTCCTCGACGCTGAAGACGAAAGCCCCGAGGTGGTCGCAGGCGATCGCCTGAACGAACTCCAGCAGGTGCTCGAAATGCTCCTCGGTCTCGCCCGGAAAGCCGCAGATGAACGTCGAGCGCAGGGTGAGGTCCGGCACCAGCTCGCGAGCCTGCGCGATGATCTCGCGGTAGCGGCGATCGCTCCCCCCGCGCTTCATCGCGCGCAGCAGGTCCGGGTGGCTGTGCTGGAGCGGCATGTCGAGGTAGGAGAGGAAGCGCTCCTCGCGCCCCATCAGGCGCAGCAGCCCGTCGTCGAGCGTAGTCGGGTAGGCGTAGAGAAAGCGGACCCAGGGGATGTCGGTCGCCGCCAGCAGGGCCGTCACGAGTTGCTCGAGGCCGTCGCGGCCGAGGCCGAGGTCCTCCCCGTAGCGGGTGGTGTCCTGGGCGATGAGGATGAGCTCGCGGGCCCCCTCGGCCTCGAGCGCCCGTGCCTCCGCCACCAGGCTTTCGATCGTGCGGCTGCGAAAGCTCCCCCGCCAGACCGGGATGGCGCAGAAGGTACAGGGGTTGTTGCAGCCCTCGGCGACCTTCAAGTAGGCGTGGCCCCTGGTCGACAGCAAGCGTGGTGCGGTGTGATCGAAGACCAGGTGCGCCGGCGCCGGCAGGGGCGGCCCCCCCCCCAGCTCGACGACACTGTCGACCCGCGCGAGGTCGTCGAGGCCCACGAAGCCATCGATCTCCGGGATCTCGCGGGCGAGCTCCGTGCCGTAGCGGTTGACCATGCAGCCGGCCACCAGCAGGCGCTTGAGCCCGCCGTCCGCCTTGCGCGCGGCGACTTCGAGGATGGTGTCGACGGACTCCTCGCGGGCCTCGTCGATGAAGCCGCAGGTGTTGACGATCACCGTTTCGGCGTCGGCGAGCTCTTGCACCACGTCGTAGCCCTGCTCTCGCAGGCGGCCCAGCATGATCTCGCTGTCGACGAGGTTCTTGGCGCAACCGAGGCTGATCAGGCCCACACGGGGGCGAGGGAGGGATGCCGCCACAGGCGACGGATCCTAGCAAACTCGACCGCCGCGGCGGTTCAGGCGGCCGGCAGGTGGGCGGCGATCAGGTCCGCCACCGCGTGGTGGCCGAGATGGCGCGCCCAGCCCTCGGCGGTGTCGTGGTGCTTCTCGTCACGCAGGTCAGTCCGCGCGCCGGAAGCGAGCAGGTAGCGCACGGTCTCCAGGTGGCCGTTGGCCGCTGCCCAGTGGAGCGGAGTGCCGCCCCAGAAGGCCCGCACGTCGAGCTCGGCGCCGTGCTCGCGCAGCAGCCGGGCCACCGCCGTGTGGCCGTTGCGACAGGCGATCGCGAAGCTCTGGGCGACGAGCTCGCTTTCGTCTTGGTCCTCGGTGTCGGCGGCCCAGCTGCCGTCCGGCTCGCGGCGATAGCGCCGTTTGAAGGCCGCGGGTGACAGACGGCCGGCGGCGTCCCAGAAGGCCTGCACGTCGGCGAGCCGGCCGAGGCCTGCCGCCGACCAGAGGTCGAGCACCGCGCCCTCGGCGAGCAGGAGGTCGGCCACCCGCTGGCTGCCGAGGTTGGCCGCCCACTCGAGGGGGGTCATCTCCCAGGTGGTTTCGAGATCGAGACGGGCGCCGTGCGCGAGCAGCACCCGCGCGACCTCCACGTGGTCCTTCTCGGCCGCCAAGTGGAGGGCCGTCTTGCCGTAGGGGCCGGTGGCGTCCACCAGCTCGAGGGCAGCGACGAGAAGCGCCCGCACCCGCGCCGCGTCACCTGCCTCGGCCGCCGTCAGGAGCTCGTCGATCGGCGTCATCCTGCGGCCATCATAACGCTTCCGGCCCTGCCGGGGCGGGCGACCCGGGGCGCGGGTGGTATCATCCCGACGATTGCCTCGCCCGGCAGCAAGCCGGCGCGCCCTACCGCCGACATGACCGAGATCGCCACTCCGCCCGCGGCCAGGGCCGTTCCCTTCGGCGAGCAGCTGCGCCGCCTCCGCACGGAGATCGACCGCGACCTCTTGGCCTTCCTGGCCGGCAAGCGCGAGGAGGCGCTGGCGACCGCTCCCGAGGCGGTGGCCTTGGTCGACCGCCTCGAGGCCTTGGTGGCGAGCGGCGGCAAGCGCTTGCGGCCCGCCCTCGTGCAGGTCTCCTACCTCGGTTGCGGCGGCACCGATCCAGCGTCGGTCCGGCCGCTCGCCCTTGCCACCGAGCTGCTGCACGCCTATCTCCTCATCCACGACGACATCATGGACCACGCGGCGACCCGCCGTGGCCGCCCCACCGCCCACGCCTTCTTCGCCGGCGAGCACGGCCGCAGCGGCCTGCGCGGCGACGCCGCGGACTTCGGCACCGCGGCCGCGATCCTGGCCGGCGACCTCGGGGCGAGCTACGCACAGGAGCTCTTCGCCACCACCGCCGTCGCCAGCGCGCACGGCGAGCGGCTCCAGCGCTGTTTTGCGGCGATGTGCCAGGAGGTCGTCCTCGGCCAGTACGTCGAAGTGCTCGCCGGCGTGCGGCAGGCCCCCGGCGAGGCCGAGCTGCTGCAGGTGCTGCGCCTCAAGAGCGGGCGTTACAGTGTCGAACGGCCTCTCGAGCTGGGCGCCATCCTTGCCGGTGCTCCCCCGCCCCTCCTCGCCGGCCTCGCCGTCTTCGGCCGCAGCCTCGGCGAGGCCTTCCAGCTGCGCGACGACGTCCTCGGCCTCTTCGGCGACGAAGCGACGGTCGGCAAGCCGGTAGGGGGCGATCTGGTCGAGGGCAAGTACACCTTCCTCCTCTTCCACGCCATGGCGCGGGCGAGCGACGAAGAACGCCGTTTCCTCGATGGCGTGCGCGGCAACGCCGGGGCCGGGCCCGCGGCGGTCGCTCGTGCCCTGCGCCTGGTCGAGGCGACGGGCGCCCGCGCCGCCGTCGAGGCGATGATCCACGAGCGCGTCGCCGCCGCCCGCCGCGCCCTCGCCGAGCTGCCCCTGTCCGCCGCGGGCAGTGAGTTCTTGGCAGGGCTCACCACTTATCTCGAGGAGCGCGCCGAGTGAGCACCAGCACCCTCGCGGTGCCACCCCCCGAACGCGACCGCAAGGCCGAGCACATCCGCCTGGCCCTCGAACCGCAGGTGCAGCTCACCGCCAGCGCCTTCGCCGGCTACCGCTTCGTGCACGAGGCCCTGCCAGAGATCTCCCTCGCCGAGATCGACGTCTCGACCAGCTTCCTCGGTCGGCGCCTCGCCGCCCCCCTGCTGATCTCCTGCATGACCGGTGGCACGGCGGTTGCCAACGGCATCAACCTCAACCTGGCGGCCGCCGCCGAGCAGCGCGGCGTCGCGGTCGGCGTCGGGTCGCAGCGCAAGGCGCTCGAAGACCCCGCGCAGGCCGCCTCGTTCCAGGTCCGCGAGCTGGCACCGAGCGTGCCGCTGCTCGCCAACCTGGGTGCGGTGCAGCTCAACTACGGCTACGGCATCGCGGAGTGCCGGCAGGCGGTGGCGATGATCGCCGCCGATGCCCTGGTGCTTCATCTCAACCCCTTGCAGGAGGCCCTGCAGCCCGAGGGGCAGACGGATTTCCGCGACCTCGCCTCGAAGATCGCTGCCGTCGCCGCCGCTCTCGAGGTACCGGTGATCGTCAAAGAGGTCGGTTGCGGCCTCTCGGCGGCCACCGCCCGCACCCTCGCCGCGGCCGGCGTGCGCATCCTCGATACCGCCGGCTGGGGTGGCACGAGCTGGGCCCGCATCGAGGCCAGCCGGGCCGGCGAGGTCGAGCTCGGCGAGGTCTTCGCCGAGTGGGGGATCAGCACCCCCGACTCGATCCGCGCCCTGCGCAGCATCCCCGGCCTCACCGTGATTGGCAGCGGCGGCGTGCGCTCAGGCCTCGACGTCGCCAAGGCGATCGCCCTCGGCGCCGACCTCGTGGGCCTCGCCTACCCCTTCCTGCCCGCCGCCCAGGAGAGCGTCGCGGCCGTCGTCGCCGCCATCGATCGCCTCGTCAACGAGCTCAAGATCGCCATGTTCTGCCTCGGGGTCCGCGACCTCGAGGCCTTGCAGCAGGTCCCCATCGAGCGGAGATCGCCGCTATGAGCAAGACCCCATCCGCCGGCCGCGGCGCGCGTCGCCTGGCTGCCGTGCCGGCGCCGTCCCCCGTCGAAGAGCAGCACCGCGAGCTGATCGCCGGCCTGGCGAGCGGCGAGCGCCGCTTCTACCAGCTGCCGAGCGACCTGCCGGCCGCCGACGCCGCGCTGATCCGCCGCCGCGCCCTCGAGCAGCGCACCGGCGGCCACCTCGAGCACGTGGGGCACTACTCCCTCGATGCCACCCAGGCCTCCACCCGGCACTGCGAGAACTTCATTGGCGTGGCGCAGATCCCGATGGGGATCGTCGGGCCCCTCACCCTACGCGGCGACTACAGCGACGGCGAGGTCTTCGTGCCCCTCGCCACCACCGAGGGGGCCCTGCTGGCCAGCATCAACCGCGGCTGCGCCGCCATCCGTGAGGCCGGCGGCGCCCGCGCCTACGTCGAGGACGTGGGAATGACCCGCGCTCCGGTCTTCGCGACCAGCGGCATCGAGGAGACGCAGGGCTTCCTGCGCTGGATCGAGGCCCACGAGCCGGAGATCCGCAAGCGCACCGAGGGCACCAGCCGCTACCTGAAGCTCCTCGACATCCGGCCGTTCGCCTTCGGCACCACCGTCTTCTTGCGCTTCCGCATGGAGAGCGGTGACGCCATGGGGATGAACATGGCGACGATCGCCTGCGACCGCGTGGTCTCGGACTTCATCGTGCCGAAGACCGGGGTCCAGTGCGTGGCGCTCTCGGGCAACTACTGCGTCGACAAGAAGCCGGCCGCGATCAACTTCCAGGAAGGCCGCGGCAAGCGCATCCACGCCGAGGTGGTGCTGCCCGCCCACGTGCTCTCGAAGTACCTGAAGACCAACGCCCGAGCCCTCGTCGAGGTGCAGTACCGTAAGAACCTCCTGGGCTCGATCGCCGCCGGCGCGCAGGGCTACAACGCGCACATCGCCAACGTCGTCGCCGCCTTCTTCCTCGCCACCGGCCAGGACATCGCCCACGTGGTCGGCGGCTCGATGGGCATCACCAGCGTCGAGATGCGGGGCGACGACGCCGTCTACGCCTCCGTCTTCCTGCCCGACCTACCGCTCGGCGCCGTCGGCGGCGGCACCGCTCTCGCCACCCAGGCCGAGGCCCTGGCGCTGCTCGACGTCGCCCCCGACGCCACCCGCCCCGGGGCCGCCGTGATGCGGCTGGGCGAGATCCTCGGCGCCACCGTCCTCGCCGGCGAGCTGTCGCTGATGGCCGCCTTCACCTCGCGGGACCTCGCCCGTGCCCACGAGCGGCTCGGGCGTGGCAAGGTCGAGCCGGCGGCCACACCCGCCGCTGCCCGCGAGGCCGCCGCGCCGCCGGCCGCGGCGGCGAGCACCGGGGGCGAGATCGCCCACCGCGCGGCCCCCGGCACTGCCGTCGTGGTCTCGGCGCCCGGCAAGGTCATCCTGATGGGCGAGCACGCCGTGGTCTACGGCCGGCCGGCGCTGGTCGCGGCCCTCGACCTGCGCCTCTCGGCCCGCATCGAGCGGCGCCCGGAGGGCGGCCTGTCGCGCCTCGAGCTGCCCCAGCTGGACCTCGCCCAGGACCTTTCCTGGCGCGAGATCGTCTCCTACAGCGACTCGGCGCGTGCCCGCTGGCAGGAGTACGAGCAGCACCCGACGCCCGAGGCGTTCAACCGGGTGCGCGGCGACGACCCCTCGCACGTCGTCAAGGTGGCCCTCGGCGAGGCCGCGCAGCAGCTCGCCAGCGAGCCGCCGCCCTTCCTCCTGCGGGTCGAGTCCGCCCTGCCGGTGGGCGCCGGCTTCGGCTCGTCGGCCGCCACCTCGGTGGCGGTGATCGACGCCCTCTTGACCTACGCCGGTGAGCGCGCCGACGTGCAGGAGATCTACCGCCTGTCGCTCGAGGCCGAACGCCGCCAGCACGGTCGGCCCTCGGGGGTGGACAACGCCGCGGTGCTCCATGGCGGCCTGATCTGGGCCCGGCGCGAGGTCGGCGGCGGCCTCAAGCTCGAGACCCTGGAAGCTACTTCGCCGTTGCTGGCCGCCCTGCAGATCTTCTCGACCGGCACTCCCGCCGAGACCACCGGTGCCGTGGTCGCCGCGGTGCGCGCCGCCGTCGATCGCGACCCGCTGCGCTACGAAGAGCTCTTCGACCGCATGGAGCGCATCACCTGGGGCTTCCGCCAGGAGCTCGCCCGCCGCCGCGAGAGCCCGCAGCGCATCCTGACCCTGATCCGCCAGTACCAGGCCTGCCTCCAGGAGCTGGGCGTGGTGCCGCCGCAGGTGGCCGCTCTGGTGGCCCGCGTCGAGGAGCGCGGCGGCGCTGCCAAGCTCTCCGGGGCCGGGGCCCTGAGCGGGCCGGGCGCAGGCTCACTCCTCGTCTACCACCCGGAGCCGGCCGAGATCGAGCGCTGGACCTTCCTCGCCGGCCTGCCGCGCTTCGCCGTGCGCATCGGCGTGGATGGCGCCCGCCAGGAGCGCCTGGCTTGAGCAAGGCGACCGTGGCCGCCCCGGCTAACATCGCCTTCGTCAAGTACTGGGGTGCCCGCGACCTGGCGCGCGCCCTGCCGTACAACCCCTCGATCTCGATGACCCTAGCGCGCGCCGTCAGCCACTCGACGGTCGAAGCCAAGAGCGAGGGCGAGGCGGACGAGGTGCTGTGGGCGGAGGAAGCGGGCCTCGCGCCGGCGCCGCCGAACTTCGCCGCGCGGGTGCTCCGGCACCTCGCGGTGCTCCGCCGCGAGCTCGGCAGCCACCGGGGCTTCCGGGTCGCCACCCGCAACTCCTTTCCCAGCGCCGCCGGCATGGCGTCCTCGGCCTCCGGTTTCGCCGCCCTCACCCTGGCGGTCGCCGGTGCCCTCGAACGAACGCTGCCGGTGGCGGAGCTCTCGCGCCTCGCCCGCCTGAGCGGCTCGGGCTCGGCGGCCCGCTCGGTCCTCGGCGGCTATGTCGAATGGCCGCGGGGCGAAGCGGAGAACGAGGCGGTTGCCGAGCTCCTCGCGCCGGCCGAGCACTGGCAGCTCTGCGATCTGATCGCCATCGTCGAGCGCGGCCCCAAGGAGGTCTCCTCCCTCGACGGCCACCAGCGCGCCGAGAGCAGCCCCTACTTCCAGCGCCGCCTCGAGCTCCTCGGTGAGCGGCTGGCCGGCGTGCGCCAGGCGATCGCCGACCGCGACCTGGACGCCCTCGGGCCGATCGTCGAGGAAGAAGCGATCGACCTCCACTTGATCGCCATGTCGTCCCGGCCGGCGATCTTCTACTGGCAACCGGCGACCTTGCGGGTGCTCGCCACCGTGCGCGGGCTGCGCGCCGCGGGCGTGGGGGCCTGGAGCACCATGGATGCCGGCCCCAACGTCCACGTGATCTGCCGCCCGGGCGATGAGGCGGTGGTGGCCGCCGCCCTCGCCGACACTCCGGGGGTCGAGTCCGTCTTCCGCGACCACACCGGCAATGGCCCGCACGGCAACGTCCCGCCGCTCTTCTGAGGACCGTCATGGAAACGCGCCCCATCGTCCTGGTCAAGATCGGCGGCAGCCTGATCACCGACAAGAAGCGCGACGAGACGCCGCTGCCCAAAGTCCTGGCGCGGCTCGCCGCCGAAGTCGCCCGGGCGCGGCCGGCGATGGAGGAAGACCTCGTCCTCGGCCACGGCAGCGGCTCGTTCGGCCATGCCGCGGCGGCCAAGCACCATCTGATCGAGGGACTGCGCCACCCGCGGGCCCGCCCCGGCGTTCCCATCACGCAGGCCGCTGCCGCCCGCCTGCACCGGCTGGTGGCCGAGGCCCTCACCAAGGCCGGCGCCGAACCCTTCAGCCTCGCGCCCTCGAGCTTCCTGGTCACCCGCTACGGCCGGCCGCGGGAGATCGAGATCGCCCCCCTGCTGGCGGCCGTCGCCGCGGGCTTCACGCCCGTGGTCTACGGCGACGTGGTGATGGACCTCGACCAGGGCGTCGCCATCGCCTCGACCGAGGCCGTGCTGCTCGGCATCGCCAGCCGCCTGCTGCGCAAGCGGCGGCGGGTCAGCCGAGCCCTCTGGGTGGGCGCGACGCCCGGGCTCTACGGGCCGGACGGCGGGTTCCTGCCCACGCTCAGCCACGCCGACTGGCGGCTGCTGCGAGGCCAGGTCTCCGGCGCTGCCGGCACCGATGTCACCGGCGGCATCCGCCTGCGCCTCGACACCTGCTTCGCCCTGGCGCGGCTCGGCATCCCCTCCCAGCTCATCGACGGCCGTGAGGAGGGCAACCTCGAACGGGCCTTGCGCGGGGAAGAGGTGCCCGGCACGGTGGTGCCGGCCGGCCGTTAGGCATGTCCCCGACCGCCGGCGGAGCGCCGTGTGCCTCCGCCTCTCATCGACTTCCACCACGAGGACGCCCGATGCGACCCCTCCCCCACCGAACGTTGCTCACCCTTCTCCTGCTCGGAGGCATCACCGTGGCCTGTGCAGAGCCCAACCAGCCCGCTCCTGGAGCGGCCCCGTCCGCCGCTGCCGCAGCGGTGGCACCGTCCGCCGCCGATCCGCACTCCTATGCCCGTCCCGAGGAGGTCGCGGTCACCCACCTCGATCTCGACCTCACGGTGGACTTCGCGACCCACAAGCTCAGCGGGACCGCCATCCTGGACCTCGACAACCGCACCGGTGCTCAAGCGGTCTGGCTCGACACCAACGGGCTGACGATCGACGACGTTCGCTTGGGCGGTGGCGGACCGGCGAGCTGGCAGCTCGCCGAACCCGTCGAGTACCTCGGTCAGGCCCTCCGAGTGAGCCTGCCACCGGGGGCCAAGCAGATCACCATCCGCTACTCGACGCGGCCCGAGGCCGAGGCCCTGCAGTGGCTGGCGCCGGCACAGACCGCGGGCGGCCAGCACCCCTTCCTGTTCACCCAATCGCAGGCCATCCTCGCCCGCACCTGGATCCCCCTCCAGGACACGCCGGCCGTGCGCTTCACCTACGCGGCGACGATCCGGGTGCCGGCCGAGCTGATGGCGGTGATGAGCGCCGAGAACGTCACGGCGCGAACGGCCGACGGCGTCTACCACTTCGAGATGCCGCAGGCGATCCCCTCCTACCTCATGGCCCTCGGGGTAGGTGACCTCGCCTTCCGTGCCACCGGGCCGCGCACCGGCGTCTACGCCGAGCCGGCGGTGGTCGACAAGGCAGCCTGGGAGTTTGCCGAGACGGAGCAGATGATCGCGGCGGCCGAGAAGCTCTACGGCCCCTACCAGTGGGGGCGCTACGACCTGCTGGTGCTGCCGCCGAGCTTCCCCTTCGGCGGCATGGAAAACCCCCGCCTGACCTTCGCGACGCCGACCGTCCTCGCCGGCGACCGCTCCCTCGTCGCCCTCGTCGCCCACGAGCTGGCGCACTCCTGGTCCGGCAACCTGGTGACCAACGCCAACTGGAACGACTTCTGGCTCAACGAGGGCTTCACGGTCTATTTCGAGAACCGCATCATGGAGGAGGTCTACGGCCGCGACTACGCCGAGATGCTCGCCAGCCTCTCTGTCGGCGAGCTCGAGCAGGAGGTGGCGCGGCTGGGGGCGACCAACCCGGAGACCCAGCTGCACATCGACCTCGCCGGCAAGAACCCGGACGACGCCGTGGGCCCGATCGCCTACGAGAAGGGCTTCTTCTTCCTGCGCACGCTCGAGAAGCTGGCCGGCCGCGAGCGCTGGGACGCCTTCCTCAAGAGCTACTTCAGCGACAACGCTTTCCACTCGATGACCTCCGAGCGGTTCGTCGCCATCCTGCGCGAGAAGCTGCCCGAGGCGGCGCAACAGGTGGACATCCAGGCTTGGGTCTACGGCCCGGGGCTGCCCGCCAACCTCGACCGCCCGCAGTCGGCCGCCTTCACCAAGGTGGAGGCCGAGCTCGCCCGCTGGCAGGCTGGGACGCCGGCCAGGCAGCTAGCGGCCAAGGATTGGAGCACGCACGAGAGTCTCCACTTCCTGCGCCATCTGCCCGCGGCGCTCACCCCGGAACAGCTCGCTGACCTCGACGGTGCCTTCCAGCTGACCACGAGCGGCAACAGCGAGGTCCTCGCCGCCTGGCTGGAGGTCGCCATCAAGAACCGCTACCACGCAGCCGACGGCGCCCTGGAGCACTTCCTCACCACCGTGGGCCGGCGGAAGTTCCTGCGCCCCCTCTACGCCGCCCTCGCCGAGACGCCGGAGGGCAAGGAGCAGGCGCGGGCCATCTACGCCAAGGCCCGCCCCGGTTACCACGCGGTGGCGGTCAACACGGTCGACGGGATCCTGGGGTGGCAGGCCGACCACTGACGGGCGACGCCGCGGTCCCCGTGACCTTCTTCCTGAGCGGCGAGGCTGACCTCGCCGCTCTCGCGCGCCTCGACCTCGAGCGCGACTGGCGCGAGTACGTGCGGGGCGAGCGGGCCTGGGTGCTGCAGACCTATCTGCGGCTCAGCCGCCGGGGCTACCCGGCCACCCTCGCGGACCGCCTGCCCGAGCAGGGCCTCGTCGTCTTCCACGCCAAGCAGAAAAAGGCCCTCGCCCGCCTCTACCGGCGGCGGCCCGGCCTCTTCCTCTTGGCCGTCCGCGCCGACAACCGCGCGCCGACGATCACCGACCTCGAAGTGGTGCAGAACGGCTGCTATCACGACGGGCGTCATCGCTTCTGGGTGCCCTTCTGGCCCCAGGCCGGCCTCGTCCCCCGCGACGAGGAACGCGGCAGCACCATCCGCCAGGCCGCCTTCAAGGGCTTCGCGGCGAACCTCCATTCCGAGCTGCAGACCGCCGAGTGGGCAGAGTTTCTGCGCGCCGAGGGCATCGGCTGGGAGGAAGACATGGTGCCCTTCGCGGGCAGCCGCACGGCCGACGAGCGCCTGGCCTGGAACGACTACTCGCAGGTGGACCTCATCGTCGCCTGGCGCCCTTCGGACCCCAAGCTCTACACCTCGAAGCCGGCGACCAAGCTCTACAACGCCTGGCAGGCCGGGGTGCCGGCCCTGCTGGGGCCGGAATACGCCTACCGCGAGCTCCGCCGCACGCCCTTCGACTACCTGGAGATCTGCTCGCTCGACGACGCCAAGGCCGCCGTCCGCCGGCTCAAGGCGGACCCCGACCTCTATCGGGTGATGGTGGCGAACGGCCGCAAGCGGGCCCAGGAGTTCAGCTTCGACGCCCTCACCGAGCGTTGGGCCGAGCTGCTCTACGAGACCCTGCCGCCGCTGCTGCCCGCCGTCGAGCGCCAGCCTCTGCGCCGGCTGCCCCTCGGGCCGCGGAGCCTCGTCCGCCGCCTGCTGCGCTTCCTCAGCCGCCGGCCGGCCATCTGAGGCGCTACTCCCCGATCTCGACGACGATCTTGCCCAGCACGCCGCCGCGGGCGAGGGCCTGGTAGGCCTCGGCCACCCGCGCCAGGGGAAAGGTGCGGTCGACCACCGGCTTGAGGCGGCCGTCGGCGAGGCGGGGCAGGCCGAAAGCCGTGAAGCCACCGACCAACATCGCCTTCTCGGCACGGCTGCGTGAGCGCAGGACCGACCCCACCAGGCGCAGGCGCCGGCTGAGCAGGAGACCGAGGTCGAGTTCGCAGGCGCCGCCGGCCAGCAGGCCGACGAGGACGAGCCGGCCCCTAGGCTCGAGGGCCGCGAGGTGCACCGGCAGCCAGCGCCCACCCGCCATCTCCAGCACCAGGTCGGCGCCCTTGCCGCCGTTCGCCCGCCGCAGCTCCTGCGGTAGCTCGGTGGCGAGCGGCAGGAGGACCTCGGCGCCCAACGCTTCGAGGGCCTCCAGGCGGTCGAGGTTGCGGCCGGCGGCCGCCACCCGCGCCCCCAGCTCGCGGGCGAGCTGCACGGCGAAGCAGCCGATGCCAGAGGCGGCGGCGGTGATCAGCACCGTCTCGCCCGCCGCGAGGCCCCCCTCGTGGACGAGGTTGGTCCACGCCGTGAGCGCCGCCTCGGGAAGGGCCGCCGCTGCGATGAAGCCAAGGCCGGCCGGGATGGGCATCAGCTGCCCCACCGGCACCACCACCCACTCGCCCAGCCCGCCGCCGGCGAGGAGCGCCATCGCCCGCTGCCCGACCTCCCAACTCTCGACGCCGGGCCCGAGGGCGACGATCTCCCCCGCCGCCTCCAGGCCGAGGACGTCGCTCTCCCCTGACGGCGGTGGGTAGCGGCCCTGCAGCTGCAGCAGGTCGGCGCGGTTGAGCCCCGCGGCCCGCACCCGAAGCAGGACCTCTTCCGGGCCCGGCTCCGGCTCCGGCCGCTCCTCGATCACTGGCTGGCTGCTGCTGGCCACGACGGCTTGCATGACGGACCTCCCTGGCGACGTCCCGACCGCTCAGACCTTGCCGCTCGCCAGCACTCGCTCGGCCTGGCGGGCGAGCAGGCCGATCAAGCCGTCGAGGTGGGCGAAGCGCGGGTCACGGGTGAGGCCGCGGCGGTAGCGGGCGTGGATCTGCTCGGCGATCGCCGCCACCTTGAGCAGGCCGAAGAGGTAGTAGTAGGCGAGCCCGGGAGCGGCCTGCCCGCGGCGCTCGGCGTAGCGCGCGGCGAGCTCGCGGCGGCTGAGGCTGCCCGGCCAGGCCGTCGGCCCCATCGCCAGGGGTTGCAGCCACTCGGGGTCCGCGGCCTCCACCCAGTAGGCGAGGCTGGTGCCGAGGTCGAGCCACGGGTCGCCGACGGTCGCCATCTCCCAGTCGAGAACGGCGACGATCCGCGCCGGGTCGCTCGGGTCGAGCAGCAGGTTGTCGAGCTTGAAGTCGTTGTGGACGAGCGCCGCACCCTCGCCCTCCGGCCGCTGGTCGGCGAGCCACGTAATGAGGCGGCTGAGGGCCGGCCGCGGCTCCCCCGCCGCCCGCAGGTAGCGCTCGCTCCAGCCCTCGACCTGGCGGCGCACGTAGCCTTCGGGCCGCCCCAGCGCCGCGAGCTCGCCGGCCCGGACGTCGACGGCGTGGAGGTCGGCCAGGGCATCGGCGAAGGCCTCGCTGAGCCGGCCGAGCATCTCGGGCGCCAGCTCAAGACCCGGCGGCGGCTCCCGGCGCAAGGTCAGGCCCCGCCGCCGCTCCATCAGGAAGAAGGGCGCCCCGAGGACGCTCGGGTCTTCACAGGCATAGAGCGGTCGCGGCGCCAGCGGGTAGACGGGCGCCAGCCCGGCCAGCACGCGATACTCGCGGCCCATGTCGTGGGCCGTCTTGACGGTGTTGCCCAGGGGAGGCCGGCGCAGCACCAGCTCGCGCCCGCCCAGGCGGACGAGGTAGGTGAGGTTCGAGAAGCCGCCGGGGAACCGTTCGAGGGTGAGCGGTGCCTCCTGCCACGCGGGCCAGTGCTCCCGCAGGTGCGCGGCGAGGCGACCGAGGTCGACCTCCTCGCCGTCAACCATCGGCCTCGGCCGCCTCACGGTAGCGCTTGAGGATGCCGCGTGCCGCCGCCGACTTGTGCACCTCGTCCGCGCCGTCGTAGATGCGGGCCGCGCGTTCGAGGCGGAAGAAGTGTACCCACTCGCCGTGCCCCGTCTTGCTCGGCGCGTGCTCCTGAATGATCCTGG
>CAYQRE010000018.1:0-96134 GCA_964420075.1 uncultured Thermoanaerobaculia bacterium | reverse complement strand
CCCTGGTGGTCGACGCCGCCGCGGGGGTGAGCTGGTACGAGGCGAAGGGGTAGCTCAGGCCGCGGGCTCGGGAGCGGCGGCCAGCCAACGGCCGAGCGTCGCTTCCAGCTGCTCCTCGCTGAACGGCTTGGCGAGATAGTCGTCCATCCCGGCGTCGAGGCAGCGCTCGCGGTCGCCCTCGAGGGCGTGGGCGGTGACCGCGACGATCGGCAGCCGTACCGAGGTGAGGGCGGCCGTCACGGCCTCTTGCTCCCGCACCAGCCGAGCCGTGGCGTAGCCGTCGAGGTCGGGCATCTGGCAGTCGAGGAGGAGGAGGTCGTACTGCCGCTCGTCGAGGGCGGCCAGCACGCCGTGACCGTCTTCGACGCAGTCGACCTCGCAGCCCAGCTCGCGCAGGCGCAGCTCGGTGAGCATCCGGC
Source organism: uncultured Thermoanaerobaculia bacterium (assembly GCA_964420075.1). GTDB lineage: Bacteria > Acidobacteriota > Thermoanaerobaculia > Multivoradales > SZUA-115 > CAYQRE01. Next base: position 95,715 of record CAYQRE010000018.1, on the reverse strand, counting down.
TCACCGGCTCGTCCTCGGCCAGCAGGACCCGCTTGCCGGGCCAGGTGGGGCCTTGGCCGTCCGTCACCGCGGCCGCCACCTTGGCGCCTTGCAGCTCGAACGGCAGCGCGAAGCTGAAGCGGGCCCCGCTGCCCACCGAGCTTGCCAGCTCGATGCGGCCGCCCATCAGCCGCACCAGCCGGTCGCAGATCGCCAGCCCCAGGCCGGTGCCCCCGAAGCGGCGCGAGGCGGAGGCGTCACCCTGGCTGAAGGGCGCGAAGATCTCCTGTTGCTGCGGTGTCGCGATGCCGATGCCGCTGTCTTCGACGCTGAACAGGAGCTTGACGCGCCTGACCTCCGCGGTGAGCAGCCGGGCCTCGAGCCGCACCCAACCGCTGGGAGTGAACTTGAGGGCGTTGTCGAGCAGGTTGAGCAGCACCTGGCGCAGCCGTAGCGGGTCACCGTGCACGACCCTCGGCAGGTCATCCGAGGTCATCACCTCGATGGTGAGCCCGTTCTGCTCGGCCCGTTCGGCGAGGGCGGACCGCACGTCGGTGAGGAGATCGGCGGGGGCGAAGGCGATCGACTCGACGTGGAGCTTGCCGGCCTCCAAGCGCGAGAAGTCGAGGATGTCGTCGACCAGCCGCAGGAGCCCGGCGGCGGCCCCGCGCAGCAAGCGCAGCTGCTCGCCGGCCGGCGCCGGCAAGATGAGCTTCGCCAGCCGTTCGGCGAGGCCCACGATGACGCCGATCGGCGTCCTGACCTCGTGGCTGATGTTGGCGAGGAAGGCTTCCTTGACCCGCACACCGGCCTCGGCGCGCGCCTTCTCCTGCTCCAGCGCCTCGACGAGGCGGCGGCCTTCGCGGATGGTGACCACCTGGCGCACCGAGACGAGGAGCGTGATGAGTGCCGCCCCCAGCGCCAGCTCCGCGGCGTCGTCCGCCCGCGGGTCGGCCGAGGTGGCCGCGACCAGGGCACCGAGCACGGCGAGGACGGCGGCATAGGGCAGGACGCCGTAGGTTACCCGCCGCCACTGGCCTTCGTCGGCAGGCTCCGGCCTCCCGGCCGAACGCGCCCCGATCGCCCGTCGTTGCACCTCGGCGGCGGCCGCGAGGGCCACCCAGGCGAGCCCCCAGACCACCTCCGGCAGGCCGCCGGCGGTGTGGCCGCCGCCGAGCTCGTCGCGGGCGTAGACGATGTCGCCGACCAGCTGGAGGAGGACGTTGACGGCGATCAGGTCGAGTACCAGTCGCGGCAAGCCATGGTCGCCCCGCATCACCAGGCGCAGCAGCCCGAAGAGCACCAGGAGGTCGCAGATCACCGTCGCCACCAGCACTGCCACCCCGGCGAGGCTGGCATCGCCGCGTTCGGCGAGGGGCTCGATCAGAAAGACCCAGCTGAGCAGCCCTGCCGCCGTCATCACCACGCCGGTGTCGAGCCAAAAGGTGAGGCCGGAGGAGGCCGCAGAGCCGCGCGGCACACAGAGCAGGCCGGCGAAGAGGCCGATGTAGAAGAGGAAGAAGAACGGGTCGGCCCAGGTGGCGAGGGGGCTTACCTGGAGCACCACCTCGTAGTAGAACCAGATGAGGTCCGCCACCACCACGGCGGCGCTGGCGACGGTGAACCAGCGCCAGGCCCAGCGCACCCCGGGCGCCATCTCCGGCGTGCGCGAGGTCAGCCAGGCGAGGAGCGCGACGCCCAGCGGCAAGGGCACGTTGGCGAGGTCGGTGACCACCAGCCGCCAGCGCTCGGGGCCGCCGCCGAGCCACATCCAGAGCAGGTTGAGGAGAGCGTAGGCGGCGAGGGCGGCGACCGCCGGAGCGAGCGAGCGCACCCTGTCGGAGGGCGCCGTCGGCGTTGCCGTCACGGTGAGCTGCCCTCGGCCCGTTCCTGCAGCCGGTCGCGATACAGCTCGGCGACCTGGATCTTCTGCCAGATCTTCTGCGACAGGGCGCCCGTCAGGCTCTCGATGTCCTCCACCGCATCGAGCACCTGGCTGTCCTCGCAGTACTGCGGGTAGAGGGCCGCCGTCTTACCGATCAGCGACAGCATCTCGCTGCAGTAGTCGAGGTAGCGCATCAGCTCGTAGGAGGAGAGGTGGGACGCCGGCGAGGAGGCTGTCGAGCTCGCCTCGGGGAGCAGCCGCCCGGGGTCTTTGGTCAGCTGGTGCATGTCGATCACATGGGCGATGGCGCGCAGCTGGTGCAGACCCTTGGCCGCCTTCGAGCGCTTGATCCGCGTCTCCAGGCTGAGCAGGAAGAGGACGGCCACGCCCACCAGCACCACTTCCTGGGTGGTGGCCTCGACGCCCTGGGCGAGGTCGCTCCAATCGCTCGAGCGGACCTCCGGCCGCATGGCGACGATCGACAGCACCAGGCTCGCCAGGCCGATCAACAGCAGCAGCCCGATCGCCCAGCGCAGGCTGCGGATCGGCCGGCGGATCCAGCGGCAGCGCTGCTCGGTGTCGCGCACCAGGGCCTCCAGCTCGGCGGCCACCTTGGCGAGGTCCGAGTCGGGGAAGCGCTCGGCGATGCGGCGGTGCAACCGGCAGACGGTGCGGTCGATCTTCGCCGGATGCAGCTGCCGGTACTGGCTGGCCTTGCCGCCCGCCTCCAGGTCGTGCGTCTCAGGCATGGGTCCCCAGCATGATTGGTTCCGAAGGAATGACTCTATCGCCCTTGCGGCCCATCGGGCAGAGGCGCGGGAGGTCGCAGGTAGGCTGGTGCTGCGATCCAGACCAGGAGCGAGGGAAGCCGTTCCACGCGATCTCTCTGGCTGCAGCGTCCACCTCGACACCGGCGACGAGCTGCGCCGGCGCGCGGCGGCGGTCCGCGGCTTGGGGGCCGCCGGCTGACGGCGAGGTCCATCGCGACCACGTACCTCTTCATTCGATCTATGAGGATGATCGCGCTGGTTCCCGGTCCGAGCCCCGGCTCAGGGCCGCATGTCCTTGCGAAATAAGGACCTTCTCGCTCCCCTCCAGGCTGGCACCGCGGTTGCGTGGCGAGGCCCCTCGAGACCCATTTCGACGCTCACAGAACGGGGAAGGGGGAAGGATGAGGCTGGAGGCTTGGAAGACGAGAGGTGCGGTCCTGGTGCTGGTGGTCGTGGCTGCTGGCTGGTTCGGCCACCCCGCCCTGGCGCAAGACCTCAACGGCTTCGTGCCCGCGGCGGGTGAGGGCGACCTCGCTCTCGGCGCGACCACGGAGAGCTACGACCACTTCTGGTTGGGTACCCGCCGGGTGGCCGACCCTGGGCTGGGTGAGGTCGAGACCCGCAGCCTCAGTCTCTGGGGCCAGTACGGCTTGACCGATCATCTCTCCGTGGTGGCCAACCTGGCCTACGTCGATGCCGACTCGAACGGCCTCGCCGGCTTTGCCGAGGCGAGCCTGCAAGACCTCTCCGTTCTCCTTCGCTACCGCGCCCTCCGGTACCAGGCGAGCGGCGGCACGGTGAGTAAGTTGGTGTTGGCTGCGGGCCTGCGCACTCCGGCGAGGAACTACACGGCCGATGCGCCGGTGAGCCCCGGGGACGGCACCACGGACGCCCTGGCGCGGGTCGTCTACCAGCTCGAGCGGGGCGCCTTCTACTTCTCGCAGCAGGTGGGCTACGACGCCCGAGGGGGTGACGCTCCCGACGGCTACCCGTTCTACAGCGAGCTTGGCTTCACCGCGCGACGGGTGACGACGACGGCCTTCTACCAGCGCTACATCGCCGCCGGCGGCACGGACATCGGTGAGCCCGGCTTCACGTTTCCCAGCAACCAGGAAGAGTCCACGCGCGTTGGCGCCAAGGTCTTCGTCCGTCTCGGCAGCGGCCTCGGCGTCGCGGCCGGCGGTTTCACCAGCCTCGACGGCCGCAACACGGGGGACGCGACCGGCTACTTTCTCGCCGCCGTCTTCCACTTCGGCCGCTGAGCAGGCGGCGAGGGCTCGACCGCGACTTCGACGAAGCTGGGGTGGGCTTCCGAGCCCAGCACCTCGACCTGGGCGGTGCGGGCGTCGCGGACCGATTCCGCTGCCACCTCGCCGCCGCCGTTGAAGTTGCGGGCGAGGAAAAGCGAGTGGAGGGAGCGCACGACCAGCCGCAGGCGGCTGCCGGCCGGCACGTCGCGGGCGATGAAGGGGAGCTCGAAACGGGCCAGGAAGGGCTTGCCGGGGGCGACCAGGCTCGGCCGCGCCAGCGAGGAGCGGAAGCGCGCCCGCAGCCAGTCCTCGCCGAGGAGGACCCGCTGACCCGAGGGCTCAAGCACGTCGAGCACCACGCCGAGGTCGGCATCGGGCACGTCCAGCCTTAGCCAGAGGGAGACGACGGGCATGCCGGCCAGGGTGAGCCCGCGGGCGAGCGGCGGGCTCTGGTAGGCGACGCCCAGGCCGCCGAGGTCGTCGGGAGCGTCGAGCCGGACGGCCCAGTCCGTGGGCTCCACCGGTTCGGCGGCGAAGGGTCGCAGGTCGCGCGGATCGTAGGTCCAGCCAGCCGCGACGGCGCCTCGTCGCGGGGTGCTGAGCAAGGCTCCGGGCGTCGTCAGGGTGAGCCGCCTGGCCGCTGCGGCGAGGAAGAAGCGGCGTCTTTCCTGGCCCACCGCGGCCAGGCTCTCGGCCGTGGCCCAGGCCTCGCGCCCGCCGACGTAGTAGCGCAGCGGGTGCGCGAGCTCCGCTGGCAGCGGCCCGCCAGCGAGGGCGTGGCGGAAGAAGGCCGCCAGCAAGGCGGGCAGGTCGAGCAGGCTTGCCGGTCCGCAGGGGAGCCCACCGGCTTCGGCGCTCGGCTGCAAGGTCCCGTGGTGGTCCCAAGGGCCGATCAGCAGGCGGTGTCGCGCTGCGCCGCCGGCTGCCCGCAGGTGCTCCCGGTAGTACCAGAGGGCGCCCACCTGGTTGCCCTCGTAGGCGCCGACGATGGTCAGGATCGGGAGGTCCAGGCGGGCGAAGTCGGCGGGCTGCGGGGTGACCGAGGTCCAGAAGTCGTCGAGCACCGGGTGGTCGAGGAAACGCTGGAAGAGGGGCGAGGGCAGGCCGACGACGCGGTCGAAGTCCCGCAGTGGGCGGCCGGAGCCCGCCCACTCCCGCAGCTTGGCGGCCCAGGCCTCCGGGTCGGTCGCGAGCTTCTTTCCCAGCGGCTCGCGGCCGGTGAGGAGGAGCCACTGCAAGGCGTCCGGCCCGACCATGCCTCGCCAACCCCAGAAGGGGAAAGACGGTGAGATCGGCACGGCGGCGCCGAGGTGGGTGGGGCGCTCCTTGAGCGTGCTCCACACCGCCCGGCCGCCGTAGGAATGGCCCAGCATGCCGACCTTGCCGGTGCACCAGGGCTGGGCAGCCAGCCACTCGACGAGGTCATGGCCATCGCGGCCGTCGGCTCGCCAGGGGTCGCGTTCACCCTCGGAGGCGCCTCCGCCGCGGACGTCGACCGTCGCCACGGCAAAGCCCTCGCGAGCGAGGCGGCTGGCGATTGGCCGCAGGGCCTCGAGGCCGTAGGGCGTCATCCACAGCAGCGCAGGCGCGGGCAACGCCTTGGGGCGGTAGAGATCGGCGTGCAGCCGAACACCGTCGCGGACGGCGACCTGGACGCCGACGGTGAGATCGAGAGTGGCCTCCGGCTCGGCTGCTCCGGCGTGGAGGCCCGCCGCCGCCAGCCCTGCGAGAAGGAGCCAGCGCAGCGGCCGTCGCCGAGGGCTCACAGCAACGTGCCGCGCAGCAGCACGGCGGCGACGCTGAAGTAGATGACGAGGCCGGTGACGTCGACCAGGGTGGCGACGAAGGGCGCCGAGGAGGCGGCCGGGTCGAGGCCCAGGCGTTCGAGGAGCAGGGGGAGGAGCGAGCCCGAGAGGGTGCCCCAGAGCACCACGCCGACGAGCGACAGGGCGACGACCGCCGCCACCATCGGCCAGTGCGGGCCGTAGACGTCCGAGAAGGTCGACCAGATGGCGATGCGCAGAAAGCCGATCGCTCCCAGGACGCCGCCGAGGGCGAGGCCGGAGAGCACCTCGCGGCGCACCACCCGCCACCAGTCACGGGGGGTGAGCTCGCCCAGGGCGAGGGCGCGGATCACCAGCGTTGCCGCCTGGCTGCCGGAATTGCCTCCTGAGGAGATGATCAGCGGGATGAAGAGGGCGAGGATCACCGCGCGGGCCAGCTCCTGCTCGAAAAAGCCCATGGCAGTCGCAGTGAGCATCTCGCCGAGGAAGAGCACCACCAGCCAGGTGGCCCGCTTCTTGACCATCCGGCGCAGCGAGATGGTCAGATAGGGCTCCTCCAGGGCTTCGCTCGCGCCCATCTTCTGGAAGTCCTCGGTGGCTTCCTCTTCGGCGACGTCGAACACGTCGTCGACGGTGACGATGCCGAGCAGCCGGCCGTCCCCGTCGGTCACCGGCAGTGCCGTGCGGTCGTGGCGCTTGAAGACCTGCACTGCCACTTCCTGGTCATCGGTCGCCAGCAGCGAGACGAACTCGCGGTCCATCAGGTCGGCGACCGCGTGGTCGAGGGGAACGAAGAGGAGCTCGCGGATCCGCACGTCGTCGAGCAGGCGGCCACCCTCGTCGATCACGTAGAGGACGTTGAGGGTCTCCTTGTCGTGGCCGTAGCGCCGGATGTGGGCGAGCACGCGCTCGACCGTCCAGTCCTCGCGCACGGCGAGGTAGTCGGGGGTCATCAGGCGGCCGATCGACTCCTCGGGGTAACCGAGGAGAGTGCTGGCGACGGCCCGCTCCTCGGCCGAGAGCAGCTCGAGCAGGCGCACCGTGACGCTCGCCGGCAGCTCCTCGAGGAGGGCCGTGCGATCGTCCGGCGCCATGTCGTTGAGCACTGCCGCCACCTGCTCGGCACCCAGCGCCTTGAGCAGGGACTCCTGGGCCTCGAGGGGGAGGTACTCGAAGGTCTCGGCGGCGAGCTCACGGGGGAGCAGGCGGAAGACCACCGCGCGATCTTCCGGCGCATAGGAGGCCACGAGCTCGGCCAGGTCCGGCACCGCGAGGTCGCTGACCGCTTCGCGCAACTGCCCGAAGGCGCGCTCGTCGAGGAGCTCTTGGACGTGCGGCCGCAGGTTCTCGTCGCTCATCGTGCTTCCTCGGCGCTCGGCTGGGCGGTCAGCGCGGGATGATCGGTCGCGGGATCGGTGATCGCGGGTGCCGCTCGGTCGACCGGGACCGTGGTCCCCGGCTTCCCGAGCCCGAGAACTTAGCGCGTTCCGGCGGCAGCGCCAAGCCGCAGGCGGCGCTTGGCCTGCCGGCTGCGAGGCGGTACGCTTCGGCCATGCCGTCGTCCGCCCGCTGGCTCGCCTGCGTCGTGCCCTGGCTCCTGGCCACGGCGCTCGCCCGCCCCGCGCTGCCGGCCGCCGCGGGCCCGCTGCCCTGGTTCGTCGACGTCGCTGCGCCCTGGGGGCTCGACTTCCAGCACTTCAACGGCATGACCGGCGAGCTCTACTACCCGGAGATGGTGGGCTCGGGTGCGGCCTTCCTCGACTACGACGGCGACGGCGACCTCGACATCTACCTCGTGCAGGGGAGCCTGCTGGGCGAGGGCAAGACCCTCGCCGACGCCACCGTGCCGCCGCGCGGGCCGCTGCCACCCCGCGGCCAGCTCTTCCGCAACGATCTCGTCCGAGGCGTCGATGGCCGGCTGGAGGCCCACTTCGTCGACGTCACGGCGGCGAGCGGCCTCCTCGCCACCGGCTACGGCATGGGAGTGGCCGTGGGGGACGTCGACGACGATGGTGGGCCGGACCTCTTCCTCACCGGCTATCGCTGGGCAGCCCTGCTGCGCAACCGTGGCGACGGCACCTTCGAGGACGTCACGACGGCAGCCGGTCTCGGCGCGGCGGCCGAGCGCTGGGGCGTCTCGGCGAGCTTTCTCGACTACGACCGCGACGGCTGGCTCGACCTCTACGTCGCCAACTACGTGAGCTACTCGGTGGCCGCCAACCCCACCTGCTACAGCCCGGCGAGCCGGCGGGACTACTGTGGGCCGAACGACTTTCCGGGCGAGGCGGACTTTCTATTCCACAACCTCGGCGACGGCCGCTTCGCCGACGTCTCGGGCCCGGCAGGGATCGGCGCCGTGGCGAGCACCGGCCTCGGCGTGGTGAGCCTCGATGCCGACGGCGACGGCTGGCTCGATCTCTACGTCGCCAACGACGGCCGCCCCAACCTGCTGTGGATCAACCGGCAGAACGGCACTTTCGAGGACCAGGGCCTGCTCTCCGGCGCCGCCGTCAACCGCGAGGGGCGGACCGAGGCGAGCATGGGGGTCGATGCCGCCGACTTCGACCGCGACGGCGACGAAGACCTCTTCTCCGCCCACCTGACGGGCGAGACCAACACCCTCTGGGTCAACGACGGCCACGGCCAGTTCGAGGACCGCACCCTCGAGCTGGGCCTCGCCACCGGCAGCCTGCCCTTCACCTCCTTCGGCACCGCCTTCGTCGACCTCGACGGCGACGGTTGGCTCGACCTGCCGCTGGTCTCGGGGGCGGTCCGCCTGCAGGAGGCGGAGCTCGCCGCCGGCGAGCGCTACCCCCTGGCCCAGCATGCACAGCTCTACCGCGGTGTCGAGGGCCGGCGCTTCACCGAGGTGATGGCCGAGGCCGGCCCACCCTTCGCGGCCCGCACCGTCGGGCGCGGCCTCGCCGTGGGTGACGTCGACGAGGACGGCGACGCCGACCTCTTGGTCTCGACCAACAACGGCGCACCGCAGCTGCTGCGCAACGAGGTGTCCGCGGGCCCCTGGGTGGTCGCGCGGGTGGTGGCGCCACCGTCGCGGGGTGGCTGGGACCTGCTCGGCACCCTCGTCGAGTGGCTGCCGGCGAGCGGCCGCGCGCAGCGCGCCCGAGTGCGCACCGACGGCAGCTACGGCTCGGCGCGCGACCCGCGGGTGCGCTTCGGCCTCGGCCAGGGGGCGAAGGCCGGTCCAGTGCCGGGCACGGAGCGGGGCACGCTACGGCTGCAGCTGACGGACGGTCGCCGGCTGGCCTTTCGCGACCTGGCGTCCGGCCTCGCCTGGCAGCTGCACCCCCGTGAGCCGGCCCCGGGAGGGAGGCGATGAGGCGGGCTGCGTGGGTCGCCCTGGGCGCGATCCTGCTGGCAGCGGCGCGATCGCTTGCGGCGGCACAGCCGCCGGATTCGTCGGCGGCGCAGCCGCCCATCCAGGGCGACCTGGTGGCACCGCTGCCGCCGGTCGCCGCAGCGCCGGACGGTGAGCGGCGACCTCGGCTCGACGGTGCCGAGCCGCCGGCGCTCGGCGGTCTCGAAGAGGCCGTCGTCGAGCAACTGCGGGCCGCTGAGGGGGCGCTCCTCGCCGGGCTCGCTCGGTCCACCGTGGCGGCGGGCGAGCTGGCCGCGGCCTGGGGCGAGCTCGGCATAGTCTATCAGGCCTACGGGTTCCCGGCCGCGGCGGCGGCAGCGTACCGGGCGGCCCTCGCCGCCGAGACGGACCCGGCGGCGCCGCGGGCCCTGCGCTGGACCTACTACCTGGGCCTTCTCGCCCAGCAGGGCGACGAGGCGGAGGTGGCGCTGCAGCGCTTCGACGCCGTCCTCGCGGCGCTGCCCGACTACCCAGCGGCCCACCTCCACCGCGGCGAGGTGCTCGCCGGCCTCGGCCGGCTGGACGCGGCGCAGGCCAGCCTGGAGCGGGCCCTCGCCCTGGCGCCTGGCGATGCCGCCACCCTGGCGGGCCTTGGTCAGCTGGCGCTCTCCCGGCACGACTACGCCGCCGCCCGCACCTACCTGGAAGCGGCCCTCGCCAAGGCACCCTACGCCGACCGCTACCACTACCCGCTGGGCCTCGCCTTGCGGGGCCTGGGCGAGCTGGAGGCGGCGAAGCAGCACCTCGCCCAGCGCGGCGAGGTCGGGGTGCGAGCGGACGACCCCTGGCTTGCCGAGGTCGAGGCCCTGCGCTCCGGCGAACGCATCCACGTGCTGCGCGGCCGAGTGGCCTTCCGGGCTGGCCGCCTGAACGACGCCGTCAGCGAGTTCGAGGCGGCGCTCGCCGCCAACCCGCGGAGCGTGCCGGCCTTGATCAACCTCAGCGCGGCGCTCTCCGGCCTGGGCCAGGCCGGCGCCGCCCGCGAGCGGTTGGAGCAGGCCCTGCAGCTGGCGCCCGAGAACCGCACCGCTCGCTTCAACCTCGGCCTTCTGCGCCAGCAGGCTGGAGACCTCGACGGCGCGGCCGAGCTGCTCGTCGCGGTGGCCCGTGAGAGCCCCGGGGACGCCGTCGCCGCGGACCGTGCCGGGGACGTGCTGATGCTCCAGGGGCAGCCGGCGGCTGCCTTCACCTGGTACCGAGCGGCGATCGCCGCCGACGCTCACGACGAGTCGGCCCGCATGGGTGAGCTCGCGGCCCTCTTCGGCCTCGGGCAGTACGCCAGGGCGCGCGACCGCCTGGAGCTTGCGGTGGTCGAGCTACCGGGGAGCACGCTGCTGAAGCTGGCCTTCGCCCGCCTGCTCGCCGCCGGCCCGTGGCGCGAGCTGCGCGACGGTGAGCGCGCCCTGCGCCTCGCCCGCGAGGTCTTCGCGGCGCAGGCCGACGTCGATGGCGCCGAGACCTTGGCGATGGCCCTCGCCGAGACCGGCGACTGCGCCGCGGCGGCGCTCTGGCAGGAGAAGGTGCTGCAAGCCCTGGAGCGCGCCGGGGTGGCGGAGCGGCTGGCGGGTGCACGGGCTGGTCTCGAACGCTACCGGCAGGGAGCGCCCTGCGGCGCTCCCGAAGGCGTCCCGGCCGGCACCGCACCACCCTGAGGCCGGTTCGCGGTGCTGCCTCACTCGCTGGGCAGGGCGGCGATCTCCTGGCGGAAGAAGGCGAGGAAGCGGGGCGAGAAGATCCGCGCCGAGGGCAGGCGCTCGGGGTCGGCGACGTGGCAAGCGCGGACGTCGGCGCGCGCCGCGACGAGCAGCGACGAGGCCGTCTCACCACCTTCGACGAACAGGTAGTAGCGCGCCGCCCCGCGCAGCAAGAAGGCCTGGGCGTTGGTCCGTGCGTCGTCGAAGCTGACGCTCTCGAGAGCGCTCACCACCTGCTCGAGGTCACCCTGGAGAAAGGCGGTGGCGGCCCGCTGCAGCTTGTCGGGAGGAGGAGCGCTCGCCCGGCGCAGGCGGTTCGTGGCGCTGGCGAGCTGGCTGTTGAGCTTGGCGAGGTCCTCGGTGCGGGCACCGGGGGGCCTGGCCTTGGCGGCCGCGACCAGCGCCTCGACCTCGGCCTTGCGGCGCGCCAGCTCGGGCGGCAGGGTGGACAGCTGGGGCAAGGCGGCGAGGGCCTTGGCGGCGGCCTCGAGGCTCGCCGCCAGCTGCGCGCTGGCGGAGGTGTGGGCGTTCGCCGACCGCTCCCCGAGCTCACTCAGCTGGCGGGACAGCTCGGCGGCCCGCTGCGCGAGGGCGGCGGCCGCTTCCGCCGCGCTGTGCAGGCGCTCGCCGTCGCGGGCCTCGGCGGCGTTGGTGACCTGCCGGCGTAGCTCCTCGAGACGGCCGCGGGCGCTCCCCGCGGCGCTGTCGATCTCGCCGAGCTCGGCCTCGTCGAGGGCGGCGTCGGCGGCGGCCGAGAGCTCGCCACGCAGCTTGTCGAGGGAGGCCGTCGCCTCGCGCAGGCGTTGTTCGGCCTGCCGGCGCGCCTCCTCCAGGCGGGCCGCCTCGGCCTGCCGTTCGCGGCACGTGGCGCGCCCCTTCTCGGCCTCGCCCCAGAGCGGCAGCTTGGGGCCCACGCCCTGCCGTTCGGACTCGGCCCAGGCAGCGAGGGCACCCGGGCAATCGCCGGCGGAAAAGAGCGCGACGCCCAGGTAGTAGTGCGGGACGTAGGGCTCGAAGTAGAAGCGCACGGGCAGCCGCTCCTTCTCCTCGCTGCGGCCGGCGATGGCTGCCCGCAGCGAGCCGGCGGCGGCGGCCCAGTCCTGGCCCTTGATCGCCTTGAGGCCGTTCTTGTAGGCGTCGAGGAAGTCCGCCGCGGCGAGCGCCGTGGGGCCCAGGAGGAGCGCCAGCGCGAGCAGCTGGGGCCAGCGCCGCGGCGTGAAAAGGGGCCGCGAGGTCAGCGCCACCAGCCAGCCTCCGCGAAGTAGTCGTCGCTCGCGATGCTCTCGAAGCTCACCGTGCAATCGGCCCGGCTGCCGGCGGTGACCTCGGCTTCGCAGCGCAGGCTCTCACCGCCGTCGCCGCGATCGAGGGTCGCGGCGTAGTGCCCGGCGGGGAGCCGCAGGGCGACGGGTGTGCTGGCTTCGGCCGGCAGCGCGAGGCGGTTGCCGCTCGGGCCGGTCAACGCCGTGAGCCGGCCCCAGGGCAGGGCGCGGACCACCAGCCAACCCTCCGCTTGCACGGGGCTCGCAGCGGGAGCCGCCACCGCGGGTTCCGGCGCGGCGAGCGGGGCCGGTGCCGGGGCCTGCTGGACGAAGAAGAGCCCGAGGGCGACGACGGCGACGACCATCGTGCCGCCGAGGATGCCCAGGAGCCGCCAGGGCGGGCCGCCACCCCGCGGCTTGGCGCGCGCCGGGGCCGTGGCAGCGCGGGCCGGTGCCGGGGCTGGCGGCGGCGGAGCGATCGCGCCCCCGGCTCCGAGGCCAGTGGTGGGCGGTGGCGGCGCGGGCTCGGCTCGCGGCGGCTCCGCACCTGGCGGCGCGGTCGCTTCGGCGCGCTTGAAGGTGATCGGCTGCGTCGTCGAGGCGGTGGCGTCCCCGAAGAGGGCGCCGCCGCTGGACCTCGTCTCCTGTGCCTGGTTGACCTCGCCGACGTCGATCGTCAGGTCCGCGAGCTCACCGGCGTCCCCGGGCGCGTGCACGAGGTCTGGCGGGATCGCCATCGTGTCGTCGAGCGAGAACTCACCGCTCTCCTCGCTGCCCGCGGGCTCCACGGCGTGGCGGGTGACCTCCTCCCGCTCTTCGGCCAGCAACGTGGTGAGCTCTTCGAGGATCGGCTCCAGGGTCGGGTAGCGGTCGCCGGGATGCCGTTCAAGGCAGCGCCCCACCAGGGCGGCGAGGGCCGGTGGTGCCTGCGGCCAGGCATCGCCCAGCCACGGTGGCTCGGCCTCGAGGGTCTGGCGCAAGAGCTCGGCGGCGGTGGTGCCCGCGAAGGCCGGGCGGCCGGTGAGGAGCTCGTAGGCCAGCGAGCCGAAACAGAAGATGTCGGTCCGGGCGTCGGGCGGCAGGCCGAGGGCCTGCTCGGGGGTGAGGTAGCCCTCGGCCGGTTGAAAGCGCTCGGCCGGCCCCAGGCGAGCGGCCGCGCTCGCCAGCCGGGCGATGCCGAAGTCCACCACCTTCACGTGGTCGCCGGTCTCCAGGTGGACGGTGGCCGGCTTCAAGTCCTGGTGCAGCACGCCACGGCGGTGGGCGTGGTCGAGGGCGAGGGCCACCTGGTGCAGGATGCGCAGCTCGCGGTGCCCGGTCGCCGCCCCGGCCCGCCGCATCCAGGCGCGCAGGTCGGGGCCGGCCGAGAACTCCTCGATCAGGTAAGGCCAGCCGTCGCCCGAGCCGAACTCGTAGAGGCAGGCGATGTTGGGATGGCGCAGCGGTGCCGCGCGCTCGGCCTGCTCGAGAAAACGCTGGCGGAGGGCCTCGTCGGCGGCGACGCAGATCTTGATCGCCACCGGCTCGTTGCTCGCCGGGTCGCGGCCGCGGTAGACCACCGCGAAGCCGCTCTCGGCGATCTTCTCGAGGACCTCGTAGCGGCTGACTTTCTCGACGACGGCCACGGTCCCGGCAGTGTAGCAGCGTCGCGGCTAGCCCTCGCCGCCGCTGTCGCCGCCCGGACCGTCCCCAGCGGAGTTGTCACCGCCAGGCCCCTCGCCGCCGCCTCCCTCGCCCGGCCGCCGCCGGCCGCGACGCCGGCGCTTGCGGTGGCGATTGGCGCGGCCGCCATTGCCCTCCGCAGGGCCTTCGCCGCTGCCTTCGCCGCTGCCTTCGCCGCCATCCGTGGCGCCCGCGCCGCTCTCTCGCGCCGCCTCCGGCGCCTCGCTACCGGTCGCCGTCTCCCCGCGCCCGTCCGGGGCACGCCGGCCACGCTTGCGCCGCCGCCGGCCGCGCTTGGCGCCGGCGGGGCCTGCCGCCTCCTCGCCGTCGCCGTCCGGGGCCTCGGCGGCGGGCGCCGTGGTTGCCGGTGCCGGGCCCTCGGCCGCCGCGGCGCGCGGGCCCTCGCCTTTGCCCTTGCGGCCCTTGCGCCGCCGCTTGCGGCCGCGGCCCTCGGCCTTACCGTCCTCCTCGCCGTCCTCTTCCTCGTCGTCCTCGACCGGCCGCACCAGCTGCGAGACCTGCACCGCCGCTTCGAGCGGCTTCGGTTGGCGGCGGCGGACGTCGGCCGGGTCACGCTCGAACCACTCGATCTCCTGGTCCGGGCGGTGCAACGAGGTCGAGGCGATCACCTCGATCTTGAGCTCGTACTCCTCCTCGATCTCGGCGAGCTCGCGGCGGCGGCTGTTCTGGAAGGCGTCGGCGAGCTCGGGATGGAGGGCGACCCGCACCTTGGCGAGCGTGCCGGTGACCGCCCGCTCCTGGATGCGGCGCAGCAGCGCCAGGCCCACCATCTCGGGGCTGGCGATGCGGCCGGTGCCGGCACAGGTCGGGCAGGCCCGGTGGGTGCGCAGCGAGAGCGCCTGCTGGATGCGCTGGCGGTTGATCTCGAGCAGGCCGTTCGAGCTGATGCGGCCGACGCTCGAACGGGCCTTGTCGGCCTTCATCGCCTCGCGCAGGGCCTTCTCCACCTTGCGTTGGTTGCGGCTCGCTCGCATGTCGATGAAGTCGACCACGATCAGCCCGCCGAGGTCGCGCAGCACCAGCTGGCGGGCCACCTCGGCCGCGGCCTCGAGGTTGGTGAGGACGGCCGTCTCTTCCTGGCTGGCGGCCCGCGTCGCCTTGCCAGAGTTGACGTCGATGGCGGTCAGCGCCTCGGTGCGGTCGATGACGATCGAGCCGCCGGAGGGCAGCTCCACCACCCGCTGGTAGATGCGGTCGATCTGCGGCTCGAGCTGGAAGCGGGAGAACAGCGGTGTGCGGTCGCTGTAGCGCAGCAGCTTGACCTTGCCGCGGGGCAGGAAGGCCTTGAGGTACTCCTCGGCCTTGGCGAAGCTCATGTCGTCGTCGACCAAGATCTCCTCGATCGAGCTGTCGAGGTAGTCGCGCAGGGCCCGCAGCACGAGGTCCTGGTCGCTGTAGAGGAGCTTCGGCTTCTTGCCCTTGCGGGCCTCGGCGTCGATCTGCTTCCACAGGCGCAGTAGGGCCGAGATGTCGCGCGACAGGGTGGTCTTGTTCTGGTCGAGGGCGTTGGTGCGCACGATCACGCCGCAGCCGGCCGGCACCTCGAGCTTGGCCACCTGGTCCTTGAGGCTGCGGCGGACGTCCTCGTCCTCCACCTTGCGGGAGACGCCGCGGGTGTCTTCGAACGGCGTGATCACCAGGTAGCGCCCGGCGAGCGACAAGCTGGTGGTCAGCGCGGCGCCCTTGGTGCCCTCGGCTTCCTTGGTGACCTGGACGACGATCGAGCGGCCGCGCTCCAGGACGTCTTCGATCTTGACCCGACCGCCGCCGCTCGGCTGCCGGTGGTAGGCCTGCTCGACCAAGTCCTGGATGGCGAGGAAGCCGTGGCGGGGAGCGCCGTAGTCGATGAACGCCGCGTTGAGGCTGGGTTGGATGCTGGCGACCGAGCCGCGGTAGATGTTGGCGCGGGTGAGAGTGTAGTCGGCGACCTCGACCTGGTAGTTGTCGAGGGTGTTGCCGGTGGCGATGGCGATGCGCAGCTCCTCGGAGCGCTGCGCGTTGATCAGCATGCGTCGAGTCACGAGGTCTCCCGTATGAGGTGGAGCGGTGCCCGCGGTGGCGCGGGCCGAGAAGGCCTGGCGGTGGATTGTACTCGTTAGCCGCCACCCGGTGGCTGGGAACAGCCGGCGGCCCACGCCTCGGGCCGGATGCCGAGGCGGCGCCGGGCGGCGAGGGCGAGGCCGAGGTTGGCCAGCAGGTTGCTCGCCGCCGCGGCGAGCGCGGCGCCCGTCGGCCCCAACCAAGGGATCAGCACGGCGAGGGCCACGAGGTTGAGGGCGAAGACCCGCGCCAGCACGGCGAGGGCGTCGCGCTGGTGGCCGGTCATCGCCAGCAGGTAGCCCACCGAGCCGACGAGGAGGCTCGCCAGCTGGCCGGCGGTGAGCACCAAGAGCGCCGGGACCGCGGCCCGGAAGCCCGGTCCGAAGAGGTCGAGGACGAGGCCGCTCGCGGCGAGCAAGGGCACCGCCACGGCGAGGCCGAAGGCGCTGCCGGCGCGCGCCGAGAGGCGGCCCACGCGCTCCAGCTCGTGGCGCGCACCACTGCCGTGGAGGGCCGCGAACTGCGGAGCGACCACGGTGGCGAGGGCGGTCTGCCCGAAGGTGACGAAATTGGCGAGGCGGCTGGCGACGGCGTAGAGGCCGGCGGCCGTCGGCCCGGCGAGCAGGCCCACGGCCACCACGTCGGTGCGGTTCATCGCCGCCTGCAGCAGGCCGGCACCGAGGAGCTGGTTGGAGGCGGCCGTCCAGCTGGCCGGCTCCTCGTGCGGCGGCGTCGCTCGCAGCGGGGCGGGGAGCGAGCGGCGCAGGGCGATGGCGAGAGCGGCGAAGATGGCGACGCTCACCGCGAGCGAGGCGAGGAGGACCGAGGGAGCCGTCCAGGCAGCACCGGCGAGCGCCAGCGTGCCGACCACCAGGGCGAGCCCGCCACGCCGGCAGAGGCCGTTCAGGAGCTGGCCGAGGACGGGCCGGCGGGCCGCGCGCAGCAGGGCCGTCCACACCTCGCCCAGGGTGTCGAAGGGCAGCATCAGGGCGGCGATCCAGAAACAGAGGCGCAGCTCCTGCCGCAGCCCGGGGGCGAGGGCGCCGCCGGCGGCGAGCGCGAGAGCGAGGAGGCTCGCCGTCGCCGCCGTCCGCCGCAGGCCCCAGGTGAGGAGGCCGCGGAGCCGAGCGAGGTCACCGCCCGCCAGGTAGGTGCTCAGGAAGCGCAGCCCTGCCTGCTCGACGCCGGCCTTGCCACCGAGGCTCAGCAGGAGCACCCACGAGAAAGCGTAGGTGTAGTCGCCGAAGGCGTCCTTGCCGAGCAGGCGCGCGAGGAGGGCCTGCAGCGCCACGGCCGCGGCGAGCGAGCCGAGCTGCGCCGCGAGGGTGAGGCCGCCGGTGCGTAGCAGCGTGTCGGCCCGGCCGGCCGCGAGGCCGTCGAGCAGGCCAGCGAGCAGGCCGGCGAGGGCCCGCCTCGGTGATCCTGGGTGGCCGGCGGAAGGCTCCCTCATGCGGCGAGGAGCTGGCGGTAGAAGGCGAGCGTGGCAGCCGCCAGGGGGGGCCAGTCGAGATGGTCGAGAGGGGCTCTTGGCCCCGGTTGCGGCGCCGCGAGCGCGGCTTGGAGCACGCCGGCGGTGAGCTCGCCGTCGTAGGTCCGCACCCAGCCGGCCCCGAGGCTCGCTGCGAGCTCCGCCAGAGCACCCCGGCGGGGCAGGAGCACCGGGCGATCGAAGGAGAGGGCGAGGAGGGCGGCCCCCGAGTTGAGGATCTCGCGGTAGGGCAGGGCGACGAGGTCGGCGGCGGCGAAGTAGGTGGGGACCTCCTCGCGCGGCACCAGCGCGAGGCGCAGGTCGACACCGGCGCAGCCGCGGGCTGCGGCTTCCACGGCGGCGCGATCGGCGGCGCTCGCCGGTCGGCCAACCACCACCAGGCGCGCGCCGGCCGCGGCGAGCGGCGCCCAGGCGGCGAGGAGCGCCGGCACGTTCTTGTAGGGCCGGATCTGCCCGAAGTAGAGCACCACGGGGGCGTCGGCCGGCAGCCCGAGGTGCGCGCGGGCCGCGGCGCGGGCGGGCGACGCGGGATAGGCGGCACGGAAATGGCCGTGGGGAATCACCACCGCGGGCTTGGCGGCGAGCTCGGGGTGGAGCCTGGCGAGCTCACCGCGGCTCGTCTCGCTCAGGTGGATGATGCCGGCGAGCCGGCGGCCGAGGAAGCGCCAGAGCCAGCGCTCGAGCCCGGGATGGCGGCCGTCGTGGCTTTGCAGGTTGTGGACGGTCCACACCAGCTTGGCGCCGCGGCGGTGAGCGTAGGCGAGGGCGAGCGCCACCAAGCCGGTCTTCACCAGCGCCTTCGCCGGCCGTGGGCTGGCGAAGGCCCGCTCCGGCCAGTGGAGGTGCCAGACGTCGTGCCGCCCGAGGGCGGTGCGGGGGGTGAAGTCCGCCACGCGCACGCCGAGGGCGGTGAGCTCGTCGGCGAGCTGGGCCTGGAAGGGCTGGCGGGCGGCGAAGGCCCAGGCCGGCCAGGCGAGCACCCGCAGGGGGCGCTCGCCGCTCACCGCGCGCCTCGGCCGGAGAGCAGGGCCGGCACGGTACGCAGCAGGACCTTGAAGTCGAGGCCGAGCGACCAGCGGTCGACGTACAGCAGGTCGAGCTCCATCCAGCGCTCGAAGTCCACCTCGTTGCGCCCCGAGACCTGCCACAGGCCGGTCAGCCCGGGTCGCATGGCGAGCCGCCGGCGCTGGCCGCCGCGGATCTGCTGCTGCTCGGCGACCGGCAACGGCCGCGGCCCCACCAGGCTCATCTCCCCGCTCAGCACGTTCCACAGCTGGGGCAGCTCGTCAATGCTGGTCTTGCGCAGCCAGCGCCCGAGCGGCGTCACCCTGGGGTCCCGCGCGAGCTTGAACACCGGCCCGTCCATCTCGTTGGCGGCCGAAAGCTCGCCGCGCCGCGCCTCGGCGCCGCGCACCATGGTGCGGAGCTTGACCATGCGGAAGCGGCGGCCGTAGAGCCCCACCCGCTCCTGGGTGAAGAAGATCGGCCGCCCCATGGTGAGCAGGATGGCGAGCCCGGCGGCGAGCAGGAGAGGCGAGAGCAACACCAGGGCCGCGGCGGCCAGGGCGAGGTCGCTGGCGTGCTTGATCGCCAGGCCGAGGGAGCTCTTGGGCGGCCCCTCGAGGGCGATGAACGGCGAGCCGTGGTGCTCGATCACCCGTGGCTGGGCCCGGCTCAGGCGTTCGAGATCGAGCGAGAAATAGGCCTTGACGCCCAGCTCCTCGCAGCTCGCGACGGCCTCCGGCACGGCCTCCGGCTGGTGCACGGGGGGCAGGAAGACCACGACGTCGATGGCCTCGTCGTGGAGCAGGCGATCGAGGTCGGCGAGGTCACCGAGGCGGTGCGGGCCAGCGAGCGACGGCTCGTTCGACGGTGGACCGGCGGCGAGGAAGCCCACCACCTCGGGAGGGTAGGGAGCCGTGCCGGCAGCCGCCAGGTAGCCGTGCATCGCCGCGCCGGGAGCCCCCACCAGCAGCAGCCGCTCGCGGCCCTGGCCGCTACCGTGGAGGTAGCGCAGCCAGACGCCGAGGATGCTGCGCTCGGCCCACAGCAAGAGGAAGGTGGCGGCGAGGAGCATCGCCACCAGGCTGCGGTTGATCAGCGTCTGGGTGAGGAAGGCCACCACGCTCAAGGCGGCGAGGCCCAACCCGTGCAGCTTGAGGAGGCCCCAGAGCAGGTCGAGCTGACCCCAGCGGCGCTCCTGGAAGCGGTGTAGGCCTAGCAGCGCGATCAAGCTCAGCCAGAGGGGCAGGATGAGATAGGCGAGGGCGGCGTAGGCCTCGAAGCGGGGGGGCGCCTTCAGCAGGTCACGGAAGGGGCCGCCGGAGGCCCGCAGGACGCCGTGCGCGAGATAGGCGAGGACCATCGCGGCGAGGATCAAAATGCCGTCGATGGCGAGGATCAACCGGCGTAGCACCGCCTGGCGGCTGGCGTCCACCGCCTCAGCCCGCCTCACCGGCCGGCTCGGAGAAGGCCGGAGTGGGGTCTCCCAAGCCGAGGAGCAGGCGGTGCTGGAAGCGGCGCAGCCAGCGCCGTTCGGCGGCGTTGACGATCCGCGGCTCGCCCGCCCGCAGCGCCCGCCAGTAGCCCTGGAAAAGCCACCAGGCCTGCCAGGGCCGCGGCGTCTGTGCCCAGGTGAAGAAGAGCACACGGGCGGCGAAGTACAGCCGGCTGTAGCCCAGGAGGTAGGAGGCGCGGCCGCGGCGGCGCACCCCGTCGGCGAGGTTGCCGCGGCCGCCCAGCGGTCGCTGATGGAGCACCGGTAGGCCATCCAGGTTGGTGGTGAGCCAGCCGTTCACCCGCGCGCGGACGACGTCGAGGGTGTCCCAGCCGAGGCTCTCCACCAGGCCGCCATTGTCCACCAGCACCTGGCGGCGCCAGACCCGCGCGGCGCCCACCGGGTGGAAGCGCAGCCGCTTCTCGGTGACCAGCTCGCCGGCGGCGTTGCGTACCTGCTCGCGGCCGGAAGCGATGCCGAGGCGGGGGTGGGCCGCCATCACGGCGAGGAGGCGGGCATAGTGGTCGGGCGGTGGCACGATGTCGGCGTCGAGCTTGCCGATGAAGTCGCAGTCGGTGGCGAGAGCGGCGAAGCCGTCGCGCAGGGCGGCCACCACCCCGGCCCCCACCAGGTCGTGGCCGCGGTCGCGGCGGTCGATCAAGCGCAGGAAGGGGAGGCGTCCAGCCGCTTCGCGGACGATCGCGGCCGTGGCATCCGTCGAGCCGTCGTCGACCACCACCCACTCGACGGGCGGCAACGTTTGGAGGGCGACGGCGGCGATCGTCTGACCGAGGGTCCGCGCCTCGTTGCGCGCCGGTGTGACCAGGGCATAGCGGGGTCCCGGAGGCTTGCTCATGGTGATGGCAGAGGGGAGTCTCTCACAAGGCCGCGCGCCCTTCGGTCCACGGGCTTGCGCCGGACCGCCGCCTTCGGTACTTTGCTGCCGCACCTCTCGACCGCGAACCTCCGTATGACTCTACGCCGCACGACCGTCGTCTTGGGTCTCGCGCTCGCCTTCTTGAGCGGCGTGGCCCTCGGCCTCCTCGCCGTCTCGGATGGCCCGGCGCCGGCGGCCGCCGTTGCGGCGCCGGCAACCACGGAGGGCCCCGCGCTGCGCGCCGAGCTGCCGGACCTGCGCCGCGCGGCCGGCAACCGGCCGGCCCTCGAGGCCCTGCCCTATCTCGAGACGGGCTCCGAGCGCGCAGGCGGGCCAGGAGCCACGATCCTGGACCCGGCGCGGGTCTCGCCCGGCTTCGGCCTCTACTGCCTGCCCGAGGTGGGTGCCGCCATCCTCATCGACCTCCAAGGTCGGGAGGTCCATCGCTGGCCCTTCACCGGTAAGGGACCGACCCACTGCGAGCTGACCTCCGAGGGTGAGCTGCTAGCGATCATCGAGGACGAGGCGCTCGTCAAGGTGGACCTCGCCGGCCGCCAGCTCTGGCGCTTGCCGGCGACCTTCCACCATGATTTCTGGCGGACTCCGCGTGGCGAGATCGTCGCCCTGGCCCGCCGGCGCCGGCCAGTCACGGAGATCAGCGATCGCTATCCTGTGGTGGACGACCTCCTGCTCGTGATCTCCGCGGAGGGCAGGCTGCAGCGCGAGATCTCGCTCTTCGACACCGTGTGGCGCTCGCCCTATCGCTTCCTGCTGCCGGCGACCGACGACTTCGTGCCGAAGGCGAAGAACCCCAACCCCGTCCTCGACCTCCTGCACACCAACCACGTCGAGGTCTTCGACGGCCGGCTCGCTGCGCGCTCGCCCCTCTATGCCGCGGGCAATCTGCTGGTCTCGATGCGGGTCCCGTCGTTGCTCCTGATCCTCGACCCCACGGGGAGCGAGGTGCTGTGGGCCTGGGGCCCTTCGAACCTTCTCTACCAGCATCACCCGTCACTGCTCGCCGATGGCAAGCTGTTGGTGTTCAACAACGGCACCCGCGCGTCCGAGGTGCTGGAAGTCGATCCGCTGACCCACCGGGTCGGCTGGCGCTACGCGAACGGCAGCCGTTTCTTCAGTGAGAGCCGCGGCAGCTGCCAGCGGCTGCCGAACGGCAACACGCTGATCACCGAGTCCAACGCCGGCTACGTCTTCGAGATCACCCGTGCCGGAGAGATGGTCTGGGAGTGGACCAGCCCCCATCGGTGGCCGGACGGCAGGCGGATGAGCCTGTGGCGGATGGACCGCTACCCGCCGGAGAGGGTGCCCTTCCTGGCGCTGAAGGGGGCTCAGCGCAGCAGCAGCTCGTAGAGCGCCTTGCCGCCCTCGGCGCCGGCCCGCCACACCTTGAGGGCCAGCCGCGCCGCCGGGTTGGCGGGGCCGTAGAGGTCGATCAGCCGCGCCCAGGTGCGAACCCCCAGCCAGCGCCTCCGCGACAGCGAGCCGCCGTGCAGGCGGAAGACGGCGACCGGCGCACCACCTGCGTGGCGCACCGGCCGGCCGGCGGCGAGAAAGCGCAGCATGAGGTCGATGTCGACTTTCGCCGGCAGCGTCGCGTCGTAGGAGCCGACGGCGAGGGCCGCCGCGCGGCGCAGCGCCATGCCGCTGTGCTTGAAGGGCACCCGGGGCGCGGTGAGCACCGCCCGCCGCAGCTGCCGGGGGTCGGCGAAGCGCTGGTAGGGCGTGCAGGTCTCCCGGCCGTCGGGATGGAGCTCGACGACGTCACCGTAGACCAGGTCGGAGGCGGGAGCGGCGTCGAGGGCCGCCACCAGCCGCGCCACGGCACCGGGGAGCAGGCGGTCGTCCGAGTCGAGGACCACGATGACCTCTCCCCGGGCTTGCTCCACCCCTCGGGCCCGCGCCGCTGCCACCCCGGCGGCCGGCGTGTGGAGCACCCGCAGCCGGTCCTCGCGCGCCGCGAGGCCATCCAGCAGGGTGCACGTGGGCGTGCCGGAGCCGTCGTCCACCACCAGCACCTCAAGCTCCGGCCAGTCCTGATCGAGGGCGCTCGCCAGGGCCTCGGCGAGGAGCTCGGGCCGGTCGCGGGCCGCGAGGAGGATGGTGACGAGGGTCATCAGGCCGGGCTCAGAGGTGCCCCGAGAGCTCGTAGATCTGCTCCTCGCTGTAGAAGGCGGCGGTGGCCCCCGGCGGCTCCGCGAGGGCCCAGCGCAGCTGGAGGCGCGCCGCGCCGGCGACGCCTTCCACGGCGTGGATCCCCGCCGCGAGCTCGACCACCGCGCCGTCGGCGAGCGTGGCCCCGTCGAGGCGAGCGACAAGCCCGTCCGCCGCCTGGACCCGGTAAGGGCCGGCGACCAGGATCTCGAGGCTCGCTCGCTTGCCAGGCGCCAGCTGCGCGGCCGCCGCCGGGACCAGCAGGGCGGCCCGGTAGGGGGCGTAGTGGTCGCGCCAGAAGCGCTGTACCTCCGGCGGGAACTGCTGCATGCGATGGGAGGAGAGGATGAAGGCCACGGGCCGGCGGCGGTGCTCGGCCAGCAGGTCGGCGATCTCGGCTGCCGCCGCGGGGCCGAAGAAGCGGGCCGCGATGTGCTGCGAGAGCATGCGCGGGATGGGCTGGCGCTCGCCGCGGCAGAGCAGGCCGCCCTCGACCTGGAAGCCGTTCGCTGGCGGTGGGAAGGCGCTTTCGGCAAGATCGTAGCTCTCGCGCTGCACGGCCTGGGTGTCGTGGAGCAGTGCCAGGGCGGGCCCGACGTTGGCGCCCACCAAGGGCAGCCAGGCCAGCAGCCACCAGGCCGGTTGCGGCGGCCCCGCCGCGCTGACGGCCGAGGTGCCGAGACCGAGGGCCAGTGCGGGGAGCAGGCCGAGGGTGAGCCAGAAGTACGGGAAGGCGGCAGCGTGAAAAGCCGCGATCCCGCCACCCAGCGCGAGCAGGGCGAGGGGCAGGGCCCAGAGGGCGAAGCCGTGCGCGTCTCGCGGGCGGAGCAGGAGCAACGCCGGCACGAGGGCGCCCACGAGGAGGACCTGCGGCCAGAGCCCCGGTGCCATGGCGGCGTAGGCCCCCATCCCCAGCACCTCGCGGTACCACTCGAGCTGCTGCAGGCCGCGCTCCAGCGAGTAGGCTGGCGGTAGGCCGAAGGAGAGACGGACGAGGCCGCGGAAGGCGAACCAGCCGGCCCCGGCCGCGCCACCCGCGACGAGAACGCGGCCGGCAGCCAGACGCAGCAGAGAGGCAGGGCTCGCTCCCGTCGCCGTTCTCGCCTGGGCGAGCCAGGCGACGGCGATGAGGGTGGTCACCGCGAGCAGATAGACGGCCTTCTGGCTGGCGAGATAGCCGAGGCAGGCAAGGAGGCCGGCCGCGGCTGCGAGAACAAAGGCGGTGCGCCCCTGACGACGCAGGCTCGCGAGACCAGCGACGCCCGCCCAGACCGTGGCGGCGAGGGCCAGCTGATCGCTCCTCACCTGGAGAGACCAGCGCAGGAAGGGCGGTGCCAGGGCGAGGGCACCGACGGCGAGGAGGGCACCGGCTCGTCGGGCGCCCGCCGCCCGCGCCAGGGCGTAGACGCCCCCGAGGTAGGCGAAGGTGAGGATCGCCCAGAGCAGCCGGGCGCGGTGCACCAGCGCGATGGTGCGCTGGCAGCCGTCGACCAGGGGGAGGAGCACGAGGGTAGCGAGCCCCGGACGCCCGCCGCCGTCGAGGACGCCTGTGACGAGCGTGCGCTCGGCGCGGTTCAAGAGCGCCAGCTCGTCCCAGTTGATGCCCTCCGTGCCGATCGCCACCAGGTGGCTGGCGACGAAGAGCCCGGCGAGGGCCCCCAGCAGGCAGGCAGCCCAGGAACGATGGACGGGGCGAAGGGTGCTCAAGAAGGGCATCTTACCGCCCGGCGGGGGATCGACGGCCCGGGTTTCCACCCCGCCCGGGGCTTCCACCCCGGGCTGGTGGTAGGTCGGCGACCGCTCCCGCAGGGAGCTTCCGCGATAGCCCGCGGCGGGAGCCGCGGGTCTCGGTAGCGGGGTGCGTCAGCGTCCCCAGCGGTTTTGCGCCCCCCACTCGGGGTTGCCGCCCTGGCTCCCCGGGCTTCCACCCCGCCCGGGGCTTCCACCCCGCCCGGGGCTTCCACCCCGGGCTGGTGGTAGGTCGGCGACCGCTCCCGCAGGGAGCTTCCGCGATAGCCCGCGGCGGGAGCCGCGGGTCTCGGTAGCGGGGTGCGTCAGCGTCCCCAGCGGTTTTGCGCCCCCCGCGGCGGGAGCCGCGGGTCTCGGTGGCGCGGCACAGCGGCAGCCCAGACGGTAGGACGGCCGGGACGAAGCCCGGCCGTGGGGGGAGGGGTCTGTTGCGGGGCCAGGGCGGCCCGGGGTGGGCTCAGGGGAAGGCGGTGGTGTCCGCCACGCTGAGGAAGCCGCCGGAGGTGTTGGTGTACTCGCGCAGTAGCTGGCCGAGCTCGTCCTCGATGCGGATGGTGAACTCGACGTTGCTGAGCGAAGCGTAGAAGACCCAGTAATTGCCGGTGAGCGGCCGGCCATCGAGCACCTTGATGGCGAGCTCGAGGTTCTGCGGGTTGAAGAACCAGAACCAGCCACCCTGGTTGGTGAGGCGAACCGGGTGGCCCTCACCCTCGTGGCCCTGGAAGTCCCGCCAGTGCACGCGGATCCGGGCCCCGCTCGCCGGCAGGCAGAGGACGGTGTCGGTGACCGGGCAGCTCACCCGATCGGCGAGCGAGATCGCGCTGTCGGCAGGGGCTGCCGGGCGGCTCGCTGGGGCCGCGGTGCGCAGCTCGGCAGGCAGCTGCGGCGCGTCGGCGGCAAAGGCGCTGGTATCGCCGACGCTCGCCAGGTGATGCAGCGGATTGGCGTAGACGCGGGAGAGCCCGGTCTCGAAGTCGTAGACCGAGAGCGCGTACTCGCGGTCGGAAAGGGCGCCGTAGAAGAACCAGAAGTGGTCGTTGAGCGTGCTGCCGTCGACGATCTTGGTCGCCAGCTCGGGGTTCTCGGCATCGTAGAAGGCGAAGAAGGAGGCGTCGTTCGAGACGCTGATGGGCTCAGCGAAGCGCGAGTGCCCGTCTTCGTTGCGGAAGGCGGCGTAGACCCCGAAGCGGCCCTGGGGCCCAAGACTGCCGCAGGGGACCGCGTCGGGGATCGGCAGGAAGGGCCCGGCGCACAGAGGCGGCCCCTGCCGCAAGCGCAGGAGGTGGGCGTGGTAGGTCGGTTGCGGCGGTGCGGTGACCGCCTGGAACGCGGTCCACAGCATGAGATTGCCGCAGCTGATGGCAGCGAAGCGGAAACCCTGCTGGTTGCTGGCGGCGGCTGGGATGGGCGCGCCGCTCGCCTCGCCGTCGTCGTCGACCAGCTGCAGGGTCAGCGAGCTCGGTTCCGGCAGGTTGGTCAGGCTGCGGTCGAAAGCGACCGCGAAGCGCTGCTCGGCGGCACACCAGGTGACGGCCGGGGCGGCGCCCGAGCTCTCGATCCGGCGCGCGGGGTCGGGCAGCGCACCGTTGGCCATCACCAACCGGGTGTAGATGGCGCCGACCGGTGACTCGACGAAGCCGGTCATCCGGCTCTCCCAGCTCGCCAGCAGCCGGCCGTCGCCATCGAAGGCGCCGCTGATCGCCGTCGCGAGGCCGAGGAAGAGGCCCGCGTGGCGCAGGTCGAGCGGCTCGGTGAGCGGCGTACCCCCGGCGGTGAAGAAGCGCGCGAAGGGGGCCGAGTCCCCGAAGCCCCGGCCGATGAAGGTCGAGCGCACCCAGAGCACGGCGATCGTGCCGTCCGGCGCCACGGCGATGCCGGTGGCGGTGACCGCGTCGTTGCTGTTCGGGTCTAGCGCCACGGCCTCGATGGCATCGCCCGTGGGGACGCCCGCGGTGTCGATCAGGCGTAGCAGTACCCGGCCGCGGCCGAAGCCTTCCTGCCAGGCGACGGCGCAGCGGCCGTTGAGGTCACAGCCCACCTTGGGCAGGGTCTGTTCGAGGCCCGGGGCACCCGCGGTCACCAGCGGCCGGGGTGGCTCGGTGGTAGTGCCATTGAGGTTGACCCGCCGTACGAAGACGGAGTGGGTGCTGCCCGCGGTGATGTTGGCCGCCCAGGCGACGACGAAGTGCCCTTGGTTGTCGTAGGCGATCGCGGCGGCACCGGCGTCGTTGCTGTCATTGACGATCGTCTCGGCAACCCCAGTTCCACCGGTCTCTTCGATCCGTTGGGCGCGCAAGTTGCCCTGCCCCGCGAGACCGGCACGGGTGTAGAGGACCATGGCACCTTGGTTTGGATGGGCTGCGACCCCGATGGGGCCGTCGAAGAGAACGGGATTGGGGCTCACCGGCTCAGAAACGCCAAGGGGGAGAATTTGCGCGGAAACGACGCTGGGGCTGAGCAGCACGAGGAGGCAGGCGAGGCCGACGAGGCTCGAGGCAGAAGGCGATCTCATGGTGGTCTCCTCGCCGGGCGGAGGTCGGTTGCCCGGCAGACGCTGTCCGTTGGTATGTCACATTAGCATACGTGGGGGCGGGCGAGAGCGTTTGCCCGATGACCAGGGGTAGGCTGGGGGCGCCGCGGTACCAGGAGGTGTCGCGCGCGCCTACGAGGTGATGCCGGCGAGGCTGTTGACCACGGCGCGGTGCCCCTGCAAGGCCACTTTCTGCAGGTAGAGGTCGAGACCGGCGAGACCGGCGAGCTCGGCGCCGCCACCAGCCCGGCCGGGGCCGCCGTGCAGCAGCTGCGGCATCGCCATACCGGTCCCCGGAGCCTCCGGGGCGGAGCCATCGGACCCCACGTAGAGCCGACCGGTGGTGGCCCCGGCGCCGGCCAGGAAGCGGGCGAGCCAGCCGCCGTCGTCGCTGTAGGCCGAGGTGACGAGGGTGCCGCCGCCGAGGCCGACGATCGCCGCCGCTTGCTCCGCCGTGCCGTCGTAGGGCACCAGGGTGGCGACCGGGGCGAAGACCTCGTGGCGGTGCACCTCGCCGGCGGCGAAGGCGTCAGCCGCCTCGAGCAAGGTGGGAGCGAAGAAGAAGCCCTTGCCGGCCGGGCTGCCCACACCGTCCACCCGCTCGCCCGAGCCGCAGGCCAGGCGAGCGCTCTGGCGCAGCCGGGTGACGCCGCCGAGGGCGTCGGCGAGCTGCTGCGCCGTGGGCAGCGGGCCCATGGTCACCGCAGGGTCGGCCGGGTTGCCGGTCACCACCGCCGCGAGCCGCTCGGCGAGCGCGGCGCGGACGCGGTCGAGGTCCGGCCGCGGCACCAGGATGCGGCGCACGGCCGTGCACTTCTGGCCCGCCTTCTGGGTCATCTCGCGCAGCACGTCCTTGAGGAAGAGGGCCCAGGTGGCGCCCTCGCCGGCCTCCGGCCCCAACACGGCGGCGTTGAGGCTGTCGGCCTCGACGTTGAAGCGCGTGTTGGCGGCGAGGAGCGCCGGCCGCGAGCGCAGCCGCAGGGCGGTGTCGGCAGAACCGGTGAAAGCCATCACGTCCTGGGGGCCCAGCTGGTCGAGCAGGTCGCCGGTGCCACCGCAGATCAGCTGGAACGAGCCGGCGGGGAGAACGCCCGCCGCGACGATCAGCTCGATCGCCCGCTCGGCGACCATCGCCGTCGAGCTCGCCGGCTTGGTGATCAGCGGCATGCCGGCCAGGAGCGCGCAGGCCGCCTTCTCGGCGAAGCCCCAGGCGGGGAAGTTGAAGGCATTGATGTGCACGGCGACGCCCTGGAGCGGCACCATCACGTGCTGGCCCCAGAAGGCCTCGCTGCGCGCCAGCTGCACGCCGTCGCCCGGCGTGAGGTAGGGGCGGTCGCCCAGGCTGCGGCCGAGGACCGAGTAGTAGGCGAGGGTGCCGGAGGCGCCGTCGATGTCGAAGGAGCCGTCGGGGGTGGTGGTGCCGGTGTTGTCCCGTGACAGGGCGAGGAGCTCGTCGCGGTTCTCGCGCAGCACCTTCGACATCGCTTTGAGGAGCTCGCCGCGCTGCGCGAAGGTCAGGGCACGCAACGCCGGACCACCCGTCTCGCGGGCGTAGGCGACGGCGGCGGCGAAGTCGACGCCCTGGCTCGAGACCTGGCCGATGACCTCTTCCGTCGCGGGGTTGAGCAGGGGGGAGAAACCGGCCGTGGCCTGGTGCCAACGGCCGCCAACGTAGCTCTTGAGGGTCTTCATGGCGGGCCGAGGATACAACAGCGCCCGGCCCGGGGAAGCGCTCCCGGCGCCGGGCCGAGCAGCCCGCCAAGGCGGAGCGCTCAGTCTTGCCGCAGGGCGACCAGCGGGTCGACGCGGGAGGCCCGGCGGGCCGGGATCAGGCAGGCGGCCACCCCGGTGAGGCTCAAGGCGCTGACGATCAAGACGAGGACGGTGGGGTCCCAGGGGCGAACGTCGAAGAGGCCGGCCTGCAGCAGCTGTGCGATGCCCAAGGCGAGCAGCAAGCCGAGGCCGAGGCCGCCGCCGAGCTGCCAGGAGCCGCTGCGCAGGATCAGGCCGAGGACCTGGCCAGCTTCGGCGCCGAGGGCCATGCGGATCCCTACCTCGTGGACCCGGCGGCTGACCGAGAAGGACATCACGCCGTAGAGCCCGATGGCGGCGAGGAAGAGCGCCACCGCCCCGAAGATGATGAACAAGGTGCCGAAGACGCCGTAGAACCAGGTCTCGCGGAAGATCGTGCCCTCAAGCGTGCGCACGAAGTAGATCGGCAGATTGGGGTCGAGGCGTGCCACCTCGTCGCGGACCAGGG
Source organism: uncultured Thermoanaerobaculia bacterium (assembly GCA_964420075.1). GTDB lineage: Bacteria > Acidobacteriota > Thermoanaerobaculia > Multivoradales > SZUA-115 > CAYQRE01. The sequence goes on along the minus strand of CAYQRE010000018.1, from coordinate 66,418 downwards.
GCGTGATCGCGAGCGGTGGGCCACTGGTGGCGAGGACCAGGCTGACGAAGCCGCGGTCGACCTGGGCGAAGGGCCGGTAGAAGCCCTCTTTGGGGGAGGAGTCGGAGTCCGGGCCGCCCATGTAGAGGTTGGGGACGACACCCACGACCGTCATCCACGGCGCCTGCTCGGCGTCGTCGCGCAAGGCGTAGCGAAGCCGCTTGCCGAGCGGGTTCTCGCTGGGGAAGAAGCGGTCGACGAAGGGCTGGTTGACCACGATCACGGCATCGCCGTCGCGGCGGTCGTCGAGCCGGAAGTCGCGCCCGGCGAGGATGCGGCTGCCGACGGCCTGGAAGAAGGCCGGGGTGACGGCCGCTTGGCGGGCGAAGGGATAGTCGGCCTCGGCCGTGTAGGTACGGCCCTCGATCTCGATGCGCGCGGCTCCAGAGCCGCTCACCGGCAGGCTGTCGGCGAGAGCGGCGGCGCGCACCCCGGGCAACGCGGCGAGCCGCGGCAGCAAGGCCTCGAAGAAGGCGGCCCGGCGGTCGCGGTCGGGATAGTCCTGCTCGAAGAGCCCGACGCGGGCGGTCAGCACGTGCTCGCGGTCGACGCCGAACGAGTTGAGCTTGAGCTTGATCACGCTCTTGGTCATCAGGCCGGCGGCGAACAGCAGGCCGCACGAGATGGCGATCTCGGCGATCACCAGACCCTTCGACAGCCGACCGAGGCGCAGCGACGACGAGCCCCGGCTCTCGTCCTTCAAGATCTCGCCGGCCCGCCGCCCAGAGGACTTGAGGGCGGGGATGAGCCCCGAGACCAGGGCGGCCGCCAGCGTGGCGACGAGGGTCGCCCCCAGCACCGGCCCGCTGATGCGGATGTTGAGCCAGTAGGGAGGCTCGGAGAAGGCGATGTAGCGGTTGAAGGCCGCGAGGCCGAAGTGCGCGAAGACGATCCCGAGGGCGGCGCCGCTCGTCGCGAGGACGGTGGTCTCGGCGAGCAGGAGGCGCACCAGCTGGCCCCTGCGGGCGCCCAGCGCGGAACGCACGGCGATCTCCTTGCCGCGCAACGCCGCCCGCGCCAGGAGCAGGTTCGCCACGTTGGCGCAGGCGATCAAGAGGACGCCGATCACCGCGCCGAGCATCGTCCTGAGCACCCGCCGTGGACCGGCGGGAATCTGCTCTTCGATGTAGGGCTTGACCACCGCCCCGACGCCCTTGTTGGTCTCCGGGTAGCGCTGGGCCAGCCGCTCGCTCGCCGCGTCGAGGTCGGCTCGCGCCTGGCGCAAGCTCACGCCGTGCTTCAAGCGGCCGATCACCTCGAAGGTCGCACCCTCGCCGCGCTTGCCCTTGGTGGGATCGAAGATGTACGGCAGCCAGATCTGCTCTTTGACGGGGAAGGCAAAGCCCTCGGGCATGACGCCGACCACCTGCCGTTCCACCGAGTTGATCCGCACCGTCTTGCCGAGGATCGCCGGGTCACTGTGGTAGCGGTTCTTCCACACTCCGTAACCGAGGATCGCGACCGGCTGGGCGCCGGGCGCGTCCTCGCCGGGGAGGAAGCCGCGGCCGAGGATGGGGCGAGCGCCGATCAGGTCGAAGGTGTTGACCGACATGAAGCACCCGGACAGCCGCTCCGGGCGATCGTCACCGCCGCTCAGATTGGCGGTCCCGTCGTAAAAGGCGGCGAGGCTCTCGAAGCTCCGCTGGTCCTGCCGCCAGTCCAGAAAGTCGTGGACGCCGACCTCGATCGAGTCGTCTCCCTGCTCGAGATTGTTCTGCTCGAGGTGCATCAGGCGGTCGACCTCGGCGAAGGGCAGGTCGTCGAGGGCACCATGGACGATCGAGTACATCGCCGTGGTGAGGCCGATGCCGAGCGAGAAGGCGAGGATGGCGGTGAGCGAGAGGCCGGGCTTCTTGGCCAGGGTGCGGAGGGCGTACTGGAGGTCGCGCAGGAAGCTGTTCATCGTCTCCTACCTGGGACGGGTGGCGTGAGCGGTTCACCGGCTCGCGGGTTGGCGCGAGATATGTCTACAAGCCTTCAACGAACGCGGCTTGCTCCAGGTTTCGTGCTGGCTGCCGGTCTTCAGCCTGCCTTGGCCTGGCCGCCCGCCGGCCACCCGCCGACCAGCCCGACCTCCTTGCCCACCGCACGCAGCGCGTGCGCCAGCTCGGGAGCATCGCCGTGGTCGAGCCAGATGCGTTCGGCACCCGTGGCGGTGATCGCCGCCTGCAGGCCCGGCCAGTCGGCGTGGTCCGAAAGCGCGAAGCCGCGGCCGAGACCTCGCCGACCGGCGGCGTCGGCCGCGCCCAGCCAACCCGAGGCGAGGGCCGTGGCGGCCGGCCGGAAGCGGTGCACCCAGGCGGTGCCGCTGGCAGCGGGCGGCGCCATGATCAAGGCGCGCTCCCAGCTGGCGCCGGGGCCGCGGTCCTGCACCCGCTGGCTTCCCGGCAGCGCCACACCGCTCGCCCGGTAGTCCCGGCAGAGGTCGGCGACCACGCGGTGGGTGAACACGGGGCCGAGCGCTGCCAGTCCGCCGCTCGCAGCCTCCAGCTCGGCGAGCAGGCGCTGCGCCTTGCCCAGCGCGTAGGCGAAGAGCAGGCTCGCCCGGCCCGCCTCGCGGTTGGCCTGCCACCAGGCGAGGACCTCCTGACTGACCTCGCTGCTGGGCCGCCAGCGAAACTCGGGGCGGCCGAAGGTCGACTCGCTGACGAAGACCTGGCAGGGCACGGCCTCGAACGCAGCGCAGGTGGGGTCCGGCGCCAGCTTGTAGTCGCCGGAGACCACCCAGACGGCGCCGCGGTGCTCGATGCGCACCTGCGCCGAGCCCAGGATGTGCCCGGCCGGGTGGAGGGAGACCCTCACACCGTTGAGGCTCACCGCCTCTCCGTAGGCGACGGTCTCGATCCGCGCCTGCGCCCCCAGGCGGCGACGCAGCACCCGTTCCCCGGCGCGCGCCGCCAGATAGCGCTTCGACCCCGGCCGCGCGTGGTCGGCGTGAGCATGGGTGACGACCGCCCGCTCCACTGGCACCAGCGGGTCGACGTAGAAGCCGCCCGCCGGGCAGAACAGCCCCCGCGGCGTCACCTCCAGCAAGTCCCCCGGTCGGGGCACGATGGCGAGATCGTCCACGGCGGGGGATTGTAGAGGGGGGAGGGCGGATACGACCGGTGAGAGCTCGCGGATGGAGCAAGCCGCTGAGAGATCGTGGTCCGCTACGTCGCCTCCGGCTCGGCGCGAGCCCCGCGCCGAGTTGCGATTGGGTGGGCTTGCTTCCCGCGGGTGCCGAGCGATGTCCGCTAGGATCGGCCTCATGAGCGACGAGCCCATCGCGAGCCCGCCCCCGGCCGAGGCCGAGACCTACGAGCGCCGCGGGGTGGAGAACCCGCGGATCATCGATCTGCTGACCACGGACACCGAGCGCGGGGAGGTGGTGCTGGCGATCCTCGAAGGCCGGCCGTGGGGGAGCGTCCCGGAGCAGATGCAGCAGCTCGAGGACAAGCTCAACAGCTACTTCGGCTACGTGCTCGACGGCCACCTCGGCCACCAGTACCCGGACTACGCCGGCCTGCCGGTGCTCATCCGCCTCGACTGCGTGGAACCGCCCGGCGAAGAAGAGGAACCCTACCTGCGCGCCGTGCGCCGCTTCTGCGCCGACAACGGCCTGCGCTGGTTCGTCCGCGTGGTGGACGACCCCTTCGTCCACCACGTGCCCTGGGAGGGCTGAGAAGGGCGGTCAGTGGAGCCGCGAGCCGGGCTGCGGGCTCAGCCGGACCTCTCCGTCGGCCACCTCCACCCGCACCGTCCCGCCGGCGGCCAGCGCCCCGAAGAGCAGCTCGTCGGTGAGCGGTCGCTTGATCGTCTCCTCGATCACCCGCGCCAGCGGCCGGGCCCCGAAGGCGGGGTCGAAGCCGCGCTCGGCGAGGAGGCCGCGGGCCTCGGGGCTGAGGTCGAGCCGCACCCGCTTGGGCGCGAGCTGCGCGGTGAGCTCGCCCAGCATGCGGTCGACGATCTGCTCCATCACCTCGCGGGACAGCGGGTTGAAGCGCAGTTGGGCGTCCAACCGGTTGCGGAACTCGGGCGAGAACAGCTGCTCGACGGCCTTGGTGCCGTCGTGATGGCGATCCTCGCCACCCTCCCCGAAACCGAAGCTGCGGCGCGAGAGCTCGCGGGCGCCGACGTTCGAGGTCATCAGCAGGATCACGTGGCGGAAGTCGGTCGGCTTGCCGTTGGTGTCGGTGAGGGTGCCGTGGTCCATCACCTGGAGGAGCAGGTTGAAGACGTCCGGGTGGGCCTTTTCGATCTCGTCCAAGAGCAGCACGGCGTGCGGGCTCTTCGCCACCGCCTCGGTCAATAGGCCGCCGCGGTCGAAGCCGACGTAGCCGGGCGGGGCACCGACGAGGCGGGACACCGTGTGGCGCTCCATGTACTCGCTCATGTCGAAGCGCAGGAAGGCCACGCCCAGGACGCGGGCGAGCTGCTTCGCCATCTCCGTCTTGCCGACGCCGGTGGGGCCGGTCAGCAGGAAGCTGCCCACGGGCTTTGCCGGGTCGCGTAGGCCGGCGCGGGCCACCTTGATCGCTGAGGTGAGGCGGGAGATCGCCTCGCCCTGGCCGAAGACCACGGCGGCGAGCTCGCCTTCGAGGTCGCGCAGGCGCTCGCGGTCGTCCCGCCGCAAGGTGCCGACGGGGATCTGCGCCATCCGCGCCGCCACCTGCTCGACATCGGCGACCGTCGCCTTCTTGCCGCCGCGCAGCGCCACCGCGGCGCCCGCCTCGTCGAGGAGGTCGAGGGCCGAGTCCGGCAGGCGCTTGTCGCGCAGGTAGCGGCTCGCCAGCTCGGCGCAGGCGGCGATCGCCGGCCGGGCGTAGCGCACTCCGTGGTGCTCCTCGTAGCGCTCGACCAGCCCCTGCAGGATGGCCGTCGTCTCGGCGCACGACGGCTCGACCACCTCCACTTTCTGGAAGCGGCGGGCGAGGGCAGGATCGCGTTGGAAGGTCTGGCGGAACTCCTCCCAGGTGGTGGCGCCGATGGTGCGCAGCCGGCCGGCGGCAAGGGCCGGCTTGAGGAGGTCGGCGGCGTCCATGGTGCCGCGGCCGGCGGCGCCGGCCCCCACCACGGTGTGGATCTCGTCGATGAAGAGGATCGGCCCCTCTCCGGCCCGCGCCGGGTCGGCGAGGGCGGCGAGCACGGCCTTGAGGCGGTTCTCGAAGTCTCCGCGGTAGCGGGTGCCGGCCAGGAGGGCGCCGAGGTCGAGACGGAAGACCCTCGTCTCCCGGAAGGCCGGCGGCACCTCGCCGCGGGCGATCCGCCAGGCCAGGCCCTCGACCAACGCCGTCTTGCCGACGCCGGGATCGCCCACGAAGACGGGGTTGTTCTTGCGCCGGCGCTGCAGGATCTGGAGCGTACGGTCGAGCTCGCCACCGCGGCCGATCAACGGGTCGATGCCACCGTCGCGGGCGAGGGCGGTGAGCTCCACGGTGTAGGCCGCCAGGGCGTCGCGGGCCGGCGCGCCGTCCTCGTCGTCGCCGCCCTGGGCCGGCACTGGTCGCGCGGCCTCGCCATCCGCCGGCTCGTCGAGGCGGGAGATGCCATGCGCCAGGTAGCTCACCACGTCGAGGCGGCTCACCCCGCCGGCGGCGAGGAGCCGCACGGCGTGCGATTGCGGTTCGGAGAAGAGCGCCACCAGGAGGTCGGTGCCGCTGACCTCCTCGCGCCCCGAGCCCTCGACCTGTAGGCTTGCCTGGGCGAGGGCCCGCTGGGCCGAGAGACTGAACAGGGGCTCGTCGAGGCCCTCGATGCGCTCGATCTCAGTCTCGAGGTAGTGCACCAGCTCGTCCTTGAGCCGGCCGAGGTCGGCCCCGGCATGACGCAGCACTCCAGCCACCTTGCGGTCGAGGGCGAGGGCGTAGAGCAGATGCTCGGTGGTCGCCAGCTCGTGGCCGAGGCGGTGGGCCTCGGAGAGGGCGACGGTGAGGCTGATCTGGGCGTCCTGGGTGAGCTTCATTCGGCTTCCAAGGTCAGCAGGAGGGGCATGCCTTCGGCCCTGGCCCAGGCGGTGACCTGCACCACCTTGGTCTCGGCGACCTCCTGCGGGTAGGTCCCCGCCACCCCGACGCCCTTGTAGTGCACCTCGAGCATCACCTGCATGGCCTCGGCGGGTGGCTTGTGGAACTGGCTGGTGAGCACCCGCACGACGAAGTCCATCGAGGTGAAGTCGTCGTTGTGGAGCAGCACCTTGGCGCGCCGCGGGCGCGCGGCCTTCTTCTGCCGCTGGGTGGCGAGGCTGCCTTCGCCCTCGAGGTCGGCGTCGAAGCGGCTCATCGGGCTAACGCTAGGGCGGAGGCCGCCAGGATTGCAAGCCCACGCCAGGCTGTGCGCTACGCGTGGTGCTCGCGGGTCTTCTGGAAGCGCAGCTTGGGGAAGTCCTCGGCGGCCTTGCCGAGGTGCCAGCCGTTGCGCGGCAGGAAGACGGGATCGCCGTTGTGGTCCTCGGCGACGTTGGCGTAGTACTGGTCGAGGAACTGCTTGAGCAGCTTGGGGTCGTCGGCCTCCACCCAGCGGGCGGTGAGCAACGAGGTCGTCTCGAACACCACGTCGATCTCGTACTCGGTGCGGATGCGGTCGGCCAGCACGTCGAACTGCAGGGCGCCGGCGACGCCGACGATCCACTCCGAGAGCGGCGTCTTGAAGACCTGCGCGGCGCCTTCCTCGGCGAGCTGCAGCAGGGCGCGGCCGAGGTGCTTGGCGCGCAGCGGGTCGACGGGTCGCACCTTGCGCAGCAGCTCGGGCGCGAAGCTCGGGATCCCCGTGAAGTGCAGCTCCTCGCCCTCGGTCAGAGCGTCGCCGATGCGCAGGTTGCCGTGGTTGGGGATGCCGAGGATGTCGCCGGGGAAGGCCTCCTCGGCAATGTTGCGCTCCTGGGCGAGGAACATCACGGGGTTGTGGACGTTCTGGCTCTTGCCGCTCCGCACATGGAGGAGCTTGATGCCGCGGTAGAAGCGGCCGGAGCAGAGGCGCAGGAAGGCGATGCGGTCGCGGTGCTTGGGGTCCATGTTCGCCTGGATCTTGAAGACGAAGCCGCTCACCGCCTCTTCGGTCGGCGCCACGCGCCGCTCCGCGGCCGGCTGCGGGCGCGGTGAAGGAGCGAGCTCGATCAGGCCGGTGAGCAGGTCCTGGACCCCGAAGTTGTTGATCGCGCTGCCGAAAAAGACCGGCGTCAGGTGCCCGGAACGGTACTCGTCGAGATCGAAGGCCGGAGTGAGCCCGCGCGCCATCTCCACCTCCTCGCGCAGGGTGGCGACGGCGTTCGCCGGCAGCTGGGCGGCGAGCCGCGGGTCGTCGAGGCCGGCCAGCACCTCGCCGACGGCGGCGACGTCGCGGCGCTGGCGGTCGAGGCGGATCAGCCGGTCGTGCACCAGGTCGTAGCAGCCGAGGAAGGCCTGGCCCATGCCGATCGGCCAGGTCGCCGGGCTCACCTGCAGGGCGAGCGTCTCACTGATCTCGTCCATCAGGGCGAAGGGGTCACGGCCCTCCCGGTCGAGCTTGTTGACAAAGGTGATGATCGGCACGTTGCGCAGGCGGCAGACCTCGAAGAGCTTCTTGGTCTGCGCCTCGATGCCCTTGGCGGCGTCGATCACCATCACGGCCGAGTCGACGGCGGTCAGCGTCCGGTAGGTGTCCTCGCTGAAGTCCTCGTGGCCCGGAGTGTCGAGGAGGTTGAAGATCGTGCCGCGGTACTCGAAGGTCATCACCGAGGCGGTGACCGAGATGCCGCGCTCGCGCTCCACCTTCATCCAGTCGGAGCGCGCCCGGCGCTGCTCGCCGCGCGCCTTGACCGCGCCGGCCATCTGGATGGCGCCGCCGAAGAGCAGCAGCTTCTCGGTCAGCGTGGTCTTGCCGGCGTCGGGGTGCGAGATGATGGCGAAGGTGCGCCGGCGCGCAACTTCCTGCGACAACTGGCTCATGGTCGGGTGCGGGACGGGTTCCGTGGCGGCCGATGGGGCCGCCGGTCTCGGGCGGGTCGCCGGGACGAGGTCCCGCGCGGAGGATAGCAGACGCACTGCGGCCGGGCGCTCCAGCCGCTAAGATGCCGTCATGCGCCTCGTGACCCAGGCAGTGATGGTGGAGCTCTTCGCGGTGATCGACGACTACCCACTCTCCCGTGAGGCGATCACCGTGCCCCTCGAGATGGCGGGTGAGGGTGGCGTTCGCCTGGACGCGCGGGGGAAGGTGGAGATCACGCTGCCGGGCGGCGACGATTTGGCGCCCTTCCTCGCCGGCCTGCCCGCGCGCCTGCGAGCCCTCGGCGTACCGCCGGATCCCACCCTCGGCTGAGGGGCCCCCTACACGTCGTAGACGAACTCGACGTCCTTCGCGATCTCGGCGAGGAGGCTGCGGTGGACCGGGCAGGTGAGCGCCCCGCGTTCGAGCTTCTTGCGCTGCTCGGGGCGCAGGTGGGCGGGCAGCGCGATCGTCACCGGCAGGCGGCCGATCCGCCGCGGCTCGTTCTGCATGTGCTTCTCGACCCGGAAGTGGGCACCATGGAGGTCGAGGCCGTCGCGCTCGCCGAGGATGCCGATGATCGTCATCATGCAGGCGCCGAGGGCCGCGGCGACCAGATCGGTGGGCGAGAAGGAGCTGCCGTCGCCCTGGTTGTCGACCGGGGCGGCGGTGGTGATCACCGTGCCCGAGGGGCCGTGGTGGAGCTCGGTCTTGAGCTTGCCGAGATATCTACCGGTGATTTCGACGGCCATGGTTGCGCGCCCTCCAGCCCGGGCCCCGAGCCGAACCTCTGCGGCGGCGCGGACTTCGTACGGGGTTCTACGACGGTCGCCGGGTGGTGGTCAACCAGGACCCGGCAGGGCAGCGCTGCCGGCCCCCGGCAGACGGCGGAAGCCGGTCAGACCGACCTCGCGCAGGAGCCGTGCGGCCCGCTTCAGCGCCGCCTTGCCGACGACCTCGCAGGCCATCGTCCGCTCGAGGAGGAGCAGAGCGGCGAGCGCATCGCGCCGCATCCCCGCGGCCGCGAACAGGGGCCGTACCTCGGCGATGAACGCCCGCGCCTGGGCCGGCCGGCCGAGCTCGAGGCAGAGGCTGGCGAGGTCGAGCCCGAGCTGCGCGACCTCGACGCTGAGCCCGGCAGCGAGAAAGCCCGCGCGGGCCTCCAACCAAAGCGCCTCGGCACGCAGCAACTGCCCCTGATGGCGGGCGACGGCACCGGCGAGCCAGCGCAGGCGCAGCAGGTCATGGCGGTTGCCGATCGCCAGGGCGCGGCGCCGCAGCGCCGGTAGACGCTCGGCAGCGGCGTTGACCTGCCCGCATTCGAGCAGGAAGACGACTTCGTTGTGCAGCGCGCAGAGCTGCAGACGAGGCTCGGCGTCGGCGTCGAGCAGCGTCGCCGCGCGATGCAGCACGGGCAGTGCGGCCTCGGGCTCGCCCAGCTCGCGCAGGGCCACCGCCAGCTTGATCAGCCCGCGTCCGAGGAGCACTCCATCCTCGCAGCGTTCGTAGAGGTCGATCACCTGGGCAAGCAGGTCGGCGGCGGCCCGTGGCTCACCGAGAGCCACCATCAGCGAGGCCTTGAGGTCGAGGAGCTGGCCGTGCTCGAGGCTGTCGCCCGAACCCTCGGCGAGGGCGCGCTCGGCCTCGGCGAAGAGGGTCCCTGCTTCCTGCAAGCGGCCCTTGATGCGCAGGACGTTGGCGCGGTAGCCGAGGGCGCGGCCCCGGAGATCGGCGGCGAGCATCGAGCAACCGCCCACCGGGACCATAGAGCGGGCGATCTCGGCGGCCAGCCGGCACTGTTGCTCGGCACGGTCCGCGTCGTCGGCCCAGGTACTGCGCGCCTGCTCGAGCAGGTGCTCGGCGAGGCCCCAGGTCTGGTAGCGGGCATGGTTGCGGACCTTGAGCAGCTGCTGATCCGGCGCCAGCTGCAGGAGGTTGGCGGCGAGCGCGGGTGCCACGGCACGCGACTGCTCCAGGGCCTCGGCCTCGCGTTGGGCCCGCTCGACGGCGCGCGCCAGGGCCGCCTCGTAGGTCTCGACGCCGGCGTTGCGCCGCGGGACACCGCCACCGCGGACGGCGGAGATCTCGGCGACGGTCGCTGGCCGGGGACCGCGGGCAGCGAGGCGCACGGGTGCTTCGCCGGTGGCGTCGGCCGTCCTCGTGCGCCGCGGGGTCGAGCGCACGAGGCGAGGCGACCAGCCGGCGCTCTGCCGCCGGCGATGCCTCTCACTCACGGCTGCCCGCTCCCTGGCTCGGCATCGCTGCCACGCTTCCGGCTCGCCCGCTCACTCTGGCAGTTCCTCTCTGTCGCGACAGTCGGTGTTAGTTGTAACCGTCGGGATCGAGGATCATCCCGCTGTGGCTGAAGGTCTCTTGACCGACGCCAGCGACCGCGGTCGTGGCGGATTTCGCGACGGGCTCTCTGGAGGCTGCCGCTGGCTCGGCGCGTTCGGCGGACTGCGCCGGTGCACCTGCGGGGGTGAGCAGCTCCCACCAGCTGAGCCACAGCCGTTCGGCCCAGCTCCAGGGCGGGCCGGCCGCCGCGGGCTGCGCCTGCGCTGGCGGCGCGAGGGCCAGCATGACGAGCGCGGCGAGGGTTAGAAGCGTCGAAGTCCTTCGAGCCATTGCGATCTCCTCCTTGCGAGCTGCAACGACGCCGCCACCCGGCGGCGCGGTGGATCTCCGCGAGCAGCTGGCCGCCAGCGGCCCACTCTCTGCACCCCGCCGCGAGAGACGAACGAGCGACGCCGTCCGTCCGGCAGGCTGAGAAACCGGGGAATCCGTAGAGGTAGGTGCCTCGCGGCCAGCTTGGAGGGACATCGAGGCCCGCCGTCGGGGAGCGAGCCGAGCGGTCTGGAGGACGACCGTGCAACGCGAGGCACTGCCACGAGAGTGGTCCTGCTGCGAGGAGAATGACCAGCGGGAGGGAAAAACGGCGGGGAAAAAAGGGCGGGCGAGCGCTCCACGTTGAGGGAGGTGAGCGATCTCTGGCAGAACGCTCGCCCTTTCTCTTGCCGTTCGAAGTCCAAAGCAATCGCCGGGCCAGGTCGACCGCGTGGCGTTGCGGCACCGGCCGGTGCTGCCGCGAGGCGGCGCAGCCAGCGTCCGGAAGGCGCGGAGGGGGCCGCGAAACCAGGCGCAGAGCGCCCCTGGCATGCCAGCGCCTTGGGATCTGCGGCCGCCGCTGGCGGCGACGAGGCGGCGTTGCCACGCCAGCACGCCGGGAGAGCCTCGTTGGTTTTTTTGCCACAGCCTTGGTCTTTTTGCCGCCTCTTTGGTTTTTTTGCCAGGTTGGCGGCGCCGCTGCGGCCACAGGACCTTATGATGGCGCCCGCAAGCACCCCAGCGACCATCCAGGCTCGCTGTCGAAGGCTGTTTGCCGTGTGAGCCCAAGGGATGAGAGATCGTGTCCTCGAGATCGCCCGTACCGTCCTGGGCGAGCTGGACGTCGACCAGGTGCTGACCCGGGCGCTCGACGGGGTGATCGAGCTGTGCGGGGCCGAACGCGGGATGATCCTGCTGTTCGGGGCCGATGGCGCCCTGCTGTTCGAGAAGGCGCGCAATCTCGACCGGCGCGACATCGAGCAGCCCGAGTTCCAGGTCAGCCGGACAGTGATCCGGCGGGTGCGGGCCGAAGGCCGGCCGTTCTTCGACCCCAACCTGCCAGCGCACCCCACCGGCCGCCTCTCCGACAGCGTCTACCGGCTCGGGCTGATGGCCGTCATCTGCCTGCCGATGATCCACCAGGGGGTGGTCTTCGGCGTCGTCTACCTCGACAGCCGGGCCAGCCAGCCGGCCTTCACTGGCGAGACCCTGGCCTTGGCCGAGAACTTCTCTCACTTCATCTCCCTGGCGGCCCACAACGCCCTCGATCGCCGCCAGCTGCGCCATCGCGTCGGCCTCCTAGAGCGGGAGCTGCGCGAGAAGTACCGCTTCGATGCCCTGGTGGGCCGCGATCCCAAGATGCTCGAGGTCCTCAAGCAGGTGGCGCAGGTGGCGCCGTCGGAAGCCACGGTGCTGATCGAGGGCGAGAGCGGCACGGGCAAGGAGCTGGTGGCGCGGGCCATCCACTTCAACAGCCGGCGCAGCGACCGCCCCTTCGTTCCGATCAACTGCGGAGCGCTGCCCGAGACGTTGCAGGAGGCCGAGCTCTTCGGGCACGAGCGCGGCGCCTTCACCGGTGCCGTGCGCAGCAATCCTGGCTGGTTCGAACGCGCCGACGGCGGCACGCTCTTCCTCGACGAGGTGGGCGAGATGCCGCTCAGCCTGCAGGTGAAGTTCCTGCGGGTGCTGGAGACCGGGGAGTATTCGCCCGTCGGCTCGACGCGGATCCGCCAGGCCGATGTGCGCGTGGTGGCGGCCACCAACCGCGATATCGAAGAGCTGGTCAAGACGGGGCAGATCCGGCCGGACCTCCACTACCGCTTGGCGGTCATCAAGATCCGCCTGCCGCCGCTGCGCGAGCGGCCTTCGGACATTCCGCTGCTCGCCCGCCACTTCCTCGAACGGCTGCGTGACGAGCGCGATCCGCACGACTATCAGCTGAGCCCGGCAGCCGAGTCGGCCCTCAGCGCCTACGCCTTCCCAGGCAACGTGCGGGAGCTGCAGAACATCCTGCAGCGCGCCATCCTGGTCGCCGAGGGGCCGGTGATCGAGGCGCGGCACCTGCCCGAGGCGCTCTCTCACGAGCGGCCGGCGACGCCGCTTCGCTTCGGCCCACGGGGGAGCTTCAAGGAGGAGAAGCGGCGGGCCGTCGAGGCCTTTGAGCGCGACTACCTCCAGCGCTGTCTGGAGGAGACCCAGGGCAACATCTCGCGGGCGGCCCTCAATGCCGGCATCGACGTCAAGAACTTCCACACCAAGATGACGGCGCTCGGCATCGATCCCGCGGCCTTCAAGGCCCGGCGCGGCTAGGCCGGCGAGCTAGCCCCGCAGCAGTGCCACGAGCAGGCCGGCGAGCGAGAAGGCGAGGGGCACGGCGAGCACCAGCCAGGCGGCCGGCCGGCCGAAGTTGAGGTCGTAGCCGATCCCGAAGCGCTTCTCGACGAAGAGCGCCGGGTCGTCGGGGTTGTAATAGAAGAGGCCCAGCTTCCAGCGACTGTCGGCGCTGCGATCACCGATCGGAGGTCCACCGGCCGTGGCGGCCTCGGCGCTCCGGGTGGCAGCTGTGAAGAGCCGGTGGTGGCGCAGGAACCACGTCGCGAGGAGCCCGGCGAGGCCGACGAAGACACCGATCACGAGGCCGGTCCCCGCCCGCCGGGCGGTCGCTGGCGTGCCGGCCAGTGGGAGCAGAGCGACGGCTGCGAAGACGAGCGCGACGAACAGGCCGAGGTGGCTGAGCAGCTGTTGGTTGGCGCGGCGGCGAGCGGTCTCGAAGGCCGCGGCCTCGCCGTCGGTGTGGACACGCCGGGCGCCGGCCAAGGTGAGGGCGCCGAGCGCCACGGGCAGCTCGCTGATCAGGGCCCCCAGGGCGAGCGGTGCGAGAAGCGCCCAGACGCTCTTCTGGGCCCAGCCATCGGCCTCCCAACGGCCGTTCCAGTGGGTCACGAAGCGGGTCGGGATGGCGTCATAGCTGAGCAGCAGCACGACGGCCGCCGCGGCCAGGACGGCCAGGGGAGCGACGAAGGCCAGTGGACCAGGGAGGGCCCTGGGCATCGCCGGGCCGGGGAGGGTGGCCAGGCCGGCGGGCGGTACGGCATGCGGCGCCACCTCGTGGCGGGCGGCGAAGAAGGCCCAGAGGAAGCCGCCGAGCGCGACGGGCATGACGAGCGCCGCGAGCCAGGTCATCGGCGCGAAGAAGGCCGGGCTGAGCACCACGAGCGCAACGGCACAACCCAGCCACAGCCGTAGGCGATAGCCACGCAGGATGGCCCGGCCCGTCGCCGAGCTGCGCAAGGAGGCCGGCACGGTCAGCGCGAAGAAGATCTCCGGCTGGCCCCACTGCGGCAGGAAGTGAAACAACAGGGCGACCATCAGGAGGGGCAGCAGCAGGGGGAGGTTGAGCGCCAGGTCGGGCGTGGTCGAGCTCGTCATACGTCCTCCGGTGGCAGGGCCGGCCACCCGGGCCGGGGGGTTCGCGGAACGGGACGATGAGAGCCAGCACGCGCGGACCTGCCGCCGCATTCCCTCGGCGGGGTCAGGAGAACTGCGAGGGCGAGTAGCCGATGTCGACGATGCTGCAGCCGTCGACGGCCGGGACCCCCATCTCCTTGGCGGCGGTGAACACGGCGGCGTCGGCGGCCCCGGGGTTGAACCACACCTCGCCCGCGGCCGCCGCGGCGATCGCCGGCAGCAGCTCGCGGCTGACCGGCGGTGGCAGGTAGACGCTGATCCGGTCGAGGGGCAGCGGCACCTCGGCGAGCTCGCGGTAGGTGGTGAGGCCCTCGACCTCGGCGCCGGCGAGGTTGACCGGATAGACCTGCCAGCCGGCCTCGAGATAGGCGCGGACGCATTTGTTGCCGAACTTGTGACGCAGCGGCGAAGCACCCAGCACGGCGATCGTCTTCATGCGGCCGATGGTAGCAGCCTGCCGGCGCCGGCTCAGAGCCCGCTCGGCCAGGTGGGGAGGCGCCGCCGCAGCAAGGCGAGGCACTCGGCGACGGCCCGCGTGCTGTCGAGGACCACGTGCTCGGCCGCCGGCAGCTCGTCGACCGGCTCCCAGCGGGCGACGAACTCGTCGAAGATCTCCCGTCGCCCGTCGCTCACTCCGCTCGCTTGCTCGCGGGCGGCCAGCCGGGCGAGCAGGACCTCGCGGGGCGCCCGGCACTCGATGAAGGTGAAGGCGGCGCCGTGGCGGCGGGCCAGCTGGCGCGTCGCTTCACGGTGGGCGCGAGCACGGAACGAGGCGTCGAGGATCACGGGTCGCCCCGAGGCGAGCACCGCCCGCGCTCGTTCGAAGATCTCCTCGTAGACCGCCTGAGTGGCAGTGGGCTGGTAGGCGCCCTGCCACGCCGGATGGCGCAGCGGTGTCTCGGCGTCCACACCCACGAGGTGCTTGCGGGTGCGGTCGGCGTCGACCACTGGTGCCGACATCGCCGCCGCGACCGCCGCCGCGATCGTGCTCTTGCCGGCGGCGATCAAGCCGCCCACCGCCACCACCGCCGGGGCGAGCAACGAGCGGCGATCCGCGGCAAGGGCGAGGAGGTAGTGGCGGCGGGCCTCGGCGCGGCTCGCCTCGGCAGCCGGCGAGAGGCCCCCCTGGGCGGCGAGGTAGCTCGCCACCTTGGCGCGCACGAAGGCCCGGTAGCTTTCGTAGAAGTCGATCAGCCGGTAGAGGCCGTAGTCCTGCGCCGCGCGGGCGTAGGCGGCGAGGAAGCTCTCGGCGAGGTCCACCCGTCCGTGGGCGGCGAGGTCCATCGACAGGAAGGCGACGTCCGAGGCCACGTCGGCGAAGCGGAAGCGCTGGTTGAACTCGATAGCGTCGAGGATCGTCACCGCCGCCGGAGCCGGCAGCTCGCCGGCCGCGAAGTAGACGTGCTCGAGGCGCAAGTCGCCGTGGCCGTCGCGCACCCGGCCCTCGGCCAGGCGGCGGCGGAGAGTATCGGCGTGGCGCTCGAGAAAGCCGATCTGCCAGCCCTCGATCTCGTCCGCTTCGGCAGGTTCGATCATCTCGGTGATGCTCGCTGCCGTCTGCGCGAAGTTCTCCCGCACATTGACGGCGATCGCCGCCGGGGTGCCGAAGCGGGCCGTCTCTTCGTCGCTGCGGCAAGTGGCATGGAAGTTCGCCAAGCGGTGGGCCACGGCCTCCAGGTGGGCGGTAGTGAGCCGCCCCGCGGCGAGCAGATGGTCCGCCCGTAGCTCGGCGGGCAGGCGCCGCATGCGGACGGCCCACTCGACCGCCTCACCCTCGCCCCCGACGCGATGGCGCCCGGCGGCGTCGCGGGTGATCGGCACCACGCCGAGGTAGACCGCAGGCGCCAGGCGGCGGTTGACCGCGATCTCGGCCTCGCAAGCGGCCCGGCGGCGCGCCAGGGTCGAGAAGTCGAGAAAGCCGAGATCGACCGGCTTCTTGACCTTGATCACCTGGTCGCCGCGCAGGAAGACCCACGAGATGTGGGTCTCGACAAGCTCGCCGTCGGCGCCGAGGAGATCTCGCTGCAACGCCTCCACGTTCCGGGCCTCCCGCGGACGATTCTGCGGGAAATCGGCTGCCAGAGCGCCACCCTCAGGGGGAGTGGGGAGGGGTCGAGCTAGCGCACGACCATGCGCTCATCGCCCAGACGGCGGGTGGCGCCCACCGAGTCGAGGTGCTCGAGCAGGGGGATGGCCCACTTGCGAGAGAGCTGGAAGTGGTCCTTGAACTGGGCGACCCCGAAGCGCTCCCAGCCGAGCTCGACGAGCGTGGCACGCAGCGCGGCGAGGGCCTGGCTGGCGATCAGCAGGCCGCCGGGCAGCTTGGTGATCTTGCCGCGGTCGGTGAGGTAGCGCAGCACACCGTCGAAGATCTGTGGCTTGGCCTTGAGCTCGTCGCGGACGTCGTTGGGCGACGGCGCGGCGAGGCCCGCCCGCTCGAAGGCAGCGAGCACGGCGGCGGCGAGCTGGGACTCCTCGTCGGTCAGCTTGCCGCCGCGGCCGGGCAAGGTGAGCCGGCCGCCGTCGACGACGAGCTTCTTCTGCGCCGCCAACCAACCGAGATAGACCTCGGCAAGCTCGCCGCCGCGGCGGGGGAAGAGCCTCGCCACGGCTTCCGCCTTGGCGAGGCCTGGGGACAGACGGTCCTGCTTGAAGTGGGCGACGAGCAGCGCTTCGGCGCGCTCGGCCACCCGCTTGTAGACCGCTGGGGCGAGCCAGCGCCGGGGCTGGGTGGGGGTGGCGAGCAGGCGGCCCGCGGTGGTCAGCGCCTCGAGCTCGACGGCCAGGCGCTCGGGCCGCTCGCCGAGCCGGCGGGCAACGTCTTCGGCGGTGAGCCCGGGCTCGGCCGCCTCGTGGGCCCAGAACAGCAGGGCCGCCTGGCGCTCGCCGTCGAGGGCGTCGAGAGCGGGCTCCAGGGCCTTGCCGCGGTAGCGATGCCACGCCGGATCGAGCACCACACCGCCGCCCAGAGTGGCGGGCGGCGACGGCCGGCGAACGATGAAGCGGTCCCCGCGCACGGCGACCACCGGCGCCGCCAGGCGTACCTCGACGAGCCCGCTCTGCCCCGGCTCGAGGACGGCCGGTGCCAGCGGGCGCAGGCGGCCCATCACCTCGCTAGTGTAGAGGTGGACGCGCACGGAGGTGAAGCCGGCGAGCGGGGCGGGCGCTGCGGGTAGCAGGGTGAAGCGGCCGAGGAGCAGGCGGGCGCTGCCGAAGGCGCCGGGAGTGGCGAGCTCGCTACCGCGTGCCACCTCCTCGATCTCCACCCCGGCGAGGCGCAGCGAGGTGCGTTCCCCGGCCCAGGCCGCGTCGCGCGGCTGGCCGTGCACCTGCACGTCGCGCACGCGAGCGCGGCCTCGCTGCGGGCTCTTGTGGGAGGTCGCCTGGGGCAGCACCTCGAGCTCGCTCCCCGGGCTCAGGCTACCGGACACGAGGGTGCCGGTGACCACCAGGCCGAGGCCCTTCAGGTGGAAGGCGCGGTCGATGGGCAGGCGCGCCGGGCGCTCGGCGTCCGGCGGCAGGGCCTGCTCGCGGGCGAGGGACAGCAGGCGCGCCTTGAGCTCGTCGAGGCCTTCGCCGGTCAGGCTCGAAACGGGGATGATCTCGGCGCCGGCAAAGGGGGTCGCGGCGAGCTCCTCCTCGACCTCCAGGGCAGCGAGCTCCAGGAGGTCCGGCTCGACGAGGTCGCATTTGCTGAGCGCCACCAGCGCCGTCGGGATGCCGAGCAGCGAGGCGATCGCCAGGTGCTCGCGGGTCTGCGGCTTTACCCCCTCGTCGGCCGCCACCACCAAGAGCAGCACGCGGATGCCGCCGAGGCCGGCCAGGGCGTTGTGCAGGAAGCGCTCATGGCCCGGCACATCGATGAAGCCCAGCTGTAGCTCGCCGTCGCTCCAGTGGGCGAAGCCGAGGTCGATGGTGATGCCGCGGGCCTTCTCCTCGGCCCAGCGGTCGCAGTCGATGCCGGTCAGCGCCTTGACCAGCGTCGTCTTGCCGTGATCGATGTGGCCGGCGGTGCCGACGACGGCGCGCTGCATCGCAAGCCTTCTACGACGCCAGCAGCTGGCGGGCGAGGCGGGAGACGGTGGCACCGTCGGCGCGGCTGCCGAAACGGCCGAGGACCTCCTTCATCACCCGGCCCATCGCTGTCGGCCCGCTGAGGCCCTCGGCGGCGATCAGGGCCGCGATCGCCGCCGTGAGCTCGGCCTCGCTCGCCTGCTGCGGCAGGTACTCGCCGAGGATCACGGCTTCGCGCTCTTCTTGCGCCGCGCTCTCGGCGCGGCCGCCCTGGCCGAACTTCTCGGCCGCCTCGTGGCGTTGCTTGATCGCCTTCCTGACCAGGGCGGCGAAACGGCCCTCGTCCACCGGGCCGCTGCCGCTCATCGCCTCGTTCTTGACCTCGGAGAGGAGCATGCGCAGGGTGGAGAGCCGCTCTTTCTCGCCGGCCTTGAGGGCCGCCCTGACGTCGGCCTCCAGGCGCTCCTGGGGTGAGGGTCCAGGGTTCGTGCTCATGGCGCCGATTGTCTCACAGCCCCTCAGCCCTCCTCGGGGGCCGCGATGCCGTAGGCCTTCATCTTGCGATAGAGGTTCGAGCGTTCGAGGCCGAGGGCCAGCGAGGTGCGCGAGACGTTGCCGCCGTGCTCGGCGAGCTTGCGCTCGATGTAGCGCTTCTCGAAGGCGGCGCGGGCATCGCGCAGGGTGGGGAAGTCCTGGGCCTCGAGCGGCGTGCCGCGGTCGCCGCTCTCGCCGCGGATGGCGGGCGGTAGGGCGCCGGCGTCGATCACCTCGCCCGGCACCATGATCATCATCCGCTCCACCACGTTGCGCAGCTCGCGGACGTTGCCGGGCCAGCCGTAGGCCTGCAGCCGCTCGGCCGCCGCCCGGCTGAGCAGCTTGGGCCGCCGACCGAGCTCGCGGGCGAAGTGGGCGATGAAGTGGTCGACGAGGAGCGGGATGTCCTCGCGCCGGCTGCGCAGCGGCGGCACCGTTAGGGGGATCACCGCCAGGCGGAAGTAGAGGTCCTCGCGGAAGCGGCCCGCCTCGATCTCGCCTTCGAGGTCTTTGTTGGTGGCCGCGACGACGCGCACGTCGACCTGGATCGTGCTCGTGCCGCCCACCCGCTCGAAGCGCTGCTCTTGCAGCACCCGCAGCACCTTGGCCTGGGTCTTCAGCGACATGTCGGCGATCTCGTCGAGGAAGAGGGTGCCGCCGCTGGCCTGCTCGAAACGGCCGGGGCGGTCGGCGGCAGCGCCGGTGAAGGCTCCCTTGACGTGACCGAAGAGCTCGCTTTCGATCAGGTCCTCGGGGATCGCCGCGCAGTTGACCTCGACGAAGGGGCCGCGGGAGCGCCGCGACAGCCGGTGGACCTGGCGCGCCACGAGCTCCTTGCCCGTACCGTTCTCGCCGGTCACCAGGATCCGGCTGTCGGCCGCCGCGGCGAGCTTGAGGTCGGCCTTGAGTTGCTGCATCGGCAGGCTGTTGCCGATCAGCGGCTCGCTGGCCTCCAGACGCTCGGAGAGCTCCCTGAGCTCGCGGGCCAGGCGCCGGCGCTCGAGGGCGTTGGCGACGGTGAGCACCACCCGCGACAGCGACAGGGGCTTTTCAAGAAAGTCGTAGGCGCCGAGACGGATCGCCTTGACCGCGGCGTCGACGTTGGCGTGGCCGGAGATTACGATCACCGGCAGCTCCGGGCGCGCCTCGCGCACGGTGGCGAGGAGATCGAGGCCGTCGCCGTCGGGCAGCCAGACGTCGAAGAGGGCGAGGTCGAAGCTCTCGCGCTCGATCGCCGTGCGCGCCGCCGCCACGCTGTCGGCGCCTGCCGTTTGGTAGCCCTCGTCCTCGAGGATGCCGGCGAGCGTGCTGCGGATGCCGGCCTCGTCGTCGACGATCAGGATGCGTTCGGCCATCGGAAGGATCCTATCGTCTGCCCGCGGCCGGCTCAGGCCGGCAGCTCGATCGTGAACACGGTGCCACGGGGCTGATTGTCCTCGGCGCGGATGGTGCCGTGGTGGTCGGTCACGATGCGATGAACGATGGCGAGGCCCAGGCCGGTGCCGCGGCCCTTGGTCGAGAAGTAGGGCAGGAAGAGCTTCTCCTTGGCCTCGGGCGGGACGCCGCGGCCCTCGTCGGCGACGCTGATCCGCACCAGGCCGTCCCGCCGGCTGGCCTGCACCAGCACCGTCCCCGGCGCCTCCGTCGCTTCGAGGGCGTTGTCGAGCAGGTTGATCAGGGCCCGCTTGACCTGCTCGGCATCGAGCCGCACGGTGCCGATGCCCGGCTCGACCTGGCTGCTCACCGTGACCCCGGCCTTGAGGTTGCGGTAGAGGTGCACGGTCTCCTGGCAGAGGCCGTCGAGGTCGACGGGGGCGGGCCGGGGCGGTGGCATGCGGGCGTAGCGCGAGAACTCGTCGACCATGTCCTGCAGGGTGCCCACCTCACGGACGATGATCCCGACGCCCTGCTCGAGCTTGCTGCCGAGGTCGGGGTCGCCCTTGCGGAACTGGGCGAGCACCCGCTCGGCGGCGAGCTTGATCGGGGTGAGGGGGTTCTTGATCTCGTGGGCGATGCGGCGGGCCGCCTCCCGCCAGGCGGCGAGCTGCTGCGCCTGGATCAGCTCGGTGAGGTCTTCGAGGACGAGCACCCAACCGCCGGGCTCGCTGTCGCCCTCGGGCAGCGCCGTCAACTTGACCTCGAAGTTGTTCCAGCGGCCGCCGAGCAGCAGCTGGACCTCGCGGCTCAGCCGCTGGCCGGGCGCCGGGGCCTCGCCGAGGATCTGCGCCAGCCGGGCCCGCTCGGGGTCGGCCCAGGCCTCGCTTGCCAGCCGCCCCACGACCTCCTCCTCGCGTTGGCGCAACATTGCGAGCGCCGCCTTGTTGCAGGTGCGGATGCGGCCGTCGCGATCGACCGACATGACGCCGGCGGCGACGTTGGCGAGCACCGCGCCGATCAGCGCCCGCTCGCGGGCCAGCCGCTCGTTGGACAGGGTGAGCTCGCGGTTGCCGGCCTCGAGCTGCTCGCGGTTGCCCTTGAGCTCGGCGGTCATCGAGTTGAACGAGTCGACGAGGACCCCCAGCTCGTTGTCCGCCTCGACCTCGACGCGGGTGTCGAGGTCGCCGCTCGACAGCCGCCGCGTGCCGTCCGCCAGGGCCTGGATCGGCACGGTGATCCGCCGCGCCAGGTAGAGCCCCAGCCACGACGAGGCGAGCAGGATGAGGAGCGTCACCATGAGGAAGATCAGCAGGTAGCTCGCCTTGAAGTCCTCGCGCTGCACGCGCAGCTGGCGGTGGCTCTGGGCGGCCTCGATCAACCGCCGCGAGGCGATGGCGAGGCTCGGCGGCAGCACCCGTCCGGCGACCAGCACGAGGGGCTCGCGGGCCCCGGCCGCCTCGCTGGCGGCGACGTCGGAGACGGCGCTTGCGATCAACACCCCGTCGCCTTCGATGGGCGGCTGGCCATGGGCGCTCCCCTCGGCAGCGGCCTCGCGCAACAGGGCCCGCCCGGGCTCGGGAAGGTCGGCGAGCGGGCTCGCCGAGTTGATCGCGCCCTGCACCAGCTCGGTGCCTTCGTAGAGCGCCAGGTAGTCGAGCTCGAGGGCCGACAGCTGGTCGCGCAGCCGCCGGTTGAGCGCCACGCGATCGGTGGGCTCGGCGAGCCGCAGCCCGCTCAGGTTGGCGAGCGCCCGCCGCGCATCGCGCAGGTTCTCCTGCTCGATGCGCACCGAGAGGCCTTCCGACACCGCGTGGCCGAGCGGCAGCAATTCGCCGATCGGGGTGGAGAACCAGCGGTCGATGGCGCCACGTAGCAGCTGGGTCGAGATCAGGAAGAGGAGCAGCACGGGGATCAGCGAGACGCCGAAGAAGGACAGCACCAGCCGGGTCTTCAGCTTCGCACCCAGGATGTGGTTGTAGCGCTCGACGAAGAGCTTGAAGAGGTTGCGCAGCAGGACGAAGAGAATCGCGAGGATCAGCAGGACGTTGACGTACCAGAGGGCAAAGAGCAGCACCCGGTTGGTCACCAACGCCGGCGGCAGCTCCTCGGCGCGCTGCATCAGGTACAGGCTGAAGACGAGGACCACCATCAGGGCGCCGAGCGCGCCGATGATCAGGCGGGCGTCCTTGCGGTGGCGGCGGAAGCGCTCGCTGAATCGCATCGCCACGGCCTAGGGGGCGGCAGGCCGCACGCGGATCTTGTTGGACTCCACCCAGTCGGTGGTCAGGCGGCTGGGGATGAAACCCAGCAGGTGAGACATCCCGAGCTCCGCTCGCACCCGCACGAGGATGCGTTTGCCCTCCTCGACGGCCGGCATGGTGAACACCGGCAGGTCGGCGATGCGGGTCATCGCGGCTTCGAGCTCGGCGAGGTCGTGCACCACGCGGGTCTCGAGCAGCCGGCCACCGAGCTTGAAGTTCACCAGGTACTCGCGGCGCACGGCGTCGTAGATGCCGACGACGGTCAGGGTGGTGTCGGCTAGGCCGCGGTCGAACCAGCGCTTGCGGTCCGACATCAGCT
The DNA here is from genome assembly GCA_964420075.1 of uncultured Thermoanaerobaculia bacterium. GTDB lineage: Bacteria > Acidobacteriota > Thermoanaerobaculia > Multivoradales > SZUA-115 > CAYQRE01. The sequence goes on along the minus strand of CAYQRE010000018.1, from coordinate 43,861 downwards.
CGACCTCGTAGACCAGGGTGGTGGGCAGGCCGCTCGCGATGCGTTCGGTCATCCGCGGGTCGAACGAGCCGGCAAGGTGGAAGCTCGCGAGCAGCTGGTCGCCTTGGGTGCTGAGTGCCAGGTCGCGCACCTCAGCGGCGCGCGCGGAGCAGGCCGTGAGGCCGAGCAGGAGGACGGCGAAGAAGGCTCTCATCGCGAGAAGGATAACGCCGCCCCGAGGCCAATGAGGGAAGGCGCTCGGCAGAGCGCCGGCGGCTTGCGCGGCCGGCGCATCCCGGGCGGGGCTCCGAAGCGCAGGGAGCTCAGGCGAGCGACTCTAGACCGCGAAGGCCGGCTGCAGGCTCGCGGTGGCCGGCTGTCGCTCTTCCTCGACCTGGCGCTCGCTGGCCGTCCCGCTGAGCCAGGTCCAGCAATCGGTGCGCTGGCGCAGCAGCTCGACCATCGCGTAGTGCAGCTGATGGCCGCCGCGCTCCACCTCGACGTAGGCCCACAGCGGAGCGCCAAGCAGGCCGAGGTCACCGATGGCGTCGAGGGCCTTGTGGCGCACCGGCTCGTCGGCGAAGCGCAGCTCGGTGTTGACCGGCCCGTCCTCGCCGAAGATCACGCAGTTGTCGCTGGCACCACCGAGGGCGAGCCCGCGGGAGAGGATGCGCTCGACCTCGCTCGCCTGCGCGAAGGTCCGCGCCGGCGCCAGCTCGCGCTCGAAGCTCTCGCGGTCGATGGCGAGGTCGAGGCTCTGGTGGCCGATCGCGGCGCTCGCGAAGTCGATCTGGTAGGCGAGCCGGAAACCGGGGTAGGGCGAGACGCGGATGCGCTTGGCGCCCATCGCCAGCTCGAGGGGGCGGGTGACGGCGAGGATTCGCCGCGGTGCCACCTGCTGGCGCACGCCGGCGGCGTCGAGCAGGCTCAGGAACGGCATCGAGGAGCCGTCGAGGATGGGGATCTCGGGGCCGTCGATCTCGATCCACAGATTGTCGATGTCGGCCACCCGGACGGCTGCGAGCAGATGCTCGATGGTCGAGACGGTGACGTCGTCGCGGCCGACCATGGTGGCCAGCTCGACCGAGCTCACCTCGCTCGCCAGGGCCGGGATCTCGACCCCGCCGGCGTCGAGGCGGCGGAAGACGATGCCGGTGTCGGGCGGCGCCGGCAGCAAGCGCAGGTGCAGGGTGCGTCCGGTATGGATTCCCACGCCGCTGGTGGCAACTTCACGGGCGAGGGTCTTTTGCTGGAAGAGGGAGGCGGGGTGCGTTCTCATGGTCGAGGGCACCCGTTTGCAGGGTCGGTGCCATCGTCATAGCTCTTCGTCGAACTCTTGGAACGCGTTGCAGCGACACATCTTGCGGCGTACGGATGAGGGTGCTGGCGGCCTCGCAGGGCCGCGTGTTGCGATCTTGCAACATGGGTTGCGGCAAGAACGCGACGCAGGGGGCCGGAACCTAGGAGGCGGCCCGCCGGCCCCGCTCGGCGAGGGCCTGGCGCATCTCCTGCTCGAGCTCGCGCTTCTTCTCGGCCTCGCGCTTGTCGTACTCCTTCTTGCCCTGGGCGAGCGCGATCGAGACTTTGATCCAGTTGCCCTTGAGGTAGACCTCGAGCGGCACGATCGTCAGCCCCTTGCCCTGGGACTTGCTCTGCAGACGCTCGATCTCCCGCTTGCCGAGCAAGAGCTTGCGCGGCTGCTCGGGCTCATGGTTCTCGCGGTTGCCATGGCTGTAGGGGCTGATGTGGGCGCCGACGAGATAGGCCTGGCCGTTGCGCAGCTCGACGAAGCTGTCCTTGAGCTGGACGCGCCCCATGCGGGCCGCCTTGACCTCGGTCCCCGAGAGCACCAAGCCGGCCTCGAGCGTCTCGAGGACGTGATAGTCGTGGCGTACCCGCCGGTTGCTCGCCAGCGGGCGGATGGTGGGCTGGGACATCGGGGTAACGGCTAGCTGGAGCGACTGCGCGAGGCGCGCTCGTGCAGGCCACCGGTCTCGCGGATCCGTTCGAGGGCGGTCTGCCCACCCCACTTGGCGACGATCTCGTCGTCGTAGTCGTCCGCCACGGTGGCGATCGCGGCGATCGCCGTGATCAGGTTGCTGCGGGTCACCGTGCGGCCGAACAGTGAATGGGAAAAGAAGATGTCGGAGCCCACCAGCGAGAAGGCGCCGAAGGGGATCGAGTGGTTCAGCGCGAGGAGGCCGCGCAGCAGGGACTCTTCGACCTCCACCCCCTGGACGCAGTAAGACATGATGGTCACCACAGACTCCTCCGGGCCGTAGGGCTCGTTGGAGATCTCCAGCACGGTGGTGCCGTACTGGATATAGAAGTGCTGGTTGCCGGGGTCGAGATACGGCTTCTCGAACAGCTCGTCGAGATACTCGGTGAGCTTGTGGTGGGTGGCTTCCTGGATCTGGTTCTCGAACCGAGCTTCCTTCTTCTTCATGGTCTCCCTCTGGCCCCTACTCTACCAGCCCCCTCGGCGGGCCGGTCGCCAGCGGCCACCGCGCCGCCGCCGGCGGTGACGTTCCCATGCCACCTCGGTGACGGTCTCGCGCGCCTTTCCGTTGACACCGTCAGGGCCTTGGACTAGGCTGCCAAAGCACTCTCAGGAGAGCAATTACGCAATCCAGACCGGCTTTTTCACCACCGAGCAGGTGTCGAACTGCCCTCGGGGCAGGAGAGGAGACGAGGATGTTGCGCTGTGGCAAGAGCATGGCTGCCGTCCTGATGATCGTGGGTCTGGGGGCGCTCTCGGCGACCCCGGCATCGGCGGCAGGTTTCGGGATCTTCGAGCAGGGAAGCAAAGCGATGGGCATGGCCGGCGCCTTCACCGCTCAGGCGGACGATGGTTCGGCGATGTTCCACAATGTCGGCGGCCTGGCCTTCCAGCACGAGCGCAGCTTCTCCCTGGGGACCACTCTGATCAGCCTCGGAGACTCCAAGTTCCAGGGCGCCGCGCCGTTCCCCGGGCCCACCGCCAGGGCCGAGCAGGCCGACAACCTGGTGACGCCGAGCCACGTCTACTACGTGCAGCCGCTCAACGATGCCTGGACCTTCGGTTTCAGCTTCAACAACCCCTTCGGCCTGGTCACCGAGTGGGACAAGCCGGACACCTTCTCCGGCCGCTTCCTCAGCACCAAGGCCGACCTCAAGACCTATGACCTCAGCCCCAACATCGGCTGGCAGGTGACCCCGAACTTCGGCATCGGCGTCGGCGCCGTGGTCCGTTTCGCGGAAGTGACCCTCGAGCGCCGCGCGGCGCGGGTGAACCCCTTCACCTTCTCGCCGGCCGAGATCGCCAAGGTCAAGCTGGAGAGCGACCTCGACTACGGCTACGGTTTCACCCTCGGCATCCTGCATCGCTACAACAACAGCTTCTCGTGGGGCCTCTCTTACCGCAGCAAGGTCAAGGTGGACCTCTCGGGCGACGGTCGCCTGACCCAGGTGATGACCGGCTTCCCGCAGTTCGACGGCGCCGTCGCCGCGGCCCTGCCTTTCAACCGCAACCTGCCGATCAAGACCTCGATCGAGTTCCCCGACATGGCGAGCTTCGGCGTGGCCCTGGCCCTGTCGCCGAACACCATGCTGGAGCTCGACGCCAACTGGACGGGTTGGTCGAGCTTCAAGGAAGTGGCGATCACCTTCACGGACACCCCGGCCCTCTCGAGCACGCTGCCCGAGAACTGGGACGATGCGATGAACTACCGTATCGGCTTCCGCTGGAACGCCGGCGCCAACAGCCAGTGGCGCTGCGGCTACGTCTACGACGAGACGCCGCAGCCCGACGAGACGATGAGCCCCCTGCTGCCCGACGCCAACCGCAACGGCTTCACCCTGGGCTACGGGCACACCACCGCCGGTGGCTTCAACCTCGACTTTGCGGTGATGTACTTGCAGTTCGAGAAGCGGACGACGCGCACCAACATCAACAATTTCAACGGTACCTACGAGACCAACGCGATCCTGCTCGGTCTCACCGCGACCTGGTAAGGCGACCCTCGCGAACGGGCACAGTCAAGGAGGATGCAGAATGTTCCAGACGATCGCTTCGCGCCGGACCCGCGGCGTCGCGTTGGCCGCCTTGTTGGCGGTTGCCGTCGCGGCCCCGGTCCTCGCCCAGAGCACCACGGGGCAGGCCAACTTCAGCCGTTATGTCGCCCTCGGCGACAGCCTGACGGCCGCCTTCTCGAGCGGTGGTCTGCTCGACCAGGTGCAGAACAACAGCTACCCGGCGCTGATCAGCCGGCAGACCGGCGGCTCGGGCTTCCAGCAGCCGACGGTGAGCGCTCCTGGTATCCCGGCGCTCCTCGACCTCGCCACGCTGTCGCCGCTGGTGATCGCGCCTCGCTCCGCCAACACGGGCGCGCCTACCAACCTCAACCTGGCGCGGCCCTACGACAACCTGGCCGTGCCGGGCTTCAACGTGCATGACGTGCTCGCGACCCCGGCCGGCAACGCCCTGGCGTCGTTCATCCTGCGCCCGCCGGCGTTCCAAAACGCCAGCGCGTTGCAGCAGGCGCTGCTGCTGCAGCCGACCTTCGTCAGCCTGTGGATCGGCAACAACGACGTCCTCGCCGCTGCCACCTCGGGCATCGTGATCGATGGCGTGACCCTGACCCCGGTGGCCGATTTCGAGCGCGACTACCGCGCCATCGTGACCGCGATCCGGGCTCGTGGCGCCCAGCTCGCCGTCGCCACCATCCCGAACGTGACGGCGATCCCCTTCGTCACCACGCTGCCCTACGTGGTGGTCAACCCGGCGACCAACCAGCCGGTGCTGGTCAACGGCAGCCCGGTGCCGATCATCGGCCCGAACGGGCCGCTCACCGCCAGTGACCGCGTGTTGCTCTCGGCGAGCGCCCAGCTGCGCCAGGGCGTCGGCATCCCGACCGCCCTCGGTGGCCGTGGCACGCCGCTTGGCACGCAGTACGTGCTCTCGGCGTCCGAGCTCGCCACCATCCAGGCGCGGCTCGCCGCCTACAACAACGTCATCCGCACGGTCGCCAATGACGCCGGCGCGGCGCTCGTCGACATCAACGCCATCTTCGCCGACGTGGCGGCCCACGGCATCTCCTACGGCGGCGTCGACTACAACGCCAGCTTCCTCACCGGCGGCGTCTTCTCCTACGACGGCGTGCACCCGACGGCGTTCGGCTACGCCTTCGTCGCCAACGAGTTTCTGAAGGCGATCAACAGCAAGTTCGGCGGCAAGATCCCGCTCGTCGACCTCTTCCCGTTCACCTTTGGCTCGGCCGGGGCGGCGGGCACGCTCACCGACTCCGAGGTGCTCGGCGTGCAGTTCACCAAGCGGTCGTCCGAGAACCTCCGGCGCTCGCTCAACGTGCCGACCACCGAGACGCTCCTCGAGCTGCTCGCCCGCCAGCCGAGCGCGCCGAACCCGCCGGGCGAGGCCCCGGGCGACGGGGAGAACCACTCCGGCAACCAGCCGACGGCGCCCCAGCGCCCCGAGGTGCCGCGGGACCGTGGCCCCGGCCCGCGCGGCTAGGCTCTGCGAGCTCCACCACCTGATCTGCGAACGGCCGGTCCGGTGCCGGCCGTTCGTCGTTTTCGGGCCTCTCGCGCCGCCCTCGCGCCGCGGTGTGACGGCCGCACCGAGGCCTCGCCGAGCCAGCCCTGGTGCCGAGCGGGCCCGCCGACTTCTGCTACAGTTCCGCCCCCTATGGACCACATCTCCATCCGCGGCGCCCGCGAGCACAACCTCAAGAACATCAGCCTGGAGATCCCCCGCAACCGCCTGGTGGTGATCACCGGCGTTTCCGGTTCCGGCAAGTCTTCGCTGGCCTTCGACACCCTCTTCGCGGAGGGCCAGCGGCGCTACGTCGAGTCGTTGTCGGCCTACGCCCGGCAGTTCCTCCAGCAGATGGAGAAGCCCGACGTCGACTCGATCGAGGGCCTCTCGCCGGCGATCTCGATCGAGCAGAAGTCCGTCTCGCGCAACCCGCGCTCGACGGTCGGCACGGTCACCGAGATCCACGACTACCTGCGCCTGCTCTTCGCCTCGATCGGCGTGCCCCATTGCCCGAGCTGCGGCAAGGTGATCCGCCCGCAAACCGTGCAGCAGATGGTCGACCGCATCCTGGCCTTGCCGGAGAAGACCCGGCTGGTCCTCTACGCACCCTTCGTCCGCGGCAAGAAGGGGGAGTACCGCAAGCAGCTCGCGCAGATGGCCAAGGAAGGCTTCCTGCGCGCCCGCATCGACGGTGTGACGGTCGACCTCTCGGTCGACATCCCCAGCCTCGACAAGCAGAAGAAGCACTCGATCGACGTGGTGATCGACCGCCTGGTGGTCAAGCCGGACCTCGCCAAGCGGCTGAGCGACTCGCTCGAGACTGCCCTCAAGGTGGGCGGCGGTCTGGTGGTGATCGCGCCCGAGGGCGAGGCCGAGGAGACGTTGTCACAGAGTTACGCCTGCTCGGAGTGCGGCACCAGCCTGGCCGAGATCACACCGCGCCTGTTCTCGTTCAACAGCCCCTACGGCGCCTGCCCCACCTGCTCGGGGCTGGGCAGCCTGATGGGTGTCGACCCGGACAAGATCGTGCCCGACCCCGAGCGCTCGATCGACGCCGGCGCCATCGCGCCCTGGCCGGAGAGCTCGCGATCATGGCGGATGAAGATGGTCGAGACGTTGGCCGCCGAGATGGGCTTTTCGCTGGCGACGCCCTGGCGCCGGCTGCCGGCGGCGGCGCGCCAGGTGATCCTCTACGGCAGCGGTGAGCAGGAGATCACCTTCAAGCTCTCGGGCAAGAAGAGCTCCTACAGCTGGCAGGGCAAGTACGAAGGCATCATCCCCTCGCTCGAGCGCCGCCACAAGGAGACGGAGTCGCAGGTCACCCGCAGCGAGATCGAGAAGTACATGTCGGTCCACTCCTGTCCGGACTGCCAGGGGCGGCGGCTGCGCAGCGAGGCCCTGGCCGTGAAGATCGGCGGGCGGTCGATCTTCGACCTCTCCGCGCTCTCGGTGGAGCAGATGCGGGCCTGGCTGGCGGGCCTCCACCTCGACGCCCGTGAGGTACAGATCGCCGGCAAGGTGCTGCAGGAGATCCGCGACCGGCTGAGCTTCCTCGACGACGTCGGCGTGGGCTACCTCACCCTGGAACGGTCCTCGGCCACGCTCTCGGGCGGCGAGAGCCAGCGCATCCGTCTCGCCACCCAGATCGGCTCGAAGCTGATGGGCGTGCTCTACGTGCTCGACGAGCCCTCGATCGGCCTGCACCAGCGGGACAACGCCCGCTTGATCGCCACCCTGCAAGGGATGCGCGACCTCGGCAACACCGTGCTGGTTGTCGAGCACGACGAGGACACCATTCGCGCCGCCGACTGGGTGGTCGACCTCGGGCCGGGCGCCGGCGAGCACGGCGGCGAGGTGGTGGCCGAGGGCTCACCGGACGAGCTGGCCCGGCGGGCGCCCTCGCTGACCGGCAAGTACCTGCGGGGCGAGCTCGCGGTGCCGCTGCCGGCCGAGCGCCGCCAGGGTCGCGAGAAGCCGCTCAGGATCGAGGGCGCGCGGCAGAACAACCTCAAGAACATCGACGTCGAGATCCCCCTCGGCGTGCTCACCGTGGTGACCGGCGTTTCCGGCTCGGGCAAGAGCACGCTGGTCAACGACATCCTGTACACGGCGCTCGCCCGGCACTTCTACCGCGCCACCGAGCGGCCCGGGGAGCACCGGGCGATCCACGGCCTCGAGCACCTGGACAAGGTGATCGCGATCGATCAAAGCCCGATCGGCCGCACACCGCGCTCGAACCCGGCCACTTACACCAACGTGTTCAACCACATTCGCGACCTGATGGCGCGCACGCCGGAGGCCCGCACGCGCGGCTACGGGCCCGGGCGCTTCAGCTTCAACGTCAAGGGCGGGCGCTGCGAGGCCTGCTCGGGAGACGGCCAGAACAAGATCGAGATGCACTTCCTGCCGGACATCTACGTCACCTGCGAGGTCTGTGGCGGCAAGCGCTACGACCGCGAGACCCTGATGGTGCGCTATAAGGGCCTCAACATCGCCGAGATCCTCGACCTCTCCGTGGAGCAGGCCCGCCACTTCTTCAGCTCGATCCCGGCGATCGAGCGCGTCCTCGCGACGCTCGACGAGGTGGGCCTGGGCTACATCCGCCTCGGCCAGCCGGCGACGACGCTCTCGGGCGGTGAGGCGCAGCGGGTCAAGCTCGCCCGCGAGCTCTGCAAGCGCTCGACGGGCCGCACCCTCTACCTGCTCGACGAGCCGACCACGGGCCTCCACTTCGACGACGTCGGCAAGCTGCTGCGCCTGCTCCATCGCCTCGTCGACCTGGGCAACACGGTGCTGGTGATCGAGCACAACCTGGACGTCATCAAGACGGCCGACTGGCTGATCGACCTCGGCCCCGAGGGCGGCAGCCGCGGTGGCGAGATCGTCGCCACCGGGACGCCCGAGGAAGTGGCTCAGGCGCCCGCGAGCCATACGGGCGAGTACCTCCGCCGGCTGCTGCCGCCGCCGTCTGCGGCGCGCCGGCGTGGGCGCACCAAATAGGTCACCTCGCCCGTCCACCTCCCGGCCCGTCCGGGCACCTTTCCTATCAGCATCGGGCCCGCTGCCATCTCGCCGCGATCAGCGGAGATCGCGGTACTTCTTGCCACGGCTCGTCGTGAGCCAGAGGAGAACGTCCATGAAGAGATGGGCTGTTGTGTCCATGCTTGTCCTCGCCGCCGCGCTCCAACCCGCCGTCGCCTCGACGTTCCAGGCGATGAGCACGCGGGAGCTCGTTCGCGAGTCCTCGGCGGTGGTCGAAGGGGAGGTGCTGCAGGTCCAGGCCTACTGGAACGACGCGCGGCAGGTGATCGTCACCGAGGCGATGGTTCTGGTGCAAGGCGTGTTGGTGGGTGACGCGCCCACCGTGGTGCGCGTCAAGACCTTCGGTGGCACCGTTGACGGCTACACCATCGAGGCGAGCGGCTTCCCGAAGTTCGAACGCGGGCAGCAGCTCTTGCTCTTCCTGCAGCGCGACCGCGAACCGGACATGATGCGGATCACCGGCTACCAGCAGGGCCAGTACCGCATCGAGCGCGGCCAGGACGGCGTCGAGAAGGCCGTGGCGGCCCTCGAGGACGGCGTGCGCCTGCTCGCCGCCGACGGACGCGAGGTGAGCTACGCGAAGGTGCTGCCCCTCGCCACCCTCCACCAGCAGATCCGTGACGAGGCCGCGCGCCAGGCCGGCGCCGCGCCCAAGAACTAGCAACCCCGGCGAATCGAAGGAGAAACGACTATGAAGAAGACGGCTCTCATCGCTTCCTTCGTGCTCTCGGCCGTGGCTGCCAGCACTGTCTCGGCCTACGTTCTCCTCTCCCCTCGCCGCACCTGGGACTCCGCTCCCACCGTGCGGGTCGACAGCCGTGGCAACTCGTCGGTCACCGACGGTGACGGCGGCCGGACCCGGATCCGCAACGCCATCACCTCGAGCGCGGCCTGGAACGGCGCCGGCTCCGGCACGCTGGTCAACGCCACGGTGGCGTCGGTGTCGAGCTTCAGCCTCGGCGACGGCATCCCGATGCTCAACCTGCGGGACCCGCTGGGCGCCTGCACCAGCCCCTGCCTCGCCGCGACCTTCACCGGCTACTACACCCAGCGCCCCAACGGCACCTACCGGATCTACGACGCCGACATCGTCACCAACCCCTCGATCAACTTCGCCTCGCTGGGCGAGGCGTGCTCGGGCAGCGAGTACTACATCGAGGGCGTGATGGTGCACGAGGTCGGGCACCTCCTCGGACTCGGGCACACCAGCGTCTCGGGTGCCACGATGTACCCGTCCGTCTCGGCCTGCAACAACGCGCCGGCCTCGACCGAGACCGACGACGAGAACGGCATCAACAACCTCTACTAGCCTCTCGGCCCAGGGTGAGCCGGCCCGGCTCATCCTGGGCGTAGCGACAGAAAGTCACAGAGACTGCTACTCTCTGTCGCATGGCAGCCCCTCCCCTCTCGACCTCGGCGGAACGCCTCGCCGAGCGACGTCAGCTCCTCCAGCTCGAGACGCTCTACGACCTCGCCGTCACGCTGCACTCTCACCGCAGCGAGGAGCAGCTGCTCGAGGAGCTCCTGCAGCAAGTTTGCGCCGTGCTCGATCCGACGGCGGCGTTGGCGGTCACCCGGGACGAGCAGGGCGCGGCGCGGGCAGTGGCGGCGGTCGGCTGGCGGGGCGGCGCGGTCGATGGCAGCGAGGTGCTCGCCGATCCCCTGTGGGCCGAGCTGCAGCGCGCCGGCAGACTCCTCAGCCGGCAAGACGGCAGGCTCGCCGACCAGCCCTATCGCGAAGTCCTGCTCTCGCCCCTCGCCTACCGCGGCACCCTCCTCGGTTGCCTCGCCCTCCTCGACAAGGAGGCCCGGGGCGAGGAGGAGCCAGGCTTTTCCGAGGACGACCGCCGTTTCCTCGACTCGGTGGCGAGCCTCGCCGGCGTGTCGCTCGACAGCGCTCGCCAGGTCGAGCAGCTGGAGGCGCAGCGCGAGCGCCTGGAAGAAGAGAACCGCGCCCTCAAGAGCCAGCTCGTCGAGCAGATCGGCGGCCAGCGGATCATCGCCCAGGCGCCGGCCCTGCGCACTGCCTTGGAGGTGGCCGAGCGCGTGGCGCCACGCGGGCTCTCGGTACTGCTGCGAGGAGAGAGCGGTACCGGCAAGGAGCTGGTGGCGAAGCTCCTCCATGTGCGCTCTGGGCGCCGGGGGCCACTGATCGCCCTCAACTGCGCGGCCCTGCCGGACTCGTTGCTCGAGAGCGAGCTCTTCGGCATCGAGCGCGGCGTGGCGACCGGGGTCGATGCCCGGCCGGGCAAGTTCGAGCTCGCGGATGGCGGCACGCTGTTTCTCGACGAGATCGGAGACATGCCGCTCACCGTGCAGGTGCGCCTGCTGCGCGTGCTGCAGGAGCGCGAGGTGGTGCGGGTGGGTGGTCGCCGGCCGGTACGGGTCGATGTGCGGATGATCGCCGCCACCCACCGCAACCTGGCGGAGCTGATCGTCGAGGGCCGCTTCCGCGAGGACCTGTTCTATCGCCTCAAGGGGGTCGAGCTCGCCTTGCCGCCGCTGCGCGAGCGTCGCGAGGACATCCCGCATCTCGTGCGCTACTTCGCCACCGAGTTCTGCCGCCGCGAGGGGATCTCGGTCCCAGCCCTCCAGCCAGAGGCGCTCGGCCGCCTGATGCACTACGACTATCCGGGCAACGTCCGTGAGCTGCGCAACCTGGTGGAGGGTGCCGTCTCGCTCGCCGACGGCGAGATCACGAGCGAGCTGATCGACTCCCTGACGGGGTCGGCGGGCACACCCGCGAGCGCGGCGGCGCTCGCCCCGTCACCGCCGGGAGCGCCCGACGGCCCCCTCGACCTCGAGAGCGTCAATCGCGCGCACATTGCGCGGGTGCTTCAGCTGACGGCTGGCAACAAGTCGGCGGCGGCCCGGCTCCTCGGCGTCAACCGTCGGACCTTGCTCCGCCAGGGCTATTGAGCGTAGCCAGCGACGAAGTTCAGTATGAGCCAACTTGTCTCGTATGGGTCATGTTGACTCAATGGGTACCGAGATGGCATTTCTTGCGGATTTCAGCGCTGTACCGCCGACGATGGCGCTCGTCCACGTCGATTTGTGGGGCAATTTGTCTCGCTCGATTCCTCGGCGGCAGGTCGCTTCGCGAGGCTCTGGGAAGGGTGCTAAGATGTTCCAGATCAATAGCTTACGATCGTCGGGGGAAATTTGTTTCAGGCTGGCAACCCTCTTGCTCTAGGGCAGGCCGAGGAGAGGAGATCGCCATGCTAGAATCCGCCCGGAAAACGGTCGCCCTGGCTCGGCCGCTGGTCCCTTGGAAGGCACTGGCCTCGATCACCAGCATCGTCAGCTTCGTCTGGCTCCTGGCTCAGGACCAGATTCATCCCTTCGTGATCTACCTGCTGCAGGCGTACCTGGCCTTTTGACCTCTGCCGAGAGCGCGCGCCACTGATGGCCGGGAACTCTGTCTTGCGGGAGGTCACGCTCGCTCTCCCCATGGTCGCCGATATGGAGATCGCGGCGACCAAGACAGTGACTTCTCTCGCCCGATACATGAGAATGAGCCCCGACAAGGCGGACGAGGTCCGGATGGCGGTGGTCGAAGCATGCATCAACGCCTTCGAGCACAGCCACGCCGAGGATCGGATGATCTACCTGACCTTCGCCGTCCTTGGAAGTTCCGAGCCGGAGCAGCTGCGGGTGACCGTGCGGGACTCCGGCCAGGGCTTCGACCCCGGCCATCTCCGGGAGCCGTCGATCGAAGAAAAGCTCAAGGCCTCGCGTAAGAGGGGCTGGGGTTTGAAGATCATCGAAGGCTTGATGGACGAGGTCACGATCCAGTCGGGGGGTCAGGGCACGACGGTCGTGATGAGCAAGGCGCGCTGACGATAGAGGATCGTGGTGATGACTGAGAGCTTGAACCTGAGCGTCGACCGACGGGGTGCCCTGGCGGTCCTTTACACCGAGGGTTACATCAACAACCAGGGTGGAGAGAAGATCGCTCGGCAGGCCTATGAGCTGATCGAGCAGGGTCACCGGACCCTGCTGCTGAACCTCGCCGGCACCAAGATCGTCAACTCGATCGGCATCTCGATCCTCATCGAGATCATCGAGAAGATGCTCGAGATCGAGGGCAAGCTGGCCTTCTGCAACCTTACCCCGACGATCGAGAAGACCTTCCACATCATGGGCCTGGCCCAGTACGCCGGGATCTACGCCGACGAGCCGGCGGCCCTCAAAGAGCTCGCCTGCTGACCACGATGACTTCCGATACAGCGGCCGCCCCGCCGTGGGCGACGCTCCTGGCGCAACTCAACGACGAAGATCGCGAAGACGAGGCGTTGGACCAGCTGGCCGCGCCGGCTGGCGGTGTGCCGCGCGGTGAGCCGAGCGAGGCTGCCCAGGTCGCCGCGGCCCTCGCCCGCCACCTCGTCGCCGCCCGGCGCGAGCTCAAGCGCCAGCAGTTCGCCGCCGGCCTGCGTGGTGTCGAGCAGCAGGCGCTCTACGACGTGGGGCTGGCGATCACCTCCACCCTCAACCTGGAGGTCCTCTCGGAGTCGATCCTGAGCTGGGCGCTCTCGCTGCTCGATGCCCGCCGAGCCGCTCTCTATCTGTTGGAAGGCGGCCGCTATCGGCTGTCGCGCGCCCTCGGCGGCGAGGCCCAGGAGAGCTTCGAGGCGAGAAGCTCGGACGATGTGACCGTCGCCCAGCTGCCGGGGGCGAGCCACGTCTTCGCTGCCGCCATCGAGATCGAGGGCTCGCCGCGCGGCCTGCTGCTGGTGGGAGACAAGGAGAACCGCACCGGGGTCGGCCCATTCGAGCCCACCGACCGCCGCACCCTGCAGCTGTTCGCCAACCAGGCGGCGATCGCCCTCGAGAACGCCCGCCTGCACCGCCAGGCGCTGGAGAACGAGCGCCTGCTGCGCGAGATCGAGCTCGCCGCCGAGATCCAGCGCCAGATCCTGCCGACCGGCGTGCCGAGCCTGCCGGGTTTCGAGGTGCTGGGCTGGAACCGCCCGGCCCGCCACGTTGGTGGCGACTACTTCAACTTCCACCGCACCAACGAGAGCCGGCTGGTCTTCGCCCTCGGCGACGTGACCGGCAAGGGCATGGCGGCGGCGCTGATGGTGTCGCTCCTGCACTCGGCCCTGAAACTGCTCCTCGACCGCTACGAGCTTGGGCCCTCGCTGGTCGGCAAGCTCAACAAGCACGTCTACGAATCGAGCACCTCGAACAAGTTCATCACCATGCTGGTGGCGGAGCTCGACCTCGAGAGTGGCTCACTGCGCTACGTCAACGCCGGCCACAACCCCGCGGTGGTGGTCAGCCCGGACGGCAGCGTTCGCCAGCTACCGTCCGGCGGCCTCCCGCTCGGCCTCTTCGGTGGCGCCAGCTACCAGCAAGGAACGGTAGAGATGGGCCCCGGGGACCTGCTCTGTGTCTACAGTGACGGGATCACCGAAGCGGCGGACCCAGAGGGCACGGAATACGAGCTCGCCCGGCTCACGGCCCTGCTCCAGGGCAACACCGGCCAACCGCTGCCCACCATTCTGCACGCGATCGACGACGCCGTGACCGGCTTCAGCGCCGGTGCTCCGCAGGGCGATGACCAGACGGTGATCCTGGTTCGCCGCCTCGCCTGAGCGAGGTCCCGGTTCAACGCTCGGCGGTCGCCGGCACCAGGCTGCCACCCGGCTCGATCAGCAGGGCCGGCGCTCGTACCCCGAAGCTCAAGGCCTCGTCGAGCGCCACGGTGACGGCGTCCCGACCCACGGCGCGCACGGCGAGGAGCAAGCGGCGCCAGTCGTCCTCCCAGACGAGCGGCGGCAGGGGAGCGGCCAGGCGACCATCGTGAATCACGCGGGCGGTACCCAAGGCGGCACGAAAGCCCGTGCCGCCCGGCCCGCTTGGCGAGAGCCCACTGAGGCTGCCGATCCACACGCCGGTCGCGCAGCGCTCACCGAGCTCGGCGAAGGAGGCGCTGCCCGGAGCGAGGACCAGGTGGCGGGGCGCGGCGGCGTCAGGGCCGAGGTAGTGGGCGGTCTCCTGCCTCCCGAGCTGGTGGGCGAGCTCGGCATCGATGGCCGAGGAGCGCAGCATGCCGCCGCTGATCAGGGTGATGGGGGCGGCGGCCCGGCCGGCGAGATCACAGGGGAAGGGCAGGCAATGAGGCTCGGTCGGGTCGTCTCGCAGGTCGACGAGGGGGCTCGCCACCGTCTGCTCGAGGTCCGCGGCGCCCCAGGGCTCGCCGCTCGCCAGGCCTTGAGCGCTGAGCGCCGTCTCGCTGAGCCGGGCGACGAGCTGGGCGACGACTTCGGGGCCGAGGAGCAGCGGGCCACCGGCCGGGATGGCCGGCGCGACGCCCTCGGCCTCGCTCTCGGCGCGCAGCGCGCGGGCTCGCGCCAGCGTCTCCTCGACGGCCAAGCCCTCCCAGCTGCGTGCGGCACAGGAGGCGACGCCGGCGCCGGAACCGCGGCCGGCGAAGACGCTGAGGCCGACGGCCGTCGCTGCCAGCTGGCGGTTGAGGCCCTGGTTGTTGAGGACCACGGTGCGGGTGACGCTCCAGCGCAGGCGGGCGAGCTCACCGGCGCCGACGAGCTCCTGGAGGCGGCCCTGCGCGGCGGCCGGGGTGAGGGCGGCGAGCGCGGGATCGCAGAGCTCGGCGATCACCGGCAGGGGATCGTTCGGCGGCAGCCGACGCGGGGTGGCCGGCGGCTCGACGCCACGCGAGACGGCCAGGGCCAGGCGCAGGCCGCTCGCCAAGGCGAAGTCTTCATCGCGTTCCAGGCGGTAGCAGCCGGGTCGACCGCGGTCCACCACACGGACCTCGACGGCCTGGCGCCGCACCGGCTCGACAGGGCCCTGGCGCCGGCTGGAGCTGGCTTCGCTGAGGACGGTCTCGGTCCACACCAGCTCCGTCTCGTCGGCGACCGAGCCGGCGAGAGCCGCCGCCAACCGCTCGATGCGGTCGGCGAGGCCGGGCAGCTGGACCTCAACCTTCGCTTCGGTAGAGGAAGGCCTGTTCTTCGAGCCTGGCTCCGCGGGCGTCGGCGACGGCGAACCGGCCGCCCCCCCAGATCGCCGCGCTCGCGTAGGCCCCCGTCTTGTTGACCGCATAAATCTTCAGATTGAAGTTGGGGCGTCCGTCCTTGCGGCGGAGCCGGGGATCGCGCGTCAAGTGCGCGACGCGCTCGAGGGTTTTGAGGGCAGCTTCTTGCGGTGAGAGGCCCAGCCGCATGTTCTCGACCGTGCCGTGGCTGACGCAGCCGAGGATCGAAGCCTCGCCGCGGCCGGTGGCGCCAGCCGATCCGACGTCGTTGTCGCAGTACAGACCGGCGCCCACGAGGGGGCTGTCACCCACCCGGCCGGGCACCTTGAAGAAGAGCCCCGAGGTGGTCGTGCAACAGCCGAGGTCGCCGTTGCTGGCCAGCGCCGAGAGGTGGATTGTCCCGGTGGGGCGGAACATGCCGCGGTTCTCCTCCAGGAAGCGGCGCACCGCAGGATCGAGGGCGGTCTCCGGCGGCTCTTCCCAATCGTCGAGGGCCGAGAGGTTCTCGCGCCAGTAGAGCCAGATCTTGCGCGACGTCTCGGTGAGCAGGTCTTCGTTCGGGAAGCCGTGCATGGTGGCGAAGCGCCGCGCCCCCTCGCCCACCAGCAGCACGTGGTCGCTGCGCTCCATCACCAGGCGAGCGACCTCCGCGGGCGTCCTGACGCCTTCGAGGGCGCCGACCGCTCCTGCCTTGCCGCTCGGCCCGTGCATCACCGCGGCGTCGAGCTGCACGACGCCGTCGAAGTTCGGCAGCCCACCGTAGCCGACGGTGTAGTCATTGGGGTCCAGCTCGACGACCTTGACCCCGGCGACGGCAGCGGCCACCGGGTCCTCACCGGCGAGCAGGCGCTCGCGGGCGATCCGCACCGCCTCGAGACCGTTGGCGCTCGAGACGGCAACCGGTCCGCCTGCGGCGGCGGGCGCGGAGCTCGCGGTGCCATTCGCCGGCGAAGCGCCGAGGCGCCGCGCCCAGGGCCAGGAGAGGCCGGTCGCGACGGTGGCAAGGAAGCTGCGACGGTTCATCGTGGTCTCCTCGCGCGCAGTGTAGCAACTCTCACCCCGGTTCCCTCTGGCTTGTCCTTTGCACAGAGTAGCTGCGACAATGTGGCGATTCCGCCGGGAGAGCTCAGACTTGCCTGCACCCCCTCCGTTCTCAGCCCTGTTCCGTCGGGCGTCCGGTCGATCGACCGGGGACGGCCACGACCTCTGGCGAGCACGGCTCCGTCGCTGCGGTGCCTCGGCGGGCCTGTCGCTGGCTCTGCTCGCTGCTGTCTCCGGGGTCCAGGCGCAGGGGGACGGGCTGGCTGCGGAGCGGATGA
This sequence comes from uncultured Thermoanaerobaculia bacterium, assembly GCA_964420075.1. Taxonomy (GTDB): domain Bacteria; phylum Acidobacteriota; class Thermoanaerobaculia; order Multivoradales; family SZUA-115; genus CAYQRE01. Next base: position 26,985 of record CAYQRE010000018.1, on the reverse strand, counting down.
CGGCCCTGCGGATGGCGATGGTCGAAGAACAGATCGCCCGCCGGGGGATCCACGACGAGCGCGTCCTCGCCGCGATGCGGGAAGTGCCCCGCCATGAGTTCGTCCCCTCGGCCTACGCCGCCCACGCCTACCGGGACCGCCCCCTGCCGATCGGCTACCAACAGACCATCTCGCAGCCCTACGTCGTCGCCTTGATGACCGAGCTCCTGCACCTCAACACCAAGTCGAAGGTGCTCGAGATCGGTACCGGCTCCGGCTACCACGCGGCCGTCCTCTCGCGGGTGGCGGGCGAGGTGTACAGCATCGAGATCGTCACCGACCTCGGCAAGCGCGCCCGCCACACCCTCGAGGCGTTGCGCTACGACAACGTCCAGGTGCGGATCGGCGACGGCTATCGCGGCTGGCCGGAGGCCGCGCCGTTCGATGCCATCGTGCTCACGGCGGCGCCGGCCGAGGTGCCCCAGCCGCTGCTCGACCAGCTCAAGGTGGGCGGCCGGCTGGTGGTGCCGGAAGGCCGCGGCGCGGTGCAGGACCTCCTGGTCCTCACCAAGACGAAGGAGCGCATCGAGCGGCAGAAGATCGCGGCGGTCCGTTTCGTGCCGATGACGGGCGAAGCGCAGAAGGGCCCCGGCCCCGGGCCGTGATGATGCGGGGCCTCGTCGTTGGCCTGGCAGCGATCCTGTTGGGCATCGCGCCCGCCACGCAGGCGGACGAATACGCTGCCGAGCGAGCGGCGATGGTGCACCAGCAGATCGAGGAGCGGGGGATCACCGATCCGCGTCTGCTCGACGCCATGCGCACGGTGCCGCGCCACCTCTTCGTGCCCGAGGCCTACCGGGCCGAGGCCTACGAGGACAAGTCGCTGCCGATCGGAGAGGGCCAGAGCATCCACCAGCCGTACCTGGTCGCCCTGATGACCTCCCTCCTCGACCTCGACGGCGGTGCCAAGGTGCTCGAGATCGGCACCGGCTCGGGCTACCACTCGGCCGTCCTCTCGAAGCTCGCGAGCCGGGTCTTCACCATCGAGATCAACCCACGTCTCGGCCGGCAGGCGCGTGAGAACCTCCGTACCGCTGGCTGCCGCAACGTGCATGCGCGGGTCGGCGACGGCTACCAGGGCTGGGCCGACGAGGCGCCTTTCGACGCCATCATCCTCACCGCGGCACCCCCACGGATCCCGCAGCCGCTGATCGACCAGCTGCGGGTGGGAGGCAAGATGGTGGTCCCCGAGGGCGGCTTCGTACAGAACCTGGTGGTGGTGACCAAGACCCCGGACGGTTACGAGAAGAGGGTCACGGTGCCCGTGTCCTTGCCGCCCATGAGCGGCGAGGCGCAGCAAGGCAAGCCCTAGCAGGAGCAAGTCCCCCGGGGAGAACAAGTCCCGGGGAGGCGAGGGGGCGTGGGCGGCGGGGTAAGATCCCGGCCGTGCGCGAGCCAGCCTTTCCCGACCTGCGAAGCTACCTCGACCAGCTGCGGCGCGACGGCGACCTCGTGGTCGTCGAGGCCGAGCTCGATCCTCACCTCGAAGCTGCCGAGATCCACCGCCGGGTGATCGCTGCCGGCGGCCCGGCGCTCCTCTTCAGCCGGCCCCGCGGCGCCGCCTTTCCCCTCGTCACCAACCTCTTCGGCACTGCCCGCCGTGCCGAGCTGGCCTTCGGCCGGCGGCCGGTGGTCCTCATCCGGCGCCTGGTCGAGCTGGCCCAGACGCTGCTGCCGCCGACCCTGGCGAAGCTCTGGGGGGCGCGCGACATCGCCCGCGCTGCCCTCAAGATCGGTACCCGCACGGTGCGCCGGGCGCCCGTGCTCGAGGTGGTGGAGCGCGACGTACGGCTCGATCGTCTCCCCGTGCTCACCACCTGGCCGGACGACGGCGGCCCCTTCGTCACCCTGCCTCTCGTCTACACCGAGCACCCGGACGGCATCGGCCCCAACCTGGGGATGTATCGGCTGCACGTCCACTCGCCGACCACCACCGGCATGCACTGGCAGATCGGCAAGGGCGGCGGCTTTCACTACGCCGTCGCCGAGGCTCGCGGTGAGGCGTTGCCGGTGACCGTCTTCCTCGGTGGGCCGCCGGCCTTGATCCTCGCCGCCATCGCTCCCTTGCCGGAGAACGTCCCCGAGCTGCTGCTCGCCTCCCTGCTCGCTGGCGACAAGCTGCCCCTCGCCGCCGGACCGGGTGCCCACCGGCTGGTAGCCTCGGCGGAGATGGCGCTGATCGGCCGCGTCCCGCCCCGGCTGCGGCGGCCCGAGGGCCCCTTCGGCGACCACTACGGCTACTACTCCCTGCAGCACGACTACCCGGTCTTCGAGGTCGAGGCCCTGGCCCGGCGGCGTGACGCGATCTTCCCGGCGACGGTGGTCGGCAAGCCGCGCCAGGAGGACTTCTTCATTGGCGACTTGCTGCAGGAGCTCCTGGCACCACTCTTCCCGCTGGTGATGCCGGGAGTCGTCGACCTGTGGTCCTACGGCGAGACCGGCTACCACTCGCTCGCCGCCGCCGTGGTGCGCGAGCGCTACAAGCGCGAAGCGATGGCCGCGGCCTTCCGCATCCTGGGTGAGGGCCAGCTCTCGCTCACCAAGTTTCTGCTGCTGACCGATCGTCCGGTCGACCTGCGGGACTTCCGCGCCACCCTGGAGCACGTCCTGGCGCGCAGCGAGCCGGCGACCGATCTCTACGTGCTGGGCAACCTCTCGATGGACACCCTGGACTACACCGGGCCGCGGATCAACGAGGGCTCGAAGGGAGTCTGGCTCGGCCTCGGCGAGCCCAAACGCGACCTGCCGCGTGTCTTCGCGCCCAGCGTGCCACCGCCGCCGGAGGTGCGCGACGTCCGCGTCTTCTGCGGCGGCTGCCTGGTGGTCGGCGGGCCGCGCTACGCCGACGATCCTGCCGCCGCTTCGCGCCTCGCCGCCCATCCGGCCTTCGCCGACTGGCCCTTGCTCGTGCTCACCGACGAGCCGGCGCGCGCGGCGCGCAGCCCGATCAACTTCCTGTGGACGACCTTCACCCGCTTCGAGCCGGCAGCCGACATCCACGCCGCCGGCAGCCGGGTGGTGCGCCATCAGCTCTCCTACCAGGCGCCGATCCTCATCGACGCGCGCCTCAAGCCCGGCTTCCCGGCCGAGCTCAGCTGCCGCGACGACATCGCTGCGCAGGTGAGCCAGCGCTGGAAGGAGTACTTCCCGGCCGGCGGCGTCGAGATGGGAGACTCCGAGCGCGGCCACCTCGACGGCTGAGCCGGCCGGCTCAGTCGTCCCTTCCGACGACCAGGACTTCGACCTCATCGCCGAGGTCACCGGCCAGGCCGTCGAGTGGGTGGCGGCGCGGGCGCTCTGAGCGGGGCTACGCTTCCTTGGCCCGGAACTCGGCCATGAAGCTCGCCAACGCCTCGACGCTCTCCCGCGGCAGGGCGTTGTAGATCGAGGCCCGGATGCCGCCCACCGAACGATGGCCCTTGAGGCCGTCGAGCCCTTGCGCCTTCGCTGCCGCCAGGAACCGCCCTTCGAGCTCCTCGGAAGGCAGGCGCCAGGTGACGTTCATCAGCGAGCGGCTGTCCGGCCGGGCGTGCGGCCGGTAGAAGCCGTCGCTGGCGTCGATCGCGGCGTAGAGCAGGGCGGCCTTCTCACGGTTGCGCTCGGCCATCGCGTCGAGCCCGCCGATCTCGCCGAGGAGCCAGCGGCTTACCAGCATCACGACGTAGATCGGGAAGACGGGCGGCGTGTTGTGCACCGAGGGCTCCGCGGCCATCACCTGGTAGGAGAGCATCGAGGGCAGGTTGGCAGGCGAGCGTGGAAGGAGCTCCTTGCGGACGAGGACGATCGTCACCCCGGCAGGGCCGGCGTTCTTCTGCGCCCCGGCATAGATCAGGGCGTGGGCGCCGAGGTCGATCGGCCGCGACAGGAAGTCCGACGAGGCGTCGCAGACCAGGAGCTGGCCGTCGCTTGCCGGCGCGCTGCCGATCTCGACCCCATGGATCGTCTCGTTCGAGGTGTAGTGCAGGTAGCCGCCGGACGGGTCGAGGTGCACCTCGCCGGCCGCCGGCACGCGGACGTAGCCCTCGGCCTTGCCGTCCCAGGCGCGGTGGGCGGTGAAGCCGAGCTTCTCGGCCTCCTTGACCGCCTTGGCGCTCCACGAACCGGTGACGATGTAGTTGGCGCTGCCGCCGGCGGGCAGCAGGTTGAGCGGCACCATGGCGAACTGCAAGGTGGCGCCGCCGGGCAGGAAGAGGACTTCCCATTCGTCGCCGGCCCCCAACAGCTGCTTGAGGTTCGCCGTCACCTCGTCGAGGACCTTTTTGAACGGCCCGGAGCGATGGCTGATCTCGAGCACCGACATGCCGACGCCGGGCAAGGCGAGGAGGTCGCGCTGCGCCTCCTCGAGCACGGGCAGGGGGAGGACCGCCGGTCCGGCCCCGAAATTGTGGATGCGTGAATGCACAGAAGGCTCCTTTCGGGGCGGATCTTACGGGTAGGGCGCAACTGCCGCAACGCGGCGACGGGTGGGGCCTCAGCCCCCAAGGGCGAGGCTGAAGATCCCCGGCAGCTTGAGCGGCGACGGCGCCTTCTCGAAGTCCGAGAGGCGCCGGGCGAGCTTGTGGGCGGTACGGTGGCTGACGAACCAGGGGGGCTTCGGCCAGGGCCGGAATGGCGCGCGGACGATCGACTTCTCGGCCCGCGAGAACATCAGCGTGTTGTGCACGACCCCGGTGCCGGACTGGATGTCGTAGAGGTCGGCCCCCGGGAAGGCACCCCAGGTGGTCAGCACCAGGCCATAGCCCACGGCGGCCCAGTGGTTGATTGCGATGGTGCCGTAGCGCAGGTCGAGCAGGGCGCGGTCGAAGGCCTCGGCCATCCCCGGAGCGGCGAGGCTCGACGGATGGACGAGGATGGTGGCGTTGAGCGTGCCCCACAGCGTCTCGTTGGCGACCTCCACGGCGTGGGTGAGGAAGGCGGCGGGATCGCTCCCCGGCAGGGCCGACTCGGCGAACACCGAGGTGAAGGCCTCGGTGCGGAAGCAGAGCGGGTCGCCGTGCTCGGCGTCGACGCCGGCGATGAAGGTCCACGGCAGGCGCCCGAAGCTCGACTCGCCGTAGCACTCGGTCTGCGGGTAGGCGGCGACGAAGCGCTGCCAGCGCTCGGTCGCCCCCGGGTAGAAGGCGCGGCGCGTCGGCAGCGTCTTCAGCAGCTCGCGAACCTCGTCGAGGAGGCGCCCCCGGCCCTCCCAGGCGGCGTGGGTCAGCACCATGCGGGTGGCGTTGCAGTTGAAGCCGGCGTTGTTGGCCAGCATCGAGACGAGGTTCTCGGCCTGGAAGCGAAGGTCGGCCGCACTCCACGGGCCCGGTACCACGATCACCGGGCTGACGTTGCCGAGCTCGCTGGTCAGCCGCTTGCTGAGCCGCGGCCGGCGCTCTGCCTTGCGGCGGGCCCCTTCCTCGCCGGTGCCGAAGGCGATCGCCTCGACCGTCTTGTCCGAGCCGGTGATGTGGATCTCGTCGACCGCCGGGTGCTGGGTGAGGAGCTCGCCCACCGCCGCGCCGCCATAGACCACGCGCAGGAAGCCGGCCTCGACGAGGGGGGCCAGGCCCTCGGCGAGGAGTGGGCCGAGGTAGTCGTTGACCGGGTGGGCCTTGAACAGCACCACCTGGTTCTCGACGAACAACTTGTAGAGGGCGTCCATCGGGCCGATCGACGAGACGTTGCCGGCGCCGAGCACCAGGGCGACGCCGCCTTCGAGCTTGTCGCCGAAGTAGGCCGTGGCCTGCGAAGCGGCGACGTCCTCGACGCCGCAGCCGGGCTCCATCCACACCTCGGCGCTGACCCCGGGGTAGAACAGCCGGTCATAGGCCGAGGACGGGAAGACGCCGGCCACGGCGCGGCCCCCCGGCCCCTCCCAGACGCCTCCGGGCACGGCAGGGCGCTTGCCGGCGGCGATCGCCGCGAGCGACTCCTCGAGCAGGCGCAGGTTGCGCAGCACCAGGTAGGGGCCGGAGATCCACTCCTCGCCGGCGAAGGGGTTGGCCGGCGGGATGCCCTCGCCTTCGAGGCAGGCGTCCACCCAGCGGTCCGCCACTGCCGCGAAGCTCTGCCGCAGCCTGCCGAGGAGGGCCACCCGCGCCGCCGGGCCCACCGCCAGCCAGCGCGCGCTGGCGGCCTTCAAGGTGGCGAGGGCGGCATCGATCTCCGCGGCCGTCGAGTCCGGTAGACGGCGCGCAGCTTCGGTGGTCGCGGGGGCGGTGGGCTCGCTCGTCATCGCGTCTCCTGTCCTCAGGTCCGATCTCTCGGCAGCCGATCTCGGCGGCTCTCGCCAGGGGGAGGTCGGGAGCTATACTATGCTGCAATGCGGCACATCTTCCTGACCGGCTTTCCCGGGTTCATCGCCGGCCAGCTCGTCGAACAGCTCGCGAGCTCGGCAGAACGCTGGACCTTCCTCGTCGAAGGGCGCTTCGAAGCCCAGGCCAAGGCGCAGGCGGCGGAGCTCGCCGCGAGCCTCGGTCTGGCGCCCGAGAGCCTCGCCACCGTGGTGGGTGACATCACCCGCCCCGGCCTCGGCCTCGCGAGCGACACGGCGGCGCGGCTCGCCGCCGAGGTCGACACGGTCTTCCATCTCGCGGCCGTCTACGACCTCGCCGTGGGCGAGGCGGTGGCCCAGCGAGTCAACGTCGAGGGTACGCGGCACGTCAACGATTTCGTGCGTGGCCTCGCCAGCCTCGACCGTTACCACTACGTCTCCACCTACGCGGTCGCCGGCAAGCGGCGCGCCGTGGTCCGCGAGGCGGAGCTCGAGCACGACGCTGGCTTCAACAACCACTACGAATCGACCAAGTACTTCGCCGAGGTCGAGGTGCGCCGGCTGCAGGCCGAGGGCCTGCCGGTGTCGATCTACCGCCCGGCGGTGGTGGTGGGCAGCTCCATCGACGGCCGTACCGTCAAGTTCGACGGCCCCTACATGCTGCTCAAGGTGATGCGCCGGCTGCCCTGGCCACTGCCGCGCTTCAACGTCGGCTCGCCCAAGGTGCGCTTCCAGATGGTGCCCGTCGATTTCATCGTCAACGCCATCGCCACCATCGCCCGCCGCCCCGGCACGGCCGGCAAGACCTTTCATCTCACCGACCCCGAGCCCTACACCACGGCCGAGATCTACGACCTCTTCTCGCAGGCGATGTTCCACGCCAAGAGCTGGCTGCGGGTGCCGGCGGCGCTGACCGGCGTGGTGGCGGCGAGCGGCATCGCCGAGCCGCTCGGCCTGCAGCGCCAGACGGCCCCCTACTTCGACTACCAGGCGAGGTTCGACTGCGTGAACACCCTCGACGCCCTCGATGGCAGCGGTGTGGCCGTGCCGCGGTTGGAGGACTATGTCGACCGCCTGGTCGCCTACTTCCTCGCCCACGAAGGCGACGGCCAGCACCGCTGACGCCCCGCCTCCCACCGGCGCTGTAACATCCCGCGAGCGCGCTCGGCCTCTCTCCGCACCCCTGGCGCGTGCGGCCTCGGCGGCAGCGCGCCGCAAACCCAGCTCTGCAGGTCACCAGGTCGAGCTGCCGTCCAGGAGCGACAACGGTTCCCTACCGCAAAGGAGGCATCATGCGATTCCGCCCCGCGCAGGCCCGGTTCGTGGTCATCCCAGCCCTCGTTCTCGGTGCCCTCTTCCTCGCCCCGGCGGTCGTCGAGGCGCAGCCCTTCGGGGCCTGGCTCACCCTCGCCGGGGCCCCCCAACACGGCTACATCGAAGTTCCCCACAGCGCCGCCTTGAACCCCACGACAGCGATCACCATCGAGGCCTGGGTCAACCTGCGAGATGCCGACGGCACCAGCGGTTGCAGCTCGATCGTCGGCAAGAACTGGCAACAGGCCTGGTGGGTGGGGATCTGTGGCACTTCGCTGCGCTCCTATCTCATGGGCAGCGGCTCGCAGCACACGTCGGGCACCATCCCCAACAACCAGTGGACGCACCTCGCCGTGGTCTACGACGGCGCCCACCGCTTCCACTACATCAACGGCGAGTTGATTCAGTCGTGGGCGGAGAGCGGGCCGTTGACCTCCAGCACCGCCCCGGTGCGGATCGGCAGCGACGTGCAGTGGGAGTTCACGCCGGACGGCACCATCGACGAGGTGCGGATCTGGAACGTGGCCCGCAACCTGAGCCAGCTCCGCAGCACCATCAATGTGCCCTTGACCGGCAGCGAGCCCGGTCTCGTCGCCCTTTATCGCCTCGACGGCAACCCCAACAGCGGCACCGGGGCCCACAACGGCACCCTGCAGGGAAGCGGGGTCACCTTCTTCACCTTCCCGGTGACCCTCAACTGTGGCACGAGCACCTCGACCTCGCTCTGCCTGCTCGATCACTTCGCGGTCTCGGCGCGCTTCCGCACCGGTGCTCCCGGCACCGCTGAAGGCACGGCCCAGGTGGTGAACTGCCCGAACGACGGCTCCGGCCTCTTCTGGTTCTTCAGCCCGGACAACTGGGAGATCCAGGCCAAGGTGATCGACGGCTGCGGCTTGAACGGCCGCTTCTGGGTGTTCAGCGCCGCCACCACCAACGTCTTCTACCGCATGGAAGTCCTCGACGTGCGGGCCGGTGTCAACAAGGTCTACTTCAACTACCCCGGCCCGCCGGCCCCCGCCGTCACCGACACCAGCGCCTTCGCGACCTGCCCGTAGCCGCAGTCCTCGCAGGCCACCTCGCGGGGTGCGGCGCGCCGTGCCCCGCGGGTCGTCCTCGCGGCAATCTCCGCTCTACACCCCCTACTGCCAGTCCCGTCCGGCAATCCCTCCGTACTCCTAACCTCTTGCTCGAGATCGCGCATCACTTCGAGTGAGTGGAGCGCACTGCGCCGTCCCCAAGGGCGTCGCCAGAGCGAGGAGGGTCGAGGAGTGCCATGACGGGCAGGCCCTGCGGCCTGCCGAGAAAGGGGTAGGTCCATGAGCCGCCTTCGCTGGTGTACCGGCCTGCTTTTCGTTCTCTTGTCCCCGACCGCGGGCGCTCAGCATGCGCCGCAACAGCTCTCCGAGAGGACGGCGACGGTCCCGATCGCCACCGTCAAGAGCAACGACAACCAGACTCACAACTGGGGAGGGGCCCGCGTGCTGCAGGCGGACGTCGCGCCGCCGTTCGGCGTCCTGGATGGCGCCGATCGCGTGTACATGTACGTCACCGGGGTCGACCTGCTCGAGAACCCGTGTACTCGGCGGGACCAGCTCTGGCTCTTCCAGAACCCGAACACGCGGCAGGAATGGTCCAGCGTTTACGACGAGGCACCGGGAGTTCGGATCCTGCCCAAGCCCGACGCTCAGTGCACGGGCTGCACGGGACTCAACTGCGTGGGTTGCAAGAGCTGGGGAGACTACCTGTTCGGGACGCACTGGCCCTACCAGTGGAACGGGAAGTACTACCTCGTGGTCACGGCCTCGCGGCCGAACGCGGCTGCCTGCACCACGAACAGCGACTTCTTCCAGATCCTGCTGGGTGTGTCGAACGATGGGATCACCTGGACGTTCAGGCCCTTCATCAAGACGAGCTCCGCCCAGGCGCTGACCGGCATCACCTGGAAAGAGGTCTCGATCGAAGGGGTGCCGTATCACTGGGGCTACACCAACCCCGACAACCTGCTGCCTGGCCAGCGCGGTCTCGGTGGGATCCGCTTCCGGCACAACGCTTCTTCCTGCACCAACCCTCCTTGGTGCTTTGCGTCGTCGGGAGCGCTCGAGGTCTGGTCTTCGGGGCAGTGGGTGACGGTGCCCAGCTGCCAGAGCATCGGCGATACCAGTGGCTACGACTACTGCCTCTACACCAATCGCCTGGACCCGGTGGGTTCACGGATCAACCTGGACTTCATCGCTGGTGAAGGGCAGTCCCCGAGCCTGCACAAGCTCGCCCGGCACGGCGACATCTACGAGCTCTGGACGCACGGCGAGGCCAGCCCGAAGCCCAACTGTTGCCAGCTGGACAACAAGGTCGCAGCGATGCAGCTGCGCTATCGGCAGGTGTTTCCTCCCACCAGTCTCAAGCAGAGCTTGCAGTCCACCCTGGGACCGGTGTTCGACCTGGAGGAGGACCCCGTGTCGCCCGTCCGCTGCCAGCCTGGAGGCCAAGCGCAATCGCGCTATGCCCCCTTCCGCCTGGAGTGGACCGCGGACTTCCTCTACTCGCGGAGCACCGACAACCCCTCGAACCCTTTCACCTGCCCGCGGCAGACGCACTACATCGTGCGCACGTTCCTCAACGGCAACTAGCCCGCGCTACTCACCACACTTCTGCTGCGAGGCCGGATCCGCCTGCGTCTGCCGCGCCATCCGGCCTCGTAGCTCCTCGACGCACCGGCAGTACGCCTTCGCCGGTGCGCGACCGGATGCCTCGCAGCTGCAAGCAGCGACAGTCTCTCGCCACGAACCGTGGTGAGAGCGCAGGCTGATCTCGCGAGCCGCCGCGGTGGGAACTCGCCTTCCTGCTCCGTCCATGAGGGGTGATGCCAGGTGCCCTCCGGGAATACGCCCCCTCCCCTCGTGCTCAGCGTAGACCGCCATTTCTGCGGTTGCGAAGGGTTGTTGTATCCTCGCGCACGGAATCTCTCGAAGCTTGTACGGAGGCACTCACCCGCGTGGAAGGCGGCAGGGGGAGGATCCATCTCCGCAGGCATTTGCCGGCCCTTCTGGCCTGGTTGAGCTGCGGGCTCGCAGCCGCACTGCTCGCGGCGCGCCAGCCCGACCCGCGTCCGAGCCCTCGTGAAGTCCTCGCCCGCTTGGGCGCCTTGGTGCGTTCCGAGGCCTGGTTCTCGGCGGCACTACCGGTCCTGGGCCGTGTGCAGGCGGCGAGCGAGGCACCCGCGGACATCTCGGAGGGAACGTCCTGGCGCGGCCCCTTGTCGCCGAGCGGGGCCCTGCGGAGCGTCCGCCGGCGCAAGCCCGCCTCGCCGACGGAGGCCACGGCAGCAGCCCTCGCCGAGCTCGCCGACGGGCGCCACGACGAAGCCGTCGAGTGCTTTCGCCAGGCGGTGGAGTCGTGGCCCCAGGACGCGGCGCTGCAGGCCGATCTCGCCGCTGCCTACCTGAGCCTGCCGCCCACGGCCGGCGATGGTCTTGCGGCCCTCCGCGCCGCGGAAGCCTCGCTCGCTGCCCTGGAGCTCGATCCGGCTTCGCCCCAGGCGAAGTTCAACCTGGCGCTCGCCCTGGAGCGGCTCCCGCTGGAGGACGAGACGGCGCGGACCTGGCGGGCCTTCGTCGCGGAGTTCGCCGCCTCGCCCGGCGGCGACGCCGCCGTGGCGCACCTGGCGCGGTTGGACGCGGCGATCGCCGCGCGGCCCGGCCCGGATGGCGCCTCCGCGGCCTGGGAGACGCTCGTCGACAGCGCCCTCCCCACGGTGGGGGAGACCGGGCCGGAGCCAGCCCTCGCCCTTGCCCGCTCGCTTGCCGACGCCACCGGCGACCCGGCACCCGCTGCCCTGGCTCAAGAGCTCGCCGGGGAGGGGCGGCAGCAGAGCGACCGCCGGCTCGACCGCCAGCTGGGCTACCGGCTCTTCGGGGTCGCCCGGACGTACCACCGCGGGACGGATTGGGCGGCCGCCGAGCGTACCTACCGGGAGGCGGTCTCCACCCTCTCCGCCGCGGCGAGTGCCCTCGAACCGCTGGCCCGCATCTACCACGGGGTCGCTCTCAGCTGGGTGGGGCACCACGCGGCAGCCCTCGCCGAGCTCGATGCTGCCGCGGCCTTGCCGCTCACCACCCAGTCATCGCTCTACCAAGGGCTCCTCGCCTGGTCGGCCGGTTGGATGCTGGGTAAGGCTGGGCAGCCCGGCGAGGCGGCGGCCGCCTACCGCCGCGCGACCCGCGCCTTCGAGGCTGGCGGCCAGAAAGCGAGCGCCGCCTTCGGCTACTTCTTGACCGGGGACCTGAGCGCCAATCTGGGTAACGACGCCGCGGCCTGGCGAGAGCTCGCCCTCGCCCTGGCGCGGCTGGGGGACGTGCACGAGGCGGCGCGCGCCGAGTCGATCTACCGCACGGCGGCGCAGGTGGCACGTCGCCTCGGTTGCCCGCGAGTGAGCGCGCTGCTCCAGCGGTTGCAAGTGGAGGCGGGGCTGCGTTCGGGCATACCGGCCTACGCGGCCGAGGCCCTGGTTGGCCGCGCCGAGGGGCGCCAGGCGAACGGGGACCAGAACGGGGCCGAGGCAGACCTCGAGGCTGCGCTGGCGGCTGCGGACAACGTGAAGGATCCGCAGACTCGCTCGCTTCTGGGCGCTCAGATCGACCAGGCGCAGGCTGCGCGCTGGATGGTCTCTGACCCGCAAGCCGCGCGGATGGCGCTCAGTCGAGTGATCAGGACGCTCGCTGAGGACGAGGAGCGCCGGCTGCCCTGGCTCGACGCCGTCCTCGCGCGGGCGCGCCTCGAATTGGCCGGGCAGGATCTCGACGCTGCCGACTCTGATCTTCACACGGCCCTGGATTCCCTCGACCATCTCGCGGAAGGCGCCTGGGACCCCAGCCACTACCAGGCGTCGCTCCAGCGCCGGGCGGTGGTGGCCGATCTTCTCGTTGATCTCCACCTCAACGGCCGCGGCGACTCGGCCGCCGCCTTCGAAGCCGCCGAGCGAGTCCGCGGCCGTGAGCTACTTGGCCAGGTGCCCTGGCATCGGGGTGGGGAACTGCCGCCGCCGCTGACGGTCGCCGAGGTGGGCCGCCGGCTGGAGCCAGGGACCACGCTCGTCTACTACACGCTCCTCGATCACGGCTGGGTGGCCTGGGTGATCGGGCAGGGCCGCTACGAGGTGGTGCGGGGGGCCGGTGAGCGCGCCGAGCTGGCAGCCGGGGTCGAGGGCTTCGTGGCGGACCTCGCGCGCTGGGGCTGGACGCGGACGACCCACCAACAGGCCGCCGCTCTCTTCGACCGCTACGTCCTCCCCCTCAAGGCCGCCCTACCGCCCAGCGGCCGGCTGCTCGTGGTGCCCGACGAGTTTCTCTGGGGGCTCCCCTTTGCGGCCCTCCTCGACACGCAGACGGGCCGCTTCGTGGTCGAGGACTACACGCTCAGCACCACGCCGTCGGTGGAATTGGCCCTCGAGCAGGCCGAGCGGCGCAGCGGACCGCTGCTTTCCCCCGACCCCTCGGTGCTCCTGGTGGGAGACCCGGCCTTCGACCCCTACCTCTTCCCCAAGCTCGACAGACTCCAGGACGCCAAGGGAGAGGTCGAGGACATCGCGAGCCTCTACCCGCGCGCCGAGCTCTTGACCGGGGCGGCGGCCACGACCCGCAACTTCTTGCGCCTGGCGGCCGACGCGGAGGTGATCCACATCGCGGCCCACGGGCTGCTGCTACGGGAAAACCCCTTGCTTTCGAGCTTCGCGCTGGCAGTTGAACCCGGTACTGAAGGCTCGAGTCCTCTCACCGCGTCCCAGCTCTACCGCTCGACGTTCCCCAGCACCCGCCTCGTGGTGCTCTCCGCCTGCGAGGCCGGCGTCGGCCCCAGCCTCGGCGGTGAGGGCCCCCTGAGCCTCGCCCGCCCTTTCCTCGCCGCCGGCGTTCCCGCCGTCGTGGCGAGCCTGTGGAGCCTCGGCGACGAGGCCACCAAACCCCTGATGGTCAAGTTCCATGAGCTTCTGCGCCAAGGCTACGAGCCGGCAGAGGCGTTGGCGGAGATGCAGAGAGAGGAGGTGAGGAAGGAAAGGGAGGAAGGAGTGAAGAGAGGAGGGTGGGCGGGGTTTGCGATGTTGAGGTAGGGCCAGAACCGTGCGATCCAACTCTTGGCGAGGAGGCACCGATGGCAACGGCAACTCTCGAAGTCTTGTTCATGGGCCTAGCAGGCATTGTGCTGCAGGACCCGGCAGCAAGCACGGTCAACAACGATATTAAGGTAGCCTTGGTCGATGGCTCGCAGGTGGCGGAGACGAAGCATCATCCCGTACTGGTGCTCGATCTCGCGCTCGTACGATCGGCGGGTGGCATCCCGAACGGCATCAATTTTCAGGAGCTTCCCAACAACTTGCCCTACACGATCGCAGACCCGATAGGGCAAGGCCGAAGCCTCCTGGTGCTGCCACTTGAGGGCCTTGAGGTTTCGTTCGAGAAGTTGATGCGAGAGTCCGAGATGCCCCTCAACCTCTCAGGTCTGCCCGACCTCCATAAGGCGGCCAATGGTAATGGAATGGTGGTGGCCAGGGATCTGGACCTTCGGCGCAACCGCCTGCTCATGGGGCTCGTGGCGCTGGCTCCCGGAATTAGCTTCGAGCAGACGTACCCGAGAACGCCTAAGAGGTGGTGCTTCTCGAGCAACCAGCAGTACTTCGACCAGTTCTACCTGGCAGCTAGGTACGTCGCTGAATTCGACGCTAGTACGGAGATCGAGATCAAGCTTGAGAAGCACCTTCTGAACGGCGACGATCAATACGGGAGCCTGACTCTGCGCTCTGCGACGCGCGGTGAGGTGTTCAGGCTTGCCATTTCCAACGAGCCGACGTTCGATGAAAAAATGCCGGCCAGCGACAACCTCCATGCTCAAGCTCTCTGTGCTCTTGTTGGTCTCGCCCCCACCGACAACAAGAAGTGCCCATGGCCCATGCCGGAGAGTGGTGGGCTGTGTGCCAGCGCCGGAGGTAATGGGACTGGTGTTGGCTGCTCACCGTTCATCGTCAAGGGGAATTGAGACATGCCAGTCGGAGGAAGCGTCGGTCGTCGCCACGCACAGTCCATGGACCACGCTTGCGGGCCTGCCTGCTGCGCCATGGCTCTCCACGCTGCCGGAAGGCTCACGAGAATTGACGAGAGCTCTCTTCTCGATTGCCTATCCGAACTCGACCCGCTGGGCCAACTCCTCTGGTCCACTCCGGCGCGAGTCGAGAGCTACCTCGCTTCATCCCTGCCCGATCTGGCGAGTCCCTACCGAGTGGTCCGGGCCAACTCGCAGAGAGAGCTGACCCACCGCATCATCTGGTCGATCAGGTCCGGCGCTGGTCCCGCGTTGGTGCTGACGGTCGGCACTTCCCATTGGGTTGCGGTGTTCGGCTACTGCGTCAGTCGGGAGCCATGTCGGCTAGAGGATACCAACTACACCGTGATCGGTCTCTTCGTGCAGGATCCTGGCCCCTATCCATCAGGTGGAGTTTCTCCGCACACGTCCACTGATGCTTGCGAGCAGAACACGGTCAGTGAGGGCTGGTTGTCCGGCAGTGGTTGGCGGGGACGCATCCCTAAGAGCAGCGCCGGGTGGACGGCGGTGCTGCAGCCGGGGCCAGGCGATCGGCTCCCGACCCAGAACACAGTCGATCACCCAAGCTTTGCTGAGACCTTCTCCGAGGATCAATGCCGGCTGGAGGGCAGCGCGTTGGCCAGCCTCGACGGGACTCACCCTGGCCAGAGGTACCCCGTTGAGGCAACTACCATGGACGAGCCAAGCTACCTGTTGGAGGAGCGCTGGCGAGACTGTCGCTGCGTAGCCATAGTGGAACTGGGTGCAGACGATGAGAGTGAGCTTCGTGCTGTCGCTCCGGTCCCTCCGGCGCACCGTTGGTCGGCCGGCCTCCAGTTGCCGAGTGCGGGGAACCTGCGGGAGAGTGTATTGGCCGAGTTTCAGCGCTTGGGTCGCGACTCTCCACCGAATGCGACTCTGGAGAGCCGGCTCGTGCGGCCTCTCTCTGGTCCCGCCCGAAGCAGGTTCGCGCCTCAGCTGGAGGTCACGCTTCGAAGTCCTGAAGACCCAAACGTCGTCTTGGCGAGGCTTCGGCTCGATGGGCCCGCCTTCGATCGTGCCTCGTTCGTAGAGTAGGGGCGAGCCCGCCGCTACGGCACCGTCACCGTCCACCCACTGGTGTCCCCCGTCTCGAAGCCGTCGCTGAAGATTCCGGCGCCGGTGCAGACGGTGGGGATGCGGGCGTGGGTGATGGCGAGGTCGTCGAGGAACCAGCCCTCGGTGACGGCGCCTGCAGAGTCGGTGGCGAGGACGAAGCGCAGGCGAACCACCTGACCCGCCCAGGGCGAGAGGTCGGCCGTGGTCTGCACCCAGCCTTCGACATTGCCGACGACGGCCGGCGTGCCGGCCGGGAAGCCGCAGGCGTTGGCAGCGGAGGGCAGGCTCCCGGGCTGGCCACCCAGCAGGGGCAGCAAGCTCCAGGTGGTGCCGCCGTCGGCCGAGATCTCGATCACACCGCCGTCGCCCGCCTCGAGCTCCGTCGACGACCAGAAGGTGAGGAGCGGCAGGGTGCCCGGCGAGAGCTCGACGACCGGGCTGTAGAGGGCCGAGCAGAGGTCCGGGTCGACGTGCGCGGCGTAGGCACGCTCGCCCGTGCGCACGCGCTCGTCGTCCGGGTGCCAGCCGGCATGGCGCGCGTTGATGGTGGTCACCGAGAAGGCCGGGTCCCCCAGCTCAGCGCCGGCCAGCCAGACGCCATCGCCGTTCGGGCCGGTGGCGGCGGCCGAGCGTTCGACGGTGTTGGTGTCCTCGACGCCGGTCGTCGCGTCGACGGCGCGCACCAGGTAGTAGTAGGTCACGCCGGGGCCGATCGTCGCGTCGTCGTAGCTCGTGGCGCTGACGCCGCTCGCGATGCGATTGCCGGCGGTGGGGGCGAAGCCGGAGGCCGTGCCGCGGTAGACGTTGTAGCTCACTCCGGCGCCGCAGCGCGGGCTCGCGGCGCTCCAGCTCAGGCTGAGCGTGCAGGTGGCGCTGCCGGGGTTGGTCACCGTCTCGACGCCCGCGAAGGCTGGCGGCGCCGTGCAGCTGCCCGTGGGCGTGGCGTCGGCGCAGGCGCTGGGCCCCGAGACGCAGCCGCCCGCAGGGTTGACGGCCACCACGCGGTAGGCGTTGGCGATGCTCCCCGAGGCGGCGGTGTCGCTGTAGGTGGTGCCGGCGAGGCCGCTCGCCAGGGTCTCGAAGCTCGCCGTGCCGCAGCTGCCCCAGGCGCGCTCCACGCGGTACTCGGTTGCCGGCGGGGCGCCGGGCGCCGTCCAGCTGAGGTCCACCTGGTTGGCTCCCGCCGCCGTGGCGCTGAGCGTCGCCGGGCTGGCCGGCGCGCTGCAGAGGTTCGGGCGCAGCACGAAGAGCCCCTGCTCGATCCCCATCACCACCACGTTGCCGCTCGGGTAGTAGGGGAAAACACTCCAGGCGCCGTTGAAGCTCGCCGAGTCGCTCGCCGGATAGATGTCGAAGTAGCCCACCTGGCTGAGGGTGCCGGAGGCGATCGAGTCCAAAGAGAGGATGCGCAGGCCGCTGCGGTAGTTGGCCTGGAAAACATAGTTGCCCTGGACGTACTGGTTGTGGTCGATCGCCGCCGTGGGGGAGAGGAAGAAGCCGATCGGCTGCGGCGCGTCGAGGTTCGAGACGTCCCAGATGTGCGTCTTGGTGTGGTGCCCGAAGTTGGCCTCGTCGAGCTCGTCGTCGACCAGGAAGTAGTGCTGGTCCTCGCTCAGCCAGCCCTGGTGGGTGTAGCCCACGCCCGAGTAGGTGGTGCGTGAGATCTGCGCCGGGGCCGCCTTGTTGTTGACGTCCACCAGGGTCAGCGTGTCCTCGTTGCTCGCGAAACACACCTCGTGGCCAGCGTAGTCGGCGTCCGGCCCGCGGTAGTTCACGCACTGCGCGTCGTGGGTGTAGCCGTCGGTCGAGAAGCAGCCGGCGAAGGTCGGCGCGGCGGGCACGTGGAGGTCGATCATGTGCAGGCCGGCGGCGCATTGGGTGGTGCCCTGGCGCGAGCCCACGGCGTAGGCGAAGCCGCTCTCCTCGTTGATCACCAGGTTGTGGGCGCGGCCGAACTGCCCGTAGTGCGCCGTCTCGGAAAACGTCACCGGCGGGCTCACCACGCTGCGCAGCTGGGTGAGGTCGAAGACCTGCAGGCCGTGGTCGGTCGCCTCGCTGACGATAAAGGCGTGGTTGGCGTAGACTTTGATGTCCCGCCAGGTAGAGCTCGACGTGTGGGTCGGCAGGTTGCCGAGGTAGATGGGGTTCTCGGGATCGGTGATGTCGACGAAGGCGGTCCCCGTCGAGCGGCCGGCGAGGGCGTACTCATGGCCGGTCAGCGGGTCCGTCCAGCCCCAGATGTCGTTGCCCGAGCCGCCGCCGAGCGCGGCCAGAGGCAAGAAGGCGAGCAGGTCGACCTTCTCGCAGGGATAGGTGCCGGCGAAGCCGCCGCTGCACGGCGTCGCGGCGAGCGGCGTAAGGGCCCAGGGCTCCTGGTGGTCGGCGAGGAAGGCGACCTCGTCCTCGCGCAGGCCCGTGCCCGGCCCGGCGGGGCCTTGCGCAAAGGCCGCCGCGGCAGCTCCCAGCAGGGCCAGCAGGCAGAGCGTTCGCGCGCCTGCGGCACGGCGGATGCGCAGGGTGCCGCGTACGGCGTTGGCAGGGCTCGGCTGGCTCATGGCGGCTCTCCTCGCGGGGGGCCGCGCCCACCAGTGGCGAACGCGGCAAAACATCGTCGTTTTGCGATGAGTCTAGCGCATCGGCGGTGCCGCCGCGCCAGCCCCCGCGGCGGCGGGCTCGCCAGCGGGTGCGGCGACCGGGTCCAGGCGCTTGCGGAGAAGCCGGCGTTGCTTCGCGCGGGCCTTCGCCGCGGCAGCGTCACCCGCGAGATTGTGGTGCTCCGCGGGGTCGACCTCGTGGTCGTAGAGCTCGTCCTCGTAGCGGTTCACCCATTCCGTGTAGCGGTAGCGCGGGCCGCGCAGCGAGAAGGCCAGCTGACTGTCGTTGAGACCGAGCCGCATCATCGAGAGGGCGGTGCGCTCCGCGCAGCGCGCGGGCTCGGCGAGCCAGGAGCGCAGGTCCTTGCCTTCGAGGCCGGCGGGGAGCTTGACGCCGGCTAGGCCGAGCAGCGTGGGGTAGAGGTCGAGGAGCTCCGTGGAGCACGCGAAGCGGCCGCTGGCGACCCCCGGGCCGGCAAGCAGCAGGGGCACCCGCAGGCTCTCCTCGAAGAGCGTGGTCTTCTCCCACAGCCCGCCGTGCTCGCCGAGATGGGTGCCGTGATCGCTGGTGAAGACCACCAGCGTGCGGTCGGCGAGGCCGGCCGCGTCGAGCGCGGCGAGGATGCGCCCCACCTGCTCGTCGAGGTAGCTCGCGGCGGCGTAGTAGGCCCGCCGTAGGTCCGTTTGCGCCTCGAGGCTCAGCTCGCCATGGCTCACCGCCTGACGGAGCGCCTTCTCGGGCACGTCCGCCAGGTCGTCGGCGGGCGCAGCCGGCGGCCGGAGGTCTTCGCCGGCGAGCGCGTCCCAGGACCGCCGCGGCGCGATGTAGGGCTTGTGGGTCGCCGACAGACCGATGGCGGCAAAGAAGGGGCGGTCCCGTGGCGCCCGCGCCAGCCACTCGATGGTGCGGTCCGCCACCCGGGTGTCGCTCAACCGCCGAGCCTGCTCGTCGTCGGCCAGCCACCAGGTGAGGGAGTCGGCATTGTCGGCCGCCAGCACACCGCCACGAAGCGGCGCGTCCTGGCCCGGGCTCGGCTGGCCACGCTTGTTTCCTTTGCGAGGTGCCGGCGGCGAGGGCGTCTTGCCGAGCAGGGGGCTCAAGTCCGCAACTTCGTCCCAGCGGATCGCGCTTTCAAAGGTCGCATGGAGGACCTTTCCGGCGCGAAAGAGGAAATATCCGTGCTGCCGCAGGTGGTCCGGCAGGTAGACGAAGGGCACGGCGCTGCGCTCGGGCGGTGTGGAGTTGTCGTAGACGTGGATCGTCTCCGGGCGCCTGCCGGCCAGCAGCGAGGTGCGCGACGGGTTGCAGAGGGGGTACTGGCAGTAGGCGCGCTCGACCACCGTGCCCCGGAGAGCCAGGCGGTCGAGGTGGGGAGTGCGAGCGAGCGGATCACCATAGGTGCCGAGCTGTGTTCCCATGTCGTCGGCGACGATCAAGAGAATGTTTTCCTTCTCGCGCGCTTCTTTTGTTCCGGTGGGCCGCGAATGACAACATAAAAGAAGCGGCATGAGCAGCGTGACGACGAGCGCTCGATCGATCACCATGTGAGCGATCCTCCTAAGAGGGGAAGTCGGCCCGCCGCAAGCCCGAACCGCGCTGTTACGGCCAAACATAACCTTTCTTCTCGGCCGATCGTGCGCTGGCGGACGGTCGATCGCCTGTAGCAATTCTGTCGGCTAGATGTTACTATTTGCATGTTGCGATCTTTGACAGATTGAGTTTCGCTGCTGGGCGCCCAACGCATCGGCTCACTGGAAGGAGGAGCTTCATGTGCGCTTCGTCTCCTAGGTTTCCTTTCGGTCCGCTTTGGCTCGCGCTGCTCGTGATGTTGGCCTCGGTGGCAGTGGACGGTATCGCTCGTTCGATCGGTTCTCCGGCTCCACTGACGCGCTCCAGCAGGGAAATTTCGTGGGATACTGTCTTCGATGGCTCGTGCTTCTTGCAAGACGGGAATCTCGGCAAGGACGGTTTGGTATCCGACCCGAACGGCAAGCCACAGCCACCGCCACCGCCGGGAGGGTAACGCTCCTGGCGGCCTCGAGGCCAGTTCCGTCACCGCGGCGTAGAGCTGCGGAGAGATCCTCGTAGAGAGCAAGGACGGCAACGACGGGAGCTTCCAAGGTGACCCAGCAGCAGCACCCAGACGGCGAGACCCTCGGCCGCTTCGCGCGTGGCGAATGCGGCACCGAGGAGCGTCGCTGGGTAGTTCGCCACCTGCTCCGTGGCTGCCGTCCCTGTAGTGGCGTGCTCGCGCGCCTGAGCGGCCTCAGCGCCGAGCCCGCGGTCGTCGACGATCCCGCGGCACGCTACGCCGAGGCCTACGAATCAGCCCTCACCGGCACCCGCCGGCGGGCGGCGGCGCTCACCGTCGACGAGGCGGCGGCGCACCCCTTCGTCGACCTGCTCTTGCGCCAACCGCGGCCTCGCCAAGCGCTCCTGCTCGAGAACAGCCAGCGCGGCCGGACCCTGGCGGTCTGCGACCGTCTCCTGGCGGCGAGCTTCGCCTTGCGTGGTGAAGACCCGCAGCGGATGGCCGAGCTTGCCGAGCTGGCCTTCCGGGTGGCGGCGAGCGTCGATGGCAGCGCCGTGGGGGAGGGCGTGGCGATCGACCTCAAGACGCGGGCCGCCGCCGAGCTCGCCAACGCGCTGCGCGTGGCCGGCCGGATCGAACCTGCCTGTCGAGTGATCTCTGGCGCCTTCCAGCTCCTGCCGCACGGCAGTGGGGACCCCACGCTGCGCGCCCGGGTCTACGAGCTGGCGGCCTCCATCTTCCGCCATCGCCGCGACCTCGCCGGCGCGATGGCCCTCCTCGCGAAGGCCGACGGGCTCTACCTGCGGGCTGGCGATCGGCACTCGGCTGGCCGCGTGGCGCTCTCCCGGGCCGTCATCGAGTGGCATCGCGGCGCACCGGAAGAGGCCCTGCGGCTGCTGGTCAAGGCCTTCGACCGCATCGACTTCAACCGCGATCGGTATCTGCTGTGGAGCGCGATCCACAACATGC
This sequence comes from uncultured Thermoanaerobaculia bacterium, assembly GCA_964420075.1. GTDB lineage: Bacteria > Acidobacteriota > Thermoanaerobaculia > Multivoradales > SZUA-115 > CAYQRE01. The sequence continues at coordinate 5,620 of CAYQRE010000018.1, read as the reverse complement.
TGGCAAGCCTGGTCGAGCTGGGCAGCCTCGCCGCGGCGGAGGAGCTGCTGGCCGAGTGCCGGCCGCTCTACGCCGAGCTCGGTGGTGTCACCGGCCGCTACCGCCTGAGTTGGCTCGAAGGGCGGATCGCCGGCGAGCGCGAGCGCTGGCTCGAGGCCGAGCACAAGCTGCGCGGCGCGATCCGTGACTTCCAAGGCGCCGGGCAGTCGTTCGACGCGGCGCTCGTCCAGCTCGATCTCGCCCATCTTCTGGCGCGGCAGGGCCGCGCGGAGGAGGTCCGCAGGTTGGTCGAGGGCCTCGTCGTCACCTTCAAGGCGATGGAGGTCGAGCGGGAATCGATCGCCGCCCTGCTCGTGCTACAGGAGGCGCTCGCCGCGCAGCAGCTGCCGCTGCGCCTGCTCGACAGCGTGCGCAGCTTCGTTCGCCACTGCCAGGTGCAGGCTGGTCTGCGCTTCTGGCACCCGGCGCGCCACTAGCCCGGTCGGGGGTTTGACGGCCGCCGCTGGCCGCCGCTATAAGGCGCCCATGCGCCCCTCTCTCATGCCGCGTCGAACCGGCTCGCGCCTCCTCTGGGCGCCGGCCCTCCTCGCCACCCTGGGCGGTTGTGCCACCGCGCCGCTCGCTGGCCCACCCGCCGGCCCGACGCCGCTGGCGCTGGCCACGGCCGAAGACCTTCGCGACGCCGCAGCACCGGCCCTTGCCGCCGCCCTTGAGGTGGGCGACAGCGGCCTGCGGGCGCGAGCTGCCCTCGCTCTGGGGCGCATCCAAGAGGCGAGCTCGGCGCCGGCCCTGGCCGCGCTGTCCGCTACCGGCGCGGCGAAAAGCGCCCGCCTCGCGGCCCTCTTCGCCCTCGGTCAGCTGGGCCTCGCCGAGGGCGCCCGGCCGCCGGCGCCGGCCGTGGCTGCCGTCGAGGCCGCGTTGGTGGAAGCCGACCCCGAGATCGCCGTGGCAGCGATCGAGGCGCTCGGCAAGCTGGCGCCGGCGGGGGCCGAAGCGCAGCTCGTCGAGCAGCTCTCGGCCGCGGACCCGCAGCGCCGCGAGACGGCGGCCCTCGCCCTCTTCCGGCTGCGCTTCGCACCGCTCTGGCGCAAGGAGGTGAGCGAGCCCCCGCCGTGGAGCGACGCGGCGGTTGCCGCCCTCGAGCGGGCCACCCGGGACCCCGTCGCCGAGGTGCGGCGGGCCGCCGTCTACGCGAGCTCGCGCTTCGGCGAGCCGCGAGCCGTGGCGGCGCTCGCCGCGCGCCTCGACGACTCCGACGCCCTGACCCGCCTGTTCGCCGCCCGTGCCCTCGGCAAGTCCGCCGAGCCGAGCGTCGCTGACCGCCTGGCGGCGCGGCTGGCGGACACCGACGCGCAGGTGCGCACCGAGGCGATGCTCGCCCTGGCGGCGCTCGGCAAGGCCGAGCTGGCACCGGCTGCCACACTGGCCGATCCGTCTTTCGCCCTCCGCGCTGCCCTCGCCCGGGGCCTGGCCGGTGGGGTGGAGCCGGCGAGCCTCGTCGCCCTGCGCCAGCTGGCCGACGACCCGTCGCTGAGCGTCCGTGCCGCCGCTGTCGAGGCGCTCGCCAGGCGGCTGGGTGCCTCCTCTCTGGCGGAGCTCCAGGCCTCTCTGGCCAGCCCGCAGTGGGTGCAACGGGTGGCGGCCGTGCACGGCGCCGCCGCTCTCGGGCTGGGCGGCCTGCCGCTGCTCACCGCGGCCCTCGGCGATGCCGACGCGCGGGTACGGACGGCAGCCGTTGAGGGATTGGCGCCGCTTGCGGGGAGCGCCGTCGACGAGCAGCTGCTCGCGGCGCTGGCGGCGGACGATCTCGCGGTGCGGGGGGCGGCGGTCGGCGCCCTCGCCGAGCGGCCCGGCATCCCGCTGCTGGCCGCTCTCGAGCAGGCCCTCGCGGCCTCGCCGGGTGTCGAGTGGATCGAGGTCCGCGAGGCGATCGTCGACGCCCTCGCCGGCCTGCCCGGGGCGACGGAACGCCTCGCCGCGCTGGCGCGGGAGGACGCGGCTCCTTCCGTGCGCAGCAGGGCCCGCCTGGCCCTCGCGCAGCGGGGCGAGGCCCTGCCAGCCGCCGGCGGGGAACCCCCCCGCGAGCCGTCCTCGTTCCTCGCCGCGGCGCCGGCCGGCGAGCCGATCGTGGTGCTGGAGACCACCCGTGGGAGGCTCCGCATCCGCTGCTTCGCCGCCGACGCCCCCGTCCACGTGGCCAACTTCCTCGCCCTGGTGCGCGCCGGTTACTACGACGGGCTGATCTGGCATCGGGTGGTGCCCAACTTCGTGATCCAGGGCGGCGACCCGCGGGGGGACGGCTCGGGGGGGCCCGGCTACACGATTCGCGACGAGATCAACCGGCGGCCCTTCGTCCGCGGCACGGTGGGGATGCCCAAGGCCGGCAAGGACACCGGTGGCGGCCAGCTCTTCATCACCCACCTGCCAACGCCGCACCTCGACGGCAACTACACCGTCTTCGGCCAGGTGATCGACGGCCTCGAGGTGGTGGACCAGATCGAGGTGGGGGACGGGATCGTGCGGGCCTACGCCGAGAGGTAGGCACCGCCCTTCTCGCTCGGTGCTATCGTCGCCACGACGATGCGACAGAGCCGTAACCCCAACCGCTGGTGGAGAGTGCTGCGCGCCGCCCTGGGCGGGCTCGCCGCGCTCTACCTGGTGCGTTTCCACGTCGGCCTGCTGTGGGAGCGCCTGGCGGGCGATGGGGTGTTCGGGCCCGGCGCGGCCCTGCGCTGGTCGGCCGCCCTGGTGCTCGCGCTAGGGGCCGCTGTCGCCTGGCGGGCCGGCATCCCCTTCTGGCGTGGCCGCCCGGCGATCGTCTTCTGGCTCCTCGTCCTCCTCTTGCATGCCGGCGCCATGGTGCCGGTCGCCGAGCAGGCCTCCGAGCAGCTCGCCCTCCTCGAGGAGGCGGGCCTGCTCTTCGCGATGCCGCTCGCCGCGCTGGTGCTGGCGCTCCTCGCCGCCGCGGCGCGCTGGTGGCTCGCCCGCCACCTGTCCTCCCGGCCGAGCTGCGGCCGCCCGCCCGCTCGCCTCGCGGCGCCGGCCGGCTTCGCCACCGCGCTCGGTTTCGCGCGCCGCCGCTCCAGCCTGCCGCCTCCCGCCCTCGCCTAGCTCGTCCAGCGTGCCACGCCCACCTGCGCTCGCCGGCCCCAGGCCGCCGCGTGGCGCGGGGTGATGCGCGCAGGCCAGACGCCTGGGGCCACGGGCCCGCAGGCCAGAGACGAAAACAAGGCATCGCGGTGGCTGACCGACGACGGGGCCCCGCCGGGAGATTTCGATGATCGAGGACGCTCACACGCTCAGCAGCGCGCACTACGCCCTGCTGCACCTACCCATCCTCACCACGTTCTGCGCCGCGTTCTTCTGCTGGCAGCTCTTCTCGCGCTACCGCGCCAAAGGCGGTGGCCGCCACCTGCTGTGGTGGGGCATCGGCATGGCCACCTACGGTCTCGGCACCCTCACCGAGTCCCTCACCACCCTGCTCGGCTGGGACCCCCTGGTGTTCCGCTTCTGGTACATCGCCGGCGCTTTTCTTGGCGGCTACCCCCTGGCTCAGGGTTCGATCTACCTGCTGATGCGGCGCCGCTTCGCCGACCTCTCGGCGATCCTGATGACCTCGGCGATCGCCATCGCCTCGGTGCTCGTCTTCCTCTCGCCGCTCGACGCCTCGCTGGCCGAGGCCCATCGCCTCTCGGGCAAGGTCATCGAATGGCATTGGGTGCGCTTGATCAGCCCCTTCCTCAACCTCTACTCGTTGGTCTTCCTGGTCGGTGGAGCGATCTTCTCGGCCCTCAAGTTCCGCCGCCACGTCGAGCTGCGGGACCGCTACGTCGGCAACATCCTGATCGCGATCGGGGCCTTGCTGCCCGGCATCGGCGGCACGCTGACCCGCGCCGGCTTCGTCGAGGCGCTCTACGTGACCGAGCTCGTCGGCTTGCTGCTGATCTACACCGGCTACCGGCGGTGCATCCGTGGTCGTGAGGCGACGCCGGTACGCCATCTCAAGACCGTGGCGCAAGCCGTGGGGCTGCTGCTCGGCCTGCTGCTGGTGAGCGGGGCCGCCGCGCAGACGGCGAGCGACGACACCACCGACCCGGCCTCGCCGGACGCCACCGCGACGGCCGACGGGGCCACGAGCGAAGAGCCCCAGGGCTCCTTCTTCGCCACCACCACGGTGACGGCGACGGGCAGCGAGTCCGAGACCTTCGAGGTCACCAACCCGGTCACGGTGGTCAACCAGCAGACCATCGAGGAGCGGGCGCCGGACAACCCGACGGCCCTCCTGCGCGACCAGCCGGGCGTCGACGTCAACGGCGTCGGCCCCAACCAGCAGCGGCCGGTGATCCGCGGCCAGCGCGGCCTGCGGGTGCTCTTCCTCGAGAACGGCCTGCGGATGAACAACCCGCGGCGGCAGAGCGACTTCGGCGAGATCACCGGGCTCTCGGAGGTGGAGGAGATGCAGAGCCTCGAGGTGGTGCGCGGGCCGGCCTCGGTGCTCTACGGCTCGGATGCCATTGGCGGCGTGATCAACGTGATCACCAAGACCCCGGCCTATCGCGACGCCGAGCGGCTGGGCGGCAGCGTCGCCTTGCGCTACGGCTCGGCCGGCGAGCAGGAGAAGGTCTCGGGCAGCGTCGACGGCCGCTTCGGGGCCTTCTCGCTGCGCCTCGGCGCCTCCTACCGCGACAGCGGGGACTACAAGGCGGCCGCCGGCAGCTTCGGCAAGATTCGCCTGCGCGACGAGGCCGTGGTGCGAGACTCGGGCGTTCGCGACGACACCGCTACCCTCTTCCTGGGATACGACTTGGCGGAGAACCACAAGCTCTCGCTGCGCCATAGCCGCTACTCGGCTGACCAGACGGGGTTCGGCTTCGTGGACCCGGCGCTGATCGGTGACGACTCCGGGGCGCTGATCCGCATCCTCTACCCGGACCAGAAGTTCGACCGCACGGTGCTGCACTACCTGGGGAGCGCCCTCGCGACGGCGCTGCTCGACACCGTGGACCTGCAGGTCTACCGGCAGAGCAACGAGCGGCACCTCGCCAACCTCATCGACATCAACATCGGCCCGCTCTTCCCGGGTGCGCCGGACTCGGCGGTGCACGCCGACACGATGAACTTCACCGACCTCGACACCACCGGCCTGCGCGCCGAGCTGATCAAGGTCTTCGGGGTGAACCACCTGGTGACCTATGGCTTCGAGGGCTACCAGGACGACTCTTTCAACACGGACTTCTCGACCACCACGACCACCCTGCGCTTCCCCTTCCCGCCCTTCGAGATCGTGCGCACCTCGAGCGATGGAGTGGCCAACGCCCCCAACGCCACCAACACCAGCTACGGCGCTTTCGTGCAGGACGAGATCACCGCCGGCGAGCGCCTGAAGCTGACCCTCGGCGCCCGCTACCAGAACGTCTCGACCAAGGCGGAGCGGACGCCCGGCTGGGACACCCGGGGCCTCGACTTCGACGACGACGCCCTCGTCGGCTCGTTCTCGGCCCTCTACCGGGTGGCCGACTACCTCCACCTCGCAGGCTCGGTGGGCACCGCCTTCCGGGCCCCCAGCATCATCGAGCGCCTGTTCAACGGCCCGACGCCGGAGGGCGCCGGCTACCAGATC
>CAYQRE010000017.1:0-99293 GCA_964420075.1 uncultured Thermoanaerobaculia bacterium | reverse complement strand
CACAGAACCTGCACGCGCAGTCGCGGGTCGGATCATCCCCGCGCCTGCGGGGAACGGCTTCCCGTGCCGGCGAGCCGCGTGTCAGTGCACGGATCATCCCCGCGCCTGCGGGGAACGGACTTCCTGGAAGTTACTGCAAAGAAGCGGTTTGCGGAAGGGGGTACGAGCTACCGAAGAAACGGGCCGAGCGGGGCGGGCTCATGGCGGGGTCGTGGAGGGCGGTTCTGGCGGGCTCTCGGGGGTGTCCTCGGGCTCCGCGTCGGGCGGCAGGAAGCGGACCAAGCGGGCGCCGTCGAGGTCGGTGGGGACGCGGCGATTGGGGCCGAGGGTGCGCAGGTCGAAGCCGGCCTCGTCCGGGGTGGCCCAGGCCATGATTGCGCTGCCGTCGTCGAGGCCCGCCTCGAGTTGCCGCCAGATCATCTCGCGCACCTTGACCGAGTATCGTCCCACATAGACCCCCGCCCGCACTTCGAGCAGCCAGACCGCCAACCGCCCGCGCAGCCGGGGCGGCGCGTTCTCAACCACGATGACCAGCATCGCCCAGGGGGTCCGGCTCGGGGATCGCCGGCGGCTGCGCGTCGGCGGGAGCTTCGGGAGGCTCGAGGCCACCGGCGGCCAGCACCTCTTCGATGCTCGGGATCAGGCGGCGCAGCAGGCGGGTCTCGCGGAAGGCGTCGCGGCAAAGGTGGCGCACCGCCTGCTCGGGCTGCGCGGAGGGCTTGGCGGCAACGCGGAAGGCCACCGGCACGACGGTCTGAAACTTGAAGAGGTCGGCGATGTCGTAGACGAAGGCAAGCGGCTTGCCGGAATGCAGAAAGCCGATCGCCGGGGCGTAGCCGGCGGCGAGCACGGCCGCCTCGGTGAGGCCGTAGAGGCAGGAGGTGGCGGCCGAGAGGCAGCGGTTCACGCGGTCCGCCGTGTTCCAGGAGCTGGGGTCGTAGCGCCGGCCGCTCCACGGCACGTCGAAGGACTTGGCGAGCGCGGCGTAGAGCTTGCGCACCCGCACCCCCTCGATACCGCGCAGCTGGTCGATGCTGCGCCGCTGCGGCGCCGGCTCGCCGAAGCGGATCTCGAACATCTTGCGCACCACCTTGAGGCGGGCCTCCTCGTCGAGGGCCAGGCGGGCCTGGTAGAGCAGCCGGTCGGAGCGTGCACCGCCCGGCTGGCCGGCGGCGTAGAGGCGCACACCCGCCTCCCCCACCCAGACGAGGAGCGTCCCCACCGCGGCGGCGAGGGCCACCGCGCGGTGGGAGACGCGGATGCCTGGCTCGAGCATCAGGCAGGCCACGCCACCGATGGGGATGAGCGTGCGCTCGCCGGACTTGTCGACCAGGGCGAAGGCACCGTCCCGCACGTCGAGGTGGCCGCGCTCGACGAAGAGCACTGAGCGCCGCTCCTTGATCGGGATCGGCGGGGCGGCGGGGAGCGGCCGGTCGCTCATCCGTGGGCCTCAGGCGCGGGCGACGAGCAGCAAGCCGCAGCCGAAGCCCTTGGCCGGGCCGAGGCCTTCGCGGAGCAGGCGGAGGAAGGCTGCGGGCTCACGCACCACCAGCTCGCCGTCGAAGTCGACGGTCGAGAGACGGATCTCGCGGCCGTGCTTGCGCAGCCGGCGATTGAGGTAGCCGTCGACCCGCAAGGCCCCCGGCACCTGCTCGAAACCGTGCTGCGCCGCCCGCTGGGCGAGCCAGGCGCCGCCAGCCTCCTGCACCAGCTGGGCGAGGGGCGGCCGGTCGGTGGCCGGCAGCGTCTTCCAGCCGAGCCGCGTCTTGGCGTCCATCACCACGTCGTGCCGCTTGCCACCGCGGCTGACGATCGGGTTGGCGCGCAGCGAGAAACGCAGCCGGTCGCCCGGGCGCAGCTGCGGCGCAAAGGGGCGCTGGTGCAGCTCGAAGAGGTCACTTCCACCCGCGGGCGGGCGCTGCGAGAGCAGGTAGAGGCAGGGCTGTGCGGCCCGCTCGTCCACCCTGTACAGGAAGTCCCGCTGCCGCTCGTCGCGGTCGGCGAAGAGCCGCCAGACGAGCTGGTGCAGCGCGTACTCGTGGTCCGCCAGCCGCCAGAACTGGGTGCGAGCGGCGGCGCCCCGGCGCAGCCGGGCGCGGGTGAGGATCACGGCGCACCTCCCGTGGCAGGCAGAGGGGCCGCTAGCTCACGGCGGCTCTGGAAGAGCCAAACGCTGCGCCGGCCCGGCTCGTCCCGGCGCTGGCTCGCAAAGTGGCTCGCCAGGCCCGGGGCGGGGAACTCCTCCTCCCAATAGAGCCACGGCTGCTGCCGGCGCCTCAGGCGCCGCAGCTCAGGCGCCGGAAGGGGCCCGGCCGGCTCGCCACCCGGCTCGGTGAGGAGAGCCAAGGCGGCGAGCAGGTCGGTCGCAGCGAGGACTCGCGGCGCCAGCGGCGCCGCCGGCGGGCAAGACTTGCGGCCGAGGAAGAGGGGGAATGCGGGGCGGCGCAGCGCTGCCGCCAGCTCGTCGAGAGAGGGGGCCTCGCCGCCTTCACCGCGGCTGACCGCCACACGGTAGAGCGCATCGGCGCGGTAGTGGCGCTGCGAGAGGATGGTCTCGAGCTCGTGGCGAGGCAAGGCGAGCTGGTCGGCACGGCGGCGGAACACCCGGCCCCGGCGTGGCGCCGTGGTCTGCACCGTGTGGTAGTCCACCTCGGGCACCCCCGGCGCGTCGACCACCACGGCGAAGCGGAAGGCGGCGGCGAGCGCGTCCAGCCGGGCCTGCTCCTCGCGGCGGATGCCGAGGGCGGCAGCGAGGAGGCCGAGGAGCGCCGAGCGGGTGGGCCGCGTCTCGCTCGGCCGCACCTCACCCACCGCCACCTCGCCCCAGGCACACCACGGGCCGTAGAGCTGGAAGAGGAGGTAGCGGTTCATCCGGCGCTCTCCAGGGGAGCCGCCGCAAAGTCGAGCAGCTCGCCGAGCGTCCCCGTGCCGGTGCGGGCGTCGAGGGTGTAGCGACGCACGTCTTCCCCCTTGCCGTAGCAGCGGTCGAAGCCGTCGCAGCTGCCCGTCATGGCATCGATGGCCGCCCCGAGATAGTCGTCGGTCTGCGCCACCGGCCTCAGGAAGGCCACGCTCAGCGAACGCGGCTGGTCGCCGCCGGTCTCGGCCAGCACGTAGGAGGCGTAGGCGCGGCTGCCGAAGCTGTTCTGCTTGCCGTGCGGCGCCACTCGTGCGGCGGCCTCCACCAGGGCCTGCACGGCGTCCGCCGCCAGCGCGCGGTCCCCGTGCAGGTTCTCCACCAGGGCACCGAGGTCGAGGCAGAGGTAGAGGTAGAAGAGCCCGGCCGCAAAACCCGTCTCGCCGACGTGGGCGGCCCCCATGTCCTCGCCCTCCTCCCAGGGCTGGTTGAGGTCGTCGACGGCGGTGAAGTAGTCGTCCTCCACCTGCACCTCGTGGACGGAGAGGGCGTGCGCCACCTGGCAGGCGGCCTCGACGTTGAACTGCGTGTTGGCCGCCACCATGCGGCCGAAGAGGGCGATGTCGGCGGCGTGCGGGTCGCGCTGGAAGGGGGTGAGCTCCTCGTCGCTGGGTTCGCGGTCTTCAGCGGCCAGGCGACGGGCGAGCTCCTCGATGCCCGCGAGCTCGCCGGGCCCCAGGTGGACGAGCTGCTCGGTATCGGCACCCTCCTTCGCCTTGCCGAGCTGGTTGGCGATCTTGGTGGCGATCGCCGTCGCGCGCGCCGCGTCCATGCCGCCGGCGAGGAGGGCGGCCAGGGCCTTGGCCGCGGCCTTCTTGGTGCGCGTGCCGATGGCACCGTCCAGGCTCTCCGCGAAGATCGTGGAGCAGCGCCAAGCCCGCTTCAGGCTCTGGCTCGAGATGCGCAGGCGCGTCTTGCCGCCCATCACGGCCGTCTTCGGCCGCCCGAGGTCGTCACGGTTGAGATTGGCCGGCGGGTACGAGGTGAGCAGGTGCAGCTGCAGGAAGGCGCTCAAGCGGCTTCTCCTTTCGTCTCCCCTGCCGCCGGCGAGGTGCCGGAGGTGCGCGGCAAGGCGTCGTAGTAGTCGTAGGCCCAGCGCTTGCGGACGCTCTGGGACCAGGCGAACACGTCCTCGGCGAGCTGCACGACGTCGAGCTTGCGGCCCAGGAGGTCGATGGCCCGCCGCAGCGGCAGGCGCAGCTCCTCCGCCGTCTCGCATTCGAGCAGGCGGCGCAGCCGCGGCTCACTCATCACTGGGCGATCGGAGCCTTCCGCCGGCGAGGCGAGCCGGCGAGCCAGCGTCTCGCCCTGGGTGCTCGGCCGATGCTCCTTGACCCAAGCCGCCAGCCACGCGAGAAGGGCGAAGCGCTCGCGGTCGGCCGGCTGGATCTCCAGGCCGTCCTCCCGCAGGTGATGCAGCAGCTCGTGGTAGCCAGGGAGGAAGGCCACCTCATCGAGCGAGGCAGCGCGGCGCAGGCGGGCTCCTTCGCCCAGCAGCCGGCCGCGCGGCTCCTTCCTGCGGGTGATCTCGTCGTGCCAGGCGAGGAGCGCGGCGCGGTGCGCTTTCAAGGGGTTGCGTTCGGGCATCGGGCTCTCTCCTCAGGCAGCGTCCGCGGCCGCCTCGGCGTCAGGGCGGGGCGGGGCCGCAAGGGTTTCGAGGGCGAGGGTCTTGCGCATGGTCTTCGACCACAGCTGGCGCAGCAGGCTCTGCCGGGCACGGGCGAGGCGACCGGGGTCGGCGGCGCGGAACTGGCCCATGCCGGTTCGGGTGTCGAAGATCTCGAAGGCCAGGCTGGCCAGCTGGCGGTGCCAGCCTCGCTTGATCTCCTCGAGGTCAGAGGCCTCCCCACCGAGTGCCGCCAGCAGCTTGGGCAGCCAGCTCTCGAAGGGGCCCTGGCTGCCCTCCCAGAGCTGGGCCTCGTAGGGCGAGAGGTCGCCCTTGAGGTGCTTCGGGTTCTTGGCGAAGGCTTGCTTGAGGGCCGAGATCAGGGCCACGGCGGCGAGGCGGGCGGCGAGCACCATCGCCTTGGTCTCGACCGCGAAGCCAACCCGGTGCTGCGGCGCCGCGAGCAACAAGGGCACCCGGCCGTCGCACCAGGCGCGGGCCTTCATGTTGTCCATGTCGAAGCCGAACACCCAGAGGCGCAGGTCGTCGTCATCGAGGTCGGGACTGACCTCGCCCTCGACCCAGCGGCGCACCACCTCGGCCGGCTGCCGCTTGTTGTCGCCGTCCTCCACCACCAGGCCCAGCCAGTGGCGGTAGGAGAGCGCCGCCGGGTCTCCCTTGATGGTGGAGAAGGCGCCGTCCTTGTCCTGGCGGGTGGGAGTGAGTGGATGGCGCCAGGAGCCGAGGTAGTTCACCCCGTAGTTGCGGGTGAGGTAGCGGCGAACGAGCACGGGCGCCGCCTCGGCACAGAGCGAGCAGGCCTCGCCGGCCGCGGACGTCTCTTCCAGCAGGCGGATGCGCCGCGGCATCCCCCACAGCTGTTGCCACGGGTGGACGTCGAGCGGCGTGGTGGCCGGCTTGCCCTTCTCGCTGGTGCGGGTGGGGGCGAGCCAGGGGAAGGTGTGCTCGGGGGCGCCGAGGTCCGGGTTGCCGGCCAGGGCGAGGCCCTCGCGGGTGGTCAGCACGTTGAGCCACAGCGCGTGCCAGAGGCTCTGGTCCGTCCATATCAGGGTGACCAGAGGGCCCCCGCCGCGCAGGCTGGTGCGGTGCCCCTGGCCGCCCGAGGGCGCGTGGGTCTGGAGGTCGAAGAGGGCGGTCGCCGCGCAAGCTGGGCAGAGGGCCTGGACGCGCCGCTCCCGCACGAAGAGGGCCTTGCCGTGTTTGACGGTGTTGCCGCCCGGCGCCTCGATCAGGAGGGCCTCGACGTCGTTTGGCTCGGCCTCCGCCGTGGGCAGCAGGTCGCGGTCCTGGAGGAAGCGCGGCCCCTCGCCGAAGAGCTCGAAGGCGCCCGCGTGGGGAAGGAAGGCCTGGCGGAGCGCCTCGGGTGCGGGCGGCGTCGCGAGGTGCTGGTCCCACTGGCGCTCGCTCGCGGGAGAGAAGGCCGTCTGCAGCAGGCCGATGAGGAACTGGGCCAGGGCGCCGTCGAAGTCCGCCCGCGGCGAGGCGAAGGCCACGATGGGATCGCCATCGAGCGGGCGATCCAGCTCGTCATCCAGCCCATGGGTCAGCTGCCAGGGAGCAATCCGCTCGCGGGCGCCACTACGCCGCCGGACGGGGATCCAGGGATCTCGGATCAGGTTCATGCGCTGCCTCCTGAGGAAAACGCGAAGAGGAGCTACCTAGTGGTGCCTGCCGAAGAGAAGTGCGAGCAACTGCACCACCAGACGTGCAGCCGAGACCCAAGGCTCCCAGTCTCTCCAGCCGCCCCTTGGTGTCTGCGATGAGGGCTTCCTTCCTCGCTTCTTTCTGCGCTTCCTGAAACGTGATGCCCGCATGGCAGAAGGATAGCCACGAGCACTCCAACTGTCAAACCCCTTTAACCCCTACACACTTTCAATACATGACCCCGCTGACGCGGGGAACGGTCTCCGCTCTACCCCTACGCACGGAACAGCCCGGTTGGAACCGGGAACCAGGGGCTCGTCCAACATAGCACGCTGGCATCAACCGAGACTCAGCCCCATCTCGGCCGAGTACCTCACTTCGACCTCGCGACCGTCGGTGTCGAGGGCCTGGCCGCGGGCGGTGCCGTCTGGCGCTTCGTGGAGCTCCAGGAGGACGACGCCACGGCCCTGGTCCCGCATCGTCGCCTTGACGCGCTCGATCTCCTCCGCGTCGGCCCCTGGGCCCTCGGCGGCGATGCGCGCCTGCCGCACGCGGATCTCGCTCTGCTCCCAGGGCTCTTCGAGGTCGGCATGCCAGGGCTCGAGGCCGTTCGCGGTTCGGCGGGCGAGCCGCAGGGTCACCGTCGGCTCGCCGAGGCGGGTGGGCGTGTGGAGGTCGTCGAGCCATTCGGTAGCCCCCTTGCGGTAGCCGAAGTCCAGCTTCAAGGCGTACTGGATGGCGAGCCCCCGGCTCACACGGTCCTTCGTGGCAGCGTCCTCCGAGCGCGGCAGCAGAGCGGCCGGGGTCGCATCGTCCGCCTCGGGCCCGAACACCGCCTCGATCCAGTCGCGGGCGTCCTCCGGCATGCGGCAGCGGCCGTGCTCGGTGAGCCAGCGGGCGGTGAGCCAGAGCTGGCCGTGATGGGGGTAGACCCAGGCTGCCTTCTCGAACGCCGCCTTGAACCAGCCGTCCGCGGGCTCCGGGTCTGGCCAGGGCCCGAAGACGGCGAGCACCGCCGGGCCGCGCTGGTCTGGGCCGCGCTGGTCTGGGCTTGGGATCGGATTGCCGGCGGCGTCCCGCCGGTGGCGCTTGAGCCGGCCGGCACGCTGGATCAGCCGGTCCGCCGGCGCCAGGTCGCTCACCAGGGCGTCGAAGTCGAGGTCGAGGGACTGCTCGACCACCTGGGTGGCGATCAACAGGTGGCCCCGTCGCCCCTCAGCCGTGCTGGTCTTGCCGAAGCGGGAGAGGACCTCGCTCTCCAGGCGGCGGCGATCGGCCACCGTGAAGCGGGCGTGCAGCAGGTGCACGCGCTCGGGCCCGAGCCTCGCCCGCCAATGCTCGGCAGCGGCGATCGCATCGTCCACCGTGTTGCGCACCCAGCAGGCGCAGCCGCCGGCGAGCGCAGTGGCGAGGTGCTCCTCGACCTCGACCTCGGTGGTGAGCAGCGTCAGCTCGACCTCACGGCAGAGCTCGGCGCGGGCGGCGAAGGCAAGCTCCGAGGTCCCGGCCGCCGACACGCGGGTCAGCAGCGGGTAGGCCGACTTCCCGAGGACGGGGGCGCTGCGCCCCAGCCCCTCGGCGAAGGCCCGCGCGAGGCCGGCGCGGGCGCGCTGGGAAAGGGTGGCCGAGAGCAGGATCGCGCTCCCCCCGAAGCGAGCGTGGAAGCGCAGCAGGCTCTCGAGCAGGCTCAGCACGTAGGCGTCGCAGCTGTGGACCTCGTCGACCACCAGGACCTTCCCCACCAGGCCGACGAGCCGCAGCCCCTGATGGCGCACCGGCAGCACCCCGAGCAAGCCCTGGTCGATCGTCCCCACGCCCACCTGGGCAAGGAGCGCCTTCTTGCGGCTGTCGGCCAGCCAGGCGGCGCAGTCCTGCGAGGCCGTGGGCTCGCCTCGCTGGTAGGCGGCATCGGTGGTCGTCGCCGCCAGGCGGCCGGCGAGCTGCAAGTGGCTGCGACCGTGCGCCAAGACGAGCGAGGGGGTCGCCGCCGGCGAGTACAGCTGGCGGAACATCCCTGCCAGCCGCTCGTGCATCGCGTTGGCCGTCGCCATCGTCGGGAGAGCGAAGAAGAGGCCGTCGCCGAGGCCCTGGGCCATCAGGCGATGGGCGAGGGTGAGGGCAGCCTCCGTCTTGCCGCCGCCCGTCACCTCCTCGAGGACGAAAAGCTGCGGGCCGTCGGCAAGGGGGATCGTCTCGGCCAACGCCTGCAGCTCGGAGAGCCTCCAGTTAGCGGCCTCCGGCCACAAGCCCCGCAGCCCACGGGCGGCGCGCACCGGCTGGCTGCCGACGCCCGCCTCCGCGACGGCTCGCGGGGCGGCCTTCCTCGCCACTTCGTGCCAGTACTCGGCAAAGCTTCGCGCGGGCGGCTGGAAGGGAAACCAGAGGCGGTTGGAGCCGATCCAGTCCGCCAGGTTGGCGAAGCCGGCCACCAGCCAGCTCGCCCCGCAGGCCGCGTCCTCGTCGGCGTCCTCCGCCAGGACGGCTGCGGGCACCCCGGCCGGCAGCAGCAGGGCAGCGAGCTGCCGCCAGATCGCGACGGCATCCGCTTCCACCGCGGTAAAGTCCTCGGCGAGCCGGTACTGAAGCTGCGCCCCGACTCCCTCGACGGGCCGTCCGTGGTGACCCATCGCTGCCTGCAGCCAGATTTCCAGGCGCCGGTGCTGGGCCTTTCCAGGACCCTTCTCGGCTGCGCAGCCGAGAGCCGGGCCCAGTTGCTTGGCGAGCCCGCTCTTCCACAGCGCGAATCCCAGGCGGTCGTGGCGAACATCGTAGGGCAGTCGCGCACGGCGGCCCTGCAGATGCTGCATCAGCTCCGGGGCCAGGGCCTGAAAGCTGTCGGCGATCTTGCCGAGGTCGTGTATCGCGAGAAGGAAGGTGAGCCAGCCGCGGAGCTCAGCCTCCGCGACCCTGGAAACCGCCACCATCGCAGCGAGGAGCTCCGGCCGCGCTGCGAGCAGCGCCTCGCCGGCGGCCGCCACGTCGAGACCGTGGTAGACGAGCGGGTGGTACGCCGGCTCCTCGCCCGCAGCACCCGTCTTGGCCCAATAGCGTCCGATGAAGGTCTCTGCGCCCATCCGCTCGCGGGAGGGAGGCCACCTCAGCAAGGTCGTGGCCTCTAAGCATTGATGGATGTGCCAAGTCTAGCGCAGAACCTTCCCCTGCTCGGAGACCGCGAGGCGCGCCCGATGGCCCGGAAGGATCACTCGCGAAGGATCTTCGCCATCGGCCTGCCCTTGGCCAACTCGTCCACCAGCTTGTCCATGTAGCGGATCTTCCGCATCAGCGGATGGTCGATCTCTTCGATCCGCACGCCGCAGATGACACCGGTGATCTTGCTGGCGTTCGGATGCAGCAGGGGCGCTTCGCTGAAGAACGTCTCGAGGTCCTTCCTCGCCTCGATCTGCTGCGCCAAGGCCTGGGGGCTGTAGCCCGTCAGCCAGCAGATGACTTCGTCGACCTCCTGCTTCGTGCGTCCCTTCTTCTCCGCCTTCTGGACGTAGTGAGGGTACACGCCGGCGAAGGACATCTTGAAGATCCGGTGGGTTTCCATGGCTTCCTCCGAGCGAACATGGCTGATCCGTCGCCGCCGCTCCACGGCCCAGAAGGCCTGCGGAGAAGTGAGCCGCGCGCTGGGCCGACCGGGATACCGAGTCGAGACCTCCCTCGCGCCTGCCCAACGGGGAGGCCCTCAGCGACGGGAAGTGCGACGGGAAGAAGGCTTCGGGAGCGATTCTACCTGCGGCGGCAGAGGCGACGATGCGACGTGGGCGTGTCCTGCCTCAACGGGACATTTCGAACCGCCGTAACGGGCTTTGTTTTCAGTGCGATGCGCTCGCTAGGGAGCGGCGGGGAAGACGTGGTAGGCGCTATCGGACTCGAACCGATGACCTCTACCGTGTGAAGGTAGCGCTCTAACCAACTGAGCTAAGCGCCTGAGGCCGTCCTGCGTCTCGCCTGCAGAGCGCCGGGCGGCGCCGCGAGACGGGCGGAATGTAGCACAGGTCGCAGCCGGCTGCCCACCCGGCATCGTCCCGCTTCCCAGTCAAGGCCGCACTGTAGAGCGAGACGCGTTGACGGGGCGAGGGCACGGCGGGCGGCGGACCGACCGCGGTCACCTGCCCCCGAGAGGGGGGAAAGCGGATGCTGAGAATCGCCCTGATCAACATGCCGTTCGCCTCCTTGCAGCGGCCCTCGCTCGCCCTCACCCAGCTGAAGTCCCTGACCGAGTCGGAGCACGCCGGCCGCGCCTGCTGCGACGTGCACTACCTCAACCACGACATGGCGCACTACATGGGCTTCGAGGACTACCAGAGCATCGAGTCTTTGGAGGCCAGCTCGGCTGGGGCCGGCGACTGGTTCTTCCGCCAGGTCGCCTTCCCGGACACGGCCGACAACAGCTTTGCCTACTTCAAGCGGTATTTCTCCGGCCGTGGGCCCGAGATCGAGGCTTTGAAGTGGCGGCTGCTCGACAAGCGGCGCGGCGTCGAGGCGTTCCTCGAGGAGCTGATCGACCGCTACGACCTCGCGAGCTACGCGGTGGTGGGCTTCACCTCGATGTTCTCGCAGAACGTCGCCACCTTCGCGATGGCACGCCTGCTCAAGGCGCGCAACCCCGCCATCGTCACTCTGGTGGGGGGAGCCAACTGCGAGACCCCGATGGGCCAGGAGATCGCCAAGCATGTCGAGGCGATCGACTTCGTCTTCTCCGGGCCGGCGCTGGCGAGCTTCCCCCTCTTCGTGGGCCAGCTCTTGGCCGGCGACCAGGAGGCTTGCCACGGCATCCGCGGCGTGTTGAGCCGTGCCAATCAGACGGGAGCGAAGCCAACGGTGCCGCCACTCGGCGAAGAGGTGGGGCTCGACAAGGAGGTCCCGCTCGACTATGGGCCGTTCATCGATCTTCTGGCGGCGAACTTCCCGGACCGTGGCCTCGAGCCGTTCATCCTCTTCGAGACCTCACGCGGGTGCTGGTGGGGGGAACGGGCGCATTGCACCTTCTGCGGCCTGAACGGCGGCACGATGGCGTTTCGCGAGATGAGCCCCGCAAACGCCCTCGAGCAGTTCCGTCAGCTGTTCAGCCGCTACGGGGAGCGCTGCAACCACTTCGAGTCGGTCGACAACATCATGCCGCGCAGCTACCTCCAGGAGGTCTTCCCGCAGCTAACACCTCCGCCCTCCGCGAGCATCTTCTATGAGGTGAAGGCTGACCTCAAAGACGACGAGCTCGCCGTGCTGGCGCGCGCACAGGTCAACACGCTGCAACCCGGGATCGAGTCTCTGGCCACGCCAACTCTCAAACTAATGCGCAAGGGGACTACATCCTTCGTCAACCTGCGCTTCCTCAAGGGGTGTGCTCGGCTCGCGATCAATCCAGTGTGGAACGTCCTGGTGGGCTTCCCGCGCGAAGACGAGGCGACGTACCGCGGCTACGTCGAGAGCTTCCCCCGCTTCCATCACCTGCCGCCACCGAGCGGCGTCTTCCCCGTGCGCTTCGACCGCTTCAGCCCCTATTTCGTCCAGGCCAAGGACTACGACCTCGACCTCCACGCCGCCGAGTACTTCGAGTACATCTACCCCTTCGAGCCGGAGGTGCTCGACCGGCTGGTGTACTACTTCACGGACCGCAACCCGAGCCCGAGCTACCGCCTGGCGACCGCGCGCTGGCTCGACGCGATGCGCGAGAGGGTGCGGGTCTGGCGTGACCTCTGGCAGGGCCCGGCGCCGCAGCGGCCCCAGCTCACGGTCGACCCAGAGGACCCCCAGCGGGTGCTCGACACCCGCGGCGAGGGCCCGCGAGAGCACCACCTCGACGAGCTCGCAGCGCGGGTCCTCGCGGTCCTCGACCATCCCCACAACCTCGCCGGCCTGGCTCGCTCGCTGCCCGACGTGGCGGCGGCAGAGGTCGCGGCGACGCTCGCTCGCCTCGGCGAGCTGGGGCTGGTGTTCAGCGAGGACGGCCGGGCGATGAGCCTGGTGCTGGCAAGCGGCGAGCAGGCAGCCGCGGAGAGCCGGGCGGCCTGACCGTGGCAGGCCTGGACAATGGAGGCTGCCGGTGAGCCTGGGGGCTCGTTTTCCTCTGGCGCGCGCCGCGCGCGCCCAACGCACGTTCCAGCTCGCCAAGATGCTGGAGATCAGCCAGCGATCCGACGTCATCTCGCTCGCTCTCGGGCTGCCGGATCGCGATCTGTTCCCGGCCGCGGAGCTGGCGGCCTTGGCCGACGACCTGCTGCGCCGCTCGCCGACGACTCTCCAGTACCAGTTCTCGCTCCTGCTGCTCAAAAAGCAGGTGGTCGAGCTGCTCGCCCGGCGCGGGATTGCCTGCGAGCCGCAGCAGGTGCTCCTCACGCACGGCACCAGCCAGGCGATCGACCTCGTTCTGCGCCTGCTGGTCGATCCTGGCCAGACGGTCGCCGCCGAAGCGGTGACCTACGAGGGCTTCGTGGCGGCAGCGCGCAGCCTGGACCTCAGCATCGAGACGCTCCCCTACCAGGTCGCGAACGGCTTCGACCTCGAGGCGCTGGAGAATCGGTTGCTCGGCGGTTGGCGGCCGGCCCTGCTCTACGCCGTCCCCACCGGGCACAACCCGCTCGGGGTGAGCCTCGATCGCGCGGCCCGTGAGCGCCTCTGTGAGCTCGGCCGCCGTTTCGCCATCCCGATCCTCGAGGACGACGCCTACGGCTTCCTCGACTACTCCCCGGATCCACCGCCGGCGCTGGCGGCCATCGAGCCGGCAGGGGTCTTCCACACCGGTTCGTTCTCGAAGATCCTCGCTCCCGGCTTGCGGCTCGCCTGGTTGGTGGTGCCGCCCGAGTACGCTTCGGTCGCGCTCGAGCTGAAGCGAGCCGCCGATCTCAACGCCGCCGACTTCGCGCAGCACCTGGTTTGCGCCTTTCTCGCGACCGGCGAGCTCGCCGAGCATCTGGCGCGTGTCCGCTCGGTCTACGGCCGCCGTTGCCAGTTGGCGATCGACACCCTCGAGGCCCATCTGCCTTCCGCGGTGCGCTGGAGCCGGCCCACGGCCGGCATGTTCGCCTGGCTCGAGCTGCCCCCCGAGCACGACACCACGCAGCTCCTTGATCAGGCCGTCGACATCGAGAGCGTGGCCTTCTCGCCGGGGCAGATCTTCGCCACCTGCCCGCAAGGCCCCCCGGCGCACTCGCTGCGCCTCTGTTTCGTGTCCCACCCGGACGAGCGGTTGCAGGAAGCCCTCGTCCGGCTCGCCCGGGTGATCTCGCAGCAGGTCGCGCTCGGCCCGCCAGGCCCCACCGTGGGCGGCGAGGCAGACGCCGAGCCGAGCCAGCACTGAGCCCGTTCCCCCCAGCGACCTCGTCCAGGAGCGATCATGAACCACCCTTCTCGCCGCCCGATGACCCTCACCGAGAAGATCCTGCTGCAGCATGCCAGCGGCTGGCGGCGGCCGGATGTCCGCGCTGGCGACTCGCTGCTGGTGGCGGTCGACTGGACGCTCGCCAGCGAGATCGCCTGGCAGGGCATGAACCAGACCTACGAGGCGCTGGGCCGTCCGCCGCTCCACCGCAGCGACCGCTTCTACCTTGCCCTCGATCACACCGTGGACCCCGGCACCCTGGCGAACGACGTGCGGACCCAGAAGCTGGTGCAGCTCTCGCGGGCGTTCGCGAAGAGCGCCGACCTGCGCTACTTCTTCGACGCCAACACCACGATCATGCACACCGAGTTCTATCGCCAGCTCGTGCTGCCGGGTGAGGTCGTGCTGGGCGCTGACTCGCACACCAGCTCGCACGGCGGCCTGGGCGCCTTCGCCATCGGGCTCGGCGGTGCCGACGTGGTGGCGGCGATGGTGCGCGGCGAGACCTGGATCCAGGTGCCGGAGGCCATCCGCGTGCACTACTCCGGCCGCCTCGACTTCGGCCTGACCGGCAAGGACGTCATCCTCCGCACCCTCGGCCAGCTCGGTCGCAACACCGCCGCCCTCGAGCGCAGCGTCGAGTACACCGCGGACCATCCCGCCGACCTGTCGAGCGACTTCCGCTTCAGCATCGCCAACATGACGGCTGAGCTGGGCGGTCTCAACGGCATCTTCGCCCCGGACGCCGCCACCGAGGAGACGCTGCGCGCCCGCCGCGACCCCGCCTACCGCCAGGGCGGCTGGTGGTTCGCCCCCGACCCCGATGCCCACTATCTGGAGACCTTCGAGATCGCGCTCAACGGCATGGGCCCGCAGGTGGCGAGGCCCTTCTCACCGGACAACGTCTGCCCCGTCGAGGAGGCGCTGGACCAGGCCCTCGACGGCTGCTTCATCGGCGCCTGCACGACCAGCGAGGAGGAGCTGGTGCTCGCCGCGCTGGTGCTGGAGCAGGCCTGGGAGCGCGGCGAGCGGCCGGTGGCGAGCACCAACCGGCTGGTCGTTCCCGGCAGCCTGGAGATCGTCGAGCGCCTGCGCGAGCGGGGCCTCCTGGCGGTCTTCGAGCGCGCCGGCTACCGCATCGGTGAGCCCGGCTGCAGCATGTGCATCGGCATCGCCAGCGACCGGGCGCAACCGGGCGAGGTATGGCTCTCGTCGCAGAACCGCAACTTCCCCAACCGGATGGGCAAGGGCAGCATCGCCTGGCTGGCCTCGGCCCTCACCGTCGCCGCCTCCTCCTCGGCCATGCGCTTGGCCGACCCGCGGCCGCTGGTGGCAGCGATCGACCGCGAGCGCGCTTCGCGGTTCCTGGCGCCACGCACGGCCCGCCCGTCGTTCGCCCGCATGGAACCGGCGCTCCCTCTCGCCGCCGCGCCCGGCGAGCAGCACCTGGAGACCACCACGGCGCAGGAGAGCGTCACCCGCGGCCGCGCGCAACTGTTCGGCGACCACGTCGACACCGACGCGATGATCGCCGCCGAGTTCTGCCACCTGACCGACCTCGGCGAGTTGGGCGCCCGCGCCTTCAAGCACTTCCGGCCAGAGTTCGTTTCCCGCGTCACCGCCGGTGACGACGTGATCGTCGCCGGCGAGGGCTGGGGCACCGGCTCGAGCCGCGAGCAGGCAGTGTGGGCGCTGCGCGGAGCAGGCGTCAAGGCGGTCGTCGCACGCAGCTTCGCCTTCATCCACAAGCGCAACCTGGTCAACGAAGCGTTACCGATGATCGTGCTGCGGGACGAGGCCTTCTACGCGGCGGTGCGCGACGGCGAGCCGCTGGAGGTCGACCCCGTAGAGGGCACCGTGCTGCTCGCGGGCCGGCGCTACCAGGGCCTGCCGCTCGCCGGGCCGATGGCCGAGATCTTCGCCGCCGGCGGCCTCATCCCCTACGTCGCGGCGGCCCTGGCGACGCCCGGCGCGGCGCAGGTCGCCAGCTCGTAGCGCGCCGCCTGCAGCTCACCCTGCCAGACGAGCTGCAGGCGGCCGTCGAGGTACCAGCCCACCTCGCCGTAGGTCGGCACACGCATGCCGGCCTCCTCGCGGTAGCCGGCGAAGTGCCCCTCCCAGGGCACGGGCCGATAGCCGCCGGCAAAGCGGCCGAACCGCGCCGGTGCATAGATTGCCTCGACCTCACCGTCCGCGAACCGGAACTCGAGCGAGACCTCGGTGCCGTGGTCGCGCCGGCGAGCCAGCGCCCGCCGGTCGTCGAGCGCCGTCCACTCGACACCGGCTTGGGGGAGGAGAGCGGTAGGGAACCACACCGCCTCGGCGAGGTAGCGGTGCAAGGCACCGGCGTTGAGCTCCGGCAGGCCCGCCTCGCCGCCCAGCGCGAGCAGGGAAAGCAAGCTCACCCTGCCGGCTCCCACCCCGTCGACGTAGCTGTCGACCACCCGAACATGGGTGCCCAGCGGCAGGTGGACCCGCGCCTCCCAGACGAAGCCAGGCGCCGGCGGAACCACCAGCTGGCGGGCGGTGAACGTCGTCCAGCGCTCGACCTCGGTGCGAGTACGGAGCCGGCCGGACTGCCAGAGCCGTGCCGTTCGGATCATCCCCTGCCCGTCTTGCAGGCAGCGCTCGAAGTAGGCGGCGACCGGCGGTGGCAGCTCGGCCAGCCGAGACCGGTCGACGGCCACCGGGGCTTGGCCGGCGCGCGCGGCAAGCCGGCGGGTAAGGCGGTCGTGGTAGGCGCGCTCCCGCGCCCGGCCGAGCAACGCCAGGCCGGCAGCGGCCAGCAGACCTCCACCGGCGAAGCGGAGTGCCCGGCGCATCGCGGCCAACCTAACGCCGGCCGAGGCGACGGGCGCCGCCCTCAGGGGTGGTGGCCTCAGCCGTCGCCGAGGCGGACCTGGAGGATCTCGTCCTCCACCTTCCAGCTACCCTCTTCACGCACCAGGAGCACCTCGGTCTTGACCTTGGCGTAGGAGGTCTCCCCCTCGACGAGCAGCAGCGCCCGCTCGCCCTGCACCCAGCCGCGGGTGATGCGATAGGACCCGGTGGGGTGCCCCTCGCGGCGGGAGGCGAGGATGCCGTCGCCGTGCGCTCCGAGGTCGGCGGCCTCGGACGCCGGCAGCAGGGGTGCGAGCGCCGCCGGGGTGGCAGCGAGCGCCTGGTGGTAGGCCGCGTAGACCTTGCCAGGCTCGCCGAAGTCGGCGGCGAGCGGCTTGCCATAGTCGCTCGACGCCACCGGCACGTCGAAGCTGACGTCGAAGCTCACCTCGCCCTCCTTGGCCGGCAGGCTGAGCTGCCCCTGGATGTGGCCGCCAGAGAGCTTGACGGTGGACTTCACGGTCCCGTCGTAGCAGTAGCCGCAGCCGTCTCCCGAGCCGAAGGCATAGTGCAAGCCGGCGTACTTGCCGCTGGGCAGAAAGTCGAAGTAGACGACCAGGGTCTCGTCATCGACGAAGAAGGCGTCGATGGCGTGCTCGCGGTCCCAGATCGGATCGAAGCCGGCCGCCTTGAAGCGGCCGTTCGACACCGCGACCCGCACGCCCGCCTGGTCGTCGAGGCCCACCTTGGCGGGGAACGCATAGGCGCCGAAGGCCTCGAAGGACCACTCATGGCCGTGGAACGAGCCGCTCGCCTGGCGTGGCTCGTCAGCGGTGGCGACGGCCGCCGGCAACAGGGACAAGGCGCACACGGCGCCGGTTCTGAGGACTTGCATGAGGACTCTGGGCATGGGGCTCTCCCGATCACAGGTTGACGGAGAGCATAGGTCGCGGCCGGCCGAAATTGTCACCACGGCGGGGTTCAGTGAGCCGATCGGCGCAGCCCGTAGCGTTCGAGGCGGCGGTAGAGCGAGGGGCGGGTGATCCCCAGCAGGGCGGCGGCCCGCGTGGGACTGCCGGCGGCCCGCCGCAAGGCCTCCTCGACCGCTCGCCGCTCCAGGGCAGCGAGATCGAGCGGCGTGGCCGGCGGCGCCGGATCGCCCGACGCCGGTGCCTGGAGCCCGGCGGCGACGAGGGACGCCGGCACCACCACCTCGGAGCCTGCCGACAACCAGACCAGCCGGCGCACCAGGTTCTCAAGCTGCCGCACGTTTCCCGGCCAAGGATGCTCGACGAGCTGGGCGAGCGCCGCCACCGAGATTCCACGGATCGCCTTGCCGGCCTCCCGCGAGGCGAGGGCCAGGAAGTGCTCGACGAGGGCAGGGATGTCCTCCCGGCGCTCGGCGAGGCACGGCACCCGCAGCACCGCGCCGGCCAACCGGAAAAAGAGGTCCTGGCGGAAAGTGCCCGCGGCGACCCGCTCTTCGAGGGCCGCGTTGGTGGCCGCCAGCACGCGCACGTCGGTGCGCCGTGCCCCGGCGCCGAGGGGCTGGACCTCCCCTTCCTGCAGCGCCCGGAGCAGCTTGGCCTGCAGCTCGGCCGGCAGCTCTCCCACCTCGTCGAGCAGCAGGGTGCCGCCCGCCGCCTGCGCAAAAGTGCCGGCCCGCTCCCGCACGCCCGTGGCAGCCCCGCGGCCGACCCCGAAGAGCTCCGCTTCGAGGAGGTCGCGGGGGATCGCCGCACAGTTGAGCGCCACGAACGGCCCGTGCCGGCGGCGAGACGAGCCGTGAAGGAGCCGCGCGACGCCCTCCTTGCCCACGCCCGTGTCTCCCAAGATGAGGACCGGCAGCTCCGCGGCAGCCAGGCTGGCCACCTGCTGGAGGAGGTGGCGCATCGCCGGCGAGCGGCCGACCACCCAGCCCGCGGGCACGACGAGCGGGCGAGACGCCGCTTCGGGTGGCTGCAGGGGGGCCGGTAGGGCCCGGTCGAAGAGGCGCAGCACCAGGGGCAGCCAAGCGCCGGCCGCGGCGTCCGTCGCCGTCCCCCAGATCACCAAGGCGCGGGCCGCGGTGCTGCCGTCGAGCCGGGCGCTCAAGGTGGTGCCGTCCGCGGCCGGTCCGGGAGCGAGGACGGCCGTCAAGGTGGACTCGCTCGCCAGCAAGCCGGCGCACGCGAGGACGACGACCTCGCCGCCGCGGGCCTCGAGCAGGGCGGCCCCGTCGCCCCCCGTCGTCCTGGCCAGGACGGCGAGCGCCGGTGCCAGCTCCCCCCGGCCGGCCGCCGGAATCGCCTCGGCGATCGCTTCGAGCCAGGCCGTTCGCCGAGCGAGTTCCTGGTCCGAGCCGGGTTGCGCACCGGCGCCCGGCCCACCACCCGGTAAGCCCGCACCCTCGGCGAGGGCGGTCGAGTCCCCCTCCGCAGCGGCACTCGCACGCCCTCCTCGCGGCGGGGCGAGAGCGAAGGCGAGAGTGGCCTCCTCGGTGGTGAGGCGCTCGAGCCGCAGGCGAACCGATCCGAAGCGCAGCTCGTCCCCCAGGCACAGGCGAGCGCTCTCGACCCGCCGGCCGTTCACGAAGCTGCCGTTCTTGCTGCCGAGGTCCTCCAGGCCGAGCGCCGCCGGCTCCACCATCAGCAAGGCGTGGCGCCGCGAGACACTGGGATGGGCGAGCACGACATCGCCCGTGAGGCGGCTGCCGATCCGGTTGAGGCCGGTCCCCAGCAGGTAGGACCGCGGGCTGCCGGCGACCTCGCCGTGCAGGACGAGGGTGGTTTCCGCAGTGCCGCCGGCGCTCATCGGCCTCCCTGAGCAGCCAGCCAGGCCGCTACCCGTGCGAGCTCCGGGCGCCCTCGCTCACCGAGGCCGGCCAGGGCCTCGCGGGCGGCGAGCGCGAGCCGGCGGGCTCGCCCAGGCACGGCCTGCGGGGAGGTGAGCGCCAGAGCGCGAGCCAGCGTGAAGCGGCTCCGCGCGAGGTCGAGGGGGTCGAGCGGTCGTTCGGCTTGCAGGCGGACCGCGGCCTCCAGCACGGGCACGGCTTCGCTGGCCCGGCCCTGCGCGAGCAGGGCACGCCCCAGCCCGGTTTGGGCCTCGGCCAGCCCTGGGCTGGGCGTGCCCACCCCCTCGAAGATGCTCAGGCCCTGCCGATAGCGCGCCTCGGCGGCCGCCAGACGCCCCTCCCGCAGCTCCAAGCTGCCGAGGGCGGTCAGCGTCGCCGCCACGCCAGGATGGGCCAGCCCATAGACCTCACGGCCTTCCCGCAGGCTGCTCTCGAGGTAGGTCCGGGCAGCAGCGCTGCGCCCCAGCTCGGCCGCCGCGATGCCGAGGTTGAGGTAGGCCCCGTGGAGCGCGGCCTGCGAGGCCGTGGAGCCGCCATCGACGAGAGTGAGGTAGCGCACGAAATGCTCGACGGCAGCCTCGGCCCGCCCTTCCTGCTGCGCCACCAGGCCGGCGAAGTACTGCCGCTGCGCCGCGATCTCGCCGCCCTCGCCGAGGCGTTCGATCGCCGAGCCGGCGAGCCGCAGCCAGAGCTCCGCCTCGTTCGGGTTGCCGTTCAGCAGGGCAGCCAGGCTCAGCATGGTGAGAGCGCGAGCGACCACCTCATCGTGACGGCTGGCCTGGGCGAAGTCGAGGGCGGCGAGCAGGGCCTCGCGCATCGCGCCGGCATGCGCGGTCCGGCCGGCGGTGGTGGCCAAGGCCAGCTGGGCCTCGGCGGTCAGCGGCGCGTAGGCGATCTCCTCGGCCTCGGCAGCCGCCCGCTCAGCCAGGGCGTGGGCCTGGCCGAAGCGCCCGGCCTTCTCCAACACCTTGCTCTCGGCGATCAGGGCCCGCACGACCGCGATCCGTGCCCGCACCGCTGCCTCGGCCGGTGGAGCCGCCGGCGTCAGCAGGCTGCGCGCGTCGGCACAGCCGGCGAGGCTCGAGAGGCCGCGGGCGATCGACAGGGCGTTGCGCGCCGTGGCGGGATCCTCGCCGGCCAGCAGGTCGCTCGCCGTCCGCAGCTCCTGGCGACGCTCTTCGAGGCAGGCCATCCGCAGGTCGAGGAGCTCGCTCGATTGCTCGCCGCGCAGCCGGGTCGCGGCGCAGGAATCGTCATGCTGGCGAGCCCAGGCCTCAGCATAGGCATCGAGCAGGGGCTCGATGCGGGTCCAGATCACCTCGCCACCGGGGCCTACTCCGCTCGCGACGGCGGAACGGCCGAGGGCGGCGCGCACCGCGACCTTGCGGCCAGCATCCCAGACCCCGGCGAGCTTTCGCTCGCCACCCGTGCAGAGCTCGGCCGCCGGCGGCGGCAGGCGCCACCAGAGGACGGCCGCAAGCCCCGCCGCGACCAGCAGGGCTGCGGCCTGCCAGCGGCGCCGTACCGTGGCGGCACGCCGCGACAGGGCTGCGAGGAGGGCTTCCAGGCTCGGGAAGCGATTCGTCGCGTCGAGCGCGAGGCCGCGTTCGACGACCCGGCGCAGCCAGAGGGGGACTCGCCGCTCCCGCGGTGCTGACGGGCTGCCGCTGGCGATCGCCAGGAGCCGCGCAGCCACGCTGTCTCCGGCGTAGGGTGGCTCACCGTAGAGGGCCTCCCAGAGCGCCGCACAGAAGCTGAACTGGTCGGCGCGGTGGTCCACCACGCCGCCCCGCATCTGCTCGGGAGCCATGTAGGCCCAGGTGCCGGCCACCGGCGGCGACGACGGCCGGCGGCGAGCCAGCCCCGTCTTCCCTTCCTGGCCGAGGTCCAGCGCGACGCCGAAGTCGGCGACCAGCACCCGGCCATCCGTTGCCACCAGGACGTTGCTGGCCTTGAAATCACGGTGCACCAAGCCGGCAGCATGGGCAGCAGCCAGGCCGCGGCCCGCCTCACAGAAGAGCCGCAAGACCTCTCGCCAGGCCCGTGGCGCCGCGCGTCCCCAGACGGCAACGTCGGTGCCCTCGATCAGCTCCATCGCCAGGAAGACTCGGTGCCCCACCGCCCCCACGTCGTAGATGCGCACCACGTTCGGGTGCGTCAGGCGTGCTGCGGCCTGGGCTTCCGCGACCAGGCGGGCCTGGGCGGTGGCACCGCCTTGGTCGCTGCGGACGAGCTTGAGCGCCACCTTGCGGTCGAGCTCGGGGTCGTAGGCGACGTAGACCTCGCCCATGCCGCCGCGCCCGACGAGCTCGAGCAACAGGTAGCGCCCCACGAAGCGGTCTCGCGCGGGAAGTGCGGTGTTCTGCCATTCCTCGCCCCGGAGGGCTTCACTCGCTGGCGGCTCGGTGAGGGTCGCGGTACCCAGGGCCGGCCAGCGCGGCAGTGGAGGGTCTTGGCGAGTGAGGTCCTGATGCATGCTCTCTGGGCGGCCCCGTGCTCCCGTCCTTGCCTTGCAACAACGTGCGGCGCGGCGGGGAGTTGCATTTGGCATGCCGGTCACTAACGGGCGCGCCGCGCGTCCCCCCCAAAAGATAAGAGGCCGGCTCGAGGCCGGCCCCTTTGGCAGTGCAGGGCGCCACGCCGGGCGCCGGGTGGGAGCTACGGGCAGGTGCCCGAGTAGGGCGGGTGGCCCCCGACGCCCGAGTTGATCGCCGTGACCGAGCAGCCGACGATGTTGTCCGGGCTGCTGCAAGAGGTCGAGTTGTAGCCGATCAGCGAGACGTTGAAGCTCTGCTCCCCTGGCGGGATCGAGTAGCTGTGGGTGATGTCCTTCGAGGTCGAGCAGCTCGAGAGTGTGCCGTCCCCGAAGTTCCAGCGGTAGGCGGCATGGCTGCTCGAGGTGACGGTGAAGTTGCAGTAGGTGTTCGGGTAGCAGGTCCACTTGTAGGACAGGGCGCCGAGCGACTCGGCCTCCTGCGGCGGCAGAGCGAGCGTCACCACCACCGCGATGGCCGCGAGCACGCCAAACCAGATCAAACCCTTCTTCATCGCTGTACCTCCTGGTCAGGGGCGCACGTCTTTTCGCGCGCCCACCGGCCCTCGGTGCAGCCTCACTGCCAGCCGAGAGATGTTCTCGTAATTTTATGATTCCAGAGGACTTATTGGATCTCGACGAGCTCTCGACCGCGAGCCGGGCGTCCGCCGGCGGACGCCCAGAGTCCCGATCCGTACGCCGCCCGCAGCGACCTCGTCAGACGGGTCGCAGCTGTTCGGCGAGCGAGCGGGTCTTGTCGGTGACCGCAGAGCCGGAGTGGAGCGTGCTCTTGCGCTCGACCAGCAACAGATGGCACTCCTCGTCGGCCACCGGGTTGTGACGCACGCCCTTGGGGACGACGAACGCCTCACCCTCGCCCAGCTCGACGGCCCCGCTCTCCATCTCCAAGCGCAGACGGCCCTTCAAGATGAAGAAGAGCTCGTCCTCCTCGTCATGGGCGTGCCAACCGAACGTGCCGTGCACCTTGGCGACCTTGACGTAGTTGTCGTCCAGCTCGGCGACGACGCGCGGCGACCACAGCTCGGCGAGCGAGGCGGCGACGGCTCGTGGCGAGACGACCTTGTTCTTGAGGCTCGACATGTGGTTCTCCCTGGAGTGAGGCAAGGCAGCGCGGAGCATAGCCGGAGGGGCCGACCTTCAGGGGGCCTCGAAGCTCGCTTCCGGGACGAGCGGCTCCCGGAAGAGAGCACCGGGAGGCGCGCCGCGCAGCTGGACGTCGAGGAAGCTGCGGACGTACTCCCCGGTGGCGGTGAGGCCGCGCCGCGCATCGAGCCCGCCAAAGACGCCCAGCCTGGCCAGGACCTCGATCACCAGACCGCTCTTGAGCAGGGCCTGATCGCTGAAGCTGAAGTGGTGGGAACCGCGCAGGGTGACGATCAAGGTGTCGCTCGGCCGTCGCCTGGCCACCGCACGGATGCCGGCGCAGACCGCGCAGTCCGGGCTCTGCCAGGCTTCGCCGTGGTCGCTCAGCAGGAAGAGGAAGGGCTGCCG
This sequence comes from uncultured Thermoanaerobaculia bacterium, assembly GCA_964420075.1. Classification (GTDB taxonomy): domain Bacteria; phylum Acidobacteriota; class Thermoanaerobaculia; order Multivoradales; family SZUA-115; genus CAYQRE01. The sequence continues at coordinate 76,083 of CAYQRE010000017.1, read as the reverse complement.
CAAGCCCTCCTCCACCACGCTGCCGTGGAGCGCGCCATCGAGGTCGATCCCGGCCGTGCAGCGGGCATCGTCGTGGCAGAACTGGGCCGCGGTGGCGCCGCCGAAGGAGTGGCCGACGACGCCGAGGTGCGCGAGATCGAGCCGGCCGCGGAAACGGCCGCTCGGATCGCTGGCGTTGAGCTCGGCGAGCCGCGCGACGAGGAAACGGGTATCGGCGGTCCACACCGCCAGCAGCTGCGTGAGGAGCCGGCCGCGCTCCGCCTCCGCCATGGGTGCGTCGCCGGGGTTGCCGGCGACCGTCCGCGCGATCACGCGGCCGTCCCGTTGCACCACGAAGACGGTGCTGGCGGGCGCATCACAAGCGACGACGACGTAACCGTGGCTGGCGAGCTCCTCGGCCAGGGTCGTGGCATCGAGGGCCAGGCTGCCGATCCCGGAGCGCAGCACGACGACCGGGAAGGCCACTGGGGCGCTCGCGAGGGGCGGCGCCTCGAAAGCATGGGCGCGCACCCGGCCGGGATCGCGGCTCAGGAAGTGGACCATCGGCCAGCCGAGCTCCTGGGCGTAGGCCTGCCGCCACGCCGCGGGCATGTAGTCGGCGGGGCGCGATGCAGCGTCGGGGGCGGCCGGGAACCAGATCCACACGGGGAGCTCGCGGGGACGGCCCGGCGGTGGAGCGTAGGGGTCCGGGCGAGCGTCGTCTCGCCAGGCGAGCTCCAACCGGCCGACCGGGTAGCTCCCGCTCGGGCGGGGCAGCTCGAGGGGCCTGCGATGCTCGAGCCAGAGGGCCGCCGAGAGCAGCCCCAGGCCGGCAAGACCCAGCAGCGCGAGGCGGACCAGCCAGCGACCGAGTCGGCGCCAGAGACGGGGCCTGGCGAGCGGCCGCCGGGGCGTCACGGGAGCCTCTACACTGCCATCACGGGGGAGCTGCATCGCCATCGTCTCGACCCCACAGAGCCCGCGCGGCAGGGGCTACGCACGCCAGCCACGAACTCCAACGGGCCTCTGCTCGGGGCCGCGCACCCCGCGGTCGACTAAATCGTGACGCCGAAAACGCCCTTCAGGGCGAAGGCGAAAACGAGCGAGAGGATGAAGAACCAGATCATCCAGTGCAGCTTGAAGCCGAGGATGTCGACGTCCGTCTCCGCATAGGCGAGGGAGATGTGGTCGATGGGGCTTGCCGCCGGCAGCGGCTCCTCCGCCGGATAGAGCAGCTGGTCGAGGAAGCCCTTGACCCGGCTCGGCGAGCGACGGACAACCTTCTCCGAGCTCACCAGGCTCTTGGTGACGGTCTCAGTGCCGGCTTGCAGCTGGAGCTCGTAGGAACCAGGCTGGCTCGCGTGCAAGCGCCAGGCGAGCTGGTTGGCCGCCGGCAGCCAGATCGCCGGGGTCTCCAGCTCGACCCCCGCCGGAGCGGTCAAGGTCACCGCCGGCCGGCCGTTGGCGTCCTTCGGCAGTGTGGCGTCCCACGCCTTGGCGAGGTCCACCTGCAAGAGCACCGGCTCGCCCACCGCCAACCCCGCGTAGCCGTAGTGGAACTGCAGCTGGGCGATCACCAGCACCAGCGGCACCATCAGCCACAGCATGGGGGCCAGGGTGAGCAGGAAGTAGCGGCCGTTGTGGCGCAGGATGTCCTTCTGCGCCCGCAAGATGGCGAGGAAATCGTCATTGAACAGGCGGATCTCGAAGAGGCCAGCGAAGATCTGCTGCTTGACCGCGTCGATCTTCGCCTGGTTCGAGGTCTTCTTGAACACCAGCAGCATCACCACCGCGATCACCGCCGAGACGAGGGTGAGCCCGACCCAGGGCGGCAGCCCGGAGAACGGCGCGAGGACCGCGTCGAAGACGGCTCGCAGGATGGCGTTGACGGTCGACATAGTGGACAGTGTGCTGGTCTCAGATACCCGTTCGTACGCTGCTCAACGGAGCTCGGTCCTCAGGAGATGTAACCCAGGCCGCGCAACCGCTTCTTGATCTCTTCCTCGGAGCCCGCGTCCTCGAGCTTGGCGAGCTCCTTTTCGAGCGCGTGCGAGATGAACTCTTCGGGCGAGGAATAGCCGGCGATGTCGGCCACCCGCTGGATCCGCGCCACCAGCTCCTTGTCGAGCTTGATCTTGACCTTGTCGAACATCGGTGCCCCGCTTTCTCTCCCCTGCGTACCGGCTAGCGCTTGCCAGCGGCGCTGGCCGGAAAGTTCTCGATCCCGTACTCGGCGAGGATGGCCGCCGCCAGGTCCTTGAGGCAAGTGGCAGTTTTCTTCAGTGGCCGGCTGGTGAACAGCACCCCGGGCACCGCCTCGTGGTCCATGCAGTGGTCGCCGTTCCAGGCGTTGGTGTTGTCGGAGAACCACTCGGCGGTGAGCGCGCCGAGCGCCGACTCGTTCGAGCCGCGCACCGTCTTGCGGTAGCCGATCTGCATGTCCGGCCCGATGTCGAGGTAGCCGCGGTCCCGGTAGTACTCCTCGCTCTGGTAGACCTTGGTGATCGCTACCTGGCCGTCCCAGGGGTCGCGCACTTCGAGCAGCTTGGCACCGATCTCGTCGAGGAGCGCCTTCTTCTCACCCGGCTCCACGATGCCATTCTTCTCGCGCCCCTTGAGGTTGACGTAGAGCCCGTTCAAACCCAGGGCGTAGGCCCGGGTCTTGCCCCAATCGACGTTCGAGAAGTACTCGCCTCCCTCCTTGCGGCTGGGGTCGAGGGGCACGAGGTAGCCATTGTCGCGCAGCCAGGAGTTGAGGTGGAACGCCCGCCGCCAGGAGGCGAAGCCGTGGTCGCTCATCACCACCAGGAGAGCGTCCTTCGGCATGTGATCGAGGGTGTAGCCGACGATGCGATCGAACTTCTCGTAGAGGTCCGGCATCACCGTGGCGAGCGGGCCATCGACCGCCGGATCGTAGGCGGGATGGCCGGGATCGAGGGTACGCCACATCATGTGGCCCACCTGGTCGGTGTTGCCGAAGTAGTAGAACAGCAGGCCGCCCTTGTACTGATCGAGCACGTACTCGTACTGCTGGATCAGGTCGTCGACCACGAAGCGCGCCTGGACCAGGAACTCCTGCGGCGAGAACACCCCTTCCTTGAGGGCCTTGGTGTCCTCGGGCATCTCCTGGGTGTAGTAGCGGCCCGTGGCCTCGGCCAGCTCGGCGGCGTAGTCGGCGGGGTGGGAGATCGGCAGCGCGGGGTCCGCCGGGTCGAAGTTGATCGGCGAGACGAAAAGCTTGAGCTCCGGCCGCACCTCTTGCAGGTAGAAGCGACAGATGCCCTTCAGGTGCTGGGTGGGGATGAGCTTGAAGTCGACCGGCACCCAATCGCTCCACTCGCCCTTCTTGAGCAACACCTGCTCGTCGCCCACCACCACCTTGGCGGCATCGACGTCGGGGTCGAGCAGCACCGTGAACGGCGTGGTGGCCCGCTCCGCCTTCTGCAGGAAGGGGTTGCTGGGACCGTAGAGCTTGTCTTCCATCTTGCCGTCTTCGACGAAGACCTCGTGCACCTCACCGCCGGAGACTTTCTTGCCGTAGTAGGCGAAGAGCTCGGAGGTGTAGAACGAGAAGGTGCCGGGGGTGCCTTGCAGGTCTGGCGTGCCCATGCCCGAGAGCTCGTGCGAGGCGGCCCCCGAGGGCGGGAAGTTCGCCGGCATGCGGATGATCGTCGTCTCGACGCCGCGGTCCTCCAGGGCCTCCCAGAACGGTTTGCCGTGACGCAGCAGCAGGATCTCGCCGCCGTCCAAGGGGAACTGGTACTTGTTGATCCGCACGAACTTGGTCGATTCCTCGGCGTGCGAGGTCGACAGGTAGGGGATCATCGTCTTCGGGTCGCGGTGGATGAAGTCGAAGATGCCGTGGCCGCCGGAGTCCATGCCGGTGATGAAGTTCGACCAGGCGACCGGGCTCTGCGGCGGCACCGAGGTGCCGAGGCGTTGGAAGCCGCCGGAGTGCGCCAGCTTCGCGAGGTTCGGCAGCTTGCCCTCGGCGATCATCTTGCCAGTCAGCTCCGGGTCCATGCCGTCGAAGCCGAGGACGATCACCGGCGGCACGTCGCGCCGATGGCCCTTGCCGCAGGCGACAGCCAGGAGCGCAACGGCGGCTAGGCCGAGGAGCACGCCCAGAAGCGTCCGGCCTCGCAACCAGGCCGAGCGCCCCGGCGCCTTCCCGCGCCGATCGAAGCTGCGTCGCTGGCTCATTTCCGCTGCTTCCCTCCCGCTTTCACGGCAGGTCCCTTCACCGCCGCCTTCCCCTCCTTGGCAGCCTTGGCGGCCGCCGGGCCACCCACTTCGGAGCTCGCCGCCGGACGGCGGGCGAAGGGGTCACCCTGCACCTTGCCGGCGAAGAGCGGCTTGCCGTCCATGTGCTTGGGCACGGCGAGGCCGAAGAGCTGCAGGATCGTCGGCGCGAGGTCGATGATCGCCGGCTCGGCGGCATCGATCTTGTGGCTGCAGAAGAGCACGCCGGGCACCAGCCGCGGGTCGACGCAGTGGTCGCCGCTCCAGGCCTTGGTGTTGTCCTCGAAGACGGGCCCGCAGACCATGCCGCTGGCACAGTCCCAGGAGACGCGGTAGCCGTGGTTGTAGCCGATCAGGAAGTCCGGGGCGTTGACCAGGTAGGGGCCGCTGTAGAGCGCTGCGGTGTCGAAGACCTCGTTGATCCCCGTCTCCGCCTTCTCGTCGTCGCGTAGGCCCGACATCCGCTGGATGATCTCGGCCTTGAGCGCCGCCGCCTCCGCCCCCGGCTCGACGACGCCCTCAGCCTCGCGACCCTTGAGGTTGAGGTACATGCCGGTGAGGCCCAAGGCGTAGGCCCGGGTGCGCGACCAGTCGACGTCACGCAGCCATTCCGTGCTGCCGTCGGTCCCCGGCTTCAGGGCCAGGTAGCCCTGGTCGAGGAGCCAGCGGTTGAGGTTGACGCCGCGGCGGAAGGAGGTGAAGCCGTGGTCCGACATCACCACCAGGAGGTCGCCCTTGCGCAGCTTGGCCATCACCTTGCCGACGATCGCGTCGTTGCGCCGGTAGTGGTCCTCGATCGCGTTGGCGCAGGCACCGCCGTCCTTGCCCTTGGCCGCCGGGTGGCCCTTCTCGAGGTAGCGCCAGAACATGTGCTGGATGCGGTCGGTGGCGTCGAAGACGCAGACCAGCGCCCCTTTGCGCAAGCGGTCGAGGCCGGCGAAGAACATCTCTTCGCGCTCGCGGTCGATGTCCTGGGTCTGGGTGAGGAAGGTGGCGTCGTCGACCACCTCCTCGTTGAGCGACCAGGTGTCCTCGGCGAGACCGAGGGTGGCGAACGGGCCGATCCGCTTGGCGAGGTAGGTCGAGTAGTAGGACGGGTGCGAGATCGGCATCGCCGGGCTCTCGGGGTCGATGTTGAGCGGCGAGACGTAGAGCGAGAAGTGCTCGTCCATCTCGGTCACCATCAACCGGCAGAGGCCGTTCACCTTGACGAGCGGCGCCGCCTTGAACGTCAGCTTGGTCCACGGCGAGAGCTGCCAGGGGATGAGGGTCTGGCTCTCGCCGTCGATCGTCACCGTCACCGACTGGGCGGCGCGATCGAGCACGATCGTCATCGGCACGGCGAGCGGTGGCGGCGGGTTGCCTTCGAGGAAACTGTTCTCGGGGCCCTCGATGCGGGCCTCGAAGCGGTCGCCGTTGGCACCGGGCGCCGGCTCGAGCTCGACGCGCAGCCCACCTTCCTTGAACTTGCTGCTCGCTTTGCGGGTGGTGAACAGCAGGAAGGTGCCCTGCGAGCCGTGCAAGTCCGGCACGCACATCGCCGACAGCTCGGCACCGTAGAAGCGGTCCGGCGGAAAGGTGATCGGCACGCGCAGGATGGTCGACCAGATGCCGCGCTCGCCGAGCAGAGTCCACCAGGGCGTCGAGCGGCGCAGCAGGCGGATGTCCGGCTTGCCGAGGGGAACCTTGTACTTGCCGATCTTCAGGAACTTGTCCACCGAGCCGATGTGGGTGGAGGACAGGAGCGGCAGGTAGGTGCGGCGGTCGCGGTCGAGAAAGTCGAAGATGTTGTGCTTCGCCGGGTGGGTGCCGGTCGAGAACGACGACCAGGCGACCGGGGTGATCGACGGGTAGGTCGAGGCCAGGCGGCTGTAGGAGCCCAGCGCGGCCAGGCGCTGCAAGTTGGGCAGCTTGCCCTCGGCGAGGAAGCGGTCAGTGAGCCGCGGGTCCTGGCCGTCGAAGCCCACCACCACCAGCCGGCGGATCTGCGGCACCGGTGCCTTGCCGCGCTTGATCTTGCGATAGAGGGTGCGGAAGGGCCAGATCAGCAGCGAGGCGATCGCCAGAAGAATCGTCGTGAAGACGACGAGGAACGACGACAAGAGGGCGAAGCCGGCGCCCGGGCCGATGTAGGCGTAGGCGGGGCTCGCCAAGGCGAGGCCCAAGGTGAGGCCAAGGAGGCCAGCCGGCCAGCCTTTCAAGGTGCCAGGGGCTACCGGCTGCCAGGACCGCCCGGGCGGCATCTGGGGCTTCGGGTCAACGCGGGATAGCAAGGAAGCTCAGCTCGAAGAGGTCAGCTCGATCCGCGAGGATCACGGTCTTTGCGCAGCCATGCGCGATGCTATAAGGTGCCGCCCGCAGGCGGGCTCGCGACCACGCGACAGCGCTCGGGGCCGAGCGATGCAGCATAGCGACAGCCGCCGGACAGATCAAGCTCACCTCCCTTCGGGGGGTGATGCGGCACAGGGTGAAGGGCTTTCCGGCTGACTGCGGCGAGGCCCGAACCGAGGACGGACCCCATCATGACATCCCCTACCGTGACCTCCGGGAGCAGCGGGGCAGCAGGGCTCACAGGGCTTTTCCGGCGCCTGCGTTACGGCGCGCCAATCGTCGTCGTCTCCGGCCTGCCCCGCTCGGGGACGTCGATGGCGATGAAGATGCTCGAGGCGGGCGGCCTCCAGGTGTTCACCGACGGCGTGCGCTCTGCCGACGAGGACAACCCCAAGGGCTACTACGAGTTCGAGCGGGTCAAAGACCTCGCCGCCGAGGACGATCGAGGTTGGCTCGCCGCCGCGCGCGGCAAGGCGATCAAGATCATCTCCTACCTGCTCAAGGACCTGCCGCCGAGCTTCAACTACCAGGTGATCTTCCTGCGCCGTGACCTCAAGGAGGTCCTGGCATCGCAGAACAAGATGCTCGACCACCGCGGTGAGACGGCCGAGATCGACGACGCCAAGATGCGCGAGATCTTCGAGGCCCATCTCTGGCGCGCCAACTACCTGTTGAAGAACAGCCGTCATTTTTCGGTGCTCTACATCGACCATCGAGACGTGCTGACCAACCCGCGGCGCGAGGCCGAGCGGATCAACGCCTTCCTCGGCGGCCGGCTCGACGTCGACAAGATGGCCGCAGCCGTCGACGAGAAGCTCTACCGCAACCGCGCCTGAGACGCCGGACGAGACGAGGAGGGGACGATGGGCGCCGAGCACGCGACAGAGGCGAGAGGAGCTAACGCGAGGCGGTCCTGGCTGGCCCTCGCCGCCCTGATCGCGGTGACCGTCTGCGTCCTCGCCTGCGGCCGCTCCGCGCCCGGGGCGGGCACCGCCTCGCCGACACCGAGCGATGCCGAGGAGGCCGAGGGCCCGAGCTGGCAGCGTCTGAAGCCACCCGCGGACCTGCCGCAGGATCGGCCCTTGCGGGCAGCCTTCCTGGTCGTCGACGGCGTCTACAATTCCGAGCTCGCGGCACCCTACGACGTTCTGCAGCACACCGTCTTCCACACCAAGCCGGGCATCGAGGTGTTCACCGTCTCAGCGGACGGTGCTCCGATCACCACCGCCGAGGGCCTGCGGATCACGCCCCATCACAGCTTCGCGAACGCCCCGGCGGCCGACATCCTGGTGGTACCGAGCGCCGAGCACAGCATGGACTCGGACCTCGACGATGCGACCCTCATCGCCTGGGTGCGGGCGACTGGCGAGAAAGCCCGCTTCGTGATGTCGCTCTGCGACGGGGCTTTCGTGCTCGCCAAGGCCGGCCTGCTCGACGACCATGCCGCCACCACCTTCCCCGCCGACCAGGACCGCTTCGAGCAGAGCTTCCCTGCCGTCGAGCTGCGCCGCGGAGTGAGCTTCGTCCACGACGGCAAACGGATCACTTCCGAGGGCGGCGCCAAGAGCTACGACCCGGCGATGTACCTCGTGGACCACCTCTACGGCGAGAAGGTCGCCCAGGGAGTGGGCCGCGGCTTGCTCATCGCCTGGCCGCCGGCACCGGGTGCGATCCCGGTCAGCGTGGTGGTCGCCAGCCCCTCAGCGCCCTGAACGCGCAACCTCGGGCAGGCTGCTAGACTGCTCGCCATCGGCAACGCCAACAGCGTGCAGCCGCGGTGGTGGCCACCGGCACGGATGCCGGCCCGCCCGCCGGCCGGCGCCGCGAGGAGAGGAGAAAGGCGATGGGGATCCTGTCCTGGATCGTGTTCGGAATTCTCGCCGGAGCGCTCGCCAAGCTGATCCTGCCGGGCAAAGACCCCGGCGGGCTCTTCGTCACCATGCTGATCGGCATCGCCGGCGCCGTGATCGGTGGCCTGATCGGCACCCAGCTGGGCTACGGCAAGGTGACCGGCTTCAACCTCGGCAGCTTCGGGATCGCGATCGCCGGCTCGCTGTTGCTGCTGATCGTCGTCCGCATGCTGCGCGGTAAGGGCTAGCGCTGGCGGCGCAGCTGCCCCAGCAAGTGCCCGGCCTCGGGGAGGATCAGCTCGCGCATGGCGAGCTCGACGGCGCGCGGGGAGCCCGGTAGCACGAAGATCGCACGCCTGGCCGCCACGCCCGCCGTCGCCCGCGAGAGCATCGCCGCCGCGCCGATCTGCTGGAAGGAGAGGGCGCGGAAGAGCTCGCCAAAGCCCTCGACCTCGGCCTCGAACAGGCCCCGCACCGCCGGTAGCGTGACGTCGCGGGGCGCGAAGCCCGTACCACCGCTGAGCACCACCACTTCGACCTCGGGAGCAGCCAGCAGCGCCTCGGTGCTGGCGCGGATGGCCGCCGGCTCGTCCGGGACGAGCCGCCATTCGACGACGCGATGACCAGCGGCGCGGGCGAGCTCGCGGATGCGCTGGCCGCTGACGTCGTCCTCGTCCCGCCGGCTGTCACTGATGGTGAGCCCGGCAAACCCGAGGACCTGCGGCGCATAGCTCTTGTGCTGGCTGACGGCGTCCATGCCCGGGAGCCTAGCAGCCGGCGCGCCGAGCGGCGCGGGCTAGAATCCGCCCATGCGTACCGCCGCGGCCGTCCTCGTGTCCCTCGCCGCTTGCCTCGCCTTCGCCACGCCACTGCGCGCCACCCCGCCACCGGCGGCGGCCCTCGAGCAGCGCACTCTGGGGCTCGCCCAGCTCGAGAACGAGCGCCCCGTCGAGGCCGAAGCGACCTTCCGCAAGCTCACCAGCTTGGTGGCCGGCGACCCGCTGCCCCAGGCCGACCTCGCGATCGCCCTGCTGCGGCAGCAGAAAAACGATGCCGCCCTCGCCGCCATCGACGCCGCGCTCCGGCTGGCGCCCAAGCGGGGCGATCTGCTGGCGATCAGGGCCGAGGTGCTCAAATGGTCAGGCAAGGTGGACGACGCGCTGGCCTTCTATCGCCAGGCCGCGGCGGCCTCCCCCGACGACGTCGAGACCCAGTTCTCCCTCTACCGCCACGCCACCACCCTCAAGGGTGCGGAGGCCGACGCCGGCGCCCGCTTCGCCCTCGAGCAGCTGGCCCGCCTGCGGCCAGAGAACGTGGTGGTGCTCCTCGCTCTCGGCAGCCAGGGGATCGCCCGCGGCGAGCGCGACACGGCGAGCCGGGCCTATCTGCGGGTCAAGGAGCTGATCTGGCAGGCGCCGAGCGTCGCCGCCGACACCCTCGGGCAGCTGCTCGCGGCGCTTGAGAAGGGCAACCTCGAGGCAGCACGGGTGCCGGCCCTGCGGGTCGAGAACGTGCTCAAGATCACCCCGATGTTCCAGCAGGGGCAGCGCGAGCTGGCTTCCGGTATCCAGGGCGTGCCGGTGGTGCGGTTCGCCAGCGAACCGGCGCCGACGGCCTTCGCCAGCCCGGCTGCCGTGAGCTTCGCCGCCCAGCGCCTGGGTGACGGGCCCGGCGTCGCCGGCGGGCTCGTGACGGGTGATTTCGATGGTGACCAGAAGCCAGACCTGGCCCGCATCGCCGGCGGCCGCCTCGAGGTTCGCCGCGCCGCCAAGGGCTTCGCCGCCGAGAACGGCCCGGCGCTACCGGCCGGGGCCGGCCAGCTCCTCGCCGCCGACCTCGACAACGACGGCAAGCTGGACCTGCTGGCAAGCGCCGGGCGGGCCATCGCCGTCCTCCAGGGCGACGGCCAGGGCCGCTTCAGCGACGCTACCGCGAGCTTCGGTCTCACCGCCGCCAAAGCGACGGCCGCGGTGGCCTTCGACTACGACATCGAGGGTGACCTCGACCTCGCGGTGGGCGGCGACGGGCCGCTCGAGATCTACCGCAACAACCTGCAGGGCCCGCTCGAGGCCGTCGGCAAGCGGGCCCTGGCCGCGCCGCCGGCGGCCGTGCGGGCCCTGGTCGCCTCCGACCTCGACCGCGACGGCGATCTCGACCTCGCCCTGGCCACGGCCAAGGGGCTGGTCTGGCTCGACAACCTGCGCCAGGGCGAGCTGCGCGATCGGGGCGCCGCAAGTGGTCTCGCGGGTCCCGCCGCCGCTGCCCTCGTCGCCGCCGACCTCGACAACGACGGTCGGCCCGACCTGGTGGCCGCCGGCAAGGGCCTGAGCTTCTTCCACAACCTCGGCGGGCGCTTCGCCGCCTGGAAGCTCGCGCAGCCCGTGCCGGCGACGGTCGAGCTCTCGGCGGTCGTGGCCTTCGACGCCGACAACGACGGCCGCCTGGACCTCGCTGCCGCCGGCGACGCCGGGTTCTGGGTGCTCGGCCAGCAGGCGGACGGCAGCTTCCGTGCCTCGGCGGTGACGGGAGCCCCAGCCGGCGCCGCGGCCCTCGCTGCCGCCGACCTCGACGGCGACGGCGACCTCGATCTGCTGGCGAGCGGCAAGGCAGGCCTCTTCCGGCTCGACAACCAGGCGGGCAAGGGCAACCGCTGGCTGGCCGTCCGGCTGCGCGGCCTGACCACCGGCAACAGCAAGAACAACGTCCTCGGCCTCGGCTCGGTGCTCGAGGTGCGTGCCGGCGCCGCCTACCAGTTCCGCGAGGCGACCGGCGACGTGACCCATTTCGGCCTCGGGAGCGCTGCTAAGGCCGACTCCCTGCGCGTGGTATGGACCAACGGCGTGCCGCAGAACCGCCTGCAGCCGGCGCAGAACCAGCTGGTGGTCGAGGAGCAGCTGCTGAAGGGCAGCTGCCCCTTTCTCTATGCCTGGAACGGCCACGAGGTCGCCATGGTGACCGACCTGCTTTGGGGTGCCCCGCTCGGCCTGCCGGTGGCCCCCGGGGCCTACGCCGCCGCCGACCCCCACGAGCTGGTGGCGGTGCCCGGCGCCGCGCCGCGGGGCGGCAGCTACGAGCTGCGGATCACCGAGGAGCTCTGGGAGGCCGCCTTCTTCGACCGCGTGCGGCTGTGGGTCGTCGACCACCCGGCCGCGACCACCGTGGCGAGCAGTCTCAAGATCGTCCCCGGCGAACGGGTGCCCGTCGCAGTGCTCGGCGCCCGCGAGCTGCGCCCGGTGGCCGCCGCCTGGGACGGCCAAGGCCAGGAGGTCACCGCCGAGGTGGCCCGCCGTGACGACATCTACGCCGACGGCTACGAGCCCAGCCCCTACCAGGGCGTCGCCAGGCCCTGGAGCTTCACCTTCGACCTCGGTATTGCCCCGGCCGCCCCCATCCGCCTGCTGCTCGACGGCTGGATCTTCCCCGCCGACGCCAGCCTCAACCTGGCGGCGGCGCAGCGCAGCGACCTGCCGCACCTGCCGCCCCGCCTGGAGGTCGAGACCTCGACGGGCTGGCAGACGCTCCTCGCCTCGATGGGCCACCCCGCCGGTAAGACCAAGACCATGGTGGTCGACACGCCCGCTCTGCCGCCGGGGGCGCACCGCCTGCGCATCACCACCTCGCTGTGGCTCGGCTGGGACCGCATCGCCTGGACCCTCCAGCGGGCCGACGACGAGCCCCGAGTGGTGGCGACGCTCGCCCCCGACCGGGCGGAGCTCGCCTACCGCGGCTTCTCGGCCCTGCGCCGCCTCGGCCCCAACGCGCCCCACTCCTATGACTACGCCCAGGTGCGGACGGTGAGCCCCTGGCTGCCCTTCCCGGGTCGCTACACCCGCTACGGCGACGTGCGGCCCTTGCTCGCCGCCGCGGACGACCTGACGGTGATCCTCGCCCCCGGCGACGAGCTCGCCCTGGCCTTCGACGCCACCGGCCTGCCGCCGCTCGCGCCCGGCTGGCAGCGCAGCGTCTTCCTCGAGAGCACGGGGTGGGACAAAGACGCCGACCGCAACACCTACGAGGCGCAGCAGCTCGAACCCCTGCCCTTCGGCGCGATGAGCGGCTACCCTTACGGCCCCGGCGAGAGCTACCCGGCAACGCCGGCCCATGCGGCCTACCGGCGCGAGTGGCTGTCCCGGGAAGTGCCGCCAGCGGCACCGAACAGGTAGCGAGCCTGTCCATGCCGGCGGCCGGGCAATCGGGTTAGAATGCCGCCATCGTCGTCTTGGCACCAGGCGATCGGGTCGCTCCCAGGGTCTTCGGCTGGGGGTCCGCTCGTCTGCGGCCTAGGGAGAACGAGGACCACGTCCTTCGCATGAACGCTCAACCGTGAGCCCGCATCCGCGCCCGACCTTCCGCTACCTCGGTCACTCGACCGTGCTGTGCTCGCTTCCCGACGGCCAGCGGGTCTTGATCGACCCCTGGGTGGGCTCCAACCCCGCCTGCCCGGCGGCGGCCAAGGAGCTGGAGCGCGTGGACGCCCTGCTGATCACCCACGCTCACTCCGACCACTTCGCCGACGCCGTCGAGATTGCCCAGCGCTATCGACCGCGCCAAGTGGTCGCCAACTTCGAGATCTGCTGCTGGCTGGAATCGAAGGGGGTCAGCGGCTGCGTGGCGATGAACCACGGCGGCACCGTGACAGTGCTCGACCAGCTGCGGGTGACCATGGTGCGGGCTGACCACAGCTCGACGATCGCCGACGGCAAGGCCATGCTCAACGGCGGCAACCCGGCCGGCTACGTGGTGCGGATGCAAGGCAACTACACCTTCTACCACGCCGGCGACACGGCCCTGTTCTCCGACATGCAGCTCTTCGCCGAGCTCTGGCGCCCCGAGCTCGCCTTCCTGCCGATCGGCGACGTCTTCACCATGGACCCCCTGCAGGCCGCTCGCGCCTGTCGTTACCTGGGGGTCCGCAAGGTCATCCCGATCCACTGGGGGACCTTCCCCATGCTCACCGGCACTCCGGCACAGCTGCGGGCGGCGCTCGAAGACATCGGCGTCAACTGCGAGGTGCTGGCCCTGCGCCCCGGGGAGGAGTATTGACCCCGGCCACCCGCTGCGCTCTGCGTTCGCCCGTCGCGTCCCCGATGGCTCAAGCGCCCCGATGAGGTCCGCCTGCGCCGAGCCCCGTGGCTCGTTCGCCGGCCGTGCGGCCTGCGTCTGTTTCTTCGTCAACCCGCGGCCTGCCCAGGGCAGGTCAAATCAAGGAGGCTCTCGCAATTCGTAAGCTCAACACATTCGACCGTGGCCCTCGCGACCCCAACGAACCGCGCGTCAACGACCGGATCCGCAAGTCCCCAGTGCGCCTCATCGACGCTGACGGCACGCAGCTCGGGATCGTGCCGATCGAGGAGGCCCGCCGCCTCGCCGAGGAGCGGGGCATGGACCTCGTGGAAGTCGGCGCCACCGCCGACCCACCCGTGGTCCGCATCCTGGACTGGGGCAAGGTCCGCTACGAGAAACAGAAGAAAGATCGCGAGTCGAAGAAGAAGGCCAGCGTCATCGAGGTCAAGGAGATCAAGTACCGGCCGACGATCGACGAGCACGACTTCGACATCAAGACCGCCCAGGCGAAGCGCTTCCTCTCCAAGGGCAACAAGGTCAAGGTGACCGTCTTTTTCCGCTTCCGGCAGCTGCGCCGGCCGGAGCTCGGTGTCGAGATCCTCGACAAGGTCACCCGCGACCTCGCCGAGGTGGGGACCGTCGAGACCCGCTCCAAGATGGAAGGTCGGCAGATGATCATGGTCCTCGCCCCCCTCAACATGACCGCACCCAAGTAGCCGCGCCACGCCCCGAACCGGGCCGCAAGCTGCCACGAAAGCAGCCTGCCTGGGCAGCGGTGTGCGCAAGGACCCATCCCGCGAGACGAACTAGACTCTCCGCATGGCGACGAGCACGGTCGAGGACTACCTCAAGCAGATCCTCCTCGAGGAGCAGCGCTCCCCCGGCCAGCTGGTGTCGACGGGCCTGATCGCGGCGGCGCTGAGCGTGGCCCCGGGGACGGCCACGGCGATGATGAAGACCCTCGCCGACAGCGGGCTCGTGCGCTACGAGCCCTATGGCGGCGTCAACCTGACGCCGGCCGGTCAGCAGCTCGCCGCCCACGTGCTGCGCCGCCACCGCCTGGTGGAGCTCTTCCTCGTCGAGGTGATGGGAATGGGCTGGAGCGAGGTCCACGCCGAGGCCGAGCTGCTCGAGCACGTGATCTCCGACCGTCTGCTCGCGCGGATGGACGAGATGCTCGGCTACCCCGCCGTCGACCCCCACGGTGATCCGATCCCGGACGCTCGGGGGGTGGTGGCCGAGCCGCGCCTGGCGAGCCTGCTCGACTGCCCCCTGGGCGTGCCGCTGCGTTTCGCCCGCGTGGGCGATCAGACCCGTGACTTCCTGCGCACGCTGGAGCGCCGCCGGCTCCTCATCGGCAGCACCCTCACCGTCGTCGCCCGCGACACCGAGGCCGATACCCTGGAGCTGCGACTGGAGAACGGGAGCACGCTCCCCCTGGGCCTGCGGGCGGCCTCGAAGATCTTCGTCGAGGCGGCGAATGAGTAAGGGCAGGCGTCAGCGAATGGCTGGCGAGATGGTAGAATTTCTGCCATGGACGATGCCGCAATCACAACCATCGATGCCTCGGGCCGCCTCGTGCTCCCCAAGCGGATCCGAGATCGGGCCGGCTTCTCGCCGGGCCGGCGACTCGAGGTTCGCTGCTTCGACGGGCGGGTGGAGATCGAGCTAGCACCGATCGAGGTGGATCTGGTAGAAGGCGAAGACGGTTTGCCCCTCTTGGTCCCCAGCCAACCGGTGCCTCCTCTGACCAGCGAGGCGGTGAGGGCCGTCCTCGAGCGCGTCCGCTCCCGCGATGGCGGCGCCTGATCCAGCCCTCGTCGCACTGGACAGCAGTGTCCTGGTCGCGGGTCTCTCACCCTGGCACGAGCAATTCGCGCGCGCCCGGCCGGTGCTCGCCACCCTAGCCGCGACCACGCCGGCAGATCGACGCTTCGTCCTACCCGTCCCAGCCCTCGTAGAGAGCTACTCGGTACTAACGCGGCTTCCTGCCCCGCTGCGCGTCTCCCCGGCGAAGGCGCTTTCCGCCTTGCATCAAGTTCTCCATGGGCGGGTGCAGCTGGTGAACCTGGCTGCCGAGGAAACCTGGGAGTTCCTCACCCTGCAGCGGGACTCGCGCGTCCTCGGCGGCCGCGTCTACGACGCGCTGATCCTCGCCTGCGCCGCCAAGGCCGGAGCCGGCATCTTGCTTACCTTCAACGTCCGGCACTTCGCTTCGCTATCCTCCACTGTCACCATCCGCGAGCCCTGACCAGCAGCACCAAGCGAAGCAAGAGCCCAAGCCGAGGCGTTGCAGCCTCGCCCCCGCGAGCACCTTTCTCCATCCTCCGGCCCACCGCGGCCGCCGCCAGCTCCAGGTAGCGCCCGGCCGCTCTCCACCTCGAAGGCAGGGCCGCGGCAGCGCTTGGCAACCCGGCGAGCCGGCGGCCCAGCTCTGCCAGCTCCTCGCTCTCCCTCTGAGCGTCGTCCGTCCGACTGTCGCCTGGCTGACCAGCCTCCCGCGCTCGGGCCAGTGCCAGCCACGCCGCCCCCAGCTCTCCGCCGGCCTCACCCCGTCCAGGGATCAAGAGCTCTGCCACCGCTGTCGCCAGGGGCCGGTCGAGCTTCCAGGCTTCGTCCGCCGCGATCAGCACCCGCTGGCGGGCCAGTGAGGCCAGCCGGGCGAGGGCCGCTTCGTCCCAGGGTGCTCGCGCGTGGGCCGCCGCCATGCGCTGGAAGATCGGCTGCTTGAGCGCTTCGGACCGCTCCACCGGCGTGCCGTCCAGTGCCACCTCCAGCGTCGCCTCCCAGCGCTGGATCTGCGCCAGCCTCTCGCCCTCGACGCCCCGCTGGCGGGCGAAGTCGAAAAGGGTGAGGACGTAGGCGCCGAGGGCCTGCGCCCGCTCGCGGTCGGCAGGGCCCAGGAGGAGCAGCGCCGGAGCCAGGTCCCCCAGCGCGCGGCGGGTGATCGCGGCGCAGAGCCCACGCGCCGCTTCCGGCTCAACTGCCTGCGCCGGCCGCAGCTCGGCGCCCAGGCGCTGGTGACGGCTACCCGCGAGGGCGTCGGCGCGCAGGTCCTCCCGCGCCGGGCGATCACCATCGCCCTCGGGCGGCCGCAGCAACGAGATGGGCATCGCGGCAATGTAGCACTCCGCAGGGAAGCGGACGGCGGGCAAGCTCCAGAAGCTCCAACGAGCCAGGCCATATGAGGCTCACTTCGCGGCTGCCTCCTCATCCTTTCCTCCCACCGCCTAGCGCGTCCCCGTCGTTGGCCAACCCGCCCTCTCCCGCCTCCATCTCGAGCGGCCTGTGGCCCACGCCCGTTCCCGTCCCGACGCCGCCATCTCGGAGGAGCGTTGCGGGCGCTGGCGAAGCCCTGGGAGTGCCTAACCAAAAGCCGTTCTGCCGGGTCCGAGGCTTCATCACACCTTCCCGAGGCGCTGGCCTCGCCGGGGGACCCGGGCCATGAGCCAAGTCTTCGAACAGGGCCTCGCCGTGCTGATCGGCGTCGGCCAGGCCGCCTACGGGCCTTGGTCGCTTCCCGTGACTCGCCGGGACGCCGAAGCGCTGCGCGAGGTTCTCGTTGATCCTGATCGTTGCGGGTACCCGGCGCAGAGCGGGCGGGTGCAGCTGCTGAGCGACGACGGCGCCACCCGCGACGGTATCCTCGGCGCGCTCGGCAAGCTCGCGGAGCTTGCCGAGACGACGCCCAACGCGACCGCAATCGTCTACTTCTCCGGCCACGGTGCCCTCGACGACGACGAGCGCTACTTCTTGCTCCCGCACGACGCCTCACCGCAGTCCTTGGCTGACACGGCACTACCAGCTGAAAGCCTGATCGAGCATCTACGGGCAATTCGCGCTCAGCGCCTGCTGGTGATTCTCGACAGCTGTCACTCGGAAGGCATGGCCGAAGCCAAGGACGTAGCCGCCAGTCGGCTCCCCCGCGGCTTCTCCAAGCGAGCGCCACCCATCAAGCTCCAGCAAGCGCTCGCTGCTGGCAGCGGTCGCGCGGTGCTCACTTCTTGCCGCGGCAGCCAGGTCTCCTGGATCCTCCCCGGTCACCGACTTAGCTTGTTCACCACTCACTTAGTCGCCGCCCTCAACGGCGCCGGTAGCCCAGAGGGTGAGAGCCTCGTGCGCCTCTCGCACCTTTTCGGCTACGTAAGCGCCGCCGTCTACAAGGCGAGCGAGACACTGCCGCAGGCGCAAACGCCCTTTCTAAAGTCGGAGACCGAAGACTTTCCGATCGCGCTGGTTCGGGGTGGCCTGGGGACGAGAAAGAAGCCTGCGAAGGAAGAAGTGAGCGAAGCGGATAGCGCCCGTGGTGCCTCACCCGTACAGCTCATGATCGACAGCCATTCCGTCCACGGGGGAGACCAGAGCATCAACCTCGGAGGCAGTGGCAACCGGGTGTCTGGCGGCATCTCCTACACCACTACTCGGAGCAACGACCAATGAGCTCGCACGACACGCGCGGTGGCGACCAGAGTATCAATCTCGGCGGCAAGGGGAACATCGTCCACGGAGGGATCCATCTCACCTTGGGCGAGCTGGATCGAGTCGACCAAGCTCACAAACTCGTACTCCGCACACGTTTCGAGCAACAAGTTCGGGACTTTCCAGAAAATGCCGGCTACCAGTTCGCCTTGGGGCTCAGCTACCTCGATCTGAAGCTGTATGACCTGGCCATCGAGAGGTTCAAGAAGGCTCTGGGACAGGGAGCCAACGAGGCTGACCTCCTCTACTATCTGGCCTTAGCAAACCTACGAGGTAAGCCTCTCCGGACCCTCACCCTCGCCTTGGCCCGCGAGGCTCAATCACTTATTGAGGCGGCCATCGAAGGCAAGCAAGAACACGGCCACTACTATCTTCTTCTCGCGTTGATCAAGCGCGACTTTTTTGCCATCAATGGTCTAAGAGTAAGTCCGCCACCTTGGGATGACTTGCTCGCGAAGGCACTCGAGGTAGGCGTTGGCGCTGGAGAGCTACGACAACTTGTGAGACATGTTCATCTCGACCTCTCATCCGAGGTCGCGACCAGAGAGTGAGCAGCAAACTCGAATGGTGTCGCCCAATAGGAACGGACACAGCTAGCGGAACACGAAAGGAGAAATCTCAATGGATTCTGCCACAGAAAAGAAGAGCCGCGAAACGTCGCTAAGGAAGTACTTCGCCGAAACGAGAGCCAAGAAGCTCAGAAACATAGGGATCGTCCTGCTAGGCGTAGCCGTCGCCATTCTCCTCGCGAACCTCTCGGCCGGCCACGGCGACAGCAAACACCCAACCGGGTTGGGCTGTGCAGTGATGAACCTGGTGAGTTTCGGAGGCCCAGGACTAGCGATGATCCTGATTGCGTTGCGAATGTACAGGCCTCAGCCTACTGACGCAGAAGTCGATGCCTGGTTCACTGAAGCCAGAACGAATCTCGTCGGCGAAGCTGTCAGGTCACTGGGCATCAGCGAAGATGAACTTGTCTCGGAGCCACTGGTAGTTACCGGCCCAATCCTATGGAAGACGCCCGGCATTCCGGACAGGGATCTGGCTCTCAAGCGAGGAGCCGATGGAGTTGCTCGCTTCAGCGTCTACAGACTATCTGTCATCGTATTTACCGACCGCCATCTTGGAGCGTTCGCCACCGATTACAACTTCATCAAGGACGTTCACCTCAATGATTCAACGCGGGAGTATCACTACCGCGACGTGGTTTCCGTGTCCACCAGCGAAGAGTCTACCTCGTATACACTCCCCACAGGCGAGAAGTTGACTAGTGTCCAGGAGTTTCGCATCTCGGTAGCCAGCGGAGAGTCGATCGCCGTCGCCATCGACGCAGCGCAGATCCGAAAGCTCGCAGGAGTGGACTCTCTCACCTCGACCGGCGCGGAGCAGGCTGTTCAGGCCATCCGCGCCATGCTCCGTGAGAAGAAGTCCTAGACGAAAGCGGGAGGTTCTGATCGCGGAGACAGCGCGGCTCAAGAACCTCCCAGGGGTGGCGTGAAAGCAGGAGAATGACCGACCCCTCGCCTCACCTCCCTTCGCCGCCCTCTACTCCGCCCTGAGCGCCACCACTGGCGCGATGCGGGTGGCCTTTCTCGCCGGGATGAGGTTGGCGATGAAGGCGACGAGGGCGAGGAGGATTGGGACGACGAGGAAGGTCACGAGGTCGGTGCTGGCGATGCCGTAGAGGTAGCTCTTGAGGGCCTGGGAGGCGAGAAGAGCGAGGCCGATGCCAACGGCCATCCCGACGCCGACCAGGGACATCCCCTCCCGCACGACGAGGCGCACGACCTTTCCTGCATCGGCCCCGATGGCCATGCGGATGCCGACCTCGCGGGTGCGTTTGGCCACCGAGTAGGCGACCACACCGTAGAGCCCCACCGAGGCGAGCAGCAGGCCGAGCAGGCCCAGGCCGGCGAGGAGAGTGGCGGCCATGCGGGCCGGGAAGAGCATGAAGGCGAGGTGGTCGCTCATCGTCTTGATGCCGAAGAGCGGCAGGTTGGGGTCCATCGCCTTGAGCTCGCGCTCCACCACGTTGAGCAGCTCCCGCTCGTTGCGCTGGCTGGCGACGACGACCGTCGCCATGTCGGAGTACTGCTGCAGCATGCTGCGGTAGACGTAAGGGCGCGGATCCTCGCCGAGAGTGCGGTACTTGCCGTTCGCCACCACCGCCACCACGGTCTCCCACGGCTTGTCCTTGCCGAAACGCACCCGCTTGCCGAGAGCCGACTCGCCGGGCCAGAAGCGCTCGGCCGCCGCCTGGTTGACCGCCACGACGGCCGAGGTCTCCGGGCCGTCGGTCCACGAGAGGTCGCGACCGGCGGTGACGGCGATCCCCATGGTGTGGAAGTAGGCCGGCCCGACCTCGGTGGTGTCGACCTCGAAGCCGTCCTTCTGATCCTCCGGTAGAGGCTGTCCCTCGATCTCCATGCCGTCGGTGCGGATCTCGCCAGCAAGTGGGAGCGACTCGGCGAGGGCCACGGCCTCGACGCCGGGCAGGGCCGAAAGCCGCTCGCTCACCTCGCGGTAGAAACGGCGCCCGCGGGCCTCGTCGTAGGCGCCACCGAGGCCCAGCGGCACCTGGGCTACCACGCCATTTCGGAGAGAAAAGCCCGGGTCGATGCTCTTCGCCTGGCCGAGGCTGCGGAGGAACAGGCCGGCGCACAGCAGCAAGACGGTCGACAGCGCCACCTGCGACACCACCAACAGGTTGCGCAGGCCGAAGCGGCGGTGGACACGGCCGGCGGAGGCGTCGCTCTTGAGCGCCGTCACCAGCTGCGGGCGCGACGACTGGAGGGCCGGCGCCAGGCCGCAGAGGAGGCCCGTGACCAGCGCCAGCAGCAGGGTGAAGCCGAGCACCCGGCCGTCGAGCGAGACGTCGAGGGCGAGGGGGATCGGCAGCGGCGGCTTGAAGCTGACCAGGAAGCTCGCCGTCCAGATGGCGAAGAGGAGGCCCAGGGCACCGCCGGCGCCGGCAAGCAGGAAGCTCTCGGCAAGCAGCTGGCGCACCAGCTGCCAGCGGCTGGAGCCCACCGCCAGGCGCACCGCGATCTCGCGGCCGCGGTCTGAAGAGCGGGCGAGCAGCAGGTTGGCGATGTTCGAGCAGGCGATCAGCAGCACCAGGCCAACGATCGCCATCAGGAAGCCCGCGACGCCGAAGAGGTAGCCGTCGATGCCGGGGTTGAGCGCCACCTGGGAGACGGGCACGGTGGTGAAGGCATGGTTCTCGTTGCTCTCCGGGTAGGCAACGGCAAGCTGCTTGGCGAGGGTCGCCACCTGCGCCTCGGCCTGGTCGCGGCTCATCCCCGCCGCCAACCGGCCGAGCACGAAGAGCGAGCGGCTGCCGCGCTCCTTGAGGTTGCCGTGGGTCTCGAGGGCGTCGTGCATCAGCATCGGCACCCAGTAGTCCGCCACCAGGCCGGGGATGGCTCCCTTCGCCTTCGCCGGTGCCACGCCGATGATGGTGAGCGACTTGCCGTTGAGCTTGAACGTGCTGCCAAGCACTGTGGGGTCGGCGCCGAAGCGCTTGCGCCAGAAGCGCTCGCCGAGAACCACCACCGGTTGAGTGCCGGCCGGCAGGGCGTCCTCGGCGGCGAAATCACGGCCGAGCACCATCGGCAACCCCATCAGCCGGAAGTAGTTGCCCGTCGCCTCCTGGCCGAAGAGGAGCTCCTGGTGCTCATCGCCCTCCCAGCTCCCGGCCGAGACGTTGTAGGCCGCCACATCGGAGAACGCCGTGGTCTTGTCGCGCAGGTCGAGGTAGTCCGGGAAGGAGAAGGTCGCGTAGCGAAAACGCTCATCCCCGCAGTAGACGGCGAGCACGCGATCCGGGTCCTTGGCGACGTTCTGCTTGAACAAGACGGCGTTGACGATCGAGAAGATCGAGCTGTTGACGCCGATCCCCAGGGCGAGGGAGAGCACGGCCAGGGCATTGATCCAGGGCCGGCGGGCAAGCTGGCGGCCGGCCAGGCGAAGCTCGCGGAGCAGTTCGGACATGGGCTTCCTCCTCTTCGGTCCTTGAGACGACGGTGCGCGTGGGCAGGTTCCCGCGCTCGCCTGCCTAGCGGAACGCCGGGAGGAGCAGAGTGTTACGGGCCCGCAGGTTTGGGCCCTCACCCCTGGCCCCTCTCCCAACCTCCCATCCTTCCCCCCGGGAGAGGGGAACCGCCCGCCCCTGCCCGCATGACTGCCTCAGCAGCCGGCCCACCTGCTTGGGGTCGAGAAGCCACCCCCATCTGCGTTCCCCTACCGGAGTCTTCCCCTCTCCCGGTAGGCCGGGCGGTGGGTTGGGAGAGGGGCCAGGGGTGAGGGCCCAAGTTAGACTCCCGGCGCTATGCGCGCCTTCTACTGCGACACCTTCGTCCTCCCCCTGCCGGAGGGCCATCGTTTCCCGATGGCCAAGTACCGCCTGCTCCGCGAGGCCCTGGTGGCCCAGGGAGTGCTGACTCCGGGAGACCTCGCGGTGCCAGCGGCGGCGAGCGATGCCGAACTCGCCAGGGCCCACCTGCCCGCCTACGTGGAGCGCGCCACGTGTGGGCGGCTCGAGCGCGAGGAGGTGCGGCGGATCGGCTTCCCGTGGTCCCCGGAGATGGTCGAGCGCTCCCGGCGCTCGGCTGGTGCCACCCTCGAGGCCTGCCGGGCTGCGTTCACGGATGGCTTCGCCGCCAATCTCGCCGGCGGCACACACCACGCCTTCGCCGACCACGGTGAGGGCTTTTGCATGTTCAACGACGCCGCGGTGGCGGCCCGCGTCTTCCTCGCCGAGGGCCGGGTTGGCCGTGTCGTGGTCCTCGACTGCGACGTGCACCAGGGCAACGGCACGGCTGCCATCTTCCGCGACGATCCCCGCGTCTTCACCTTCTCGATCCACGGCGCCAAGAACTACCCCTTCCACAAGGAAGCGAGCGATCTCGACGTCGAGCTGGCGGACCGCGCCGGCGATGGCGACTATCTGAGCGCGCTCGCGGCGGCCCTTCCTACCGTCTTCGCAGCACCCTTCGATCTGGCGATCTACGTTGCCGGGTCCGACCCCTTCCACGATGACCGTCTCGGCCGGCTGGCCTTGACCAAAGCCGGCCTCGAAGCCCGTGATCGCCTGGTGCTGGGCGCCTGCCGCGAGCGCGGCATCCCGGTCGCCGTCACCATGGCCGGAGGCTACGCCCGCAACATTGCCGACACCGTCGAGATCCACGCCACCACCGTGCGAGTGGCGGCCGAGCTGGCGAGCTAGGAAGCGAACTGCCCAGCGAGCGCTGTCTCGACCGCCGCAGCCACGGAGCGATGGCCAGCGGGAGTGAGGTGGCCGTCGAAGTCGTAGAAGGTCCGCTCGCCGCGGGAGGCCGCCGCGGCGAGAGCAGGAGTGACGTCGATGACCTGGACGCCGGTTGCCGCGAGGAGGGTGGCGAGGCGCCGGCGCGGCAGGCCCGTGTCAAAACGCTCCGCCGGTTCGCCGATCGCGGCGAGGGCACGGCTGAGACGGCTCGGCACCATCTCGAGGCTCGCCGGCAGGAGGATGACGGCGAGCTCGCTCCGCTCTCCGGCGGCGACGTCGCGCAGCCGCTCGACGCAACCGCGCAGCCGGTCGTCGGCAACGGCGATCGACAAAGGCTCCTGGCGCCGGAAGCCCACCATCAGCGACTCCACCATGCGGTTGCGCCGCGAGCCTGCGAGGCCCAACCGCCGGACGAGATGCTGCGTGAGGGGGGAGCGACGGACGGTCCGCACCAGGTGCGAGGAGTCGTTCACCCGGCGGCGGAAGGCAGGCCACCAGCCGGCGGCCACGGACCCTTCGCCCAGGCGGCCGTCGACCACCCGGAAGGCCGCACGGTTCCGCAGCTCGTCCGTCTCGTCGTTGCCGGCGAAGACCGTGAGGAGGATCAGACGAGGGGCCAGCGCAGCGGCCAGGGGCAGGCCACGGTCGACGGCTTGGCAGACCCCGTAGCCGGGGACCCCGGCATTCGAAGGTGCGAGCCCACGCCGCGCGGCCAGGAGGGACAGGTAGGCCTCCCCCTCCTCTACCCCCCAACCGAAGGCGTAGGAGTCGCCGAGGCCGAGCAGGCCACGACCGCTGGCGGTCGAGCTCGCGCCGCGCAGGCCGCGGTTGTCGGTCCGCACGGCGACGGCGAACTCCCCCACACCCCGCAGGGTGCCGGAGAAGTCAGGAGCGAGGGTGAAGCCGAGCTCTGGATCGGCCTGGTAGAAGCGGTCGCCCACCACGAGGTAGGCCGGGGCGAGCCAACGTAGCAGCGCCTCGGCGAGGAGCAGGCCGACGCTGGCGCTCACCATCACGAGGAGGAGGCGCCGGCCGAGGCCAGCGCGCGAGCTCCCATCGCCCTGTTGCATCAGCCGCCGCTCACAGCTCGTTGGGATCGGCGCCCACCACCGTGCGGGCCTCGTAGCCGCGCCGCTTGAGCTTGACGTCGACGTCTGCCAGGGCCTCCGGGTCGAGCCCGGCGGCGGCGTAAAAGGTCAGCAGGTACTGGCTGCGCAGCTCGCGGTTGATCTCATCGTAGGCGGTGGTCAGATCACCCGGGCCCTCGGCGTAGTAGAGCCGGCCGCCAGTCTCCTTGGTGACCGCCTCGAGCTCCATCACCGTTGCGCCGCGCAAGCCGCGGGGCCCACCGAGGGCGATGATGTACACCGGCACGCCCGTCCGCTTGGCATAGCTGATCGCCCGGTTGGAGCTGAACCGGCTGCCGTAATCATCGCCGTCGGTGAGCACCACCAGCGCCCGGCGGCCGGGGCCGTCCTGGTACTCGATGAGCGAGAAGATGATGGCGTCGAAAAGGGCCGTGGCGCCGTCGGCCCGCATGCCCCGGAAGCTGTCGATCAGCTCCATCACGTTGCCGGTCGCCCGGTGGCGCAGCCGCGGCCGGGTGGAGAAATCGACCAGGAACGCCTGGTCACGGTCCGACAGGGTGGAGAGCAGGAACTGCGACGCCGCTTGCCGCGTCTCGTTCATGATCATCTCCATCGAGGCCGAGGTGTCGATCACCAGCCCGAGGCGCAGGGGCACCTCCTCGGCGAGGCTCAGTCGCTCGATGGACTGCGGCTTGCCGGCCTGGCGCACCAGGAAGTCGTCCTTGGTGAGGTCCGTCACCTGCTTGCCGGCCTTGTCGACGACGACGAGAAAGAGCTGGACGAGGGTGACGTCCACCTGCTCGACGAGGCCGCGGGCCCCGACCAGCCGGACATCCTCCGTCGTCGTGCCGTCGGCCAGGTAGGCCACGGCGCGCACGAAGTCGGAGCCGCTCGCCGCCTTGGCGTCGACCACGGTGCGGAACGGCGGTGCCGTGAAGCGTTTGACGAGCGTCTCGTTCCAGTAGATCTCCACCCGGTCGAGGCGGGTGCGTGGCGGCACCGAGACCTCCGCCTGGACATCCAGATCGGTCTCCTGGCTCGCCAACGGGTTGGCCGAGAGGCGCACGCGGAAGGCCCGGTTGACCTCGTTCACCGTCATCGCGTCGTCGCCCAGGCGGCTGCCGTCGGCCGCGAAAGCAGCGGCACTGATCCGTTGCGGCGTGCCTGGCCCGGCGAGCACGAGGCGGGCGTCGAAGGGCTCCTTGGTGGCGGTGGCCACCTCCTTGCCCGCGAGCGAGAACACCACCTTGGCGACCTCCGGGGCGCTCACCAGGGTCTCGATCTTGGTGGAGCCGGTGGGCTTGCGACTGCGCGGCGGCAGCAGGCGCAGCACCGCTCCCGGTGCCGCCGGCGGCGGCAGGATCGGTTCGGGGGCCGGCGCCACGCCGGGGGCCGGCAAGGCGGGGGCCGGGGCCGCGCTCCCAGGGCTGGCCTGCTGGCCGGCGAGCTGCTCGGGAGCCGGCTCGGCGAACACCGACCACAGCCCCGGCCGCACCGAGACGGCGGTCCCCGCGGGCAGGTCGAGGCGCTCGTCGCCGTCCTCGGCGACCGTCGCCCCCCACTTGCCGCTCGTCAGGTCTTCGACCACGACTCCGAAGTCTCGCACCTCACCCGGCACCTCCAGGCTCGCCTCGAACGACCAATACGGTGCGCGTTCCGCCTGCGGCGCCGCGATCTCTTCGTGGCGGATCCAGGTGTCGCCGTCCCGGCTCTCGACCACCAACGAGACGCGGAAGCGGCGCGCCGGGTCGCTGCTCGGTAGGGCAGCAAGGTCGGCCAGCACCTCGAGGTTCACTTGCTGGCCGGCCGGCGTCTCGCCGCGGAAGAGGTAGAGGGCCTCGAGGGTCAGCTCACCGACCTCGTCGTCGCCGCGGAAGACCTGCTCCGCGCGGGACAGGGCCGTCTTGTCCTCACGCCCGATCTGGGGAGCGCCGCCGGTCGTCGGGCTCACCACGGCAACACAGAGGAAGATCACCAGGAAGAGGGACCGGGCCGGCGCTGTTCTCATGGGCGGCATGTTACTCGCTTCCCATTCTTACCTCGCGGTGCGGCCACCCAGGGCTGAGAGGATCACCTTCTCGTGGTAGCGTGCCTCGCCCGAGAGACGGAGATGGCCAGAGAGATCGACAGCACGAGACCTGCCGTGAGGGACCACCGTTGACGGGTCCTCGCCGCTTCGCCACCCTCGCCGGAATGGGATTGCTGCTCGCCGCCGCGCTGGCGGTCAGCCAGTGGACCGCGGCCCAGGAGCCACCATCCGCGGTCGCGGGCACCCGTTTCGGCGAGTCGCTCGAGGTACGGCTGGCGCAGATCTACGTCACCGTCACCGATCGCGATGGTCAGCCGGTCGGCGACCTGACCAAGGCGGACTTCGTGCTCAAGGAGAACGGCGTCGAGCAGCAGCTCGACGATGCCCGCCCCTCCTTCGAGCAGCCGGTGACCCTAGGGGTCGCCATCGACACCTCGGCCTCGATGTTCGTCAAGCTCGGCCCGGTAACCCGTGCCGCCGGCAGCCTGATCGGCGAGCTCTCGGCGGGCAAGGACCGGGCCTTTCTCGTCGGCTTCGGCCCGAGCCCTACCGTCTTCGCGCCGACCACCGGCGAGCTGCCGCGGGTCAAGGACGCCCTGCGCAGCCTCGAGGCTGCCGGCCGTACACCGCTCTGGGAGTCGATCCGCGTCTCCTTGGAGGAGCTGGCGCAGGCCGCTGGCAAACGGGCCCTGGTGGTCTTCCTCGATGGCGCCGACAGCGACGGCAGCCGCGCCTACCGCGCCTGCCTGCGCCAGGCGCGCCAGGTGGGCGCCCCGATCTACCTGATCGTGATGAACAACGAGGCGGCGCGCTCCGAGGGCCGCGACTTCCAGACCCGCACGTTCATCTCGCGGCTCGAGAAGGTGGCGGCGGCCGGCGGCGGCGACGTCTTCTACGTCCCCACGCAGGGCGACCTCACGCCGCTCTACCAGCGTATCGAGGCCGAGATCCGCAACGCCTACCTGCTCACCTACTACCCTCGTGTGCCCCTCTCTGCCGGCGGTGTGCGCGAGGTCGACGTCAAGGTCACCCGCCGTGGCCTCAAGGTGCGCAGCCTGACGCAGTACGAGCCTGGCACCTAGACCGCGCCCGACGCGGGCTCGGCAGCAGGGCCCAAGGGCGGGAATAGTCCGCCTGCCGCCGCTGTTTCGCCGGCAAACGGTTGGGGAGTAGCCACCCGCGCGTGCGGGGGGAGACGGCCGTCAGCACGGAAGAGCGAGCCCTCGCTCGACCCGGTCGCTCCCGCAAGCCATCTCGGCGTGCCGGCGAGACCACCGCGCCCCTGCGGGCGGCTGGTGTCGATCGCTGTCGTGCCTTCACTCGACCGCCACCTGCCGTCCCGCCCGACACTCTAGGAGGTTCCCGTGCTGTCCTCCCTCGGACCGTGGATCGCGTTCCTCGTCTTCGTCTTCCTCATGCTCGCCCTCGACCTGGGGGTCTTCCACCGCAAGGCACACGTGGTCTCGGTGAAGGAGGCCGCCGCCTGGAGCGCCGTGTGGGTAGCCCTGGCGATGCTCTTCAACCTGCTGCTCTACTTCTGGAAGGGGCAGCAGGCTGGCCTCGAGTTCCTGACCGGCTATCTGATCGAAAAATCGCTCTCGGTCGACAACATCTTCGTCTTCGTCCTGCTCTTCACCTTCTTCGCCGTCCCGACGATCTATCAGCATCGGGTGCTCTTCTGGGGCATCCTCGGTGCCCTCTTGATGCGCGGCATCCTGATCGGTGTCGGCGCGGTCCTGATCGAGAAGTTCCACTGGATCATCTACCTCTTCGGCGCCTTCCTGATCCTCACCGGCGCGAAGATGTTCTTCGTCGGAGATCGTCCTCTCGACCCCAGCAAGAACCCCGTGCTGCGCCTCGTTCGCCGCCTGATGCCGGTGACCGAGACCTACCATGGCGAGCACTTCTTCGTCCGTGCGGCCGGCAAATGGGTGGCGACCCCCCTCTTCCTCGTCCTCCTCCTCGTCGAGACCACCGATCTCATCTTCGCCGTCGATTCGATCCCGGCGATCTTCGCGATCACCACCGATCCGTTCATCGTCTTCACCTCCAACATCTTCGCCATCCTCGGCCTGCGCTCGCTCTATTTCCTGCTCGCCGGCGTGGTCACCAAGTTCGTCTACCTGAAGCCGGCGCTCGCCGGGATCCTCTGCTTCGTGGGCGCCAAGATGGTCCTCGTGGACGTCTACAAGGTGCCGATCGCCGCTTCCTTGGGGGTGATCGCTGCCACCTTGGGGCTCGCCGTCGCCGCCTCGGCGCTCAAGACGCGCCGCCTCGCCAAGGCCACATCGTAGGCGAGGCGGTATACTTCGCCTTTCCCTGACTGACGGATCGACTGCGAGAGAGCTCGGCTCACCGCGACACGGCGACCACGACCGACGACATGGCGGAGAAATCGCGGCTTTCAGCGCTGCTGACCCGAGATCACAAGCGGCTCGCCGAGATCTACCTCGAAGAGGGCAAGCGCGCCGAGGCGGTCAAGGCGCTGGCCAAGGCGGGCGAGTGGAAGCGCGCCGGCGCCCTCGCCCTCGAGCTCGGCCAGGCGCAAGAGGCGGCCAACATCTTCTTGCGCGGTGCGCTCGGTGCCGCCGCCGAGCCCCACCTCGGCGCCAGCCCGGCCCACGCCGGCGAGGTCCTCTCCTCGACGGGCCATCTCGAGGAGGCACTGCCCTTGCTCGAGATCGGCGGCTCGCACCGCGCCGCCGCCATTCTCGCCCTGCGGCTGCGCCAACCGGCGCGCGCCGCCGTGCTCTTCGAACGGGCGCGCGAGTTCGAGCAGGCCGCGGCCTACTACGAGGAAACCGGCCGCCTGCAGGACGCCCTGCGGGTGCTCAACCAGCACGCCAACCGCCTGGCCTCGGCCCAGCCGGGGCCGCGCGCCCGCAACCTCGAAGAGGCCCGCCGCGCCGTCGACCAGAAGCGGTCGGCCCTCCTGGCCCGCATCGGCAAGAGCGAGGAGGCGCTCGACCTGATGCGCGGCACCGGGATGACCCCGAAGACGGCCAAGGTGCTGGAGGAGACCGGCCGCTTCCGCGAGGCGGCCGAGGCCTTCCTGGTGGCCGGCTCGCCGCAGGACGCCCTGCGCCTGGTCGGCAAGGCGCAGGGCCTTGCCCCGCGCACCCTGGCGGAGATCTACAAGCAGAACGGCCACGCGGCACCGGCGGCCCGCCTCCTCGCCCAGCTCGGTGACCTGCCGGCGGCGGCCGCCGCCTTCGAGGAGGCCGGCGAGTGGGAGCAGGCGGGGCAGGCCTGGCTCGCCACCCGCGAGCCGCTGAAGGCTGCCGGCGCGTACCTGCGGGCACGCCGCCTTCACGAGGCAGCGCGCTGCTTCGAGCAGGGCGGCGATCTGGCGCGGGCCGGTGAGGCCTACGCCGCGGCCGGAGACCAAGAAGCCGCTGCCAAGGCCTTCCTCCACGCCGGCCAGCCGATGGTCGCCTCCACCCACTTCCTCAACACCGGCAACCGCAGCGGCGCTGCCAAGGCCCTGCAGCAAGTGGCGGCCGGCGACGGGGATTTCGCCCGCGCCACCCTCCTGCTGGTGCCCCTGCTGATGGATGAGGGCTTGCTCGACGCCGCCCTCCACCGCGTGCGGATGCTGGCGCCGCCCCGCGACGGCTCGGACACCGAGGGCCTCGATCGGCTCTACTGGGAGGCCCGCGTGCTCGAGGAGCAGCAGCAGGGGGACGAGGCTCTGGTCTGCTTCCAGCGGCTCGTCGCCCTGCGCCGCGATCACCGCGACGCCGTCGCCAGGGCGCAGGCCCTGGCCGCCCGCCGCGGCGCCATGGGCGGGGCCTCGATCCGCCTGCCGGCGGCGGGTGCCGGGACCCTCGGCGGCGCTCCCGCGACGCTCGCGCAACCGGCGGCCCCCAACCCGCAGCCGGCGCCCGCCATCGGTGGTCCGCTGCCGGCAGGCTATCTGCTCGCCGGGCGCTACGAGATCCAGGGCGAGCTTGGCCGTGGCGGCATGGGCCAGGTCTACCGGGCCTTCGACCGTGAGCTCGGTGAAGTAGTGGCCGTGAAGACCGTGATCCAGCGCGCGGACGCCGCGGCCAGCGACGACGAGGAGAGGCTGGTCCGCGAGCTGCAGATCTGCCGCCGGATCACCCATCCCAACGTCGTGCGGGTCTTCGACCTCGGGCGGGTAGATGGTGGCATCTTCATCACCATGGAGCTCCTCGAGGGCACCCGGCTCGACGGCCTGATCGGGCGCAATCGCCAGGTCTCCCTCGCTCGCGTCAAGGCGATCCTGGCCGAGATCTGCGCCGGGCTCGAGGAGGCCCACGCCCTGGGGATCGTCCACCGCGACCTCAAGCCGGGCAACATCATGGTGACGCCCAAGCGGCTCAAGATCCTCGACTTCGGCATCGCGCGCATGGACGGCTTCGACACCCGCCTGACCCGCACGGGGTTGGCCGTGGGCTCACCTCTCTACATGTCGCCCGAGCAGATCCAGGGCCAGCCGCTCGACGGCCGCTCGGACCTCTACTCGCTCGGTGTGTTGGCCTTCACGCTGATCGCCGGCCGCGAGCCCTTCGTGGGCAACAACGTCAACATGATCGTCCTCGACCACCTGCAAACGGCACCCCCCGACCTGCGCAGCCTCCGTGCCGAGCTGCCGCCGATCTGGCAGGGCTTCGTCGCCAAGCTGCTCGCCAAGGAGCGCGAGGACCGCTACGCCTCGGCGGCGGAGGTGATCGCCGTGCTGCCCCAGCTGCCGGCATAGGCGGCCGAGAGAGCTGACGTGCGAGCATCTGATGCAGGCGCACCACGCTGGATCTGGCGGACGACGTGCTCCTGGCGGTCAAGGAGCGCGCCCGCCGCGAGAAGCGAACCGCCGGCCAGGTGCTCTCCGACCGCGCGCGCCGAGCGCTGACCGAGCGGCCGCCCGCGTGCACGGTGCCAGGCAGGTGACCGACCTCTACCTGTTCGCCCTGGTCGTCGCCCACGGTGGCCGTCTGGTGATCTTTGATGGGCAGGTCCCCCTCTCGGCGGTGCCCGGCGCCAGTCGCGAACACCTGGTGATCCTGTAGGCTGCGGGCAGCGACGGCCCAGCAGAACGCGGAGGGCAGCATGGCGACCCAGGCGACAACCAGCGCAGCGGAGGCGTCGAGCTCGCGGCTCAGCCTGCTCGTGCACCTGCTCGACCAGGCCTACGACAAGAAGGCCTGGCACGGCCCGACCTTGCGCGGAGCGCTCCGCGGGGTGTCGCCCGCCGTGGCCCTCTACCGGCCGGCGCCCGGGCGCAACTCGATCTGGGAGCTCGCCCTCCATGCCGCCTACTGGAAATACGCCGTGAGCCGCCAGCTCAGCGGCAGCGAGCGGGGCAGCTTCCCGCTCGCTGGCAGCAACTTCTTTCCCCAGCCGGCCGCGGCGGACGAAGGGGAATGGCGGGCGGCCCTGCAAGTGCTCGCCGGTGCCCACCGCCGCCTGCGCCAGGCGGTGCTCGCCCTCGACGAGGCCAGCCTGGACGGCCGCCCCGCCGCCAGCAAGTACAGCCGAGCCGAGCTCGTCGTCGGTGCCGCCTCGCACGACCTCTACCACGCCGGGCAGATCAGCCTGCTCAAACGGCTGGCGACAGCCTGAGCCGGCGACGGAGGGACCATGCCATGCCACGCCCCGTCCTGAGCCCCCACGAGCTGCGCGTGCTCGGCTGCTTGCTCGAGAAAGAACGAACGACTCCCGAGCAATACCCCCTGACCCTCAACGCCCTCCTCGCCGCCTGCAACCAGAGGAGCAACCGCGAGCCCGTCCTGGCGCTCAGCGAGACGCAGGTAGCTGACGCCGTCGATGCCCTGCGCCACGAGGCCCTTGTCTGGCGTAGCGAAAGCGCCCGCAGCGAGCGCTACGAGCACATGCTGGAGAGGCGCTGGGAGCTCAAGGCCCCCGGCCGGGCAGTCATGGCCCTGTTGCTCTTGCGGGGGCCGCAGACGGCGGCGGAGCTACGCAGCCGCAGCGAGCGGCTGCACACCTTTGGCAGCGTGGCGGAGGTCGAAGCGGTCCTCGGAGAGCTCGCTCGCCGGGGCGAGCCGCTGGTTCGCGAGCTCGCGCGCCGGCCGGGCCAGCGCGAGGCGCGCTGGGTTCAGCTCGCCGGCGGCGAGCCGGCTGAACCTGTGCAGAGTTCAGAGGCCGCAGAGCCAGGCCCTGGCTTTGCCTCCGATCCCGGCACGACGCTGAGCTTGAGCGCCCGCGTGGCCGCGCTCGAGACCGAGGTAGCGCGGCTCAGCGCTGAGCTCGCGGCCTTGCGCTCGGCCCTCGGCGGCGAGGGCTGAGCGCGAGCCTGGGGCTGAGCAAGCTTCGGGCCGCGCTCAGAACGAGGTGACGGCGGCGTCTTCGTTGTCGAAGACCTCGAACACCGTGATCAGCTGCGTGATCTGCAGCAGGTCCTGGATCTTCGGCGGCAGGTTCTCCAGCTTGAGCTTGCCGCCGCGGTTGGTCACCCGGGTGTAGCAGCTGACCAGCTCGCCGACGCCGGAGGAGTCCATCGCCGTCACCTCCGCGAGGTTGACGATGATCTTGAGGTGGCCCCCTTCGACCAGCTCGCCGACCGCGGTGCGCAGAGCTTCGTCGCCGAGCCCGATGGTCAGCCGGCCCTTCAAGTCCAAGATCGACACATCATCACGCTGCCGCTTGTTCATCGTCATAGTCAGGGTCGTCTCCCGTCTTCAACGGTCCATGCCGTTCGGTTCGTTGTTGGGTCGAGGCTCGGCGAGCACCGCCGGCTCGGCTGCCGCCCGCCGTCACGCCACGGGCGATCCCATCCGCTTGGTCAGGGTCACTACGGTGCCACCGCCCTGGCGAGGCCGGTACTGGACGTCGTCCATGAACCGACGCATGTAGAAGATGCCACGGCCGCTGGGCCGCAGGAGGTTGGCCGGATCGAGCGGGTTCGCCACCTCTTCCGGCTCGAAGCCGGAGCCCTGGTCTTCGACCTGGATGACCAGGCTGTCCTGCTCGACCCGGGCATCGACCTCGACCCGCTTGTCGGGATCCTGCTGGTTGCCGTGCTTGATCGCGTTGGCCACTGCTTCCCGCACCGCGATGTCGATCCAGTGCGAGGCGTCGCCTTCGAGGCCCAGGCGGCCGAGCGAATCGGCGAGAATCACCTGCACGAGCTCGATGTTCTCGAAGCGGCTGCCGATCGCAATGTGAAA
Organism: uncultured Thermoanaerobaculia bacterium; assembly: GCA_964420075.1. Classification (GTDB taxonomy): domain Bacteria; phylum Acidobacteriota; class Thermoanaerobaculia; order Multivoradales; family SZUA-115; genus CAYQRE01. The sequence goes on along the minus strand of CAYQRE010000017.1, from coordinate 42,601 downwards.
CAGGGGTTGGGCCAATACCATGGGCTCGGATCCGGCGCGGAGTCTAGCAGATCAACCCCCGGGCCCTCTGCATGGTGGCGGTCGCCCGAGCGGGCTCGTGGGCTCAGGAAACCGGCAACGCACCGGCACCCGTCAGCCGGAGGGCCGCGGGGATGATCACCAGCAGCTGGACGAGATCGAAGAGAGCGTGCGCGATGACCGCCGACCAGATGCTCTGCCGCCAGCGCACCAGGCCGGCGAGGACCAACGAGATGACCACCAGGCCCACCAGCATGAACGGCTGCTGATAGCCGGCGTGACCGAGGACGAAGAGGCCCGTCGACAGCGCGATCCCCACCCGCGCCTGGAGGAAGCCACGGAAGAAGATCTCCTCGACGAGGCCCGCCGAAAGGCCCAGGGCGAGGCGAACGCCCCACGGCAGGCCGGCCATGAAAGCGATCGCCGAGGGCACCTGCTGGGGCACCGCGTCTTTGCCGAAGAGGGCGATCGAGAGGCTGACCACCAGCAGCATCACGACGATCATGCCGACCCAGGCGGCACCGGCACCGGCGATCCCGAACAGCACGTCGTCCCAGGCGCCGGCGCTGCGCAGCCCGAGCTGGTCGACGAAGCGGCGTTGCGGGCGCTCGCCTCGGCCCGGCTCGAACGCCAGCACGTACCAGGTGAGAAGCGTCGCCAACATCAAGGCGTGGCCGGCAAACAGCAGGGGGATAGGCGTGTCTGGCGAGACGCTCGCCTCACTCTGCTCACCCCAGGACGCGAGCGGCCCCCAGACCAGGACGTAGAAGAAGAAGGCGAGGGCGCCGCTGGCGAGGACCCGCCGCACCCCGGGCCGCAGGTACGGCGGCAGCAGCCCGCGGCGCTCGGCGAGGTGGTGGATCGTCATCGCGCTGATGAACGAAAGCACCACGGCCGAGAGCTGGAGGGCCAATGCAGGGCCGACGTCGAGGTCCATCGTAGGCTCGCTCTCCTTCTGGGGCGGGCATCGTAGCAGGCTGGAATCCAGTCCGCTGAGGCGGCTGCTACACTGCCCCTGCGCGCCGCCCCAGCCCCCCCCGGAGGAGCCATGGCCCGTTCGCTCTCTTCGCGCTCGCGGTTCCCTCAGCCGTCCCACCACGGCCCCCGCCGGGCCGTCTCGCTCGCCCTGCTCGCGCTCGCAGCCCTGCTGGCCGTCGGCCCGGCAGGCGGCGGCGAGAGTCGCAACGAGGACCGTCCCCGAGGCCCGGGCGCTTCTCGCGGCCCCCGAGAGCCGGCCGATTCGCCAGCTGGTGAGACCGCGCGCCCGGAGCCGCCGATCGGGCAGGTCGGCAACCTCGAGACCAGTCACCTGGGACCCCTCGTCGCTCCCGACCACGTGGTCGTGCGCTTCGCCGACGACCTCGCTGGTTGGCAGCGCCGCCAGCTCGCCGCGGCGGCCGGCGCCACCACCTTCAAGGTCGCGCCGACGGGCCGCCTGACGCGGCTGGGGGTCGCCGCCGGGGACCGCCCCGGGGACCTCGTCGAGCGTCTGCGCGGCCTCACTGGAGTGCTGAGCGCGGAGCTCGACCCCCTCGCCCGCGGCCTCGGCCGCCAGCTGAAGGCGGCCCCCGCCGACCCCGAGTTCGCCCGTCAGTGGAGCCTGGCACGGATCCGCCTTGCCGAGGCCCTCGACCGCAACCCGCAGCGGGGTGAGGGTGTGATCGTGGCGGTGATCGACTCGGGGGTGGCCTTCGGGGACGGCGCTGCCTTCCCGGTCCGGCGCGGCCTCGACCTCGCCGGCGTCCGCTTCCTGCCCGGGGCCGACCTCGTCGACGGTGGCCTGCCCTACGACCGCGGCACGCGCCTGGGCACGAGCGGCAGCCGGACCTTCGGCCACGGCACCTACGTCGCCAGCCTGATCGCCGCCGGGACGGACAACGGCATCGCCGGCGCCGGGGTGGCACCGCGGGTCACGATCCTGCCGCTGCGGGTGATCGGCACCGACAACTTCGCCCTCTTCTCCGACGTCGCCGAGGCGATCGACCTCGCGGTCGCCAGCGGTGCCCGGGTGATCAACCTGAGCCTGGGCGGGCCGCAGCCGGCGAGCTTCTTGGAGCAGGCGATCGAGCGAGCGCGGCGCGCCGGCGTCGTTCTCGTGGCCGCCGCCGGCAACGAAGCAGCGGCGGCGAGCTTCGACGGCGACGTGCTCTACCCGGCGCGCTATCCGGCGGTGATCGCCGTGGGCGCCTCCGACTTCGACGACCGCCCCGCGGCCTACTCCAACCACGGGCCCGGGCTCGACCTGATGGCCCCGGCCGGTGGCGACCTCGACCGCATGCCACGGCCCGAGCTGCGCGACGCCGCCCTGGCGCCGAGCTTCGTCTACGACGGCGCGACCGGCACCGCCAACTACGGTCTCTTCTGGTCCACCGGCACCTCGTTCGCGGCCCCCCAGGTGGCCGGCGCCGCGGCCCTGCTGCTCAGCCTGGGCGTGCGCGATGCGGACGCCGTGCGCGCGCTGCTCGAAGAGACGGCGCACGACCTCGGCGAGCGCGGGCTAGACGCCACCAGCGGCCAAGGCCTGCTCGATCTGCTGGCGGCCCACCAGGGCCTGGGGTTCGGATCATGACGAGGGTTCGGTTGATGAAAGGAGCTCCCTTCATGACGAGGAGCCAGTGCGTGCCAATGATCTTGCGTGTCGCCGTCCTCGCCTTGGGCCTCGCCACCACCGCGGCCGAGGCTGCCCCGACCTGGCGGCTCGGTGCGCGCCTTGGCGGCCTCGAGCCGACCAACGCCCAGCGCAGCTACGACGCGGTCTACGGTGGCGTGCTGCCGCTCGTGGGCGTCGAGGCTGAGCTCGAGCTGCGAGGCCGGCTGCGCCTGGCCCTCTCCTGGGAGCACGGCGAGGTCGACGGCGAGCAGGTGCTGCCCACCGACCCACCGCGGCCGACCGGGGTCCGCGAGACCCTCACCTACGAGCCCCTGGCGCTGACCGCGAGCTGGGTGCTCAACCCGCAACGGCGCTGGCGGGTCAGCCTGGGCGGTGGCCTGCTGCTGCTGTCCTGGGAAGACCGCGGCAGCCGCACGGCTTCGGGCTCGGACCCCGGTGCCGTCGCCCTGCTCGGCGTCGACCGTGAGCTCGGCCGCTGGCGCCTCGGCCTCGAGCTGCGCGCCTCGACGGTACCGAACGCCATCGGCGACGCCGGGATCTCGAAGCTCTACGGCGAGGACGACCTCGGCGGCGTGGGCCTCCACCTCCGGGCCGCCTGGCGCCTCGGCCGGTAGGCAGGGCTGGTTCGAAACCCGCCCCTACGTTTTCCGCTTCATCCGGTAGGCCTGCGTCATCATCACCGCCGTCTGCAGGCGCTGGAGGCGGCGGTTGCGCAGCTGGATGGCACTGAGGTCGTCGAGCGGCGCCTGCTCGCCACGCAGCTCGCGCAGCTTGCGATCGAGCTCGAATTGCAGCTTGTCGAGGTCGGCACGGTCGAACTGGCGAAACGAGCGTTCGGTCAGCAGCAGGTAGCCCTCCGCCACGTCCCGCACCATCGCCCAGGCGCTGCCACCGGGGAAAGTAGCCATCGTGCCAACATGATAGCCCCGCCGCCGCGACCAGGCCAGGGCCGTCGCGGCGACCACCGGAGGCCACCGGCCGCGCCGGAGCCCCGTGCTATCATCGCTCGGTGTTGCGCGGCACGATAGCCCCGCCACGTCCCCCCTTCTGCAGCAACCATCGAGCCACGATGAGGAGAACCTCGTGAACCGCTTTCCCGGCGTTGATTACTTGGAAATCGACTCGCTGTTGAGCGAAGAAGAACGGATGGTGCGCGACACCGTCCGTTCCTTCGTCGACGAGCGGGTCATGCCGATCATCGAAGAGTGCCATCGCGAGAGCCGTACCCCCCTGGAGCTGGTCCCCGAGATGGGGCGGCTCAATCTCTTTGGCTCGACGATCGACGAATACGACCTGCCGGGCCTCAACAACGTCGCCTACGGCCTCATCATGCAGGAGCTCGAGCGCGGCGACTCAGGCCTGCGGAGCTTCGTCTCGGTGCAAAGCTCGCTGGTGATGTACCCCATCTACACCTTCGGTTCGAAGGAGCAGCGGGACCGCTGGATCCCGCCTCTGGCGAGCGGCGAGGCGATCGGCTGCTTCGGCCTGACCGAGCCAGATTTCGGCTCGAACCCCGGTGGCATGCGCACCACGGCCCGCCGCGACGGCTCCGGTTGGGTGCTCAACGGCTCCAAGCAGTGGATCACCAACGGCACTCTGGCCGACGTCGCCGTGGTCTGGGCGCAGACCGAGGAGGGCATCCGCGGCTTCCTCGTCGAGAAGGGCACGCCCGGCTTCACCTCGAGCGACCAGCACGGCAAGTTCTCGCTGCGCGCCTCGACCACCTCGGAGCTGGGTCTCCTCGACTGCCGCATCCCGGCCGAGAACCTGCTGCCGGGGACCGACGGGCTGAAGAGCGCCCTCGCCTGCCTCAACCAGGCCCGCTACGGCATCGCCTGGGGCGGCATCGGCTCGGCGATGGAGACCTACAACGCCGCCCTGCAGTACGCCAAGCAGCGCATCCAGTTCGGCGGCCAGCCGATCGCCAGCCACCAGATCATCCAGGAGAAGCTCGCCTGGATGATCAGCGAGATCACCAAGGCCCAGCTCCTCGCCCTCCAGCTCGGGCGCCTCAAGGACCAGGGCAAGCTCAAGCACTACCACGTCTCGATGGGCAAGCGGAACAACGTCTGGGTGGCCCGCGAGTGCGCCAAGCTGGCCCGCGAGATCCTCGGGGCCAACGGCATCGTGGACGACTACCCGGTCATCCGCCACATGCTCAACATCGAGTCGGTCTACACCTACGAGGGCACCCACGACATCCACGGCCTGGTCATCGGCGAGCGGGTCACCGGGATCCCCGCCTTCAACCCGCCGGCGGCCAAGCAGGCCAAGGCCGTTCCGGCGCTCGCCGGAGAGAGGGCCTGATGAGCCTCGATCGCGTTCTCGAGCAGGAGTTCATCCGCGTCACCGAGCAGGCCGCCATCGCCGCTGCCCACACCATGGGCCTGGGTGATCGCCGGCAGAGCGACCACGTCGCCGTCGAGGCGATGCGGCGCACCCTCGATCACCTGGCGATCTCCGGCCGGGTGGTGATCGGCGAGGGAGAACGCGACGAGGCCCCGATGCTCTACGTCGGCGAGGAGGTCGGCGCTCTGCGCGATCGCGAGGGTGCGCCGGCCGTCGACATCGCCGTCGACCCCCTGGAGGGCACCAACCTCTGCGCCACCGGTGCCCCGGACGCCGTCGCCGTGCTGGCGGCGGCCGAGCGCGGCGGCCTGCTGCACGCCCCGGACACCTACATGGAGAAGATCGTCGTCGGCACCACCGCCCGCGGTCGCATCCACATCGATGCCCCGGTGGCCGAGAACCTGCGCAACATCGCCGACGCCTTTGGCCGCGAGGTCGAGGACCTGACCGTCGTCGTGCTCGACCGCGACCGCCACCAGCAGCTGATCTCCGACATCCGCACCGCCGGCGCCCGCATCCGGCTGATCGGTGACGGCGACCTCTCGGCCGGCATCGCCGCCGCCGTTCGCGGCACCGGCGTCCACGCCGTGATGGGGATCGGCGGCGCCCCGGAGGGCGTCATCACCGCCGCCGCCATGCGCTGCCTGGGCGGCGAGATCCAGGCTCGGCTGGTGGCCACCAACGAGCACCAGCGCCATCGCCTGGCCTCGCTCGGCTACCACGACCTGTCGCGCATCTACTCCACCGAGGAGCTCGCCCCCGGCGAGCACATCATCTTCAGCTGCACGGGCGTGACCGACGGTGGCTTGCTGCGCGGGGTGCGCTTCTTCGGCGGCGGCTGCCGGACGCAGACCCTCTTCATGTCGCTCAACCGGCGGCTGGTGCGCTTCGTCGACACCATCCACCGTGAAGAGCTGGACACCCCGGTCCAGTTCGGCTGACGGCGATGATCAAACCGGACGGATGGATCCGCGCGTGGGGCCGGGCCGGCGGCGCCACGCCGTTCTCGGAAGAGCAGGTCAACGCCGCCAGCTACGACGTGCGGGTCTGCGACCATTGGATCTGCCCGACCCGCGACCCCGAGTCCTTCACCGCCCCTTACATCAAGCTCTTTCCCGGCGAGGTGGTCCTCGCCTCGACCCTCGAGTACGTCAAGATCCCCCGTGACGTCGCCTGCGACCTGAAGCTCAAGTCCACCCTCGGACGGCTGTGGATCAACCACTCGCTGGCCGGCTGGTGCGACCCCGGTTTCGAGGGCAACATCACCCTCGAGCTGCAGAACCTCGGGCCCGAGCCCTTCGTCCTCGAGGCCGGCCGGCGCATCGCCCAGCTCATCTTCATCGCGATGGAGCAGGAGCCGGAGATCGCCTACGGCGAGCCGGGCTCGTCGAGCCACTACCAAGGGCAGACCGGGACCACCCGCGCGCGCTCCTAGACCCCACGCGCTGAGGGTCTTGCTTCCATCCACAAACGGCTATAATCCGTCGCGCCCGAACCGATGAGCATTGCTGGCAACCTCAACACGATGCCGGTCGCGGAGCTGCTGCAGTGGCTCTCGCATAGCACCAAGACCGGCACGCTGGTGATTCACAACCGCGAGGTTGAGAAGCGGATCTTCTTCCGCGGTGGCCGCATCTTTTCCTCGTCCTCCACCGATCCCAAGGAGCATCTCGGCCATTTCCTGGTCAGCCATGGGCTGATCAGCGAGATGGAGCTGGCGATGGCCATCGAGATGCAGGAAGCCAACAAGATGCTCCTCGGCAAGATCCTGGTGACCATCGGGGCGGTCACCGAGCCGGACCTGCAGCGCCTGCTGCGCCTCAAGGCCGAGGAGTCGATCTACGACGTCTTCTCGTGGACCGAGGCCGAGTTCCGCTTCATCGACGGCGAGCTGCCGCAATCGACCCTCATCCCCATCGACCTCGACGCCGCGGCGATCATCCTCGAAGGCGCCCGCCGCGCCGACGAGTGGAAGCGGATCCGTGAGCACATCCCGTCACTCCTGGGCATCCCGGTCCTGATCGAGCCGCTGACCGACCCGGCGATCGACCCCGGGACGCTGCAGATCCTCTCGCTGATCAACGACGACCGCACCATCGAAGAGCTCTGCCTGCAGACCCACTCGAGCGAGTACCGGGTGTCGAAGGTGCTCTTCGAGCAACTGCGCCGGGGGAGGATCAAGATCATCAAGCCGCGTTGGGCCGTGCCGCCCTCCGCCGCTGCGGCCAAGGCCGAGAGCGAGGTCCCGACGCTCTCGGCCACCACGCTCATCAAGGCCGCCGAGCGCTTCCTCGTGCAGGGAGACTTCCAGTCCGCCCTGCGCCACATGCGCGCAGCGAAGAGCCTGGAGCCCGATCACCGTGAGGTGCAGAAGTCGATCGAGAAGGCCGAAGAGCGGATCCGCCAGGCCGTCGAGGCCTCGGGCGTCAAGCTGGAGGCGGTCCCCAAGCTGAACGTGGACTTGAACGACATCACCAACCTCGACCTCTCGCCCCAGGAAGGGTTCATCCTGACCCGCATCAACGGCCAGTACGACCTCAAGTCGATCCTCAAGATCAGCCCCATGCAGCAGCTCGATGGCCTGCTGGTCTTCTGGCGCCTGAAGAACCTCGGCCACATCGTCTTCGCCTGAGGTTGCAGGCAGGCGCCGCCGCGCCTCAGAGCCGGGGTCGCGACACCTCGGGATGGCCGCGAACGGCAAAGCGGAGGGGCCACGCGGCGGCCTCGCCAGCGTAGCCCACGCCCACACGGGCGCCGCTGGCGACGTCCGCGGGCAGCACCGGCTCGCCGGCGGCAAACCACAGGGCCCCCTCGCCCGGCGCCATCCCGTCGAAGGCCCGATCGATCCCCAAGGCCTGGCAGAGCTTGCCCGGACCACCGAGGAGGTCCCCTGCACGCGGCTCGCGCCTGAGGCGCCGTCGCGCCGCCATCCCCTCGCCACCCCGCACCGCCTCGCCGGCCCGCAGCAGCACGGCTCCTCCCTGGCCCGCCGCGCCGGCCACCACGTTGAGGCAGAAGTGCATGCCGTAGATGAAGTAGACGTAGAGGTGGCCGGGAGCGAGGTAGAGGCTGGCGTTGCGGGCCGTGCGCCGGCCGCCCCAGGCGTGGCTCGCGCGGTCGGTGGCGCCGAGATAGGCCTCGGTCTCGACCAGGCGCACCACCTGACGATCGCGCTCAGCGCCGAGGACGAGGTAGCGGCCGAGGAGATCGCGAGCGACAGCGGGCGCTGCGCGGGCAAAGAAGCTCGAGGGTAGAGGGCGCCAGGGGTCGTTTGGCATCGCAGTCTCGCGGCTGATGCGGCAACCACGCCCTACCCTACACCTGCCGGCCGTATAATCGCCGGCCGTGCCCGCCCGCTTCCCCTCCCTCTTCGCCGCCCTTCCCGAGACCCTCGCCAGCGGCTACGAGCCCACCGCCCCCTGGGGCCTCCTGGGCGAGCCCCTCGATCGCTTCTTCGCCACCCTGCCGAGCCAGCAGCTGGCGATCGCCCCGCCGCCGGACGTCCACCTGCTGGGGGACCGCATCGTGATCGGCAAAGGAACGCGGATCGCCCCCGGAGTGGTGATCGAGGGGCCGGCCTGGATCGGTGAGGACGTCGAGATCCGCCCCGGCGCCTACCTCCGCGGTGGCGTCTACCTGGGGGACGGCGCCGTCGTCGGCGCCAACACCGAGGTCAAGCGGGGGATCTTCCTCTCGGGGGCCAAAGCGCCGCACCTCAACTACGTGGGGGACTCCATCCTCGGTGCCGGCGTCAACCTGGGAGCGGGGACCATCCTCTCGAACTTCCGCCACGACGGCCGCGAGGTGCGTCTGCGCGCCAACGGGGCGACCATCGCCACCGGCCGCCGCAAGCTCGGCGCCATCCTCGGCGACGGCGTCTCGACCGGCTGCAACTGCGTGCTCCACCCCGGGGTCGTGGTCGGCCGCGGCACGCTGCTCTACCCCGGCGTCCAGCTGCGCGCCGGCATCTACCCCGCCGGCAGCCTGGTCAAGCTCCGCCAAGAGCTCGAGGTCGTGAGCCTCGATGTGCTCTGAGGTCCGGCCGCGACAGAGACAGATCCTCGCCCTGGCCCCGCCAGGGGCCAACGTCGATAGCCCGGGGTGGCAACCCCGGGCGGGCGAGCCCGCGCCGCAGAGGCATGCGGCCGAAGGCAGATGGGTGGCAACCCCGGGCGGGCCCGCGCCGCAGAGGCATGCGGCCGAAGGCAGATGGGTGGCAACCCCGGGCGGGCCCGCGCCGCGCCCGCGCAGCTACGGCGTGGCCGGCGCCGGGTATTTCACCACCACCACCGTGCGGTCGTCGGCGGCGTCCTGGCCGCGACCGAAGTCGTTGACGGCGGCGAAGAGCTCATCGATGATCTCGGCCGCTGGGCGGTCCTGGTGGCGGCGGGTCACCTCGATCATCCGCTCGACCCCGAACTCCTCGTTGTCGACCGGCGACGCCCCACCCACCGTCTCCACCATGCCGTCCGTGTAGAGCACCACCACGTCACCCGGCTGCAGGGTGACGAAGCCGCGCTCGTAGGTGGCCTCCTTGAGCGGTCCCAGCACGGCGCCACCGGCGCGCAGGAAGTCCACCCCACCGTCCGCTCGCCGCACCCGGAACGGCGGCGGATGGCCCGCGTTGACGTAGATGAAGAGGCCGTTGAGCTCCAGCTCGCCGTAGAACATCGACACGAAGCGGCTGGTGAGAGTGCCCTCGTGGATGATCCGGTTGAGCCGCTCGACGGTGCGCACGATCTTGAAGTCGCGCGCCATCCCCATCCGCAGGCCGGTGTAGATGTCACGCACCTGGAGCGCCGCCGGCAGGCCGTGGCCGGAGACGTCGGCGATGGCGACGCCCATGATCTTGTTGGTGAGCGGCAGGAAGTCGAAGAAGTCCCCACCCACCTCGTCCATCGGCCGGCTGCGGCCAGCGATGTCGTAGGGGCCGTAGACCGGCGAGCGCCGGGGCAGGATCGAGGTCTGGATCAGCCGCGCTTCGTTGAACACCCCGGCCATCCGCTCGCGGTGGATCTTCTGGTTGAGGGCGTGGCGCAAGATGCTGAGCGAGAAGAGGATGTCGTCGCGCTGCGGGCCCGTCGAGATGTTGAAGGCGAGAATGTAGTCCTCCTCGCCGACCTCGATGGCGGCGAACTGGTCGACCCCCAAGCGGTTCTCGAGGTCGCGGTCCACGCCCTCGTCGTGCGAGTCCATGAAGATGATCCCGGCCTCGAGCAGCTGCTCGATGGGCGGATAGGTCCGCGGCACGCGGATGCCCTCGAGGGGCCGCGCTTCGGGAAAGCTCGCCACCAGGGCGTAGACATTGCCTTCGCGGCGGTAGAGGCGACCGCCCACGATGCCGAGCTCATCGCGGAACTGGGAGACGATCGCCGCCGCCGCGGTGTGGAGGCTCTCCGAGACGTCGTCGGCCTGCTCGATGGTGGCGACGAAGTGCTCCACCTTCTTCATCAGGCTGTGGTAGTCGACCTTCCGGGTATGCGGGTGGCTCAAGGGCAGAGCTCCTTGCGAGGTGCAGATCGAGAGGGTGCGGACCGCTCAGGGATCGATGGCGATTGGCGAAGGTAAGCGACCGCGGGGAGGACCTTCTGCGCTCAGGCTACCACGGCGGGCAGCTGCCGCGCTGCGGCTCAGCCGCGGTCGACGAGGGCACGGACGATGCCGTCCTGGGCCCGCCGGGCGCTGCTCACCGAGCGCGCTCCGTTGAAGACGATGGAGAAGGCGTAGAGCTTGCCCTTGACGCTCTTGGCGTAGCCCGAGAGGGCCGAGACGCCGGAGAGCGTGCCCGTTTTCGCCAGCACGTTGCCACGGTAGGGGGCTGTTGCCAGCCGGCGCTTCCAGGCGCCCACCGGCGAGCCCGAGATGGGCAGCGAGCGCATGTACTCGGCGCCGTGGGCACCGAAGAACATGTAGCGCAGCAGGCTGGTGAGCTGGCTCGGCTTGGCGCGGTTGCCGCGGCTCATCCCCGAGCCGTCGATCAAGGTGAAACCATCCTGCCAGCCGGCACCCCGCAGGAAGCCTTCCACCACGCGCACGCCCTCGCGCCAGCTGCCTTCGCCGCCGGTCTGAGCGGCGACCGTCTTGAACAGGCTCTCGGCGTAGAAGTTCTGGCTGAGCTGGTTGGTCACCGCCAAGGTGCCCAGGAGGTCGGAGGTGTGGGACGCCAGGCGCTCCCAGACATCCCCCGGCAGCTCGGCCACCGGGGTGGTCGCGCCCCGCACCTCGATTCCCTCTTGCTTGAGCGCCAACCGCAAGGCCGCCCCGAAGTACTCGACAGGGTCGGGCACCGTCACCCAGGCTTCGAGGGGGTGACCACCCGCTAGGGCTTTGCCGGCGACGACGATCTCCCGGCTGTCCGGCTCGCGGGTGACCACGAAGCGCTGGTTGCGAGCCGAAGCGGTGGTGAGCACCTGGCCGCGCAGACCGAGGAAGTCGATCGGAGGGTCGAACTCCACCCTGGCGCGGGCCCCGGGGCGGCTGCCGGGCAGGGCCCGGACCAGGATGCAATTGTCGTTGAACGACAGGGCGCGCACCGGCGCCTCGTACCAGCGGGCGAGCTGATCGGCTGGCCATTCCGGCTTCAAGGCGAGAGGCTCGAAAAGACCGTGGACGAGGTAGAGGTCGCCCGCCACCTCACGGATGCCGCGTTCGGCGAGCACCCGCGCCCAGCCGCGAAAGATGGCCAGCGAGTCGCCTTCGGTGAAGCGGCCGGAGATGTTGGGATCGCCGCTCCCGACGACCGCGAGGTCGCCCTGGAGGACCCCACCGACCACCGCCCCGCGGGCAAGGAGAGGGGTCTCGAACTTGAAGTCCGGCCCCAGCAGCTCGAGGGCCGCCGCCGTGGTCAGGAGCTTGGTGTTGGAGGCGAGGATGAGGGGCGTCTCGGCATGGTAGCTGTAGACCTCGGCGCCGCTTTCCACCTCGACGACATGGACCCCGAGCTCGCTCGCCAGCCGCTGCGCCTGCGTCACCTGCGAGCTGAGCGCCGCCGCCAGGCTCTGGGGCTGCGGCGGCGGGGTCGGGCGGCGGGCCTTGCCGGTCGCGGCCTCCAGCGGCCCCGCCAGGGCGAGGAGGCCGGCGAGGAGGGCGACACCGCGCCACCGCGAGGCAGCTGCCGGCCGGTCCCTCACAGCAGGAGGCCGGCGATCACCGCCGTCTGGAAGCAGGCGAGCGAGCCGGCGATCATCGCCCTGAGGCCGATGCGAGCGAGGTCCGACTTGCGCTCCGGGGCCATGCTGCCGATGCCACCGATCTGGATGGCGATCGACGAGAAGTTCGAGAAGCCGCAGAGCGCGTAGGTGGCGATGATCTCCGACCGCTCGGAGATCTGCCCGGCCTTGATCATCTCGGAGAGCTGCTGGTAGCCCACGAACTCGTTGATGACGGTCTTGGTACCCAGCAGCTGGCCGACGCGGCCGGCCTCCTCCCAGGGTACGCCCATCAGCCAGGCGAGCGGCCGGCCCACCCAGCTGAAGATCAGCTCGAGCGACAGGCCGTCGAGGCCCACCCACCCCCCCACCACTCCCAGCAGGGCGTTCAGGGCCGCGATCAGGGCGATGAAGGCGAGCAGCATGGCGCCAACATTCAGGGCCAGCTTGAGGCCCTCGCCGGCACCCTGGGCGGCGGCGTCGATGACGTTCGCCCAGGGGCGCTCGATGTCGATCCGCACTGTGCCAGCGGTGGCGCTCTGCTCGGTCTCGGGGATCATCAGCTTGGCCATCACCAGGGCCGCCGGCGCCGACATCACGCTCGCCGCGATCAGGTGGCCGGCCGGGATGCCCATCGCCACGTAGGCCGCCATCACGCCGCCGGCGATGGTCGCAAAGCCGCCCGTCATCACCGCCATCAGCTCGGAGCGGGTCATCGCGCCGACGTAGGGGCGGATCAGCAGAGGGGCCTCGGTTTGCCCCACGAAGATGTTGGCGGAGGCCGACAACGATTCGGCGCCGCTCGTCCCCATCACCTTGACCATGAAGCGGGCGAAGACGCGGACGATCGCCTGCAGCACGCCTAAGTAGTAGAGGACGGTGATGAAGCTCGAGAAGAAGATGATCGTCGGCAGCACCTTGAAGGCGAAGAGGTGCTCGGCGAAGTCCGGCCCGAAGATGAAGGCGGAACCGGCGTCGACGAAGTCGAGGAAGGCGGTGACCACCTCGGTCGCCTTGGCGAAGAACTGCTTGCCGGCCTCCGTCCAGAGGATCAGCAGGGCGAAGGCGAACTGCACCAGGGTGCCGGTGATCACCGTCCGCCAGCGGATGGCCCGCCGGTTGCTCGACAGTGCGTAAGCGATCCCGAGGAGGGCGAAGAGCCCGAAGAAGCCCACGATCTTCTCTTGCATTCGCCCCCCTGGCCACCGTGGGGGCTACCGCCCCCGTGGAGACTAGCGCCCGCTGTCCTGCAGGTACTTGAACAGCTCGCCGTCGGTGGACAATAGCAGAAGGGTCTTGTCGTCCATCGTGGTGCGAAAAGTCTCCATCGACTTCAGAAACTGGAAGAAGGCGCGGGCGTCCGGGCTCTGGTTGTAGGCCGCGGCGTAGATCTCCGTCGCCTGGGCGTCGGCCTTGCCCTTGATCTCCTGGGCCGAGCGGTAGGCCTCGGAACGGATGCGCTTGAGCTCGCGCTCCATCTCGCCGCTGATCCGCGACGCCTCGCCCTCGCCCTCGGAGCGGTAGCGGGTGGCGATCCGCATCCGCTCCGAGCGCATGCGGTCGTAGACCTTGGTGCGGTCTTCCTCGATGTAGTTGGTGCGCTTCAAGCGCACGTCGAGGATCTCGATGCCGAGGTCGGAGGTCCGCGACTGCGCCGCGGCGAGGATCTCGAGCTGGATCTTCTCGCGGCCGAACTCGATCTTCTCGAGCGTCGCCCGCTCGTCGAGCGCCAGGCTCTCGTCGACCTCAGGCTCGCGGTTGGTCGAACGCACCACCTCAGCGAGGTCATGCTTGGCGATGGCGTTGCGCACCTCGCCGTCGAGGATGTCGTCGAGGCGGGTCTGGGCGCCGCGCTCGTCGCGCAGGCGCTGGAAGTAGAGCAGGGGGTCGTGGATCCGCCAGCGGGCGTAGGTGTCCACCCAGATGAAGCGCTTGTCGCGGGTGGGCACCTGGGTGGCTTCGCCGTCCCATTCGAGGAAGCGCTTCTCGAAGCGGTGTACTTCTTGGATCAACGGCACCTTGAGCTTGAGCCCGGGGGTGTCGATCGGCTGCCCGACCGGCCGCCCGAACTGCGTGATGATCGCCTGCTCCCCCTCGCTGATGGTGAAGGCGGCGCTCCACAGGACGATCAGGAGCAGAACGGCGAAGACGACCTTGAGCTGCTTCATCGTCCACCTCCCGGCGGCGTTACCGCTTTCGCCCCGTCCAGGTTGAGGAGCGGCAGGACGCCCTTGAGGTCCTTGTCGACGACTGCCTTGCGGCCAGAGCGCGGCAGCACCTCGGCCATCGTCTCGAGGTAGAGGCGCTGGCGGGTGACCTCGGGCGCACGGCGGTACTCGGCGTAGAGGGATTTGAAGAGGGCGGCGTCACCCTGAGCGCGGTTGACCCGGTCGAGAGCGTAGCCCTCGGCTTGCTGGATCGTCTGCTCGGCCTCGCCGGCCGCCCTCGGCACCACCTCGTTGTAGGCGCTCTGGGCGGTGTTGATCTTCTGCTCGCGCTCCTGCTGCGCCTGGTTGACCTCGTTGAAGGAGGGCTTCACGGGATCGGGCGGGGTAACGTTCTGCAACACCACCTGCTCGACCTTGATTCCCGTCTCGTACTGCTCGCAAAGGTGCTGCAGCTTCTGCTCGGCAAGCGCCGCCACCTCCTGGCGGCCCACCGTCAGCACCTCGTTGACGGTGCGGTCCCCCACCACCTCGCGCATCACCGCCTCGGACATCGCCCGCAGCGTCTCGTCGATGCCACGGACGCGGAAGAGGTACTTGTAGGGATCGGTGATCCGGTACTGCACCACCCATTCGACCTCGGCGATGTTGAGGTCGCCGGTGAGCATCAGGGACTCGTTCTCGAAACCGCGGGTGGCGTAGACGGTCTTGATCCCGGGCTCGACGGTGCGAAAGCCGAACTCGGCCTTGAGCTGGCGCTCGACCGGCACCTTGGTGACCACCTCGATGCCCAGCGGCAGCTTGAAGTTGAGGCCCGGGTTGGCGGTGCGCTCGAAGCGGCCGAAGCGCTGCACCACCCCGATCTCCTCCGGCTCGATGGTGTAGCAGCTGCTCATGAGCATGGCGACCGCGAGGAAGGCGAGGATGATGGGGCCCCAGCGGACAGCGGCCAAGGGGCCGCGGAACGAGCCGTCGAAGCGGCCAAAACGGCCTGCCGGCGGCAGGCCCAGGGGAAACTTCCGTGCGCCCGGGTCCGGCTCGTGGTCCGGCTCCGGCTCTGGCTCGGCGTCGTCGAAGATACGACCTTCTGCCATGGCTCTCGATTGCTCCTCGGATAGGTGGCGGGTTCATCCCCGGCGCCAGACGTGCCGGAGGCTCTCGACGGTATGCCCTTGCCTACGGCAGGCCACCGGCAGCTATTCCTCGCCGCGCGGGCGCCACAGGGCCACAGCTTCGCTGTCGCCCCAGCGTACCGTGCGCGCGAGCACAAAGCCACGCCGGGTGAGCTCTTCGCGCCAGCCGGCCTGCCGCGCCACGTCCCGTTCGTAGAGCCCCAGCCAGTCACAGCCGGCGATCGCCGCCCCCAGCTGGCTGGCCGCAAGAGAGCGCTCGAGGTCCTTGATCCCCGCTGCTCCCAGGTAGAGGGTGCCGCCGTAGGCCCAGCTCTGCTCGAGGCAGAGCTCGCGCCCCGCCGCCTCGCCGGCGAGGGACTCGGCGGCGACCACCGCCGCCATCGACTTGCCGGCCAGGAAGCCCAGCGCGTGGAGCTCGACGGCGGCGTAGAGGGCGAGCAAGGCCCACACCCAGCGGCGCTGCCCGGCGCGCCACCAAACGGCGGCGCCGGCCGCCGCCAGCAGGGCGACGAACGGCACCACGCCCTGCAGATAGCGCAGCTGTTTGTGGAAGACCAGAGTCAGCCCCAGCAGAGGCACCGCGGCGCAGAGTGCTGGTCGCCAGCTGCGCTCCAGCCGGCGAGCGCTCCACAGCAGGGGCCAAAGCACCGGTGCGATCCACTTCGGCAGCCGCCAGAGGTACCAGTACCAGGGCTGCACGGGCTCGGCCGCGGAGGCCTGGCGCTCGACCAGCGTGTAGTGCGCGAAGGCGACGAGGCTGGCGAACGGCCGCCCCCAGCGCAGCCAATCCTCGAAGCCCACGGTCACGAGGCTGGCAGCCACGAAGCCCGCCGCGAGCCAGAGCCAGCCGGCCAGCCGCCGGCGCCAGCTGTCCTCTTCGAGGGCGACGAGCAGGGCCAGCGGCAGAAGGAAGAGGGCCTCGCTGTAGCGCACCGCCCAGGCGACGCCCAGGAGGCCTCCGGCGAGGAGCTGCCACCGGGCCGCCGCCCGACCGCGGCCGAGCGCCAGGGCGGCGAGCAAGACGCAGGTGGTCGACGCCGTCCGCGGGTAGACCATGCTGCCGTAGCCGAGGGGGACCCAGTGAAAAAGGTAGAGGAGCCCAGCCAGCGCCGCTGTCCCTTCACATTCCAGCCAGCGCCGCCCCAGCCGATAGACCAGCCAGCCGTTGAGGCTCGCCAGCGCCACGAACGGCCAGCTCGCCACCCAGACCAGCACCCGCATGGACTCGATGCCGAGCCTCCGCGCCAGGCCGAGCAGGGGCGCCACCAAGACGTCCGAAACCAGCAGGTTGCGGATCTCCCACGGCTGGTAGCCGCCGCCGAAAGCCCGCAGGAAGCCGGCCTGGAGGACTTCGACATCGTCGCCGGTGTGAAAGCCAAAGAAGGTCCAGCCAAGCCAGAGACGTAGGAGGGTGGCGGCAGCCAGGCCGAGGAGGAGGCCGTGCCGCGAGAGGAACAGGCTGCCCGGCTGCCGAACCGGAAGGTGCAGTGCGTCGGTCGTCTTCATCAAGCTCACTCGCACCTCGCTTTGGTCCCCGACCCACCGTTTTCAAGGACGATCATCGGTGATCACCTACAGGGACCATTCGTCGACTTTCCCGGCCGTCTCCTCCCCTCCGCAGCTCAACCCACCAGAGAAAAAGAGTATCTGCTCCACAAAGGGCGAACCAGATCGCCCCAGCTACAGGCCGAGCCGCCGGCAATCTCGCCGTGCTCCACGGCCTGACGCACAGGAGTGGCCCCATGGCTACGTCGAAGCAGTGGTCCTCAGGTCCCCTCGCAGTCGTTCTCCTCGCAGCTGCCGTCCTCTTCGCGGGTGTGCCACCCGCTGCGGCGGCGACCCGCCCCGTGAGCGTCGGCGCCAACGCCAACTACGAGCAGAACCTCGCTCGCAGCGCCAATCTGGGGTGGTCCCGCGTCGACCTCCTCTGGGACACCATCAATCCTCAGGCAGGGGTCTGGAACTTCGCGGCCACGGATGCGCAGATCAACGTCGCAGTCGCCAATGGGCAGCAGATCCTGGCCATCCTTCACAGCGTACCCGCATGGGCCAACGGCGGCCAGAACACCAATGTGCCACCCACCTCCACCACGGCCTGGGCCGAGTTCGTCCGCCGGGTGGCGCAGCGCTACCGTGGCCGGATCGCAGCCTATGAGATCTGGAACGAGCCCGACCAGAAGTCCACGGGCAGCCCGGGGATCGGTTGGGGACGCGACATCGAGGAACGTCCCTTGTACGTCGACTTCGTCCACGCGGCCGCAGTCGAGATCCGCGCCCAGGCCCCGGGAACGCTGGTCGTCGCTCCGGCCTTCCAGAGCCGCTACACGTCGAGTGGGTCCGACAACCGCAAGCGCCGAATCCTGCAGCAGATCCAGGCAGCGGTCTACGCCGACGGCGCCGGCCCCAGCTTCATCGACGTGATCTCCATCCACAACAATGCGCAGGACGACGAGCCCTCGCGCACCCAGGGTGTCCGCCTGGTGACCGAAAACCTCCGCTACGTGCAGAACCACGCGCCTTCGCTGCGTAACCGCCCGGTCTGGGTCACGGAGTACGGCTGGCGCTCGAATGCCGTGGGTCTGAGCGGTCAGCGCGAGAAGATCTGCAACCTCACCAAGATCTACACCGGCTTGCTGGAAGCGAGCTACACCGGTCTCGGAGGCTGGGACGTGCGGCGCGGCTTCATCTACGTCCTCAAGGCACCCGGCGTCTCCTCGAGCATCTTCAACGCCGACAACTCGCCCAAGCCGGTGGTCACGCAATACCTCCAGGCCCTGGCCTATCCGGCGCTCCAACAGCCGGCCCTCTCCGCTCAGTACCCGTCCTGCGCCGGCACCGGTGCCCAGCTGATCAGCGAGCAGGACCTGGCGTCTGCCCTCGAGACCCTTGGTCTCTCGAACCTCGAGGCCGCACTCCCCACCGGCTTCGGCCTGTCCTCTGCCGAGGTCTCCGAGACGGGAGGGATCTCGGCGCTCTACACCACCGCGACCGGCGACACCATCGACCTGATGATCACGGCAGCGACGCCCGACAACGAGGACCGGCGGTCCCTCACGGCTGCCGGCGCCGAGTGGGTCAGCAAGGGAATGCACCTCGCCCTGTCCGGCAGCGAGGGCGATCTGCCGCTCGGCAACGCAGCGGTGGCGGAACTCGCCGGGACGCTGGACCGCGACTTCGCCGACGCGTGCGTGGTCGAATCGCGCGAGGACGACAAGGCTGATCTCAGCGAGTTCGGTTTCGAGGCGCCAGCGCTGCCCGAGGGGTGGACCCTCGACGCTTCTCGCCTGGAGATCACTCGGCCGGTCGAGGCCTGCCCGGACAGCAAGAGTGCGGTCCCCGACCTCGATCTCTCCTGGGCCTTCTCGGACGGCAACGGCAACGTCATTCGGGTCGGCGCCTACCGCTATGACGGCGGGAGAGACCGTGACTACTTCGTCGAGGACCAGTCCTTCCACTGGACGCGAGAGGACGGCATCAGCTTCTACGTGGCGAGCGACTCGCCCCTCACCCGCGAGCTGCAGGCCCTGCTCGAGACCGTCGCGCGGAAGCTCGATCCGGCCTTCCCCGGCTAGGAAAACCGAGGCCCGGCTCGCCGCTGCGGGTCGGGCCTCCCCTACCCCCCTGCCGGCCCCAGGAGGTGGATCAGGAGCAGGCTGGTGCCGGAGGTCGCAAGGGCGACGGCAAAGCCGATGAGGAACGGCCGCCAGCCGATCCGCCCCATGGCGGTGAAGCGGGTGGAGAGGCCGACGGCGGCGAGGGCGACGAGAATGAGGGCCTTGGCCACCTCGCCGAGGACGGCAGCGAGGTCGAAGCCGAACCGGCCGGAGAGGGCGTGGAAGGCCCCCAGCGAAGAGAGCGCCGCCATCGCCAGAAAGCCGAGCACGAAGCCGGGAAGAGATTGCCGCAGCCGGGTGGCGAAGCCTCCGGGTGGCGCGTTTTGCCGAGCGCTGGCGGCCGCCCCTCCCCGGTGGAGGAAGCCCATCAAGACGATCACCGCCCCCATCAGGGCGTTGCGAGTGAGCTTCACGGTGTTGGCGACGTCCCCGGCGGCGGCGCTGAAGGCCGCCCCCGCCGCCACCACCTGCGAGGTGTCGTTGACCGCCGTGCCTGCCCAGGTGCCGTAGGCGCCGTCCGAGAGCCCGAGGGCATGCCCCAGGAGCGGGTAGAGGAAGACCGCCAGGGTGCCGAACAGCGTGTTGGTGGCGATCGCGAAGGAGACTTCCTCGTCCTCGGCGCCGATCACCGGCGCAACGGCGGAGATCGCCGAGTTGCCGCAGACCGCGGTGCCCACCCCGATCAGGCTGGCCAGCCGCGGCGAGATCCCCACCAGGCGGCCCAGCTGGTGGGCGAGGACGAGCGCCAGGCCCATCAAGAGGACGATCAGCACCAGTGCCTTGCCACCGATCGCCAGCACCTGGGCCACCGAGAGGCGCGCGCCGAGGAGCACGATCGCCAGCCGCAGCACGGTCTGGAAGCTGAAGCGGATCCCGGGGCGCAGGGCCGCCGGCAGCCGCACGAGGTTGGAGACCAGGAGGCCCAGGAAGATGGCGACCACGACATCGCCAACCACGGCCGCCGGCCCGGGCGGCAGGGCGCCATGGAGCAGACGGGCCACCAGGGCAACGGCGATGGCGAGGGCGAGGCCGGGGACGATGTGCCGGGGTTGCATGGTTCGGGGACCGTCCTCCGAGCCTATCAACCGCCGGCCGTGGACGCCTTCAGGCAGGTGCCGCCACCCCTCCGCCGGAGGGGGAGCCGCGCGCGACCCCTGTGGCAGAATAGCGGCTCACCTCGCCGGGACCTCCGATGAGCTCGCCTCCGCCCCTGCTGCCACCGCGCGCGTGGATCCCTAGCTCGGTCACCGCCGCCAACATCGTGGTGGGTTTCACCGCCATGCTCCTCGGCGTGGAAGGGCGCTACGACAGCGCCGTCAACCTGCTGCTCGTCTGCATCTTCCTCGATATGGCCGACGGCCGGCTCGCCCGCCGCCTGCACGCGACGAGCGCCCTCGGCCAGCAGCTCGACAGCTTCTGCGACCTGCTCTCCTTCGGCGCCGCGCCGGCCTTCCTGGTCTACGAGTCCGTCCTCTCGCCGCTGGGTCTGCTCGGCGGTGCCGTCGCGGTCGCCTACCTGCTCGCCGGCCTCTACCGGCTGGCGCGCTTCAACCTGCTCTCCGACCCTCACAGCAAGGCGCGCCGCACCACCGGTGTGCCCATCCCGATCGGTGCCGGCTACATGATGGTCCTGATCCTGATGCGCGACGAGGTGCCGCCGCGCTGGGCCGCCCTCGTCGTCCTCGGCCTGGCACTGCTGATGGTCTCGCGCTGGCGGCTGCCCGACCTCAAGGGCAAGGGCCTGGTCTCTGCCTTGCTCTTGGTGGGGATCTGCAACTACGTCGCGGTAGTGCTCTGGCCCAACTGGTACACCATCGGCTGGTGGAACCTGTGGAACCTGGTCATCCTGTTGGCCGCCCGGATCGAGGACCGCCGGCTCGACCCGGCCGCCGCGGGCGCCGCCTGAGCACGGAACGACCGCCGAGACGACCACACACGAGAGCCCCCAGCGAGAGGACCATGCCCACCGACCCGACCGACCGCCTCGACACGCCGCTCTGCCGCGCCCTGGGCATCGAGGTGCCGCTGATCTGCGGCCCGATGTACCCGGCCTCGAACCCCGAGCTGGTGGCCGCCGTCTCCGCGGCCGGCGGCATCGGGGTGATCCAGCCCCTGGCGCTCACCTACGTTCATGGCTACGAGTTCGCGGCCGGGCTGGCAAAGATCCGCAGCCTGACCAGCAAGCCCGTGGGGATGAACGTGATCGTCGAGCAGTCGTCCAAGACCTACCGCGAGCGGATGGAGCGCTACGTCGACCAGGCCCTCGCCGGCGGTGTGCGCTTCTTCATCACCTCCCTCGGCAACCCCCGCTGGGTGGTCGAGAAGGCGCACACCGTGGGTGGCCTCGTCTACCACGACGTCACCGAGCGCAAGTGGGCGGAAAAGGGCCTCAAGGAGGGTGCCGACGGCCTGATCGCCGTCAACCGGCGGGCCGGGGGCCACGCCGGCCCACGCACTGCCGAGGCGCTGATCACCGAGCTGGGCGACCTCGGCGTGCCGGTGGTCTGCGCCGGCGGCATCGGCGACGCGGCCGGCTTCGTCCACGCCCTCGACTTGGGCTACGCCGGCGTGCAGATGGGCACCCGCTTCATCGCCACCAGCGAGTGCAGCGCGAGCGCCGTCTACAAGCAGGCGATCGTCGACGCCGGGGAGGACGACATCGTGCTCACCGAACGTCTCACCGGTGTGCCCGTGGCGGTGATCCGCACCCCCTACGTCGAGCGGCTCGGCACCAAGGCTGGCCCCCTCGCCCGCTTCCTCTTGAAAGGCCGCAAGACCAAGCACTGGATGCGCCTCTTCTACACCCTACGCTCCTTCCGCGGCTTGAAGAAAGGCCTCCAGCGCGCCGACGTCTACCGCGACTACCTGCAGGCCGGCAAGAGCGTCGCCGGCATCCACGCCGTCGAGCCCGCCGGCGAGATCGTGCGCGCGTTCGCGGCAGCGGCACGGGGGTAGGAGGCGCCTACTCGCTGCTCAGGGCCTCGCGCACCGGCGAGCGGGAGGCGTTCCAGGCGGGAAGGAAGCTCGCCAGGGCCGCGAGGGTCAGCGAGACGAGAAGCCAGATCCAGCGGCCGCGGAGGTCGCTCGCCGCGTCGAGGCCGCTGCGGAACATGGCGGCGATCACCAACTCACCGAGGGCACGACTCAGGGGCGTCGCCACCACGACGGCGATCGCGAAGCTCAGGGCGCCGATCGTCACGCCCTCGGCCACCACGATCAGCCAAACCATGCGCGAGGAGGCGCCGATCGCCCGCAGCACACCCATCTCGCGCCTTCGTTCGAGCACGTTGAGGCTCATCGTCGTCGCCAGCCCCAGGCCGCCGACGGTGGCGATGAGGGCCGACATCACGACCAGGAAGAGGTAGATCATCACCATGTGCTGGTCGAAGCCGAACCGGCTCTCGGCCTGGCTGGTGGCGCTGAGGGCGTGGATCCCCGCGACCTCGAGGTTGCGATCGAGCGCGGCGCGGAAGCGGTCGATCGCCTCGGGGTCGGAGCTCGCGAGGGCCACGCGCAGGGAGTTGGCGAAGCCCGGGCGGGCGAAAGAGGCATACGGCACGTAGGCGACCGGCGGCGTGAAGGCCTCGCGAGACACTCCGACCACCTGCCACCAGCCCTCCCTGGAGCCGATTCGCAGCTGTACCCGCTCCCCCGGGCGCAGCTCCGGGTGACGCTCCGCGAGGGCGGTGTTGACGACCAATGCGTCTGCGTCGCCTGCCGCAAGGTCGCGGCCCTGGGTGAGCTCCAAGCGCAGCAGTGGGGTGGCGGGCGGAACTCCGACGACCGTGAAGCGCTCGTCGCCGCCGGTCGAGCCTTCCTCGACGATCCACCCCTCCCAGCGCACGGCACCAGGGGTCTGGGCGAGCACCCGCTCGACGACCTGGCTTGGCACCAGAGCACCCAGGTTGACGCTGAGGTCGTAGGCCCGCGCAGCGAACACGCGATCGAGCGTGGCGATCATCGCCCGGCGGATGTCGAGCGCGGAGAGGAAGAACACCCCGGCCGCCGTCAGGGTGAGGAGAGTGAGCGCCAGGCGGGCCCGGCGCCGGAAGCTGTTGCGCACGGCGAAGAGGACCGGCCGCCAGAGGCCGGAGACGCCGGCGAGGACTCGGTCGAGGGCCCCGCTGCCGAAGCGCGGCGCCGCGACCCCGAAGTCGCGGAGCGCCGCCACCACCGGCACCCGGCTCCCCTGCGCCACCGGGTAGGCGGCTGCAAGCAGCGGCACCGCGAGGCCCACCAGGGCGACCAGGGCGTAGACCCACCAAGGCGTCGCGAAACTGGTGAGGTCGAAGTTGAGGAAGCTGGCGAGGTAGCGGCAGAGCAGGCGAGCGCCGACCACGCCGGCCGGCAGCGCGACCGCGACCGCAGCCATCCCGAGCAGCAGGACCTGACCGAAGTAAAGGCCGGCGATCTGCCAACGCCGGGCGCCGATCGCCTTCATCACCCCGATCTGGCGCACTTCGGCCGCCATCGAGGCAGAGAGCAGGTTGACCACCAAGAAGCCGCTCAAGGCCAGCACCAGGAGACCGAAGGAGGCGATGGCGAGGAGCAGGCTGCTCATCAACGCCGCGTGCGGGTGCTTGCCCGGCTCCGGGACGTCGACCCGGTAGACCGCGTGGCCGCGGCCCTCGACGAGGGCCCGGACCTGGGCCGTGACCCGGCGGACGTGCTCGCGGTCGCCGGGCTCACCGGCCACCAGGATCTTGAGCTCGTCAAGGATCGGCTCCTCGCCGAGATCGGCCAGGGTCTCGAGCGTGACGTAGCCGTAGACCACGTTTTCCATCCGCGCCTGGGCCTGCCCCACGTCGTGGACGCCGCCGGCCACCCGCAAGGCGTGGAGCTCACCCTTGGCCGTTCTCACGCGGACGGTCTCCCCGACCCGCGTCTTGGCCACCTGGAAAGCGTCCCGCTCGATCAGCAGCTCGCCCCGGCCCGGCGGCCAGGCCCCGCCCTCCGGGGTCAGCCTGTCGAGCCGCTGGGCGGCGAAGTCCGGGGCCACGAAGAGACGGAGGTTCCGCCAGCGCACCGGCCCGGCCTTGAGGCGCCCCGAGACCTCCCGCCGGGCCTCAGCCACGGCGATCTCCGGGCGCGCAGCGACCGCCCGCAGGAGCTCGTCGTCGATGGCGTCCGTGTGCAGGGTGGCCGAGGCGGGGTGGCTCGCGAGGTAGCCCTGGTTGAGCTCGCGCTGGAGGATGGCGTAGCTCGACAGCACGGCCGAGAAGGCGGCGATCCCGACGGCCATCGCCAAGACCACCAAAACCGACCGGGTGCGTTGCTGCCAGGCGTCGTTCAGGGCCTTGCGCGCCAGCGTCGTCATCGCACCACCCGCCCGTCGGCCAGCTCCACCCGGCGGTCGGCGAGGCTCGCCAGGTCACGCTCGTGGCTGGCGACGACCACCGTGGTGCCGGCGTCGGCGAGGGCACGCAGGAGGCTGAAGACACCCGCGGCGGTCGTCGAGTCGAGGTTGCCCGTCGGTTCGTCGGCGAGGAGCACGGGCGGCTCGTTGGCCAGTGCCCGGGCGATCGCGACCCGCTGCTGCTGACCGCCCGAGAGGGTCGCCGGCAGCTTCGGGGCCTGCTCGGCAACCCCCATCCGGGCCAGCAGCTCGAGGGCCCGCGGCCGCCGCTCGGCGGCCGGCCAGCGGCGGCAGAAGTCCATCGCCAGCATGACGTTCTCCACCGCGGTCAGGGTGGGGAGGAGCTGGAAGAACTGGAACACCAGCCCGACGTGGCGCCCCCGCCAGACGGCGAGGGCGTTCTCGCCCAGGCTCTCAAGCGAGGTCTCCCCCACTCGCACCGTGCCGGTCGTGGGACGGTCGATGCCGCCCATCAGGTTGAGCAGGGTCGACTTGCCGCTGCCCGAGCGGCCGACGACCGCCACTATCTCGCCGCTCGCGATGCGCAGGTCGACGCCGGTGAGGGCCGCGAAGCTGCCGGCCGGAGAAGGAAAGGATCTGTGCAGGTCCCGCAGCTCGATCACCATGGCCGCGAGCCTAGCCAAGCGAGCCTGAACCCAGGCTGAGCGCTTCGTTCAGCCACCGTTCAGGTGGCGCGGGGACGGATTGGCTATATTGCAGCGCACCTCGCCAGCGGCGCCGGTGATTCCCAGACCGGCGCTTGCCGCGGAGCTTCCCGGAGAAGATCAGCTTGCGAGCCTTGGTGGTCGAAGACGAAGCAGCCCTCTCCCGCGAGCTCCATGCGGCGCTCACCGAGGCCGGCTACGTGGTGGACGTCGCGGCCGACGGCGAGGCGGCCGACCTCCTCGCCCACGGCGAGGACTACGACGCCATCCTCCTCGACCTCGGGCTGCCGAAGCTCGACGGCCTGTCGCTCCTCCGACGCTGGCGGGACCGCGGCCTCGACACTCCGGTGCTCATCCTCACCGCCCGCGGCGCCTGGCACGAGAAGGTGCAGGGGATCGACGGCGGCGCCGACGACTACGTCGCAAAGCCCTTCCGCATGGAAGAGCTGCTGGCCCGCCTGCGCGCCCTGCTGCGCCGCGCCCACGGGCGAGCGCGGCCGGAGCTCGCCTCTGGGGCCATCCGGCTCGACCCCCAGCGGGCCCGGGTGACCCTCGACGGCCAGCTGGTCAAGCTCACCGCCCACGAGCTGCGGGTGCTGTCCTACCTCATGCACCAGGGCGGGCGCGTGGTCTCGCAGGGTGAGCTCTCCGAGCACATCTACGCCCAGGACCTCGACCGCGAGTCCAACACCGTCGAGGTCTTCGTGGCGCGCCTGCGCCGCAAGCTCGGCGCCGGCGTGATCGAAACCGTGCGCGGCCTCGGCTACCGCATGCGAGACGCGCCTTGACCTCGCTGCGCGGCCGGCTGCTCGCCGGGCTGGTGGTGTGGACGATCGTCTTCGTGGCGATCACCAACCTGGTCATCTGGGGCCTGATGCGCCACCGGGCCTCGGGGCTCGTCATCCACTACGGCGCCCTCACCGTGGGCGTGCTCGGAGTGCTGGTCGCGGCCCTCTTGCATCTGCGCAGCGTCCTCGCCCCGTTTCGGCGCCTGCGCCGCGAGCTCGCCGCAGTGCACAGCGGTGACTCGCCCCACGTGGAGGGCACCTACCCGACCGAGGTGGC
Organism: uncultured Thermoanaerobaculia bacterium; assembly: GCA_964420075.1. GTDB lineage: Bacteria > Acidobacteriota > Thermoanaerobaculia > Multivoradales > SZUA-115 > CAYQRE01. The sequence continues at coordinate 16,477 of CAYQRE010000017.1, read as the reverse complement.
GCCCCTGGTGGCAGACCTCAACGCTCTGCTCGATCACCGGGCGCGGCTGGTCGAACGGGCGATCGCCAAGGCGGCGGACCTCGCCCACGGCCTCAAGACGCCGCTCGCCGTCCTCGCCCAGGAGGCCGAGCGCCTGGCGGCGGCGGGCCAGACCGAGGCCGCTGCCACGGTGAGCCGCGAGGTCGAACGACTACGCCGCCAGATCGACGTCCACCTCGCCCACGCCCGCGCCGCCGCCTCGGGCGCCACCCTGGGTACCCGCTGCGTGGTGCACGAGTCCGCGGCCGGACTGGCGCGCACGCTCACCCGGCTCTACACCGAGAAGGGGGTGACGATCACGCTCGCCGTGCCCAGCGATCTACGGGTGCGCGCCGAGCGGGAGGACCTCGACGAGATGCTCGGCAATCTGCTCGACAACGCCTGCAAGTGGGGGCGCGCGGAGATCGCCCTGTCCGCTCACGGCACGCCGCCAGGGGTCACCTTGCTCGTCGACGACGACGGGCCCGGCATCCCGGCGGAGCTGCGCGAGCGAGTGCTGCAGCGCGGGGTGCGGGCCGACGAGGCCGCCCCCGGCTCGGGCCTCGGCCTCGCCATCGTGCGCGACCTGGCCGAGCTCTACGGCGGCTCGATCCAGCTCGAGGCCTCGCCCCAGGGCGGCACGCGCGCCCGCCTCACCTTGCCGGCCTGAGCGGGGCCTCAAGAGGCGCAGTTGTCACGGCGATGTGGTGGGCGGCGGCCGGCACAGTTGCCGGCGTTCCGTCCGGCCCTACCCGAGCCTCCCTTCGGAGCCGCCGGTTCGGGGGCATGGTCCCGGCATTCAGCTCTCGCCTTGATTCCGCGAACCAGTTGTGTAGAATCAAGCCAAGCGCCACGTTTTCAGAGACTTAGAAGCCAGCCGCCAGCCGAGGCAGGCGCTACACTGCGGTGGGATGCGTTGCGGCGAGGGGTGGGAGAGTGACGAGAGAGATGGAAAGCGTCGCCCGAACGCCGCCGATCGTCACTCGAGCCCGAGGAGAACGGCCATGGTCGTCGAAGTGAGGGTAGCCATCTACGGCTCCAAGGAGGCGATCTGGGAGACGATCACCAACCTGGAGAATGCCGCCGAGATCCTCAGCGGGGTGGAGAAGATCGAGGTCGTCGAGAAACCGGCGAGCGGGCTGGTGGGGTTGAGGTGGCGGGAGACCCGAATGCTCTACGGAAAACCAGCCACCGCGGAGAAATGGATCACGGATGCCGTCGAGAACGAGCTCTACAAGACCAGAGCCGAGAGCGATGGCTTCGTGTTCCTGTGCACCAAGAGCATCAGCGAGAGCGCCAGCGGCATGACGCTGACCGAGCGCCACGAGTTCCTACCGCAGACTCTCGCCGCGAAAGTCCTGGCCACCCCGATGTTGTTCCTGTTCAGGGGCGTAGCGAGGAAGGCCGTGCTGCAGGACCTGAACGACATCAAGGCCGCAGTGGAGCGGAGATGATCGGTTGCGACCGACGCACGGCCTGCGGCCGTCGATTCTCATCTCCACCCGAGCCGAGCCTCGGGCGGCGGAGCCCATCACGCTCCACGGTCCATCCCCCACGGAGAGCCATGCGATGAAAAGAGTGACCGGAATCGGAGGGATCTTCTTCCAGGCCAAAGACCCCGTCGCCCTGCGCGAGTGGTACAAGCGACACCTCGGGATCGACGTGCAGGACTGGGGCGGTGCTGCCTTTTCCTGGACGGACGCCGAGGGCACTCCCACGGGCGGGACTACCGTTTGGTCTGTCTTCAAAGCGGGAAGCGATTACATGGCGCCCAGCCAGGCGACCTTCATGGTCAACTACCGGGTCGACGACCTCGCTGCGCTCCTCGAAGCGCTCCGCGAGGAAGGGTGCAACGTGGTGGACAAGACGGACGACTCCGACTTCGGCAAGTTCGGCTGGGTGATCGACCCGGAGGGCAACAAGGTCGAGCTATGGCAGCCCCCGCCGGGGCAATGAGCCGCAGCCACGGCGAGGGTGGGCCAGCTCGCGGGGAGTTCAGGTAGGAGGTTCGAGAAACACCGTCTCACCCACCGCGACGCGCCCGGGCTGCACCGTCGTGCCATAGACCCCGAGGCAACCCTGGCGATCGCTGGCGACCGTGCGCAGGATCGCGGGGTTGCGCACCGTGGTGACCGGATCCACAGTGATGATGGCGCAGCGCCCGTCGCGCTTGTCGACGCGCAGGCGCAGCTCCCCGATCCGCAGGGTGTGGCCCACCCACTCGTCCTCGGGGAAGGGAGCCGGCTCGGTAGCCCGCACCAGGAAATTCGGCCGGAAGCGCCGCGCATCGAGCGGACCGCCCACCATCTCACCCAGCCGCTCGATCGTCTGCGTGGTGATGAGCGAGAGGGGAAAGGTGTCGAAGACGCCACGGTCCTGCCGGATCACCCGCACCCCGCCGGGAGAAAGCTCGCGGCCGAGCTCCGGGTCCGTGACCTCCAGGCTGCGACCCGCCGGCGTCCGCACCAGAGTACGGGCGTGATCGGGTCGATCCACCTCGACGAACGACGGCTGGTAGTGACCGAGGTCCCCACGCTCCCGGATGGTGAGCCAGGGGAAGCCGCTGTTCTCGCTGTCGTTGCGGATAAAGGCCCAGCGGCGATCACCGGCCAGGCCGTGCCAGGACACGCCGACCTCCGCGAGTGCTTCGGCGGCCATCGACTTGACCGGGTACCGCCACAATCCCACCACCAGGCCCACGGGACTGCCGCTTCCAGAGCGATGCATAGGACCACCTCCGTTGGGAGGCGCCCTTGCTCTTGGACCCGGCGTCGAGCGTGACGGAGTCGATCCGCTGCAGCGCCTCTCGACGAGGGGGGTGCGCCGCCACCAGGCAGCGCGGCGAAAAGGAGGTCGTCAGCAGATCACGCCGGGCCGGAGGCGTCAACGGTGGATCGGCACGTACGAGCGGGCAAGATGCGGCGGCGTCAGCCCGCCGCCTTTTCGGACCGCAAGCCGACACTGCTGACTCTTGCATCGGCAGAAATTAGTAGTACAATGCATTGCTCGACGAATTGTAGACCCTAGGACAAATACGGGAATTCCCAGACTAGGGCCGGCGGCGACTTCCGCCGAGCTGCCCAAGGTGATCACTATGAACAAGAATCGAGGTTCTGCCGCTCTGGCGACGACCATCTGCCTAGCCCTGGCAACGGGCTTGGTGTCTATCAGCAGGGAAAGCTTCGCCGAAACGAGTCCATCCGCGCTGCCTGACAATCCTTGGGCCTCGATCGCGATCGATTACAAGACGGTCCGATCGCCTGAGCCTGGCTCCGGTGAAGCGTCCGCGGGGCCGGGGGAGCCCTTGTACTCTGAGAGGCGATTCTCTATCACCCTGCGGAAGGTCAACTACGCGGTTCTCAAAGAGGATTTCAGGTTGCCTGGTCGGAGAGGAGTCAGCCTGCCGGCTGGTACCGTGCTTTCCAATTTCTTGCTGTCAGACCCAGGGAGACCGACCGCCTACATGAGATGTTCTCAAGCGCACACTTCCATAAAACAGACCGTGTTTAGTGGGCCTGTCTATAAGTCCGCCATCTGTTTCCGAGAACTCAACGGTCACCTGGTACCCTATTTCTTCAAGAAGTTCGCACAACCGGGCGGTGTGCGCCTGAGATTTGAGCTGCGAGAGGAGATCGTCGAGTCCGCTACTAGAGGCGAAGGTACCTTCGAGATCCTCTATCAGGGTGTTGGAGGAGGAGTCCTTCGGCTCGCCTATCGTGAGTACACCGGCGACGAACTCGCTCGCCCCGCATTCGCTCAGGAAGTTACCTACGACCTGACTCCTGAGGGCCCAACAGAAATCCTCTTCAAAGGTGCCCGCATCTCCATCCTCAGCGCAGGGAACACAGAACTGCGCTACCGAGTCGAGTCGCCCTTCAAGCACTAGCTGTCCAGCAAGACAACCACCAGCGGACTTCCGGCCATGTTGGTGCCCGCTGGAGATGTGCTTGAAAGAAAAGGCTATCGAGCGCCATCGAGAAGGCCCTGTTCTTCCCAAGCGTGGAGGAGGAACTCCCAGAACACCCAGGTACAGACGGGCGGCGGCCGAGGTGGCGCCGCAGCTGTGGCCAGAGCCGGTGGACGTCTTGTGGATTCGTGACCTCCAGACCTCGCTGTCCTTGGCCTCGTGGGGGATCTTGCCCAGCAAGCGAACGCGCTCAGGCGGCGAAGCCGCGGCGAGGCGCTAGCGAAGCTCGCGGACCGTCATCGGGTCGCCCCAGAGGAAGTATGGGACCGCCTCAGGGTCTTCCAGGTCAGTCGAGAGCGCTACAGGAGCTGCTGAAGCGTGCTCTGGGGCCATGCAGCGATGATAGCCCCTCGCCCGCTCCCCCTTCAAAACCCCAGCAGGGCCGCGATCTCCTCGGCGAGGGTGGCGTTGGCGGAGAGCACGGCGGCGTTGAAGTCGGTGGTCAGGGGGGTGGCATCGCGGGTGAGGAGGCGGCCGCCGGCCTCCTCGACGATCACCTTGAGGGGCGCCACGTCGTGGAGGGCAAGAGAGGCCTCGACCATCGCGTCCGAGCGACCCTCGGCCACCAGCATGTGACCCCAGAAGTCGCCGAAGCCACGGCTGCGCCGGGTGCGGGCGACGAGGGTCGAGAGGCCCTCCCAGAGCCCCTGCTCCTGGAAGCGCTTGAGGCCGCCGTGGCAGAAGAAGGCGTCGGCGAGCCGGGCGGTGGTCGACACGGCGAGACGGCGGTCGCCCGAACGGTCCGCCGTCGTGCCACTGCCGCCCCAGGCGCCGTGGCCGCGGGCGGCCCACCAGGTCTCGCCCGCCGCGGGGTCGCCGTCGAGCGAGCGCGGTGCCGAGCTCGGCGGCGCACCCAGCAAGGGAGCATGCGCCAGGCCGAGCACCTGCGCGCCGTCCAGCTCGAGGGCGATCAGCACCCCGAAGAAGGGCAGGCCGGCGACGAAGCCCTTGGTGCCATCGAGCGGATCGATCACCCAACGGTCGCGGGCGTCCCCCTCGGCCGGCAGCTCCTCGCCCAGCAGGCCGAGCTCGGGCGTGCGCAGGCGCAGCACCTCACGGATCGCCTCTTCCGCCAGGCGGTCCGAGCGGGTGACCGGCGAGCCGTCCGCCTTGAGCTCGAGCCCCAGCTCGGCACCACGGTAGAAGCCACGGTGGATCTCACCGGCGCGGCGGGCGGCAGCCAGGGCGGCGGTGAGATAGCGGTCGCGGTCGGCGGGCGAGAGCATCATCGGGGGAGGGCGCGGCTGCGATAGGTCCTGATCCGTAGGTGCGCGCCGGTGACCTGGGAGAGACCGCTCCAAAGCATCGCGGCGAGCACCAGGGCCTGTAGGCCGAGGAGGACCGCCGGCTGCCAGAGGGCAGCGAGGCCCCGCTCGACGTCGGCGGGGAGGCTGGCGCCCGCCGGCCACCAGGTGCCAGGCAGGCCGACGGCGAGGGCCGTGGCGAGGGCCATCATGAGGGCCATCCACTGGTAGGCCGAGAGACGGCCGCCGCCGCGGTGGTCGGCCCGCAGGGTCTCGGAGAAGGCCCGCCAGAGCTGGGAGCCGACGATCGCCACCACGAGCGCCGGCCGCGGCCAGCCGGCGAGCAGCAGCCAGAGGCCCAAGAGGCCCACGGTGGTGAGCACCAGGGCGGTGATCGCCTGCACCGGCAGCACGGCGACGCCTTCCAGGCCAGAGGCGTAAGCGATCTTGCGGTTCGGACCCTGGAAGTGGAAGGCCCGGCGGCCGAGCAACCAGCGGAACAGGGGTGGCGCCGCCGCCATCGGCTTGCCGTAGCAGCAGCCAAAGCTGATGCAGGCAAGGCGGCCCACCGCTTCGCCGAGCACGTAGGCGAGGGCGGCGGCCGCCAGCAGCTCGAGCTTCGGCAGCCCGGGAACTAGCGTGCGCTCGACCAGCGTGAGCACCGCGGGCACCAGCCAGAAGGTGACGAAGAGGCCGCCGCCCACGCTCGCCGTGTGTTTGCGGCCCTCGACCAGGCGCGCCGTCCAACGCGAGGCGGCAAAGCCGCAGAGGCCGAAGCTCGCGAGCAGGCCGGCCGCCACCGGCAGGGCGACGCCGAAGGCGGCGGCGAGGAAGAGGAAGAGCGCCGCCGCGAGCCCGGCGCCGGCGGCGGTGAACACCCCGTACCAGGTGAGGTTCACCCCTTTGAAGCGGCCAGGCCCACGCCGCTGCCAGGGCAGGCTGGCGAGCACCTGCCAGCGCTCGGCCGGCAGGGCCCGAAAGGCCCAGGCGTAGAGCAGGCCGAGGCTCGCTGCGAGCACCAGGACCACGAATAGGTTCGTCATCGCCGTCTCCCCAGTCCCCGCACCGGCTCAGGCGCGGCGAGCGATCCCCGAGCGCACCCGCACGGCGCTCTCGACCAGCGGCTGGCCGAAGGCCAACGAGTAGCGGCTGCCGACGTCCGCCCGGCGCTGGCTGGCCACGAGGTCAGCGTCGAAGCGCACCCGGCCGGGCTCGAAGAGCAGCACGTCGGTGCTGCTGCCGGGCCGGTAGAGGCTCTTCGGGCAGCCCTTCTCCACCCACAGGCCGGCCTCGACGGGCCGCGGATCGTCGTAGCGGTGGGCGCAATAGCCCTGCTCGATGCGGCCGATCATCAGCGCCACCACCTCGACCATCGCCACCCGGCCGACGCCGCTGCCGCCGGGGACGTCGGTCTCGAAGATCGTCACCACCCGCCGGTTCTTCGACAGCGGCGTGGCGAGCTCGATGACCGCCGCCGGGCTGCAGGCGTGGTAGTCCCCCGCCACCTCGTAGACGTCCACCACCCGGCCGGCGACCGGGGTGTGGTTGTAGTGGTAGTCGGCCGGTGCCAGGCGGCAGACGGCGAAGTCGCCGCCCGCGAAGGTCTCGACCCAGGGCTCGCGGCCGCCGAGGAGCTCCGCCAGGGCGAAGAACTTGCCCTTGAGAAAGAGGCCCGCCGTGGCGTCGAGAGAGCCCACCACCAGGCGGCAGTCGGCCGGCGAGGCCACCTGCCCGGGCGCGTCGGCGAGGGGCCGGCACTGCCAGTAGCGGATCTGCCGCTCGAAGAGCTGGCGGGGGGTGCGCCAGCTCGCTGGGTCGGCCAGGCACTCGCTGAGGTCGATGCCGGCGTCGGCGAGGAAGCGGCGGCTGCCCACCAGGCTGGCGGCGAGCGGCGAGTCGAAGTTCACCCAGCCGAGGAGCCGCGACAGGCGCCGGCCGGTCGCGGCACGGAAGAGCTCCGGCGAACGCTCGCGTACCTCGCCGTAGAGGTAGGCGACGAGAGGGTCGGCGTAGAGCGCCTCGCTCAGGACATCGCCGGTGCCGCGGTCCACGTAGGCGTGGGCTGCCATGGGCCCTCCAAATCCAGCGCGTCGAGGTCGGAATCGGCTCGCGTCCCGCTCCCGTGCTCGGCCTCCAAGAGCAATAGGAGCTGGAGCAGCCGGCGCGCCTCCCGCGGGCGCAGTCGCTCGGCGAGGAGGGCCGGGCGCAGGGAGGCCACCAAGCCGGCGGCGCTCGCCCCGGCCAGCAGCTCGCCGAAGCCGGCGCGGACGGCGGCGCACCGCGGTCCCCCCTGGGCTTCGAGGGCGACGAGCTCGGTTTCGAGGTCGGCCAGGGCCTCGTCGAGGTGCTGGCGGCGCAGCGGCCCGCGGTAGAGCTCCTCGGCGGCGCCGTTGAAGCTCGTGGCGTCGAGCCGCAAGGGGTCGTTCTCACCGGCCTGCGCGAGGATCGCGTCGAGCAGCCGGTCGCTCGCCGCCGGGCTCGCGGGCCGGCCACGGCGGCCGGACCCTGCGAGGCGGTCCCGCAGGTCGGCGAGCATCGGGCCGCTGCCGAGCGCCTCGACGAGCGGCGCCGCCTGCCGCTCGAGCATGCCGACGAGGGCCAGCCGGTAGGCCGCGAGGTCGAGCTTGAGGTAGCCGGGGTAGCGCTTGCTCGGCCGGACGCCGCGGGCGAGGCCGAGGACCTCGCGCAGCAGCTGGTTGGCCGTGTCGGCCTTGACATAGACCCGCTCGACGCCCATCGCGGCGGCAAAGAAGAGCTGCCGGCGCTCGCTTTCGACCTGCGGGCGGTCCGGGATGTGGGCGTGGGTGATCCGCCCGTCACCGATCAGCTGCCAGGCGAAGGCCACCACCAGCTGTTGCAGGTCGACCGCCGGCGCCAGGTCGCGGTGGAAACCGGGGAAAAGCGAGTAGTTGCGCGCCTCGACCCCGGTGAAGCCATGCACCAGGCTCTCCCGCGACCGCCAGGGCAGGTAGAGCGCCATGCGCGCATCGATCACCCCGAGGGCGTCGAGGTCCCGTTTGAGGGACTCGCTGTTGCCGAGGCGGCCGTCGAGGGCCGGGCTCGTCTCGGTGCTGAGCACGGCCACCGGGTAGTCGAGCAGGCGCAGGTCCGGCACCCAGTCGCCGCGCAGGCGCAGCACGGCGGCGAGCGAGCGGTCGAGCCACGGTGGGCCGAACGGCGTCCAGGGCTGGCCGAAGCGGCGGTTGCTCGCCTTGTTGCGCCAGCGCCGCCAGAGCATCCGCAGGTGAGTATCGCTCAGCTGGTGGGGCAGAAAACCGAGCAATTGCTCGGGGTGGAAATCCGCAAAGTCGAGCCGGTAGGGCGCCGCCGAGAAGGTGCCGACGAAAAGCGGCAGGAAGTGCTCGGCGATCTTGATCACCAGGTCGGCGAGCACCTTCTCGTGGGCCGCCGAGAAGCCACTGCCCTCGTCGGCCCGCAGGCTCGAGAGCCGCCGGCTGCCGAGGCTCACGTGGGTGCCGTTGTTGGCGAGCGAGAGGTTGGTCATCTGCGGCAGCACCACGAGGTTGTGCAAGTTGATGCCGGCGTCGCGCAGCTTGACCACCGCCTGCAGCTGACTGCGTGACAGCACCTGGTGGCAAAGGCGCATGTACTCGAGCTTGTCCTCACCGCGCCGCCAGCCGGAAAGACAGGGCGAGATGAAGAGCTCACGGTAGAAGGTGTCGGAGATGATGCGGCTCAACCGGCGCTGGCGCTGCGGCGGGTTGGGCGCGTAGAAGACCGCCACCTCCTGGCCCCGCCGGCGCAACTGAAACCTTTCGTTCGCGTACAGAACAAGGAGCTGCGTCACCAGGAAGCGGCGGGCCGTCTCCGCCGCCACCGCTCGGCCGCCACCACTCGCGGGCGCGAGGTCCACCAGGCGAAAAGAGAGCGTCTCCGGAGAAATGTTGTCATTCGAGAAGCAGGCGAGGAGGCGCCGGGCCTGGACCTCGGCCGCCGCCGGGGCCTCGTCGGCAGCCACCTCGGCCAGGGCCAGCTTCAAGAGATAACTGATCGGAACACGGATCAGGCCTTCGTTGCCGTCGACCAGGAAGAAGCGCTCGTGATCGCCGCGGCGCGGCCCTCCGGGGTCTTCGCGGTCGGCCGCGAGGTCGACCTCCAGCACTTCGCGGGCGGCCGGGGACAGCAGCCGCAGCGGGAAGCGAACCCAACTGTTCTCCCAGACCTCGCTCGGATTGTCGAGCAGGAAGCGCTCCAGCTCGCAGAGCGCCTCGGCGGGGGACTCACCGGCCGCGGTGCGCCGCACGGCGTTGGCGAAGTAGCTCGAGCGCTCGATGGTGAGCGGCAGGTCCACCGTCTCGCGAGTGCCGATCACCACCACCTGCAGCTCGGTCTCGGAACCGGCGGTGGCATCACCCGCCAGGAAGGGCAACGAGGCCACCTTGCCGCGCACCACCCCGGCACGGCTGACGCTCTCCCGCACCGAGGGCGGGTCGAGGGCCCCCTTGCCAGTGGGTACCAACTCGAGGCGAGCGCGCGTCATCGGGGCACAAGCCTAGGGGCCGGGGATGGCGACGGCGTGACCGAGGCGGGGAAAGGTGGTGACCGAGGAGGTAGAGATCGCTACAATGCCGACAAAGACCTGGAGGCCTGGCGGTGAAGGACTCCATCGAGACCGCCGCGCCGATGCCGTGACGATCGCGGCGCCGCGACGACGCATCGTAGGAGCACTCGACTTCGCCCGCCGGCTCGCTCGCGCCCGCGCACTGAGACCTGCCATGAGACCAGCCATCGCCCTCGTCCTCCTCTCGACCTTCGCCGTGCCGGTTCCCGGCCACGCGCAGCTCGCCACGCTGAGCCGCGACCTCACGCCCGAGGGCTACCCCGGTGAGGACTCACGGCCGACGCTCGCCGCGACGGTGGGCGGCCGCGTGGTCTTCTTCGCCAACAAGCGGGGGCTGGGCCGCCAGCTCTGGGCCTCGGATGGGACGAGCGACGGCACCGGCCCGCTGAGCCATGCCTGCACCGACTGCCGCTTCGATCGCCCGGTGGCGCTCGGCATCGCTGGCGGCAAGTTCTTCTGGTCCGTCGAGCTCGATCAAGACTCGATCACCAACCATCAGCTGTGGGTGACCGACGGCACGCGGGCCGGCACCGAACCGCTGACCTCGGCGGCGACGAGCGAGGCGATTGCCCTCGACGGACCCACCCCGGCCGGCTTGCCCCTCGGCGAGCTCCTCCTCTTCGTCGCTTCCTCACCGGGACACGCTCTCTCCCTGTGGGCGAGCGACGGCACGACGGCGGGCACCAGACCGCTCCAGGAGCCAAGCCCGCGCACCGCCGGCAGTGATCCCTCGGGGCTCCGCGCGGTGGGTGAGCTGGCGTTCTACTTCGCCTACGCCTCGGCTCGCGAGCAGGGACTGTGGGTCTCCGACGGCACTCCCGCCGGCACCCGGCTGGTCACCACCGTCCCCTCGCGCCCGCCCACCGAGGCCCTGGTCACAGCGACACGAGACCGCCTGTTCTTCCTCGCCGACGACGCTGCCGGCCGCCAGCTGTGGGTGAGCGACGGGACCGCGGCCGGTACCCAGAAGGTCACTGCCTTCGCGGACGCCAGCGCCTGGGTGGACAGCCGTTTCCTCAAGGCCGCTGGAGGCCGCGTCTTCTTCCTCGCCAACGACGGCCGACATGGCCTCGAGCTCTGGCAGAGCGACGGCACCCCAGCGGGGACCGCGCCGGTGAGCAATTTCCGCCCGAGCCGGCCGTTCTCCAACTTGTCGCCGGACCAGGTCGCCGTGCTCGGTGCCCAGATCTACTTCGTCGCCCTGAACGAGGCGAACCGGCTGGCGCTGTGGACGACGCCTGGCAGCCCCTCGTCGGTGCGCCAGCTGCAGCTCCTCGGCAACGACGACTGCATCGATCTCGCGCAGCCTGGCCGAGAGCTCGTGCCGAGCGGCCGCCGCCTCTACTTCGCCTCTTGCGATGGGGGTAGCACGGTCCGCCTGTGGAGCACCGACGGCGCGCCACGCGGAACGCGCGAGATCGGCTCGTTCTACGGCAACAGCCGGGCCAGCTCGCTCGGCTTTGTGGCCCTGCCGGGCCGCGACGGCATCCTCTTCGTCGACTGCCTGCCCGGCCTGGGTTGCGAGATCAACGAGTCCCGCGGCGATGCCAGCAGCCGCCGTCTTCTGACCCGCTTGCCGGCGCCGACCGACCCCTCGAGCCTCGACCTCGGCAGCATGCAGCGGACGGCGAACGGCACCATCTTCTTCACCGCCGACGACCGCACGCACGGCCTCGAGCTGTGGGCGGTCGAGCCCGGCCTGCCGGAATCGACCCGCCTGGTGCTCGACATCGAGCACTACACGGCGGACACCAACCCGGGCGCCCTGCAGGCAGGCCTCGGCGGCGCCGTCTTCTCGACCGACAATACCTACCCCACCCGCTTCTGGCTGAGTGATGGGAGCGCCGCCGGGACCAACCCGCTCGCGATCGACGCCGCGGCAGGCTGCGAGCCTGGTGTCGAGCCGGGCCGCTTCCTCGCCGCCACCGAGAGCTTTCTCCTCGCCAGTTGCGGCCGGCCGTCCTCTCTCCTCCTGAGCGACGGCACGGCGGCAGGAACGGTCGCGCTCACCCACCAAGACGGCGCCGTCGTCGCGGGCACCGAGGTCGAGATCGGCGGGCGGGTGCTCGGCCGCTACGAGGAAGGCCCCTTCGAGCTGTGGGCGACGGACGGCACCGCGGCGGGGACCACCGCCTTTCTGCCGCGCAACCTCCAGGTCGGAAGCTCGGTGGGGCGCTTCAGGCCGCTGGCGGACCACGTCTACTTCTGGCGTTACGACGGCACCCGCTCCGAGCTCTGGGAGACCGACGGCACTGCCACCGGCACCGTTCAACGCACGCACCTGAGCGACGGGACGGCCGTGGTGCCAGCGACGGACACCGAGCTGGTCCGCCTCGGCGACTGGCTGCTGACGACGGCCGACACCCCGTCCCGCACCGGCACACTCTGGCGCCTCGAGCCCAACGGCGACCTCGCCCTCGTCGCCGACCCGGAAGCCGGAGAGATCGGCTATGACCCGCACGGCCTCACCGAGCTCGGCGGGCGCGTCTACCTCTTCAGCAGCCGGTACACCGGCGTCCTGGAGCCGGGCCTGTGGTCCACGGACGGCACCGCGGCGGGCACCGTCGAGGTCCGCCCGGGCCTGCGCACCCGGCGCTACCAGAGTGAGCCGTTCGCCGTCGCCCGCCTGGGTGGCTGGCTCCTGATGGGCGTCGACGACGGCGAGCACGGCTACGAGCTCTGGCGCTCGGACGGCACCGGGGCGGGCACCGTCCTGCTCGCAGACATCCTGCCCGGGCCCGAGAGCTCGCACCCCACGCAGTTTCTCGCCGCGGGCGGGCGGCTCTTCTTCACCGCGACCACGCGGCCGCAGGGCACCGAGCTCTGGGTGACGGACGGCACTCCGGCGGGCACGCGGCTGGTGCAGGACATCTACCCCGGGCCGTTCTCGTCGTCGCCCGAGCAGCTGACGATCGGTGGCGAGCGGCTGTATTTCACCGCCGACGACGGGGTGCATGGCCGTGAGCTGTGGAGCCTTCCGCTCGATGGCGGCCCGGCCTGCCGGGCGGACGAGCTGCACCTCTGCCTCGCCGACGGCAAGTACCGCGTCGAGATGTTCTGGCAGGACTTCGCCGGCCAGGTGGCGGACGCCCTGGCAGCACCGCTGACCGCCGACACCGGTACCTTCTACTTCCGCAACCCGGACAACCGCGAGGTGATCCTCAAGGTGCTCGACGGCCAGGGCGTCAACGGCCACCAGTGGGTGTTCTACGGCGCGCTCTCCAACACCCAGTACTGGCTGACGGTGACCGACGCCGCAACGGGCGTCGCTCGCCGTTACTTCAACCCCGAGGGCCGCTTCGCGAGCCGCGGGGACACCGAGGCCTTCGGCCCGCTCGGCGCCTCGCTCACCAGCTTCCGCGAACCCGCCGAGGCGACGGGCGACGGCCTTCCCTTGCTGGTCGATTCCTCTGCCGATTCCTTTGCCGATTCCTTTGCCGGCCGCGGCGCCTCGGGCAGCTGCGGGCCGACCGCGACCCGCCTCTGCCTGGGCGACGGCCGCTTCGCCGTCGAGGCCACCTGGCGGGACTTCCAGGACCGCACCGGCAGCGGCCAGGCCGTGCCGCTCACCGGCGACACCGGCTACTTCTGGTTCTTCGGCCCGGACAACGTCGAGGTGATGCTCAAGGTGCTCGACGCCACCGCCGTCAACGGCCACACCTGGGTCTTCTACGGCGCGCTCTCGAACGTCGAGTACACCCTCACCGTCACCGACACCGTCACCGGCGCCGCGAAGACCTACGCCAACCCCCGGCGCCGCTTTGGCAGCGTCGGCGACACGCAAGCGTTCTGAAGCGGGAGGGCGCCCTCCTCCACTCGCGTGCTAGATTCCTCAATTGCTACGAGATTCGACATCGCGCGGGGAGGTGCGCCCATGCCCGAGATTCAACGCCGCGGACTCTGGAGGGCGCTCCTCGGCGCCTTCGCCTTGGCCCTCGTCGCCAGCGTCCCCGCGGGGGCCCAGCTGGCGTCGCTGGTCAAGGACCTGCAGACCTACAACGGCAGCGGTGACTCCAACCCCTTGGTTGTCGCCAGCCTCGGCGACAGGCTCCTGATCGCAACCCGCCCAGCAGGTCGACCTGGAGACTACTGGGCCTCCGACGGCACGCCGGAGGGCACTGAGGTGATTTGGGCAGGCTCGCGGGACTACGCGGGGCCGATGTTGACGTACCGAGCGCAAGCAGGCCGCTACCTCTACTTCCTCTACAACGACCTCGGCGTCGCGACGGAGCTCTGGCGCTCGGACGGCACCCGGGCCGGGACGCAGTCTCTGTTCGACCTCGGCGCCTCCAGCTACCTCGAATCGGTCGCCACAGGGAACCGGCTCTTCTTCCTTCGCAATGAGAGCTTCCAGCTCGCAAGAGAGCTCTGGGTCACCGACGGCTCGGCTGCGGGGACGCGAGCCCTGTTTCCGGCGAGTGAGGACTACGTGGACTCCTTGCCGCTCGTGGCGGTGGGTCAGGCTGTCTTCTTCGTCGTCGCCGGGCCGAGCGGCCGCCGGCTGTGGGTAAGCGACGGCACCGCTGCCGGAACTCACGAGGTAGCTGCCTTTCCGACCGAAACAGCGATCACCACGATGACCCCTACCGGGCAACGGCTGTTCTTCGTGGCCTCCTCGGCAGGTCGGTCCCAGCTGTGGTCGAGCGACGGCACTTCTGCTGGCACCGGCGCCGTGTCGAGCTTCCACACAGCTGCGCCTTTCCGCCAAAACTGGCTCAAGGCTCTCGGTGACAAGGTGGTCTTCGAGGCCAACGATGGCGTGCACGGTTGGGAGCTCTGGGAGAGCGACGGCACGAGCCGCGGTACCCGGCGGATCACGGACTTTGCGCCGCAGGACCCCTTCGGCTTCGTCGGCCCCAGGAGCCTCCTTGAGGACGGGATCGCTCGCCTAGGACCTTCCGTGTTTTTCGCCGCGCAGCTCCAAGGCGAGCCCCTGGAGCTCTGGAAGGTGACGTGGCCGTCTCTTTTCCCTGAGAAGCTGTGGGCGCTTTCTCGGCTGGACGAAGGTGAAGACTGCCGAGGCGTCTTGGACCCGGTCGGCGCGCTCCTGACCTCCGGAGACGCACTCTACTTCCGCGCCTGCGGGGATCCCGACGGCTTCAGGTTCTTCGCCTCCGATGGCACCACCGCCGGAACCGTTGGCATCCCCGATTTTAGCGTCGACTCAGGCTCATCAGGATTCATGACCTTCCCTGAGCTGCCTGGACAGATCTATTTTCTACGCTGTACGGGGACGCCGCTGGACTGTCAAGTCTGGGAGAGTCAAGGCCCCTTTTCTAGCCTTCGACGCATCACTGCTGCCCCGGACCACTTCTATCCGCAGGGACCGCTCAACAACTGGTTTCGCTTCGTCCGCGGGAGCTTCTACTTTCCCGTCGACTCACCTCGATATGGCGAGGAACTGTGGACCTCGGACGGTGCTCCAACTTCCACCAGGCTGCTCATCGACCTCGATGCTGGGAGTGGTAGCAGCGAGATCAGCGCCATTGGCCCCTGGAAGGACGGCGTCGCGTTCCGTGGACCCGGCTCGGGTGTGCCCTGGTACAGCGCGGGCAGCGACGAATCCACGGCCATCCCCCTACTCCCAGCTCTCGAGAACTGCTTTTTCCTGAATGATGAACAGATCACCTCGTTCCGCAACTGGCTGTTCTACACCTGCAGGCCAGGCATGGTGAGGCTCGGGAGGACCGACGGTACACCCGCTGGAACGATCGAACTCTATGCCGACGAGGAGCATCCCTACGCCCAGATCCAGCGACTCATCGCTGCCGAGGACCAGGTGTTCCTCTTCACGGATGCGCCGGCAGTGTCGGTCTCTGACGGCACACCAGGCGGCACCCGGATGATTTTCCCGCCTCAAGGGAGTGATGACTACTACAGCTTGACGAGCGCCGCGGCCGACGGGAATGAGCTCTGGTTCATCGCTCGAGGTCAGCCGCAAGGGTCAGCCGAGGTCTGGGTCACGGACGGGACCACGCTGGGTACTCGCCGCGTTCTCGACCTCGGCCCTAGCGGTATCGAGCCCTTCGATCAGCCCCTACTGCCGATCCGTGGACGGGTACTCCTAGCCGGCACTAGCGCCGCGGCGACTGGCCTTGTTTATTCCTTTTCCAAAGACGATCCGAACCCTACTCCTCTTACGGAAGGCGGGACCGGCTACGAGATCGGATACGCTAGTTCCTGGACACGGAGCGGCGACGCGCTCTACTTCATCACGGAGGCGGTCCGATACGGCCTCTGGCGGACAGACGGCACCAGCGAAGGTACGATCGCCCTCGTCGACAACCAAGAGATCGGTCGGTACTACTCTGGCAGGTTTGCTGTCTTGGGCAGTCGTTTGATTTTCGATGGCGGGGATGTTGCCACCGGCTTCGAACCCTGGGTGACCGATGGCACGGCGGAAGGGACGGCACTTCTGCACGACGTCGCTCCAGGGCCGCTCAGCTCGAACCCCCATGATTTCACCATCGCGGGCAGCCGAGCCTACTTCGTGGCCGCGACTCGCGCCCAAGGCGAGGAGCTCTGGGTGACGGACGGCACCCCGGCGGGCACGCGGCTGGTGCAGGACATCTACCCGGGGCCGTTCTCGTCGTCGCCGGAGCAGCTGACGGTCGGTGGCGAGCGGCTGTATTTCACCGCCGACGACGGGGTGCATGGCCGTGAGCT
>CAYQRE010000016.1:0-111798 GCA_964420075.1 uncultured Thermoanaerobaculia bacterium | reverse complement strand
CCCTGCCGCCCAGCTTGGCGAGCAGAGCGATCCACGGCGAAACGCTGCCGATGGCCTCGACCGTGCCCTGCACCAGGGAGAAGAGGACCTCGTTGATGCGCTGGAAATCGCCTTCGAGGGCGGCGAGCTCGTCGCCCGGCGCCACCGTCGCGGCGGCGATCCCGAGGTCGAGGTTGATGTGGGCGTTGATCCCGAGGAGCAACTGCTGCAGCACGATCGGCCGCCAACGCTCGGCCGCGCTGAACGCCAGGGCCCAGGCGCGTGACGGTGCGCGCTCGCGCTGCCAGCGGTCGAGGGCGCCCAGGTAGCGGTTGGCGAAGACGACGTCGAGCCGCTCCATGCGCGGGCCGTCGGCGAAGAAGCCCTGGGCGATGCCTTCCTTCACCCGCACGGTGACCTTGCGGTAGAGGGCGGCGAAGTAGCCGAGGCGGCTCTGTTGCTCGATCGCCCGCGCGATGATGCCGTCGAGGGCCTCGATCACCTCGTCGATGTCGCGGGCGATCAGCGCGTCTCCCTGGGCCATCCCCTCTCCTCGCGACCGCCGGCCGGCGCTGATGCTCGGAGGTCCGATGCCGAGAACAGCCATGCGGTGCGGCAGGGGTGGAGTCTACACGCCCGCCAGGCGTTGCCGGTGCGGCTGCGGCCCGCGGGATCGAGGCTCGGGCCGGTTGTGGGCTGGCTGCGGACGTGGGAAGCTCGGCACGCTCCTTGTCGAGGGAAAGCTCCGCGGGCCTCCTGCGCAGGTTGGCAGGGCGGCAGGCGGCGACGAAGCGAAGGGAGGCGGATGGGCTGCAGCGTGCTCCTCACGGCGGTGCTCGTGGCCGGCGGCGCGGTCGTTCTCCTCGGTGTCCTCTGGCAGCTGCGCGAACGGGTACAGCGGCTGGAACGGCTTGCCGCCGGCGGTGAGCTCGCCGAGCGGCTGCGGCGCCTCGAGCAAGAGGTCGCGGCACTGCGGTCGGCAGAGCGAGCGGCGGCACCTTCCACGACCCCGGCCGCCGTGAGGCCGACGGCGGTCGGGCCTCCGCGGACCATTCCGCCCGCGACCGTTCCTGCAGCGACCGTGCGGCCGGCGGCGAGCCCACCGCTCGCGGTGTCGCTGCCGCCAGCCCAGCGCCCGCCGCTGCCCGGGCCTCCGCAGCCGGTCGCGCCGCCGCCGTTCGCCCCGCCGCCGTTCGCCCCGCCGCCGTTCGCCCCGGTGGTGCCCGCGCGGGCCCCCGCCGAAAAGCCCCCGCAGCCAGCAACGGACCGGGCCCAGGGCTTCGACTGGGAGCAGCTCGTCGGCGTCAAGCTGTTCTCGTGGATCGCCGGCGTCGCGTTGGTGGTGGCAGCGGTCTTCTTCCTCAAATACTCGGTCGAGCACGGCTGGCTCGCGCCCCCCGTCCGCCTGGTCCTCGGCCTGCTGACCGGGGCCGGCCTCCTGCTCGGTTGTGAGCTCAAGGCGGCGAACCGCTATCCGGTGACGGCGAACGCCCTCGACGCGGCCGGTGTCGCCATCCTCTTCGCCAGCTTGTTCGCCGCCCATTCTCTCTGGGGCCTGATCTCGGCCGGCTTCACCTTCGTCCTCCTGGCGCTGGTGACGGCCCTGGCGGTGTTGTTGTCGATTCGCCGCGACTCGCTCTTCATCGCCCTCCTCGGGCTGCTCGGCGGCTTCGCCACCCCCGTCCTGCTGTCGACGGGAGAGGACCGGCCGCTGACCCTGTTCAGCTACCTGGCGCTCCTCGACCTCGGCCTCGGGTGGGTGGCGTCGCGCCGCCGCTGGCGGCTGCTCACGGCCCTCGCTCTCGCCTTGACCACGCTCTACCAATGGGGCTGGGTGGTGCGCTTCCTGAGCCCGGAGCGGCTGCCGCTGGGCTTGGGGATCTTCTTGCTCCTGCCTCTCGCCTTTCTCGCGGGGCTCGTGCGCAATGGCGGCGACGAGGAGAGTGCCGCGTCGTCGACCGGGGCAGGCGCCTGGGCGGCCGCCCTGCCGCTGGCCCTCGCCCTCTTCGTCGCTGTGGTGCCGGTCTACGGCGGGCGGTTCTGGCTGCTCTTCGGCTACCTCGCCTTGCTGGCCCTGGGCCTCTCGGCGATCGCCGTCTGGCGGGGCCCGGCCCTCCTGCATGCGGTGGGCGCGGTCGCCACCGTGGTCGTCACCTGGAGCTGGCTCGCCATCTCCTACCGTGACGCCGCGGCCTGGCCGGCCGTCCTGGTGCCGCTCGTCGGCTTCCCGGGCTTCTTCCTCGGCGCCTCCTGGCTCGCCGCGCGGCGCGAGCGCGCGAGCTTCCTGGCGATGGCCCGCCCGGCCGCGCTGGTGGCCCCGGCGTTGGTCCTCGCCGGCGCGCTTCTCGTCTGGCTCGAGCCGGCGACCGTCGCTCCCGTGCCGCTCTTCCTCGCCCTCGGCGGCGTCACGGCCGCCGCCGCGTGGGTGGCGCTCCGCGGCGGGCAGCCGAGCTTGCTGCTCGCGAGCGGCCTCGCCCTGGTGGTGGTCGAGGCGAGCTGGGCCGCGCGTTGGCTGCGCCCCGAGCGCAGCAGCGAGGGGCTGCTGCTGGTGGGCTCCCTCGCCCTCCTGGCCCTCGCTTTCCCCTTCCTCGCCCAGCGCACCGCGAGCCCGTGGCGCTACATGACCTACCTCGCGCTCGCCGGCCCGGCGATCCTCTTGGCGACTCTGGAGTGGCCGGCCTTCGCCCGCGAGGCGGGCGTGCTGGTGCTGCTGGGGCTCCTGGGCCTCGGCTTCGCCGCCACCGCCGTCGCCCTCGGCGAAGGCCCGCTCGCCGCCCTGGGCCTCGCTGCCTGCCTGCTGGTGCTCAGCGGGGTGGCTGGCCGGGCCGGAGAGGCGCCCTGGCCGCTCGCCGCGCTCCTCTTGGCCGTCGGCCTGGCCGGCCTGGGGCTGGCTACCTTCTTGGCAGCGCAGAAGCGGGGGGCCTCGGGGGTGGCCCGCGGTGCCTTCGTCGCCGGGGCCGGGCTGGGGATCGCCGTGGCGCAGCTCGCCTGGATGGTCGCCGTGGCCTTCCCGGGGGTGCCCGCCTACCCCTGGGCGCTGGCGGCTGGCCTCGCCCTGGTGGGGCTCTGGCTCTCGCTGGCAGCTTCGAGCGGCCACCATGTGCTGGCTGCTGCCGCCACCCTGCCGACGGCGGTCACCGCCCTCGCCTGGCGCCTGGCCCATGCCAAGGCCGCGTTCTGGGACCGTTCGCTGCTCCTGGCGCTGACCCTCAGCCTGCCCTTCGTGCTCTATCCGTTGCTGCTCGGCAGGCGGGCCGGCAAGGCACGAGCGCCCTACCTGGCTGCCATCCTGGGGAGCACGGTGCTCTTCTTCTTGGGCCGCGAGGCGCTCCTCGCCGGTGGCTGGGATGGCGTCATCGGGCTCCTGCCGCTGGCCCAGGCAGGGCTCCTCGGCTTGGTGCTGTGGCGGCTGCTCAAGGGCGAGCCGGCTGGCGAGCGCGACACCGGCCGCCTGGCGATGGTCGCCGCGGCGGTGCTGGCCCTGGTCACCGTCGCCGTGCCGATGCAGCTCGAGAAGGAGTGGATCACTCTCGGCTGGGCCTTCCTCGCTGCCGCCCTCGCCTGGCTCTACCGCCGCCTCGAGCACCGCGGCGTGCTGCTGTGGTCGCTGGGGCTCTTCGTCGCCGTCTTCGCCCGCCTGGGGCTCAACCCCGCGGTGCTCGCCTACCATCCGCGCTTGCCGCTGCCGATCTGGAACTGGTACCTCTACACCTACCTGCTGGCGGCCGCCGCCTGCTTCGCCGCCGTCTTCTGGCTGCGCGGCCGGCGCGACGAGCTCATCGAGGGCTGGCGGGTGACGCCGATCCTCGCGAGCGGCGGCACGGCGCTCCTCTTCCTGCTGGTCAACATCGAGATCGCCGACTGCTTCTCCCCCGGCGACACCCTGCGCTTCGGCTTCCTCCAGGGCACCAGCAGCCTGGCCGAGGACCTCTCCTACACCATCGCCTGGGGCCTCTTCGCCCTCGGCCTGCTGGCCGCCGGGATCACTCTGCGCCAGCGCGCGGTGCGCGTCTGTGCCATCGCGCTGCTGTCGATCACCGTGCTCAAGGCCTTCCTCTTCGACCTCTCGCGCCTCGGTGGCCTCTACCGTGTGGCCTCTTTCGTGGGGCTTGCGATCTGTCTGGCGCTCGTCGCCGTGCTGCTCCAGAAGTACGTGCTGCGCCGGGAGGGGGCGGAGCCCCGCGGCCCTGCGCCGCTCTGACCCACACCCCTGCGGCCGGCCTTTCGCTCTGCCGCAAGCTCTGGGATGATGCAGCAGCCCAGCGCGGCGCCTAATACTTTCGTCGCGCAACGGCATCCCGGAGCAAGGAAGGCGATCGAGAGGGACGAGGGATGAGCCTGCCGGACAGTCTGGATGACCATGGCGAAGCCGTGCTGGGGATGGACTCGATCCCCCTCGACCTGCCGCTCGCCGGGCTCGGCAGCCGGGTGCTGGCGGTGGCGATCGACTACTTGGTGGTCGGCGTCTTCTGGACGGTGGCGATCGGCGTCGCGGTAGCCATCGGCGTCGCCGCCGACCTTGGCGGGCTCGGCGTCGTGGCGGTGGTGCTGATCGTTCTCTTCCTGGTGCATTGGGGCTACTTCACCCTCTTCGAGCTCTTCACCCTCGGGCGGACCCCGGGCAAGATGGCGGTCGGCCTGCGGGTGGTGGGGCGCGAGGGCGGCACGCCGCCGCGGACCGCCTTCGTGCTGCGCAACCTGCTGCGGGACGTGGACTTCCTGGTGGGCGTGCCAATGGTGGCGATGGACGAGCGCGCGCGCCGCCTGGGGGACCGCCTGGCCGGGACGCAGGTGATCTACGACCGGCCTCGGGAGCCCGAGCTGGTGCTCGGCCGCATCCCGCCGGGCTGGGGGGCGCGGGAGGTGGCGGTGGCCGAGAGCCTCCTCGGGCGAGCCGGCGAGCTCGAGCCGGCGCGCGCCCGCGCGCTGGCCGTGCGGCTGCTGCGCCTGGTCGAGCGCGACGGCGCGCACCTGCTGCCGGCGGACGCCTACGCTGATCCCATCGCCAGTCTCTGGGCCGCCCTCGCGGTGAGCGTGCGCTGATGGACTACGCGCGCTTCGTCCGCCTGCGCTCGCCGCTCTGGGAGCGCTTCGAGACGGCCCTCGACGAGCTCCGCAAGGCGCCAGGCGGCGAGACCTTGAGCTACGAGGACGTCGCCGCCCTGGCCTTCGACTATCGCCAGCTGCTGCACGACCAGGCCCTCGCCGCGGCCCGCTACCCGGGCACCAGCGCGGCCCGGCGCCTGCAGCGGCTGAGCATCGCGGGCACCCGCCTGCTGGTGCGCGAGCAGGCGCCAGAACGGGGCACGCTGTGGGGCTTTTTCAGCCGCAGCTTCCCGGCCGCCCTGGCCCGCCAGCGCCAGCTGGTGGGGATCGCCGTCGCCCTCTTCCTCGCCACTGCCTGCTTCGGCTTCGCCCTGGCGCTCGTGGTGCCGACCCTGGGCGGCGCTTTCGTCGGCGGCCCGGCGCTCGAAAAGCTGGAGGAGGGCGAGCTGTGGACGCAGTCGCTCACCACCACGGTGCCGCCGTCGTTCTCTTCGGCGCGGATCGCCACCAACAACCTCTCGGTGGCCCTCACCGGCTGGGCGGGGGGAGCTCTCGCCGGGCTGGGCGCGCTCTACGTGCTGCTGCTCAACGGCCTGATGCTGGGGGCGGTGCTTGGCCTTACCCTCCACTTCGGCCTCTTCCACGCCCTCCTCGAGTTCATCTCGGCCCACGGGCCGCTCGAGCTGACCGTGATGGTGGTCAGCGCGGCGGGTGGCCTGGTGCTCGCCCGCGGCCTGCTGGTGGCGGACGATCGGCCCCGCAACGAGGTGCTGGCGGAGGCGGGGCGCGACGCCCTCACCATCCTCGGCGGCTGCCTGCCCTGGCTCCTGCTGCTGGCGGTCGTCGAGTCGTTCATCTCGCCCTCGGAGGCGTTCTCGGCCGGTTTCAAGCTGGCCCTCGGTGTCGCCCTCGAGGCGCTCTTCGTCTCGCTGGCGTTGGGCGCGTGGCAGCCGGTGCGCCGGCTGCCGGCAGAGGAGGTCGGATGAGTGACGCGATCGCGAGCCTGGGCCGCCCGCTGGGTTTGCGCCTGCTGCTCGACCGGGCCGTCACGCTGGTGCGCCGGCACGGCAAGACGATCTACCCGGCGATGGCCCTGCCGGCCGCGCTGCTGCAACTCGGCGTCGTGGTGGCGGCGAACCGCTGGACCGCGCATTGGATGCGCTCGCTGCGCGACGCCGAGAGCGGCGACTTGAGCCAGATCTTCAGCGGCTGCTCTGGCTTCGCCATCGGGTGGTCGGTGATGATGGTGCTCTACCTGGTGTGGGCTGCCGCCCTCGGCCGCGCGGCGCTCGACGGCGCGCTTGGCCAGCCGATCGCCATGGGGCGCGCCTGGCGGTGGGCCTTCGACAGCGAGCGGATCGGCACTCTCTTCCTCGTCGGCCTGGCGGTCGGTCTTGGCTTCCTCGCCCTGATCGTGCCGGGCGTGCTGCTCTTCTTGCGCTGGAACTTGGTCCTGCCGGTGATGGCGGCGGAGGGCCTCGGCGGCTCGGCGGCGATGCGGCGGTCCTGGGCGCTGATGAAGTACAACCCCCGCCGGCAGCTGGCGGCGAGCCCGATGGTCAAGATGCTGGTCGTCCTGGTCGTCGGTTACTTGATCTCGCTGGTGGTGAGCCTCTTGTTGCAGCTGCCGTTCAGCCTGGCGCAGCAATTCCTCACCCTGCGGCGGGCAGCGGCGGGGGTGCCGCCGGAAGAGCTCCTCGCCGGCGCCGGCGTCCTCTCACTGCAGATGATCTCGGCGCTCCTCGGCAGCCTGGCGCAGAGCGTCGTGGCGGTCTACATCTCCTTCGCCGTCTCGCTGCTCTACCTCGACCTGCGCCACCGCATGGAGGGCGAGGACCTGGAGGCCGCGCTCAGCGAGCTCGAAAGCACCGGCCTGCCGAGCGCCACCCCGGCCACCGAGGGGGAGGGCCCCGGGGCATGAGCTGGGGGCGGCGGACGGCTGCCATGCTGCTGCTGGTCCTCGCGTTCGCCGGGGTGACTCTCGCCGGGGGGGCCTTCGCCGACGAGCCGGCGGGGCTGCCCGAGATCAGTCATCAGCGGGCCGACCCGGAGGTCGTCGCCTCGGTGCTGCAACAAGCCGAGGTCGACCAGCGCCTGCCCGCGGCCGGCTGGCGGGACTATCTGATGATCCGCCTGCGAGCTGCCGCCGAACGCTGGCTCGGCGGTGTCGGCGAGGGGCTCGTGGGCCTGCTCGCGGTCTCGAGCTTCTGGGGAGTGCTCGGTTGGGTCCTGATCGCCGCCGGGGCTCTCGCCCTGCTCGTCGCCTGGCGGCGCTGGCGGAGCGGGCAGCGCCCGTCCCCGGCGGTGCCACCGCCGCCGGAGGCCCTGCCCGCTGCCGTGCGAGAGGTGGTCGATCCGGCCACCTTGCGCGCCGAGATCGAGGCCCTGCTGGCGCGGGGCGAGGTGAGCGCGGCCTTGGCGGTCGCCTGGTGGTGGGTGGCTCGTTCGCTCGCCGGGGCCGCAGCCGATCCCACCTGGACCAGTCGCGAGCTGCTCGCTCACGCGGCGCGGCCGGACCTCGCACCGGCGCTGCGGGCCCTCGACCGCTTCGTCTATGGGCCGCGCCCGCCGGCCGCCGGCGAGCTGGCCGCCTGGCTCGGCAGCCTCGAGGGTCGCCTGGGATGAGCGGGCGCCGGCTCACCGTCCTCGCCCTCGGCCTGGTCGCCCTGCTCGTGACGGCGTGGTTTCTCGTGCCGGGCGCTGACCTCGGTGGCCCGAGCAGCCTGTCGCACGGGCGGCTCGGCCTGCTCGCGGCACGGCAATATCTCGCCGCGCAAGGCACGGAGGTCGAGCTCCTCAAGCAGCCGTTGGAGCTGGCGCCGGACACGCCGGAGAGCGGGGCCTCCGTCCTCACCGCCCTGCCCTGGCGCGCGGACCTGGGAAGCCGGGGTGGACCGGCACTCGTCGAATGGGTGCAACGCGGCGGCACCCTGCTGGTGGCCGTCGGCCGGACGAGCCCACAGGGCCCCGAAGCGGGGCTCTTCAGCGCTTTCGGGATCGAGGTCGACGAGAGCGAGGAGAAGCCGCCGGTCGAGTTCGCGGCCTGGCGTGACTGGGCGAACGCTCAGCTGCGCCTGCTGCCGACCGCTGCCATGGGCGCCGACGCTCCCGCGCTCGAGCTGCGGGCCCCCGGCTGGTGGACGGTGCCGCCCGCGGCGGCGCGGGTGCTCTACCGCACCGCGGAGGACAAGCCCGCCGTCTACGACCTCGCCGTCGGCCAAGGGCGGGTCGTGGTGCTGCCCGGTGAGCTGCTGTCGAACGCCCGTCTCGGCCGCGCCGGTTACGCCGACCTCCTCGAGAGCCTGCGCCTCTCGCTGCCCGCGCCGTGGTGGTTCGACGAGTACCACCATGGGCTGGTGACGGCGAGCACGGTGCGCTCTTGGCGGCCCAGCCTCGCCTTCGACCTCTTCCTCGTCCACCTGCTGGCCCTCTACGGCCTGGCGGTGCTCGCCCTCGGCCGGCGCTTCGGGCCGGTCTGGCGCGAGCCGCCGGTGCGCACGGGCTCCGCCGCCACCTTTCTCTGCGGCCTCGGCCGCCTGCACGAGCGGGCGGGGCACCACGCCGCCGCCGGCCGCCTGCTGCTCGAGCGGGTCGGTCAGCTCGACCCTCGCTTCGTTCCCAGCCCGCGCCTCGCGGCGCGGGTCCCCCCGTCGAGCGCCGCCGAGCTCTTGGCGCTCGCCCGTGCCGTGGCCATGGCACGGGGCAAGTCCGCGCCGGGTGCGACCGCCCCGGCCGAGGAGGACCGATGATGGACCACCCAGCACCGCCGGCCGGCGAGCTAGCCGCAGCCCGCGCGGCGGCGCTCACCCTGCGCCAGGCGCTCGCCGACCACGTGATGGGCCAGCCGGCGGCCATCGACACCCTGCTCGCCGCCTACCTGGCCGGCGGCCACGTGCTCATCGAAGGGGTGCCGGGGGTGGCGAAGACGTTCCTCGCGCGCTGCCTGGCGGCGGCCCTCGGGGTGCCGCTCACCCGCGTGCAGTTCACCCCGGACCTGATGCCCGCCGACCTCGTGGGGACCAACGTCTTCGACCGCGAGAGCGGCGCCTTCCGCCTGGTCCGCGGGCCGATCTTCACCCAGGTGCTGATGGCCGACGAGATCAACCGCACCCCGCCCAAGACGCAGTCCGCCCTGCTCGAGGCGATGCAGGAAGGGCAGGTGACGCTCGATGGCACGAGCCACCCGCTCGCCGCCGGCTTCTTCGTCATCGCCACCCAGAACCCCTTGGAGTTCGAGGGCGTCTATCCACTTCCCGAGGCGCAGCTCGACCGCTTCCTGGTGCGCATCGAGATCGGCTTTCCACCTCGCGAGGCTGAGCTCGCCGTCTACCAGCGGGCGGTCCACGGCGAGCTCACCTCCGCGGCCGGCAAACAGCGGCTGCCGGCCCCCGTGGTAACGCCCGAGGCGGCGCGAGCGCTGCGCCAGGCCTCCCGCCAGGTGCACGTGGCCGCTGAGATCCTCGACTACCTGCACCGTTTGGCCGAGGCGGTGCGGCAGTCGCCTCACGTCGAGCTGGGGCCGAGCCCGCGGGGGGCCCTCGCCCTCCTCGAGGCGTCGCGGGCGGGGGCGATCCTCGAAGAGCGGGACTTCGTGGTGCCGGACGACCTCAAGCGTTTCCTGCGGCCCTGTTGGGGCCACCGAGTGCTGCTCACCGCGGAATCCGAGCTCGAAGGCCATCGGGTGCCCAACCTTCTCGCCGAGCTGGCAAGCGCCGTCGAGGTGCCGCGCTAGCCGACGATGCCCGCCGCCCGCCTCTTCCTCGGCCTCGGGCTCGCCAGCCTGCTGCTGGTCGCCGCTCTCCTGGCACCGGCCTGGTTGGACCTCGCCATCGCCGGCGACCTGGCCTTGCTCGCTGCCTTCGGCGTCGACCTGCTGCTGGCGCGCCAGGTCCGCCTCGAGGCCACCCGCCGCTGGCCACCGCTGCTGGTCCAGGGGGCACGGGGGACGGTGAGCGTCGAGCTGCGCCGCGCTGGCTCCCGGCGGCCGCTCGAGGTGTGGTTGCGCGACGGGCTGAGCCCCGCCCTGGCGGCCGCGCCGTTGCGCATCCGCCTGCGGGTGCCGCCGGAGGGCTGCCGCTGGAGCTATGAGCTGGTGCCCCGGCGGCGCGGCGAAGCGGTGGTGGCGCCCCTCTTCGCGCGTGTGCTCGGGCCCCTCGGCCTCGCCTGGTCGCAGCGCCAGGTCTTGGCGGAGGAGCGTTGCCGGGTCTACCCCCAGGTGCGTTGGCAGGGCCGGGTCGGGCATCTGCTCGCCCTCGCCCAACGCCACCAGCTGGGCAGCGAGCGCACGCCCCTCCAGGGTGCCGGCGGCGAGTCCTACGGCTTGCGGGAGTACCTCCCCGGCGACCCGCTGTCGCGCGTGCACTGGAAGGCCACGGCGCGCCACGGCCGCCTGGTGACCCGCGAGGAGACCTGGGAGCGCGGCGCGCGGCTGGTGATCCTCCTCGACTGCGCCCGCACGATGACGGCCCGCGAGGGCGACCGTAGCAAGCTCGACCATGCGCTGGCCGCCTCCCTGGCCCTCGCCCGCGTGGCCTCGTCGCGGGGCGATCGGGTGACCTTCGTCACTTTCTCCGACCAAGTGGAACGCGTCGTGCGGCTGCCGGCCGGCCAGCGCGGCCCGGCGACCGCCTACGGCGCTCTCTACGATCTCGCGGCCCGGCAGTGTGAGCCGGCCTACGACCTGGCAGCCGCCGAGGCCCTGCGCGTCGAGGGCCGGGCTGCCACCACGGTGCTCTTCTCGTCGGTCGTCGACCTCGCCGCCGCCGAGCTGCTACGCGAGGCCTTGCACGCCCTCGAACGGCGGCACCGACCCCTCCTCGTCAACCTCGAGGACCCGGAGATCATCGCCCTCGCCAACCGGCCGCCGGCCTCGACCGCGGCGGCCTATGCGCAGGTCGACGCCCTGGAGATCCTGCTCGCCAACCGCCGCCTCGGCCGCAGCCTGCGGCGCTCGGGCGTGCGGGTGGTGGCGGCGCCGGCCGACCGCCTGGCCCTGGAGAGCCTGGAGGGCTACCTGGCGCTGTTCCGGGGCGGGGCGGCGCGGAGCCGGGCGCGCGCCCGCTGACGTGGATTCGCCCGGCTAGACCTCAGGGCCGGGGGGCGCGGCGTCGTCTGGCGCCGCGGCGCCCTCGGTGTCGTCATCCGCGGTGTCGTCATCCGCGGTGTCGTCATCCGCGCCATCGTCGAGGCTCCGCTCGCTCGCGTGTTGGCCGGTCAGGAGGTCGGTCTCGTAGCCATCCTCGCCCTCGAAGACCAGCCGCTCGAACTCGATCTCGTCCTTGCCGTGGGTGCGCGCCGCGATCTGCAACCGGCCCTTGCCCTTGGGGCCGGAGAGGGGGAGGGTCAGGCGGATGCGGCCCTCGGAGTTGTGGATGTCGACCGAGGTGTTGCGGGGAAAGCCCGCCTTGATCGGTTCGCCGAGGGCCTCGGCGACCACCGAGCTCTGGCGGGCGCGGGCGAGCGCCTCGTCCTTGACGTCGCTGAAACCGGCGCTGCGGAAGGTCCACAGCACTCCCGTGCCGAGGACGGTGACGAACAGCAAGGGAATGCCGAGGCAACCCAGGCAGCAGCCACCGATCGTCCAGGTCCACGGGCTTTGCCAGATGCTCTTCTTGGGCTCGCCGTTCATCTCAGACACCCCCTGGGCCGGGAAGGCCCTCGTTCGCTGCGCCGCTTGCCCGCAGTCTAGCTCCGTGGGCAGGCCGCTGCCGCCTGCTAAGATCGCAGACCCGATCGCCCCGCCCGCCGCGATCCATCCAGGGAGCCCGCGATGAAGCCTGCATCGACCTTCCGCCTTACGCCCGGCAAGCGCATCCTGTTTCTCACCAAGGATCCCGACCTCATCCGTCGCCAGCTCACCGGCGAGCTCGACCTGCGGATGGCAGACCTCAGGGTCGAGGACCTCCTCGACGACATCAACACCGACGCGATGACCCCGGCGTGGGTGTGCTTCAACCACCGCCCGGAAGACCTCGCCCGCGAGGCCTATGCCGGGCTGATCGTCGACGGCAAGCGGCTCTTCGAGCGTGACGCGCTGATCGAGGGCAACTTCGAGGTGATCGTCTCCGGCTTGCGCAAGGGCGTCGGCTCGTCGCGCGAGACGGCCGTCCAGGCCGAGAAGTGGGCCGGCATCCGCCTGGCGGTCGCCGCCTCCTTCGCCCCCATCCATGCCCGCAACAACATCAACCAGGGCGTCCTGATGGGGGACCACGCGCAGCTGCTGCGGCTGCAGGCCGGCGCCGGCATCCCGCTCGAAGAGTTCTACGCCGACTACGACCCGATCACCCAGCTGGTGGTGCAATGGGGCGGCCTCTTCCCGTTCTCGAAGGCGCTCGCCCGCGGCGAGGTCAGCCTGCCACGGCCCGAGACCGGTCCGCGGCCGATGACGATGGCGGAGAAAGTCCTCGCCCGCCACCTCGTGGGTGTCGGCGAGGCCGAGCGCTTCGTCAAGCCGGGGGACGCGGTGGTGGTGGAGGTCGACGGCGGCTACTCGCACGAGTTCACCACCGCCCAGGTGCATTACTTCCTCGAGCAGGAGTACGGCGCGGACTACGAGGTGAAGAACCCTGGCAAGTTCGCCGTCTTCGAGGACCACCTCATCTATGCCGACGAGGTGGAGAGCATGCGGAAGTTCATCCCCAAGGTGGAGACCCTGCGCCAGCTGCAGCGCGATTTCCAGGGCCACACCGGGGTCAAGGACTACTCGGCCGTCGACCGCCGCTCGCCGGGGATTTGCCACGAGGTGGCCCGCGAGGGGCTGATCGACCCCGGCGACTTCATCCAGGCGACGGACAGCCACACTTGCATGGGCGGCGTCAACAACGCTCTGGCCTGGGGCGTGGGGGCCACCGAGTACGCGGCGCTGGTGCACTCCGGCTTCACCCAGGTGGAGGTGCCGGAGTCGATCCGTTTCGAGCTGGTAGGCGAGCTCCATCCCGAGGTCACGGCCAAGGACCTCATGCTCTACATCCTCCTGCAGTACGCCAAGCCGCAGGCGACCCTCAACCGGGTGATGGAGTTCACCGGGCCGGGGGTGGCGACGCTGTCGATGGACGAGCGGGCGACACTGACCAACATGGCGACCGAGTGCGCCGCCCGCACGGCGATCGTGATCGCCGACGACGAGACCTTCCGCTGGCTGGCCGAGTGGCGGCCCGGGGTCGATGTTGCCGCCCTGCGCGCCCGCGCCGTCGCCCCGGACGCGGGGGCCCACTACGACGGCGGTGTGTACACCATCGACCTCGCGGCGATCCGGCCGATGGTCGCCCATCCCGGCAACCCGGACCAGGGCGTGCCCTCCGACCCCACCAATGGGGAGCTGGTCAGCGAGCTCGGCCGGGTGCCGATCGACATCGCCTACGGCGGCAGCTGCACGGCCGGCAAGATCGACGATCTGCGCTTCTACCACCGGGTGGTGCGCGAGGCGCTCGCCGCCGGCCGGGTGGTCGATCCGCGTGTCAAGTTCCTCATCCAGTTCGGCTCGCAGGCGGTCGAGGACTACTGCCGCGAGCACGCCATGATCGAGGACTTCGCGGCCGCCGGGGTGACCCTGATCGCCCCCGGCTGCGGCGCCTGCATCGGCTGCGGTCCGGGCGTCTCCGATCGCGCGGACCAGGTGACGGTGTCGGCGATCAACCGCAACTACAAGGGCCGCTCCGGCCCCGGCCAGCTCTACCTGGCGTCCCCGTTGACGGTGGCCGCCTCGGCCTTCACCGGCGAGATCACCGCCTACCGGCCCGGCATGTTCGCGGCCGCCGCGGCGAGCTGACGGTCCGCACCGCTGCCTCGGGCGCGGAACTTCTCGGCGGCAGCTGCCGTCTTGTCCACCAGCGACGAGCCGTGGACCGGACCGTCCGTCGACCGCGAAGGAGAAGACCATGCTCGCCGACCTCGTCCAGGACCTCCGCCAGGCCCTGCGCCAGCTGGGGCGTAGCCCCGGCTTCAGTCTCGCCGCCATCGCCTGCCTGGGCCTCGCCATCGGCGCCAACACTGCCGTCTTCAGCTTCGCCGACTTCTTCCTCCTGCGTTCGCTGCCCTTGAGCCACCCCGACCAGCTGGTCCGGGCCCACATCGATTGGGCGAGCGGCCTCAAGTACGGCTCCTTCTCCTACCCGGACTACCGGGACCTCGCCGCCGAGAGCCCGGTGCTCAGCGGCATGGTCGCCTCCGCGCTGCAGCCGTTCCATCTCTCGACCGACGGCCGCAACGAGCGCATCTACGGTGAGCTGGTGAGCGGCAACTACTTCTCGCTGCTGGGCGTCGAGGTGCCGCTCGGGCGCGCCTTCGCGAGCGACGAGGCGTCGACGCCGGGCGGCCGGCCGGTGGTGGTGCTGAGCGACCGTCTCTGGCACGAGCGCTTCGCCGCGGCGCCCGACGTGGTGGGCCGCAGCGTGACCCTGAACGGTCGGCCCTTCACCGTCATCGGGGTGGCGGCGCCGGGCTTCGCCGGCGTCAACACCGGCCTGCGAAGCGCTCTCTTCGTGCCAATCACGATGCAGCCCGTGGTGAGCGGTGGCGGCGACCTCCTGGCCGAGCGCGGCAGCCATTGGATCGGCGCGATCATCGGCCGGCTCCAGCCGGGAGCGAGCCTGGCCCAGGCGAGAGAGGCCCTCAACCTGGCGATGGATGGCTTGCGGCAGAGCTACCCGGAGACCAACACCGGCAAGTCCGTCGTCCTGCTAGCGGAGAGCCAGGCGAGCCTCCACCCGATGGTCCGCGGTGGCTTCGCAGCGTTCATCGGCCTGATGTTCGGCATCGTCGTCCTGGTCCTGCTCCTGGCCTGCGCCAACGTCGCCGGCCTGCTGCTGTCGCGCGCCGCTGGCCGGCAGCGAGAGGTGGCGATGCGCCTCGCCCTGGGCGCCAGCCGCGGCCGGCTGGTGCGCCAGCTGCTCGCCGAGAGCGCCGTGCTGGCCGTTCTCGCCTGCGCCGCGGGGCTCGCCATCGCCGAGGTGTTGCTGCGCTTCCTGGGCTCCTACCGCCTGCCGGTGGACCTGCCGCTCTACCTCGATCTGCGGCTGGACTGGAAGCTCCTCGGCTTCACGGCCGTGGTGGCCGCCGCGGCCGCCGTGCTCTTCGGCCTGGCGCCGGCGCTGCAGTCGTCGCGCCCCGCGCTGGTGCCGGCCCTCAAGGACGGCGGTGGCGGCGGCTCCCGGCAGCGGCTGCGCCGTGCCCTGGTGGCCGGCCAGGTGGCGCTCTCCCTGGTGCTGCTGATCGCCGCCAGCCTGGTCCTCGAAAGCCTCGGCAATGCCCGTCACCTCGACGTTGGCTTCGAGGCCGAGCACCAGCTCGTGGCCGGGGTCGACCTCGGCCTCCAGGGCTATGACCGGGCGCGTGGCCGCGAGTTCCAGCGCACCCTGCTGGAGCGTGTGCGGGCGCTGCCGGGTGTGGTGGCGGCGGGATGGGCCAAGGGCGTGCCGCTTTCCTTTGGCAGCAACCAGACGACGGCGATCCCCGAGGGCTACCTGACCCCCGCGGGCGCCAACCCGCCGAGCCTCGACTACAACGTGGTGGGGGAGGGCTATTTCCAGGCGATGGGCCTGCCGCTGCTCGCGGGGCGCGGCTTCGCGGCGACCGACGGCGCCGACGCCCCGCCGGTGGTGGTGGTGAACGAGGCGCTGGCCCGCAAGTACTGGGGTGACGCCGATCCCCTCGGCAAACGGATCCACGTGCGGGACGAGGACCACCTGGTGATCGGCCTGGTGCCCACGGGCAAGTACTTCAGTCTCGGCGAGGCCCCCAAGCCTTTCCTCTACCTCTCCGCCGAGCGCTACTACCAGGCGGCCGGCGTCCTCCACGTGCGAACCCAGGGTGATCCGACGCCCTATCTCGCGAGCGTCCGCCAGCTAGTCGCCGGGCTCGACGCTGACCTGCCAGTGAGCCAGCTCAAACGGATGAGCGACCAGCTCGCCTTCGTCCTCTTCCCGGCCCGCCTGGCCGCCGTGGTGGTGGCGGCCTTCGCCCTCCTCGCCCTGGTGCTGGCGGCCGTGGGCCTCTACGCCGTGGTTGCCTACTGGGTGGCGCAGCGGGTGCCGGAGATCGGCGTCCGCATGGCGCTCGGCGCCCAGGCCCGGGACGTGCGCCGCCTGGTGGTGGGGCAGATGCTCGGCCTCACCGCGGCCGGCGTCAGCATCGGCCTCGCCGCCGGGGTGCTCCTCGCCCGTGCTGCCACCAAGGTGCTCTACGGCGTCGACCCCGCCAGCCCGCGCGGTTTCCTCGCCCCCCTCGCCCTGCTGCTGGCGGTCATCGTGGTGGCGAGCTTCTTCCCTGCCGTGCGGGCCACGCGGGTGAGCCCGGTGCAGGCGCTGCGTAGCGGCTGAGCCGGTCGATCGCGGCGTGGCCCCGCTTCGCCGCAGCCTGCGTTTCCTCCCTTGCGCGGGGGCCGTCGGCCCCCGCCGTCCACCGACCCTGGGAGGAGACCCACGTGGTACGACCCGCTTCACGACCCGCGCGACCGCGCCGTCCGTCCATCCTGACGACCCTCGCGGCGCTCCTTCTCGGCCTCGTCGCCGGCAACGGCGTCGCCGCCGCCGATGAGCTGGAGGCCCAAGAACTGCCCTGGGGCCCCGGCCTGTGGCCGGCCTCGGAGGTCGAGACCTACCTCGGTGATGCCGACCAGGACACCCTGTCCGAGGCCTATGAGTACGAGCTCGCCCGTACCTTCCTGCCCGAGGTCTGGTGGGACCGCGGCGAGGACTGCCCCGGCCGCGGCGGCTTCAACCCGCCCTTCCTCGGCCGCCTGGCCTACGAGGTCCAGCCGTTCTACGACTCCAGCGTGCCCCTGGGCGGCATCCTCATCCGCTACATCATGCTGCTGCAGCGCGACTGCGGGCTCCATAGCCACAACGGCGACGCCGAGCGGTTCATCGTCGTGGTAACTCCCAACTACGCCTGCCCGACGGGCTACGGCTTTCACTCGTTGTCCGTCA
The DNA here is from genome assembly GCA_964420075.1 of uncultured Thermoanaerobaculia bacterium. Lineage (GTDB taxonomy): Bacteria > Acidobacteriota > Thermoanaerobaculia > Multivoradales > SZUA-115 > CAYQRE01. The sequence goes on along the minus strand of CAYQRE010000016.1, from coordinate 94,849 downwards.
ACGCCCACGACGGCACCGCCGGCGAGACCAACAACACCGCCTTCGGCAACGGCGAGTGCAGCTTCGAGGACGCGACGATGGGCGTCTTCGTGGCGCGCAACAAGCACGGCACCTGGCTGCGGCTCGACCGCTGCAACGCCTCGCTGATCGACAGCTGCGGCTACGGCAAGATGATCTACGGCGGCCGCAACTCGTGGCTCGGCCTCAACATGGGCGAGATCGAGACGGCCCACGGCTGGATCCCCCTGCACCCCGACCTGCGCCCGGTCGGCTACCGGGAGGCGATCTTCGCCGGCGAGCGCTTCTGCGGCGGCCTCGGCAGCTGCGACGGCGGCTCACCCGGTCCCCTCGAGCTCCTGCTGCTGGCCGATCCGGGCGGCCCGCCCGAAGGCATCGTGCCCACCGGCTCGGTGCGTTTGACCCGGGTCCCCGAGGGCGCCAACCAGGCCGGGCAGTGGGTGGAGTGGAAGCCCGTCGTGCTGGCGAGCCGCTACGCCGTCGACCTCTACTTCCAACCGGAAGACCCGGCCCCCGATCCGCCGCCGGAGCTGGTCAGCCGAAGCTCGGTCAGCGAGCCCCGCTGGCGCGTACCCACCAGCCTCGCTCCGGGCCACTATTGGGTGGAGGTGCGGGCCGCGAACCAGTACGGGCTGGGGCTCGCCGTCGACACCGCCTTCCTCACCATCTCACCCTCCGATTGCGACCAGCGCCCGCTGTCCGCCCCGTTGATCCTGGCACCCTCGGGGACCGTCTCGACGCAGCCCCAGCTGCGCTGGCAGGGCGACGTCTGCGCCAGCGCCTACGACGTCGAGCTCTACCCGGGTGGCGCGCCGACGCCGATCCTCAGCCGTCGGGTGGCAGGCCTCGCCTGGCAGCTCGACGACGAGCTCGACTGCGACGCCGAGTACGCCTTGCAGGTGCGGGCGGTCAACGACTTCTTCCCGGACGGCGGTCCGTGGTCGGACCTGCACGGCTTCGTGACCCACTGCGAGGTGGTGCTGCCGCGCGCGCCGAGCCTGGTCACCGCCCTGCCGGTGGTCGGTGGCTTCGACCAGGTGGTGGTCGACTGGCGTGACGAGAGCGACAACGAGGACGGCTTTCTCGTCCAGCGCCTGCGGGCCGGCGACACCCACCCGGTGCTGTTCTACGTGGACGCCAACGAGACGAGCTTTCTCGACACCGTACCCACGGTGCCGGAGGACGAGCTCGGCACCGAGACCTACTTCTACCGGGTGCGGGCCTACAACGCCGCCGGTGGCGCCGAGTCGGAAGAGCGCGGAGTGGCCAAGATGTTCGGCAGCGCCCCCGGGCGAGCCCGCACCCTGCGGCCGCGGGGCTGCATCAGCACTCTGCAGCCGACCCTCTCGTGGCAGGGCGACGGCCATGCGAGCCAGTTCTACGTCCGCCTGCTCGACGCGGCGAGCGGCGAGGAGGCGATGCCGGACGGCACGCCCGCCGAGCCCAGCCTGGCCGTGCCGGCCCCGCTCGTCGCCGGCCGCTCCTACCTGCTGCGGGTCTGGGGAATGAACAATCAGGGCTGGGGGGGCGGCTCGGACCCCGAGCTCTTCGTGCCCTTCTGCCAACCCTACGAACCACCCCACCTCGCGACCCCGTTGGGCTGTACCGCCGACTCGACGCCCCTCGTCGAGTGGAGCGAGGTGCCCGGCGCGCCGTCCTACCTCCTGCGCCTCCACCGGGTGGTAGACATCGACCACGACGTCGAGGTGATCCCCGGCGGTGTCGGTCGCACCACCACCTCGTGGCAGGTCCCCGCCGGCCTGCTGCAGCCCGGCCAGGAGTACCGCCTCAAGGTCAAGGCAGTGACCGGCGGTCTCGACTCCTACTCGGTGCTGCGCTTCTTCACCCCGCAGTGCAACCCGGCCGCGGCCCCGGGCACCGCCTCGCCGGTAGCGCCGAGCGGCGGTCCGGTGCCGACGGCGCTGCCCACGTTCAGCTGGGAGGCGGCCGCTCAGGCCGAGAGCTACCATCTCGAGGTCTGGACCCCGAGCTGGCAGCTCGCCGCGAGCTACACGCTCGCCGCGGCGCAAGCGTGCGACCCCGTCGTCTGTCGCTTCCCGGCGCCGGCACCGCTCGCCGACGGCAGCTACCACTGGCACCTGCAGGCGACCAACAGCCACGGCAGCGGCTTGTGGGGCCCCTGGGCGAGCTTCGCGCTCGCCGACACGCCGCCGAGCGTGGGGATCGCCGACGCCACGGTGCTCGAAGGCACCGGTGGCGAGACCGTCGCCCTGCTCGCCGTCGAGCTGTCCCGGCCGCGGGCCGTGCCGGTCACCGTCAGCTACCAGACCCTGGATGGCAGCGCCGCGGCAGGGTCCGACTACGTGGCGACGGGCGGCACGCTCACCTTCCCGCCGGGCACGACGCGCCAGGACGTCGAGGTGGCGGTCGTCGGGGACGCCGTCGACGAGCCCGAGGAGAGCTTCACGGTGCAGCTCGCGAGCCCCGGCGGGGCGGTCCTCGGCCGTGCCAGGGGGCAGTTGACGATCTACGACGACGATCTGCCCGAGCTCGATGCCCGCTTCGTGAGCCAGGACGTCCCTGCCACGATGGTCGCCGGGCAGAGCTACACGGTGCGGCTCGCCTTCTACAACGCCGGCAGCCGCGCCTGGTCGCCGATCGGCGCCACCTGCAACAGCTTCCGGCTGGGCGCGGCGAACCCCTACGGCAACACCACCTGGGGGCCGTCGCGGCTCGAGCTGCCCTCGACGGTCGACGCCGGGGGCAACCTCAACCTGGAGTTCACCGTCACGGCGCCGGCCCTGCCGGGAAGCTACGCCTTCGCGTGGCGACTGCTCGAAGAGTGTGTCGCCTGGTTCGGCGAGGCCTCGCCGTCGACCACGATCACGGTGCGAGCCGGCCAGGCGAAGGACGCCCAGCTGCTGGCGGTGAGCGTGCCGCCGGCGATGCAGGCCGGCCAGAGCTACCCGGCCAGCGTGCGGGTGAAGAACGTCGGTTCGACAGCCTGGAAGCCCGTGGGCCCGCAGTGCTACGCCTACCGGCTGGGGGCAGCCAATCCCTACGGCAACACCCTGTGGGGCCCGTCGCGGGTCGACCTCGCGGCAACGCTTGCACCCGGCGCCGAGGTGACCCTCAGCTTCACCGTCACCGCGCCAGCCAGCCCGGGTACCTATTCCTTCGACTGGCAGATGGTGCACGAGTGTGTCGAGTGGTTCGGGGACCCGGCGCCAGCGCAGAGCATCGAGGTGACACCGTAGGGGAACGGCCGCCGGTGCCCTCGTGGCGCGAGCGGGGCGCCGGCGGGTTACACTCTCGCCCCAGCGTGCAATCGGGCACGACGAGACCGAGAGAGGAAACCACGATGATGCGAAGCTCGCGGGGCAGGTGGCTTGCGGCACTCGGGCTGGTGCTCGCGGCCTTGGCAACGACGGGTGGCCCGGTCGGTGCCCAGGAGGCCGGGGTGGCGAAGCGGATCTCCGTGGAGGAGGCCAAGGCGGCGGTGGCTCAGGGTACGGCCGTGCTGGTGGACGTGCGCGGGCAGATGGCTTTCGACGCCGGGCACGCCAAGGGCGCGCTGTCGATTCCCTACAGCGACCTCGCGATCCGCCTGAACGAGCTGCCGAAGGACAAGCTGATCATCACCTACTGCACCTGACACAACGAAGGGACGAGCGCCCGTGCGGTGCTCGAGCTGCAGCAGAAGGGTTACACCCAGGTCGCCTGCCTCCTCGGTGGTCTCAACGCCTGGAAGTCCGCCGGCGGTGAGATGGTCGAGGCCGGCCAGTAGGCACGCTCACCCAGCAACCAGGCAAGCAACCAAGACAGCCACCGGACCCAGGGACTACCGGCGGGGACTCTCCCGCCGGGCGGCCCCGGGTCTGGGTCGTGGCAGCCGTCTCAGCCGGCAGCCTGCGCTGGGTCGAGGAGCTCGAGGCCCGCGAAGGCCTGGCGGTAGAAGCCGCGATCACGCGCCAGCAGCGCGTCTGCCTGGTGGAGGGCATGGGCCGCGATGAGGAAGTCCGCGACCACGCGGGGGCGCGGCCGCGGATGTTCGCGACAGTAGCGCCGCCAGCGGTCGCCGGCGGCCTCGGCGGCTGCCGGGGTCATGGGCTCGAAGTGGATGGCCAGCACGTCGAGGGCCTCCTGGAAGCTCGCGTCGTCGGCGAAGTGGGCGCGCACCTCGCTCCACACGACCTCACAGGCGACCAGCGCACCGCGATCGAAGGCGTGGCGCAGAGCTTCGCGGGAGAGCTCGCCGAACTCGCGGTCCGCCGTCAGCACATCGAGGAGAACCGAGCTGTCGACGGCCGTCTTCATTCGGCCCCGGGGCGTGGGCCGCGCATCTCGTCGAGCAGCTCGTCGACGGGCCGGTCGGCCGGCAGCAGGCCGAAGAGACGATCCACCGGGTGGGTACCCAGAACCAGCTTGCGCAGCACCGCCTCGCCGTCCCGCAGCTCGAACTCGACCGCCGTGCCGGCGCGCAGGCCGAGGCGCTCGCGCACTTCGTGCGGGATCGTCACCTGGCCCTTGCTGGAGAGGGTGCTCTTCATGGGTAAAGGGTAGCTCTCTTTACCTCTCGGTTCAAGGAGGCGGCTGCCGCCCGAACCGGCGGCCCTCAGCGCGGCGTGGCGTCCGGTAGCCCACCGTCGACGGGCAGGGTGACGCCGGTGGTGGGGGTCTTGCGGCTGGCGAAGAAGAGCACGGCTTCGCCGACGTGCTGGGGCGTGATCCGGGCCTTGAGCAGGTTGCGGCCCTGGTAGTAGCCCTCGAGCTCGGTCGCCGAGAGCCCGCGTGCTTTCATCCGCGACGGGCCCACCTCGCTCCACAGCCCGGAGCGGCGCTCGCCCTCGCCGAAGACGGCGTCCGGGGCGACCATGTTCACCCGCACACCGAGCGGTGCCAATTCCAGGCTGGCGATCCGCGCCAGCTGGTGGGCCGCCGCCTTGGTGGCGCTGTAGGCCCCGAACGAGGCCCCCGGTGCCGGCACGTTCTTGGTTGAGACGAGCACCACGTCTCCGCCCATCGCCTGGCGCCGGAAGCGGCGGGCCGCCTCCGCCAACACCAGAAGAGTCCCCTCGCTGTTCACCCGTTCGAGGCGGCGGAAGGTCTCGAGGTCGAGCTCCTCGAGACTCGCCACGTGCGCCACCCCGGCGTTGGGAACGACCAGATCGACGCCGCCCCAGGCGAGGGCCACGGCGTCGAAGGCCGCGGCGACGGAAGCCGGCTCGGTGACGTCGAGCGGCAGGGCGAGGGTCAGGCCGGGAAAGCCGGCGGCAAGCTCGGCCGCGAGCGCGTCGAGGGCGGGTCCGGCGAGGTCGGTCGCCGCCACCGCCGCGCCGGACGCGGCGAGGACCCGGCAGATGCCGCCGCCGATCGCTCCGGCGGCCCCCGTCACCAGCGCGATCGTGCCGGAAAGCGGCGCCGCCGCCGAGGCGAGCTTGCGCAGCTGTTGAGGGCGGGTGAGCATCGCCTGGAGGTGGTCGGCGGCGAGCCCCTGGTAGGGGATACCGGCAGCGAGCTGGGCCGCCTTGACGGCGAGGTTGTGGGCGGCGACGTCGGCGGCGATCCGCGCCTCGCGCACGTCGCGGCCGACGGCGAGCGCGCCGGCCCCGGGCACCAGGATGAGGCGCGGGGCCACGCCGCCGGCCTGGGCGATCTTCGCTCGCAGGTCTTCGGGAGCGGCGCCGTCCGGGGCCTCCAACCATAGCGGCTCGGCGCCGATGCGGATCAAGTGGTCCGTGGTGAGGGGGGGCGTGAGGGCCTGGTCGCGGGCCCCTGGCAGCGCCAGAAAGGCTAGCGTGGCCTCGTCGCCGAAGCTGGCGAGGATCGGCCGGTCGCCGGCACCGGCCTCGCCAGGTGCCGTCCCTGCGGGTCGCCACAGGCTGGTGAGGGCGCCACGGACCACGGGTGCGATAGCAGCGAGGCGGCGGCGCGCTGCCGCGAGGTCAACCTCCGCGCGGAGCGCTCGCGCCGCTCGAGCCCGCTCGCCCTCCAGGTGCTCGCGGGCCCGTTCGACCAGCTCCAGGTGCCGATCGTAGCTCTCCCGCGCCGTCTCGCCCCAGGTGAGCAGGCCATGCTGCCGCCAAACCATGCCGAGCGCGCCGGGCCTTGCGGCAAAGGCCTCGGCGCTCGCCTGCGCCAGGCCCAGGCCAGGCAGCACGTAAGGCAGCAGAATCACCTCGGCGCCCAGGGCGCGGCGCAGCGCGTTCTCGCCGTCTGGCCGGTTGGAGAGGGCGAGGATGGCGTCGGCGTGGCTGTGGTCGAGGAAGCGAGGCGGCAAGAAGCCGTGCACCGGGGCCTCGAGCGAGGGCGGCGGCGCGTGCGGATCGAGCCGGCAGGCGAGGACAGCGGCGTCGAGCCGGGCATCGGCAAGCTCGCCGAGCTCTCGCAGACGGCGCAGCCGCGCGAGGTCCAGCGCCACGTGCCCGGTGGGCTCGATCGTCGCCAGGTCGAGGCCCGATGCCTTGACCCAGACGACCTCCACGTCTTCACCGAGGAGCGTCGTCGCCCGCCCCTTGACCGAGGTGTTGCCGCCACCATGCAGCACCAGCGAGGGGTCTGCGCCCAGCAGGCGTGCCGTGTAGGTCCGCAGCGCCAACGCCTCGCCGTACACCGGGCCGAGCTCGGCGAGCAGGAGGTTGGCTGGCGTCTCGTCGTAGGGCTGGGGCATGGAGTGGGGTCCGCCCGCGATCCTCTCACGGTCCGTTCGTCCGCTTCAGCGGAAGGCGAGTCCGAGCCCGTACTAAGATCCAGGCCGCGAATGCAGCCCGACGAGACGATGATCGCCCCGCGACAGCATCCCTTGCTTACCCCCATACTTCGGCGGGAGGTCCGGCACCTGATAGAGGAGTTGCGCGGGTCGGGACCCGGCGTCTTCAGATCTCTCGCCCGCAGCGAGGCTCACCAAGAGCGCGTCTTCGGCTCTCTGCTCGCGGCGGGTGTCTTGCAGGAGAAGCCGTCCCTATGACTCCCTCCCTCCTCGTGATGGCGGCCGGGGTCGGCTCGCGGTTTGGCGGCCTCAAGCAGCTGGTGCCGGTGGGGCCGGCGGGTGAGGTGTTGATGGACTACGCGGTCTACGACGCCCTGCGGGCCGGCATCGAGCGGCTGGTGTTCGTGATCCGTCGTGAGATGGAAGCGGACTTCCACCAGCGGCTCGGCCGGCGCTACGCCGGGCGGGCGGAGGTGGTCTACGCCTACCAGGAGCTGGACGATCTACCGGCGGGCTTTGCCGTGCCGGTGGGGCGGAGCAAGCCGTGGGGCACTGGCCACGCGGTGCTCGCGGCGCGGCGGCTGATCACGGGACCGTTCGTGGTGATCAACGCCGACGATTTCTACGGCGCCGAGGGCTTTGCCAAGCTCGCGGCGCATTTCTCGGCAGCGCCGGCGCCCGGGCCGGAGCGCTACGCGATGGTGGCCTACCAGCTGGCGCAGACGCTTTCGGAGCACGGCACGGTGGCCCGCGGAGTGTGCCGGGCGGCGGGCGGTCTCCTGGCCCAGGTCGAGGAGCACACGGGGATCACCCGGACGCCGGCAGGGATCGTCGGGCGCGGGCCACAGGGCGAGGAGGTGCCCTTCGCCGGGGACGAGCCCGTGTCGCTCAATTTCTGGGGCTTCACGCCGGGGCTCTTCGCGGCCCTCGGCGAGGCCTTCGAGCACTTCCTGGCCACCCGGCGCGACGAGGCCGGCGCCGAGCTCTACCTGCCGGCGGTGGTCGACGCGATGATTCATGACGGCCGCGCCGAAGTGGCCTTGCTCGCGACCAGCTCGCCGTGGTTCGGGGTCACCTACCGCGAGGACCAGCCGCGGGTGGCGACGGCGATCGCCCAGCGGGTGGCCGCCGGCGAGTATCCGCGCCCGCTGTGGCCGGGGCCGTGAGCGAGCCGCCGCCAACGCCGCTGCCGGACCTCGGCGCGGTAGGCGCTCTCTTCGCCCTGCCGGGTCGCCTGGTGGCCGCCGAGCGGCTGGGCAGCGGCCACATCAACGAGACCTACCTGGCGACACGCGACGAGGGTGGGACGGCCCGCCGGGTCGTCCACCAGCGGCTGAACCCGGCGATCTTTCCCGACCCGGCGGCGGTGCTGGCCAACCTCGATCGTGTGCTCGGCCACCTGCGGGCGAAGCTCGTGGCGCGCGGCACGGCGGACCTCGATCGCCGGCTGCTGCGGCTGGTGCCGGCGGCCGACGGCGGGCTCTTCGCCCGCGACGCGGCGGGTGGCGCCTGGCGGACCTACGACTTCATCCCGGGTGCCGTCTTCTACGACGTCCTGCCCTCGCCCCTCTTCGCCGAGCGGGCCGCCTGCGCCTTCGGCCGCTTCGCGCGCGACCTTGCCGACCTGCCGCCGCCACGGCTGGCGGAGACGACGCCCGGCTTCCATCACACGCCGAGCTACTTCGCGCGCTTCGCGGCGGTGGTGGCGGCCGACCCGTTGCAACGGGCCGCCGGTGCCCGGCGCGAGATCGACCAGGTGCTCGCCCACCGGGAACTCGCCGGCCGGCTGGAGGCGCTGCGAGTGGCCGGGACGCTCCCCGAGCGCAGTGTCCACAACGACACCAAGCTCAACAACGTGCTCTTCGACGCCGCCACCGGCGAGGCCCTCGCCATCGTCGACCTCGATACCGTGATGCCGGGCCTCGCGGTGCTCGACTTCGGGGACATGGTGCGCTCGGCGGGCTCCGGGCTCGCCGAGGACGAGCCGCGCTTCGACCGCGTCGCGGTGCAGCTGCCCGTCTTTGCGGCCCTGGCACGCGGCTATCTCGCCGGCTGGGGGGGCGAGCTCACGGCGAGCGAGCGGGGGGCGATGGTCCTCGCCAGCCAGGTGATCTGCCTCGAGTGCGGCATCCGCTTCCTGACCGACCACCTCGCCGGCGACACCTACTTCCGTATTCACCGGCCCGGCCACAATCTCGACCGCAGCCGCACCCAGCTCGCCCTGCTGGCCTCGCTCGAGGCCCGCGCGGCGGAGCTCGAAGCCGTGATCGCGGGCCTCGGTTAGGCCGTGCGGACGCGGTTGCGACCCTCGGTCTTGGCGCGGTAGAGGGCGGTGTCGGCGGCCTCGACGAGGTCCTCGGGCTCCTGGCCCGGCTGCGGCACCCAGGAGGCCACGCCCAAGCTCGCCGTGATCACGCCGCCGTCCGGGTGAGAGAGGGCCAGCTCCTCGATCCCCTCGCGCAGCTGCTCGGCGAGGCTGCAGGCCTGTTCGAGCGTCGTCGCCGGCAGCAGGATGCAGAACTCCTCGCCGCCGTAGCGGGCCACCACGTCCCCCGCGCGCTGGACCTTGTGGGCCAGGAAGCGGGCCACGGCCTGCAGGCAGAGGTCCCCCTCGAGGTGGCCGCGGCTGTCGTTGAGCTGCTTGAAGTGGTCGAGGTCGAGGAGGATGAAGGCGATCGAACTGCCCTGGCGGCTCGCCCGCGCCCATTCGGCCACCAGCACCTGCTGGAGGCGGCGGCGGTTGGCGATGCCGGTGAGCTCGTCCTGCAACGAGAGGGCCTCCAGGCGCTCATTGGCCCTCGCCAGCTCGCTGTGGGCGCGGCCGAGCTGCTCGACCTTCTGCTGGAGCTCGAGGGTCTGCGCCGCCACGCGCTCCTCGAGGTCGCGGGCGCGGACGGCCAGGGCGCGACTGCGCATCCGGCCGTAGGCGCGGACCCCGGCGAGGGCGAGGCCCGAGGCGAGGGCGAAGGCCCACGGCGTCTGATACCAGCGCGGCAGCACCCGGAAGGTCCAGGCGGTCTCCGGCCCGGCTTCGGAGCTGGGGCCGATGAGCCGGGCGCGGAAGGTGAAGCGGCCGGCCGGTACCTGGGTGAGCTCGACGAAGGGGTCGATGGAGGGTGGCCCCCAATCTTCGTCGAGGGGGTCGAGGCGGGTCTGGTACTGCAGGCCCGGCCGCGAGGACAGCGGGGCGAGCTCGATGCGCAGGCGGCGTGGCCCGGCGGCGAGCTGGCTCACCGGCAGCTCGCCGAGACCGCTGCCAAAGAACAGCGGCTTGCCGGCGACGCTGACCCGACTGAGCAGCGGCGGGCGCAGGGGAGGCGTCGCGACGCCTTCGGCGCTGGTGAAGCGGTAGAGACCGACCCCGGAAGCGAGCCAGACGGCGCCGTCCGGCTCGGCGAAGATGGTCTCGATGTCTCTGTGGCCGAGCTCGTAGAGCACCCTCGCCTCGCGCTCGAAGCCCTGGGCGGCTCGCCGCAGGACCCGCGGTGGACGGCTGTTGGTCCACAGGTTGCCGGCGGCGTCTTCCACCACCCTGTTGCCGCCGAGCAGCGGGTGGAGCTGCGGCTCGTCCACGACCACGCCGGTGTCTTCGTCGAGCCAGCCCAGGTGGTACTTCGCCACGCCGAAGACCCTGCCCTGGAGGGCACAGAAGGCCCATTCGTCGGGCTCCTGGACGGCAAGGCGGTGGATCGCGTCGGCGGGCTGGCCCGGCTCGGGGGCGAGCAGGCCGGTGGCTTCGTCGAGCGAGGAGCTGAGCCAGAGGCGGCCACCAGAGGTCTCGATGATCTGCCGCACCTCGCGGGGCGAGCCGGCGACCAGGCCCTCGAAGTGCCAGCCCGCTGCGTCGTGGCGAATGGCGCCGAGACCGTCGTCGGTACCCAGCCAGACGCGCGCCGGCTGGTGGCGCGAGCGCGTGAGGCTGTAGACCACCAGCGACTCGGTGCCGGCCAGCGTCGTCGCACGGCCTTGACGCACCACCACCAGGCCACCGGCAGAGCCGACCAGGAGGTCGTCGTCGACGCTCAGCAGGCTCCACGCCGAGGGCAGGATCCCGGGGACGGCATCGAAGCTGATCGAGACCCTGCCTGCCGCGGCGGCCTCGGCCCCCTGGACCGTCGCCCGCTCGGCGAAGAGGCCGGCCGCGGTGCCTACCCACAACTGGCCGGCGTGCCGCTCGACGGTGTAGACCGAGCCCTGGAGGCCGGTGCGGCGGTCGAGCAGGCTGATGGCCGAGCCGACCTCGATCCTGGCCAGGCCGAGGTTCAGGCCGGCCCACAGGGCGCCCTCGTGGTCGACGGCGAGGGAGTAGACCAGGTCGTCCGGCAGGCCCGATCGGGTGTCGATCAGCCGCTCGAGCTCACCGGTGGGGCTGAGCAGGGCGAGGCCGCCGAGGACCGAACCGAGGACGATCCGGCCGTCGGGGAGGCGGATCGAGGTGAGCACCCGGTTCCGCTTCGCCCAGGCCGAGACCTCGGAGGGCAAGGAGGAGAGCGCCCCGCCCTCGAGGCGGTAGACGCCGTCGCCGCGCAACGAGATCAGGAGCCCACCGGCGAGCTGCTCGACGGCGTCGATCCGCCGGCCGCGAAACGCCTCGCCGCCGGGGGCCAGCACCAGCTCGTCACCCTGCAGGCGGTAGAGCCCGACGCGGTTCCAGACGTACAGGTCCTGGCCGACGGCAAATGGATGGCTGAAGGGCGGCGCGCCGTCGTAGCGCTCGATCACGCTCAGGTGATCACCGGTCGGGTGAGCACCCGTCGGAGGATCGCTCGGCGGGGGAGCGCCGTGCCAGCGGGCGAGCCAGCGCGGCGAGACGAAGGCGAAGCCGCCCGGCACGGCGGCGACGTAGTTCACCTGGCCGAAGTTGCGCAGCTCGGGCGGCAGCTCGGCGACCAGCGAGCGGTACTGCAGCTCGCCCAGCGCGTCCGGCTCCATGAGACCGATCTCGTCGACGCCGCCGACGGCGATATGGCCGGCGGCGTCGCAGGCGATCGAGAAGACGCTGCGACCGTTGCCGATCGGGTAGACCTGCCAACGGGCACCGTCGAAGGTCAGCACGCCGCCGAGGTTGCCGACGACGAGCAGGCCGTCGGGGCAGCTGGCAACGCCGAAGTTCTGCGCCAGGACCTCCGCGCCCACGGGCTCGATGGCGTGGACGAGGGGAAAGCCCCGCTCGTGTCGTTGGTCGTCCGTGGGGTGGTGGCCGGCCGCGCCCCAGCTCGGGGTGGCGGTGACGCCCAGCGCCAAGGCCAGCACCAGCCTGCCGGTGAGGGCAGGCAGACCGCACGAGGGAGCGGGCTTCCGGGCGGGCGTTCGGCGCATGGGCAGAGGCGAGCGCTTATTCTACGACTTCGATGCCTCCCGCGGGAGCCCGGGCCGGCGCCAGGCCTGGACCGAGCTGAGGGCCGAGCTCAGGGCCGAGCGGCGAGCTGGCGGTAGAGCTCGTGGGCCTCGCCAGCGTTCGCGCCCTCGTGCACCACGGCCCGCACGGCCTGGAGCATCGCTTCCGGGCTGGCGGACTGGAAGATGTTGCGGCCCATGTCGACGCCGGCGGCGCCCTGGGCGACGGCGCTCGCGGCAAGCTCCAGGGCCTCGCGCTCGGGGAGCTTCTTGCCGCCGGCGATGACGATCGGCACCGGGCAGGCGGCGGTCACTGTGTCGAAGCCGTCGTCGACGTAGTAGGTCTTGACGTAGGTGGCACCCAGCTCGGCGCAGATCCGCGTCGCCAGCCGCATGTACTTGGCGTCGCGCACCAGCTCGCGGCCGACGGCGGTCACCGCCAGCACGGCGACGCCGTGGCGCTGCCCCTGGTCGACCAGCCGGGTGAGGTTGTGGATCGACTTCGTCTCGTGCTCGCCGCCGACGAAGACCTGCACGGCGAGGGCGGCGGCGTTCAAGCGCACGGCGTCCTCGATCGACAGCGCGATCTCCTCGTTCGACAGCTCCTTCAGGATCGACGGCCCGCCCGAGGCCCGCAGCACCAGGCCGCCGCGGTAGGTGGGAGGGATCACCGAGCGCAGGATGCCGCGGGTAAGCATCAGAGTGTCCGCCCACGGCAGCAGGGGCACGATGGAGACGTCCACCCGCTCGAGGCCAGTGGTCGGGCCCTGGAAGTAGCCGTGGTCGAAGGCGAGCATCACGGTGCGGCCGCTCACCGGGTTGAAGATGCTCGCCAGGCGGTTTTTCAAACCCCAGTCCAGGTGCTCGCAGCCCTTGAGGAAGAAGGGCTCGGCGCGCTGCGGAACGTCGACGAAGAACTGTTTGTCGGCTGGCGAGTCGTCGGCTTCGGGCATCGGGGCCTCCTGAATGGCACGGCCGGTGAAGGCGCCGGGCAGGATAGCAGAGGGGGCCCGAGAGCCGTCATCCGCCGTTCATCCTGCGCCGCGTAGAGTCCTTCCAAGGTACCCGCGGCGGCAACGCCCGCCCGCCAACGTGTCCGCCAACTTGGAGGTGACTATGCAGCAGCCCTCGCTACGGGTCGTGACGACCTTCCTGCTCGCTCTCGTAGTGGCCGGCCTCTGCGCGGCGCAACCGTCCTTCCAGGAGGTCTCGCCGCCGACCAACCCCTACTTCTCGACCCCGGACACCGAGGACTTCTGGCTGAGCGCCGCCGCGCCGGCCGACGTCGACGGTGACGGCGACCTCGACCTCGCCCTGCTCGGGTTCTATGTCGTCTACAACCAGAGCGTGGAGCATCGCCTGGTCATCCTCCGCAACGACGGTGAGGGGACGGGCGGGGCCTGGAGCTTCACTCCGGTCGACGTGCCCCTGGGGAGCCTCTTCGCGGGCAGCTCGGACCTCGCCTGGGGCGACTTCGACAACGACGGTGACCATGACCTCGCCGTGGGTTCCGAGGGCGAGACGGCGATCTTTCGCAACGATGCTGGCACCTTGAGCCGCATGCCGCTCAGCCTGCCGGGCTACCTGGAGGACTCGTCCTACACCGGCGCCTACGACCTGCGCTCACTGACCTGGGCCGACTTCGACAACGACGGCGACCTCGACTTGCTGGTCCCCTCGGTGTGGGACCAGTCGACCTTCACCGTCCGTACGGCCCTGATGCGCAACGACGGGCCGGACGGCAGTGGCGCCTGGCTGTTCAGCGAGGTCGCGAGCGGCCTCGACCCCACCGTGCACGCCCAGAGCGCCTGGGCCGACGACGACGGCGACGGCGACCTCGACCTGCTGCTCGTCAACGTCGACCCGAACACGGAATCCGGCTTCGTCCGTCGCTACGACAATGCTGCCGGCGCCTTCACGGGCCAGGACCTGCTACCGATCAAGGTCGAGTACGGGCTCGCCGACTGGGCGGACTACGACGCCGACGGCGATCAGGACGTGCTCGTCGCCGGCAACATCCAGGAGCAGGACGGCAGCTTCGCCACCGTGCTGCGGGTCTACCGCCACGACGGGGCTGGCTTCACCGCGATCGACTTGGTGGACCTCGGGTCGACGCCCTGGCTCGACATCCACGCCGCCACCTGGGCGGACTACGACTCCGACGGCGACATCGACGTGCTGGTCACCGGCAGCTACGTCGGCCAGGGCGAGATCGTCGGTCGCTCGGAGATCTGGGGCAACCAGGGCGGTACCTTCGCGAGCCTCGGCGTCAGCCTGCCGGCGCCCGTGTCCTCGGTCGGGCGAGGCGGTGCCTTCGGCTGGTTCGACCTCGATGGCGACGGCGATCTCGACTACCTGGTGGCGGGTGCCTACTTCGTGCCAGGCGGCAACGGCCTGGTCGAAGCCCAGGCCCACCTCTACCGCAACCAGCCGGCGGCGACCAACGCGCCTCCCGCGGCGCCCTCTGGGCTGAGCGTCACCCAGGGTGCCGGTGGCCTCGTCTTCTCCTGGCTGCCGGTGAGCGATGACCACACCCCGGCATCGGCCATCACCTACGACCTGGAGGTCCGCCCGGTCTCGACGCCGGCCCAGGCGGCCGAGCGCCTGCCGCAGCCGGGCACCATCAGCGGTGCCGTCAGCTGGACGCTCGACTCCCTGCCGCCGGGCACCTACCGCTGGAGCGTCTGCGCCGTGGACAGCGCCTATGCGGGCAGCGCCCGCAGCACGGGGCTGGTCACGGTGCCGCTCGGCGTCCCGCTGTTCGCGGACGGCTTCGAATCGGGGGACACCTCGGCCTGGTCGCTCGCCGTCCCCTGAGCGTTCGCCCGCAGCCGGCCAGCGTGCCTAGAACCGCCAGCGGGCCGAGAACGACCACACCTGGTCGCGGCTCGAGTAGGTGCTGACCACGCCGGCCGGCTCGATGCCCTGGCCGGAGGCCTTGCGGTCGGCGAAGGACGAATAGGAGTAGGCGAGGTCGAAGGAGATCTGCGGCAGGTTGTAGCTGGCACCCACGGCGTAGACCGTCTCGTCTCCGCGGGGGAAGTCCGGCGTCGCCTGGCCGCTCGCCGGGCTCGGCTCGAAGGCGATTCCGCCGGCGAGCGACCAGGTGTCCGAGAGGTCGCCCTCGACGCCCAGGCGCAGGCTGAGCGTGTCGTCGAAGAGCGCCGCGCGCTCGCGGGTCCTGAGGTCGGCCTGGAAGGTCAGCCCCGGCGTCGGCACGACGGCGAGCTCCGAGGTGCCGCCGACGCTGCTCCAACGGGTGAGGGCGACGTCGAGCTCCAGGCGCAGCTCCGGGTAGGGCGCGAGCCAGGCGCCCGCCCGCACCTCGGCGGGCAGCTCGAACTGCAGGTGGTCGCGGCCGGTGGTGAACCGGCTCAGCAGGTCTCGGCTGAACGCGGGGGCGGAGATGTCGCGCAGCACGACGTCCCAGTTGCCGTTGCCCTTGAGCTCGGCAGAATGGCGGTAGAGGGCGCCGAAGCCCCAGATGTCGGACTGGTACTGGGTGCCGAGGTCGAAGGAGAGGGCGTCGGCATCGCCGTTGACCCGGTTCTGGAGCTCGAAGGCGACGAGCGCGGAACCGCCCTGGCCGTCGTTCAAGCCCACCTCGTTGGCGTAGTTCTGGCCTCGCTCGAGGCTGCCGAAGAGGTAGCGCAGGCCGCCGCCGACGCTCCAATGATCGTCGAGCCGGTAGGCCACCACGGGGTGCAGCTCGTAGGAGCGCACTTCCTGAGTGCGGTCGAGGAAACGGCCGGGGAAGAGCGCCGTTTCCCAATCGACCCGGTACCAGGCGCTGGTGTCGAGGCCGAGGCCGTAGGCGAGGTTGCCCTTGGCGTCCGGCCGCCAGGTCAGGTAGAGCGCCGGCGGGAACTGGATCGAGTGCTTGGCCCGGTGGCGCGACGTGCTGCTCGCGTAGTCGTCGGTGGCGTTGCTGAAATCGAGGCCGGCCTGCAGCTGCCAGCCGTCGAGCTGGACGATGCCGGCCGGGTTGTAGGTGACCGCCGAGGGGTCGCTGGCGCGGCCGGTGAACGCTCCGACCTGGGCGGTGGCGCGGCCTCCGTGCTGGACCTTGAGCACGCCCTCGGCGCGCACTAGGGCAGGGGCGAGGAGGGGCAGGATGAGGGCGAGGGCGAGGGGCCGGCGGAGCAGGCTCTGGTGGGTGCGCATGGTTCCTCCGCCGGGGAGGATAGCAAGGCCGCTAGCGCCTGCGCAGGGCCTGCCGGACCTCGCTCAGGCTCGTCGGGTCGAGGGCGGCGAGGGCCGCCAGCTGCGAGCTGATCTCCAGCTGGTCGAAGAGAGAATAGGCCCCCTCGTCGAGGTGCTCGAAGAAGACGATGCTCACCCGCGGTTTACCGGCCAGCGGGCCGATCTTGGGCACGATGAGCGCCGCCATGGTGAGCAGGCCCTCGCCCGAGCCCCCCTTCTGGGCCACGTAGCGGAAGAGAGGGTCGTCAGCGGCCACCTGCTGGTCGAGGTGGGCGAGCATGATCGCGGAGACCTGCTGCGAGAAGAAGGTGCCGGCGGCGAGGCGGGCGAAGATCGAGGCGTAATCGGCCGCCGTGCCGCGGGGGAAGAGGGCGTCGAAGGCCGCGGCGCGCAGCACGTAGTCGGGCGGCGGGGCGACGGCCAACCACTCGAGCTGCGTCTGCCGCCAGGCCGGGTCAGCGTAGCGCGCGGCATAGTCGTCACAGAGGGCCGTGAGCTGCTGCCGGTTGAGGCGCCGCAGGGCCCGCAGCCGGTCCCAGCTCAAGGGCCCGTCGGCGAAGTTGTGGGTGGCGAGGAAGAGGCCGAGGAGTGAGACTGGCTCGTCCTGGCCGCTGAGGCCGGCGCGGACGATGGTCTGGTGAATCGCCCAGGAGCCCACCCGTGCAGCGATGAAGTCGGTGGCAGCGTTGTCGGAGTGGCGGATCATGACGCGGGCGAGCAGGTCGATCGGCACGGTCTGGCCGGGGTCGAGGGCGAAGCCGAGCTCGTCGGTGGCGATCCCCAGCGCGGCGGTGGCCTCGCGGTGGGCCTCGTCGGTCGACGGCAGGTAGTAGCGCTCCCAGTCGCCAAGCCGCACCGGCTCCGTGGGATCGAGCCGGCCGGAGCTCACCTGCCGGGCGTAGGCGGCGAGGATCACCGTCTTGAAGGCTGAGGCGAGGGGGCGCCGCACGCCGGGACGGTGGAAGAGGAAAGGGTCGTCCGGGTCGACGCCGCCGCGTGCCGAGGCGGTGAAGGCGGCGACGCTCACCGCGTTGCGATGCTGGTGCAGGTAGGCGAGGAGGTCGTCGAAGGTGAGCTCCTGGGCGCGGGCGGCGAGGCTCGGGGCGAGCAGCAGGCCGCAGGCGAAGGTCAACAGCTTGCGAGGTCTGGTTCTCATGGCAGGCTCCGGTGCGTGCACCGGCAGGCACTATCGCCGGCCGGTGGAGCAAGCCTAGGCAGCCGTCGGAGGGCCCACCAGAGCCGGAAGGCGAAGCCGCCAGCCAGGACTTTCGGCCTATGCGCCGGCGCGCCCTGCCTCACTACAATGGCCGGCGTGACGCTTCGCCCGCAGCGTTGTCTCCAGCTCGGCGGCCTGGTCGTGATCGCCTTCATCGCGGCCGACGTGCTGCTCTCCTTCCCCCGCGCGACCCCGCTCTCCGCGCCGGGCTCGTGGGGGCAGCGGGGGGTGACCCTCGCGGCCTGCGGCCTCTTCGCGTGGGCGTTTTGGCGCAACACGGGGGCGCTCGCTAGCCGCGTCAGCCGCCGGGCGGTCGGCCTCCTCGCCCTCCAAGCCCTGATCGCCGCTCTCACCTCGACGGACTTCTTCGAGCTGATCGCCGCCGAGGTCCCTTTCGTCCTGCCCGGCGCCGCCGGGCTCGTTTGGTTCCTCGGCCAGGCCCTGCTCACGATGGGGATCGCCGCCATCCTCGCCAAGGCGGGGACGATCGTCTTGAGCGAAGGCGCCCACGGGCTGCCCGGACTGCCGGCGACCCTGCTCACCGTGGCGACGGTGCTCGGCTGGCAGCTCTTCGCCTTCTTCGTGGGCCATCTGGCCGCCTCCGAGTCGCGCTCCCGGGCGGAGCTCGAGCGCCTGAATGCCGAGCTGCGCCGGGCGCAGGGCCGCCTCGCCGAGACCTCGCGGCTGAGCGAGCGGCTGCGCATCTCGCGCGAGCTGCACGACGCCGTGGGCCATCACCTGACGCTGCTCACCATCCACTTGCAGCTCGCCGAGCAGCTCGCTGCGGGTGATGCGGCGGCGACCGTGCGCGAGGCGCGCAGCGTCGCCCGCGCGCTGTTGCAGGACGTCCGCGATACGGTCTCGGCGTTGCGTGAAGAACCAGACCTCCACCTGCCCGAGGCGCTGCGCTTGCTGGTGGCGGCCTTTCCCGAGCCACGGGTCGAGCTCACGATCGCGAGCGGCCTGCCAGAGCTGCCCCCGCAGCTCGCCCGCGACCTCTTCCGCGCCGCCCAGGAGCTGCTGACCAACGCCGCTCGGCACTCCCGTGGGCAGACGGTGTGGCTGGCGCTCGAAGCGAGTGGGCGTGCGATCGAGCTGGCCGTGACGGATGACGGCGAGGGCGCGGCCGCCTTTTCCCCTGGCCATGGTCTTGCGGGCCTGCGCGAGCGAGTCGAGGCGCACGGCGGCTCGCTGGTGCTGGAGAACGGCGCTGGCCGCGGCTTTGCCGCCCGCCTGCGGGTACCGCTGCCGGCCGGCTCGGGCGAGGAGGGCGGATGATCCGCCTCGTGCTCGCCGACGACCAGACCTTGCTGCGCACCGGTCTCCGGCGCCTGCTCGAGCTGGCCCCCGGGATCGCCGTCGTGGGGGAGGCGGGCGACGGTGAGCAGGCGGTCGCGGTCGCCCTCCGCGAGGCGCCCGAGGTGCTCCTCCTCGACGTGCGCATGCCCCGCGGGAGCGGCCTCGACGTGCTACGCCAGCTGCGCGCCCTGGGCAAGCTGCCGCCGACCCTTCTACTGACGACCTTCGATGACGACGAGGCCTTGTTCGAGGGCCTGCGGCTGGGCGCCAAGGGCTTTCTCCTCAAGGACATTGCCCTCGACCGCCTGGTCGAGGCCATCCGCGCCGTCGCCC
The DNA here is from genome assembly GCA_964420075.1 of uncultured Thermoanaerobaculia bacterium. Lineage (GTDB taxonomy): Bacteria > Acidobacteriota > Thermoanaerobaculia > Multivoradales > SZUA-115 > CAYQRE01. The sequence goes on along the minus strand of CAYQRE010000016.1, from coordinate 75,773 downwards.
GCGGCGAGACGCTGATCCGCCCGGCGGTCACTGAGCGCGTCGTGCAGCTCTTGGAGCGCGAGCCGGTGAGCTTCCCGGCCCTCGACCCTCCCGATCCGCTCACCCCGCGAGAGATCGAGGTGCTCCGCCTGCTCGCCGGCGGTTACAGCAACCGCGAGATCGCCGAGGGACTCGGCACCCAGGAGAGCACCGTCAAGAACCACGTCTCGAGCATCCTCTCCAAGCTCGGCGTCCGCGATCGCACCCGCGCCGTCCTCAAGGGCATCGAGCTGGGGCAGGTCTAGGCGCCGCCGGCATTTGACCCTCCCAGGGGTGGTTGCTAGACTGCTGGGAGCTTCTCGCCACCTCGCATGATCGTCGAAAAACGCCAGCTCGACGGCTTCACGCTCCTCCAGATCGAAGGTGTGATCAAGCTCGGGGAGAGCGCCGCCTTCTTCGCCCAGACGCTAGAACGCGTGTTGACGGGCGAGGACAGCCATGTGCTGATCGACTTCTCGAAGATCAACTACATCGACTCGACGGGCATCGGCGAGCTGGTGGGCTACCTCGGCAAGTTCCAGGCCCGCCGCCGCCAGGTGGTGCTGGTGCAACCCTCCGAGAAGATCCGCAAGCTTCTCGAGGTGGCCCAGCTCGCCCCCCTCTTCCCGATGTTCGACAGCGTCGAGGCCGCCGCTGAGGGCCTCAAGGCCACGGCTGCCCGCCTGCCCCCCAGCGAGCCGGCGCCGGTCGCCGACTAGCCGTCCGTGAGCGGCGCCTCCTCGCCGGTGCCGGGCCTCGGCCTGCTCGCTACCGTGCGACGCGGCAGCGAGGTGGAGTCCTGGCATTGCGGGGCGGTGGCGGCAGTGACGCCCGAGGGGCGGCTGGTTGCCTCGGTGGGCGATCCGGCACGCCTCGGCTCCTTTTTGCGCTCGGCCGCCAAGCCCTTCCAGGCCCTGCCGCTCCTGGCGACCGAGGCGGTCAGCCGCTACGGCCTCTCGGCCGCCGACCTCGCCCTCGTCTGCGCCTCGCACAGCGGCCGGCCGGAGCACGTCGAACGGGCGGCGGACCTTCTGGCCCGCGGTGGCTTCGCTCTCGCTGATCTCGCCTGCGGTGCCCATCCACCCCTCGATGCGGCGTGGGCCGCCGAGCTCGCGCGCCGTGGCGAGCCGCTGACGGCGCTCCACAACAACTGCTCGGGCAAGCACGCCGGGATGCTCCTGGCTTGCCGCCTCCAGGGTTGGCCGACGGCCACCTACCTCGCCGCGGACCATCCCCTGCAGCGGCGGATCTTGGGCCTTCTCGCTGCCTTTGCCCGGGTCGATGCGCGAGAGATCGGTCTCGCCATCGATGGCTGCAGCGTGCCGACCTTTCGCTTGAGCGTCGAGGCGGCGGCGCGGGCCTACGCCGCCCTCGCGGACCCCGTCGTCGCCGGCCTGGCGCCGCACGCGGCGGCCGTGGCGCAAGTGGTCGCGGCGATGACCACGGTGCCCGAGATGGTGGCCGGCCCCGGCCGCTTCACCACGGCCCTGATGCAGGCGACAGCTGGGCGAGTCCTCGCCAAGGAAGGCTACGAGGGCTTCTATGGGCTTGCCGTGCGCGGGCCCGTGGCCCTCGGCGTGGCGCTCAAGATCGCTGACGGCGGCGAGCGCTGCCGTGACGGCATCGTGCTCGAGGTGCTGCGGCAGCTGGGGGCGCTGTCGGCGGCGGAGATGTCGCAGCTCTCCGGCTTCTACCGCCAGCCTCGCTGCAACCACCGCGGTATCGCGGTGGGCGAGATGGTCCCCGACCTCGAGCTCGTGCCGGCGACCTAGCTCGCTGGCTGGGCGAGGAGAGCGGCCAGCTCGGCGGCGTCGCGCGCCCAGGCCGCCGCCGCCAGCTCCGCGCGTTCGGCGGCCGAGGCGAAGCCCCAGCTGGCGAAGACGAAGCGACAAGGGGCCGCGGCGGCGGTACGGGCGTCGATGCGGCTGTCACCGACCAGGGTGAGGCTCTCCACGGGGGCGCTCAGCTCCTGCGCCAAGTGGCGGGCCCCGGCCGGGTCCGGCTTGCGGGTGGCCAGCGTGTCGCCCCCCACCACCGCCTGGAAGTACGGCGCCAGCCCCAGCCCTTCGAGGATCTTGCGGCTGGTGGCCTCGGGCTTGTTGGTGAGCACGGCGAGGGGTCGCTCGGCGGCCAAGCGGGCGAGGAGCTCCACGAGGCCCGGGTAGGGCAGGGTCAGGTCCAGGCAGTGCTCGCGGTAGGTGACGGCGAAGCGGCTGAAGGCAGCCTCGAAGGCCTCCCCCTCGATCCGCGCCGGGAGTGAGCGCCGCAGCAGGTTGCGGGCCCCCTCGCCGACGCGGGCCACCACCTCGGCGAGCGAGAACGGCGGCAGGTCCAGCTCGTGGCGAACGCGGTTGACGGCCGCCGCGAGGTCGGCCCGGGAGTCGACCAGAGTGCCGTCGAGGTCGAAGAGGACGGGGGCCTCCACTCTCGCTGCGTACCCCGCGCTCAGGCGTCGACGAAGTCGGCGACCACCCGCGTCGGCAGGATGCCGGCCGCGAAGCCCTCGTCGAGGAGGTGCTGCACGGCCCGCCGGCCGCGCTCGCCGTAGCCGCGGGTCCAGTCGTTGACGTACATCCCCACAAACCGATCCGAGCGCACGGGGTCGTCTTCGAGCCCGCGGGCGTAGCGCACCGCGTAGCCAAGGGCTTCCTGGCGGTGATCGAGGGCGTAGTTGATGCTCGCCGTCAGCAGCTGGCAGAGGCGGCGCTGCAGAGCGGGATCGAGATCGCTGCGGATGCCGTTGCCGCCGAGCGGCAAGGGCCCGCCCGTCTTCTCCTGCCACCAGGCGCCGAGGTCGACGACGGCGATCAGCCCCTCGTCACCGAAAGTGAGCTGGCCCTCGTGGATCACCACGCCGGCATCCACCTTGCCGCTCTTCACGGCGTCGAGGATCTCGTCGAAGGGCACGATCTCGCTCTGCACCTCCGGCTGCCAGAGCTGCAAAGCGAGGTTGGCGGTGGTGAGCCGGCCGGGGATCGCCACCTTGAGCGCCGGCAAGTCCTCGCGGCGCAGCGGCTCGCGGGCCACCACCACGGGGCCGTAGCCGTCGCCGAAGCTCGCTCCGGAGGGCATCAGGCGGTAGCGGTCGGCGAGGTGGGCGTAGCCGTGGAAGGAAAGGGCGGTGATCTCGTAGGTGCCGGCGAAAGCGGCTTGGTTCAGCGTTTCGATGTCGGCCAGCACGTGCTGGATCTCGAGGCCTTCGCTGTCGAGGATGCCCTGAGTGAGGGCGTAGAACATGAAGGCGTCGTCCGAATCGGGGCTGTGCGCGATGCGGATCAGGGTCTTCTCGGCCATGGCGGCGGGAGGGTATCACGGCGGGGAGTGGGCTCAGCGCGGCGCCAGCTCAGTGAAGGACTCGGCGACGATTCTCTGACCACAAGTGAGGCGGCGTGCGATGAGCGACCAGCCCGGGGACTACCTTGTCTTCGTCGATGAGAGCGGCGACCATGGCCTCGCCAGCGTCGACCCCACGTATCCGGTCTTCGTGCTCGTCTTCTGCCTGGTCCGCAAGCGGGCCTACTCCCAACAGTGGCTATCGGCCCTCACCGAGTTCAAGTTCCGGCATTTCGACCACGACCAGGTGATCCTCCATGAGCGCGAGATTCGCAAGGACCTCGGCGACTTCTCGATCCTGCGCGACCCCCAGCGCAAGGCGGCGTTCCTCGCCGAGCTCACCGAGCTGATGGCTGATCTCGAGATGACGATCGTCGCCTCGGTGATTCGCAAAGACGAGCTGGTCAACCGGTATGCGACGCCGAGCAACCCCGACGAGATCGCGCTGGCTTGCGGTCTGGAGCGGCTGCATCGGTACCTCCATCGCCAGGGACACGCGCCAGGGCGGGTGCCGGTGATCGTCGAGAGGCGGGGGCCGCGGGAGGATGACGCCTTGGAGCTCGAGTTCCGTCGTATCTGCAACGGTGGCAACTACAAGCGGGAGACGCTCCATCTCGAGCCCCGCTTCGTTGCGAAGTCGGCCAACACTCTTGGTTTGCAGGTGGCCGATCTGATCGCACGCCCGATCGGGCGGCGCTGCCTCGATCCCAAGCAGAACAACCGTGCCTGGGCAGTCATCGAGAGCAAGTTGGACCGCAGCCCCGCCGGAAGGGTGGAGGGCTGGGGGCTGAAGATCTTCCCCTGAACAGAACCCAGCCCAAAGAGAAGGCAGCCCCATAGAAAAACAGAAGGCCCCGACGCATCCGCCGGGGCCTTCTGCCGACCGGGAATCCCCAATCCGCAGGAAAAGTATAGCCCTTCCGCGCTCTTGATGGACCGCCGCGGCTCACTTCAGCCAGGACGACTCAGTCCACCGGTCGCCGCAGCCAGGCGGTGATCTCCTTCTTCTCCTCGCCCTTCTCCTCGCCGCGTTGGATGCCGAGGGTCACCGTATCGCCCCAGCGCTTGGCGGCGAGGAGGCGGTTGTAGGTCTCCTTGTCGGGCAGCGGTTGGCCGTCGAGGGTGAGCAGGAGGTCACCGGTCGCAAAGCCGGCGGCCTCGGCCGGCGAGCCCTCCTCGACGAAGACCACCTTGCGGCCAGCCGCCAGCCCAGCGGCGGTGGTCGCCAGGCCGAGGCTCGGGTACCGGGGCGCGAGCTCGCGGGGCAAGCCCCAGAGGAAGTTGGCGAAGGAGGCGCGGACCGAGCTGACCGGCTTGCCGTCGTCGTCCGTGACGGCCACCGGGACCAGCGAGGCGAGCTTGCCGGCGCCGGCCGGCAGCCAAAGCCGGGCCTGGCGCTCGATGCCCAGCCCGTAGGCGACGTGGCCCGAGCCGATCAGCACCACCACGATCCGTTCCGCTCGCGGCGCCTCGCCGAGGGCCTTCGCGGCGTTGGAGCCCATGGTGGCGTCCCAGGTGCACTGGGCGGCGAACATGGTCGCCCACTGCTCGTCGGTGAGCCCGCCGTGGAGGGCGTCACCGTCGTCGAAAAAGGCCCGGAACAGCTGCCGGTGCTCGGCATTGTCGGTGTCGATCTTGGGTGGCAGGTGCGCCGCCTCTTCCGGGCTCAGGCCCTTGAGCCCCTTGCTGCGCACGGCGCTCACCACCTCGCGGGGCGCGTTGAGGCCGACCATCGCCAGGTGGTGCTCACGGGCGAAGTCGAAGATCTCGCGGTAGTACGGCCAGGGATAGCCCCAATTCTCGTACCAGCGGGCGAGGTGGAGGAAGCCCTCCTCGGTGAGCCAGCCCTGCGACCACGAGTCGAGGTGGGCCTGCTCGGAGGTGGGGAACATCTCGAGGCCGATCACCACCTCGCGGCCGGCGGTCACCAGCTCCTCGATCACCCGCAGCTGCACGGCGTGGAACTCGGCGTCGGTGTGGCTCTCGCCCACGAAGAGGATGCTCACTCCGCTCAGCCGGCCGGCGAGCTCGCCGGGGCTCAAGCTGTCGCCCGTCGCCGTGTCGGTGATGGCGTCGAGGCCGAGCGGCGCCTCACGCTCGCGGCGCGCCGGATCGCCGAGGGCGAGGTGCAAGGTGTGGTCCGCCGCCGGCAGGATGGCGGGAGAGCAGAGAGAAAGAGCGAGAAGGAGGACTGCAGGCGCTCGCATCTGGGGGATCTCCGAGAAAGTTCGCGGACAGGCCGAAGTCGGTCCCTGCGACGGCAGTATGCCTTCCCCGCGCCCGGGCTACAATCCCGCGCCATGTCCGCACCGAGCCCTTCTACCGCGAGTTCCTCTGCCTCGAGCCCTCACCAGCGCCTGCTCACCCTCTGGGGCGAGATCCGCGACTTTGCCGGCATCGAAGAGCTCCTCGAGTGGGACCAGGAGACCACCATGCCGAGGCGTGGGGTGGCTGGGCGGGCGAAGGCGCTGGGCACAGTGGCCGCTGCCAAACACGCGCGGCTGACGGCGGCGGAGCTGGTGGAGACGATCGCCGAAGCGGCGGCCGCAGCCCCCGCGGGAAGTGTCGAGGCTGGGCAGGCGGCCGAAGCGCGCCGCCAGGTCGAGCGGGCGGTACGCATCCCGGCACGGCTGGCGAGCGAGCTCGCCGAGGCGCGCGCCCTCGGCCAGGCCGCCTGGCAGGAGGCGCGGCGGCGGGCCGATTTCGCCGCCTTCGAGCCGCACCTCGCGCGGCTGATCGCGCTCAAGAAGGAAGAAGCCGCGGTGGTGGCCCCCGGTGGCAACGCCTACGACGCTCTGCTCGACGTCTACGAGCCCGGCGCCACCAGCGCGGCGCTCAACCCGCTCTTCACCCGTCTGCGCGGCGAGCTCAGCCCCCTCGTCAAGGCGGTGGCCGAGGCCGGCCGGCCGGTCGACGAGGCGCCGGCGCGCGGTCACTTCCCTTTCGCCGCCCAGCGCGCGCTGGCGCTCGAGCTGGTGGCCGCCATCGGCTTCGACCTCGAGGCCGGACGGCTCGACGGCTCCACCCACCCTTTCTGCGTCGGTATCAACCCCGGCGACGTGCGCCTGACCTGGCGCTGGCAGGAGGACGACTTCCGCCCCGCCCTCTACGGCGTGCTCCACGAGGCGGGGCACGGCCTCTACGAGCAGGGGCTACCGCCGGCCTGGTTCCGCACCCCGCTGGGCGACGCCGTCTCGCTCGGCATCCACGAGTCGCAATCCCGCCTGTGGGAAAACCAGGTAGGCCGCAGCCGGGCCTTCTGGCAGTGGGCCCTGCCGCGCTTCCAGGCCCACTTCGGCAGCACGGCCGGCCTCGAGCAGCTGTGGCCCACGCTGCACGTGGTGCGGCCGTCGTTGATCCGCGTCGAAGCCGACGAGGCCACCTACAACCTCCACGTGCTGGTGCGTTTCGAGCTCGAGAAAGCCCTCTTCGCGGGAGACCTCAGCGTGGCGGAGCTGCCGGCAGCCTGGGACGACCTCTATGCCGAGGTGCTGGGGGTCCGCCCGGCGAACGCCGCCGAGGGCGTGCTCCAGGACATCCACTGGTCGATGGGGAGCTTCGGCTACTTTCCGACCTACACCCTCGGCACCTTGGCGGCCGCGCAGCTCTTCGCCGCGGCCGAGCGCGCCTGCGGCAGCTTCGCGGGTAGCTTCGCGGGCGGTGACTTCTCGGCCCTCCTTGCCTGGCTGCGCAGCAACGTCCACCGACACGGCAGCACGCTCCGCCCGGCCGAGCTGGTAGAGCGCGCCACCGGCAAGCCGCTCGGCCCGGAGGACTTCATGACCTACCTGCGCGGCATCCTGCAGGCGATCTACCAGCTCTGAGCCGCCGGTCAGTCCGCCTGCAGGGCGATCACGGGATCGACCCGCGCCGCCCGCTTCGAGGGCACCAGGCAGGCCAGCAACCCCACCGCCGCGAGCACCATGGCGACCAGCCCGAGGAGTCGCAGGTCACCGGCGTCGACCTCGAAGAGGAGGCTCTGCAGCCAGCGGCCACCGACCAGGGCGAGGCCCAGCCCGACCGCCAAGCCGAGGGCGATCAGGCGCGCCCCTTGGCCGAGGATGAGGCGGGTGATGCCGTCGGGGCGGGCGCCGAGGGCCGCGCGAATGCCGATCTCGCGGGTGCGTTGGGCCACCGTGGTGGCCACCACGCCGTAGATCCCGACGGTGGCGAGCAGCAGGGCGACGGCGGCGAAGAGGCCGAGGAGGACCATCGGCGCTCGCTGCAGGGTGAGCGAGCTGGCGAGGCGCAGGCTCATCGTCTGCAGATCGAAGAGAGGCAGCTCGGGATCGAGGCGGAGGATCGCCTGCCGCACGGTGGAGCCGAGCGCGGCGGGGTCGCTGCGCGTCCGTAGCAGCAGGCTCAGGTTGGCGCTCGGGCTCTGCGCCAGAGGGTAGTAGACAGTGCCGCTCGTCTGCGGGCGTGTGAGGTCGCCGGTGCGTACCTCGCCCACCACTCCGACGATGCGCCACCAGCGGCGCGGGTCCTCTTGGCCCGAGCCGTCACTGACTCCTTGGCGCATAAGCTTGCCGACGGCGTCGCCGTGGAAGTAGCGCTCGGCGAGCTCGCGGTCGATCAGTACCACCTGTTCCGCCTGGGCATCGTCGGCCGCGGTGAAGGTCCGCCCCTGGAGCAGGGGGACCCGCAAGGTGGCAAACAGGTCGCCGGCGATCGAGCTGGCGAACGGCACCGGGACCGCCTCGCCCGGGGCCAGCTGGTAGCCCTCGAAGGAGACCGAGCTGGCGCTCGCGCTGCCGCTGAACGGCAGCAGGCTCGCGAGGGCAGCCGCCTCGACGCCAGGTAAGGCGCGCAGCTCGGCGAGCAGGCGACCGGCGAGCTGGCTCTGCTCGGTCGGTCCCGGGTAGCGCAGGGGCGGCAGGTCGATCTGGGCGCCCAGCACCCCGCCAGGCTCGAAACCGGGATCGACGGCGGAGAGCTTGCGGAAGCTCGCCAGCATCAGGCTCGCCGCCGCCAGCAGCACGAAGGCGAGGGCCAGCTGGGCGGCGACCAGCGAAGAGCGCAACCGGCCGGTGGTGCGGCTGGCCGAGGCCGTGCGACCACCGCCGCGGAAGACCGTGACGAGGTTGCCGCGGAGCACCTGGGCGACCGGGATGAGCCCGAACAGCAGGCCGGTCGCCGCGGCCACCAGGAAGGTGAAAGCGACGACGGTGGCGTCCATCTGGATCTCACTGCTCCTCGGCAAGGCGTCGGTCCCCAACTGGGTGAGCGCCTGGAGCAGGCCGGCGCCGACGATGAGCCCCAGGGCCCCGCCGGCCAGGCTGAGCATCCCGACCTCGACGAGCACCTGACGGGCGACGCGCCAACGGCCGGCGCCGAGGGCGAAGCGCACGGCGAACTCACGGCCGCGGTGGCTGGCGCGGACCAGCATCAGGTTGGCGACGTTGACGCAGCCGATCAACAGGATCAGTGCCACGCCGGCCTGGATGAGGAACAGAGTTCGGCGGACGTCACGGACCATGTCTTCCTGGACGGTGACCACCCGGGTGGTGAAACCGGCGTTGACCAAGACGTCGCGAAACTGCGGGTAGGCGTCGAGGTCATGCCGGTTGAGGGCGTCGATCCGCTCCTGGGCCTGGCCGACGCTGAGGCCGGGCGAGAGCCGCGCCATCATGTTGACGGTGTTGCTGTGCAGGGAGTTGACGTCCTTCTCGGCGTCGGTAAAGGTCCGCGGCAGGAGCAGCTGGGCCTTGGGATCGAGGAGGTCGAAGCCCGGGGGCATCACGCCGACGATCTGGTAGTCCTCGCCGTTGAGCCGCAGGACCTGGCCGAGGACCCCGGGGTCGGCCGCGAAGCGGCGCCTCCAGAGCCCGTCCTGGAGGATCGCGACGTGCTCGTTACCGCCTTCGGCTTCGGCTGTGGAGAAGGGGCGGCCGAGGGCAGGGCGCACCGCCAGGACGTCGAACATCGAGGGTGTGAGGCGCAAAGCCGAGACCCGCTCGGGAGCACCGTCGAAGCCGAGGTTGGCGCTCGCGGTGTCGAAGACGCCGACGCTCGAGAACAGGTTGGTCTCTTCGCGGCGCAGGAAGTAGCCGGGCACCGAGCTCTGGCCGCGCTCGATCCCGAACTTAGGGTAGGCGTTGAACAGCGTCACCAGCCGGTCGGGCTCCGCGTAGGGCAGGGGCCGCAGCAGCACCGCGTTGAGCACGGTGAAGATCGCGGTGTTGGCGCCGATGGCGAGGGCCAGGGTGAGCAGGGTGGCGAGGGTGAACGAACGCTCGCTGGCGAGCGAGCTCAGGGCCTGACGGACCTCACGAAACATGGCGACCTCCTGGCGCGTGCGAGCGAGCAACGGCTGCGTAAGGAAACGCAACAGGACGCGGCATGTTGCAGCGCTGGGGAGCACCGCGGCGGTTGCCGTGCGCCGGAGTTGCGGCTGCGACTAGAATCCCGCCACTCGTGGCCACCGTCCTGATCCTCTATCCCGGCAATCCCCGTCTCCGGCGCCAGCACTTCGCCCGCTATCGCTGGAAGGTGCGCGCGCTGGGCTTCCGCACCGTGCTTGCCGACGAGCATGTCTCGGCGGAGGACGCCGAGATCTTCGACGAGGTGGTGGCGATGCCCCCGGCGGCCGAGCTGGCAGCGGCGCGTGCGGCCCTCGCCCCGGTGCTGGGGCGCCGGCGGATCGACGCCGTCCTCGCGCAGTGGGAGCCGAGCCTGCCCTTGGGCTCTCTGCTCGGCCGTGAGCTCGCCGTGCCCGGTCCGTCCCCGGAGGCGGCCTTCCTCACCATCAACAAGCTGCGCTGCCGCATCGAGCTCGCCGGCGCCGGCGTTGGCGTGCCGGCTTTCGCGCGCGTCGCGACGGCGGCTGAGGTGCGCCGCTTCGCCGACCAGAACGGCTATCCGGTGGTGCTCAAGGCGGCCTCCTCGGCCCTCTGCCGGCTGGTGACCTTCGTACCGGATGCCGCTGCCGTGGAGGCCGCTGTCGAGGCGCTGCGGGCCGGCCTGCCGCGCTCGCCCGACGTGGCCCGCCTCACGACCTTTGCCGCCGCGGCCCGCCTCGACCCCGGCTGCGATCCCGAGCGGGAGTTTCTCGTCGAGAGCTACGCCCAGGGCGCCTTGGTCGAGACCGACGGTGTGCTCTACGGCCGTGAGCCTCTCACCTTCGGGATCTCCGAGCAGGTGCTGACGCCGCCGCCGCGCTTCCGCATCGAGGGCTATCTGGTGCCGGCCGATGGCGGCGAGGAACGCCTGGAGCGCATCGCCGCCACCTCGGACGCCGCCCTGGCCGCCCTGGGCCTCGCGGACACGGGCTTCTCGATCGAGATGGTGGACGGCCAGGCGGGTGTGGCGGTGATCGAGGTCAATGGGCGCCTGGGTTGGGACGAGGGCCTGGGCGAGCTGCTCGAGACCCGCACGGGCAGCCAACCGATCGTGCACGCCGCCTTCATCGCCCTCGGTCGCCGGCCACGCTTCGACCGTCCGCCACGCGAGCGGGCGGCCCTCGCCTACGCCTCCTGCCACGAGGCCGCGACGGTGGTCGCCGTCCCCGATCGCGCCCAGCTCAAGGCGATCGAGCGGCAGGGCCACCGGGTGGGGCTCAACGTCGAGGCCGGTGCGCGCATCTTCGACGACCGTGACTTCCGCGCCGCACCGCACCTCGCCTGGGTGTTGGCCAAGGACCGCACCTCCAGCCGTGCGGCCTACGCCGCCGCCCGTACCGCCCTGGCCGAGCTGCGGTTCGAGCTCGATCCCACTGGGTAGGGGCGACCCCGACCTACCAGCCTCGGACGCAACCCCGTCCTGCTACAAGCGTAGTAGCATTTGTCGCGGCCGCGCCCGCTCGCCGGCCTGCTGATCCCTCGGAGGAAGCCGATGAGAACGCGGACGCTCGCCCCCTGGTGCCTCGCCCTGTTACTGATCTTCGTCGCGGGCCTCGGCCGCGCCGAGGAGCCGAAGCCCGCGGCCGAGGGGAAGAAGGCCGAGGCGCCAGCGGCGCCCGAGGAGAAGTCCTCGATCACCCACCACTCGTTCACCGCCGGCGGCAAGAAGCTCGACTACACCGCCACGGCGGCCAACCTCCTGCTGCGCGACGAAGAGGGCAAGGTGAAGGCCTCGGTCTTCCTCGTCGCCTACACCCTCGACGGAGTGAAGGACCCCGCCAGCCGGCCGGTCACCTTCAGCTTCAACGGCGGGCCGGGCGCCGCCGCCGTCTGGGTGCACCTCGGGGCCTTCGGTCCGCAGCGGGTGGCGATGGACGACGAGGGCGGCCCCCTGCCGCCGCCCGGCCGGCTGGTGGACAACGAGGACTCTCTGCTGCCGGAAAGCGACTTGGTGTTCATCGACCCGGTCTCGACCGGCTACAGCCGGCCCGCTCCCGGCGAGGACCCGGACCAGTTCCACGGCATCGAGGAGGACGTCCGCACGGTGGGCGAGGTGATCCGGCTGTGGGTGAGCCGCCACCAGCGCTGGGCCTCGCCCAAGTTCATCGCCGGTGAGAGCTACGGCACCACCCGCGCCGCCGGCCTGGCCACCTACCTGCAGGAGAGGGTGGGGATGTACCTGAACGGGCTGGTGCTGATCTCCTCGGTGCTCAACTGGCAGAACCAGGAGTTCGCGGTCGGCAACGACGTGCCGTACCTTATCCACCTGCCCAGCTACACGGCCACCGCCTGGTACCACCATAAGCTCGCGCCCGAGCTTGCCGGCGACCTCGAGACCACCCTCGCCCAGGCCGAGGCCTTCGCCCTCGGCGACTACGCCCTTGCTCTCCACCAGGGTGATCAGCTGCCGGCCGCCCGGCGCCAGGAGATCGCCCGCCAGCTCGCCCGCTTCACCGGGCTCGGTGCCGACTTCGTCGAGCGCGCCAACCTACGCATCGACCTCCAGCGCTTCCTCAAGGAGCTCCTGCGCGGCGAGGGCAAGACGGTGGGCCGCCTCGATAGCCGCTTCACCGGCTTCGACCGCGACTCCGCCGGCGAAGAGCCGGAGTACGACCCCGCGATGACGGTGGCGGACATCGGCTACGTGACGCTGATGAACGACTACCTGCGGCGCGAGCTCGGCTACGAGACGGACCTACCTTACGAGGCGCTGTCGCCCAAGGTGTGGCCGTGGAAGTTCGGGGACGGTGCCGGCTATCCCAACCTGGCCGAGAACCTGCGCGAGGCGATCACCCGTAACCCGGCGCTCCAAGTGCTGATCGCAAGCGGCTACTACGACTTCGCCACGCCCTACTTCGACGCCCAGTACACCGTTGCCCACATGGCCCTGGTGCCGTCGCTGCGTGGCAACGTCTCGATCGAGCACTACCGCGCCGGCCACATGATGTACATCCGCCGGGCGGACCACCACAAGCTGCACGCCGACGTCGCGCGGCTGATCGCGCGCGCCACCCAGCGCTGAGCTGGCGCCGCCCACCCTGCGTAGGGTGGGCGGCGGCGCTTCGTCTAGGGGCAGGAAGCGAAGGCCGAGGTGTCCTGCAGGGGCTGGAACGGCGTTCCCTGCGGGTTGGCGTAGGTCCGCACCGCTCCGGTCGAGGTGTCGCGCACAGTGATGTCGGCGCGGACGTTGGTGAGGCCGCCGGCGAACACCCAGTAGTGGCCGTTGAGGCCACAGCCGTTGAGCACCTTGAGCAGCATCTCGACGTTGGCCGCGTTGAAGAACCAGAAGTAGCCGGTGTCGGAGGTGAGGGCGACGGCGTGCCCTTCGCCTTCGTTGCCCTGCGGCGTGCGCCAGTCGACTTCCACCTCGAAGCGACCGCTGCGCAGGCAGAGACGGGTGGCCGACGGGGTGCAGCTGTCGCTCGCCACGCCCTGCGGTGGCGTCGGCTCGGGCGCCGCGGAGCGCAGCAGCTCGGCGATCGCTGCGGCCTCGGCGGCGGCATCGGGGCTCGCCGCTTCCTCACCGAGCGCGGCGCTCGGGCAGGTCGCGAAGGCAGCGGTGTCCTGGATGGGCTGGTATTGGGTGCCGAGGGGGTTCTTGTAGGAGCGGACCTGGCCGGTCTGGGTGTCGGTGACCAACAGCTGGACCTCGACGTTGGTCAAGCCGCCGGCGAAGGCCCAGAACCGCTGATTGGCCGGGCAGCCGTTGAGCACCTTGACCACCATCTCGACGTTGGCGGGGTTGAAAAACCAGAAGTAGCCGGTGTCCGCCGTGAGGGCCACGGCCTGGCCGAGGCCGTTCGTCCCCTGATTGGTGCGCCAGGAGGCCTCCACCTTGAAGCGGCCGCCTTGCAGGCAGAGCACACTGGGCCCGGCCACGCACGGCTGCGTGAAGCGTCGCAGGTAGACCCCGCCGTCCTCGCCGCTACCGGCGTAGAGCACGTCGCCGCCGGCATCGACGGCGAGGGCCGGGTTGTAGCGCGGGGAATGCGCCGGATCGCCGGTGATCTGCAGCTCGCCCGCCAGCGGCAGCCCGCTGCTGGCGTAGGGGCGGGCGAAGAGGGCCTCGACGAACGGCCCGGAGGCGTTGAAGTCCTGCTGCTCCCAGGCGACGACACCGCGACCGACCTCGTCGAGCCCGACCGCCGAGGCGAATTGCAGCTGCGCCGCGGTGGCGTTTGCCCGGTTCTCGGGGCCGACTTTGCCGTCGTCCGCGGCGAAGCGCTGGGCGAAGACGTCGATCTTGTCGCCGTCTCCGGTCCAGGACACGAGATAGCCACCGGTGGGGTCGACGGCGATCGCCGGGTCGCTCTGGTTGCCGGCGCCGGTGGTGTTGGCGGCGAAGCTCGGTCCCGTCGGAGTGCCGTCGGCGTCGAAGCGCCGGACGAGCACCTGGCCGTTCTCGTCGCTCGGCACTTCGCCCGTCCAGGCGACCAGGAAGCCGCCGCCAGGCAGGCCGGCGAGCGCCGGTTGGTACTGGACGCCGGTCTGGTCGTTGACCACCACCTCGCCCCCGAGCGGCACGCCGGCCGTGTCGTAGAGGCGGGCGCGCACGCCGTCGAAGGCCGGTGTCTGCCAGGCCACCACCCAGCCCTCAGTGGTCGCCGCCACCGCCGGCACGCCCTGGATGCCCGGGATGCTGGTGTTGACGACGAACTCGGGGCCGGCCGGGTTGCCGTTGCGACGGATCAGCCGGGCGCGGATATCGATCTCGCTTCCCGGGCCGCCGGACCACACCAGCAGGCTCTCGCCGGCGGCGTTCATCGCGGCCCGCGGCCGCGAGTAGTAGAAGGGCTCGATGAAGCGCGGCTGAAGCTCGCGCTGCTGCAGGGCCTCGGGAAGCGCTACCACCACCCGCCCCGTGGTGGCCACGAGCTCACCGGTCAGGGCCTGGCCCGCGGGGTCGAAGAGCTGGTAGCGGAGGGCGACGTCCTCCTCGGTGGTGCCGCCCGGATAGGCCACGATGAAGCGGCCGTCGGGGGCGGTGGCGATCGCCGGCAGGACGCCGCCGAACCCCCCCGTGGTCGGCACCAGCTGCGGCGGCGCCAACGGCACCAGCGCGGATTGCGCTGCGGCCGTGAGTGCGCCGAGGGCGAAGACGGTGAGCGCCAGTGCGACGGCGCGGCTGCGACGTGTGCGCGGGGGGGGCGATGTGGGCATGCCGGTGGGGCCTCCTGGGGCGGATTGTAGGAGATCTCCCGGCGGCTCTCGCGGGAGGTCTACGATCTCTTCAACGCAATCTGCGCCGCCGAGGTGCCAGCATGCTCACGGGGAGGCGATCGTCGCCGCGGCCCGCCTCGCCTTCGCCCTACTGCTCGCCGGAGACCTTCGGCCAGTTGGCGTCGGCCTTGGCGATGTAGCCCTTGGTGTCCTGGAGCCACTTGGCACGGATGTCGAGGTCGTAGTTCAGGTAGAGCTTGCCGTCGACGATCGACCAGGCGTCGGGGTCGATGCCGGCCGTCGAGCCCTTGGCCACCGCGTAGGCGCAGTAGCCTCCGTACTGCGGGGCGTACTTCTCCGGCTCGGCCTTGAAGAGGTCACGGTGCTCGGCGCTGGCGAAACGCCAGGTGGCACCCTTCCAGGAGAACTCGAAGGCCTTCGAGCCCTCCACGGGCTTCTGGTCGGTGAAGTAGGCCACGGGGTCGTAGCCGTCGATGGCGACACCGCCGAAGGTGGTCTTGTTGACCGGGCTCGCGGCGCTCGCGAGGGCGGGAAGGAGCAGGGCCAGGCCGGCCGCCAGGGCCGTGAGCTTGCGAATACGGGCGCGGTTCATCGTCGAAGGTCTCCTGAGGGTCAGCACGGCCCACGACCGGGTGTCGCAGGCTCAGCCGCTGGTACGGCCGGCTCTGGCGCTTGGATGCGCCGGCAGAGGGGCAGGTTTCGCGCCTCGACGTCGAACGGTGCGGGTAACGCCGAGCTCAGCGCGAACGTCGATCGAAGGGAACTCCCGGGGTGAGGCCGTCTCTGTTTGAGGCAGCAGGCCGGCTGCGCCTGGTTCTTTCGGCACAGCAAAGAACGATGGCATGCTAGAGGGTCTCTCGAAGCCTGGAAGGCAAGAACGGGCCGCGCGATGGACGAGAAGAACTGGTTGCGGATCCTCGCTCTCCTGCTCGGCGTGCCGATGCTGGGTCTGGTGCTGTCCCGCCCGGCTGCCGAGCCCATGGCGCCGGCGCCGGAGGTGGCCGCGGTGGTCGAGGCCGGCCCTCCGGCCGTCGAGCCGTCGGCCCTCGCCGTGGCGGAGATCCCCGCTCCTCTCGCCCGCTGCCAGGAGCGGGCCCGGGCCCTCGGCGCCGCGGGCTACCTGCCGACGACCCTCGTCGCCACCATCCCCGACCCCGTCGATTCCCTCCACGGCCGCACCTTCGACCTCCTGGTGGGGGCCATCCGCCGCGGCCTCGAGAGCGTCGATTTCGTCACCGAGGGCCATTGCCTGCCGTGGTCGCGGCCCGGCGAAGCAGCGGGAGACGACGGCGACCTCCACCGCGAAGAACCGGGCTGGCTCGTCTTCCGGCGCGACCCGGCGCCCGGCCGGCCACCCCGCCTGGTGACCGTGCTGCTGGTCGGCGAGTCGCCGCCGTGGGGGCCGCAGCCGGCGGCGATGGCGCGCGCCCTCGACCACGCCTGCGCTCTCCAGGGAGCACCGGCCGCGCAGGCCCTGGCTCCTCCCAAGCTGCTGGCACCGACCTTCTCGGCCTCGACCTTCGCCCTGGGGATGATCCTGCGTTCGTGGGGCAACGCTGAGCCAGAGCTCGCTCGCAGCTGCTTCCACGGCAGCGTCGAGGTGGTTTCGGGTACGGCGACGGGAAGCGACAACGAGGGCACGCTCTTCCGCACGCTCGCCGCCCAGGGCAGCGAGGTGCCCGTCCTGCGGCCGGACTTCCGCTCTCTCGCCACCGCCAGCACGGTGCTGCGCGACTGCGCCCTCGACTTCTACCTTCCCGAGCGCCTGGGGGTCGATACCCGGCGGCACCCGCAAACGGCGCCAGGGTCGCCGGAGGTGGCGCTCCTCGTCGAGTCCTCGCTCTACGGCCGGGACTTCCAGGGCGCCGACCGCAATCTGCTGGTGGTGCCCTTCCCCCTCAACGTCTCGAGCCTGCGGGTCGAGTACGACAAGGAAAAGAGCGGTAGCCGGCCCGCCGAGGCGCTGCCGGAGGTCGGGCCGCGCCTGCTGCCGTTCGCAGCCGGCTCGGAGGTGACGGCGCGCGACGCCCTTCGCCTCTTCGACCCTCAGGGCACGACACGGACCCTCGACCTCGAGCTCGCCAACCTGCTCTCGGCCGTCGCACGGCGGCGGATCCAGGCGGTGGGCATCGTCGCCACCAACGTCCGCGACGTGCTCTTCCTGGCCGAGGCCCTGCGGCGCAGTGCTCCCGACGTCCGCCTGTTCACCTTCGAGGCCGATCTCCTCCTGGCGCACCCGGACTTCCTGGGCGCCCTGCGCGGCACCATCGTGATCTCCTCCAATCCTCTGGCGAGCCCCGATCCCTACACCGAGCGTGCCGGGAGCAGCGGCCAGCTGATCCAGTTCGGCAGCGACGCCGCCCAAGGCGTCTTCCGCGCCGTGCGGGCCCTCGTCGAGCCGACGGCAGAACCCAGTGCCGACTGGCAGGATGTCTGGGTCAGCGTCGTCGGTCGTGCCCGCCTGGTGGTCCTCAAGCAGGTCCGCGTGCCGCGTGCCGGTGGCTCTTGCGTCGAAGCGGCGCGGCAGGTGCCCGGTCGCGGCCAGGAGACCGAGCTCTTGCCCTTCCGGCCGCCGCGGGGCTGGACACTGTTGGTGACGGCGCTGACGGTGGCCCTCGCGGGCGGCCTGGCGGCCGGGCTGTGGCGGGCACTGCGCGGCCACGGACGGCATGACCTGCTGAGCTGGGAGCTCCTCACCGTGGGGGAGGACGGTCGTTCTGGCCTGCCCGCTCACACTCAGCGCCTGCGCCACGCCCTCCTCTTGCTGGTGCCGGTCGTCGCGCTCTTGCCCTACATCGTCCTCACCGGGCCCGTCTTCCTTGCCGCCGGGGGCCGGGTGGCCCTGCTGCGGGCGGTGGGCGGCGGAGGGGTCCTGCTCCTCGTCGCCACGCTCTGCTTCCTGCTCTGGGGCCTCCTCCGTCGCACTCGCCGGGACCTCGCCGCGGCGGCGACGCAAGGCCGGGGACGGCTCGCGACGCTGCGCATCGCCTGGCCGGCCCTGGCTGCGCTCGCCGGGCTGGTCTCGGCGCTCCTGCTGGCGCGGCTCGCGATGTCGCGCATCCCCACGGAGAAGGACGACCCGGTGGGGCTCACGCTCGTCCTCGAGCGGCTGATCAGCTTCGGCAGCGGCGTCTCGCCACTCGTTCCTTGCCTGATCCTCCTCCTCGTCCTGCTCGGCTGGCTGGTCCTCAACCTCTGGCGCTACCACGCCCTCGAGCGCCTGGCGCCGGACGCACGGCTCTCGCCCGCTGGCCTGCCCGCCGTGCCCGAGCGCTTCTGGCGCGCCCAGCGCGAGCTGCGCTGGGCCCTCGATCCCGCTGGCTGGCTCGCCCATCCGGCGCTCACGGCGCGGAGCCTGGTCGCCTGGGCGGTGCTGGTGGGGGCGCCTCTGCTCTATCTCGCGTGCTACTACCGCGGCCGGCTCGATCCGCTGCTGCGCGGCTTCGAGGCTCCCGAGTTCGACTGGATCGCGAGCCTGCTCTTCGGGCTCGCCAGCGTTGCCGTCTGCGAGGCCGGGCTGTCGCTTTGGCGAGGCTGGCAGGCACTTCGCACTGCCCTGGCCTGGCTGCTCGACCTGCGCTTCGACCCTGGCGCGGCCGACGGCTGGCTGGGGGAGCTGGAGGCGGTGGCGCGCCCGGGTGCGGACGGCGGCGCGGAGATCCGCGAACGGCGAGCCCGCGCCTATTCCGAGCTCTGTCAGGAGCTCGGCCGCAGCGGGGTGCCAGGCCCCCTCGGTGGACTGCTGCCACGGGAACCGGCCGTTCCCGCCGAGCCCGAGCTTGCCGCCCTCTGGTTGGGGATCGCCAACCGTGCCGCCAACCGTGAGGAAGGCGCCGACGACTCTGCCGAGCCGCCTCGCGACCCGGCCGTAGCCGGTGCCTTGCTCACCGCCGAACGCCGCTTCTTCGCCTGGGAGTCGGCCTACCTCGCCCGCTTGATCAGCGCCCGGCTGGTGCTTCTGCTGCGCTTCCTCACCGTCGGCGTGCTCGCGCTCCTGGTGGCGGTGGTCGCCTACCCCTTCGAGCCGGAGCGGATGCTCTCCTTCTACACCGGTGGCCTGGTGGCCCTCGCCGTCGTGGTGAGCCTCGCTTTCGTGGTGCAGGCCGAGAAGAACCCGATGCTCGCCCGCCTCGCCGGCACCCAGGCCAACCAGATCAACTGGCACCGCACCCTGCTGCAACGCCTAGGCCTCTACGCCGGCCTGCCCCTCCTCTCCCTGCTGACCAGCCAGCTGCCCGAGCTGCAGCGGCTGCTCAGCCAGTGGGTGGAACCGCTGGCGAAGGTCTTCCAGTAGGGCGGGGCGGGCCGCCACCCGGCGTCAGTCCTGACGCAGGGCGATGGCGGGATCGAGGTTGGCGGCCCGCTGCGCCGGCACGAAGCTCGCCAGGCCAGCGACGGTCGCCAGCACGGCCGCGACCAGCGGCACGCTGGTGTAGACCTCGGCCGGCAGTCCGGAGATCCCCGCCCGCAGCCCGAGGACGGCGAGCCCGACAAGCGGCAGGCCGAGGGCGAGGCCGAGGGCCGAGAGCTGCAGGCCCTTGCGCGCCACCTGCCCCATCACCGTCCCCTTCTGCGCCCCGATCGCCAGCCGGACGCCGATCTCGTGGGTCTGCTGCGCGACGGAGTAGGCGATCACGCCGTAGATGCCGAGCCCGGCGAGCAGGAGGGCGACGAAGCCGAAGCAGGCGAGGATGCCGGCGATCAGCCGCGCGCCCACGAACTCCTTGGCGATGCGCTGGTCGAAGGTCGCGATCTCCGGGATGGGCAGGGCGCGGTCGAGGTCCCAGACGGCGCCGCGGAACGCAGCGGCGAGGGCCGTGGGCTTCTCGGGGGTGCGGGCGATCAGGTAGAGCGCGCGGCTCGCCGTCTGCGCTGCCGGCAGGTAGATCACCGGATTGGGGCCTTCTTTGTCGACGATCCGCCCCTGCACGACGTCGGCGCTGATGCCGACGATCTCGCGCTGTACGCCGTCGATCTCCAGGCGCTGGCCGAGCGCTTCCTGGCCGGGGAAGTACTTGCGCGCCCAGGCCTGGCTGACGATCGCCACCTCGGGCATCCCGTCCCGGTCGGTGCTCTCGAAGCCGCGCCCGCTGCGCAGGCCGATCCGTAGGGTGGAGAAGTAGTTGGGGAAGACGGAGACGACGATCTCCGAGGGCAGCGTGGCCTCGTCCGGGCGGGCCTCGAGGTGGAAGGCCTGGACCGGCTGTGCCCGCAGGCGCGGCAGCGAGCTGGCGGCGGTGACCGCTTCCACACCGGGCAGGGCGAGGAGTTTCTCGGCCGCCTGGGCGAAGAACCGCGGCCCGGCCTCCGGCCCCGGATAGCGCTTCTCCGGCAGGGCGAGGCGGAAGGTCAGGAGGTTCTTGCTCTCGAAGCCGCCGTCGAGGTGCTGCAGCAACACCATGGTGCGCACCAGCATGCCGGTGGCGGAAAGCGCGCCCAGGGCGAAAGCGATCTCGGCGGCCACCAAACCGTTGACGATCCGCCGCCGCCGGCGGCTCACCGCGCCCTTGGCGCCGTCGTGGAGGGCGCGGGCCAGGTCTGGCCTGGCGGCGGCGAGGGCGGGGTAGAGGCCGAAGAGAACGCCGGCGGCGATCGAGACCACCGCCCCGGCGACCAGGACCGGCATGTCCAGGCGAGGCATGAACGCCTTGGGCACCTGCGAGGCGAGCATCTTGGCCATGAAGTCGATCGTCCACGACGAGAGGGCAAGGCCGAGGGCGCCGCCCGCGGCGGCGAGCAGCAGGCTCTCGGTCAGCAGCTGGCGGATGACGGCACCGCGCCCGGCGCCCAGGGTGGTGCGCAGGGCGATCTCGCGCTGGCGGTCCTGGCCGCGAGCGAGCAGCAGGTTGGCGACATTGGCGCAGGCGATCAGCAGCACCAGCACCATCACCGACTGCATCAGGCCGAAGATGAAACGGTCGGTGGGACCGGGCACCTGCTCGCGCAGCGTGTAGGCACGGGTGACGAAGCCGCGCTGCGTCTCGGGATGGGCGGCAGCCAGCTCGCGGCTCAGGGCCATGAGCTCGCTCTTCGCGGCCTCGATCGCGACGCCGGGTGCCACGCGGCCGACGAGGACCAGCGAGCGCTGGTCGCGCGGCGGGTTCGCCGGGTCGAGGGTGAAGGGGACCCAGAGGCTGGTCGTGAGGCTCAGGAACTCGATGTCGGGGGGCATCACCCCGATCACCGTGTAGGGCTCGTCGTCGAGGTTGATGCTGCGGCCGATCAGCCCGGGGTCGCCCCCGAAGCGCCGCTTCCACAGCTCCTGGCTCACCAGGACCACGTGGTCCTTGCCCGGCAGGCTCTCGTCGGCCTGGAAGCCGCGTCCGAGCTGCGGCTGGAAGCCGAGCAGCTCGAGCCCGCCCGGGGTCGTCACCGAGGCATTGACCTCCTCCGGCTGGTCGCCGCCCACGAGGTTGAAGCTGCGGCTCGAGAAGCCCTCGAGGCCGGCGAGCGTCCGCGTGCGGGCCTTGAGCTCGAGGTAGGTCGCCGGGGAGAAGAGGTTCTGGTCATCGGCCTTCTGCTCCGGCGTGTCCCACAGGAGGAGCAGGCGGTCGGCCTGCGGGTAGGGGAAGGGGCGGAAGAGCATGGCCCCGATGACGCTGAAGGTGCTGGCGTTGCCGGCGATCGCCAAGCCGATCGAGACGATGATGAAGAGCGACGTGGCGCGGTGTTTCCACAGGCTGCGGAAGCCGAGCCGCAGGTCCTGGAGGAGGTCGTCCATGGTGTGCTCCCGCATGTGGAAGGGTGAGCGGCGCGTTCAAGGGGAATACGCCAGCGCGAGGGGGGATGTTTCGGCGGCGAATCCGCGGCTTGCGGGCGAGAAGGGGGCGCGGAGAGTATTCTCGGTGCGTGAACGAAGACGCTCGCGAGGTCCGCAGCGAACGCGGCGAACCGACCTTCGCCGTCGCTTCGCGCCGGCACCCACGTTTCCAGATCGCCGTGCGGCACGCCGGGCTCGACCGCTACCAGCTGGTGCAGGCGCGCGACCCGTTCGCCGTCGAGGCCCTTGCCGAACGGCTGATGGCGGAATGGGACGCCGAGTGGGCGGCTCGTGGCGCGGCGGACGGTCCCGCTATGGCATCCCGAACGCAGCCAAGCTGGTGGCGCCGCTGGTGGGCGCGCTGGCGTTCGTAGCGACGGGCTCCGCTGCCGGCGGCGAACGGTAGGGGTGCTAAGATGACGGTCGCCGGGCTCGCCGCCCGGCGCTCCTTTGTTGGAGGGTTGAACCCCTGTCGGCTCCCATCTCGGCCACCGGAAACGCTCGACACGCTTCCCGGTTGCCGCTCCTCTGGCAGCTCTTCCGCGGCTGGATCAAGCGGCCGTTCTACGCCCTCTACGAACGGCGGTTGGCGGCCGAGGTCGGTACCTGGAGACTGCCCAGGCACATCGGCATCATCATGGACGGCAACCGGCGCTTCGCCCGCGAGTCCGGGCTGGCGAGCGCCAGCGCCGGCCACCAGCGCGGTGCCGACAAGCTGCGCGAGGTGCTTTCCTGGTGCTACGAGTTCGGCATCCCGGTGGTGACGGTCTGGAGCTTCTCGCTCGACAATCTGAACCGCGACACCACCGAGGTCGAGGAGCTGCTGCACCTGTTCGAGCGCGAGACCTTGCGCCTCGCCGAGCACTCCGATGTGCACACCAACCAGGTGCGGGTGCGCTACCTGGGTAAGCTCGAGATCCTGCCCGAGAGCCTGCAGGAGGCGATCCGCGGCGCCGAGAAGGCGACGGCCGCCTACGAGCGCTTCCAGCTCAACATCGCCATGGCCTACGGCGGCCGGGAGGAGATCACCGGCGCCTTCCGCGGCTACCTGGAGGCCGAGCTCGCCGCCGGCAAGGGGCTCGCGGACGCCCTCGCCGACTTCGACGACCGGGCGATCGAGCCGCACCTCTACACCAACGGCCTGCCCGAGCCCGACCTCATCCTGCGCACCAGTGGCGAGGTCCGGCTCTCCGGCTTCCTGCTCTGGCAGAGCGCCTACTCCGAGTTCTACTTCTGCGACACCCACTGGCCCGCTTTCCGGCGCATCGACCTGCTGCGGGCCCTGCGTTCCTACCACCAGCGCCAGCGGCGCTTCGGGCGCTGACCCCCAGCCTTCTCCTGCACCGCGTCGCTTTCTGCACTGCCGCGCAGTTCTTGCAGGCGCCAGGCGCCGTTCGCGCTGCCGGGCCGGGCCCTGAGGCTGGCAGTGTGCTTGCACAGCTGGCCTGCCAACCTGGCGGACCCACCTCTGCCCGGCTGGAGGAGGCCCGAGATGAGACGAGCTTTGTGGGGAGTTGCGGTGGCGCTGCTGCTCAGCTGGCCGGCGGCCGCCGAAGAGCGGGTCCTCACCCTGGACCCACAGAAGACTGAGGTCACGTTCACCCTCGACAGCGCGCTCCACACCGTCGAGGGACGTTTCTACCTGCAATCCGGGGAGGTGCGTTTCGATCCGGCAACCGGCGCCGCGAGCGGCCTGCTGCGCTTCGACGCTCGCCGCGGCGAGACCGGCAACTCGTCCCGCGACCGCAAGATGCACGGCAAGGTCCTGGAGAGCGACAGCTACCCTTGGATCGAGCTGGTGCCCGACCACTTCGCCGGCACCCTGCCCGAGCAGGGGCGGTCCGAGGTGAAGCTCTCGGGCAGCTTCCTTCTCCACGGTGAGCGCCATCCGATGACCTTGACGGCGACCCTCGAGGTGGCGGGCAGCCAGCTCACCGCCAAGACCGACTTCAAGGTGCCCTACATCGAATGGGGCCTGGCGGACCCCAGCATCCTCTTCCTCAAGGTGGACCGTGAGGTCCAGGTGGCGGTGACCGCCCACGGCTCGCTCACCGCCACGGGCACCCAGGCCGCGGCGACCACCACGGGCGGCGCGACGCACTGAGGGCGCCGGCGCCGGTCAGCCCGCGGGTGGCTTTTCTTCGGCTCCCCAGCGCTCGAGCTTGTAGTAGAGGGTCCGCAGCGAGATCCCCAGCTCTTCGGCGGCGGCGCGCTTGTCGCCGCCATGGCGTTCGAGGGCCCGCACGGCGGCGAGGCGCTCCAGGGTCTCGAGGTTGAGGGTGGGAAGCTCGCCGTCGACCGGCTCCACCCGCCCGAAGGCGAGGTCGCGGACCTCGCCGGCACCGATCACCGGCCCGGCAGCGAGCACGGCAAGGCGAGTGACGGCGTTGTCGAGCTCCCGGATGTTGCCCGGCCAGTCGTGCAGGGCCAGGGCGCGCGCGCCGTCGGGTGCCAGCTCCAGCTCGCGGCCGGCGCGGCGGGCGGTGCGGCCGAGGAAGGTGGTGGCGAGGAGCTCGATGTCCTCCCGCCGCTGGCGCAGTGGTGGCACCTCGATGACAAAGGTCGCCAGCCGATAGTAGAGGTCCTCGCGGAAACGCCCCTGCTTGACCTCGGCCTTGAGGTCGCGGTTGGTCGCCGCCAGGACCCGGACCGAGACGTGGCGGGTCTGGGTGCTGCCGACCGGACGGATCTCCCCGAACTGCAGCACGCGCAGCAGGGCCGGCTGCACAGCGAGCGGCAGCTCGCCTACTTCGTCGAGGAAGAGGGTGCCGCCGTCAGCCGCCTCGAAGAGGCCCACCCGCTTGCGCTCGGCGCCGGTGAAGGCGCCGCGCTCGTGGCCGAAGATCTCGCTCTCGACCAGCTCCGTGGGCACGGCGCCGCAGTTGAGCACCACGAACGGTTCGGCGGCCCGCGGGCTGGCGCGGTGGAGGTGGCGGGCCACGAGCTCCTTGCCGGTGCCGTTCTCTCCCTGGATCAGCACGCTCGCCTCGGTGGGGCCGATGCGCTCGATCAGCCGCCGCAGCTCGGCGATCGCCGGGCTCGCGCCGAGGATCTCGTAGGGGTCTTCGTGGCTGGCGACGGCCCGCTTGAGGCGCTGGTTGTCCACCAAGAGGCGCTGCTTCTCGGCCGCTCGCGCCAGGGTCTGCTCGAGGACGTCGAGGGGCGTCGGCTTGGTGAGGAAGTCGTAGGCGCCGAGGCGCATCGCCTCCACTGCCTCGGCGACACCACCGTGTCCGGTGAACACCACCACCTGCAGGTCGGGCCGCGCCTCGCGCAGGCGAGCCAGCAGCTCCTGGCCCGAGGTGCCGGGCAGCTTGAGGTCGACCAGCGCCAGCTCCGGCGCCCACGAGCGCACCAGCTCGACGGCACCATCGGCGCTCGGCAGGTGCTTCACCTGGTAGCCGAGCGCTTCGAGCTCGCGGCCCAGCACCTTGGCCAGGGTGGCGTCGTCCTCGACGAAGAGCAAACGCACGGCGCTCATGCCAGGGCCTCCACGGCCTGACGGACCGCCGGCAGGCAGACCCGGAAACAGGCGCCGCCCCCCGGACGGTTCTCGGCGCTCAGCCGCCCGCCGTGCTGCTCGACGATGCGGTAGGCGAGGGAGAGGCCGAGGCCGGTGCCCTTGCCCGGCTCTTTGGTGGTGAAGAAGGGGTCGAAGATCCGCGTCAGGTCCTCGACGGGGATGCCGTGGCCGCGGTCCCTCACCTCGATCACCAGCTCCCCGCCGTGGCGCTGGGCGGCGAGCTCCACGCAGTCGCCGGGAGCGCTGGCGTCGAGGGCGTTCTTGACCAGGTTGAGGAGCACCTGCTGGAGCTCGGGGCCGTTCGCCTCCACCCCGGGAAGGGCGGCGCCGAGCACCAGGTTGAGGCGCACGCCCGCGTTCTCCATCGTGTGGCGCAGCGAGCGCTCCACCTCGTGCAGCACGTCCTCCGGCCGCAACGGCTGGCGCACCCCGGGCTCACGGCGGGCAAAAGCGAGGAGGCGGGCGAGGATCTCGTGGGCCCGGTAGGCTTCGTGGGCGATCGTCTGCAGCGACTCGACCTGTTCGGCGACGGGCACCGCCCGTGCGCGCAGGCGTCGCTCGAGCCCCTCGGCTGCCGAGGCGATCGAGGCGAGGGGCGTGTTCACCTCGTGCGCGACGCCCGCCGCCAGGGTACCGAGGCCGGCGAGCTTCGCCGCCTGGATGAACTCCTGGGTGCGTTCGCGCACTCGCGCCTCGAGGTCGAGGTGGCTGCGTTCGATGCTCTCCGCCATTCGGTTGAGCTCCCGAGCGAGCTCGCCGATCTCGTCCTGGGCGTCGGCCGCCACCCGGTGGTGCAGCCTGCCGGCCCCCAGCGAGGCGGCGCCTTCGCGCAGGCGCAGGATCGGCCGCAGGGCCCGCCGGTAGACGAAGGCGTAGAGGAAGACGAGCACGGCCAGGGAAAAGACGATGGCGATCGAGACGAGCCAGAGCAGGTTCCGGCTGCGCCGCTCGAGGTCCTGCGACGACAGGAAGGCCTCCTCGACCGTCTCCTCTTCGAGCTCGGTGCCGAGCTCGTTGAGCCGCGAGACCAGGGCTCGCAGCTCGCCACGTTGGCCGTCGCCGGCCACCAGCAAGGCGCGGCTGCGGGCGAGGGAGGAGGCGATCTCGGCGTAGAGGCGGTTCTCTTCGGATTGGTGCTCCTGGCGCGACGGGTCCGCCCCCGGTGGCCCCGCCCGCAGTCGGTCGAGGGTTTGCTGGGCGGTGGTCAGCAGCTCTTCGATCAGCGGGTCGACCGAACCGCTGACCTTCCCCGCCGCGTCCGTCGGCAGCAGGCTCAGCAGCGAGATCTCTCCGAGGCAGGTGAGAAAGGTCTGCGCCAGCCGGACCTCACGGTTTTCCTCCATGAACTTCTCGCCGTCGCGCAGCGTGGCGACGAGGTGGAGGGCGACGGTGGTCCAGGCGGCGCTCAGCAGGAGGGCGAGGAGAAGAAAGCTCGCCCCCAGCTGCCGCGCCAGCGAGCGGCGCACGCCGTGGACCGGCGCTGCCTGGGCGTCGAGCGGCGGCGGGACTTCGGCGAGGGGTGCTGTCGATGGCGGGTTCATCGTGATGCCCGCCAGCAGTATACGGCGCGCTCTTCGCCGGCCGCTCTGCACCTTCTGCCGCTCAGCGCAACTCTTGCAGCCCGCGCCGCGGGTGGCGCGGTCGGCGATCGCCGCAGAGGCCTCGATCGCCCTGGCCGGACGGCCCCCGGCCAGCTTTGCCGCGGTGTGGCACGCGCCTTGCCTTGGGCCGGCGCGGAGGTTTCGCATGGGTCCTGGTCGCAGAAAGACGATCGCGCTGTTCTACGGTGTCCTTTGCCACGGCTTGTTCGCGCTGGGCGTCGGCGCCATGCTGGTCAACCTCTTCGGTGGCCTGCGCTGGGGCTTCGGGCCCTTCACCGGGAGCGCCGCCGTGCTCGCCGACAGCGCCCTCATCCTGCAGTTCCCCCTCCTGCATTCCTGGCTGATGACGCCGCGCGGGCGCCGCCTGCTCGCCGGCCTGGCGCCCGGCGCGCTCGCCGCCGACCTCGCGACGACGCTCTTCGCCATGGTCGCGTCGCTCCAGATGATCGCCGTCTTCGCTTTCTGGTCTCCGATCGGCACTGCCAGCTGGCGGGCCTCGGGCCTCGGCTGGCCGCTGTCGATCGCTGTCTACGCGCTCGCCTGGATCGTCCTGCTCAAGGCCCTCTACGACGCCCGGATGTCGATCCAGACCGGCTTCTTGGGCTGGAGCAGCGTCTTTCGCGGCGTGCGGCCCGACTATGGCCCGCTGCCCACCCACGGCCTCTTCCGCTTCGTCCGCCAGCCGGTCTACATCGCCTTCGCTCTCGTCCTCTGGACGGCGCCGGTGTGGACGCTCGACCGCCTGGCGCTGGCGGGCGCCTGGTCGGTCTACTGTGTGCTGGGGCCGCGCCTCAAGGAACGGCGCTACCTGCGGCGCTTCGGCGACGAGTTCCGCACCTACCAGCAGCAGGTGCCCTACATGCTGCCTGCGCTGGGGCGGCGGCGCGCCAGCACCAGGCCAGCGGCGGCCAGCCCCGCGACGCCGGCGAGCAGGTAGGGCGCCGGCAGGGCGCGGTCGTAGAGGGCGCCGGCGACGAGCGGCCCGGTGGCCCGCGCCAGGGCTGAGAACGACTGGCCGCTGCCCAGCACCAGGCCCTGCTCGGCGGCGTCGGCCGCCTGCGAGAGAAGCGTCGAGAGGGTGGGCGAGGCAAGGCCCTGGCCCACCGCGAGCACCAGGAGCACCGCGTAGCCGACGGCACGGCCGGGGCAGAAGGGCAGGGCGAGGAGGGCGAGGCCAAGCAGGCTCGTGCCCATCGCCGCCACCGGCCGCACCCCGAGGCGGCGGGAGAGCCGCCCGACCAGGCCGGCCTGGGCGAACACTCCGACCATCCCGATCCCCACCAGGGTCAGCCCGAAGCCGCGATCGTCGAGGCCGAAGCGGGCCTGGCCGAAGTAGGCGAAGGTGGTTTCCAGGCTGACGAACGCGAAGGTGGTGAGGAACACCGCCAGCAGGTTCGGAGCGAGGTTGGGGCTCGCCAGAGCCTTGGCCCAGGTGGCGAGGGTGGCCCGTTGGGTTTCCCCGGAGCCGGGCGGGTGGGTCTCGGGGAGCTTGCGCCAGGCAAAGAGCAAGTTGGCAGCGGCGAGGCCGGCGGCGGTGAAGGCGGCGCCCGCGAAGCCACCGCCGGCAAAGGCGATCCCGGCGCCGAAGGCCGGGCCGAGGACGAAGCCGAGGCCGATCGAGGCGCCGAGGAAGCCCATGTACTTGGCGCGCTCCTCCTTGGTGGTCACGTCGGCCACGTAGGCCTGAGCCGCCGAGATGCTGCCGCCGAAGGCACCGGCGAAGAGACGGGCGGCGAGCAGCACCCAGAGCTGGGTGGCAAAGCCCGCCACCGTCATCGCCACCGCCGAGCCAGCCAGGCTCGCCATCAGGATCGGCCGCCTGCCGTGGCGGTCGGAAAGCCGGCCGAGCACTGAGGCGCCGGCCAGCTGGGCGAGTGAGTAGGCGGTGAACAGCAGGCCGAGGCGCAGGCCGTCCGCCCCCAGCTGCTGAGCGTAGAAGGGCAGCGCCGGCAGGATGATGCCGAAACCCAGGAGGTCGAGGAAGACGGTGAGGTAGACCACCGCCAAGGCGGCCGTGCTGCGAGCCGGCTGGGGTTGGGCTTGCTGGATCGTTTCGTTCATGGTCCACCTGCGGGAAGGACGGAGGAGACCGGGGGCTGCCAGCGCCGCACCAGCCAGAGGCCGACGACGACGGCCACCAGCTCGAGCGCACCGGCGACCACGAAGGCGAAGCCGTAGCCGTAGTGCTGCATCACCCAGGCCCCCACCAGCGGGCCGATGGCGAAGCCCAGGGAGCCGGCCAGGTTGAAGCCGCCCATGGCGCTCGCCCGCGTCGCCGGCGAGCTCGCCTGGCTGGTGAGCAGGATGGTCGGCGTGAACATCACGGCGGCCAGCACCCCGAGGCCGATCATCGTCCACCACAACGAGTGGAGGCCGGCGAAGCCCACCGTCGCGAGGAGGACGCCGTAGAGCAGTGAGCCCACGAAGAGGGGCGCGAGGGCGCCAACGCGCTCGGCGAGGCGGCCAGCCGGATACTGGAGGAGCGCGAAGGGGAGGAGGAAGAGCGCCAGGTAGCGCCCCCGTACCGCCGGATCGCCGACCCCGAGAGAACCCAGGTAGAGCGGGAAGACGACGACGAAGAAGCCCACCGTGTAGCGGTCGACGAAGTAGAACAGATAGGGCAAGAGGAGGCGCGGCTGGCCCCGCCAGGCGGCGAGGACGGCGGCGAACGAGGTCTGCGGACGGACCTCGTCGGCGTCCCTGAGCGCGAGGCTCGCCAGGCCGGCGACGGCGAAGAGGAGGGCGGCGGCGCTGAGTGGTGCCCGCGGGCCCAAGCCGCGCGACAGATAGCCGCCGAGCGGCGCGCCGAGCGAGACGCCGAGCGACAAGGCGGCCCCCATCAGGCCCATCGCCCGCCCCCGCCACGCCTCCTGGGCGCGGTCGAGGACCAGTGCCATCAGCGTCGACCAGCCCATCACCGTGGCGGCACCTTGGCAAAAGCGCAGGGCGAGGAGGAGCCCTAGCTGGTGCACGGCGCCGTAGGCGGCGTAGAAGCCGGCCGAGAGCAGGAAACCCGCCACGATCCACGGCTTGCGGCTCCCTCGGCGGTCGGAGACCAGGCCCCAGAGGGGGGCGAACAGGATGTAGGCGAGCATCTCGATCGAGAAGAACCAGCTCGCCGTGCGGGCGGTGCCACCCAGCTCGTCGATGATCAGCTCTTTCAAGCCGGCGACGATCAACGTCAGGTTGAGCATCGCTACCAGGAGCAGGAGGGACGGCCCCAGCGTGCTGCGCAGCCAGGCGGGAGAAGGCGGTGGAGACGAAACGGGCATGGTGGCGGGCCGGTGGCCCGCCGGCATCCTGCCAAACCCGGCCCGAGGCGGCAAGGGGGTGGCCGGGCGGTGCTCAGCCCGGCAGGCGCCGGTAGACGTCGTAGTAGGGCCGGCCCTTGCGATCGCGGATGGTCGTCTCTTTGCGGTAGTGCGCGGCGAGGTAGGCGGCGAGCGGCGGGAAGTCGCGGATGGGGTACTTGCGGTAGAAGCGGTGGTTGCCGGGCACGCTGTCGACGAAGACGGCGGCCGGGGCCGCTTCGAGCTCGGCGAGGAGGACCTCCATCGCACCAGGCACGATGTGCTCCGAGGTGTCGACCCGGCGCTGGTGGTTCTCCCACGGCAGCATGCCGGTCAGGTAGTTCGTGTTGCTGTAGCGGCTGGCCGGCCGGCGCTCGGCGAAGAGGTAGACCTCCGGGTTGTAGCCCCAGACGAAGACGCGGTCGGCGGCCGCGGTGTGCTCGCGCAGGTAGGCGACGAGGCGGTCCTGGTGGACCTTGCGGGCGACGTTGCGGTCCCGGCTCAGCAGCGAGAGGTTGCCGCGGAAGCGGTGCAGGGGATAGGCCACGGCGGAAACCGTGGCGGCGATCAAGAGGCCGCGAGCCGCCCAGACGAGCGCTGGTTGCCAGGCGGCCCGCCGGCTCGCCCGCCAGAGCCCACGGAGCACGAGGGCCGCGAGCAAGCTGGCCGGCACCAGCATCTGGATGAAGTAGTGGCCGAAGTTGCGGCCGCTGTAGGAGGCCCCGAAGTAGGCGGCGAGGGCCCACAGCGCGACGAGAAGGCGGCCGTCGACCGCCTGCCGGCCGCGGCGGACGAGGGCGAGCTCGGCGCTCAGCACCCCCACCACGGTGGTGGCGAAGAAGAGCGGGTTGGCGGTCAGGAAGTGGCGGTGGAAGACGAACGGGTTGAGGCCGCGCAGCCGCTTCGCCAGCGGGACGACCGCCGTGTAGTGCTCCACGTTGTAGGACCAGAAGTAGAGGTAGAAGTCGCCCAGGGCGCCGTGGGCCGCGAAGTAGGCAAGGCAGGCGGCGAGCACGGCGAAGAAGCCGCCGGCGAGGGCAACGGCCCGCTGCAGGGTCTCGCGGCTCAGCAGGCGGCCCTGCCGCCACTGCCAGGCGAAGAGGAAGAGCCCGGAGGCGAGGCCGTCGAAGACGGCCGGCTGCTTGGAGAGGAAGGCGGCACCGAAGGCCATCCCGGCGAGCCACAACCGGCGCCCTTCGGCGCGGGTAAGCCCCCACCAGAGGAGCATCATCCCCAGCGTGCTCAGCACCACCAGCGGCCACTCGGTGTGGAAGGCCATCATCTGCGTGCGCCGGTAGCTGACCGAGCCCAGGGCCACGAGCACGGCCGCGAGGTAGCCCACCGCCGGCCCGGCGCGCTCTTGAGCCTCACCAGGAGGCGATGCCAGCTCCGGCGCGAAGCGCCAGGCGAGGGCGGCGCCGCTCCAGATGACGAGGATCAGTAGGCCGTAGACGGCGGCCATGTTGCCCTTGCCGGCGACCAGGAAGGCCAAGGCGTAGAGCGCGTAGGTGACCGGGCCGCGCTGGTCGATGGCGTCCCGGTAGGGCACCCCCCCTTCCAGCCAGTCGATGGCGATGAGGGCGCTCACCGACTCGTCGACATCGTGGATCGGCCGCTGCTGCAAGGGCCAGCGCAGCGCGCAGAGCAGGGCGAGAAGGCTGAGAAAGAACGCTGCCTTCCCCCAGGGGCGGCGCGCTACCGCCGCCTCCCTAGGCGGACTTGGGATCTCCATGCGGCGCAGGCTAGCGCCGGCATGATGAACGGGGGATGAACGGGGGAGAGGGGGTCAGCTGGCCTCGGCCAGCACGCTCACCTCGCGCTCCCGACGATCGCCGAGTCGATCGCGTTCGACATCGAGGTCGTAGGCCGCCTGCAGGTTCGGCCAGAACCTCTCTGAGGTTCCGAAGAACCTCGCGAGGCGCAGAGCGGTGTCGGCGGAGACGGCCTGGGTGCCGTGCACGATCTCGTTGATCCGGCGGGGCGGTACGCTGAGGTTCCTCGCCAACCGGTACTGGCTCAGACCGAGGGGCTTGAGGAACTCCCCGAGCAGGACCTCGCCAGGGTGGATGGGGGGCAGGCTTGGTTCGTCGGGCATGGCGTTCTCTTGACAGCAGCTCACTCAGGGGTAGTCGACGACCTCGACCTCGTGTGCGTCACCGTCGTGCCAGCGAAAGCAGAGGCGCCATTGGTCGTTGATGCGCACGCTCCACCGACCTTGGCGATCCCCGGCCAACTTCTCCAGCCGATTGCCGGGTGGCGCCCTCAGATCCTCCAACCGGACGGCGGCGTCGAGCATCTTCAGCTTGCGGAGCCCCGCTCTCAGAACGTCGTCGCCCCAGCGTCGGACGGGCTGGCGCTGAAAGAGGCGCTCCGTGTCGCGGTCCTGAAAGCTGGCGATCACCAGGAGGGTCGTAACGCGGGACGTTATGACGAGCAAGGACTGTTCGGCACGCGCTGAAGGCGACGGACGCTTCGCGCTACCATCGCGCCGGTGCCGTCCACTCCCCGCTCCACCGCTGGCTCGGCGGCGCAGCCGCCCCGCGAGCCTCTGCGATGACTCTGCCCGCGCCACCCTCGGCAGGGCCGCTTGTCGTCCGCCGTGGGCCCCGCGCCGCGGAAGCGTGGGTGCTCGACCGGCTGGAGGCCCTCTGCGCCGAGGCGCGGCGGGAGCCCCGCCTGCTCGCCCGCCCGGTGCGGGTGGTGGTGCCGTCGGCCAGCCTGCGCGACCATCTCGCGGCGCGCCTGGTGGCGCGGCTGGGGCCGGTGGCCGGGGTGGAGGTCCAGACCCTCTACGCCCTCGCCGACACCGTCGTCGCGCCGCCGCGCACCAGCGGTCGGGGCCGGGTCGCCCTCGAGCTCCTGGCCCGGCGGTTCGCCGGACGGATGCCGGCGATCGCGTCGGCGCTCGCCGATCTCGACGACGGCCTCGGCAGCGTGGTCGGCAGCCTCCGCGACCTCCTCGACGCCGGCTTCACCCCGGCTCACCTGGCGGCCCTCGACGAGCGGCTGGCCGAGCTGGCGCGCCACGGCGGGCGGAGCCGCGACGAGATCGCCCGTTGCCGCGAGCTCGCCCGGGTGGCGGCCGCGGCGACGGAGGCCCTCGCCGCCCTCGACCTCGCGCGGACCCAGGAGCTCTACCGCCAGGCCGCCGACCGCCTGCGCAGCGCGCCGGCGGCGCTCGCGGCGCGGGCCGTGCTCGTTCACGGCTTCGCCAACGCCACCGGCCTCGCCCTCGATCTGCTCGCCGTGCTGGTCGAGAGGCTCGGCGCCGAGGTGGTGGTCGATCTGCCCCCCGATCCCGCCGGCCCGCAGGCCGCGACGGCGGGGGCGGCGTTCGCCGACCGCCTGGTCAATCGCCTCTCGGGGCGCGGCGCGGCGCACTGGGCACCGCCGGCGCTGCGGGCAGAGGTGGCCCGCAGCGAGCTCGCGTTGGTCGCGGCACCCGGCGCCTGGGCGGAGGCGTGGGCCGTGGCGCAGGC
The DNA here is from genome assembly GCA_964420075.1 of uncultured Thermoanaerobaculia bacterium. Lineage (GTDB taxonomy): Bacteria > Acidobacteriota > Thermoanaerobaculia > Multivoradales > SZUA-115 > CAYQRE01. The sequence continues at coordinate 42,247 of CAYQRE010000016.1, read as the reverse complement.
CGTCCGTGGCTTGCTCGACGGCGGCCTGGCCGCCGAGGCGATCGGCATCGTGGCCCGCAACCTCCAGCCCTACCGGGCACCCCTTCGCCTCGCCCTGAGTCGCCTCGGCGTGCCGTTCTCGGCGCCGGGCCTGGCCGCCTCACCGGGGGCGGCGGAGCGCCGAGCGCGGGCTGTGCTGGCGCTGGTGGCGGCGGCCGAGAGCGCCTCCACCGAGGTGTGGTTGGCGGCGGCCGGGCCGAGCTTCGCGGGCGGTGGCCTCGACCTCGCCCTCGGTTTGCGCAGCCTGGGGCTCGGCCGGTTGAGCGAGGTCGCCGCATTGGCGAGCGACGAGGTGCTGGTGGCGGGCAAGCTGCCGCTGCCCCTGCGCGAGGCCCGCGCTGCGGTCGAGGACCAGGCAGCGGAGGCCGGGGCCGCGGCGGCGGCGGGCGAGGAAGCGGACCCGGCGGCGGAGCCGGCGCGCCTGGGGCGCCGCGCCCTGCCGGGAGCCGAGCTGCGGGCGGCGGTGCGGGCGGCCCGCGAGCTCTCGGCGGAGCTCGCCCGCTGGCCGGCGACTGCCCTTCTCGGCGAGCACCTGCGCCGCTTGCGCCAGCTCTTCTTCGGTCGCCTCGGGGTCGCTCGCGACGAGCCTGCCGGCGAGCACCTGGCCCGTTGGCTGGAAGGCCTCGCCGGCGAGCTACCGGCGGAGCTCGCCGTCTCCCGCCAGGAGCTCGCCGTTCTCCTACGCCTGGGTGCCGGCGAGATCGCGCCGCCGGTCGTGGGGGGGCGCGGCGCGGGCGTGCAACTGCTGTCGGCCACCGCGGCGCGTGGCCGCACCTTCGACCACCTCTTCGTCCTCGGCCTCAACCGTGACGTCTTCCCGCGGGCGATCGAGGAAGACCCGCTGCTGCCGGACGCCGTGCGGCGTGCCCTGCGAGTGTTGCAGCCGGACCTGCCGGTCAAGGAAGAGGGCCACGCCGAGGAGCACTACCTCTTCGCCCAGCTGCTGGCCGCGGCGCCCGCGGTCACTCTCTCGTGGCAGGCGACGAGCGACGACGGCGAGGCGGCACCGCTCTCGCCCTTGCTGCATCGGCTGCTGCTCGCCCGCCCCGAGCTGCGGCCGGTACGGGCCCGCCACCCGAGCGAGCTGCCAACCGCGAGCGGCCTCCTCCCGGTCGAGGAATGGCTCGTGCTCCTCGCCCGCCACGGCGGCCGCGAGGCCCTCTGGCCCACCCTCGCCCAGGCCCTGGCAGCGACCGGCCTGCCGCCGGCACGAGCGCGTGAGCTGGCGGCCCTCCGCCAGGCGGTCCTGGCCGAGCTGGACCCCGACTTGAGCACGCCGGAGGGGCGCGCGAGCGGCGGTCGGCTCGGCCCCTATCTCGGCCTCGTCGGCGGCGAGGAGACGATCGAGACGATCTACATCACCCGCCTGGAAGGCCTGGCGCGCTGCCCGTGGCAGAGCTTCCTCGCCCGCGACCTCGGCCTCGAACCGGCACCGGACCCCGGCGGGCCGTGGCCCCGCCTCGACGGTCCGCTCCTCGGCCAGGTAGTGCACCGGGTGGTGGTGGGCCTGGTGGAAGAGGCGGGTGGGGCGGTGGAAACGAGCCTCGCCGAGGGCCTGGAGCGGGCGCCGGTCGAGGTGCTCTGGCCGCCCGCGGCGGAGCTCGCGAGCCGGTTGGCTGCGGAGGCCCTGCGCGCCTGCCGGAGCGAGGGCGTGCCCCTGCTCGCCGCGGCGCTCGCGGCGCGGGCCCGGGTCTTCCTCGAGCTCCTGGGCGAGCTCCTCGCCGCGGCGCCGTGGAGCGTTTTCGGCGCCGAGCTCGAGGGCCAGCTGGAGCTCGCCACGGCCCGGGCGCGGGTGGCCTTCCGGGCCGACCTCGCCGAGCTGGCAGCGGCGCAAGCCGACAGCGAGCGGCGGCGGCTCCTTACCGACCTCAAGACCGGCCGGCCGCTCTCAGACCACAAGACCGCGGCGAAGCGCCAGGAGCACCTGCTGGCGGCGGTCGCGCGTGGCGAGTGGTTGCAGCTTCCGGCCTACCTGGCCGGCGCTCAGGCCCCGCTCGCCGCCCGCTACCTCTTCCTCGGCCGGCCGGGCGACGAGCTGCCCCGTGAGCTGGGGCTCTGCCGCGACCCTGCCCAGCCGCCGGCGCTGGCCGAGGTCGAGCGCGCCGACCAGGCCTTCGCGGCCGCGGCGGCGCGGCTCCTCGCGGCCCGGCGGCGCGGTGCCCTGGTGCCCCGCCTGCTCGCCCCCACCCTCGACGTGCTGGCCCCGGCGTGTGCCCACTGCGCGGTGCGCGAAGGCTGCCCGCAGGGGGACTCCGGGGCCGTTCGCCGCTTCGCCCGCTGGGTCGAGGCGGCCCGCCGCGAGGGACCACAGGGGGAGCTCGCCCGACTGGCCCTCGCCGTCTTCGACCTCGGCACCGAGCCGGCGAGCGCCGCGGTGAGCTCTTCAGCCGGGGAGGTCGGATGAGCGCCGAGGCCGATCTCCGCCGCCAAGATGCCGAGGCGCGGCGGGTGGCGCAGATGGAGATGGAGCGCCCGGTGGTGCTCGAGGCGGGGGCTGGCACCGGCAAGACGGCGACCCTCGTCGCCCGCATCCTCGCCTGGTGCCTGGACCGTGGCTGGGAGGGCGCGGCGTGCGAGCTGGTGGCGCGGGGGGACGGCGCGCGCGCGGCCCCCACCGCCGGCGAGATCGCCCCCCGCGTGCTCGGCGGCGTCCTCGCCATCACCTTCACCGAGGCGGCGGCGACCGAGATGGCCGAACGGGTGGGAAGCGGCCTCGCGAGCCTCGCCCGCGGCGGTGCCGTGGTGGGCTTCGAGCCGGCCCTCCTGGGCGTTCCGGCGAGCGAGCTCGCGGCGCGCGCGAGCGCGCTGGTGGCGCACCTCGACCACCTGGCGATCGCCACCATCCATGCCTTCTGCCGCCGGCTGCTCGCCCGCTACCCGCTTGCCGCCGGGGTGCACCCCAACTTCCAGGTCGACGCCGAGGGGGAGGCCCTGGAGGAGGCCTTGGCCGAGACCCTGGACGCCGAGCTGGTGGCGCGGCCAGAGGCCTTCCTCGAGCTCGCCCGCCGCGGCCTGGGGCCGGGCGAGGTCGCCGAGGCGGCCGCGGCCCTGCTCGGGAGCGGCATGCCGCCCGCTGCCCTCGGCACCGAGCCGTTCAGCCCGGCCGCCGCCGCGGCGGCCGGCAGTGAGCTCGCGGTGCGCGCCGCGGCCCTCGCGGGCGTTCTCGGCGCGCGACTGGCCGGCGCCAAGCGGGTGTCCGGGGCGCTCGCCGTGGCGGAGCTGCTGCCCGAGCTCGTCGTCGCCGGGCAAGCGCTCAGTGCAGGAGGCTGGAAGGCGCTCGCCGGGCTGCGCCGGCTCATCGAGGCCTCCACCAGTGCCGGCAACAAGCTCGACAAATGGGCGAAGGGCGAGCTCAGCGCGGCGGAGAGCACGGCCCTCGCCGGCTCCGAGACCGAACTGGCGACGGCGGCCCAGGCGCTCAAGACCCTGCTGCGCAGCCTCACCGCCCTGGACCCGGGCCTCTTCACCGCGGCGCGGCAGCTCCTCCAACCGGTGGTCGCCGGAGTCGAGGCACGGCTGCGCCGCGGCGGCGCCGTCACCTACGCTCAGCTGCTGGCGCTCGCCCGCGACCTCCTCGTCGGAAATCCCGACATCTGCCGCGCCGAGCGCTCGCGCCTCGACCAGCTGCTGGTCGACGAGTTCCAGGACACCGACGGCCTGCAGTGCGAGCTGGTGCGGGCCCTGGCGCTCGACGGCGCGGCGAGCGAGCGGCCGGGCCTCTTCCTGGTGGGGGACCCGAAGCAGTCGATCTACGGCTGGCGGAGCGCCGATCTCGCGGCTTATGACGGCTTCGTCGCCGAAGTGCTCGCCGCCGGTGGCCGGCTCGAACGGCTGGCGGTCAACTACCGCTCGCTGCCGGCGATCCTCGCCGAGGTCGCGCGGCTGATCGCGCCGGTGATGGAGCGCAAGGTCGGCGAGCAGCCGGCCTTCCAGCCCCTGGTCGCCGCCCCCGCGCGGGAGGTGGCCGGCGCGGCCACGACGGCACCGGCGGTCGAGCATTGGCGGCCGCCGGCCGAGGTCGACAAGGCGGTGGCGGTCTCCGCCCTCGAGGCGGCGGCGATCGCCGCCGACCTGCGCCAGCGCCACGCGGCGGGGATGCCCTGGCGCGACGCTGCCCTGCTGCTGCGCAGCATGACCGACCTCGACGTCTACCTGCGGGCCCTGCAGGAGGCTGGCGTGCCCTATGCCGTGGCGCGCGACCGCAGCTACTTCCGGCGCCGCGAAGTACAGGACGCCGCGGCCCTCGTGCGCCTGGTGCTCGACCCGCTGGACGATCTCGCCCTGCTCACCTGCCTGCGGGCCCCCTGGGTGGGCGTGCCGGACGCCGCCCTCGCCGGGCTCTGGCGGGGCGGGCTGCCGACCCGGGTGCGGGCCCTCCTGGCACCGGATGCCGAGCTCGAGGCGGCGATCGCTCGCCTCGCCGCGGCCGTTGCCCAGGACGTCGCCGGGCGTGCCGCGGAGGTCCCGGGCCTCGCCGCCCTGGCCGGCTGGGACGCCTCGCTCACCGCCTTTGCCGCGGCCCTCGGGCGGCTGCGCGAGAGCTTCCGGCAGCAGCCGGCGGACGTCTTCGTCGAAGAGCTACGGCGCGCCACGACGATCGAGGCCACCGAGGCGGCCCGCTTCCTCGGCCCCTGGCGGCTCGCCAACCTCAACCGCTTCTTCCGCCAGCTGGTCGCGCTCCTCGATCAGGGCGATGAACCGGCGGCCCTCCTGGCCCGCCTGCGGCGCGCCGTGGCGGCCCTCCGCGAGGCCCCCGAGGGGCGGCCGGCCGAGCCCGAGGCCGACCGTGTGCAGGTGATGACCATCCACAAGGCGAAGGGGCTCGACTTCCGGCAGGTCTACCTGCCGCAGCTCCACAAGCGCTCGCGTCGCGGGCAGCGACCGCAAGCCGCGGCGAGCTGGCAGGACGGTGCCTGGCAGCTGGAGCTCTTCGGCGCGGCCTCGCCGGGCTGGACGGCGGTCGAGGAGAAGCAGGCGCGCCTGCGGGCCGCCGAGCAGGTGCGCCTCTTTTACGTGGCGCTGACTCGCGCCAAGGACCGCTTGGTGCTCCTCGGCAGGCCCGCGGGCGAGGCGCGGGGCGGCGACGCCTCGTTCGCCCAGCTCGTCGCCCGTCGCGATCCACCGCCACCGGGCGCCGGGTCGGTGGGTGAAGAGCCAGCCTCCGCGGGCGACCTGATCGCCGATGGAGTGCGCTGGCTGACGCTGCCGGCGGCCGCCCCGCTCGCCGCGGTGGTGAACGGCCCGCCGCCGCCGTTGCCGGCGCCGGAGGAGGTGGCGCGCCAGGAGGCGGTGCTCGCCGGCCACCGCGCCGCCGCCCAGGAGCGCCAGGAGCGGCCCTTCCGCGGTGCCGCCTCCGCCGAGGCCCACCACCTGCTCGCTGCCCGTCGAGCGGCGGACCCCGAGGAGGTCGCGGCGACACCGGCGTTGTTCCCCAATCCTGCGGCCGGGGAGGCCGAACGGGCGCTCGCGCAGCGCGTGGGGACGGCTTTCCACCGCCTGCTCGAGCGCTTCGACCTCGCCGGTGAGCCGGACGCCGCGCTGGCCCGCGGCCTGGCGGACGAATGTGAGCGGCTGGCTGCGGAGGAGAGTGGTGAAGCCGCCGCGGCCGCTGCCAGCCGTCTGCGCGAGCTGGTTCGAGATTTCGCCGCCGGCTCGCTCTGGCGGCGGTTCCTCGACCTTCGCGGCGAAGTGCTGGCCCGTGAGCTCCCCGTGCTGTTGCCGCCGGCGGAGACCGGGCCTGTGGGCCTCCTCGCGGGTGCCGTCGACCTCCTCTACCGGGACCCGCAGAGCGGCGAGCTGGTGGTGGCCGACTACAAGACGGACGCCCTCGCCCCCGGCGAGGTGGCGGTGCGGGCCGAGATCTACCGCCGCCAGGGCGAGGTCTATCAGCGCGCCGTGATGGCGGCGCTCGACCTCGCCGCGCCGCCGCGGCTCGAGCTGTGGTTCGTCGCCCTGGGCGAGATCCGCACCTTCTCGTAGGCCACCGTCGGGCCGAGCGACGTGGCTTGGCGGCTCGCCGCCAAGCGGTCGTAGAGGGCCCGCAAGACCGCCCGCACGTTCCCCTGGTGGTGGTGGAAGAGGTCGGCGGCGAGCGGTCCGAGGGCCACCGCCTGAGCCGGTCCCAGATCTCGTAGGAGCTCCGCCAGGAGGTCCGCCAGCAGCGCGGGCGTCGTCTCGCAGACGAGCAGGGTCGGCAGGCGATCGGGCTGATGGCTGGTCACCACCACGCCGCCGGCGCGCCGGCTCGCCCAGGCGAGCCAGGCCCGGCCGGCCGTGGAGAGCTGCTCGACGCTGTCGACGAGGAGGAAGTCCTCACGGCCTAGGCGGCGGCAGCGCGCCCGCTGATCGGCGTGGAACCAGCGTTGGCGATGCTCCAGGCGCAGATGGGTCACCCGCCAGCTCTCCACCTCCAGGCGCTGGGCGAGCTCGAGGAGGAAGGTCGTCTTGCCGTGGCCCTCCGGGCCGACGACGGCAGCGCGCTGGCCGAGCGCGGCGAGGCGGTGGAAGACGGCGGGCCAGTCGAGGCCCGCCGGCAGGCGGTAGGCGAGGGCGTGCAGCCGCTCGACACGGAAGGGGTTATCGCGAGCCCGCACGGCGGCCGATCTTCACGACCGCCGACTTTGCCCAGGCCGGCGCGTCGTCGAGCGGGTCCGCCACCTGCGCGAGGTGCACCTCCTCACCGCTCGGGCTCACCAAGATCTCGAGGCGGACGGTCTGCTCGCCGGGCTCGGCCACCAGCTCGAGAGCCCACACCACGGAGATCAGCTGGCCCGAGAAGGAGATCGGGGTCGTCGGCAGGCTGAGGGCGAAGGGCCGCTGGTCGCCCTGGGCGGGAGCGTTGAAGGTCGCCCGCGCCGCCTCGCCGACGTCGCGGTCTCCCTTGCCTTCGGTGTACCAGAAGAGCGACAGCTCGACGCTCTCAGGCGGCGTCTCGAGCTCCCAATGGGCCGAGCCGCTCACCAGCGTGCCGGGCGCGAAGGTGGTGCGGCGGCCGTCGATCTCGATCCACAGGCGGCTCATCGCGGGCCCTCCAGCGCCAGCACCGGCAGGTTGAGCTCCTCGTTGACGTCGGGCCAGGTGCGGATGTCGCCGTGGACCTTGAGCACCCAGACGATCTTGTTGTGCGGCGCCTCGAAGCTCGGTGCGAGGTCGGCCGGCAGGCTCACCTGGACCTGGCCTTGGGGGATCGACAGGCGGTCCTCGGTCTCGAGGACGGTGGCGCGGTAGAAGATCGACTTGTCGGTGGTCGAGGTGGTGCCGCGGCGGTAGGTCGCCTCCTCGCGGGCCTCGATCGTCAGCTTGAGCTGGCGGATCCGCCCGGGCCAGCCGCTGAAGCTCCAACGCAGCGTCGAGGTCGCTCCCAGCAGCAGGCCGCCGCGGTCCAGCTCGAGGCTCGGCCGCGGGTTGAAGAGGCTGAGGAACTGGTAGGGCAGGGCCGCCAGGAGCAGCAGGCCGATGAGGCCGAAGGGGATGAGGAAGATGGTCAGGCAGCCGTCGAGTTGGCCGCCGCGCCAGCCGTCGTAGGCGTGGAAGGCGAAGATCCCGACGATGCCGTTCCAAAAGGCGGCGACGAAGAGGATGCCGAGGAAGCGCCCGACGGGGCCCATCTTGGGCTTGAGGGTCGTCGCCGTCGCCGGCGAGCTGGGGCCGAGGGCCGTGAAGCCGCCGCCCGGTGGGGCCGGGGCGGGCGGTGGCGGCCGGTGGCGAGCGCGCCGCCAGACACGGAGCGACCAGGCCATGCCGCCGACGCCGACGGCCAAGAAGGTCATCGGCACCAAGCCGATCAAGTACTCGAGGCCGACGCCACGGTCGATCACCGCGCTCGCCGGGTCCCGCGGGTCGACGTAGCAGGCGGCGTGGGTGCCCGGCGGCAGCTGGTCGATCACCGCCTGCTTGGCCTCGCGGCCGCTCGACGAGCCGCCGAAGAACTTGTAGCGGGTGCCCTCGTAGGTGCGACCGTTGAGCTCGTAGGTGTAGCGGACGTCGATCGAGTAGGTGTCGCCGTCGCTGTCGCCGTGCACGCCGACCGCGCTCTCGACGATGGTGCAGGGCACCGCCGGCCAGGACTGTGCGCGCAGCGACCGCGCGAGCGGCAGGATGAAGAACGGGATCAGGAAGGCGAGGCCGAAGAGGGCGAAGATGCTGAAGAAGCCCACCACGCAGCCGGGGCTGCCGGCCTTGCTCGCCCGCTTGACGATCGACTCGTCGGTCCGTTCGCCGCCGCCGACCGGCCCGGCGTCCTCGCGGCCCGAGCGATCACCGAATACCCGCAAGGGTGGTCCCTCCTCAGGGCTTGACGATCTTCACCAGCTCGATGTCGAAGACCAGCATGCCGGCGGGCTTGCCCAGCTCGCCACGGTAGGCGAGCTTCTCGGGGATCCAGAGCCGCCGCACCTCGCCCTCCGTCATCAGCTGCAACCCCTCCGTCCAGCCCTTGATCACGCCGGTCAAGGGGAACTTCGAGGTCGTCACCCGGGTGACCGAGGAGTCGAACATCTGGCCGTCGGTCGTCCAGCCGGAATAGTGCACTTCGACGATGCTCTTGGCGCTCGGGTGGGCCGTGCCGTTACCGGCCCGCAGCACTTTCCAGGCGAGGCCGGACTTGGCGCGCTCGGCATCGTCCGGCACCGCGGCGACGTCCGCCGGGACCTCTGGCGGGCTCCTGAAGTCGAGCAGCTCGACATCGAAGACGAGCATGCCCTGCGGCCGGTCGGCGACCCCCTCGTAGGCGAGCTTGGCGGGGATCCACAGCCGCCGCGTCTCTCCCTTGCTCATCAGCTGCAAGCCGAGGTGGAAGCCGGTGATCACCTTGTCGAGAGAGAAGACGAGCGGCCGCTTGCCGGGGACGGAGGAGTCGAACATCTTGCCGTCGGTCGTCCAGCCGGTGTAGTGCACCTTGACGAAGTCGGTCGGTCCGGGGTGCGCGCTGTCGGTGCCGGGGGTGATCACCTTCGAGGCGAGGCCCGAGGGCTCGGCCGTGGCGTCGGCCGGCGGTGCCGCGACGTCGGGCGGCGCCGGGATCGCCGCCGGCGGGGCGGCGAGGGCGAGACGGGTGACGCCGAGGGCGGCGAGGACGAGGGGAGCGAGTCGGCGCAGTCGTCGGGTCATGGCGCTGGCGGTCTCCAGGACGGGCCTCAGCCGGCCAGGCGCGCGGCGCCGATCGCACCGCAGAAGGCGCCGTGGGCGAGGTAGAGCGGCGTGCCGCCGAAGGCCCGCGTGGTGGTGGTCAGGATGGCTTCGAGGGCCGGGTTGGCATCGAGGGTCGAGCCGCAGTAGAGGATGGCGTCGACGCCCTCGCTCTTGGCGAGCGCGGTGGCGATGATCGCGATGTTCTCGCCCACCAGCCCCATCAGGGCGTGGGCGAGGTCGGCCTCGCCCTGCGAGGCGAGCTTGCCGAAGCTCGCGGCGTTGAGCTCGGCGGGCAGTGCGATGCCGCCCTGGCGGTAGATGTCGCCTACCAGCAGGTCGACACGCCGGCGGTCACCCTGGGCCGCCAGGCGTGCCAGGTCGGCGAAGGAGGCGGTGCCGGCAAGCAGCGAGCCGAGGCCGAGCAGGGTGCCGCCGCCGAGGGCCGAGCCACCCACGCGCCGGGCCTCGCGGCCGTGGATGGCGAGCACCGAGGTCCCGGTGCCGAGGCTCACCAGCAGGTAGGCGGCCGGCAGCTCGAGGGCGGTCTCTGCAGCGAGCACGGGGGCGCCGGCAGCCCAGGCCTTGAACTCCTCGATCACCACCACCTCGGCGCCGCCGAGCAGGTCGGCGAGCTGGCCGGCACCGCCGCCGGTGGTGCCGAGGCGGCGCGGCTGCCAGCTGCTGAGACGCTCGCGCACCGCCGCGAGGTCCGTCGACGGCACGCGGAACTGCTCGAGGCCCGCGGGCTCGAAGACCAGCTTCGAGAGCGTGGCGCCTGCATCGACTCCGGCCGTGCCGGGGGGGAGGATCATGTGCGGCGAGACTATCATCGCCGGCGGCGAGGCCCGGCCGCCGGATGGCGCCGCCCGCGGCGGTCTGGGGTAGGATCCTCAAACACTCATGCAAGCCCTTGGCTCCAACTTCCGCTGTCTGCCGCGGCCGGCCTGAGCGGCCCGTCAGGAAGCCTCGATGGTCCATCGCATCCTGCCGGTCGCATCGGGCAAGGGCGGCGTCGGCAAGACTACCTTCGCCGTCAACTTCGCCCTCGCCCTCTCCCGCCTCGCGCCGACGGTGCTGATCGACCTCGACACCGGCACCTCGTCGGTGCGCGCTACTCTGCCGGTGCCGATCAGCCACGACCTTTACCACTTCTACCGCAAGCGCCGCCCCCTCGCCGACTGCATCAGCCGGCTCGACGCCGAGCGCGACCCGCGGGGCCAGTTCAAGAACTTCGGCCTGATCGCCAGCCCTCGCCACTACATCGAGGAGCTGTCGCGGCTCTCCGTGCCGGAGCGCAAGCACCTGGCGGCGGAGATCCACCGCCTACCGGCCCGCTACGTGGTGCTCGACCTCAAGGCCGGCCTCGATGAGAGCGTGCTGGGCTTCCTGCCCTACACCAACTCCGGCATCCTCGTCTTCACGCCCCATCACCCGGCTGCCACCTTCGCGGCGGCGGAGATCGTCAAGGCCATCCTCTTCCGCTCGCTGCGCTTCCTCTTCGCCCGTGGCTCCGGCTTCTTCGACCAGGTGGGGATGGACCGCTACTTCAACTTCATCCACGAGCTGCTCGACCGCGTGGAAGACGTCTACGACGAGACCTACCCCAACCTCGACGCCTTCGTCGCCGAGCTCGGCGAGGCGCTGGGGCCGCACCCCATCCTCGAGGTGATCGTCGAGACCCTCGAGGCCTTCCGGGTGCATTACGTCCTCAACATGTTCAATGGCGTCGAGCAGAGCTTCGAGGGCACCATCGCACCGTTCGTGCGCTCGCTCTCCGAGCACGTCTCGGGCCGCCTCAAGCTGTCGCAGCTGGGCTGGATCGCCTACGACGAAAAGGTGCAGCAGGCCAACGCCAGCGGTTTCCCCCTGGTGCTCGACCGCGAGCAGAAACCACCGCCCCCGCCGCCGGTCGACCGCGTGGCGGCCGAGCTGGCGGCGATCGAGCAGGCCTTCCTCAGCCCCCGCAAGCCGGCCGCGACGCCGCGGCCGCGCGGCCGCGAGGGTCCCCCCGGCGCCACCCGGCCGCCGCTCGACCCGCAGGTGGTCGAAGACGTCCTCGACGGCCAGCTACGCGCCCTGCGCGCCCTCTACGACACCGGCCGCGAGGAGACCGTGCGGGAGAACTTCAACTACCTCGTCTACCGGGTGATGTCGCTGCTTGGACCGGACCGCTCGCCGGCCGAGCTGGGGCAGACCGTGCTCGCTTCCCCGGAGCAGCTGACGGCCTGGTACCTCGCCCGCCAGCGCGGCTGAGGGCGCCGCCGTGAGCCGCACTCTCTTCGACGACCAGGCCCCGGCAGGGAACGCAGCGGGGGCGCCCGCCGCCGGCACGCCGCTCGCCGAGCGCCTGCGCCCGCGCCACCTCGCCGAGGTGCTGGGCCAGGAGGAGGTGGCGGCCGAGGGGGCCTTCCTCGCCCGCGCGATCGCCGCCGACCGCGTGCCGTCGCTCATCTTCTGGGGCCCGCCCGGCACCGGCAAGACGACGCTCGCCGGCATCATCGCCGCCGAGACGCGGGCCCACTTCGTGCCCTTCTCGGCGGTGACCTCGGGGATCAAGGAGGTCAAGGAGGTGATGGCGGACGCCACCCGCCTGCGCCGTGCCACCGGCCAACGCACCTTCCTCTTCGTCGACGAGATCCACCGCTTCAACCGCGCCCAGCAGGACGCCTTCCTGCCCTACGTCGAGAGCGGGGACATCGTGCTCGTGGGGGCGACCACCGAGAACCCCTCCTTCGAGCTCAACGGTGCCTTGCTTTCGCGCTGCCGGGTGGTGGTGCTGAAGCCGCTCGCCGAGGCGGCCCTCGTCGCCCTGGCCGAGCGCGCCATCGCCGACGGCGAGCAAGGCCTGGGCCGCCTGGCCCTGCGCGCCGAGCCGGAGGCCCTGGCCGAGCTTGCCCAGCTCGCCGGCGGCGACGGCCGGCGCCTGCTCAACCTGCTCGAGCTGGTGGCCACGGACGTCGGCGCTGGCGGCACCCTCACCGCCGCCGCCGTGACGGCAGTGGCACAGCGCAAGGTGCTGCTCTACGACAAGCACGGCGAAGAGCACTTCAACCTCATCTCGGCCCTCCACAAATCGGTGCGCGAGAGCGACCCCGACGCCGCCCTCTACTGGTTGGCGCGCATGCTCGCCGCCGGTGAGGACCCCACCTACCTCGCGCGCCGCCTGCTGCGCATGGCCAGCGAGGACATCGGCCTCGCCGAGCCGGGGGCGATGGCGCAGGTGGTCGCCGCCTGGGAGACCTTCGACCGCCTGGGCTCACCGGAGGGCGAGCTCGCCCTGGCGCAGGCGACGGTCTATCTCTCGCTCGCCCCCAAGAGCAACGCCCTCTACCGCGGCTACGGGGCTGCCCGCCAGGCGGTCGAAGAGAAGCCGGCCGAGCCGGTGCCGCTCGCCATCCGCAACGCCCCGACCAAGCTGATGGCCGGCCTCGGCTATGGTCGCGGCTACGTCTACGCGCACGACCAAGAGGAAGGCGTCGGTGGCCTCGACTGCCTGCCGCCCGGCCTCGCCGGCAGCCGTTTCTACCAGCCCAAAGGCGAGGGCTTCGAGGCCCGCCTCAAGGAACGCCTGGAGCGCTACCGGGCGCTCCGCGACGAGGTGAAGGCCAGGCGAGGAGGCGGGGAGGGATCGTGACACGCAGCCGAGCCGTCTGGAGCTGAAGCACCGAGCCGCTACCTATTGGAGGAACCCCATGTCGAGGATCGACTCGTTGGTCGCCGAGCTCGCCCACGAAGCGGCCACGGCGCGCCGGCACCTGGAGCGGGTGCCGGCGGACCGCCTCGACTGGCGGCCGCATCCGCGGTCGTTCAGCGCCGGGCAGCTCGCCGCCCACCTGGTGGACTGCATCCGTTGGGTGGAGCCGGTTTTCGTCGCGGACGAGCTGGACTTCGATCCGAGTGGCTACGTGCCCTTCCAGGCCGCCTCGCTGGCGGAGCTCCTCGCAGCGTTCGATGCCGACGTGGAACGCGCCAAGGCGGCGATGGTGCAGAGCTCGGACCGGGAAGCGATCGGACCCTGGCGCCTCAAGGTGCAAGGCAAGGTCTGGTTCGAAAGGCCCAGGGAGGCTGTCTTCCGCGACTTCACCCTGAGCCACTTGATCCACCACCGCGGCCAGCTCTCGGTCTATCTCCGCCTGCTCGACGTGCCGGTTCCCGGCTCCTACGGCCCGTCGGCGGACGACCAAGGGTAGGTCGCCTGCGCTTTGCCGATTCGCCGCCACCTGCGTAGCGCTGAGGCCTCCGCGCCCCCTCTACTGGGCCAGGCCTCCCTGGGGAGGCGAAGGTCTGGCATTCTCGAAGCGTTCCCGCGTTCGTATCCTGCGTGATACGTTCGCGGGTGATCGAGATCCGGCAGACCGCGGCCTATGCTGCTTGGTTCGACGGCCTCAGGGATCGCCAGGCGAAGGCTCGGATCGACATCCGCCTCCGCCGGTTGTCGCTGGGGAACCCCGGTGATGTCAGGTCCGTGGGGGGCGGCGTCACAGAGCTCCGCATCCACTATGGGCCGGGCTACCGGATTTACTTCACTGAGCGCGGAGAGGAGCTGGTCGTTCTCCTGGCTGGCGGGGACAAGTCTTCGCAACGACGCGACATTCGCCAGGCCAGGGCGCTGGCGCAAGATCTCTAGGAGATGGAGCATGACGAATACCAAGACGCTGCCCTGGGACCCAGCGGACCACCTGCAATCGGAGGAGGACATGGCCGCCTACCTCGAGGCAGCTCTCGAAGACGGCGAGCCGACCCTGGTGGCCGCGGCCTTGGGTGACATCGCTCGTGCCAAGGGGATGAGCCAGGTTGCGCGCCGAGCAGGTCTCGGCCGCGAGAGCCTCTACAAGTCGCTCTCCGCAGCCGGGAACCCCGAGCTCGGAACCGTGCTCAAGGTCGTCTCCGCCCTAGGCCTGCGGCTTCACGCCACAACTGCGACGAGGGCCTCGGACTAAGAGGAAACGCCCACTCTCGACGGCCTCGAACCGGGATCGGTTCAGCTTCCGGCCGCCACCTTCTTTTCCCCGAGGCCACCCAGCGCTTCGAGCACCGCTTTCTGGGTCAAGAGCTCGGAGAAGACGTGCGGCTCCTGGCCGGGGCGGTAGAGGACGTAGAACGGGATGCCGTAGCGGCCGAAGCGGGCGAGGTAGTCGCCGATGGCGTCGTTGCGGTTGGTCCAGTCGGCTTTCATCGCCAGCACGCCGTGACGGCTGAAGGCGTCGGCCACCTCGGGGGTGTTGATCACCAGCTTCTCGTTGTACTTGCAGGTGAAGCACCACTCGGCAGTGACGTCCACGAAGACGGGCCGTCCCTCGGCGGCGAGCGCCTGCGCCTGCGCTTCGTCGAAGGGGGCCCAGGCGATGAGGCTCTGCGCCGAAGTGTCGGGGCCGACGGTGGCGGCTTCGACCGCGGGGCTCTTGGCCGCGAGGTAGATGGTGCCCATGATCACCGCGATGGCACCCCCCATCGCGAGCTGGCGGCCGAAGCCGGTCTCACCAGCGCGCCGGCGCCACCACAGGAAGAGGGCGAGGCCGAGGAGGCCGAGCTCGATCACCGCCAGCCGCACGGCGCTCACCTGTGCCGCCAAGACGTACAGCAGCCAGATCAGCGCCCCGGCGAGGAGGAAGCCCATCAGGCCCTTGACGGTGTCCATCCAGGCGCCGGGCCGGGGCAGGAAGCGGGCGGCGCCAGGGGCGACGGCGAGCGCGAGGTAGGGCAGGGCCATCCCCAGGCCGACGGCGGTCAGCACCGCGACGATCACCCCTGCCGACTGTGCGAGGGCGAAGCCCAGCGCGGTGCCGAGGAAGGGCGCCGAGCAAGGTGTCGCCATCAGGGTGGCGAAGAGGCCCGAGGCGAAGTGCCCGCCGAGGCCTTCGCGGGCCGCGGCGCCACCCACCTGGGCGAGCCGGCCGGGAAGCGTGATCTCGAAGACGCCCCAGAGGTTGAGGCAGAAGAGCACCACGACGAGAGCGAGAAAGGTGACGAAGGCGGGGCTCTGGAACTGGATGCCCCAGCCCACCGCCGAGCCGGCGGCCTTGGCGGCGACGGCAGCCGCGGCGAGGGCCCAGAAGGAGACCAGGATGCCGGCGGCGGTGGCGAGCGAGCCGGCGACGATCGCGCCGCGACCTTCGTGGGCGCTGCGCACCATGCCGAAGACCTTGAGCGAGAGCACGGGCAGCACGCAGGGCATCACGTTGAGGATCAGCCCGCCGAGGAGAGCGAGGAGAAGGATCCCGGCGAGGCTGCGGCCGGGGGTGGCCGGTGGCGCTGCGGCGCCGCCGAAGAGGCCCGGCTCGTTCTCCTTGCCACCGCTGCCCACCTTGATCTCGGTGGCGAGCTCCTTGGTGACCGGCGGTAGGCACGAGCTGTCGTTGCAGGCCTGGTAGGTGACGGTGACGGCGACCGGGTGGGCGCCCGCCGCGAGGTCGCGCGGCAAGGCCAGGCTGGCGATCACCACCACCTTGCCCTCGAAGACGGAGAGCGGCTGGTCGGCGAAGGCGAAGGCCTTCATCGCGCCGGCCGGGTAGCGCAGCTCGGGCGCGCTCCAACCGGCCGGCACCGCCAGCTCGACGGTGGTCGGGATCAGGTACTCGAAGGTCGGCGTGTTGCTGTTGGTGTGCCAGCCGGGCTCGATCTCCAGCACGGTGGCGAGGCGGGCCGTGCTGCCGGCGGCGTAGGCCGTGCGGTCCAGGGCGAGACGGACCTTGGCCTTCTCATCCTGCGGGCGGACTGCCTGGGCGGTGGAGGCGAGGACGGTGGCGAGGCCCACCAGGGCGATCGCGACAGTTCGGAATCGGCTCATCGGCGCTCCCGCGCTGGGCGCGGCGACCCCTGCAACGAGCTTCAGCTGCAGGCGGCGCCAGATTGCTGGAGTGTGCGCAAGGCCCGGCGGGCGTAGGCGGAGTTGACGCTCGCCGGGTAGGACTTGACGAAGCTCTCGAGGGTGGTCATCGCAGTCCGGCAGTCGCCGCGGTCCTGGGCGATGCGGAAGGCGAGGAAGTCGCAGGCCTCGACCAGATGGCGATCACCGCGTTCGGCGGCGGCGGTGCGCGCGGCGGCGTTGACCTCGGCGGCGCGGGCGAGCTCGCCGCTCAGCCGTAGCGAGTCGGCCAGGGTGTACTGCAGGCGTCCCAGCTCGCCGGCCTTCGGCTTGGCGGTCTCGATCAGGCGGTCGAGGACCGCGGCCGCCCGATGGCCGTCGCGGTGGTCGTGCAGCTCCTCGGCGAGCCGCTTGAGCACGCCGGGGTCGCTGCTGGTGCGCAGCCGCTCATAGCGGGCGAGGAAGGCCTCGCGCTGCTCGAGCTGGCCCTCGACCTGCTGCACGTAGGCGTCGAGGGGCAGGAAGCCGTCGATGCGGCCGGCGAGGCCGAGGTCGGGGTCGAGGAGCAGGGCCGTGGGCAGCGACGAGGCGTCGAAGCTCGCCTGCAGGCGCTCGCCCTCGCCGCCGTCCTCGACGTCGAGGCGCAGCAGCACGAAGCGGCTGGCCGCCAGCTCCTGGAACTTGGGGGTCGAGAAGACCTGCGCCTCGAGCCGCTTGCACCAGCCGCACCAGTCGGCGTAGAGGTCGACGAAGATCAGCTTGCCCTGGGCCCGGGCCTGCTGGCGCGCCTCGGCGAGCTGGCGCAGCCAGGAGCTGTCCTTGGCTGCGGCGGCGAGAGGCGGCGGAACGAGGCTGCCGGCGGCGAAGAGGAGAAGGGCGGCGAGCAACCGTCGCATAGGCGGCCCAGGATAGCACGCCGCCGCCGGCCCGCCCGCCGGGACGGCCTGAGGGCCGGAATCGGGGTGATACGATCGCCGGGTGAAGCTCGCAGCCAGGATGAGCCAGGTCGGCGAGTCGGGGACCGTCAAGGTCGCTCGACTCGCCCTCGAGCTGCGCGCGAGTGGCGTCGACGTCATGGACCTCGGGGTCGGCGAACCGGACTTTCCCTCGCCGCGCGCCTCGATCCAGGCCACGCAGCAGGCCCTCGAGCAGGGCTACACCAAGTACACCGAGGCGGCCGGCTTGAAGGAGCTGCGACAGGCGGTCGCCGGCTGCCTCGCGCGGCGCTACTCGGCGCCGTGGTCGGCCGCCGAGGGCATCATCACCGTCGGCGCCAAGATGGCCCTCGCCAACCTGGCGATGGCCCTCGTCGGCGAGGGGGACGAGGTGGTGCTCAGCTCGCCGAGCTGGGTGAGCTTCGGGGCCCAGGTGCGACTGGCCGGCGCGACGCCGCGCTATGTGCCGACGTCGGCAGATGAAGGCTTCCGCATCCAGGCCGAGCCGATCCTCGCCGCCTTCGGCGAGCGCACGCGCGCCGTGTTGATCAACTCGCCGGCCAACCCCACCGGCGGGGTGATCGGCGGCGAAGACCTCGCGCGGCTGGCGGCGGCCTGCGCCGAGCGGGGCATCTACCTGATCTCCGACGAGACCTACGATCGCTTCGTCTACCCCGGCGTCGAGTTCGCGAGCGCGTCGAGCCTCGCCGCTCGCTACCCGGAGACGATCATCCTCGTCGGCTCGCTGTCGAAGACCTACGCGATGACCGGCTGGCGCTTGGGTTACGCCTTCGGTCCTCCCGAGGTCGTGCGCGCCTTGAGCACCCTGCAGAGCCACAGCACCTCGAACCCGACCTCCTTCGCCATGCGAGGCGCCCTCGCCGCGATCGAGTCCGGCGAGGAAGAAGTGGCGGCGATGATCGCCGAGTACGAGGCCCGTCGCGAGCTGGTCGCCGCGGCGCTCGAGAGCCTGC
Organism: uncultured Thermoanaerobaculia bacterium; assembly: GCA_964420075.1. Classification (GTDB taxonomy): domain Bacteria; phylum Acidobacteriota; class Thermoanaerobaculia; order Multivoradales; family SZUA-115; genus CAYQRE01. The sequence goes on along the minus strand of CAYQRE010000016.1, from coordinate 24,365 downwards.
CCGGCTTCCGCTGCCTGCCACCGGCGGGAGCGTTCTACGTTTTCCCTCACGTCGCGGCTTGCTACCGAGCCGGCCGCGAGAACTCCACGGCCTTCGCCGAGTTCCTGCTGCGCGAGGCCGCCGTGGCCGTGGTCCCCGGTGCCGCCTTCGGCGCCGACGAGCACATACGGATGTCCTTCGCCTGCTCCCGCGCGACCCTCGAGACCGCGATCGAGCGGATCCGCCGGGCCCTTTCCGCCTGAGCCAGCGACACGGTCGCGGCGCGGGCGCCTGGCCCGGGGACGGTACCGGCCAGGCACGTCGATCAGATCCGGTGGGCACCGGCGCGGCTCCGGAGCACCCCAAGCAGACGTCGATCAAAGCAGACGTCGATCAGGAGGTTTCCCAACCATGAGCTCCTCATCCTTCCACCGCTGGACGGCGACCTGCTTCGCGCTCGCTGCCTGCCTTGCGTTCGGCGTGCCCGCGCTGGCGGCGCCCACCGCCGAAGAAGCGGCGGCCTTCGTGGCGGCCGCCGAAGCCAAGCTCGTCGCCCTCGGCAACGAGCTCAATCAGGCGCAGTGGGTGCAGCAGACCTACATCACCGAGGACACCCAGGCCCTGGCCGCGGTGGCCAGCGAGCGGCTGGTGGCGGCGACGGTCGAGATGGCCAACCAGGCGGCCCGCTTCAACGGCGTGGCGCTGCCGGCCGACACCGCCCGCAAGCTGGCGCTGCTGAAGCTCGCCCTGGTGCTGCCGGCGCCTTCGAACGAGCAGGAGAACGCCGAGCTGGCCCGCCTCGCCGCCTCTCTCGACGCGGCCTTCGGGGCCGGCAAGTACTGCCGACCGGACGGTGACTGCCTGACCATCGACAAGATGGAGCGGCTGATGGCCGAGAGCCGCGATCCCAAGGAGCTGCTCGAGATCTGGGAAGGCTGGCGGACCGTCTCGCGGGCCATGCGGCCGGACTTCCAGCGCCTCGTCGAGCTGGCCAACAAGGGGGCCCGTGAGCTCGGCTACAGCGACCTCGGGGCGATGTGGCGGTCGAAGTACGACATGCCGCCGGACGCCTTCGCCAAGGAGCTCGACCGCCTGTGGGGCCAGGTCAGGCCGCTCTACGAGTCCCTGCACTGCTATGTGCGGGCGCGGCTCGCCAAGACCTACGGCGCCGACCAGGTGCCGGCCGGCAAGCCGATCCCGGCACACCTGCTGGGTAACATGTGGGCCCAGGGCTGGAGCAACATCTACCCGCTGGTGGCGCCGCCCGACGCCGACCCCGGTTTCGACCTCACCGAGCTCCTCGAAGCCAAGAAGCTCGACGCCAAGGACATGGTGCGCTACGGCGAGGGCTTCTTCACCTCGCTGGGCTTCCCCCCCCTGCCGGCGACCTTCTGGGAGCGCTCGATGTTCACCCGGCCGCGCGACCGCGACGTGGTCTGCCACGCGAGCGCCTGGGACCTCGATAACCTCGACGACCTGCGCATCAAGATGTGCATCGGGATCAACGACGAGGACTTCCGCACCATCCACCACGAGCTCGGCCACAACTTCTACCAGCGGGCCTACAACCAGCAGAGCCAGCTCTACCGCGACAGCGCCAACGATGGCTTCCACGAGGCGGTGGGCGACACCATCGCGCTCTCGGTCACCCCGGCCTACCTCGTCAAGCTGGGCTTCCTCGACAAGGAGCCCGATCCCTCGAAGGACCTCGGGTTGCTGATGCAGCAGGCCCTCGACAAGGTCGCCTTCCTGCCCTTCGGGCTGCTGATCGACCAGTGGCGCTGGAAGGTCTTCTCCGGTGAGGTCACCCCGGAGCACTACAACCAGGCCTGGTGGGACCTGGTGCGCAAGTACCAGGGCGTGGTGCCGCCGGTGGCCCGCTCGGAGGCCGACTTCGACCCCGGCTCGAAGTACCACGTGGCCGGCAATGTGCCCTACACCCGCTACTTCCTCGCCCATATCCTGCAGTTCCAGTTCCACCGCGCCCTGTGCCAGATGTCGGGCTACGAGGGCCCGCTCAACCGCTGCTCGATCTATGGCAACAAGGAAGCGGGGGAGCGGTTGAACGCGATGCTCGCGATGGGCTCGTCGCGGCCCTGGCAGGACGCCTTGCAGGCCTTGACCGGCAGCCGGGACATGGACGCCACCGCCATCCTCGACTACTTCGCGCCGCTCAAGACCTGGCTCGACCAGCAGAACAAGGGGCAGGTCTGCGGCTGGTAGTGCCCTGACTCGGCCATGCGGCGTGACGGGTCAGCCGAGGGCCTCGCGCGGTGGCTCTGCCGGCGACGGAAGGTCCGGGCGGCGCTCGCCGTCGCCTGGGCCTTCGCCGCCGGGCTAGCTGACGCCGTGCCGGCTGCTTCCGCCGTGGGCGGCGAAGACCCCTTTGCCACCGCCGCGGTGCTCGACCCGCAGGTCTTCATCCGCGAGGTCCTGGCGCGTAACCCCGACCTCGAGACGGGGCGCCAGGTCCTCGCCCTGGCGGACGAAGTGCTCGCCCCCCTGCCGGAGGGCCTGCCCGCCGACCCCGACACCCTTCGCCTCCAGCTGCGGCGGCGGGCCAACCACCTCTTCGCTGCCTACTCCGCCGCCAGCGGTGAGCTCGCCCTCGCCGGCGAGCGCCGGCAGCAGCTGGCCGGACAGGCCGCGGCTACCGTCGCCGCCTACGGGGCGGGGCGGGGCGAGCTCGACGCGCCGCTCGCGATCAGCCTCGAGGCGACCCATCTCGAGCACCACGAAGAGGAGCTCGCGAACCGGGTCCGGGTGGTGGCCGTGGCGATCAACGCCTGCCTCCATCGGCCGCCCCTGGCCCGTCTGCCACCGCCGGCGGCGCTCCCGGCGCCGGACATCGGAGACCTGGGGAGCGGGCCCTTGATGGACGCTGCGCTCGTCTACCGCCCGGAGGTACGGGCGGCGCGGGCGGACCGTGGTGGTGAGGCCTCGGCGGGCCTGCTCGCCGCGGTGAGCGAGAGGGTGCGCGCCGAGGTGGCGATCGCGGCCCTGGTGGCGATGGACGCGGCGGCGGCCGTCGACCACCACGAGCGCAGCCTGCTGCCGGCCGCCCGCGACCGCGCAACCGCGGCTCGTGCGGCCTACGAGGCCAGCCGCGGCTCCCTCGGCAACGTTCTGGCCGCCGAGGCCGCGGTGCTGGCGGTCCGCCGCGAGCTGATCGTCGCCCAGGGCCGTTTTCTCACCGCGCGGGCCGACCTCGAACGCGCCGTGGGCGCTCCGCTGGCGCCGCTCGGCGGCGCCGGCGGGCACACGATGGGTCGCCTGGGGGGCAGCCTGGAAGGCCCAGGCGAGCCGCCACCCTGAGGCCGCCGCGGCTCAGAAAGCCAGCGTGTCGCCCACGCTCGCGAAACGCCGCAGCGGGTTGTGGTAGGTGCGGACGGTCCCGGTCGCGGTGTCCGTCACCGTCAACGTGTACTCGACGTTCGAGAGAGCGCCGTAGAACACCCAGTGGTGACCGTTGATCGGCGTGCCGTCGAGCACCTTGATCACCGTCTCGACGTTCGCCGGGTCGAAGAACCAGAAGTAGCCGGTGTCGCCGCTGAGCTCCACCGCTTGCCCCACCCCGGTGCGTCCCTGGAAATCGCGCCAGGTGGCCTCGACGGCGAAGCGACCACCGGCGAGGCAGAGGCGGCTCGAGTCGGGGGCGCAGCTGCCGGTCGCGGCGCGGGCGTCGTGGTGGCGGCGGCCGTGGGTGAGCGGTGCCTCGGCCGTCGCCTCCTCGCGCAGGTCGATGCCGGCACTCTGCGGGCCGAAGGAGAAGGTGTCGCCAACGCTTGCGAAGCGGGCAGCGGGGTTGAAGTAGCGGCGGGCGGCGCCGGTGGCGCTGTCGGTGACAGTCAGGCTGTACTCGACGTTCGAGAGGGCGCCGTAGAAGGTCCAGAAGTGCTGGTTCACCCCGCGGCCGTCGAGCACCTTGAGGATCGCCTCGACGTTGGCGGGATTGAAGAAGTAGAAGGTCCCCGTGTCCGCGGAGAGGGGGACTGCCTGGCCGTCACCGGTGCGCTCCTGGAAGTCCTTGAAGCGCATCTCCACCCGGAAGCGCCCGTCCTTGAGGCAGAGGGCCGTGGGACTCGGTTGGCAGGGCGGGCCGGCGAGCGGCAGGCGCCACAGCTCCTGGCCCCGCAGGCCGTCGTCGGCCGAGAAGTAGAGGCCATCGGCGAGGGCGGCGAGCTCGCCCACCTCGGCGCTGCCGGCCCCCGGGTTGATGTCGTGGACGAGGTGGGTGCCGGCGGCGGTGCCGTCGGTCACCCACAGCTCGCGGCCGAAGTCCTGATGGGTGGCCGCGAAATAGAGCCTGCCGGCGGCGACCGTCAGGCTGCCAGGTGCCGAGCCGGCGGGGCCGGGGACGAGGTCGACCACCAGGCGGGTGCCGGCGCTCGTCCCGTCGGTCGTCCACAGCTCGACGCCGTGCGCGCCATCGTCGGCAGTGAAGAAGACCTGGTTCCCCAGGCGGGTGAGCTGGCCGACGGGGCTCACGTCGTCGAGCTGGTGCACGAAGCTCGCGAGCGTTCGGGTGCCGGCAGCGGTGCCATCGGTCAGCCGCAGGGCCGGCCGCCCGGCGAGCTCCTCGTCGACGAAGAGCAGCGCGTTGCCGAGGGGCAGGTAGCGGCTGCCGGTGAGGCGGGAGGGTAGGGAGACCGTCGCGATCAGCTCGGCGGTGCTGCCGTCCAGCCGATAGAGGCTGTAGCTCCTCAGGCAGTCGGTGCTCTCCGCAGCAAAGTAGGTTGCGGTGGAGGTGGTGGCGAGCCCCGGCTCGCAGCCCACGAGGTCGAGCTCACCGAGGTCGGCGATCACCCGTGTCCCGGCGGCCGTGCCATCGCTCTCCCAGAGCTTGTTGGTGGCCTGCGAGCTGGTGAACACCAGGCGCTCTCCGTCGCGGGCGAGGTTGTAGAGATAGACCGTCGAGGGCTCGGGGAAGGGGAAGGCGACCCGGGTCCCGGCCGGTGTGCCGTCGCTCGTCCAGATGTCGGCCCGATCGCCGAAGTAGCGGATGAAGTAGAGCTGGCCGCCGAGCTCGGTCAACCAGCCGAGGAAGTCGGAGCTGAAGCTCTCGAGGAGCGGGATGGTGCCTGCCGGCGTGCCGTCGGTCCGCCAGAGGTGGTAGTAGCTCTCGTTGGGACGGAAGTAGAGGTAGCCGCCGGCGATCGTGAAGTCGAAGCTCGTGAACTCGAAACCAGGGCTGAAGCAGCTGTTGCCGAGCGCCGTCACCGGCAGGCGGAGGGTCCCGGCGGGCGTCCCGTCGCTCGTCCACAGCTCGCGGAGCCCCTGGTTGCACACCGTGTAGATCGTGCGCTCACCGAGGCGAGCGATCTCCCGCGGCAAGGAGCCGGCGGCGGGATGGTTGAGGTCCGTGACCAGGCGGGTGCTCGCCGGCGGTCCCTCGGAGGCCCAGAGCTCGAGCCCCCCGTCGCCGCCTCCGGCGCGGAAGACGATGCGGCTGCCGAGCCGGGCGAGAGCGGGTTCCTGGGCCAGGAAGCCGGTCGTCGGGAAAGGATGGGGTGGGCCGAGCTGCGTCCAGCGCTGAGCGGTGGCCGTGCCGTCCAGGCTCCAGACCTCCTCGCCCGCGGCCTCCTCGTAGCTTGCGAGGTAGAGGCTGCCGGCCTGCGTCGCCAACAGCCGCGGGTTCGAGCTGCAGCTGCCGGGGCAGGTCTCGAACGGGATCGTGGTGCCGCCCGTGCTGCCGTCCGTCGTCCACAGCTCGGTGCCGCGGGCGCTGGTGGTGGCGGCGAAGGCGAGCCGGCTGCCGAGCGGCACGAAGCCGCTGCCGTTGCTGAACCGTGGGCAGTCGGTGCCGCAACCAGGCAGGAGCTTGCGGGTCGACCCCAGGGTGCCGTCCGTGCGGTAGAGCTCGGCGGCACCGTCGGCGGTGGCCCAGAAGACCAGCCGCGAGGTGCCGGGGACGACGCCGAAACGGCTGGCGTCGACCCGGCTGGGGAAGGGCTCGAACTCGCCGAAGTCGCTCACCGGCCGGGTGCCCCCCGCGGTGCCGTCGCTCACCCAGAGCTCGTAGCTGTGCAGGCCATCGTCGACCACGAAGTAGACGCGGTTGCCGGCGGCCAGCAGCCAGGGCTGGAGCGTGAGGCTCTCGAGCGCGGGGAAGGAGGCCAGCGAGCGGCTGCCGGCCAAAGTGCCGTCCGAGACCCAGAGGTCGAGCGAGGCGAAAGAGTCGACGAAGAAGAACAGTTTCTGGCCGGCGGTGGTCGGCGCGACCAGCGCACCCTGGCTCGAGGTGGGTTCGGGGCCGAGATCGACGGTGCCGGCGCCGGTGCCGTCCGTCGTCCACCAATGGGTGCCGCCGCTGGCCGCCGGCACCTGGAACAGCGCCTTGCCGGTGACGGCACCCAGAAAGCGGCCGAAGGCCATCTCGCGGAGGAGGACGGTCCCTGGGTCGGTCCCGTCGCTGCGCCACAGCCCGCTGCCTTCCGCGGCGAGGGCGAAGAACAGGAAGTCGTCGCCGAGGACCAGGCCGGGCAGGGGGCGACCCCGCTCATCGAGACGAATGCGCAGCTGCGCCGCCGGGCCGCCCAAGGGGTAGGTCCCCGGCCGAGTACCGTCGGTGCGCCAGAGCGTGGCAGCGTCGTCGGACGGCTCGTGGCAGGGATTGCTGGCCCAGATCAGCACGTGTCCGAGGTTGGCCAGCGCGCTCGCCGGGCTCGGTGCCCCGGCGGCGCAGAGGTCCACCAGCTTCTCGGTGCCGATGTCGGTGCCGTCGGTCGTGTAGAGATAGGAGGAGGGACCATCGATGGCGCGGAAGAGCGCTCGCCCCCCCACGACGGCGAAGGACTGTGGGCTCGAGCCTTGTGTGCCACTGGGGCTGAGCAGCGAATCGGCGTAGAGGCTGGCGAGCTGCCCGGCCCCGGGCCGGGCGGAGGCCAGCAGGAGCACGGTGGCGAGAAGCCGGCGGTTGGCCATCGGAAGAGTCCTACCTTTCTCTGTCCTCACAGGGCTGCCTGCCAAGGACCGGTGCGAGCTGAGTCTCTCATCCCGCGGTGCTGGCCGCCTCGTGGCAGGCGCCATCCTCCTCGGGAGCTTCGTTCCTTCTGGATGCGCTCCCGGCCGGCAGGGTTGATCACCTGCGCAGCGCCCCAGCGTGCTGCTGGCCGGCGCGGTCCCCGGCCTCGTTCCGCCCTACCCCTCCGTTCGGCTGGGCTGGTCTGCCGGGAGGATCGGTAGGATGGTAGGGCAGACCACAGGGAGACCTCCATGAACGCTCCTATGACCCCTCCGATCGCGATCCTCGGTGCCGGCAAGGTCGGCGCCTCCCTCGCCGAGACCCTCGTTCGCCACGATCAGCCCGTGGTCCTGGGTGTCCGCCCGTCCGCGGAGGTGAGCGACCTCCTCGCTCGCCTTGGCGCGCTGGCGGCGGCGACCTCGGTGGAGCGCGCCGTCCACGATGCCGACGTCCTCTTCCTCTGCGTGCCGGCGAAGGCCGCCCTCGAGGTGCTGCAGGGCGCCGGCGACCTCGCCGGCAAGATCCTCGTCGACTGCACCAACCCCGTCGGTTGGCACGATGGGCCGATCTACGCCCCGCCCTTCGCGGGCTCGGTGGCGGCCGAGCTGCAGCAGGCCTTCCCCACGCTGAGGGTCGTCAAAGGCTTTAACGGCTTCGGAGCGGAGGTGCACCGCGCCCCCGAGCTCGGCGGCCACGGCGCCCAGGTCTTCCTGGCGAGCGATGATCCGACTGCCAAGCGCGAGGTGGCGGCGCTCGCCCGCCACATCGGCTTCGACCCCGTCGACGCCGGCCCCCTGCGCAACGCGGCACTGCTCGAGGCCATGGCCGTGCTGTGGATCCACCTGGCGGTCAGCGAGGGGTACGGCCGCGAGTGGGCGTTCGCGATGGGCCGACGCTGAGCCGGCAGCGGCCTTGGGCTGGGCCTGGCTAGATACCCCTACCCGGTATGAGTTAGAGTCGGGCGGGGGACGACGATGCTCGACGATGCCACCGCCGCCGATGTCCAGGACCGCCTCGCCCGGATTGCCGGCCAGGTCGGGGGCCTGGTGCGGATGGTCGAGGAGCGGCGCTACTGCGTCGACGTCCTGCTGCAGATCGCCGCCGTGCAGGCTGCGCTGGGCAAGGTGGGCCAGAAGGTCCTCGCCAACCACGTCTCGACCTGCGTGGCGCAGGCCATGGCCAGTGGGGACCCCGCCGCGAGCCAGCGCAAGGTCGAGGAGCTGATGCAGGTCTTCGAGCGCTTCGGCCAGTTGCGTCCCCGTTGAGGCCCCCGAAAGGACGACCATGCACGCAGAGCATCCCCGTTCCCAATCCCCCGTGGCACCTCCGACCGGCAAGGTGCTCGACCCGGTCTGCGGCATGTGGGTCGATCCGGCGATGGCCAAGGCGAAGAGCCGCCATCGAGGCGAGGACTACTTCTTCTGCTGCGGTGGCTGCCAGGCGAAATTCGAGGCCGATCCGGCGCGCTACCTCGCCAAGGCTGGACCGACCGGCAAGGTGCTCGACCCGGTCTGCGGCATGTGGGTCGATCCGGCGACGGCCAAGGCGACGAGTAGCCACCAAGGCCAGGACTACTTCTTCTGCTGCGGCGGCTGCCAGGCGAAGTTCGAGGCGGACCCGGCGCGCTACCTCGCCAAGCCGGCCCCGCCTTCCGGGCTGGTCGGGTTGGGGCTCGGCAAGGCAGGCCCCCGCGCGCCGAGCCACCCTGGCGCATCCGGCCACTCCTCGGGTCCGGCGGCGGTTGCGGTCGCAGGGGCGGGCGCGGCGGCTACCCCCGCCGGCACCACCTACGTCTGCCCGATGTGCCCGGAAGTGCAGGAGACGAGCCCCGTCCCCTGCCCCAGCTGCGGTATGGCGCTCGAGGCCGTGGCGCCCTTGGTGACAAGCCGCCTCGAGTACACCTGCCCAATGCATCCAGAGGTGGTGCGGCCCGAGCCCGGGGCCTGCCCCCTCTGCGGCATGGCGCTCGAACCGCGGGCCGCGGTGGTCGAGGAGGAGGAGAGCCCCGAGCTGGTCGAGATGCGGCGCCGCTTCTGGGTCGCCGCCGCCTTCGCCCTTCCCGTCGCCCTGCTGGCGATGGCCGAGATGATCCCCGGCGATCCCGTGGGGCGCCTCCTCTCCGGCACCGCGCGCAACGTCCTGCAGCTGGCGCTCGCCACGCCGGCCGTGCTCTGGGGGGGCTGGCCGCTGATCACCCGCGCCTGGAGCTCGATCAAGACCTGGCACCTCAACATGTTCACGTTGATCGGCCTGGGAACGGGGGCGGCCTACGGCTACAGCCTGCAGGCGACCCTGCTGCCGGCGCTGCTCCCAGCTTCGCTGCGGCGGCCGGACGGCAGCCTGCCTGTCTATTTCGAGGCGGCGGCGGTGATCACCGCCCTGGTCCTCCTGGGCCAAGTGCTCGAGCTGCGGGCGCGCGGCCGCACCCAGGGTGCGCTGCGCGCCCTGCTCTCGCTGGCGCCGGCGACCGCGGCTCGGTTGGCGGCGGACGGCACCGAGCAGCGGGTGGGGCTAGCCGAGGTCGCGGTGGGCGACCACCTGCGGGTGAGGCCCGGGGAGAAGGTGCCGGTCGACGGCGTGGTGGTCGCCGGCCACAGCGGCGTCGACGAGTCGATGCTCACCGGCGAGCCGCTGCCCGTCGAGAAGGGGACGGGCGACGAGGTCACCGGCGGCACCCTGAATGGGGCCGGGAGCTTCGTGATGGAGGCTCGGCGGGTCGGCGAGTCGACCCTCCTGGCGCAGATCGTCCGCCTCGTGGCCGCGGCCCAGCGCAGCCGCGCCCCCATCCAGCGGGTGGCTGATCGTGTCGCTGCCTGGTTCGTGCCGGCGGTGGTGGTGGCGGCCGCCCTCGCCGCCTTGGCCTGGTGGCTGTGGGGGCCGGAGCCGCGGCTCGCCCACGCCTTGGTGAGCGCGGTCGCGGTCCTGATCATCGCCTGCCCCTGCGCCCTGGGCCTGGCGACGCCGATGTCGATCATGGTGGGGACCGGCCGGGGAGCGCAGGCCGGCGTCCTCATCCGCAACGCCGAGGCGCTCGAGAAGCTGGCAACGATCGACACGCTGGTTCTCGACAAGACGGGCACCCTCACCCTGGGGAAACCGACGCTGGCGAGCGTCGAGGTTCTCGCTGGGCGTGGCCGGGATGAGGTCCTCGCCCATGCCGCCGCCCTCGAGCTGGCCTCGGAGCATCCACTGGCCGCTGCCGTCGTCGGCGCCGCGCGGGCGGCGGGTTTGCCGCTGCCAGCGGTCCACGAGCTCACGGCGCGGCCCGGGCTCGGTGTGGTCGGGCGGGTGGGCGAGCACCGTTTGGCGATCGGCAACGAGCGGTTGCTGGCGGAGCTCGGGATCGGCGGCGCTCCGGCCGCGGTGGAGATCGCGCCAGGGCACACCGCCGTCTGGGTGGCTTTCGATGGCGAGCTGGTAGGGGTGCTCGGGATCGAGGACCCGCTCAAGCCGGGGGCCGCCGAGCTGGTGGCGGCCCTCGCCCGGCTGGGTGTCCGCGTGGTGATGCTCACCGGCGATCGCCGGCCCACGGCCGAGGCGGTGGCGCAGCGGGTGGGGATCCGCGAGGTGATCGCCGAGGTCCTGCCCGCCGACAAGGCGGCGCAGGTCGCTACCCTCGAGCAGCACGGGCGGCGCGTGGCGATGGCGGGCGACGGCGTCAACGACGGACCGGCGCTCGCTCGCGCCAGCGTCGGCCTGGCGATGGGCACCGGTGCCGACGTCGCCGTCGAGAGCGCCGGCGTCACCCTCGTCCACGGCGAGCTCAAGGGCATCCTGCGGGCCTTGCAGCTCAGCCGGGCGACGATGACCAATATCCGCCAGAACCTCTTCTTCGCCTTCGCCTACAACCTGGTCGGGGTACCGATCGCCGCTGGTGCCCTCTATCCCGTGTTCGGCTGGCTGCTTTCGCCGATGCTGGCGAGCGCTGCGATGACGCTGAGCTCCGTCTCCGTGATCTCGAACGCCCTGCGCCTGCGGCGCGTGCCGTTGCCCTGAGGCAAGCCGGCTCGCCGGGCTCGCCCTCAGGCGCAGCTCAATGGGTGGAGCTCCCCGCCGAGCAGTCCGCGCGCCAGCCGCTGCCGGGCTGCCGTGGCGTGCTGGCCGGCCAGGGTGGGTCCATGGGCCTCGGCCCAGGGGCCGAGCTGCTGGGCGATCCCGGCGAGCAGCGGATCGTGCAGCCGAGCGGCGAGGACGGGTGCCTCGCGGCGTACCAGCTGGGCCGCCTCGCCCCGCTCGACGAGCTCGAGCAGGGCATCCAGGGTCAGCAGGTCACAGCCCCGGCGGCTCCACGAAGCGGCGGCAGCCGAGCGCAAGCCGCGCCCGCGGGCGGCCTCGCCGGCGAGATCGGCGAGCCTACCGTGGTGGTAAAGGGCCAGGCCGGTGAGCCAGGGGGCATCCCGGTGGTCGCGGCGGAGCTTGGCGAGCCACGCCTGCGCCGTGGCCACGGGCCGGCGGCCAGAGAGGTCGCGCTCGAGCAGGCGGGCCGCCAGGCCTGCGAGAGCGGTCTCGGTGCCAGCCGCCTGCTGGCGAGCCAGGCTGTCCAGCGCCTCCTGCAGGGCCACCTCACCACCGTCTGGGTCGAGGCAGGCCTCGCTGAGAAGTGCCTGGCGCACCAGACTGCGAGCGAGCGGTGTCGGCTGGTCCGCCTGGCGATAGAGCAGCGTTGCCTGGGCTACCTGGCTGTGGGCGCGGCGGAGGTCTCCCGCCGCGACGTCGAGGCTCGCTTCGAGCTCGTGGATCTGCGCCTCGGCGATCGGATCTCCAGAGCCGGCCGCGATCACCGCGCGGGCCGTCGCGTAGGCGGCACGCGCGGCAGCGGCCTGCTCGAGGCGACAGAGGGCCCAGCCGAGGGCCGCGCAGGCCCGGGCCTGCGCGTCCCGCACCAGGGTGCGCCCATAGCGGCGGACGTCCAGCTGGGCGATCACCGCCAGGGCGAGCTCGGCGAGCTCCCGGGCGCGCGGCGGCGCGGTGCGGGCTTCGCGCAGGCTCTCGTCGGTCAGCCGGTTGGCGAGGGTGAGGCGCACGAAGCGACGATGCAGGTGCACCACCGCGAGCCGACGTGGAGGATCGAAGCGCAGGAGCTCGCTCAGCAGCCCACCGCTCGTGGCCTGCTCACTGCTCAGCAGGCAGGCGCAGTCCTGGGCTCGCGAGACCGCCCGCTCGAACGCGGCCGTGTAGAGCGCGGGCGAGATGCGCGGCCGCGGCAGGCGGCGGACGGCGGGTGAGGGCCCTTCCGCCGGTCGTGCTTCCCGTCCGTGGTGGATGCGCTCGCGGCTGGAGCTCCAATCGGTCCGCCGAGAGCGCAAAGCTTCGGCGCCGAGCCTCGCGCTCGGTTGTCCCGGGATCGATTCCTCCGCCATGCGAACCTCCATGAACTCGATGGCAAGCCCAACGGGCCCACAGACGCCGTTCAGCTGTTCTCGTGTGCCCGGCGATGGCGCTGTGTGACCCTGCATAAAGAGTTACCGCACGGAGAAAAAAACGGGACACCGCATTACATGTTAGTATCAACTAACTCCTCGGGCGAGAGAAGGCGCAGGACCTGCAGCCCAGGCAACGCTGACTGAAAAGGTGAAGAAATTTTTCGAGGCTTGCTGAAATGGACGCCAGATCAGTGTATACTGATTCAAGGATGCTATATCCCTGGCGCCACGCTGAAGACGTTCAGGCTTCTCGTCGTGGGGCTTCGAAGGACCTCAAAGCCATGAGGGCGTTTTATTGTATCTTTGTTGGGCCTGAATGCTCTGCTTTGCAGCATCCTCGAAGCGACCAGCGATTTGCACCATCGTGTGTCCCCACTGCCTTTGGGAGTGGACCCAGAAACCGGAGGACCGTCTAATCACTCGGAGGTGAGCATGAAGACGGAAGGTACCAGCATCTCGCAGAAGGAGATCTCGCAGATCCGCCAGAATCTCGAGGTCTCTCCGGACCTGGAGGAGGCAGCAAACCTCCTCAACCTGGCGGGCAACGCGACGCGCCTCAAGCTTCTCTATCTGCTGGAGAACATGAAGGAGCTGTGCGTGTGCGACCTCGCCGAGATGCTCGGCGTCTCGGTGTCGGCGGTCTCGCAGCATCTCTCCAAGCTGCGCGCCTACGGCCTGGTGGCGCCGCGCCGCGATGCGCAGACCATCTACTACCGCCTGACCGACCACCAGTTCAACGACAAGCTGCGCAACAACTTCTTCCGCCAGCTCGACGCCTGAGCTGTTCCGGTTCTGCTTTCTGACGCCCCTCGCCCGGCCTGGCCGGCGAGGGGCGTTGTCGTTTCCAGCGGCTCCTTGCGGCTGGTGTCCGCTTTTGGGATGCTCGCGTCCCAGGACCGAACGTTCTTTGCTTTCTGCGACTTCCGTGACCTCCGCTGCAACCCGCATCGGGCTTTCGCGTACTATGCCGGCAGGTGAAGCCCGTAGCGCTGGCATCGCCACTGCAAACCGCGGACGTTGGAGCACTGGACGATGGATATTCCCCGAGAGTCACAGGCGCAAAAGAAGAAGCTCCGCTTGATCGCCTCGGCAGCGGTCGCTGCCGTGTTCCTGGTTGGGTTCACCGTCTGGTTGTCCAGGCTGCCGCGGGCAGCCCGGTCGGTGGAGCGCGAGACGGTGTGGACAGACACCGTCAAGCGCGGTGAGATGCTGCGCCAGGTCCGTGGTCCCGGCCGGCTGGTCCCGGAGGAGCTGCAGTGGATCACCGCCGCGACCACCGGCCAGGTCGAGAAGAAGGTGCTGCTGCCGGGCACCGAGGTGCAGCCGGACTCGATCATCCTCGAGCTATCGGACCCCGAGCTCGAACAGCAGGCGTTGGACGCAGAGCTTCGGCTGCGGGCCGAAGAGGCCGGCTCCCAGGACCTTGCGGTGCGCCTGCAGAGCGAGATCCTCAACCAGCAATCGGAAGCGACCCGCACCCAGTCCGAATACGAAGAGGCCAAGCTTCAGGCGGAGGCCCAGGAGCAGCTGGCCAAGGAAGGGCTGACGCCGGCGATCGAGCTCAAGCGCGCGCGCCTGCGGGCCGAGCAGCTGGCGGTGCAAACGGACATCGAGAAGCAGCGGCTGGAGAAGAAGAAGGAGTCGAACCTGGCACAGCTCGCCTCGCAGCGGGCTCGTGTCGAGCAGCTGCGGGCCGAGGCCCAGCTGCGCCGCACCCAGGTGGAACAGCTCAAGGTGCGCGCCGGGATCGCCGGAGTGCTGCAGGAGGTCCCCCTCGAGGTCGGCCAGCGGGTGACGGCCGGCACGCGCCTGGCCTTGGTTGCCAACCCCAGCATGCTCAAGGCCGAGCTGGATATCCCGCAGGTGCAGGCCAAGGACTTGGTGCTGGGCCAGAAGGCCGAGGTCGATACCCGCAACGGCGTGGTGGGGGGCAGAGTCAAGCGCATCGATCCGGCAGTTCGCGACGGCGTAGTGAAGGTCGACGTCGAGCTGATCGGCGAGCTGCCTCGCGGCGCCCGTCCCGATTTGTCGGTCGAGGGCATCATTGAGATCGAGAGGCTCGAGAACGTGCTCTACGTCGGTCGTCCCGCGTCGGGACAGGCCGGCAGCACGATCGAGCTCTTCAAGGTGGACGCCGACGGTCTCGCCCAGCGCGTGCCGGTCAAGCTGGGCCGAGCCTCGGTCAACACCATCGAGATCCTGGATGGGCTGCAGGAAGGCGACCAGGTGATCCTCTCGGATACCAGCGCGTGGGACGGAGAGGACCGTATCCGACTGAACTGAGGGTGGCGAAGCGCCATGGCCGTGGCTCCCGGGCACGGGCGTGGCACCACGGGTGGAACAAATCCAAGCCGCTGGCGTTGTATCTCGAAGAGACAGACGATCTGACCGATTGAGGGGAAACCATGAGCACGGGCAATCAGTCCTTGATCCACTTGGAGGGTGTCACCAAGGTCTTCTACACCGACGAGGTGGAGACCCATGCGCTCTCGAACATCCACCTCGAGATCCAGCGCGGTGAGTACGTGGCGATCGCCGGTCCGTCCGGCGGTGGCAAGACCACCCTGCTCTCCATCCTCGGCCTGCTGGATACGCCCACCGAGGGCAAGTACATGTTGAACGGTCAGGCGGTGGAGAAGCTGAGCTTCTCGGAGCGGGCCAAGGTCCGCAACCGTGAGATCGGCTTCATCTTCCAGGCCTTCAACTTGATCGGCGACCTCACCGTCTACGAGAACGTCGAGCTGCCGCTGACCTACCGCGGCATGCCGGCCTCCGAGCGCAAGCAGCGCGTCCAGGCCGCCCTCGAGCGGGTGGGCATGGCGCACCGCATGAAGCACTTCCCTTCGCAGCTCTCCGGCGGCCAGCAGCAGCGCGTGGCGGTCGCCCGCGCGGTGGTCGGCAGCCCGTCGATCCTGCTCGCCGACGAGCCCACCGGCAACCTCGACTCGAAGAACGGCGAGGCGGTGATGGGGCTGCTCGAGGAGCTTCACAAGGGCGGCGCGACGATCTGCATGGTCACCCACGACCCGCGCTACGCGCGGCATGCCGAGCGCACCGTCCACATGTTCGACGGCCAGATCGTCGAGGAGCAGGAAGCGGCGGAGCGCATCGAGCGCGAGCTGGCGGAGAGCGGCTACCGCCTGCGCTGAGCAAGGCTGAGCACCCAACCGGGAGGGGCGCCGTTCGCAAGGGCGACGCTCCGGCCCTCAACCCCTCCGAGATCCCTGCCATGGCGCCGCTCATCGAGCTCAAGAACGTCGAGAAATCCTACCCGGTCGGCCACGGCCAGAGCTATGTGCTCCGTCGGGTCAATCTCGAGATCGAAGAGGGCGAGTTCGTCACCATCATGGGCCCCTCGGGGGCCGGCAAGACGACGCTGCTGCACATCCTGGGGATGCTCGACGGCGAGTGGGTGGGCGACTATCGCTTCGCCGAGCACGACATCCACAGCCTGAAGATCAAGGACCGCAACGAGCTGCGCAAACGCCACATCGGCTTCGTCTTCCAGGCCTACCACCTGCTCGACAACCTAACCGTGGCGGAGAACCTCGACCTGCCCCTCTCCTACCTCAACATCAAGCGGGGAGAGCGCCAGGCGATGGTGGCAGACATGCTCGACCGCTTCAGCATCGTGGGCAAGAAGGACCTCTTTCCCAACCAGCTCTCCGGTGGCCAGCAGCAGCTGGTCGGCGTCGCCCGCGCCCTGATCATCAACCCGCGGGTGATCTTCGCCGACGAGCCCACGGGCAACCTGCACAGTGAGCAGGCGCAGGAGATCATGGAGCTGTTCACCAAGCTCAACCAGGGCGGCACGACGATCATCCAGGTGACGCACTCGCCGGACAACGCCGCCTACTCCAGCCGCATCATCCGCCTGCGCGATGGCTGGGTGGTGGAAGACCCGGGGCCGGCGAGCCGGCGGGCGGCCTCGCTCGCTGCGGCTGGCTCCTGAGGCGAAACGCCCCGATGGCGCCAGCCCGCGCCCTGATCGCTGACGACCAGGCGGACGTCCTCGAAGCCCTTCGCCTCCTCCTCAAGGCCGAGGGGTTCACCGCCGAGCTCGCCAGCTCTCCCGAAGCGGTGCTCGCCGCGCTCGCCGAGCGGGACTTCGATGTCGCCCTGATCGACCTCAACTACGCCCGTGACACCACCTCGGGGGTGGAAGGCCTCACCCTGCTGTCACGCATCGAAGCCCTCGACCCCACGCTGCCGGTGGTGGTGATGACCGCCTGGGCGAGCGTCGAGCTGGCCGTCGAGGCGATGCGGCGCGGCGCGCGGGACTTCGTCGAGAAGCCGTGGGACAACACCCGTCTGGTGAGCATCCTGCGCACCCAGATCGAGCTTGCCCAGGCGCTGCGGCGCGGGCAACGGCTGGAGGCGGAGAACGAGCTGCTGCGGGGCGGCGAGCAGCCGGTGCTGGTGGCCGGCTCGCCGGCGATGCGGCCGGTGCTCGAGATGATCGAACGCGTCGGCCCCGCCGAGGCCAACGTCCTCATCACCGGCGAGAACGGCACCGGCAAGGGGGTGGTGGCGCATGCCCTCCATCTGCGGTCGCTGCGGGCCGGCCGGCCGCTGGTGACCGTCAACCTCGGTGGGCTGGCCGATTCGATTTTCGAGAGCGAGCTTTTCGGGCACGTGCGCGGTGCTTTCACCGACGCCAAGGCGGACCGCGTGGGCCGCTTCGAGCTGGCAGACGGTGGCACGCTCTTCCTCGACGAGATCGCTAACCTCGGCCTGCCGCAGCAGGCGAAGCTCCTCCGGGTGGTGGAGACGGGCGAGTACGAGCGGGTCGGCTCGTCGCGGACCCGCCAGGTGGCGGCCCGCCTGCTCTCGGCCACCAATGCCGACCTCGAGGCCGAGGTGGCCGCCGGCCGCTTCCGCCGCGATCTCCTCTTCCGCCTCAACACGGTCGAGATCCGTCTGCCGGCGCTGCGCGAGCGGCGTGAGGACATCGTGCCGCTCGCCGCACACTTCCTGGGCCTGCATGCTCCCAAGTACCGCAAGGCGGTGCGCGGTTTCGCGCCGCGCGCCGTGCAGCAGCTGCTGGCTCACGAGTGGCCAGGCAACGTGCGAGAGCTGTCGCACGCCGTCGAGCGTGGGGTGCTGATGGCGCGCGGCGACGAGATCGAGGCCGCGGACCTCGGGCTGCGCGCGGAACGCGAGCCAGCCGCGCGCCTCGAGGATCTGCCCCTCGAGGAGGTCGAGAAGCTCTTGATCCGCAAGGCCCTGGCCCGCTACGACGGTCGGGTGAGCGAAGCGGCCCGGGCCCTCGGCCTGTCGCGCAGCGCACTCTATCGGCGGATCGAGAAGCACTCCCTGTAGACCGAGCTACATCAAGACCGGGCTACACTCGGTCCGTGGCCAGCAGGCTCCAAGTCCGCTACGAAGACCGGATCTTCGCCCTCGCCCTCGCCGCGGGCCTGCCGGGCTCCACCCTCGCCCTCGTCTTCCTCTGGCTGGGGGACCACAGCGCGAAAGTGCGCTGGACGCTGACGATCCTCGTCGTCGGCCTCTGGCTGGGCTTCGCCACGGCGCTGCGCCGCCGGGTGGTCTTTCCGCTCCAGACCCTCGCCAACCTGCTGCAGGCCTCGCGCGAGGGGGACTTCTCGCTGCGCGCCCGCCGCGGCCGGGCCGACGACGTGCTCGGCGAGGTGATGCGCGAGGTCAACGTGCTCTCCGAAACGCTGATGGAGCAGCGGCTGGGGGCCGTCGAGGCGACAGCGCTGCTGCGCAAGGTGATCGAGGAGATCGACGTCGCCATCTTCGCCTTCGACGGCGGGCACCGGCTGCGGCTGGTCAACCCGGCGGGTGAGCGCTTGCTGGCCAGCCCGGCGGCGGAGCTCGTCGGCCGTTCGGCCGCTGAGGTCGGGTTGGCCGAGCTCCTCGGCGGTGCCCCTTGGCGCACCGAGCAGCTGGCCTTCCCGGCGGGTGAGGGCCGTTGGGGCGTGCGACGGAGCGGTTTTCGCGAGGGTGGCCTCCACCATGAACTGCTGGTGGTCTCGAACCTCAGCCAGGCGCTGCGGGAGGAAGAGCGGCAGGCCTGGAAACGGCTGATCCGCGTCCTCGGGCACGAGCTCAACAACTCACTGGCACCGATCAAGTCGATGGCCGCGACCCTTGGTGCTCTGCTGCGCAAGCCGGCGCTGCCGGCGGACTGGCGCGAGGACATGGCGAGCGGCCTGGCGGTGATCGCGCAGCGCTCGGAGTCGCTCTCTCGCTTCATGGCCGCCTACTCGCGGCTGGCTCGCCTGCCGCCGCCCCGCCGCCACCCGGTGGCCCTGGCGGCCTTGGTGCGGCGGGTGGCGGCGCTCGACAGCCGGGCCCCGGTCACCGTCGAGGGCGGGCCGGAGCTCACCGTCTCGGCCGACGCCGACCAGCTCGAGCAGCTGCTGATCAACCTGGTGCGCAACGCCGTCGAGGCGGCGCTCGAAACCGGTGGCGAGGTGCGCATCGCCTGGACGATCCGCCGTGGCGAGCTCGAGCTGGCGATCGAGGATGATGGCCCCGGCCTGCCCGCGACGGGCAATCTCTTCGTACCGTTCTTCACCACCAAGCCGGGCGGCAGCGGCATCGGCCTGGTGCTCTCGCGGCAAATCGCCGAGGCGCACGGCGGCAGCCTGACCCTCGAAGACCGTCGGCGGGGCCACGGCTGCGAGGCCCGCCTACGCCTGCCGCTCGCCGGCTAGCCTTACTCGACGCCGTACTCGCGCAGCTTGCGCTGGATCGTCCTCAAGCCGATGCCGAGGACCTGCGCCGCGCGCGTGCGGTTGCCACCGCAGGCCTCGAGGGTCTTGAGGATGGTCTTCTGCTCGACCGCGGCGAGGCTGGGGAAGCGAGCTCCTGGGCCGGTCTCGGCCTGCTCCTCGCTTGCGCCGGGCGGCTGGCCGGCCGGGGCCGGCTCGGGCATCGCCTCCACCGCCGGCTCCTCGCCGCGCAGGATGTGGGCCGGGAGGTCCTCGAGACCGATGGCACCACTGGTGTTGAGCACGGTCAGGGACTCGACGGTGTTGCGCAGCTCGCGGACGTTGCCCGGCCAGCTGTACTGCTCGAAGGCGTCGAGGGCCTCCGGCATGATGCTGAACGGCGGCCGCTGCGAGGTGCTGGCCAGCTGCTCGAGAAAGCTCGCGACCAGCACGCGGATGTCGTCGCGGCGAGCCCTGAGGGGCGGCAGGTCGATCTTCAGCACGGCGAGGCGAAAGTAGAGGTCGGCGCGGAAGCGGCCCTCCTTGACCATGCTGTCGAGCGACTGATGAGTGGCGGCGACGATGCGGACATCGATCGGCAGCTCGCGGGTCGAGCCCACGCGGGTGATCGCCCGCTGCTCGAGGGCGCGCAGCAGCTTGGGTTGCAGGGCAAGCGGGAGGTCGCCGATCTCGTCGATGAAGAGCGTGCCCTTCTCGGCGGCCTCGAAGTAGCCCTTGCGACTGGTCAAGGCGCCGGTGAAGGCCCCCTTCTCATGCCCGAAGAGCTCGCTTTCGACCAGCGCTTCGGGCAGCGCGGCGCAGTTGACAGCGACGAACGGGCCGGAGCGCCGCAGGCTGTTCTGGTGCAGGGCCCGCGCCACCAGCTCCTTGCCGGTGCCGGACTCACCGGCGATCAGCACCGTCGCCACCGAGGGCGCGGCGAGACGGATCCGCTCGAAGACCTGGGCCATCGCCGGTGAGCCGCCGATGATCTGCGAGAAGCCGTAGCGGCTGTCGAGCTGCCGCCGCAGCCGGTCGACCTCGAGGCGGAGAGCGTGCTTCTCGGCCGCTTCGCGCACCAGCTCGAGCAGCAGGGGCGGCGAGACGGGCTTCTCGACGAAGTGGATCGCCCCGGCGCGCATCGCGGCGACGGCGCTCTGCACGTCGCCATGGGCCGTGATCAGCAGGCAAGGGCAGGCATAGCCCAGCTCGCGCGCCCGGCGTACCAGCTCGATGCCGTCGATGCCGGGGAGCTTGAAGTCCGTCACCACCACCGAAAAGGTCTCGGCGGCGAGCCTCGCGAGCGCGGACTCGGCGTCGGCAACCGCGGTGACCTCGTTGCCGGTGTCGCGCAGGAACCGTTCGATCGAACGGCGGCTCCCCTCGTCGTCGTCCACCAGGAGGACGTGCAGCCTGCCAGCCCCAGGATGGAGCATCATGGATTGGTCCTCATCGCTCAAAGCTCTCCCCACCGCCGCTCAGCCGGCCGGCGCGACGGGGAGCGAGACCTCGAAGCGGCTGCCACCGGCAGCGCCGGGCCGGTAACGGATCTCCCCCTGCATCTCCGAGACCAGCCGCCGGCAGATCGCGAGGCCCAGGCCCGAACCACCCGGCTTGGTGGTGGTGAAGGGCTCGAAGAGGCTCGCCGCGAGGCTTGCCGGCACGCCGGGCCCGTCGTCGTCCACCGCCAGCAGCAGCGTCTCCCCCGTACGTGCCACCGACATTCGCACGCGCCCAGCGGCCGGGCTGGCGTCGACGGCATTGAGCAGCAGGTTGATCAAGACCTGTCGCAGGCGGCCGGCCACCAGGCGGGCGAGGACGGGCTCCGGGGGCACAGCGAGCTCGAGCACGACGCCCGAGGCCGAGCTCGAGCGCTCGACGACACCGAGGGCAGCCCGGCAGACGGCGACGACGTCTACCTCCTCGGCCTCTTCGCGCGCTGGCCGTGCGTAGGCGAGAAACGAGGTCAGGATGCGGTCTAGGGCGGTGATCTCCTCGCTGATCTCGCCGGTGATGCCGACCATCTCGGTGGCGAGCTGCGGTGGCTGGACGTGCTCGGCCCGCAACTCGAGGGAGCCGGCTGCGAAGCGCATCGCGTTGAGCGGATTGCGCAGCTCATGGGCGAGGCCCGCGGCCAGCATGCCGAGCTCACCAAGGTGCTCGGCGTGCGCCCGGCGCAGCAGCTGCTCGCCGCGGCGCTGCAGCAGCTGGCCATAGGCGAGGATGAGAGCCACGAAGAGGAGCGTGCCGAAGCCGGCCAGAACGCCGATCGTGCGCCACAGGTCGCGGCGCCCCTCGGCTGCCATGCCGGCTTCGGAGAGGCCGAGCACCAAGGTCCCGGTGGCCGGCTGGCCGCCCACCGAGGCGACCATCTCGAGAAAGAGGTCGCCGTCATCCTGTTCGACATCGGGGACCCGCGTGCGCTCCACGCCACCGGCCAGGAAGTCGTCCGGCCGTCCCCCGATCCAGCGGTCGGCGGCACCATCGCCCTCCGAGGTCCAGACGACGTTGCCGTCGTCGTCGACCGCGCGCAGGAACGCGATGGCCGGGCCCGTGCGCAACAGGGAGGCAGCCGCCTTCTGGAAAGTCGATTGGCCGGCGGCGGACCGCAGGGTCTGGCCGGGTCGGCGGGTGAGCTCATGCGTCAGGGAGTCGGCGAGGGAGCGCCCGGCGTTGCGGCTTCGCCGCACCAGGGCCCGCTCCGCCGAGGCGAGCCGAAACTCGGCGAGGAGCATGCCGGCGACCACCGCCACCAGGGCCACGATCACCAGGCCGGCCGGCTGCAGCCGCTGGCGCAGGGTGCCGGGCTGGATGGGGCTCCACAAGGGGGGCGTGTCCATCGTTGGTGGGCCCGCTCGGTGCCGCGGGACCGCAGCGATCGTAGCACCGGGCCCCTTACAGGGTCAGTACGTCCGAATGGCGCGCCAGAAAGGAAAGCCGAACCCCGCGACGACCGGCTCTCTCCCCTCTCCCAGGACAGAATTGCAAGGTTTCTTGCGCTCGTGGACTGGCATGCCCCGTGCTCTTGTGAGGGGTGAGCGTGCGAATTCATCGCCCGCCGACCTTGCAACGAGGTTTCCACGTATGAAGGCGCAGCGTATGTCGGTCCTGATCTTCCTTCTCGCCTCTCTCGTCGTCCTGCCGACCTTCGCCGCCACCGCGCCGGCGAACCACGCCAGCGCTCCGGCGGCGAAGCCGGCCGAGCACTCGATGCGCGCCGAAGGCGTGATCAGCAGCGTCGATGCCACCGCCAAGTCGCTGGTGGTCAAGGAGGGCAGCAAGACCCTGACCTTCAACATCGGCAGCGCGACGCTCACTGCGAAGGGCAAGCCGGTGACGATCGCTGAGCTCAAGGCCGGTGAGAAGGTGGAGGTGCACTACACCGGCAGCGGTGCCAGCCTGACCGCGAGCTCCGTGGTCGTCCGCGGCTAGGAGGCCCGAGCCGCATCCGGCGGCCCCAGGCGCCGCTTGGGACCGCCGCTGCAGCTTCCCGGGCGAGCCAGCCAAGAAAACCTTTTCTGAACGGGCGGCCGGCAGTGGCCGCCCGGCTCAGCGGCGGTTGGCCTGCAGGATCTTCTTGCGCAGCCGGAAGCTCGTCGGGGTGACCTCGACGAGCTCGTCGTCTTTGATGAACTCGATCGCCTGCTCGAGCGACAGACGCCGGGCCGGGATCAGCCGCACGAGCTCTTCGGCCCCCGCCGCTCGCATGTTGGTAAGCTTCTTTTCTTTGGTGATGTTGACGTCGAGGTCGTTGGGTCGCGAGTGCTCGCCGACGATCATCCCCTCGTAGACCTCGTCTTGCGGTGAGACGAAGAGCTCACCGCGGGGCTGCAGGCCCTCGATCGCGTAGGCCGTCGCCTTGCCAGTGCGATCGGACACCAGCGCGCCGGTGGCGCGGTGCGCGATGTCGCCCTGCCAGGGCGCGTAGCCGTCGAAGATCTGGTTCATCAGGCCGGTGCCGCGGGTCTCGGCGAGGAACTCGCTGCGAAAACCGATCAGTCCTCGGGACGGAACACGGAACTCGAGCCGCACGCGGCCGCTGCCATGGTTGATCATCTTCACCATGCGGCCGCGGCGGGGCCCGAGCTTCTGGGTGACGATGCCGATGAACTCCTCCGGGCAGTCGATCACGAGCATCTCCATCGGCTCGCAGAGCTGGCCGTCGATCCGCTTGGTGAGCACCTCGGGCTTGCCGACCGCGAGCTCATAGCCCTCACGACGCATCATCTCGATGAGGATGGCGAGCTGCAGCTCGCCGCGGCCGGAGACCTTGAAGGCATCGGGGGAGTCGCTGTCCTGCACGCGGATGGCGACGTTGTGCCGGCTCTCCTTCTCGAGCCGCTCGCGCAGCTTGCGGGAGGTCACCCACTTGCCTTCGCGGCCGGCGACCGGGGAGTTGTTGACGTAGAAGACCATGGCGATGGTCGGCTCGTCGACGACGATCGCCGGTAGCGGGCGCGGGTCCTCAAGGCTCGAGAGGGTGTCGCCGATGCCAACCTCTTCGAGGCCCGAGACGGCCACGATGTCGCCGGGTCCGGCGGCGTCGATCTCCACTCGCTTGAGGCCCTGGTAGCCCCACAGCCCGGACACCTTGGCCTTCGCCACCTCGCCGCTCGCATGGCAGAGGGCGACCTCCTGGCCCTTCTTGATCTCGCCGGCAAAGAGCCGGCCGACGGCCAGCCGGCCGACGTAGTCGTCGTAGGCCAGGTTGGTGACCAGGAGCTGCAGGGGCGAGGCCGGGTCGTAGCGCGGCGGCGGCACGCTCTTCAGGATCTCCTCGAAGAGGGGCTCGAGCGTGGAGTCCTCACCGTCGGGGCTGGTCCGGCAGCGACCGGCGCGGGCGTTGGCGTAGTAGACGGGGAAGTCGAGCTGCGCCTCGGAGGCGTCGAGGTCGATGAAGAGGTCGTAGACCTCGTTGAGCACCTCGGCGGCGCGGGCGTCCGGGCGGTCGATCTTGTTGATCACGAGGATCGGTGCGAGGCCGGCCTCAAGGGCCTTGCGTAGCACGAAACGGGTCTGTGGCAGGGGGCCCTCACTGGCGTCGACCAGCAGCATCACGCCGTCGACCATCTTGAGCGTGCGCTCCACCTCGCCACCGAAGTCGGCGTGGCCGGGAGTGTCGACGATGTTGATCAGGGTGCCGCGGTATTGGATGGCCGTGTTCTTGGCCATGATGGTGATGCCGCGCTCCCTCTCGAGGTCGATCGAGTCCATCACCCGCTCGGCCACTTGCTCGTTCGAGCGGAAGATGCCGCTCTGCCAGAGCATGGCGTCGACCAGCGTGGTCTTGCCGTGGTCGACGTGGGCGATGATCGC